>CAJUSK010000025.1 GCA_910589075.1 uncultured Lachnospiraceae bacterium
AATAGCGGAACTGGAAGCAAGCATCCTGCGCTTTATTGAACAATATAATCTTACGGCACATCCATTTAAGTGGACATATGCCGGTATACCATTAGCAATTTAATCACTGATATTTAAGCAATGCTGTACTAGTGTACTGACACATTTACATTTCGCCAAATGACTTGCCTGAATTTCCATCTGCTGCGTTGTTGTCGGTCAACGATGCCACTGCATCGCCTCCCTCCGCCGCCTTGCAGACTGAAAATTCATTCTGCGTCATTTGGCTGAAAGTAAATGTGTCAGTACACTAGAAGGAAAAAACAAAATTTTACAAATGAAGTGTACATGGAATTTCAAGGGAGGATGATAAAATGGGAAAACATTAGTGGTATCATTTACTGAAACCGAAGAACAAATACTTCAACAGACAAAACTCTGCAATCGCTTAACGGCTCTATCAATCAAAGGAAATCTATTTATGAATATACATTCTGGCCATATCTGGTTCATCATCTCCCTGAACCATGCACAAAAATTCCCAGCCATATCTTTCATAAAAGCCCGTATGATCAGTAACTAAATAGACGGGTGTTACACCTTTGGATTTTAAATCTTCAACAACCATAGTAAGTAGGTGTCCTGCGATTCCTTTACACCGGTATACCTCTTCTGTGTATACTGCACAGATATTAGGGGTAAGATCTTTTCTATCGTGGAAATCATTTTCGATTACGCCTAATCCCCCTATAATTCTGTTTCCGTCTAAGCAAAGATACCATCCATATTCAGTTTCATTATTAAGATAAGATTCCATACATTCAAGATAAGCTTCCTGTGAGATTCCCCATTTAGAGTGAAACCATTCGGCTGCTCTCTTCTTTAATTGTTGTCTTTGTCTTAATGTGATATATGTATAATCGTTCATGGTTTCTCCTTCTTGGATTTCTGTTTCTACAGTTGATTATAAAATCTTTTTCTGCCACTTACAATGTATATTTATAAGTACTTCTTAACAGGTACATAAAGCTCAAACGGGGATAATAAAATTGTGGGAAGACAGGATGCTGATAAAATTGAACCCTGTAAATTTAAGTTGTTTTTATCAGGTTGTAATGCTATGATGAATATAGCAAGATGAAATGTAAAGGGATTAGGCAAAATATATGATAACGGGGGAAGCAAAGTAAATGCAAGCATATTATGATGATGGCAGAGGCCGTTATGGCACAGGCGAAAGCTATGACTATTTTTATAAATATGATGAGGAAGATGTTCCTATCCAGACATCGGATGACGGACTTTGGACCTACGCATTGCCAGGGGATGGGGAAGAAGTGGAACTATTGCGTTATAATGGAAATGCGATCCATGTGGAGGTCCCTTCCATGGTTGACGGCAGGAAAGTGACTGCTCTGGACTCTACATTCGACGGATTTTATGAGCTGAAAAGCGCTGTTGTCCCTGAAGGCGTAACTTCCATAGAGGGTGCTTTTTATGGCTGTGAGGGTCTGGAGCAGGTGATATTGCCGGATTCTCTGCTGTATATGCCGTATGGGCTGAATAGTTGTTATTCTCTGCAGGAAGTCCGGATTCCACCCCATGTGAAGGATGTTTCCAATGCATTTATGGGAACGGGGCTGCGTCATATTGCGTTTCCTGAAGGAACAGAGGATATAAGCGGGGCTTTTGCGGCATCGGAATGCCTGCTCTCTGCTTATATTCCGGCCAGTGTACGGACGATGTATGAGGCCTTTGCAGACTGTGAAACGCTTACCCGGGTGATTCTCGCAGATGGAATTACGGAGATCGGGGATTATGCTTTTTCAGACTGCACTGCCCTGAAGGAACTGACCATTCCGGAGAGTGTTGTAAAATTTGGAAAAAAATCTGTAGGGATCATGGAAATCCGGGAATATGTGGACAAACGCAAAACAGGGTATCGTATAAAAGGGTATCAGAATGTGCCGGGCTTTTGTATCCGGGGTGTTGCCGGTTCCGGTGCGCAGGCCTATGCGGAGCAGCAGGGGATTTTGTTTGTGCCGCTGGACAAATAAGAAATATGGGGGAAAACAGGAGAACATGACAAATCAGAAAGAACTTGCGTCCTATATTATGGATCAGCTTGCGGAACTGGGACAGGTACGCAATATTCCCATGATGGGCGGATATGTATTTTATTATAAGGAAAAGGTATTTGGCGGAATTTATGAGAGCGGATTTATGGTAAAAGATACGAAAGCCGGCAGGGCATATATGCCTGACAGTGAAGCGGCGGCGCCCTACAAAGGGGCCAGACCCATGCTGTCGGTGACTATACTGGATGACAGAAAGAAACTGCAGGAGATGGTCGTGGATATGGAACAGGAATTGCCTGCGCCAAAGCCCAAAAAGCAGAAGAAAAAAGCAGGAGAGGACACAGTGGTATGAAGAATGGCCCGGTAAAAGGACAGAGCCTCTTTTCGTCCCTCCTGGAACAGACAGAATACGATTTTTTGCGAACGGATGTGCACCTGGGCAGACATGTGATTCTTCTGGGGCTGGCAGGAAGTTATTCCTATGGAACGGAAAATGAAAACAGTGATATAGACATACGGGGTGTGACGCTGAACCGGAAATCAGATTTAATCGGCCTGACCACATTTGAGCAGTATGTGGATGATCATACGGACACGACGGTATATGCCTTTCGAAAAATGATCACGCTGCTTTTAAACTGCAATCCCAATACGCTGGAGCTGCTGGGGCTGAATGAGGAGCATTATCTGTACCTGAATGATTTCGGAAGAGAACTGTTGAACAATACGGGACTGTTTTTATCCAAACGGGCGATTCAGTCATTTGGGGGCTATGCGGATGCACAGCTCAGACGGCTGCAGAATGCATTGGCGCGGGATTCCTATCCGCAGAGGGAAAAAGAACAGCATATTTTTAACTCAGTGAAAAACGCCATGTATGATTTTGGGCGGCGGTATGAAAAATTTGAACATGGTGCAATTCGTATCTATACAGATCGAGCGGTCAATCCCCTGTTTGAAACGGAGCTGTTTGTGGATACTACGTTGTCACATTATCCCCTACGCGATTATAAGAATATCTGGAATGAGATGCACAACATTGTACGGGATTACGATAAAATCGGAAAAAGGAACCGGAAAAAAGACGACAATCATCTGAACAAACACGCAATGCATCTGGTTCGTCTGTTTATGATGGCGATTGATATTCTGGAAAAGGGAGAAGTCAATACGTACCGGTATCAGGAGCATGATCTGCTCCTTCGCATTCGCCGGGGCGAATATCGGAAAGCGGACGGAACTTTCAGGGATGAATTTTATGAGATCGTCAACAGCTATGAGAAAAAGCTGGAAGCGGCGGCGGCCTGGACAGACTTGCCGGACGAGCCCGATATGGACAGGGTACAGGACTATGTGATGGATGTAAATGCGAGGGTGGTCAGAGATGAAATATGGTGATTTTGACGGCTCTGCCGAAGAACTGATTTGCAGCAGGCTGCAGGAAATTGAGGAAAAAGAGCAGGTGAAAATTCTCTATGCTGTGGAATCCGGCAGTCGGGCCTGGGGATTTGCCTCACCGGACAGTGACTATGATGTGCGGTTTATTTATGTCAGGCCTGTGAAACACTACCTGCAACTACAGGAGAGCAGAGATTTTATAGAGTGGGAGTTGAATGAAACACTGGATATCAACGGATGGGATCTGGCAAAAGCGCTGCGCTGTTTCCATAAATCCAACGCCACCCTGTTTGAATGGGCCAATTCTCCGATTGTTTACAGGGATACTCCCGCCTGGGGACGGATCTGGCGGGCAGCGCAGCCGTATTTTTCCTGCAAAGCGGCTCTGTATCATTATTATGGCACGGCGCGTAAGAATTATGAGACCTGTCTGAGGGGTGAACTGGTAAAATATAAAAAGTATTTTTATGTGCTGCGTCCTGTTCTGGCCTGTAAATGGATTGAGCAGCGTGCCTGTCCGCCGCCGGTGCTGTTTGAAGAACTGGCAGAAGCAGTACTGGATATGGAAATGAGACCGGCAGTTGATAATCTTCTGGAAATAAAACAGCAAATGACCGAAGCCGGACAGGGACAGCCTGTGTCTGTGCTTCATGACTATCTGGAAGCGCAGATCCGGCATTTTAAAGCAACGGCAGAACGAATGCACGATGACAGAAATTCTGACTGGATGGCGTTAAACCGGGTATTTATGGAAATACTGGGAAGTGATACGGATGAACCGATTGCCTGCAACCATGAACGTTTGCCTGAAAGAGACAGAATAACGCCATTTCCTAAATTTTCATAAACTGAATACAAACTATAAAAGGGTGTGATATAATGTCAACAGACATTTTGGGCGCCCTGAGGGCATGCGCTTGCTGATATCGGGAAGCGATTACAGCAGAAGCTTTGTGGAGATTTAACAAGTGCTTTGTATATGATAACCCATACATATGCGTAGAAGGAGTGATGACAATTAAGAATATAAGGAGAGAACATCAATGGACAATTTACAGAAAATCGTACTTTTAATCGACGCGGACAACACCCGGCTGTCAAAGCTGGAAGCCGTGATACAGGAGATTTCCACGCATGGACGGATCGTAGTGAAGCGGGCGTATGGTAACTGGAAAAAGGATGCGTTGAAACACTGGGAAAACGAACTGAAACGACTGGCCATTAAGGCGGAGCAGCAATTTGATTATGTATCCGGAAAAAATGCGACGGATATGGCGCTTGTTATCAGTACACTGGATTTACTGCACAGTAATCTGTATGATGCCTTTGCCATAGTGGCCAGTGACAGCGATTATACTCCGCTGGCGATCCGGCTGCATGAATCGGGCGTATATGTCATTGGCGTGGGTGAGAAGAAAACGCCAAAAGCATTCCGGAATGCCTGTGACGAATTCGTTTTTCTTGAAAATCTGCAAAAAGAAACCGGGGAGAAGCCTTCCGGTAATAAAAACAGATCCAGGGAGAATAATAAAGAAAAAGTTGTGGACACGGAAGAAAATGAAGATTCCATGGATGGGTTTGACGAGATCCACAATCTTTTGAAAATTGCTTCCGACAAATATCAGGATGATGATGGATATGTCAATGTCAGCTCTGCCGGCACTTTTATCAAAAGAGCGAAACCGGATTTCGATTCCAGAACCTATGGCTTTTTAAAGCTGCCCCAGCTTTTGGAGGCATTTCCTGACAAATATGAAATCAAACGCTATCCGGGCAAAGGGACGGTGACGATTATAGGGTACAAATGTTTGTAATAGTGTATGTCTGTAATTTGTGATAGAATGTAGTAAGCCGATTTGAGAGGAGGTATTTGTATTATGAGGTGTTACAGAATAGGGCTTTATGCTGATGTGTATGAGTATGAACCTGGCAAAGGTATGGAGGACGGATTTGAACCATATCATAATGTAGTTATGAAAGGATGGATTGTGACAGACAATCTTGTCAAAATAACGAGAGAGGACGGCGTGATGGTATGTCCTTATATCAAACATCGCAGAGGACGTACATTTATCAATGAAGGAGATTATATTATCATTGAAGAGGATGGCAGCAAGCACGCGTGTGGTAAGGATAAGATATTCAAACGCTATCAGAAGGTAGAGGAATAGAAACCGTTTGGCAGCTCTGCTACTATGAAGGAATTATGGAAGATACCCCCACAGCTTAATTGACCAGGCATTGTATGGAATGTCTCAGCCAATATAAGCTGTGGGGGTTTTATGCATGACAGCAGATGGTTTGCAAAGGCTGCGTTTTCATGTGTCCCACAGTTTATAACTGGAATATGGTTCCCAAATCGTGGGGACTGATTTCCTGTATAATCCGGGTAACCAGCGTCCGGTTGGACTCCACATATTTCATAAAGAGATCCTCGGGCTGACAGGGGGCACATATTTTCCATTTATCATCTCTGAGCATATGGAATACAAATACATCTTTGCTCATATCCACGCGGAAAGAACGATACATGAGACCCAGTGCTTCCAGAATATCATTGTCCCGCTCTTCTTTTCCGCCCCATATGACAGGCAGCAGGAGTTCCTCCATGCTTCCGTGATAGTAGGTATGCAGTATCTGTTGAAAGGTCATGGCAGAACCGCAGTCCTGTAATGCGCCGAAGTACAGACGGACCGGTTGCGGATTTTTGATGAGAATCTGGTAACAGGGCAGATAGGAAGCGCCATTTTCCTTTGTCATGGCATAATAAATGGTTAAAATGCCAGTACAGGGATTGAAGATATGCAGTTCTGCTTCCGCTTCCGGAAAATCTGCCTGGATTTCTGCAAGTATCCTTTGCATATGGCTCTGCCAGGGCGGATTTTCTGCCAGTATGGTATGTAGGTTCTCGTGCAACGTTTTGATTTGGGCCGTATTGTTCATGGAGATAGTACATGTGAGTCCTTGACCGGATTCACCGTTGCTGCCGGCCAGTTCATGATAAATCTCCGCATCGCTGAGCAGGCTGTTCCGTTTGAAGCTGCCATAGCGGAGCAGGGTATATTCCTGGCAGTTTTCTGCTTCCATGAATGCGGCAAATTTGGACGGATACCCAATTTCGTAAAAATCACGTTCCGGGATGGGGTCAATGCTTTCTATGCTTTCATGCAGATAACACAGTGCCTCTTCTTCTTCCATGGAGGGCAATATTTCCAGGGCTTCGGAAAATGCATCGGCGTCTGTTTGTAATATGTGCATGCAGGCATCTCTGGACAATATCTGCCATGCGGAATATATCATATATTCGTATACCGGAAATTCCGGAAGGGGCGATAATTCCGATTCATCCACACCTGCCATTTCGGCCACCTGCATTCGGAACGCCGTCTGCCGCTCCTGCGGTGTGCAGGGATCCGGCAAATAGAAGGTGACAAGCACAAAATCTTCCAGCCCCTTATTCGCATATGCCGCCTGAATGGACCGGATGCCCTGTTCCATGGCGGCTTTGTCAGTATACCAGTATACATTGTGCCAGGGCGCGATAAAGCGGCCTTGTGTGAGTGGCAGAGGGCTGACAGGCAGAGCTGTAAAATCTGTTTCGTCCTGATTGAGTACAATGCGGAAGCCTTCGACAGAAAAGCTGGTATCTGCTGTATAGCGTGAAAATGGAAGCAGCAGTTCACCCCAGTCTGTGGATGCAATGATTATAAGCAGCTCGGTATTTTTCACTCCAAAATAGGACTTGATGCGTTCGGCATATTTGGTTACTTCATGGAGCGCCTGTCTGGAAGCGGCCTCAGAACGCTTGAGTTCGATCAGGACATGGCGGCCCTGTTCATCTTTTGCATATAAATCTATAAAGCTGGTGGTACCCTGGCCTGCCGGAATATATTGTTCTTTTTTCAGCAGGGTCAGGCCGGATTTGAGTCTGCCGATATTTTGCGCAATCATATCTCTGAGCGCCGATTCTTTCATGATATTCTCCTTATTGTACGGCAAACCCCTTTGTTTTCAGATGGTTTTCCACTTCGAAGATATCTTCTGTGTGAAGGATGATAACAGGCATGCCGGTTTCTCTGTTAAAGCACAGGTAGGTATAGTCTACATTGATATTACCATCAAGCAGTTCCTGTAAAAGGTGATTGAGGCTGCCCACTTTATCTGCCATTTCCACACCGATGATAGAAGTGGATTTGCACAGATAATGATTGGCCTGTAATACCCGGAGGGCTTTTTCCGTATCGGAAACAATCATACGGACTACGCCATATTCGGTGCTGTTGTTTGTGACGGAACCCAGAATGTTAATATCTTCCTGCATCAGGATGGTTGTAATGTCCCGAAAGGTTCCTTTTTTATTTTCTGCATAAATAGATACTTGTTTTAACATATGATTTACCTCACTGATTGATTCTGTTGCCTTTCATGGATGCAGGTTTGTCTGCTCTTTTTCAGGCTGGTATCATGTCCACCGACATTATATCATAAAAGAACCTGCTGCCGTCATATTTTTTTGTACGTGCTTGCAAAGGATGTCTCGATTGGTGTATAAATAGAAAGGTATGGCAGAGGATATAGGGTTAGAAAGACTTGAGAGGTAAACAATGGACTTTTTTTATGTTTTTGGAAAGATGATAGAACTGTTTCTGATTATTGTCATCGGCTATATGACATGTAAATGGGGCGGATTTGGAAAAGAGGCACGCCTGCATGTGACGCGCCTGGTGCTCAATGTGGCGATTCCCGGGGTGACGCTGGCTTCTGTGCTGACACAGGATCATCTGCCGGGGCCATCGGAAATACTGGGACTGTTTGCGGTGGCTTTTTCCAGCTATCTGATTTTGATTGCAGGGGCCTTTCTTGTACCCGGACTGCTGCGGGTGAAACCGGCGGAGGAGGGGATTTATCGCTTTATGGTGGCCTTTGCCAATGTAGGATTTATCGGCTATCCTGTGACCCAGGCTATTTTTGGTGACAGGGCTGTATTTTATACATGCGTGTTTAATCTGCCTTTTAATTTTCTGGCGTTTTCCATAGGCGTTGTTTTTATTCAGAAAAGCGCTGCATATGGAAATGAACAGAAAGAAGGCGTGGGCAGAACTGCGATAACCTGGAAAACATTTCTGACTCCCTGCCTGATTTCTTCGGTACTTGCCATTATTCTGGCTCTGTGCGGCTGGAAAGGACCGGCGATTCTGGGGGATACTGCGTCCATGCTGGGAAGCATGACCACGCCGGCTGCGCTGATGATTATTGGTTCCTCCCTTGCAGAGATGCCTGTCAGGGAGATGTTTTGCAACTGGAAGATCTACGTTTTTTCGCTGTTCAGGCTTCTGATCCTGCCGTTGATTGTTTATTTTATTTACAGGGGATTTGTGACAGATGAACTGCTTCTGGGAGAATGTGTGATTATTTCGGCTATGCCGGTAGCTACGAATGGGACGATGCTCTGTCTCCAATACCAGGCAGACGAAAAGCTGATGGCCCAGGGGACGTTTATTACCACATTGGCATCTCTTGTTACGATTCCGATGCTGGCAATGCTCTTTGCATAGAAGCCGTCTCTGCCGGAGTCTGTGGATGGACATGTGACATATGGGGGAAAGAATTTTGTGGAACGGGACTTTTCCCGCATAAATTATGGATTGTCATAATATAGTTCCTGTAACAGGATTATGGGGATGGACTATGGCAGAGATTTTAAAGCGTGTGGATGCATGGATATGGGGGCCGGGGATGCTGGCGTTTATGCTGGGAACAGGGGTGTATCTCCTGATCCTGCTGCGTTTTTTGCCCATCCGGAATTTGCGCTATGCGTTGGGATGTGTGATGGGATGGAAAAAGGGCGGAAGCTGCAGAAAAAGGCAGCGTGGACACGGGCCGGGAACACCTGTGGGGGGAGCAGAGGGAGAGATTTCAGCACTTTCTTCCCTGACTACGGAACTGGCAGCTACGATTGGAATCGGAAATATTGTAGGCGTGGCAACCGCCATGGTGCTGGGCGGGCCCGGTGCACTGCTCTGGATGATTTTGGCAGCTTTTGCAGGGCTCTCAACCAAATTTGCGGAAAGTATGCTGGCAGTAAAATACAGGACAAAGAATGAGAGCGGCAGATTTGTGGGTGGGCCTATGTATACGCTGGAAAACGGATTTCCATTCAGGCGTCTGGGGAAAATACTGGGCTGCCTGTATGCAATATTTGCAGTGCTGGCGTCCTTTGGTATGGGAAATATGACACAGTCTAATTCTATTGCGTCTTCTTTCAAAGAAACATTTGGCATTTCTGAAGCGAAAACAGGTCTGATTGTAACAATACTGGTTATTTTGATTGTTCTGGGCGGAATTCGTTCCATTTCAAAAATTACCCTCTATATGGTGCCATGTATGGCGCTTTTTTACATATTGGGTGCTGTTGCCGTAATCGTGCTGCATATCGGGAGACTGCCCCAGGGAGTGCTGGAGATTTTCCGGATGGCATGTTCGAGAGAAGCAGCGGCAGGCGGCGTGGGCGGCGCGGTGGTGGTTTCCATGCAGGATGCCATGCGCTGGGGCGTATCCAGAGGCGTATTCTCCAATGAAGCGGGGCTGGGGGCAGGCGGCATCACCGCTGCTGCAGCACATACGGCCAGCCCGGTCAGGCAGGGGTATATCAGTATGACAGGCGTTTTTTTTGATACCATTGTGATCTGTACACTGACCGGCCTTGCGCTGTCCTGTTCCGGGGTGATCGGGATGCGCGATGCGAACGGTTGTCTGCTCAACGGAACCGCTCTGACCATTGCCGCTTTCTCTACGGTATTTGGCAGGATGGGCGGTGGGTTTGTCAGCGTGGGTATTGCGCTGTTTGCTTTCGCTACCATCATTGCATGGGAATATCAGGGGGAATGTGCGTTTGAATTTCTGTTTAAAAAGAAAACATATTGTCTTGCTTATCGGTTTCTATATGGTCTGATTACGTTCGTGGGGGCGGTTTGTACACTGGATGTTGTGTGGGATTTTTCTGATATTATGAATGGGCTGATGGCTGTGCCCAATCTGATTTGTGTGCTTGTTTTATCCCATATTGTATGGAAAGAATTACAATATTATGAAAAATATACGAAAAAATCTTTGTGAAAATGAAAAAATAGTACTAAATATCCAAAAGTTCGACGTATTTCGTTGACTTTATTTGACAAAAGTGTATAATGAAGAGTGTTAACAGTGTACAAAAACTGGAAGGTGGGATAGCGATGAGCGGGAGAACGGTTACAGATGGACAGAACGTAAGAGGATTCAAGAGTCTGACAGTAATGCTGATTAGCATTATTTTTATTATGATTGTCATACCGGCAGTGACGCTGGGAGGATTGGGCGTTTATTTTCTGGATGAGTCTATGGTGGAGGCTTCGGAGCTGTATGAGGCAGCCATGACAGAAGGTTATAAAATGGAAATCCAATCCCAGGTGCAGGCAGCGATGGCGGCAGTACAGCGGTATTATGATATGAGCCAGAATGGCGAAATCAGCGAAGAAGAGGCAAAAGAACTGGCCAGGGAAACTGTGCGCTCCATGCGTTACCGGGAAGACGGATCCGGCTATCTGTGGATAGACGGAACGGATTACACGCTTGTTATGCATCCGATCCTGACAGAGCAGGAAGGCGATAACCGTTATGATATGACAGATCAGAATGGCGTTAAGGTGACACAGAATGTGGTGTCTGCCGGTCAATCAGGCGGTGGCTTCAGTGAATTTTATTTTACCAAAGCGGACGGTGTTACCGTTGCGCCCAAGATGACTTATGCCAAAGAGTTTGCACCCTGGGGCTGGGTCATTGCCACAGGGAATTATGTGGATGATATGAACGCGGAAATTGACGCAGCCAAGGAGACGATCCATTCCGGATTTAATCATATGATTTTCATTTATGGAATTGTAGCCATCATAATTCTTCCAATCGCGCTGGCGGCTGCAGCCGCAGGCGGTATGCGGATTACAAAGGGGATTAAGATGGTGGAAAGCAATCTGCGGCAGGCAGCAACAGGCGATCTGACATTCCATGTGAATCCCAGGCTGCTGCACCGTGCCGATGAGATCGGAGAGATGTCCCGTTCCCTTGAGCGTGTCAGGATGGCGTTGTCCGGTATGCTGGGCAGTGTAATCCGAACCGGTGATGAACTGAACAACAGCAGCGAACGGTTCAGTGAGAAATTTGAGCATATTACAGACAGCATTCAGAACGTAAACAGAGCGATTGAGGATCTGGCACAGGGCGCCACCAACCAGGCAAACGAGACAGAGACAGTGAATGATAAGATCGTGGAACTGGGCGGCGTTATAGAAGTGGAAAAGAGCGGTGTAAACAAACTGGAAGAATCCGTTTCCGCCATGGCAAAATATTCATCGGAAGCATCAGAGAGCATCAAAGAACTGGGTAAGATTACAGGTGTGACCATAGATGCCATCAGTGTGGTATCCGAGCAGACAAACAAAAACAATGATTCTGCTGCGGATATCAACAAAGCAGTGGAAATTATCAAGGGACTGGCAGCGCAGACCAATCTGCTGTCACTGAATGCCAGCATAGAGGCAGCCAGAGCCGGTGAAGCGGGAAGAGGATTTGCGGTTGTAGCAGAAGAAATCCGAAATTTGTCCGAGGAGTCTTCAAGCAGTGCACAGGAGATAGAGGTAATTGTCAAAGAACTGACCAATAATGTGAAAGTATCCGTCAGCAAAATGCAGGAAGTGTCCCGCAATGTAAAAGAACAGCAGAAACGGCTGGATGAAACCGGAACGGCTTTCGAACATCTGTATAAAGAGATTCATTCCGTAGAGACAGTGACTAAGGAAATCGGAGGACAGACAGAGATTTTGAATTCTCTCAAACAGATTGTCACAGATTCCGTCAATAATCTGGCGAGTGTAGTAGAAGAAAATGCGGCATCCACAGAAGAGACAAGCGCAAGTATGGCGATGCTGTCGCAGACCATCGGAGAATGCAGCGAGGATACAATGGCATTGGTAGAGTTAAGCCATCAGCAGAATGCCGAGACAGGTAAGTTCCGGCTTTGATCAGGTGCCGGGTTTCGACAGGGGGGATACAAAGTCGGAAACAGGTACATAATAAAAGAAAGAGGGTGCCCCTCAGTCATTTCTTGACTTTTGGGACACCTTTTTTCTTTTTAGTGAATGTCAGGTGGCAGCTCAGTCACATTTGCGGATGCAGGGATTTTTGCAGTCGCATTCCGTTTCGGATACACCGCCGCACTGGATTTTAGTACGGTCGATTGTAACAGAGGCGCCAAAATGCAGCGGCAGTTTTACGCAGATTTTCTGTGTAATGGTAAATTCGCATATCTGCCCTACTTCGCCCAGACAGGCATCACCGGAAGTAATAATAGGGGAACCGCAGCATACAGTGGTGCACGGGCCGGCTTTGGCAAAGGGCACAACTTTTACCGGCACACTGACCAGATCGGACTGATAGAATACATTGTTGCAGGCGGCAGGAATTTCGCATTCTCCTTCGTGACAGCCGCATTCTTTTGAGCAGCCGTATGTTTCTTCGGAAGTTATGACTTCTTCCAGAACGGCAGTTTCCATAGTTTGTTCATAATAATTATCCATAATGGCTCCTGATTACGTTACTTACTTTGTTTATGATATGAAAAAGGTTTGACGGTGTGACAAAACAAGGGTATACTGGAAAAGGATAGAAATGGGTATTTGAAACCTGAAAAAAGAAAAGGAGGATACTATGAAGTTTCAAAAATTGGCTAAGATGATTTCTCTGCTGACAGCGGCAGCTTGCATCAGCGTACTGGCCCCGGCAGGAGAGGTACAGGCAGAAGAGACCCGAAGCGTATATACAAATGAGGTTATTTCACCGGAGCAGGCACTTACAAGACCTATTGCGATTATGATGCCCACAGATAAGGTGGCGCAGCCTTCCTATGGGATCAGCCATGCGAAGGTTTTATATGAGATTATGGAAGAGGGCGATATTTCCCGTCAGTTGGCTGTCATTGATGACTGGCAGGGGCTGTCCAAGATTGGTAATGTGAGAAGTTGCCGTGCATATTATATTCCGCAGGCAACAGAGTGGGATCCTATTCTGATTCATTTCGGCGGTGTTGTTTATATGAAGGACCGTATTTCCATGCCGGATATTAACAATATTTCCGGTACATATGAATACGGCGTGGGCGGTGCAGCACCCGGCGCAGGTTCTTTCTTCCGAACAACGGACAGAAAAGCTCCCCACAACGCATATATCAGCGCCAATGGTATTACCAAAGCGGCTCAGCAGCAGGGGTATTCGCTGACAGTACGTCCGGAATATTATAACGCAAAGCACTTTACCTTTGCAGAAGGCGTAAACACACTGGAACAGTATGGTGCAGCCGCAGCAACGGCGAACAGCATCAATTTGGGGCAGGTTTTCCCGTATACAAAGAGTGCATTTACCTATGACCCGTCCACCGGTCTGTATAAAAAGTCCATTCATGGCAAAGCGCAGGTAGACGGAAATAACGGTGAGCAGCTTGCATTTGCCAATGTGATCGTACAGTACACCAAATGGGCTACGCTGGACAAGAAAGGGTATCTGACCTTCCAGAATATGGACGCTACGGAAGACGGCTACTACTTTACAAAAGGAAAAGCAATCCACATAACATGGGCAAAGGTTGCAGAGTATTCTCCAACAGTATATTTTGACGACAACGGCAATGAGATTCAGTTGAATGAAGGAAAGACCTACATTGCAGTCGCACAGAAGGGCAGAAGTGTGAGCTTTTCATAAGTAACGGTTTGATAAGAAAAGGGACAAGCAGGCATTCGTGTCTGCTTGTTTTTGATGAGAAAGGAATCAGGTCTTGAAACAGCCAGAACCAAATACAGGATATGAGAAAGAAAAAAACAGAAAAATAGAGGCATTGGCCGTACGGGTAATGAAGCTGGCACGGGACAGTATTATGATGCATCTGCGTTTTCTGGACACGGCTCTGGCACTGCTTGTGCCCGTGCCGGGCAGGGTGTCGGGATGTATGGCCTGCGACGGCAGGAATCTGTACTATGATCCGGTTTTTGTGCTACAAAAATATCAGGAAGAGCCCGCCAGTATTACGCATATGTATCTCCATGTGCTTTTGCATCTGATTTTCAGCCATCGTTTCCGGTATGATCAGGTGGAACAGGAATATTGGGACATGGCGGCGGATATGGCGGTGGAGAATACCATTCTGGAAATCGGTTTTCCCGATATTGCCATGCGGCAGGACGAAGAGCGGGCGAGGAAGCTGCACTGGATGAAAATTGATGCGGGCGGCCTGACCGCAGAGAAAATATATCGCTATTTTAAACGCAGCGGTATGGGGCCGCTGGAGAAACAGGAGCTGACGGCGTTGTTTTTTCAGGATACCCATATGTACTGGAGGTCACAGGAAGAAATCAGCATTTCCCAGGAGCAGTGGAAAAAGATCAGCGAGCGGGTAAAAACAGATCTGAAGACGTTCTCACAGGACAAAAATCATTCGGAAAGCCTGGAAAAGAATCTTGCGGAAGCAACCAGGGAACGATATGATTATGGAGAACTGCTGCGGCGGTTTACGGTCATGGGAGAAGATATACGTGTCAATGAGGATGAGTTCGACTATATCTATTATACCTACGGACTGTCCGTATATGGCAACCTGCCGCTGGTGGAACCGCTGGAATATAAAGAAGAGCATAAGGTAAAGGAATTTGTAATCGCACTGGATACATCCGCCTCCTGTCGTGGAGAGGTGGTACGGGCATTTTTGAGGAAAACGTATTCTATTCTGAAAGGGACAGAAAATTTCTTTCACCAGATCAATGTGCATATTGTACAATGCGACAATGATATCCGGAGCGATACAAAGATTACCTGTGACGGAGATTTTGACCGGTTTATGAAAGAGGGAAAAATTCATGGCTTTGGCGCCACTGATTTTCGTCCGGTATTTTTGTATCTGGAAAAATTACAGCAGGAGGGTGAGTTTGAAAATCTGAAAGGTCTGATTTATTTTACGGATGGTTATGGTATCTATCCTGAAACGATGCCGGACTATGACGTAATCTTTGCTTTCCTGGATGAGGATGATAACCGAATGCCGCCTCCGCCCTGGGCGGTTTCAGTGATCTTGTATGATGATATGCTGGAGGAGGAACAAAAGGAATGAATATAAAGCAGGCAAAAGATTATATTAAAGACTGTGTCAGGATGTATCTGAAAAAGGATGAGTTTGGGGAATATCGGATTCCTGTAGTCCGTCAGAGACCGGTTTTCCTGCTGGGGGCACCGGGGATCGGGAAAACGGCCATTATGGAACAGATCGCCCAGGAACTGGGACTTGCCCTTGTATCCTATTCCATGACCCACCATACAAGGCAGTCCGCGCTGGGACTTCCGTTCATCTGTAAAAAGGAGTACGGAGGCGTGTCGGTGGATGTCTCAGAATATACAATGAGTGAAATTATTGCTTCTGTTTATGAAACCATGGAGGCCAGCGGCATCAGGGAAGGGATTTTGTTTCTGGATGAGATTAACTGTGTATCGGAAACTCTGGCGCCTTCCATGCTGCAGTTTCTGCAATATAAGGTATTTGGCCGACACCGCATTCCGGACGGCTGGGTGGTGGTGACGGCGGGGAATCCCCCTGAATACAATAAATCAGTCCGGGAATTTGATGTGGTGACACTGGACCGGCTGAAAGTGCTGGATGTGGAGGCGGATTACCGGACATGGAAAGAATATGCGTCAGAACAGGGAATCCACAGCGCTATTTTAAACTATCTGGAACTCAAAAAGGAACATTTTTACCGGATAGAAGCGACGATGAAAGGCAAAACATATGTGACAGCCAGAGGATGGGAAGATCTGTCGGAAATATTGCATCTCTATGAAGAAGAGGGGCTGCAGGCGGAGGAAGAGCTGGTGAGCCAGTATATCCGCAACGGGAAGATTGCGAAAGAATTTACAGCTTATTATGAACTGTATAATAAGTATAAGCGTGATTATCAGATCTATCATATCCTGTCAGGACAGGCGCCGGAATCGGCAAAGGAACGGGCCAGGGTGGCGCCGTTTGATGAGCGGCTCTCTTTGGTGGGAATGCTGCTGGACCGGATACAGAGTGAGATGCGGGAGATTGTGGAAACCGCGGATTATCTGACAGAGCTTACCGGTATTTTAAAGGCAGTGAAAGTGTTGCTGACAGGTGGTGATAAGACGCTCTCAGCGCTTTTGGAAGAACAGAGGGCCCGGCTGGAAAAGCAACTGATATCTTTGCAGAACGCGGGCGCGCTGTCCAAAACAGAGCGGAAAAAGAAAAAACAGGTACTGGCTTTTCTGGAGGCGGAAAAGAAAGCGTGTCTGTTGGGAGAGGATACGGACAGCGGATTTTCAGGGACACAGAAACGTTTTCAGGAACGGGTGTCTTTGATGAAACGGGATACAGAGGCGGTCAGCGGACGGCTGCATGCACTCTTTGTTTTTCTGGAAGAAGTATTTTCGGATGGCAATGAAATGCTGATTTTTGTGACAGAACTGACAGTCAATGATTACAGTGCGCGCTTTATTGGTATGTTCGGAAGCGAAGACTATAAGCGTCACAACGATGCATTGCTGATTACGGAACGGAGAAATGAACTGCAGGAGGAAATTGCAGCGTTGGAGCTGTAAAAGGGAATCCATGATCAGAGAATGGGAATCGGGAGAACAGGCTTTCCAGTATGAGGAAAGAAACAAAGAGATCACAGTGTTGCAGTGGAAGGGCAACGGGACTGTTGTCCAAATACCTGAGAGGATAGAAGGGGCGGAAACGGTCAAAATTGGCAGAAAAGCCTTTCTCAGCAATAAACGAATACAGGAAGTGTCACTGCCGGGCGGGATACGGGAAATTGACGACTGGGCCTTTGCCTATTGCAGCAGGCTGGCCTGTGTGTATCTGCCCAGAAGGGAAATTCTGTTTGGCAAAGGGGCCTTTCTGCAATGTGAAAAACTGGAACAGATGGTGCCGCAGACGGAGGATGGGACCATATTGGCGAAACAGGACATGTTAAGCGTCGGCGGACTGCTGGCGGCCGTAGTGCATAAACTGGATGACCCTTATTTATTAAATCCGCTGGAAGCCGGGTCACAAGCCTGGATACAGAGATGGGATGTCAGAATGCTGCAGGTTCTCCATACCCCTGACAGAGACGGTTATCAGCAGACCATTCTGTGTGGCGAAGAGGATATTGGCAGTATGGAAAACAACCTGGATTACTTTCTCAGCCAGAAGCGCAGGAGCAAAGCCAGGCTGGCATTGCTGCGGCTCCTGTATGATATGGGGCTGGAGGCAAAGACACGGGAAGAACTACAGGCATATATAAAGAGCCATACAAAAGGCTGTGCCCACGAGGAGGCATGGCGGGTGGTCAGGGAGGAATACGGAAACAGAAAAGAGTTTTACGATATGCTTCTGGATTGCGGAGCGCTGACGGAAACAAATTTTGACGGTGTGCTCTGTGATATGGGAACAGAACTGGCAGAAATGAAAGCTTATCTCTTAAAGGAAAAGGAAGCGCGTTTTTCAGGAGGCGGATTTTTTGATTCTCTGTCTCTGGACTGAGCGGGAAAGGTGGAATGGTTATGACAACATATGAGAAAGCGTATGAAAAGCTGGAGAAATACGGACAGCTTCATGTATTACAATATTACGCGGAGCTGTCAGAGGAACAGAAGGAGGAACTGCTGGCCCAGATTCTGGCTACAGATTTTTCCGTTCTGACCTCCAGGGAGAAAGAAACGGGAAAAGAGAGTGAAAAAGGTAAAATTGCGCCCCTGGCGGCCATGGAGCTGGATGAGATCAATGCCCGCAGGGATGAGTTTGAGCGTATCGGGCTGGAAGCTATCCGTGCCGGCAAGGTGGGTGCCGTACTTCTGGCAGGCGGTATGGGAACACGGCTCGGCTCTGATGATCCAAAAGGGATGTACGATATTGGACTGACAAAACCGGTGTATATATTTGAACGTATTATGCGCAATACGCTGGATGTGGTGGAGAGAAGCGGCGCCTGGATTCCGTTTTTCATTATGACAAGCGATAAGAACCATCAGGCTACGACAAAGTTTTTCAAAACACACAATTATTTTGGATATAATCCGGACTATGTATGCTTCTTCCAACAGGAGATGGCGCCTGCTTCCGATTATGAGGGGCGGGTCTATATGGAAGAAAAGGGCAGAATTTCCACATCTCCCAACGGCAATGGCGGCTGGTTTGTCTCTATGGAGCGAAGTGAAGCAGGTAAAAAAATGCATGCTATGGGGGTGGAATGGCTGAATGTGTTTGCGGTGGATAATGTGCTGCAACGGATTGCAGATCCCTGTTTTATCGGTGGCGTGATTGCGGAAAACAGGGCGTCCGGTTCCAAAGTGGTACGGAAAGCAGCGCCGGATGAGAAAGTAGGCGTGATGTGTCTGGAGGATGGCAGACCGTCCATTATTGAATACTATGAACTGACACAGGAACTGATGGACGCGAAAGATGAAAAAGGAGAGCCGGCTTATAATTTTGGTGCCATTCTGAACTATCTGTTCCGTGTAAAGGACCTGGTAGAGATTATGAATCATCATCTTCCGCTGCATGTAGTGGAAAAGAAAATCCCCTATCTGGATGAACAGGGAATGTTCATAAAGCCGGAGGCGCCCAATGGCTATAAATATGAACAGCTTGTGCTGGATATGGTACATGAACTGGAAAGCTGCCTCCCCTTCGAGGTGATACGGGAGAGGGAGTTTGCGCCGATTAAAAACAGGACCGGTATTGATTCTGTGGACAGCGCCAGAGAACTGTTGGCCGGCAACGGCGTAATCCTGTAAGGCACTGCGCGCCATGTTTTATGACAATAGAAAGTTCCCAAAGTGTTCTTTCTATTGCTTGATGAACATGGCTTATTTAACATTTTGACAGGTTTCTGCAACATTCCTATCTTGTAGCTACAGGTGCTTTTCTGTACACTGAAAACAGATGGAGCAGACAAACAGAATGAGAAAGTACGCTGCTTACCGTGTATGCGGCGCAGACTTTCCGGAACAGGAGGAACTATGGCAATCTTGGTAACAGGCGGCGCCGGATATATTGGCAGCCATACGGTAGTTGAATTACAGGAAGCCGGCTACGATGTGGTCGTAGTGGACAATCTGAGCAATTCCAGCGAGAAATCACTGAAACGTGTGGAAAAGATTACAGGAAAACCGGTCACATTTTATGAAGTGGATATTCTGGACAGAGAAGGACTGGAAAAGGTATTTGCAGCGGAGTCTATCGACTGCTGTATTCATTTTGCCGGTCTGAAGGCGGTGGGGGAATCCGTGGCGAAGCCCTGGGAATATTATTATAATAATATCAGCGGAACGCTTGTTCTGGTGGACGTGATGAGAAAACATAATGTAAAAAATATTATTTTCTCCTCTTCCGCAACGGTTTACGGAAATCCGGCATTTATCCCTATTACGGAGGAATGTCCCAAAGGTCAGATTACCAATCCATATGGACAGACAAAGGGCATGCTGGAGCAGATCCTGATGGATATGCAGAAAGCAGATTCCGCATGGAATGTTATCCTTCTGCGTTATTTCAATCCCATCGGTGCGCATAAGAGCGGCACAATAGGAGAAAATCCCAATGGCATTCCCAACAATCTGATGCCCTATATTACACAGGTGGCAGTAGGGAAATTAAAAGAACTGGGCGTATTCGGTAATGATTATGATACGCCGGACGGAACTGGTGTCCGCGATTACATCCATGTGGTGGATCTGGCAAGAGGCCATGTAAAAGCCATCGAAAAAATCCGCCAGAATCCGGGTACGGAAATTTACAATCTGGGTACGGGCATGGGTTACAGTGTGCTGGATATTGTAAAGAACTTTGAAGAGGCTTCCGGGGTGAAAATTCCTTATGTTATAAAGGAACGGCGTGCCGGAGATATTGCGACCTGCTATTCCGATGCTTCCAAAGCGGAAAAAGAGCTTGGCTGGAAGGCGCAGTACGGCATTAAGGAAATGTGTGAAGATTCCTGGAGATGGCAGAAAAATAATCCCAACGGATATGAAGAATAAAATAAGCCGCTAATCATAGATCGGTGGTATTACGAAAAACGCTCCCTGACGTCTGTCAGGGGGCGTTTACACTGTCACTTTTTGTCCGTTTGCTGTATGTAAGCACCTGATCATTGAGTGAAAGCATACGGTCATCCAACTCATATATAATCTTGGCACATTCAATCAGCTCGTTTTTAATAAATACAGGGGCCTTTCCTTCAAATTTGTAATTGATTTTGTGTTCCAGGCTGGCCCAGAAATCCATGGCTACTGTCCGGATTTGAATTTCCACTTTCGTTTCGGCGCTTCTGTCCGAGAGGAAGATGGGGATGGAAACAATCATGTGGTAACTTCTGTAACCGCTCGGTTTGGGATGCTTGATATAATCCTTGACGGAAAGTACTTTAATGTCGCTTTGGTTGGTAATCATCTCTGCAATCCGGTAAATGTCGGATGTGAAAGAACAGATGACACGGACACCGGCTATGTCATTTACATAATTGACCATATTTTCGATGGTGGATTCATATCCGTGTTTTTTCAGTTTCTTGACAATGCTTTCCGGCGATTTCAGCCTTGATTTGATATGCTCAATAGGATTATATCTATGCACATGTTGAAATTCATCGTTCAGAATTTCCAGTTTTGTACCGATTTCTTTTAATGCTGAATTGTAAATCAGTGTGACTTCCTTCCATGAGTCTACACCACTGTCTGGTGAAGGTCTAAATTCCATTTGCATACCTCGTTTGTTTATGGCAGAATACTATTATTGTATGCCATGTCGTACTATAATATGATTATACCATAAATAAACAGCAATGTGTATTATTAACAGAAAATTAATAAATAGGAAAAAAGTATTGTGAAAAAATACAATGGCAGGAGGATTTGGTATGTTTCGCATGTGGTGTAAAGTATGGAAGGAAAATCGACTGGTCAGAGATATGGTAATCGAAAGGCCGGAGAAAGACACCCGAACACATAAAGTGTTTGCCGCACTGGAAGCATGCTGCGTGGCATTTGATTTAGAGCAGCCGATCTGGCTGGATGCAGTCGTAACGGACTTCAAACGCCATGGAAAAGCAAGATTTACAAAGGATTGCTTTATAGAATCTGTAGAGTTTGATTATCTGGAAATACAGGTGATTGAGGAAGATGATCTTTTTTAAAAATTTTTACTTTTACTGTGACCTTTTGCGGCCTTTGCCCATCTAATCTGTGTAAAATGAAATCGGCCGTTTCATACAGCGGCAGGACAGGCGACTGCCGCTGCCGCATAACAGTTTGCACAGGTGAAAAGCGGGGCGGGAAAGGAATGTAACATGAATAAAGAGCAGTTTACGGCACAGGTGCTGGATGCGGAAAAGAGTCTGTACATCATTGCCAGATCAATTCTGGGCAATGATGCAGACTGTGCGGATGCAATGCAGAGTGCGATTCTGCGGGCTTTCGAAAAGCTGCATACACTCAGGCAGGAGCCTTTTTTTAAAACATGGCTGACCAGGATACTGATCAATGAATGCTATCAGGTAATCCGGTCCAGGAAGGAACAGGTTACCTGTGAAGAATATTTCCGTACACATGCACAATCATACGTAAAAGAAGATTCGGATGTGTTTCGGGCGGTCATGGAACTGCATGAAAATTACAGGATACCATTTGTATTGTTTTATATCGAGGGGTTTTCCATCAGTGAAATTGGCAAAATGCTCAAATTGTCTCAAAGCGCAGTGAAAATGAGGTTGCATCGGGGCAGGAATCTTATGAAAGCAAAGTTAATGGGAGAATATGGTTATGAAAAATAGAAGATGGAACCGGGAATTCCCTCAAGTGCCGTATGCGGTTCACATGTCGGTTTTGGATGCTCTTTCCGCCTTGGAAGATCAGGAGGAAAAGAAAGTGAATCAAAAGAAACGTGGCATAAAAAAGCGCACAATGCTGATTCTGGCGGCCGCAATGGCGGCGGCTCTGGGAATGACAGCGGCGGCATCGGGTATTTTTAAATGGAACAAACAGACAGAAAAACGGTTTGAAGCCCCGCCAGAGCTGGAAGACCGGCTGGTACTGGAAGAGATTGCCGAGCAGGGAAATCAGACAGTATCGGATCACGGACTGACGATTGAGGCAGTTCAGACTATACAGGATTCTAACTGGTTTTATGCGCTGTTTGAGATAACTGCAGAAGATGAAAGTATACTGATTGATGAGAATTGCGGCATGCGCTATAAGATGGATGTTACAGGCGGCAATGATCCCTTTATCGGTTTCACGTGGGGGTTTGTGGACAACGGAAGCCAGGAAGTGTCCAACAGCAGATACTTTGAAATGTTTGGGACAAAAATGGACGTGGAGCAATATAAATCGGTATATGAAACCGAGACAGATGCTGCAGGAGAGGATCTGCAGATGAATATACAGTTTACGGCGCTTACGGGACCAGGGGAAAAAGCGATGGAAGGGGATGTGTTGATTGAAGGCGACTGGACCTTTGCACTCAATATTCATCCGGCAAAGACGATCCGGCATGAAATGAACCGAGAATTTGAAATCAACGGCTGCCAGGTGTTGATCCGGTCTGTGGAACTTTCCCCTTTGAGTATGATATTGATTTGTGATATGGAAGGTATCCGTGCACTGGAAAAAGTGGAAGGGGTCAATCTGGATCAGTTAGACTCCCTGCAGTCCCTGCGTATCACGGGTGTGAAATATGAAGACGGTACGGAGATTTTACAAGAGTATGCGCAGGAGAGGGAACAATACGGGGATATGGACTATGCGAAAATATTACGGTTTTCCAGTGTGGTTGAACCGGAAAAAGTCAGTGCGCTGCTGCTGGGAGAGGAGCGGTATGAGATACCGTTGAAATAGATAGGAGATCAGAGGAGTGTAAACGCCGGCGGGCAGAGAACCCGTCGGCGTTTTATGCATGACAACAGAAAGTTCGCATAGTGTGCTTTCTATTGTTAGTTAACAATGCCTTTGGTGGGATGGACATAAAAACGCCATTCGTTTGTCTCGCTGAGTCTGCCATAGCTTTCCGTTTCGGCCATAACCGGAATGACGGTGGTATCTGCCACAATTCCATCACTGGTGAGATAGACACTGTCTCCCTGCGCCAGCCGGAAGACACCGGTGTTGTCGATGCCTGCCACGAAGGTTTCTCCGGGTGCAAGGGTTTGCCGGGGCAAGTGGAATTTCAGCATCGGCGCCGGCAGGTTGTTGGAAAGACTGTATTCCTCCAGGTGCACCGGACTGGCAGATGCATTGTACAGTTCAATCCAGGGGCCGTCGTGGCCGGTATACAGCTCGCTGATCAACAGGCCCTTTTCGGTAAGCAGGGGCGCGGTAATCAGTTCCACGGTAATGTTTCCATTTTGGATACAGGAAGCGTCCAATGTAACTGTGGGGGTGGTAATATAGTCGCCATTGATTTTCCAGCAGGCAAAAGCCTGATAATTGTTGTATTCGCAGGAGAGCGTCAGGGGATAATCTCCATAATAGGTTCCCCGAAAATCTTCATCGCCTGCCGTCAGGAAGACGGTGCTGAAACGAATAAAGGCGCCATTTTCCGGCGCTTTGACAGACAGTGTGTAGGGGGCGCCGGGATGGAACGTGTCCTGGATAAATGTTTTGACCTGTTCTTTTCTGGAGAAGGCATTTTCTTTTAGCAGATTCACGTTTCGCTGTCGTTTTGCCTCATCTTCCGGTGAATAATAGTGGGATGCGATGAGGTTGAAGGCATTGTTGGCTTCATTGATCACCGTATCCAGATGTTCTCTGTCAAAGAGTCCGCTGTTCATCAGATCACAGAGCGCGTTCAGAAAACGGGCGCGGTATTTGTCCACCTGGATCAGAGACCCCAGCAGCGTACCGTTTTCTTTGATATTGTGGAAGCAGGCTGTCCACAAGTCATCATCATACCGGAAATCCCATGTGCAGTCCAGGTCATTGATCAGGAAACGGAATTTTCCGTCGGAATAGGGCGTACCGGTGTCCTCTTCTGTGTAACGCCAGATGGCGTAATTTTTCTTTGGATAATCTGTGTTATTCACAAGGATTTCAAAGGCGTAGTAGGAAAACAGATCGTCCATGGAGACTGTTTCTTCCAGCTTTTTCTGGTTGTCCGGCTGCAGGATGGGAGAGTTTTCCAACTGTGGCCAACTGTAATAGAGGTGCTCATAACCGCCGGACTCCGTGCAGGCACGTTCTGAATCTTTGAAAATTTCCAGGCTGTTACGATTGAGCCGTGTTTTTGAAGCCGTATTATATTTATTGTAGGTATCCTGAAGCTGGGCCACACTGTACAGTTCTCCGTTCAGGAAGATCATAGCCGGGCGGGCGCCTGCTACCATATAGCCGGCTTCGTCTGCCAGACGGCTGCCTATGTTCCATCGCAGCATGGAACCTTTCTGCTCAGGATTTGCAATCCCTGCATTGTATTCATTGCCGCCGTTTCGGAACACCATATTGTTAAAATCCTGAATATGGGGGAATTCGGTTCCCCTTGTATTATAATAGGAAAAGAAGTCGTAGTTGAAGGAAGGGTGTGCAGGATCATATTCCCTGTCTGCAAGAACCTTCAGGGAATAAGGATAATGGGTCATGGAGCCGTGGTCACCGTCTACGCACAAGCCAATATCCTGGCTGATCACATTGGAGCCATCCGGTTCAAAAATATCCATATGGGCACTGCGAATCCATTCTTCACCCCGCTGTTTGCAGTTCTGTTTCTGGAACTGTGCCCAGTCTTCCGGTGTAGGCCCGCAGTCAGCCATGGGGTAGAGGATGCCTTTTTCCGGTGAATACAGTCCGTCTGCATCTGTTGTGATGGAAACGACCAGTGCGTTGGTCCAGGCATTTATCTGTTTACCCACAAAATACGTAGCGGTGTAGGGGCCGCCAAGAATCTGTTGATTCCGGTCACAGACAATGGCTTTGACTGTGACGGCTTTTATTTCTTCTTCCGCCGTACAGGCAATGGGGGCTGTATACAAAGGTGAATCAGCGTGGGGTGTGCTGCCATCCAGTGTGTATCGTATTTCCATATGCCGGAAGCGGGGAAACGGAAGAGACATCGCTATCTGTATATCTTCCTGATAAAAACCGTTTTCAAGAGAAAAGGAAAAGGCTTCTGTAACGTCCACAGCGGCTATTCTGGTAGGCAGCGAATTCTGACGGGTGAGAAAGGCGAATAATAAAATAAACGAGAGAAGTATCAAAACGATTTTTTTGTGTCTGAGCATAATCCGGCCTTCTTTCTTATAAATATGTCAGAAAAAACCGTTTACCACAAAGGCGATCAGAATACCAAGGATTGCACCCGCAAGCACCTGCAGCGGCGTGTGACCGACAAATTCCTTGAGTTTGTCTTCCATGCTGACATCTTTTCCCATGTGAGAGAAAAGTTCCATCATTTCGTTCAGCACTCTCGCCTGGATGCCCGTTTCCCTTCTGACTCCAATGGCGTCATACATCACCACAATGGCGAAAAAAGATGCGATTGCAAATTCAAAGCTGTCGCTTCCGTACTGGAGACAGGTGGAAGTGGCAAGTGCGCAGACGGTAGATGAGTGGGAGCTGGGCATGCCGCCGCTCCCCACCATTCGCTCTGCCACAAAACTTCTGGTCAGCGCAGTGTGGATAATGGTTTTTAAAATCTGCGCCAGGAACCAGCCCAGCGCGGCTGCTATAAAAATCTCATTTGCACAAATTCCTCTGAAAAAATTCATTTTTTCCTCCGGCGTATTTTCTGTATTGGACCTGAAACCAATCTGGTCTGTCTGTTTAAAACTCTTTCCAGTGTACTACGATTTTTTACAGGATTCAAGTCTTGTCATAATTTCTGTTTGTTTGAACATCCTAATAATGGGACAGACCTCTTGTCAATTAGAGGCAACTACTGGTATACTACAGAAAGGAATGGAAAAAATAGTATAATTATCCAAATAGAATTATCAAGGAGAATAGATTATGAATCGAGTTGCATTGATTACAGGGATTACCGGGCAGGATGGTAGCTATCTGGCCGAATTTTTGCTGGAAAAGGGATATGAGGTCCACGGACTGATCCGCAGACACAGTATTTCCAATACGGGCAGGATTGATCATCTGATCGGATCTGATTATTATAAAGTAAAATTTTTCCTGCATTTTGCAGACACCACGGATTCCAGCAATCTGATGCGCCTGATTGCAGAAATCCGTCCCACGGAAGTATATAATCTGGCGGCGCAGTCGCATGTGGGCATTTCCTTTGAAGTGCCGGAATATACGGCAGAAGCCACCGGTACAAGCACCTTAAAGCTGTTGGAAGCTATCCGGGTGAACGGCGGTAATTGCCGGTACTATCAGGCGTCCACTTCCGAACTGTTCGGAGGACTGCCGGAAACGGCTCCCCAGAATGAAGAGACACCGTTTTACCCAAAGAGTCCCTATGGCGTGGCCAAACTGTATTCTTACTGGATTACAGTCAATTACAGAGAGTCTTATCATATGTATGCCTGCAATGGTATTTTATTTAACCATGAGTCTCCCAGACGGGGAGAAAATTTTGTCACCAGAAAGATTACCCTTGCCATAGCCAATATGGTTGCGGGGAAACAGGAAAAAATCTCCCTGGGAAATATGAACGCAAAGAGGGACTGGGGATATGCCGGTGATTATGTGGAGGGTATGTGGCTGATGCTGCAGCAGGACACACCGGGAGACTTTGTGCTTGCCACCAATGAAACCCATACCGTTCGGGAATTTGTGGAAGCAGCCTTTGGGGAACTGGGTGTTTCCATCCGGTGGGAAGGCGAAGGTATCCACGAAAAAGGCATTGATGCGGCTACCGGCAAGGTGCTGGTGGATGTAAACCCTGAGTTCTATCGCCCTGCAGAGGTGGAATTTCTGTGGGGAAATTCCACAAAGGCGGAAAGAGAACTGGGATGGAAACGGAAAGTGGATTTTAAAAATCTGGTGGCCATGATGATGGACAGCGATATGAAGGAAATCAACGGTATGGACTGTGCGGCGTACAGGGCTCAGAAAGCAGAGTGAAACTGATATTGCCTGGGTATGTAAAATACAAAGACGAGGTGTAAGTGTGGAGAAAAAAGATAAAATTTATGTGGCGGGCCATAGGGGGCTGGTAGGAAGTGCAATCGTCCGCAGCCTGAACAGGCAGGGGTATGAAAACGTGATCGGGCGGACCCATCGGGAACTGGAATTGGCGGATCAGGCGGCGGTCAGAGCGTTTTTTGAAACGGAACGCCCGGATGTAGTGGTGCTGGCAGCGGCCAAAGTAGGGGGAATCGGCGCCAATCATTCTGTTCCGGCGGATTTCATCTATGACAATCTGCAGATACAGTGTAATGTAATCAAGTGTTGTCATGATTATCAAGTGAAAAAACTTCTCTTTTTGGGCAGCACCTGTATTTATCCCAGGATGGCGCCACAGCCCATTCCGGAGGATGCGCTTCTCACAGGACCGCTGGAAGAAACCAATGAAGCCTATGCCATTGCGAAAATTGCCGGGCTGGAAATGTGCCGGTTTTATAAGCGGCAATACGGCGATGACTTTATAAGCTGCATGCCGACGAATCTCTATGGTCCCTTTGACAATTACGATCTGGAAGGATCCCATGTGATGCCGGCCATGATCCGAAAATTCCATGAAGCCAAGATGTCCGGCGCCCCCACAGTGGAACTGTGGGGCACCGGGGCGCCCCTCAGGGAATTCCTGTATGTGGATGATATGGCGGATGCCTGTGTGTATCTGATGGAGCATTACAGCGGTGAGCAGCATGTCAACATCGGAACCGGAAAGGAGCTGACTATCCGTGAACTTGCCGCGCTGGTAAAGGAAACGGTAGGATATGAGGGCGAGATCGTCTGGAACAGTAATATGCCGGACGGTACACCGCGCAAACTGACCGATGTGTCAAAATTACATGGCCTGGGCTGGAAACATAAAGTGGAGCTGGAAGACGGTGTGAAGCTGGCATATGACTGGTTCCGGGAGAATGTGGGCAGTGCGAGAATGGGAGGCTGATGGCAGATGAATCGATATGGTATCATTATGGCAGGCGGAAGCGGTACCCGGTTCTGGCCACTGAGCAGAAAGAAACTGCCCAAACAGTTTCTCAATCTGACGGGGAAGGACAGTATGCTGAATGAAACGATTGACAGGCTGTTTCCGGTGATTCCCAAAGATCAGATATTTGTGGTGACCAATGAGGCCTACGGGGATGTTACCTGCCAGACGGCAGCAGGGAGACTTTCGGCGGATCATATTCTGTCCGAACCGGCAGCCCGGAATACGGCTGCCTGTATTGGCTATGCAGCCATGGAAATCATAAAAAAGTATGGTGATGGTGTGATGGGGATTTTTGCCTCGGATCATTATATCCGGGATGAGGCCGGATTCAGAGCCGTACTGGAACAGGCGATGACAGAGGCCGAGGAAACGGACCGTTTGATTACCATTGGTATACGGCCCACGTTTCCATCCACAGGGTATGGTTATATTCGCAGAAAAGGAACAGCCGCGCTACAGAACGATTCCCTTTCTGCTGCCTCGCCCGCTCTTCCTGTGTATATGGTTGAGGAATTTGTGGAAAAGCCGGATGCAGAGACTGCAAAGCGCTATCTTGCCTCGGGAAATTATCTCTGGAACAGCGGCATGTTTGTATGGAAAGCGTCTGTCATTCTGCGTCAGTTTGAGCAACTCCTGCCGGATATTTATGCGTGTCTGACAGAAATTGGGGAGAGTATGGGGACTGAGCGGGAACGGGAAACCATCGCCAGGGTTTATCCTGGTATACACAAGATTTCCATTGACTACGGCATTATGGAACGGGCGGAAAATGTGGTGGTGCTGGAAGGGGATTTTGGCTGGAATGATGTGGGGAGCCTGGATGCGCTGGGCGCTTTGTATGCGCCGGATGAAAACGGTAACAGGGCCCATGGGGAACAGATCAGCCTGGATGCCACCGGCTGTATCAGCTACGGAAGAGATAAACTGATTACCCTGATTGGTGTGGAAAATCTGATTGTGGTGGAAGGGGAAGATACCATTCTTGTCTGTGATAAAGACAGGGCGCAGGATGTGAAACAGGTTGTGGAACAGTTGGAAACCTGCGGTAAAATGCAATATTTATAAGATATAAGAGAACAACTGACCGGAGGAAACATGTTACAGTTTTTGCTTTGTGCAACAATCCCTGTACTGCCGGGGCTTACTTTTATGAGGCTGAAAAATAACAGAGAGGCGATTTCCCTGACAGGCTGTTATATGACAGGGCTGCTGTTCTGTTTTCTGCTTGGGGAAATTGCTTCCTGTGTGGCGGTGAAACTGGATGGTGATTTTACGCTGTACTGCCGCTTGCTGAGTGGGATGGTATTAGGGACCGGGCTGCTGTCCCTGTTGCTGAACCGGAAACTGGCAGGCGAGCTGTTACGTTGCCAGATGAATCTGCTTGCACGGAAAAAAGAAAAAAAGAAAAGAAGAAAAAGGCAGATTATAGAGAGTGTCATACTGACAGTCTTGCTGATTATGCAGTTTGCGGAATACTTTCTGTATATGCCGGATACAGCAGGAGACACTGTGACAGAAACAGTTTTGACACTCAGGCAGACAGGCAGCATTTTTGCCCATGACCCCCTGACGGGAAAGCTGTTGGCAAACGGGATGTATCCTCTGTATAAACTGGCGTCGCTTCCTCTTTTCTATGGCAGTATCGACCGATTCTGTAAAATAGAAGCGGGGCTGCTTTTGTATTATATGATTCCTTTCTGGATGATATTGGTAAACTTTTTCGTGATGCGTGCCTGGTCCGGCATTTTGCTGGGAGATCAGAAAGAAAAACGGAATCTGTTTATGATATTTGTCAGTATGCTTCTTCTGATGGGAGACGGAGAGAGAACTTCCTTTGCGTATGGCCTGCTTCATAACGGATGGCGGGGGACAACGGCCATGGGGGTGATTCTGCTTACAGGCGCTTACATAGTGTATGAAACGGTAACGGAAAAAGAATGGCGCTATGGGGCGGCCTCTGTATTGCCGGTTATGAGCGGTCTGCTCTTTACGCAGCCTCTGCTGTTTCCGCCGGAGCAGATGTGGATACCGGGAAATGACAAACAGTGGGGGATGCTGCTGATTTCCATTTTGGGTTTGTATCTGGTGCGGGAGCGCACAAGAAAGAAATGGAAAAAGCGGGAGGTGGCATTATTTGGCGTATGCCTGATCGCCGGCATGTTTCCGGGCGCTCCGTTTGCCATATTGGGTATTGCCTGTGCCCTGACCTGTATGTGGAGTATTGCGGATGAGTGGAGGCGGGGCGTGGTGATGTTCGCCGGGCTGATGGTTATGATCTGTATGACAGGTACGGTGATTCCTTACCAGGCGGAGATTTTGAAAAAGTGGCATGCTTCTCATGAGAACCGGGAGATACAGGATAAAATACTGCATCTTGCGGAAATCTATGAAGGGGAAGTGATACTCGTGGCGCCTGAACCGGTGATGGAGCAGCTCAGGCTTTTGGACGGACGGATTGTACTCCCCTATGGAAAGGATCTCTGGCAGCCCTCCTGTAACCGGGAAGTACGCAGTCTGTATCCCTATGGTGAAGAAGAATTGATTCTGTATGAACAGATGAAGGCAGATTATGAACATCCGGATACCATAGCGGCTCTGGCAGTGGATATGCAGTGTAATATTCTGGTGTTAAGGGAGCGTATCAGCGAAGATGCCCTGCGGCAGTATGGATGGAAGAAAACGGAAGATATTCCGGGCTACGCAGTCTATTGCAGGTGACAAATCTTTCCAAATTTTGCAAACTGTGTTAAAATACCAACAATATGGTGTCAGTCAGGAGCATAGCATGAAATTATTAAGTGTCATCGTTCCCTGCTATAATGAAGAGGAGAACGTATCTTATTTTTATGAAGAGCTGATGAAGCAGGAAGCTGCTTTGGGGCAACGGGGAATCGAACTGGAACTGATCTATGTGGATGACGGTTCCAGTGACCGGACGGTTCCGGAAGTGAAAAAGCTGCATGAGACAGATGAGAGAGTCCATCTGGTATCCTTTTCCAGAAACTTTGGCAAGGAAGCGGGTATTTATGCGGGATTGAAACGGGCAGCCGGGGATTATGTGGTGCTGATGGATGCAGATTTGCAGGATCCGCCCTCATTGCTTCCGGAAATGGTTCATTACCTGGAAGACGAACAGTATGATTCTGTGGCTACAAGGCGGGTGACGCGGAAAGGAGAGCCGATAATCCGTTCTTTCTTTGCCAGAAGGTTCTATGCGCTTATGAAACGGATTTCCCATACGGAAATCGTGGACGGCGCAAGGGACTATCGGTTGATGAAGCGGCCTGTGGTGGACGCTATTCTTTCCATGACTGAGTATAACCGCTTTACGAAGGGGATTTTCGGCTGGGTGGGATTTCAGACCAAGTGGCTGGAATATGAAAATATTGAGCGTACAAAGGGAGAGACGAAATGGAACTTTTGGAAGCTCTTTTTGTACTCCCTGGATGGGATTCTGGCATTTTCCACAATGCCGCTGGCGTTTGTATCGATTATTGGGCTGATTTTCTGTATGCTGGCATTTGTGCTGATTTTGATTACAGTGGTGCGCACGGCTATCTTTGGGGATCCGACTTCGGGATGGCCTTCTCTGGTCTGTATTATTTCACTGATTAGCGGCGTGCAGCTTTTGTGCCTGGGAATTGTGGGACAATATATGGCCAAAATGTATATGGAAGTCAAAAACAGACCAATTTATTTAATAAAGGAAGAACTTTAAGGAATGGGAGTTTCCGTATGGGGACAAAAGTAAGTATTATCGTTCCGGTTTATGAGGCCGCCGCTTTTCTGGAAGAGACGATTGCATCCGTGATCAGACAGGAAGAGACAGACTGGGAACTGCTGCTGGTGGATGACTGTTCCAGGGACAGAAGCGTTGCCATTATAGAGATGTATGCCCATAAGGACCACCGCATACGTCTGATCAGGCAGCCAGAAAACAGAGGGGCTGCTGCGGCACGCAACAGAGGACTGGAAGAAGCCGCCGGGCGTTATATTGCCTTTTTGGACAGTGACGATCTGTGGCAGAAAAATCGCCTGTCGGCAGAACTGGCATATATGGAAGCCAGGCAGGCGGGATTTGTATTCAGCGGATATGAGTTTGCCGATGAAAAGGGGACTGGCACGGGGAGGATTGTCCGTGTGCCGGAGACATTACAGTACAGGCAGGCGTTGAAAAATACGACCATTTTCACTTCTACGGTCCTGTTTGACACCCAAAAGATACCCAGGGAACTGATACAGATGCCCTCTGTAAAGAGTGAGGATACAGCCACCTGGTGGAAGATTCTCCGCCATGGCCATACGGCTTATGGGCTGGATGAAAACCTGGTATTGTACCGCAGAAGCAGAGGGACGCTTTCCTCCAATAAGATAGAAGCGATCCGCAGAATCTGGAATCTGTACCGCCGGGTGGAAGGGTTGCCTTTGCCATACAGTTTGTACAATTTTATATTCTATGCGGTGCGCGCGGTCCTGCGGAGAGTTTGAGGAGACAGACGTTATGAAAAAACTGGAAACATACAAAAGGCTCATACAGATTGCCATGTCATCTATCTGTATAGGAATGCAGATGGCCATATATGCTTTGTTCTGGTATGGTTACTACAGTGAACGGATGTACCTGAAATTTTACTTCAAAGGACATCTCCTGATGCTGTTTGTCTATGTGGTGCTTTTGTTTTTCTTTTCACAGATGTATGGCGGTATGCGCATCGGTTATCTGCGCTATGGCGAGGTGATGTTTTCTCAGGTGTTTGCCACAGTGTGCGTAAACGCCATTACGTATCTGCAAATGTGTCTGATGGTGCGTGGATTTCTGGATATCCGGCCCATGCTCTATATGACATTGTCTGAAGCTGCGGTCATTGTCCTGTGGACGATGGGCAGCGCAGGGATTTACAGACGTATTTTTTCTCCCAGAAATCTGCTGTTGGTGCATGGTGACCGTCCGGTGGAGGACATTCTGCAAAAGTTTGCCACCAGAAAGGATAAATATCAGGTAACGAAAAATATTCACATTGGTATGGGCGCGGAAGCGATCTGCCAGGAAGCGGAAAATGGGTATGACGGCCTGATATTGTGGGATATACCGGCTCAGATACGGAACCGGCTGTATAAATATTGCTTTGGGGTGGGCATCCGGGTGTATATTATGCCTAAGATACCGGATATTCTGATAAAAGGGGCGGATCAGCTTCATTTATTTGACACACCCATCCTCCTTACCAGGGAATATGTACTGAGTTTTGATCAGCGTCTGGCAAAACGGATCATTGATTTCGTATGTGCGCTGATTTTATGTATTATATCTTCTCCCATTATGCTGGTGACAGCCATATTGATCAAGGCGTATGATCAGGGCCCGGTATTGTATAAACAGGTGCGCTGTACGCGGGATATGAAAGAGTTCCATATACTCAAGTTCAGAAGTATGCGGGTGGATGCGGAAAAGGACGGCGTGGCCAGACTGGCTTCCAAAAATGACGACAGGATTACACCCATTGGCAGGTTTATCCGCATGGTGCGCATTGACGAACTGCCACAGTTGTTTAATATACTCAAGGGAGACATGACTTTTATCGGTCCCAGGCCGGAGCGGCCGGAAATTATTATGCAGTATATGGAGAACATGCCGGAGTTTATATTCCGCACCAAGGTGAAGGCGGGGCTGGCGGGATATGCTCAGGTATATGGGAAATATAATACAACTCCTTATGATAAATTAAAACTGGATTTATTTTATATTGAAAACTATTCCATATGGCTGGATATTAAACTGATGCTGCTGACTCTGAAAATCCTGTTTCGCCCGGAAAGTACCGAGGGAGTGGACAACAGTCAGACGACGGCGCTGAAAAAATAATGTATGGGAGAACGCGGCATGACGGATAGAGAATGGATGAAGGAAGGAATTGATGTAAAATTGATCCTCCTTCTGTACCGGAAAAAAGTATGGATTTCGCTTTTGTGGGCTCTGGCCGGAGGATTGCTGGCCGGGGGCCTGTATTTCATTGTGCATGTTCTGTATGCACCTGCCAGGGAATACGAAGCAGTGTCCAAACTGTATCTGACATTTGCTGCAGATGACGACGGAGATGCCTATCAGTACTATAACGGATATACATGGAATGACCTGATGAAAACCGAGCCCATTCTGGATAAAGTAATGGAAGGGCTTCCGGAGGGGACAGACCGGGAATGGGTGAAAGATACAATAGCGGCCGATATTTTATCGGATATCCGTCTGCTGACCATCACTGTCAGAACCCATGACGGGGCAGAAGCCGGGCGTATTATCCGGGCCGCAGAGGATGCCCTTGTGCGGTTCGGGCAGGAAATGGTGGAATTTGAGAAGATTGAAGTGATAGAACATGGGCAGGCGGCGCTGGTCGTGGTGGAAAATGAAACCTTTCGGGCTGTGGCGGCAGGGCTTGTGGTCGGTTTTCTTTTGTCTCTGGCAGCGCTGGCCCTGGGGCGAGTACTGGATGATTCCTTGTATGTGCCTTCCGATTTTGAAAAACGGTATCCCTATCCGGTGTTAGGGGCTGTGTTCGCGGGAGAGTGCATGGAGGAGGACAGCCGGCTGCGGGAACATGTGGAGATGGTATCAGGGGAGACGGCCGGGATATTGTACGTGGATACCGGCCGGCAGGATGTGCGGATACCTCCGGAAGGCCGGGCGGCTGATACGGGCCTGATCTTACAAATCCCCTGCGGGAGTGGCAACGGTAAACTGCTGGAGCGATGGGTCCGGGAGGCCGAGACGTGTGGCTGCAGGATACTGGGCGCGGTATTCACAGAAGCGGACAAATCCCTGTATCGACTGTATTTTATCGGTAAAAAAAGGTGACAGCCTGGTTTGTCCCGGTCTGCTGTGAAAAGAGGAAGAAGCCATGAACGAAATATGTTTGCAGTTATTGATTTCCGCAGTGAATCAGAATCCTGTCCGGCTGGTGGAAAAAATGAATCTTCACAGCGACGCCATATTGATTAATCAGTGTGACCATTTTGGCTATGAGGAAATCAGACGGGGAGACTGTCTGATCCGTGCTTACAGCCTGCAGGAAAAAGGCGTGGGGCTGAGCCGGAATAATGCACTGCTGCGGGCAGATGGGGATATTTGTCTGTTTGCGGATGAAGACATTGTATATACGGATGATTATCCGGAAAAGGTTCTGGGGGAATTTGCCGCCCATCCGGAGGCAGATATGCTTTTGTTTAATGTGGAGGTATGCCAGGCGCGCAGGACGTATCACATTGATGCATATGGCAGGGTCAGGCTTTACAACTGCGGCAGATATCCCGCATATAGTTTTGCCCTGCGCAGAGAGGCCATGCATCGGAAAAATGTTTCCTTTTCCCTGTTGTTCGGCGGCGGCGCCCGTTACAGCAATGGGGAGGACAGCCTGTTTATCAGAGATTGTATACAAAGCGGCATGAAGGTGTATAAAACGCCGGTGGTTATAGGGCGGGAAGAAGAAAGAGAATCCACCTGGTTTTCAGGGTATCATGAGAAATTTTTCTTTGACAGAGGGGTGCTGTACGAATATTTGTATGGGAGACTGGCAAAACCCATGGCGCTGCAGTTTTTACTCAGGCACCGCAGTGTCATGTGCCGGGACATTTCCTGGAGGAAGGCATATGCCATCATGTGCGAAGGCCTGGCGGAGGCGAGAAGATGACAGTATATATCCTGCTGACGGTGCTGACGGTAGCGGCAGCGGCTTTTATAAAAAAACAGAAAGTGGCAGGTCCGCCTGCCTGTGTGTGTACCCGGCAGCAGGCATGTAATTATGTCTGTCTGGTGATTCTGTTTTTGTTGTTGTTTGGCGTATCTTTCTGCCGGTATCAGGTGGGAAATGATTACAGCCGATATGAGGAATTTTTTCATCTGATTCCCTTGCATCAGGTGGTGCCTACGGAATTTGGATTTAACGCCATTGTACTGTTGATGCAGTTTTTGTTTGGCCCGGAGGCGGGCATTTCCATCTTTGGTTTGTTTGCTTTTGTGACAGTCTGTTTTATGCTGAAAGCTGTATATGACCAGAGCGAAGATTTTCTCTTTTCTTTTTTTCTGTTTATGACACTCAGCTATTATTTTCAGAGTCTGAATACGGTTCGATACTATTTGGCCTGGGCTGTGGCGGTATTTTCCATGAAATATGTGCTCAAAGGACAGTACCTGAAATTTGTTTTGCTGATTTTACCGACGGCATCCATCCACAAATCGGTGCTGCTGGTGATTCCGGTCTATTTGCTGGCGATTCTGCCCTGGAAACGCTGGCAGTTTCTGGTTCTGGGGGCGTTTGCTTCCACCGGGCTGGTATTTCAGGATCTGTATCTTCGCATCATCGTGAAATTTTACCCCAGTTATGAGAATACGGCATATCTGGACGGAGGTACTTCTCTTGTAAATATCATCCGGATTTTTGGCGTATTTGTTTTGTCATGGATGTACTATGGCAGCACCATAGCGGACCATAAACAGAATCGGTTTTATTTTCATCTGAATCTGTTCGCATTGCTCTTATATACCTGCGCTTCCTTTGTACCGGAAATTTCAAGGATCGGGTATTATATGACGGCAGGCCATATTTTCCTGCTTCCGTCACTGGTACACAGCATCGGGGACCGGAAAGCGGGGAAATTCTGGAATACGGTCATTGTGGTGGCAGCGGTATTGTATTTTGCAATTTTTTTAGTAAAGGCCCAGGATCTGCTGGTGCGGATCGTGCCCTATCATACTTGGATTTTCCCGGGGGAAATCGTTGGAAAGGCGGTGTAGAGGATGAAACGTATCACATTCAGCATAATTGTTGTCTGTCTGAATGCGGGGGACAAGCTGCGTCGTACAGTAGGCAGTATACTGGCGCAGAGTTATCCCCATTATGAAATCATTGTCAAGGACGGTATGTCCACTGACGGTTCGGTGGACAAGCTGCCGGAGGATGGGCGGATAAGGATTGTCCGGCAGAAGGACAGGGGTATCTATGATGCCATGAATCAGGCGACGCTGCTGGCGGAAGGAGATTATCTGCTGTATCTGAACTGCGGCGATTATTTTTACCATGAAAAGGTGCTGGAAAAGGCAGGGGCATGGATCGGTACGGATCATGCGTCATCGGAAATCTACTACGGGGATATCTACAACCGCAGTATGGAAACAAAAATTCCATCCAATCCCCGGATCAATGCGTTTGCCTGCTACCGGAACATTCCCTGCCACCAGGCATGCTTTTATGCCAGGGCACTGATGCGGCGGAGGGCTTATAAACCCAAATTCCGTGTGCGCGGGGATTATGAACATTTTCTGGGCAGCTATTTTGAAGACGGGGTACGGCCTGTCTATATGCAGATTGTCATTACGTCTTATGAGGGCGGCGGTTTTTCGGAGACGGAAGAAAATGAACAACGATCTGCCAGGGAACATAAGGCGATTACGGAAAAATATATGAGAAAAGGGCAGATTTTCCGTTTCCGTCTCATGCTGTTGCTTTCACTCGCACCTCTGCGGAGCCGGATTGCCCGGAATAAAAATCTGTCCGGTATTTATAATAAGATAAAAGCGGCTGTCTACAGGAGAAGAGGATAACGCGGGATGAGAGTGTTATGGCTGTGTAATATTATGCTGCCGGTGATTGCAAAGCAGATGGGACTGCCCGGCAGCAATAAAGAAGGCTGGTTGTCGGGACTGGCGGCAAAGGCGGCACGGGAGAAGCCGACGGATATGACGTTGGGTGTCTGTTTTCCCGTGGCAGGGGAGCCTGTACAGGGCGAAACGGATGGTATGGTCTGGTACGGTTTTTCGGAGGACACGGCCCATCCGGAGCGGTATGATCCGGAACTGGAAGGACGCCTTGGGCGGATTCTGTCTGACTTTCAGCCGGATGTGCTACACTGCTTTGGCACCGAGTATCCCCATACACTGGCAATGGTCAGGGCCTTTGGGCGCCCCCGGCGGACACTGATCGGGATTCAGGGGCTGTGTTTTGTGTATGCGGACGCCTATATGGCGGACTTGCCTGAAAAGATTCAGAGAAGAACACTATTGCGGGATTTCCTGAAACGGGACAATCTGCTCTGCCAGCAGGATAAATACAGACAGAGAGGGGTGTTTGAGCAGGAAGCACTCAGACAGACCGGACATGTGACCGGACGGACCGGATGGGATCGCAAATGGACCGCTCATGTAAATCCGGATGCGGTATATCATTTTATGAATGAAACATTGCGGCCGTCATTTTATGGCCCTAAATGGGACATTGGATCCTGTATGCCATGGAGTATCTTTGTCAGCCAGGGAAACTATCCCATTAAGGGGCTGCATTATCTGTTGCAGGCCATGCCGACGGTTTTGAAACGTTATCCTTCGGCGCATCTGTATGTGGCAGGGGATGAAATTACCCGGATTTCTACCTGGAAAGAAAAGCTGAAACTGTCCAATTACGGAAAATATTTGCGGGAGCTGATTGCAGTGAATCATCTGGAAGGGGCTGTGACATTCCTGGGCAGGCTGGACGAGGACCAGATGTTGCAGCGTTTTCTGTGCAGCCACGTATTTATATCCCCTTCTTCCATTGAGAATTCACCTAATTCTGTAGGAGAGGCCATGCTGCTGGGGATGCCGGTAATCAGCTCGGATGTGGGCGGGGTGGCCGATATGCTCCGCAGGGACGTGGAAGGCTATCTGTATCCGCCGGGGGATGTGGCCATGCTGGCGGAACGGATTTGCACTGTGTTCGATCCCCACAATCAGGAAATGATACAGGATATGGGAGGGGCAGCCAGAAAGCATGCCTTGCAGACCCATGATCCGGAAACCAATTACAGACGCCTGTTGGAGATATATCATGAAATTTACCTTTGTATCGAATTATATCAACCATCATCAGATACCCGTGTCGTCCGTCCTCTATGAAAAGCTGGGCAGGGACTATCATTTTGTGCAGACACAGCCCATGGAAGCGGAGCGGCAGGAAATGGGCTGGGCTGTGGAGGAACATCGCCTGCCCTATCTGAAATGCTGGTATGAAGAGCCGGAAGCATGCCGGAAACTGGTACTGGAAAGTGATGTGGTGGTATTTGGCGGCGTGGAGGAAGAGCGTTACATCGAGGAACGGCTCCAGAGTGGGAAACCGGTTATCCGGTACAGCGAACGTCTGTACCGGGAAGGGCAGTGGAAAGCCGTATCCCCCAGAGGGCTTCTGAAAAAATACAAAGACCATACAAGATACCGGAACCGGGATGTATACCTGCTCTGTTCCGGGGCCTATGTGGCATCGGACTTCCATATTGTCTGTTCCTACCCGCAGAAAATGTTTAAATGGGGCTATTTTACGGAATTGAAAACCTATGATATTGAAACGTTGCTGGCAGAAAAACCGGGCGCCCGGGGGGAACCGGTGGAAATTCTGTTCGCAGGCCGTTTTTTGCCGCTCAAACATCCGGAATATGCCATCCGCCTGGCCAAAGCGCTGAAACAGGAGGAAATTCCCTTCCATCTGACCATGGCCGGCGGCGGAGAACTGGAAGAAAAACTGCGGGCGGCGGTGGAGGCCCTGGATCTTAAAGAACAGGTGACATTTACCGGCTATCAGAGCCCTGTGGGAGTGCGGGCCTGTATGGAGCGGGCAGATATGTTTCTGATGACCAGCAATCATCTGGAAGGCTGGGGCGCAGTGCTCAATGAAGCCATGAACAGCGGCTGCGCCGTGATCGCGGATGCGTCGGTAGGGGCCGTACCCTTTCTGCTCTTACATGAAAAAAACGGTATGGTATATCAGGACGGAAATCCGGAAGAATTTCTGAAATATGGCATACAACTCGCCAGAGAAGCGCATCTGCGCAGGCATTTGGGCAGGAATGCATATGACACGATTGTCAGTTTGTGGAATCCGGGTTATGCGGCGGAAAGCCTGCTGGCTTTTGCCGAGGGAATCCTCCAGGGACAGATTGTTGTCAGCCCGGAAGGCCCTTTGAGCAGAGCGGAGGTCATTTCCCCCGGAAACGGGTATGCTTATACAAGGAGATGCGAACGATGAGAGAGCGGATTTATGTATGTCATACTTTTTATAATGTATATATTACATTGCTGAAGGAATTTGCCCTGGGGGAAGCCGGTGCACAGGGGCAGGCAGATATTGCCCTGAGTACGATTTCCTCCGATTTATCCCCTTTAAAAGAACGGCTGGAAGCCAGCGGTATATTCGGGCAGGTGTTCCTGCTGGATGAGAAAAAAGACAGCGAATTTCCGGAGCTGGCAAAATATAAACAATCCTACAACAATATCCTGCGTCATCTGTATAACCGTATTGTCTATACGAAAAAGCTGGCCAGACGGGAAGAACCTTACATGACCATTGACTTCAGGCAGTACCGGGATGTATATGTATACTGCGACAGTGATCCCATAGGCTACTATCTGAACTACAAACATATCTACTATCATGCGCTGGAGGACGGGCTGGACTGTCTGAAATACCTGGACGGCGCCCACTATGACAACCGGGGACATTTCAGGCTCAAGGCATTTCTCTCGTCCCTGAATATCATTTTTATCCAGAACGGATATGGAAAATATTGCCTTGACATGGAAATCAATGATTTATCCTGTTTGCGGCACACCTGCCCCAAATATAAAGTAGTGCCGAGAAAACCGCTGGAACTGGCACTGACGAGAGAGCAGAAACAGCGTATTCTGCGGATTTTTATGGAAGATGCCGATGACTTTGTAAAAGAACTGGGTGAAAAGGCCCAGGGAGACTGTATTCTGTTTTTAACACAGCCCCATCCCCAGTCAGTGAAAGCCAGAGAGCAAATCTGCCATGATATTATCCGGGACTACTGCCAGGGTGCGCATGTGATGATCAAGCCCCATCCCAGGGACCTGATTGATTATGGGACGCTCAGGCCGGACTGCACTGTGATCCGGGGGAAATTCCCGGTGGAAATACTGAACTTCCTGGAAGGAATCCATTTTCAAAAAGTGATTTCCATTGCAACCACTGCGCTGGACACCATCGACTTTGCGGAAGAAAAAATCAATCTTGGAGATACATTCTGGGATCAATATGAAGATCCGGAAAATCATAATTGGAGAACGGTATAATGAAAATTTACAAAAAACTCATGGTCATCATGAACAGGAAACAGAAGCAGACAATGGGGCTGCTGCTGGCGATGATGGTCTTTGGCGCCTTTTTGGAGACAGCCAGCATTTCCCTGATCATTCCGGTGATGACCCTGGTGCTGTCCCCGGATGCGGTGGAGAAAAACCAGGCCATAGCCACCGTATACCAGAGCCTGCATATGACGGATCCACGGCAGTTCACAGCGCTTGTGATGGGTGCTATGGTCATCGCCTTTATCTGCAAGAATCTGTTTCTCTTTCTGTTGCAGAAAATGATGTACCGGTTTGTATACAAAAACCAGTTTGAAACACAGGAAAAAATGCTTCGCAGCTTTGTCAAACGGGATTACGAATTTTACCTGAACATAGAGACATCCACCATCCAGCGAATCATTGCGGCGGATGTGGTCAATGCCTACCTGCTGATTCTGTCCCTGCTGCAGATTATATCCGAATGTATTGTATTTTCCATGCTGGCAGTGGCGCTGCTGGTGGTGGATTTTAAAATGACCCTGGTCATTGCCGGCCTCCTGATTGTGACATTGATTGTTATCAAAGAAGTCATCAAACCGATTATGTACCGCACCGGCAAGGAAAACCAGGACTATTCCAGCCTTATCTATCAGTGGTTGAGCCAGACTGTCGGCGGTATGAAGGAAATCAAAATCATTGGCAGAGAGAACTATTTCATAGAAGAATATTCCCGTCGGGGCACCCATTATGTAGCCGCCATGGAGCGCTTAAACCTGTTTAGCAACGCCCCCAAACTTCTGATTGAAACCGTATGTATCGCCGGCATGGTCGCTTATATGCTGGCGGTGGTGATGATGGGCCAGGATCTGACGGAAATGATGCCCGCCCTGTCAGCCTTCGCCATGGCAGCGGTGCGGCTGATGCCTTCCGCCAGCCGGATTAACAACCAGCTCACCCAGCTTGCCTACTATGAGCCCTTCTTCATGAATGTAAGCGATAACCTTCTGGAAGAAACCAGTGATGAAAATACAGACCTTTCTTACGCCAGAGAGACAGAGAAACTCCCCGTGGAAAAAGAAATCACCCTGCGGGGAATCACATATGCTTACCCCAACACAGACAAACTTATTTTCGACCATGCGGATATGACCATTCCCGTGGGCAGTTCCGTTGGCATTGTAGGCGGTTCCGGATCCGGCAAGACCACCATTGTGGACATTCTGCTGGGCTTATTGAAAGTAAAAGAAGGAACCATTTGTGCAGACGGCGCGGACATTATGGAACATTACAGAGGCTGGCTGAAAAACGTAGGCTATATCCCACAGATGATTTTCCTCCTGGACGATGACATTCGCAAGAACGTGGCATTCGGTATTCCGGAAGAAGAGATTGACGAAGAGAAACTCTGGTATGCCCTCAAAGAGGCCCAGCTTGACGAATTTGTAAAAACATTGCCCGAAGGCATCCACACAGGCATCGGAGAGCGGGGCATCCGTATATCCGGAGGCCAGCGTCAGCGGATTGGCATAGCCAGAGCCCTCTATCACGATCCGGAAGTACTGATACTGGACGAAGCCACCTCAGCTCTGGACAATGATACGGAAGCGGCCATTATGGAATCCATCAATCGCTTTCAGGGCAGGAAAACCCTTGTGATTATTGCGCACAGATTACAGACGATTGAGAAATGTGATCTGGTGTACAGAGTTGCGGAGGGGAAGGTTGTGAGGGAGAGGTAGTGGGGGGGTGGAGCGGCTGTGGGGAGGGGTGTGGCTTCGCAGGTATACACGGACTGTCTGCGCTCTGTTCCGAACTCCGGATATAAGAATTTCCAGGCGTTCCGGCAATGGATGTGGGCAGGCGACGCAACCGACCACCATGAGCCATCCGGGCTCAGGGTGGTCTTTTCCGGACATCCATGTCCGGAAATTGCTGGCAGTGAACGGAACACCAGGAATTTCTAATATCCTCCGAGTCACAGAGCGCAGACAGTCCGTGTATACCTGCGAACATCTCAGTTGTATCTGTTGCCGATAGCAGGCCGCTCAGTGTGAAGGGAAAGTAAGAGGCGGCAGACCAGGGAATGGAAGATGGTGAATTTGCCATTTGTTCCCCTCATAGTTGCACAAGTAAGTACACTATCGTGTAACGTAACCTGTACAAGTAAGTGCACCACCATGTAACATAACCTACTCAGATAAGCACACTACCATATAACGAAACCTGCAAAGATAAGCACACTACCACATAATAAAACCTGTAAAGGAAAGCATACTACCATATAGTCAAATAACGTAACTGGTCCGGCGGCAGGTGGGGCTGCTTTGGTGCCGGCGACTACGGAGGATATTAGAATCTCTTAGTGTTTCGTCCACAACCAGCAATTTCCGGACAAGGATGTCCGGAAAAGACCCCTCTGAGCCCGGATGGCTCATAGGGGTCGGTTGCGTCGCCTGCCAAAATCCATTGCCGAAACACTTAGAGATTCTTATATCCGCAGTCCGGAGTCGGCACCAAAGCAGCCCCACCTGCCGCCGGACGCCACATCCCCCCCCCACGGAGGCCCCCTCTATGAAACTAAGCGTAATCGTCCCATTCTACAACATGGCAAAAGACGGAAAATTAAAATATTGCATGGACTCTCTGATACATCAGACAATGATCGGAGACATGGAGATACTGGCAATAGACGACTGTTCACAGGATAATACCTATGGATTGCTGCAGGAATATGAGCGGGAATATCCGGGGCTTGTGCGGGCGTTGCAGACGCCGGAAAACCGGAAGCAGGGCGGGGCCAGGAACCTGGGGCTTTGTATGGCACAGGGGGAGTGGATCGGCTTTATGGACGGAGATGACTGGGCAGCGGAAACGATGTATGAAAAGCTGCTTCGCAGGGCGATGGAAACCGGGGCGGATATGGTGGGCTGTGACCTGCATGAAACCTGTGAGCACAGTATGAAAATCGGGAAGATTATCAATGCCAATACCATGGATCAGACCGGGGTGCTGGGGAAGGAGCAGTATCGGAAGCTGATGCTGAATCCCTGCAGCATGGTGATTAAGATTTACAGGAAAGACGTGATTGACCATTATCATCTGCGGTTTCCGGAAGGAATCTTTTATGAGGATAACTGTGCGGGGCCGGTGTGGATGTTGCATTTTAAGCATTTTGAAAAGGTGGAAGAACCGCTGTATTATTATTACCAGGATGGGGTGTCCACCACCCATTGCATCAGTGAGGCAAAGTGCCGGGACCGGATGAAGGCGGGAGAACTGTTGGTGGAACAGTGTCGTGCATATGGGTTTTATGAGCCGTATCTGAAAGAACTGGAGTTTGCATTTGCAAAATTGTATTATGTCAATACACTCTTTACCTATGTAATCGGTGTGCCCCATGCAAAACTCAGATTTCTGGAGGAACTGCGTCGGGGGATGTTAAGGACGTTTCCGGATTTTCGCAAGAATGCTTATTTTCTGCGGGAATATGACAGGGAACAAAAGAAACTGGTAAATCTGCATATGAAGTCAAGTCTGGTGTTCCTTCTGTATTACAGGGCGCTGACAGGGTATCGCAGGCTGAGAGGGATGCTGCGGGACATTGGGAAGAAGTAGGGAGTGTATGGAGAAAAAGCGGTCTTTTCGGATCTATACGGTGGAATTTTTCATTGCCTGTATGTTGATGCTGCTGATTTTTATGGTCAGGGGAAAATCTCTGCTGCGGTATTGTGACGGGCTGAATCAGTATTATTATACGTTGTGCTATTATGGAGAATGGCTCCGGGAAATTTTCCGGAATCTGTTTGTGGAACATCGGTTACAGATTCCGCTTTGGGATATGAGTATCGGGTATGGAGCGGATGTTCTTACCACACTGCATTATTATGGTTTGGGGGATCCCCTGAATCTGCTGGCGGTATTTGTGGACAGGGAGCACATGGAATATCTGTTTGTGTTTCTGGTGCTGCTTCGCCTGTATGTGGCGGGATTGGGGTTTATGGCTTTTTGCCGGTATCATGGGTGCCGGGAGGACGGCGCTCGGATTGCTGCGCTTGTGTATTGCTTTTCGGGATGGACCATTTTAAGCGGTCTGCGCTGGGCGGAGTTTTTGACGCCGCTGTTGTTTTTGCCGTTTCTGCTCCTGGGAATTGACCGTATCTACCGTGAAAAGTCCCCGCTGCTGTTCTCGGTGGGGGTGGGGCTTGCTGCCGCCTCCAATTTTTATTTTTTCTATATGATTTGCTTTTTTCTGCTGATTTATGGAATTGCAGCGTATTTTTTGTATGGTATGGAACTCAGGGCGGGGCTTGTCTGTCAGTGGTTCTGCCGGTTTACGGGGCATTTTCTGGCCGGGGTGGGGCTGACTGCATGTATCTGGCTTCCGGTGGTGCTGGTGCTTCTGGGCGAAACCAGGACAACCGCGGCCCATTACCTGCCGGTTCTGTTTCCCAAAGCGTTTTATCTGTCTCTTCCGGTGAATTTTGTAATCTCTTCGGACGTGTATAATTCTATTTCGGCTGGCTGGGGATTTGCGCCGGTTGCCCTCACTGCGGTGCTCCTGCTGTTTGGAGAAAAGAAGAAGCACAGAGTACTGAAAGTATTGCTGGTACTTAGCATGGTTCTGTTCTGTGTCCCCTATTTTTGTCATGTGCTGAATGGGTTTGCCTATGTGGCGCATCGATGGGCTTTTGCCAGCGCGCTGGTTGTCAGCTTTTGTGTGGCCAGGATGTGGCCGGAGTTTCTTGAAATTTCAGGAAAGCTAAAACCGCTTCTGCTGGCGGCAGCGGTATGCTATATACCGCCTGTTTTGTATTTTATGGGGGTGGGCCTGTATGGAGCCTGTACAGTGGTGCTGGTTCTGGCGAGCCTGGCAGGTCCGGTTCTGCTGGGAAAACGGGAAAAAGTTTTGCATGGACTGCTGCTTTTGACGGTGTTTGCCTGGGTGGGCGTTCATACATGGCGGATTTACGACTGTGGAGATACCTATGGTTATGAGAGCTTTGCCGATGTGGGAACCGGGGCGGATGTGATCCGCAGTGAAAATCCCAATCTGATCCGTGCATTGCAGGATCCGGAATTGTACAGATACGATTCCTATGGGACGGACAGATATGCGAACTGGAATCTGGCGATGCTGTTGGGAATTTACGGCACACAGTTTTACTTTTCCATTACAGATTCGGTGGCGTTTGATTATTTTCAGGATCTGTATCTGCCGGTGTCCAGCAATTACAGTTATCAGAATCTGGATGGACGGGCAGCAATGGCGACGCTGGCCAGCGCCAAATATTTTCTGGTCAGGGCCGGAGAGGAACATATGCTTCCCTATGGGTTTGAAAAAGCGGTGTCGGAGACGGATAAATATACTGTGTATCAGAACCGGTTTGCATTGCCCCTGGGCTATACCTTTGACGGAGCCATTTCTCCGGAAACATGGAAAGCGTATTCTCCGGCGGGAAAGCAATATGCCATGTTGCAGGGGTGTGTGACGGTTACGGACCATGTGCCCCAAATACAGCCCCGGTTGACGGACAGAGAGGCGGCGTTTACGATCTCTCCGGAAGCAGAATGGACAGAGGCTGGTTATCAGATGGAGATGGAAGCAGGAGGCAGTATTGTGCTGACGCTTTCAGAAGAGATTCTGCCCCAGGAAGAGGTATATGTGGAATTGGAAGGCATTGCATATCTGGAGGAAAACGGTGTGGATGCCTCGGATCTTACGGTGGAACGGGGTGCCATGAAAAAGTCCTATGAATTGCGCACCAGATATGCCCAGGGATATTGCGGGATTCATAATCTGATGTTCCAGATGGGACGGGGGATGGAGGATGGGACGATCCGGATTACCTTTGAACAGGCGGGCACATACCAGATCAGGCATTTACGTGTCATTTGCCAGCCATTGCAGGAGATGGAAACCTATATCAGCCGTCTGAGAGAGGAATGTTTGGAGGAAATCGTAATATCGGGCAATGACGTCAGCGGGAAACTGCGTTTGGAAAAGCCGGAAATGTTATTGATTTCCCTGCCCTATAACAGAGGGTGGACCGCATATGTGGACGGGATAAAGACAGACATCCGGAAAGCAAACGGGATGTTTATGGCGTTGGAAGTGGAGGCAGGCGAACATGTGGTAGAATTGCATTACCGGACAGAGGGGCTCATACCTGGTCTGGCGATGGCGGCGGTTTCTCTGATGATATTGTCTGTGAGCTATATAAAATATCGAAAATAGGTTATGCTAGAGTACTGACACATTTACTTTCAGCCAAATGACGCAGAATGAATATTCAGTCTGCAAGGCGGCGGAGGGAGGCGATGCGGTGGCATCGTTGACCGACAACAGCGCAGCAGATGGAAATTCAGGCAAGTCATTTGGCGAAATGTAAATGAGTCAGTACACTGGTTACAGTAAATAACTTTCTCATGCCGGTTTGGGAGTGTGTATGTACTGTGTGTTTTACATGCGCGCTCTGACGGGTTCTTTGTATTCTCTGTGCAGGATTTTTACAGGTGTTTGCCAACTGCTGGTAAGATATGGTAAACTACACCCAGACAATACAATCTGCAATTTCGGCAGTGACAGAACAGTAATGAAACGGAGGGCAATATGTTAAACGATAAGACAATACTGATTACCGGAGGAACCGGGTCTTTTGGAAAATGCTTTACAAAATATGCGTTAACCCACTATCATCCGAAAAAAATAATTATTTATTCCAGGGATGAGTTCAAGCAGTTTATTATGCAGAATGAATTCAAAGAATTGAACAAGGAAAACAGGCTTCGTTTCTTTATCGGGGACGTAAGGGACAGAGAACGCCTGAAAAGGGCCTTTGAAGGGGTGGACTATGTGATCCATGCGGCTGCACTGAAGCAGGTGCCGTCATGCGAGTACAATCCGGACGAAGCGATTAAAACCAATATTCACGGTGCACAGAACGTGATTGATGCCGCCCTGGACTGCGGCAGTGTGAAAAAGGTGGTTGCACTGTCTACGGACAAGGCGGTGAATCCGGTCAATTTATACGGCGGAACCAAACTGGTTTCGGACAAACTGTTTATTGCGGCAAATGCTTATGCAGGTTCCAAAGACATCTGCTTTTCCATTGTGCGTTATGGGAATGTGGCAGGCAGCCGGGGGTCTGTGATCCCCTTTTTCCACAAGATTCTGCAAAACGGCGGCAAGGAACTGCCGATTACCGATTACCGTATGACCCGTTTCTGGATCAGCTTAACGGAAGGTGTGGAACTGGTTGTCAAAGCGCTGGAAGAGGCGAAGGGCGGGGAAACCTTTATCTCGAAAATCCCTTCTTTTAAAATTACGGATCTGGCACAGGCCATGCTGCCGGGCTGCAAGATGCCGGAGGTGGGAATCCGGGAAGGCGAGAAATTGCATGAGATCATGGTGACAGTGGAAGACTCCATGACTACTTATGAATACGACAAACATTTTATTGTATATCCACAGATGGTATGGAGCAGTCACAGAAAGCCGCAGCCTACGGGAAAAAAGGTGCCGGAAGGTTTTTCTTACAGTTCGGGTAACAATTCTGAGTGGCTGGATGTGGAACAGATTCAAAAGCTGCTTGCGCATGTAGAACTGGAAAAGTAAGGGAGAGCACGGGAGAAAAGGGCTGTGAATGCGGCAGCCCCCGGCGTGGGAGAAAGGAGCTGGTACGATGGAAAGACCGGCAATAGAAGGCGGGAGGCCTGTCAGGGAGACAAACCTGTTTTATGGACACCAGTATATTGATGAGGCGGATATAGAGGCAGTGACCGGGGTACTGCGCAGTGATTTCCTGACCTGTGGGCCAAAGATTACAGAATTGGAAAAGCGTCTGTGCGAGCTGACAGGGGCAGGTTATGCAACGGCAGTCAGCAATGGTACGGCAGCGCTGCATATAGCGTGTCAGGCAGTGGGGATACAGGAAGGGGATGAAGTCATCACCACCCCCATCACATTTGCGGCTTCGGCCAACTGCGCGCTGTATTGTGGCGCACGGCCGGTTTTTGCGGATATTGATTCACAGACATACAATATTGATCCGGCGCGGGTGGCGGAGAAAATAACAGATGCCACCAAAGCGGTGGTGGCTGTGGATTTCACGGGGCAGGCCGCGCCTCTGGACGAACTGCTTGCCCTGTGCCGGGAAAAGGGGATTGTCCTGATTGAAGATGCGGCGCATTCCATAGGAACCAGATATAACGGCCGTCCTGTTGGGTCCATAGCGGATATTACCACCTTCAGTTTCCATCCTGTAAAAACCGTGACAGGAGGGGAAGGGGGTGCGGTTCTCACCAACAACAGAGAACTGTATACAAAGATAAATCTGTTCAGAGCGCACGGAATTACCCGGGACGAGACATTGATGCGGCATCCTTCCCAGGGTGGCTGGTACTATGAGCAGATTGCGCTGGGGATGAATTACCGGATGACGGATATACAGGCGGCACTGATCTGCAGCCAGCTTGACAAGCTGGAGCTGTTTGGCAGACGCCGCAGGGAAATTGTAGAGCGGTATAACAGGGCTTTTGAAAACATCCCGGAAGTTTTCGTACAGAAGGAGACGGAAAAGTCCGATACGGTAAGGCATTTGTATATTCTCCGGATCAGGCCGGAGCGCCTGACCATTGACCGGCGGCAGTTTTTTGATGCGATGGCGGCGGAACATATTTGCTGTAACGTGCATTATATTCCGGTTTACAGGCATCCGTACTATGAAAGCCTGGGATATGAGAAGGGGCTGTGCCCTGAAGCGGAACGGCTGTATGATGAAATCGTGAGCCTGCCCCTGTATTATTCCATGACGGACCAGGATGTGGAGGATGTGATTCTGGCAGTGAAGAAAATTTGCGAATATTATCGGAAGTCATGAAAACCGCGAAAGTCAGATAAAGGACGAAAGACATATGGAAGAGAAAAGACGGATTGCCATTATAACAGCCAGAGGAGGGAGCAAACGGATTCCCGGAAAAAATATCAGGTCATTCTGTGGAAAACCCATTCTTGCGTATTCCGTGGAAGCAGCACGAAGGAGCGGGCTGTTTGAAGAAGTGATGGTCTCCACAGACAGCGAAGAGATTGCGGAGGTGGCGAAAGCGGCCGGGGCCAGGGTGCCTTTTATGCGGAGCGATGAAACGGCAGGGGACTATGCCGCCACGGCAGATGTGCTGCTGGAAGTGCTGGAAGCATATGAAAAACTGGGCAAAAGGTTTGACCAGGTCTGCTGTATCTATCCCACGGCGCCGTTTGTGACGCCGGAAAAACTGCAAAATGCGGTGACTGTCCTGGAAGAAACAGACGCGGATTCGGTGGTGCCGGTTGTGCGGTATTCCTTTCCGCCGCAGCGGGCGTTTGTGATCCGGGATGGTCTGACCGTTATGAAGCATCCGGAACATGCAAAAAGCCGTTCGCAGGATCTGGAACCGTATTTTCACGACTGTGGCCAGTTTTATCTGATGCAGACAGAGCGTTTCCGCCGGAAAAAGCAGATTTTTACTGACAGAACCGTATCTGTGGAAATGCCGGAAACCCAGGTGCAGGATATAGACAATGAGACGGACTGGAAACTGGCGGAACTGAAATATGAAATGATGGACAAGGCGGGGAGGTGACAGGGCGTGGCTTTGAGCGGAAATACAATCAAAATCAGAGACAGAGTGATCGGCGGCGATTATCCGGCCTATATCATAGCGGAAATGTCGGCCAACCATGCGGGCAGCATTGACTATGCAAAGGAAATCATCCATGCGGCAAAGGAGGCAGGCGCGGACTGCATAAAGATTCAGACCTATACGGCGGATACCATGACCATAGACTGCCGGAATCCATATTTTAATATTACGGAAGGCACCTGGAAAGGGGAAAATCTGTACAGCCTGTACCAGAAGGCGTATACGCCCTGGGAATGGCAGGCAGAACTGAAAGAAGAAGCGGAAAAAGCAGGGATTGACTTTTTCTCCACGCCCTTTGACAGAACTTCCGTAGACTTTCTGGAAAGCATTGGCATGGAATTTTATAAAATTGCCTCTTTTGAGCTGGTGGACCTGCCGCTGATCCGGTATGTGGCGTCCAAAGGCAAACCCATGATTATGTCTACCGGGATGGGATCTCTGGAAGAAATTACAGAAGCTGTGGAGACAGCCCGGTGCGCGGGATGCAGCCAGCTTGCCCTGCTCCGCTGTGCCAGCGCCTATCCGGCGGTTGCAGGAGACATGAATCTGGCGGCCATGGCCGCCATGGAGAAGCGGTTTGGATTGCCGGTGGGACTCTCGGATCATTCCATGGGTTCTGTGGGAGCCGTGGCTGCGGTGGCACTGGGAGGCAGAATTATTGAAAAACATTTCTGCCTGGATCGCTCGATTCAGAATCCGGATGCTTCTTTTTCCATGGAGCCTGCGGAATTTTCGGCGATGGTAAAGGATGTGAGAGCTGCACAGAGGGCGGTGGGCAGCGCCAGCTTTGAAGTGACCGGAGCGGAGCGGGGCAATCTGGCGTTCCGCCGTTCTGTTTTTGTGGTACAGGATATCCGGGCCGGTGAGATTCTCACAGAGGATAATATTCGGATTATCCGTCCGTCCAATGGGCTGGCACCCAAGTATTATGATTTGGTATTGGGCAAAAAAGCGGTTTCGGATTTAAAGAGAGGAACACCGCTGAGCATGGAAATGGTGCAGTGATGCATACAGGCGCAGTCGTGTATACAGTTGCTGCAATCAAAACATGGATTGGGACGGATGTAAACATAGATACGGATACGGTGACAGGAAATGAAAAATCAAACAGGACAAAAGCTGCATATCAGAAAGGTAACAGAGGCGGATGCGGAACTGCTGTTTTCCTGGGCAAATGACATTGATGTCAGGAGAAATGCTTTTACCCAGCGGGAAATTGTGTGGGATGAACATGTGCAGTGGTTAAAAAAGAAGCTGGCGGATGAAAATTGTCTGATGTATATTGCATATTTATATATGACAGATATGTCAGAAAAGCCGGTGGGGCAGATCCGGCTGGACATAGAAAAGGGCAGGGCAGAAATTGATTATTCCATTGTCTCACTTCTGCGTGGGCAGGGCTATGGCACAGTGCTGTTGGAGCAGGCTCTGAAACGGGCCGTGGAGGACGCAAGAAAAGCAGGCGTGGAAATCAGGACCTTCATTGGCCGGGTGAAGGCTGGCAATGTCCCTTCGGCCCGTGTTTTTGAAAAAAGCGGGTTTGAAAAGGGTGAGAAAGACGGGTGCTTATGGTTTGAGAAGGCGGGAGCGGCAATCGGCGGCGGTTTGCCGCGGATTGTGATTTGTACCCGCAAGTCCTGGAACCTGGAATATGCCCGTCGGTTAAAGAACCAATATGACGGAGAAGTAGACGTCTATATCATAGATAAAAAAGAAGAACTGACACAGGAGTTACTCAAGGAACTGACACCACAGTACGTATTTTTCCCCCACTGGTCCTGGATCATACCGGCGTCTGTCTATGGGGTCTGGCCCTGTGTGGTATTCCACATGACCGATCTGCCTTATGGCAGGGGAGGAAGTCCTCTGCAGAATCTGATTGTCCGGGGGCATACGCATACAAAGCTGTCTGCCATCCGGGTGGCGGCGGGAATGGACACCGGTGATGTGTATCTGAAAGAGGAATTGGAACTGTGGGGAACGGCGGACGAAATATTGCGGCGGGCATCCGGGATTATTTTTTCCAGGATGATTCCGTATATTCTGGAACATCATCCTGTGCCTGTGCCACAGAGCGGCGAAGTGGTGGAATTTGTGCGCAGGAAACCCCAGGACGGGGAACTTTTGCCGGAGATGGATGAAAAGACGGTTTATGATTATATCCGTATGCTGGACGGGGAGGGATATCCCAATGCATTTATCCGGCTGGGCGATTATACCCTGCGGTTTCACGGGGCAGATTTTAAAGACGGCAGAGTGACGGCGCAGGTTGTGTTTGAGAAAGAGGCGGAAAAAGAATGAATATCCTGGTTGTGGCAGCTCATCCCGACGATGAAATCCTGGGTGTGGGCGGAACGATTGCAAAACATGTGGATAACGGCGATGGGGTGTATGCGCTGATCCTGGGGGAGGGCGGAACTTCCCGCTTTGAAAACAGAAAGGATGCACAAGAGGGCCTGGTGGAGGCGCTTCATGGAAATACCCGGAAGGCGGCGGCAGTCCTGGGCATCCGGGAAGTAAGTTTTGAAAATTTTCCGGACAACCGGTTTGACAGTGTGGATTTACTGGATATTGTGAAAGCGGTGGAACGGAAAATCGGGATTCTCAGGCCATCCATTGTCTATACCCATCACGGCGGGGATTTGAATGTGGACCATACATTGACGTACAGAGCGGTGCTGACGGCCACCCGTCCCATGGAGGATCAGCCGGTACAGGAATTGTATGCCTTTGAAACGGTTTCTTCCACCGAGTGGAATTTTGCCTATGGGGATGCGCAGTTTGCGCCCAATGTATTTGTGAAACTGACAAAGGAGCAGTTTGAACGAAAACTGACTGCCATGCAGGCTTACGAGACAGAGCTGTGTGCGTATCCCCATCCCCGTTCCCTGGATATGCTGCGGGCCGTGGCGTGCAGATGGGGCGGTGTGGCAGGCGCCCGGTATGTGGAAGCCTTTGAGGCGGTGCGGATTTTGCATCCATAGGGGGCAGGTACACGATCCGGAAGGAGGTGTGACATGCGTGTCATAATTCGTGCAGACGGAAACAGAGAGATTGCCATGGGGCATATCATGCGCTGCCTGTCCATTGCGGATGCATTGCGGGAGAGAGGCGCAGAGGTAACCTTTGTCACCGCCGGGCGGGAAAGCGAAGGATTGCTGAGAGAGCGGGGATATATGCCCTTTGTACTGGACGTCTCATACCGGGAAATGGAGTCGGAACTGGACAGATTTTCTGCATATTTTCGGAGACATCCGGGCGATCTGATCCTGGTGGACAGTTATTATATCACGCAGCCTTATATGGAGGCTCTGGGTAAGTTTGCCTTAACTGCCTGGATGGATGATCTGGGTGAGACGATGTTTCCGGCGGATATTGTGATCAACTACAATCTATATGGGGCAGAGGTGCCCTATCAGACCCTCTTTCAGCAGGCGGGGCTGTCTGTGCCCGGGCGATGTCTGCTGGGCTGCGGCTATGCGCCCCTGCGGGCAGGCTTCGGGACGGGGATCCGTGGCAGAGTGCAGGAAAGCGTTGGAGATGTGTTGATCACCACAGGGGGCGGAGATCAGTACAATGGAGCCGGCGGGCTGTGCGGCCTCCTGGCGGAGGAGATGGAACGGGGATTGCATTCGGGTGTACGGTATCATGTGGTATGTGGTCCCTTTTCGGGGCATAAGGAGACACTGCTGCGGCTTGCCGGGCAGTATCCTGCGTTTGTCATTCATGAAAACGTGACGGATATGTGGAATCTGATGGCAGAATGTGACATTGCTGTCAGCGCTGCGGGTTCCACCATGTATGAATTATGCAGTATGCAGCTTCCGGCAGTCTGTTTTTATTTTGCCGAAAACCAGCGCCGGATGGCAGAGTATTTTGGCAGCAGGACGGATATTGTCAATGGAGGCGATCTTTCAAAAGACAGGGAGACGGTCCTGAAACGGTTGTCGGCGGGGCTTTCCCGGCTGGAACAGGACGGGGGACTCAGGGCGCGTATCCGGCAGCAGATGGGTGCGTTGACGGACGGCGCAGGCGCAGGGCGGATTGCGGAGGCGCTGCTTGGGGCGGTTATGGAAAAGGCGTCATTATGAAACAAAGAGAGGCAAATTTTGAACTGTTGCGGATCGTGGCAATGTTGATGATTATTACGCTGCATTATCTGGACAAAGGGGGCATTCTGCCAAAGCCTGACGCGGCGTTTACCACAGCCGGGTATATGGCCTGGGGGCTGGAAGCGTTCTGCGTGCCTGCGGTGAATGTGTATGTACTGATCAGCGCTTATTTTCTGGCCGGAAGTGACTACAGGCCGTGGAAAGCGGCTAAACTGTGGATACAGGTGTTTTTTTATTCCGTGGGAATTGCCGCTGTGCTGCTGGCAGTGGGGGTGATCCCGCCGGAGACCATGGATAAATATGTGCTGCTGAATTATCTCTTTCCGGTGGTGGAAGAGCATTACTGGTTTGTGACTGCCTACCTGTTGATGTATCTTCTGGCTCCGCTCATGAATGAAACCCTGCGGACTTTACCGAAACGCAGGCTGAGGCAGGGACTGGGGCTGTTATTACTGCTACTGTCCATAAGCGCCAGCTTTTTGCCGGTGCGGCTTCCCATTGACAGGCTGGGGTATGATACACTTTGGTTTTTATGTCTGTATCTGACAGGGGCGTATCTGCGTTATCATGGGATGCCTGGCACCTGTCAGGGAACGGAGGACTCTGCCAGGGAAGCGGGCGGGCGGGGAAACGGTTCTCAGCCAATGAAAGTCTCTCTTTGGCGGGCTTTTTCCGGTTATTTTTTGTGCAGCATACTGATCTTTCTCAGCCTGGCAGTCATCCATGGCCTGTATATGAGAACGGGAAGTCTGGGAGACTTTATCAAACGGCAATATCAATATAACAGTATTTTCTGCCTGTTATCTTCGGTTCTTCTGTTTTGTGCTTTTGGCAGGATGCAGGTTCGGGAAGGAAAGGCAGCGGCGGTGATACGCCGGATCGCGTCGGCCTCCTTTGGCGTATATTTGATTCATGAACATATGGATTTGCGCTATCTGTGGCCTGTGTGGCTGGGGACGGACCGGTTTGTGGATACCCCTTTGTTTCTCCTGCACTGGCTGCCGTCTGTGCTGGCTGTATATGGGGGCTGTATGCTATTTGATTTTGCAAGACAGGCTTTGTTTCAGAGCGTTTCGCTTCAATTCCGAAAAAGGGACACTGTATGAAAAGCAAAGGTTTTACTTTCTTAAAAAACATCCTATGTCCGGTTATTCTGTTTCTCCTGCCTCTGCGGCATATTGCCCAGGGCATTGATATCAGTGATACCGGCTATAACCTGGCCTGTTTCCGCTGGTTTGGGGAACTGGACGGTATGTGGGTCTATGTCACTTACCTGGCCAACATGGTGGGCCATTTGTTTACACAGTTTCCTTTGGGAGATACCATGCTGGGGATGAATCTGTACTGTTCTCTTGTGGTCAGCCTGACTGCGCTGTGTGCTTTCTATTTTCTGAAGGAGAAACTGCCCTGGGGGTTTTTGTTTGCAGGGGAAGGGCTGGCAATTATGCTGTGCTGGTGTCCCCATGTGATTTTATATAATTATCTGACCTATCTGGCATTGCTCATGGGAACGATCCTGCTGTACCGGGGGATTCTAAAAGACAACAAATGCTGCTATGTTCTGGCGGGACTGGTTTTGGGGCTGGGCGTGGGCGTCCGGTTTTCCAATCTGACCCATATGGCGTTGATTGCAGCCTTATGGTACAGGGGATTTCTGCAAAAAAGGGGTTGGAAGGCAGTTGCCGCAGATACGCTCTGGTGCATTGGGGGGTATGCGGCAGGTGTGGCGGCTTTTCTTTTGATGATACAGGTCCAGTATGGTCTGCCGGGGTATTTTTCCATGCTGTCGGGGCTCAGGACCATGTCCAGCGGGGCCAGCGGTTATTCTGCAGGCGAAATGATTGCAGGCGCTTTTATCGATTATGGGGGCAGTATGAAATGGGGCGTTTTGTTTCTGCTGTATGCCCTCGGCGGCATCCTTCTGTTCCGGATACGGAAAGGACAGATGGAGACTGTGAAAAAAGGTGTGTTCCTTCTGGGATTCCTCGTATTGCTGCGTCTGGTCTATGGGCGTGGGATGTTCGGTTTTGATTATCATACGTATTTTTCTGTTTTCTGGTGGGTGAGCCTGTTTAATACGGCTGCACTGGTATGCAATGTGCTGGCACTTGTGCGGAAAGACACGGATGACAATGAAAAACTGCTTGCCATGTTGATGGTGATTACCATACTGATTCTGCCCCTTGGCAGCAACAATCGGTCTTATCCGGTGATCAACAATCTGTTTTTGATTGCGCCGGTCACTTTGTATTTTCTGCATGGATTTCTGCCCCGCAGCTTCCCGGTGCGGGCGCTGGCGGCAGGCTGTTTGCTGGTACTCATGGTGCAGAGTGCGGGGTTTGGATGGCATTTTGTATTCCGGGACGGAAGCATTACGGAAAAAAGGGATACAAAAGTGGAAAATAATGGTATACTAAAAGGAATGTACACCACAAAGGCCAATGCCAAAGCGCTGGAAGGGATTACCGCTTTCTGGGAAGAGGCGGGATTTGCGGGCACACCGGTGATTCTGTATGGCGATATTCCGGGGCTTTCCTATTTGCTGGATGTTCCTTCGGCGATTACAAGCACATGGGCAAATCTGGAGTCCTATAATATGACATTTTGGGAACAGGATTTTGGGCGTGTGCAGGAAGAAGTAAACGAAAGCAGGCCGGTTGTTGTGATCGGAAATGCCTATGTGCCCATTGATGACAAGGCGGAGCGGCTGCAGGCATTTATGGACAGGAATGGATATCAGGAACTGTTTCGAAACGAAAAAGTGACTGTATATCATTAAGATAAGTAAAGGAGAAGCGCAATGATCGTATTTAATGTACCTCCCTATACAGGGAATGAACTCCATTATATCAGCCAGGCGGTGGAGAAACAGAAAATCTGCGGTGACGGCGAATTTACAAAAAGGTGCAACAACTGGATTGAAGCGCATACAGGCACAAAGAAATGCCTGCTGACCACCTCCTGTACCCATGCGATTGAACTGGCGGCGCTGCTGGCGGAAGTGGAACCGGGAGATGAGATTATCATGCCTTCCTATACATTTGTGTCCACGGCAGATGCATTTGTACTGCGGGGCGCTGTGCCTGTCTTTGTAGATATTCGTCCGGATACGATGAACCTGGATGAAACACTCATCGAGGCCGCCGTCACAGACCGGACAAAAGCCATTGTACCGGTACATTATGCAGGCGTGGCCTGCGAAATGGATACGATTATGGAGATTGCAGGCAGATACGGACTGATGGTTATCGAAGATGCGGCCCAGGGTATTCAGTCAACCTATAAGGGCAGGGCACTGGGAACCATTGGGGATTTTGGCGCATTCAGTTTTCATGAGACAAAGAACTTCAGTATGGGAGAGGGCGGGGCGCTGCTGATCCGGGATGAGAAATATGTGGAAGAAGCGGAGATTCTGCGTGAGAAGGGAACGAACCGCAGCAAGTTTTTCCGGGGACAGATTGATAAATATACCTGGGTGAATTATGGCTCTTCCTATCTGCCCAGCGATATGAATGCGGCCTATTTATGGGCGCAGCTTGAGCTGGCGGATGTAATCAATGACCACCGACTGGAATTGTGGAATCAGTATTATGAGGAATTGCAGCCTTTGCAGGAGCGGGGCATATTGGAGCTGCCGGTCATACCGAAAGACTGTGTGCACAATGCCCATATGTTCTATATAAAAGCAAAGGATCTGGAAGAGCGAAGCGCGCTGCTGGCATTTTTAAAGGACAATGGCATTCTTTCGGTGTTCCATTATATTCCGCTGCACACGGCGCCTGCCGGATTGAAATTCGGCAGATTCCATGGAGAGGATCGTTATACCACAAAGGAAAGCGAACGGCTCTGTCGTCTTCCGATGTTTTATAAACTGACAAAAGAAGAGGTTTCCTATATTACGGGGAAAGTGAAGGAGTTTTATCATCTATGAGAGATGCCGGGACGCAGGATCGGGAAGGATGGAGACGTGCCGGGACGGCGGCGCTGTTTGTGGCGGGCGCCTGGCTGTTTCTTGCGGTGTTTTTTGATTTCTATTACGATTTAAACGACGATACTGCCATGCGGGATATTTTGTCAGGAATCTATACGGGTACGCCAAACGGGCACAATATCCAGATGCTCTATCCCTTGGGCTGGTGTATTGCCATGTGTTACCGGTTGCTGCCGTCAGTCCCCTGGTATGGGATATTTCTGTGCGGTTGTCAGTTTCTGGCATTGTGGTTGTCCGTTTCCACGGTTCTGACCTATGTAAAGGGCCGGGAGAAGCAGTCTGCGGCGGCACTGCTTTTGACACTTGGCGGATTGGCTGTGGCGGTGTATGAATTTGTCTTTATACAGTACACAGTAACGGCAGGGCTGCTTGTATGCGGGGCTCTGGTGCGGCTCTATTGCGGGCCGGATGCGGAGGAGACGGGGTTTTACCGGTTTCATTTGGTGACCGCCCTGCTGTTTGTGACAGCTTTCTTCCTGCGGACGGAAATGGCTTTGCTTCTGAGTCCGTTTTTGGGGTTGGCGGTGCTTTTTCGGGTGTATGGGAAAAGCCGGCGGGCGCTTTATCTGTATGGCAGTGTGCTGCTGACCATGGCGGTTTTCATGGGAGCCGGCCTGGCAGCGGACCGGGCGGCTTATGGCAGCGGCGACTGGAAGTCGTTCCGGCAGTTTTTTGATGACAGGACCCGGGTGTATGATTTTTATGGTCTGCCGGAGTATGAAACCAACCGATTGTTCTATGAATCCATTGGTTTGTCCGAGGCACAGTATACATTGCTGGAAAACTATAACTTTGATCTGGACGAGGGCATCCATACAAACAGTATGCATCAGATTGCAGAATATGCGGCGGCCCATCAGGAAACGGGGCCGGCCAGGCGGCTGTATTTGAGCGTTTATACTTATCTGTACAGATTTACCCACGGACAGGAACTGGCTTTTGACCTTTTGGTTGTATTTTCTTATTTTTTCTTGTTAAAGGCCGGAACGGCGGGTAAAAACAGGCGTCTTCTGGGCGGACTGTTTCTGCTGTTGATTGTGCGGACAGGGCTGTGGCTGTTCCTGTTATATCGGGGGAGAGTGCCGGAGCGGATTACCCATCCTCTGTATCTGGCGGAGCTGGCCATGCTGGGTATGTTTTTTTTGCGGGAGGCAGCGGTATTTCAGTGGAAAAAATATGAAAAATCGGCTATACTGTCTTTGTATGTGCTGTTGTTTGCCTGTACGGCCCTGGCCGGCGGGGAAGCGGCGTGGCGGGAATATCAGGCCAGGGAGCAGCGAAATGGGCAGTGGCAGACGTTTCAGGCATATTGCCGGGAGAGGCCGGAACAGTTTTACTATCTGGATGTCTATTCTACGGTGGCATATTCAGAAAAACTGTTTTCCGATACATCCACCGCATACAGGAATTTTGACCTGCTGGGCGGCTGGTGTGTGAAAAGCCCGGCGGCGGCAGAGAAACGGAAGCGGGCAGGACTTGAAGACGCCCGGACGGCTTTGCTTTCGGGAAAAGCGTATTTTGTCTCAGACCATACGAAAGAAGAGCGGAATCCGGATTTTCTGACGGCGTATTACAGAGAAATGGGAACGGATATTCTGGTGCGGCAGGAAGATACCTGCGGCAGCTTTTCCATATATAAAATTGTGGAAACAGATTGATACAGAAAGCAGACGGGGAAAATGAACGTGAACCAGGAAGTGATCACAGGAGAACATGTGATGCTGCGGCCGATTACGGAGTCGGATACGGAGAATATCGTCCGTTGGCGCAACAGCGACCATGTGCGGAGAAATTTCATATATCAGACCTTATTTACGCCAAAAAGCCATGGTGAATGGCTGAAAAACAAGGTGGGAACGGGGCTGGTGGAGCAGTTTATCATTTACAGCAAGGATGCCGGTATGGATGTGGGGAGCGTTTATCTGCGGGATATTGACCAGACACACAGACGGGCGGAGTTTGGTATTTTCATCGGGGAAGAGTCCCAGACAAGCAAAGGAATCGGTTCAGAGTGTATCCGTCTGATTGTGCGGTACGGTTTTGAAAAGCTGCGGCTGCACAAAATATTTCTGCGGGTTCTTGCAGACAATGAAATCGCGAGAAAATCTTATGAAAAGGCCGGGTTTATGCAGGAAGCCTATCTCAAGGATGAGGTCTGCATCCGGGGCTGCTATAAGGATCTGATTCTGATGCGCATTATCAATCCCCAGGAGGGTTATCATGGATAAGGTGAGTTTTGTCATTCCCTGTTACCGGTCGGAACTGACGCTGACCCATGTGGTGGAAGAAATCCGCACGGCGATGGCAGGACTGACCAATTATGTTTATGAAGTAATACTGGTAAATGACTGTTCTCCGGACAATACCCTGCAGGTAATCCGGGGGCTTTGTGAAAAATATAACAATATGACGGGGATTTCCCTGGCCAGGAATTTCGGGCAGCATGCGGCGCTGATGGCAGGCTTCAGGCACGTGACGGGAGACATTGTGATCTGTCTGGATGATGACGGGCAGACGCCGGCGGCGGATGTGGGGAAATTTCTGGCAGGTATTGCGTCCGGACAGGATGTGGTGTATGCCAGATACCTGAACAAGCAGCATACTGCGTTTCGGAATTTTGGCAGTAAAGTCAATGAAATTATGACACGCTTTATGCTGGGCAAGCCGAAAGAACTGTATATTTCCAGTTACTTTGCGGCAAAGCGCTTTGTAATCGACGAAGTGGTGCGATATGAAAATTCCTACCCTTATGTGATTGGCCTGGTACTTAGGACAACGAAAAATATCAGCAATGTGGATGTAAAACACAGACAGAGGGAAACAGGGCATTCGGGCTATACGATGAAAACGCTGCTGGGACTGTGGTTTAACGGCTTTACGGCATTTTCCATCCAGCCTCTCAGGTTTGCCACCATGGTGGGGAGTCTTTGTGCCGTCAGTGGCTTTTTGTATGGGATCTATACGGTGATTAAGCGTCTGGTGAATCCGGGCGTCCCCATGGGATTCAGTTCTCTGATGTCGGCGGTGGTCTTTCTCGGCGGCATGATTATGCTGATGCTTGGTTTGATTGGCGAATATGTGGGAAGAATCTATATCAGCCTGAATAATTCTCCTCAATATGTCATTCGGGAAATCATCGGACAAAAGGAAAATGGGAATGAAATGTAAACTATCAAACAGGCAGCAGACCATCATACTGGCCGACGTGGCGCTGCTTTTTACACTGTGTTATCTTTCGTTATGTTTTAACAATAATATATGGACGGATGAAGCGTTTACGATTGAACTGCTGCATTCGGATTTTGCGGGCATTTTGAAGGGAACTGCCTCTGATGTCCATCCGCCGCTGTATTATCTGATCGCGAAATGCTTCACCCTTGTCTTTGGGGACAGTTTGCTTTGCCTGAAGCTGGTGTCCATTTTACCTATGACATTGTGTATGACATGGGGGGCATATCATATCCGGCGGCGGTTTGACTTCGCAACGGCGCTTTTGTTTATTGTGTTACTGGGGGTAATCCCCTGCACGATGGAATATGCGGTGCAGGTGCGGATGTATTCCTGGGCAATTTTTTTTGTGACATGTATGGCATTGTGGGCTTATGAGGCGTATCTGGAGAGGAAGTGGCGGTATTTTATCGGTATTGCCCTGACCTCCGCTGCCGCTGCATATACCCACTATTTTGCGTTTGTTTCCGTAATTTTAATCTATGGCCTGTTGTTTCTCGCCCTCGCCTTTGGCAGTCCCAGGGAATTGGGTAAATGGCTGTCGGCGACGGCCCTTTCCCTGTTGTTGTTTTTGCCCTGGATGCCTTATATGAGACTGCAGATCAAGGGTGTGTCAAAAAATTATTGGATTGAAGAAATCACCGGGAAAACAATCAAAGCCTTTTTCCCCTTTTTGTTTGATATGGATATTCCGGGCACTACCGCTGTCTGGGTGGGCCTGCTGGCGGTTTCCCTTTGTCTGGGGGTGCATATGATTGTCACCGGGGACAGGGGCGCTGACCGGGAACGGGGGATGGGCGTTTTCTCCCTGATGTGCCTGTTTGTGCCCATTGGCACGGCAGTCACCGGAATTGTGGCATCTGCGCTGATCCGTCCGGTCTTTATTGTACGGTATCTCCTGCCCTGTATGGGACTTGTGGCGCTGTTTCTGGCCATTCCTCTGGCCAGATATGGGAGAGAGGCTGTTTATCCGGCACTGCTATTGTTCTTTCTCTGTGCCGGGCTGGTGGATTACAAACAATCCGTTTACCGGGAATATCAGTGGACCCATACGGCGGAAACGGAAGCCTTTCTGGCAGAGCATGTGGGTGAGCAGGACATCATTGCCTATAATTATGAGAGTTATAAGTTTATTTATGATTATTATTGGAGTGATGATGAGAAGATCCTCTGGCAGGGGATTGATCTGGACGGAAATCCCTATGATACCATCTGGCTTCTGGGCACCATATACTGGCCTACGCCTACAGATGCCTATCTGGCGGAACATGGATGGCAGAAACAGTTTATGGGGAATTATGGGATTGAACACAACGATTTTAAAATTTATAAAATAACGAGAAGATGATGTTTTCTAAAGGAATGGATATGACAGGAATAAAAAGACAACCCCCAGGGGTGTATATCACGCTGGTGTGCATGGCTGCGGCCTGGTGTATGGTCTGGCCGGGCGGACTCATCAAGGATGAGCTGATTTCACGGACGGCGGCAGACTACAGCACCAACACCGGACCAGTGGGTGAGGTGGCTGCCATCCAGGAGTTTGTCCCCCGGTATGACCATATAAAATCCGTGGGGGTGGACATCGGAAAGCTGGATGGAGCCGCAAATCAGGGAACATTGTACCTGCATTTTTATGACGAGAATTTAACCGAATTTGCAAAAGTTCCCCAGGACATAGCCGAGATGCGGGACGGGGAACTGACGGACATTCCCGTAAATCTGAAGCTGGAGGCCGGCAGGCGGTATTATGTGGGCATTTTATGCGAGGGGTACGGTGATGCCGCGCCGATCGTCCATTACCGGAGTCTGTCGGGGAATGGGCCACAGGAAAATCTGCATTTTTATTACGGACCCAATGTAATCGAAGATGCAAGCGCCAATATCCGCTATATATACAAGATTCCCCTTACGGTATCACAGATTTTGTTTTATGACAGTCTGATTCTCCTGTTGGGTGTCTGTATCATCCATCTGATCAGGAAATAGGAGCGGAGCAGAGAAAAGAATGGTTAGTTTGCAAAAAACAGATGAAAAAATTGAAAAACGAATCAGACAGGCTCTCTGCCTGCTGCTCTGGCTGGGAGCGGCTGTATTTTTTTATATTGCCGTTATATTGGCGGTATTTGGCGGTACCGTCTGGGATAAAGGGATCTATGGGCTGGCCTCTGTTTTGTTTGCCGTATTTATGAGCCTGTGGCTGTATCATATCCCCATTTTGGAGAGAGTGCGGTCCTGGAGAGAAGAGGCGGCTTTGGTGGATCTGCTGCAGAATTGCTGTTTTGCCTGTATTTGCCTGATGACACTTTATTATTATAATTCCGGCAGTGAATATGGGCACAGTGTAGCAACCAGAGTGATGAACAGCGCTTTTGGCATCGCCCTTTTCTATATGTACAGGAAAGAAGAACGAAGCCGGAAATGGATTGGTATTTTGCAGTCCGTATCCGGGGTGGTTTTTATTGCCGGCATTTATTTGCAGGAACGGGATGAAAAAGAACTGGTTCTGTATCTGTTAAGTGGTATCACAGTCTGGATATACTGTGGTGTCCTGGGATGCCTGGCGGGCAGGATTGGCAGGAAAGAGATCTGTACCCGGTTTTCTCCTTTTGGCTGGCTTGTATTTGCGTTGTTTGCAGGTATGGTGCTGTTTCGGAATACCAGGACATGGCCCTTTTCCGTAGTGATTCCTTTTGGCAGCCTGTATTTGTATCGTTTTACGCCGGCGGGGATGAACCGTCTGCTGAAAAATTTCTGTTATGGGTGTATACTGGCGTTCTGGCTGATGTTTGGCAGCGCTGTTTTGTTCCGGCCCTATTACAGTTTTGAGTTTGTCCGCTATCCGGGCTGGTTTAATTCTGTAGCCACGGCAGGTCTGTTCTGGACACTTGTATTTGTCTGTACAATCAGTTGTATTCTGGCAAAATACAGGGGCATTCGGAGTATACCACAGTGCCTGTTTGAACTGATGACGTTGGGGGCAGTGAGCGCGTATCTTCTGATGACTCTGTCCAGGACGGCGATGCTTTCGGTTGTGGCGGTTTCTCTGACCGTCTTTCTTCTGGCAGAGGTATGTTTTTACCGGGATGGCCTGAAAGAGATGGGAGTCAAAATTTTGATGGTCATCAGTCCGGCACTGCTGGTATTTCCCGTTGTATACACCATGACACGGTGCGGCCCTGCCCTTGTGGGACGGCCCGTATGGATTACAGGTGCGGAGTGGTTCAGCGACAGGATTGAAAAACAGGAGGATATGGATTCCACCAAATATATGAATCTCCCCCAGTTTGGAGAGACGTTTCTGGAAAAATGGTTTGGAATTGAGATAAATTTAACACAGCTTGCCGGCTCGGTCAGCGGGCCCGGTGAAAAAACCGGAGAAGACGGGGAAATGTCCACAGACAATGTGGTGGGGACGCAGGAAGTGGACGGGCAGTTGTATACCATCAAAGACTATACATTCCATAATCCGGATGAAGGTGATATATCCAACGGCAGATTTGAAATTTTCGATCTGTATTATAAAAATCTGAATCTGACAGGACACGATTCCATGTTGGTGGAAGATGTGGATGAACAGATTACCCTGTACCATGCCCACAATTCTTACCTGCAGGTGGCACATGACCATGGCATTGTGACGGGGATCCTGTTTCTTCTGACGGTGGCCGGCGGACTGGTGCAGGGCGCTTTGTATTATAAACGAAACTGCAAAACCGTGGATTTTGCCATATTCTCCATGACGGTGGTGCTGGCTTTTATGATTGCGGGCATGACAGAATGGATATTCCATCCCAGCATCCCCATTGGATTTGCGTTTCTGATTGGCCTGACACCTCTTGCAGGGAAAAAAGAATCTGTGTAATGCGGAACCAAAAAGCATGAAAGATCATATTGTAAAAGGGGCATTATGAAAAAGATAGAACTGAACTATAAGCTGGTTACAAGAAGAGTATTTCTCGTTGCTTATGATATTATAGCGGTGTGCTGCAGCAATTTCCTTGCGCTGCTGCTTAGGTATGAACTGCGGCTGGATGATATACCGGATTATTATATGGACGCCGTATGGGAACATCTGCCGGTGAGTATTCTGATTACTCTGCTTTTGTATTATTTTTTCAGGCTGTATCACAGTCTCTGGGCCTATGCAGGCGTCAGCGAGATGCAGAATATTATTGTGGCTTCCTTTGCCAGTGCGGCATTGCAGGGTGTGACGCTCCTATTGTTTAACAGGGATGTGCCCAAGAGCTATTATTTTTTCAATGCATTCCTGCTTGTGGCAGCGACGATGATGAGCCGGTTTGCCTATCGGTTTGCGCGGGAGAAACGGAGGAAACGCCACAATAAAAATAATGGCATATCCGTGATGATTGTAGGAGCCGGGGATGCGGGGAATACCATTATCAAGGAAATTAACTCCAGCTATTTCAGTACCATGCGTATCCGGGCAATCATTGATGATGATCCCCATAAACAGGGACGGTTTATTCAGGGGATCAAAGTGGTGGGCGGCAGGGATAAGATCGTGGAAAACGCGGCGCTTCTGGGCATTGATGAAATTATCATCGCCATTCCCTCTGCGGGACGGCGCACCATCAAGGAGATTGTGGAAATAGCCGGGCAGACAAACTGCAAATTGCGGACGTTGCCAGGCATGTACCAGCTTGTGAACGGTGAGGTGGACGTGAGCAAGCTGCGGGATGTGGATGTGGAGGATCTGCTGGGCAGAGAGCCGATTAAAGTGGATCTGGATTCCATTTTAGGGTATGTCAAGGATAAGACAGTGCTTGTAACCGGCGGCGGCGGTTCCATTGGAAGCGAGCTGTGCCGCCAGATTGCCTCTCACCAGCCGAAAAAGCTGATTATTCTTGATATTTACGAAAATAACGCCTATGATATTCAGCAGGAACTGCGTCTGACCTATCCTGCGCTGGATATGTCGGTGCTCATTGCCTCTGTGCGGAATGCAGGGCGGATGAATAAAATCTTTGAGACATACAGGCCGGACATTGTGTATCACGCGGCGGCTCATAAGCATGTGCCCCTGATGGAAGCCAGCCCGGATGAAGCCATTAAAAACAATGTATTTGGCACCTGGAAAACAGCCCAGGCGGCAGCCATGAACGATGTCAGGAAGTTTGTGATGATTTCCACGGATAAGGCGGTGAATCCCACCAATGTGATGGGAGCTTCCAAACGTATCTGTGAGATGATTATTCAGACCTTTAACAAATATTACGAGACGGAGTTTGTGGCTGTGCGGTTCGGCAATGTACTGGGCAGCAATGGCAGTGTGATTCCCCTGTTTCGCAAGCAGATTGAATCGGGCGGCCCTGTGACGGTGACACATCCGGATATTATCCGGTATTTCATGACCATACCGGAGGCTGTGTCCCTTGTTCTCCAGGCGGGGGCTTATGCGAAAGGCGGGGAAATCTTTATCCTGGATATGGGAGAGCCGGTGAGAATCCTGGATCTGGCCAAAAATCTGATCCGTCTGTCCGGTTATAAAATTGAAGATGACATCCGCATAGAGTTTACGGGGCTTCGCCCAGGCGAAAAGCTGTATGAAGAATTGCTGATGGATGAAGAAGGCATGAAGGATACGGAAAATAAACTGATTCACATTGGCAAACCCATAGAATTTGACGAAAGAAAATTTTTTGTCCAGTTAAAAGGACTGAAAGATGCTGTGGAAGCAGAACAGGAAGATATTCGGGAACTGATCAAGGAAATCGTGCCCACTTACGTGCCTCAGAACAGTCAGGGGCAGGAAGCCGGCGGGCAGTGAATCAGAGAGCCGGATGAGAGGAGGTACTGATATGGAAAAAAAGAGGATTTATCTGTCATCTCCCACGATGCATGTGTGGGAGCAGAAGTATGTGCAGGAAGCGTTTGATACGAACTGGGTGGCGCCCATCGGCCCCCATGTGAACGCGCTGGAAAAAGAGATGGCGGACTATACAGGGGCAGGCTATGCGGCGGCGCTTAGCGCGGGAACAGCGGCCATTCATCTGGCGGTGAAGCTGCTGGGCATCGGGGAAGGAGATATTGTGTTATGCTCTGATCTGACCTTTTCCGCAAGCTGTAATCCCATCTGCTATGAAAAAGCCACACCTGTTTTTGTGGATTCTGAGCCAGGCACCTGGAATATGTCTCCGGATGCCCTCAGACGCGCACTGAAAAAATATCCGGATGCCAAGGCGGTGATCTGTGTGCATCTCTATGGCACGCCCGCAAAACTGGATGAAATTATGGAAATCTGCCGGGAAGCCAATGTACCGGTGATAGAGGATGCTGCGGAATCCCTGTCCTCCACCTATAAGGGAAGGCAGACCGGAACCTTTGGCAGATTTGGCATTTATTCCTTTAATGGCAATAAGATTATTACCACTTCCGGCGGCGGCATGCTTGTATCGGAGGACAAAGATGCCATTGACCATGCCCGGTTTCTGTCCACCCAGGCCAGAGATCCTGCCAGACATTACCAGCATTCCCATGTGGGGTATAATTACCGTATGAGCAATGTGGTGGCGGCGATCGGCAGAGGGCAGCTGAAATCCCTCGATCTGCACAAACAGTTGAAACAGGAAATCCGTCACACGTATGAAAAGGCGTTTGCGGATTTGGAGGAGATTTGCTTAAATCCTCTCAACCCGGACGGAGATGCGAATTGCTGGCTTACCTGCATGACGCTTTCACCTGACTGCCCGGTTACACCGGATCAGATTATGGATGCGCTGGAAGAGGAAAATATTGAATCCAGGCCCATCTGGAAGCCCATGCATTTGCAGCCGGTGTTTGCTGACTGTGACTTTTTCCCGCACAGCGAGTCGGGCAGTGTGGGGGAAGATATTTTTGCAAGGGGCTTATGTCTCCCCAGTGACATTAAGAATACAAAAGAAGATATGGATCAGATTATCGCTATAGTCAGAGGGGTATTGGGGAAGTAACAAGGTTCTGGGAAAGGAAGCGGTGAATGTACCGATTGTTTATAAAAAGAGGCCTGGACATCATCCTGTCCGGTATGGCGCTTCTGGTGCTCAGCCCCGTATTTTTGGTTGTGGCCGTACTGGTACGGGTGAAACTGGGGAGTCCGGTTATTTTTCATCAGGAAAGACCGGGCTATCGGGAAAAAATATTTACATTGTGCAAATTCCGGACAATGACAGATGAGAAGGATGCGCAGGGAGAATTGCTGCCTGACAGTGTACGACTGACGGCTTTCGGCTCCTTTTTGCGGAAAACCAGTCTGGATGAACTGCCGGAATTGTGGAACATATTCAGGGGCGATATGAGTATCATCGGCCCCAGGCCGCTGCTTGTGGGATATTTGCCCTATTATACCCAGCGGGAACGGCTGCGTCATACGGTGCGTCCGGGGCTGACCGGGCTTGCGCAGGTGAGCGGGAGGAACTTTATCGCGTGGGATCATCGTCTTGCGAAAGATGTGGAATATGTGGAACATCTCACATTTCTCATGGACTTAAAAATCCTGTGGAAAACGGTTATGGTGGTATTGAAAGAAGAGGACGTAGCCGTGGAAACCGATTCGGTGGAAGGGTATCTGTGGGATGAGAGAGAAAGGCAAAGGTAAGAGAGATGAAACAGACACAGATTACAACGCCCTGTTATATCATCCATCGGAAAGTGCTGGATGAAGGGATTGGACTTTTGCAGAAGGCACTGAAAACGTATTGGAGCCGCTCTGTTATGGGGTACTCGTTTAAAACCAATGCCCTTCCCTGGGTATTGATGCAAATGCGCGGCGCCGGGTTTTACGCGGAAGTCGTTTCGGAAGATGAATACAATCTTGCCCGGTATATGGGATTTGAACATATTATTTATAATGGCCCGGTGAAAAGCAGAAACACCTTTCTGGATGCCTTGCGGCGGGGCCATATTGTGAATCTGGACGCGGAACGGGAACTGGACTGGCTGGAAGAATCTCATCTGACAGATGTCAGGGTCGGGCTTCGCGTGAATTTTGATTTGGAGGCTGTCTGTCCTGGCGAGACTTCGGCGGGTGCGGATGGAGGAAGGTTCGGGTTTTCCTTTGAAACAGGGGCGTTGTATCGCGCCATGGAACGACTGAACGCCATGGGAGTGAAACTGTCGGGCCTGCACCTGCATGCCAGTTCCAAAACCAGAAGTGTGGGTATCTACAGGGCGCTGGCGAAGATGGCGGTCAGGCTGATACAGGAATATGGGCTGCACCTGGACTATATTGATATTGGCGGCGGGTATTTTGGCGGCATGGAGAATCGCCCCAAATTTCCGGATTATATACAGGCAATCCGGGAGGAACTGCTCGCGGCCTGCACGCCGGAAGAAACGACGCTGATTGTGGAACCGGGGACATCGCTGATTACACCGCCGATAGAATATCTGATGTCGGTGGTGGACTGCAAGGATACCCACGCAGGCCGTTTTGTTGTGACCGACGGCAGCCGGAGCGATGTGGATCCGCTGCATGGGAAATGCTCATATTTTCATAAACTATGGTACGGCCTGGCAGAAGGCGGGGATGACAGCGTATTGGATGAAAAAGCCCTGAGACGTATTACAGAGGATGCAGATGGGACAGATGACGGCAGCAATGCGGAGGATGCGGATCTGAATGCCGGAACTACAGGCCGCCCCGGTATGGATTGCCAGGTGATCTGCGGTTATACCTGTATGGAAAATGACAGGCTGTTTGTTCTGGAAGAGCAGCCGGAGCTGCAACGGGGCGATGTGATTGCCTGCCGGAAGACAGGCGGTTATACCATGTGTCTGACGCCTTTGTTTATCCGGTATTTCCCGCCGGTTTATGTGGAGAGTGACGGCGCGTATACCTGTGTCAGGGAGCGATGGGGTACAGAAGAGTTTGTGCGGAAAAATCATTTTTAAGCAGCCGGTAAAACGGTCTGGCAAGAGCCCGGAGGATGGCATATGAACATATTAATTGCAAGCTGTGGCACCAGAAATAAAATTGTCCGGTATTTTAAACATGCGCTGGAAGGCAGGGGACGGGTGATTGCAACCGACTGCAGTCCCAATGCGCCGGCCCTTTACGAAGCGGACGGCTACTACATCGTTCCCCGGATTACGGAGCCGGGGTATCTGGATGTATTATATGATATTTGCCGGAAGGAACAGATCACGGGGATTCTTTCCCTGATTGATCCGGAACTGTCGCTGCTGGCGCTGCATCAGGAGGAATTCCGCAGACTGCAGACTACGGTGATCGGCTCTTCCTACGAACTGTGTGAGCGTACACTGAATAAATGGGCCATGTATCAATGGCTTACGGAACATGGTTATCGGTGTGCCCGGTCTTATATGGATGTGGAGGCTTTTGTGGCAGATGCGGCGGCCGGCCTGATTACGTATCCCGTATTTGTGAAGCCTGCCAGGGGCAGTGCCAGTATTGCTATTTCTGTGGCATATGATGAAGAGACGGTCCGCCTTCTTGTCAGTCATGGGGAAGATATGATGATACAGGAATTTCTGGGCGGTCAGGAAATCGGCGCGGATTGCTATATTGACTTAATTAGTCAAAAAACGGTGTCCATATTTACCAAAAAGAAGCTGGTGATGCGGGCCGGGGAGACAGACAAAGGGATTTCTTTTCAGGATGATAAGTTGTTTGCACTGATTGAGAAGTTTATTGCAGAATCGGGTTTTCTGGGGCAGATTGACATAGACATTTTTGACATGGATGGGGAATATTACATTTCGGAAGTAAATCCCAGGTTTGGCGGCGGTTATCCTCATGCGTTTGAATGTGGTGTGGATCATATGGAACTGATTGTGAACAATCTGGAGGGACGGGAAAATGAAGTGATCACGGGCCGGTATGAAGAAGGGCTGGTTATGATGAAGTATAACGAGATCATGCTGCGGAAAGGCTCTGTGGACACATGAAAAAGGTACTGATTGTTATTAACTTTGATGAAGGACTGTATAATTTCAGAAAAGAACTGCTGGAGGCTTTGCTGAAAGCGGGGTACGAAGTGCATATTGCGGTACCGGACGGGGAGTATATAGGCAGACTGAAAAAAATGGGCTGCAAATTCCATCCGACCCCGCTGCGCAGGCGGGGCACCAATCCCATCCAGGAGCTTTCCCTGATACGCAGATATAATCGGATTTTGTGCAAAGTCCGACCGGATGTGGTATTAACCTATACCATTAAGCCCAATATTTATATGGGCCTGCTGTGCGGCGGAAAGCGCATCCCATATATAACCACCATCACGGGACTGGGCACCGCAGTGGAAGGAAAGGGGCCGCTGCAGCGTCTGACTGTGACGCTGTATAAGGCCGCTCTCAGGCGGGCGGCAGTGGTGTTTTTCCAGAATCAGGCCAATGAGCATATTTTCAGGAAGCGGGGGATTGCCCCCGGCAGGCACAAAATGCTGCCGGGTTCCGGAGTGAATCTGGAACATTTTGTATACCAGCAATTTCCGGAAGGATCTTCTCCCTGTTTTCTCTTTATTTCCCGCATTATGAAAGAGAAGGGGATTGAAGAATATCTGGACGCGGCACAGGAGATACGAAAACGGCATCCGGATACACGGTTTCGTATTCTGGGATTTCTGGAAGAGGATTACACCGGAAAAGAGCGGTTTGAACGGCTGCAGAGAGAAGGGGTAATTGAATTTATGGGCAGTGTGGAGGATGTGATTCCTTATATTCGGGACAGCCAGTGTACCATTCACCCCTCCTGGTATCCGGAAGGCATGTCCAATGTCTGCCTGGAAAGCGCGGCCTGTGGACGGGCTGTCATCACCACGGACCGTCCGGGATGCCGGGAAACGATACGGGACCATAAGAGCGGATTTCTCATCAGAGAACAGGACAGCGGGGATCTGATCTGCAAGGTGGAGCAGTTTCTGGCCCTCTCTCCGAAAGAACGTAAGGAACTGGGTATACAGGGCAGACGATATATGGAAAAGCAGTTTGACAGGAAGATTGTGGTTGAGAAGTATTTGTGTGCCGTCAGAGAGATTGTTATTGGGAAACAGGGAGGAAACAACAAATGAGCCTATACGAAAAACTGATTCACAAAGAAGAAAAACTGTCCCTGGTAGGTTTGGGATATGTGGGTATGCCTATTGCAGTGGCATTTTCCAAAAAAATTGACGTCATCGGTTTTGACCTGAATGAACACAAAATCAATCAGTATCAAAATGGCATAGATCCTACAAAAGAGGTGGGAAATGAGGCCATTGCAGCATGTGCTGTGGATTTTACCAGTGATGAACGCCGGTTGCGGGAAGCAAAATTCCATATCGTGGCAGTTCCTACGCCGGTGAATCCGGATCATACACCGGATCTGGCTCCTGTAGAGGGCGCCAGCCGTATTCTGGGCAGGAATCTGACAAAGGGTTCCATTGTGATCTTTGAGTCCACCGTGTATCCGGGAGTGACAGAAGAGATTTGCGTACCGATTCTGGAAGCGGAATCGGGCCTTGTATGCGGCAGGGATTTTAAAATCGGATATTCTCCGGAACGTATCAATCCCGGCGATCAGGTGCACCGCCTGGAAACCATTACCAAAATTGTATCCGGCATGGATGAGGAAACACTGGAAGAAGCCGCCAGCGTTTATGAACTGGTGGTGGAAGCAGGCGTCCACAGAGCTGCTTCCATCAAAGTGGCAGAAGCGGCCAAAGTCATTGAAAACAGCCAGCGGGACATCAATATTGCCTTTATGAACGAGTTGTCCATTATCTTTAATAAAATGGGGATTGATACAAAGTCCGTACTGGAAGCGGCGGGAACCAAATGGAATTTCCTGAAATTTTTTCCGGGTCTGGTGGGAGGACACTGCATCGGCGTGGATCCTTACTATCTGACCTATAAAGCGGAACAGCTTGGATACCATTCCCAGATTATTCTGTCCGGACGCAGAATCAATGATGACATGGGAAAATATGTGGCAGAGTGTCTTGTGAAAAATCTGATCCGGGCGGATATTCCCGTAAAAGGCGCCAGAGTGGCTATCCTGGGCTTTACATTTAAGGAAAATTGCCCTGACACACGGAATACAAAAGTGATTGATATTGTGCGGGAATTGCAGGAATACGGGATCGAGCCGTTGATTACCGATCCGGTGGCGGATGCAGCGGAAGCAAAGCGGGAATATGGGGTTTCCTTTGTCCCGGAAGAAGAAATCCGTGATGTGGATGCGGTGATACTGGCGGTTTCTCACAGAGAGTATACGGATCTGACCATGGAACGGATTGGCGGTCTGTATGCAGACCATGGCAGAGCAAAGGTGCTGGCGGATATTAAAGGAATGCTGGACCGACAGTCATATGAACAGGCGGGATATTTGTACTGGAGGCTGTAAGGGATACAATGATCGGAATGAAACCATAATTGCGCAATATGGATAAAAATGGTATACTTTAATTATCCATTGGAAACAGCCATGGAGCAGGAACGTGCGCTGTGACTGAAAACAGTCAATGATGGCTGGGTGAAAAACAGATAAAAGGAGGCTGATGTTATGAACGTACTGGCAGTGGGATCACACTTTAACAACATCGAAATCGGCTGTGGAGGATCCCTTCTGAGGCATAAGCAGAAGGGGGACAAAATTACATTGTTTGTGGCAGCTACCTCCGGCTTCCTGAATTCCGAGCGCATGGAAGTCAGGAAGGATGAAGTTGTCTTTCGGAACGCACAGGAGTCTGCGGAAATACTGGGCGGGAAACTGATCTGCGGCGGATTTGAAACGCTGCATCTGGAGTTCGAGGACACACTGAATGCAAAACTGATCCATATGATGGAAAAAGAAAAGTTTGATCTGATTTATACACATTTTCCGGGTGATGTACAGCATGATCACAGAGCGCTGGCAAGAGCGGTTCTGCATGCGGGCAGACATGTCCAGCGGATACTGGGATACCGATGTACCTGGTATCAGTCGGAGACACCCTTTGCAGCCAACTTTTTTGTGGATATTTCCGATGTATGGGATCAGAAGGAAACTGCCATGCGGAAATATCAGTCGGATTCCGGCAGGGTAAAAGAAAACAAGATTGCGTATTTTAAAAATGATGCGGAGAATAATGGACGCCAGAACGGGATAGACTATGCGGAAGGCTTCCAGGTAATCAAATGGCTGGAGAAATGAGAGAAAACAGAAGCAGGGCAACAGGAAAAAACTGGCGGGAAGGGGTCGGGCAGATAATACTGCCTGGCGCCTTTCTGGCATTTTTCGGGATACTCTGGTATATTTCACCTGTGGGTATCTATCCGGATTCCGGTTCTTATGTTTCCATGCAAAATGGACGGGAACCATTATATCCGCTTTTCCTGGCATTTTTCCGGTTTATTTTCCGGGAGCCGGATACCATTGTCTGGCTGGCCGGTTCCGGGCAGCTTGACAGTGAAAAGGCAATGGAATTGATTACTACATGGCCGGCGCTCAGAGTGGCCATGTTTGTTCAGAGTATGGCGGCAGGGCTGGCCTGCTGTTATCTGACCAGAGTGATACAAAAAACATTTTCCCTGTCGCCGCCGCTCACTGGATTGACAGGCCTTTGCACATTGATCCCGTATGTGCTGACACCCCTGGCTTCTTCTTCTCATATGGTATTGAATAAGGCAGTTCTGACAGAAGGACTGACATTTCCGCTGTCTGCGGTGTTTACCGGGTGTATGGTACAGGGACTGTTTGCACAGGAGAAAAAGGTGCGTTATTATGGAGCGGCTTTTATCTGGTCATTCCTGTTGACTCTGACAAGGAATCAGATGCTGGTAACATTCGCAGTATGGCTGGCGGTGGTAATGTTTGAATTCATCAGATGCCGCAAATGGAAAATACTGCTGTTTCCGGTACTTGGTTTTGTGGTGTTCTTTGGCGGACGGGCAGTGTGCAACGGGATTTACAATGGCCTTACCCATGAAGGATATACCGGTGCAGCCACCGGCAGTTATAATCTGCTGACTACGCTGCTGTATCTCTCAGACAGGGAGGACAGTGCACTGCTTATGGATGAGGCCCAGCGCCGTCTGTTTCTGGAGATGCATGATCAGATGGAAACAGAGGGGATGACCAGAGCGTATGCGCCTGACGGCATTCTGAATCAGGCATATCATTATGAGGAATACTATGATAGAATCGGGTTTGAGATTCAACAGCCATGTCTGTTTGACTATGCCCAGGCACAGGGGATTCCGGACGGGGAAGCACTGAACTATGTGGTGGGGATTGCTTCGCAGATGGACAGGGTATTGTTTCCCGCGCTGGCAGGGGCTTATCTTTCCAATTATACCGCTTCTGTCCTCAGCGGGCTGACCCGTTCAGTGGCGGCCAGCGGTATGATTATGGGGATCTATGCGGCATGTATGTATGCTCTTGCGGTGGCGTTGACAATCTGTTTACTCAGACGGGACAGAAGCAGCCGCGGTGCGCTTTTGATGTTGTTTGCGCTTTTGATGATATGTGCCAATGTCTGTGCCACAGCACTGATGATTATGTGTCTCTCTCGATATATGATTTATCATACGGCGCTGTTTTATATTGCAGGGCTGATGTGTCTCGTGGAAGCAGCGGGGCCATATATGAAAAAAAGAAAGGACAAAAGCCATGGGTTATAAAGAATTACAGTTTCCAAAGGACAGCATATTTCTGGTAACAGGGGGCGCCGGCTTCATCGGCTCGAACCTGTGCGACGCGCTGACAGAGATGGGATATCAGGTACGCTGTCTGGACAACCTCTCCACCGGAAAACAGGAAAATATAGATTTTCTGGCAGACAGAGCCGGTTATACCTTTATAAAAGGGGATATTCGTGAAGCGGATACCTGTAAAGCAGCCTGTGAAGGGGTGGATTATGTGCTGCATCAGGCAGCCTGGGGCAGTGTGCCCAGGAGTATTGAGATGCCGCTTTTGTATGAAGAGATCAATATCCGGGGAACGCTCAATATGATGGAAGCTGCCCGTTGCCAGGGGGTGAAAAAGTTTGTGTATGCTTCCAGCTCTTCCGTCTATGGGGACCATCCGGTACTGCCCAAAGTGGAGGGACAGGAAGGAAATCTGCTGTCCCCCTATGCACTGACCAAACGGGTGGATGAGGAATACGGAAAACTGTATAAGAAATTATACGGACTGGACACATATGGGATGCGTTATTTCAATGTGTTTGGAAGAAGGCAGGACCCGGACGGTGCTTATGCGGCGGTCATTCCCAGATTTATCAGGCAGCTTCTCCACGGGGAAGTGCCGGTGATCAACGGGGATGGGAAGCAGTCCAGAGACTTTACCTATATTGACAATGTCATTGAGGCGAATTTCAAAGCGGCGCTGGCGCCCTCCGAAGCGGCGGGAGGTGCGTTTAATATTGCTTACGGCGGCAGGGAATACCTGATTGATATATACGATCATCTGTGTAAGGCTCTGGGCAAAGATGTGAAGCCTGTGTTCGGGCCGGACCGGGCAGGAGACATCAAACATTCCAATGCGGATATATCCAGAGCAAGAGAACTTCTGGGATATGACCCGGAATATGACTTTGAGCAGGGGATCAGTCTTGCCATTGACTGGTATAAAGAAAACTTATCGGAGAAATAATGTATGACACGGATGCTTCATATCGTAGGTTCCATGTCGCCCAGCGGTATCGGAAACTTTATTATGAATGTTTACAGAAACATTGACCGGGACAGAGTACAGTTTGATTTTATTGTGCATGAACACCGGGAGGTGAGTTTTGATGAGGAAATCCGGGCGCTGGGCGGGCGGCTGTTTTATGTGACGAGAAAAGCAGTCAGCCCGGTGAAGAACTTTTGGGAAATCCGAAATGTGGTGAAACGGGGCCGGTATCGGATTGTGTTCCGTCATACGGATATTTCCACAGTGGCGTTGGACTTGCTGGCTGCAAAACTGGGCGGGGCAAAAGTGCGGATCGCCCATTCCCATTCCACCAGCACGCCCAATGTGCGAATGCACCGGATATTTCAGCCCATGCTCAATGCACTGTGTACCCGCCGGTTTGCCTGTTCTGATAAAGCAGGCGCCTGGCTGTATGGTGACAGGCATTATGAAGTCATTCCCAATGCCATCCGCCTGGAGGAGTTTGCCTGGGATGCAGACGTGCGCAGCCAGACGCGCCGGCGGGAAGGACTGGAACATCGTCTGGTGGTTGGACATATCGGCAATCTGCTTCCGGTGAAGAACCATCTGTTTATGCTGGAAATTCTGGCTGAACTGGTGAAGAAGCGTCCGGAGGCCTGTCTGGTATTTGTGGGAGACGGGGAAATGCGGAGCCGGATCGAAGAAGCGATGCATACACTTGGCCTGGCAAGGCATGTGGTCTTGACCGGAGTGCGGACAGATACGGCATCGCTTTTACAGGCAATGGATGTTTTTCTGTTTCCGTCAAAGTATGAAGGACTTCCGATTGCGGTGGTGGAAGCCCAGTGCAGCGGCTTGCCCTGTCTTTTGTCGGATGTGATTACCGGGGACGTAGATGTGGTGCCCTCTGTGTACAGACTGCCTCTGTCGGCGCCGCCGTCTTTGTGGGCGGAGAGAATCGCCGCCCTGGCAAAGGAACAGCGGACAGCGCCGGTATATCGTCTGTTTGCGGAAAAAGGGTTTGATATCAGAGAAATGGTAAAAAGCTACGAGGAACTTGCATGAGTGGTCTCAGAGAACGGTTTCAGCGGATGAAACGTTGTGAATATTGGGTAATTGCATATCGCAGGAGAACGGAAAACAGAGCTGTTCCGGAGGATGTATCCGGATTCAGGCTGTTGCCACAGAAACGGTTTATAACACAGGCTGACCCGTTTCTGTTTACCCATCAGGGAAAGACCTGGCTGTTTTATGAGAGACAGGATCTGACAGATATGAAGGGGACTTTGTGGTGCCTGAATCTGGATGATCCCAAAGGGCGTCCCCTTTTGGTATTGGAAGAGCCGTTTCACCTCTCCTATCCACAGGTGTTCCGGTACGGAAAGTATACGTATATGCTTCCGGAAACCCGGCAGGGAGGAGAAGTAAGACTATACCGCTGCGCCTGTTTCCCCGGAAAGTGGGAGCGGGTGGAACAGATTTTGCCACTGGAGGCTGTGGATACCACTCTTGTGCGCGCAGGAGAGGGCAGGAGCGGGGAGAGCCATGCATACTATGCGTTTACATATACGGATAAACGTCTGGAATTGTATTACCTGGAGCTGGCAGCAGACCGTTTTCATGTGGTTTCCAGAGAAAAGATATATGCTTCGCCGCCTTCCAAAGAGAGCAGACCCGGCGGGGGGATTTACACCGAAGGCGGGAAGTTGTACCGCCCTGCGCAGAACTGCACGGATTATTACGGACAGGAACTGATCCTGTATGTAATAGACCGGCTGGACAAGGACGGCTTTCAGGAGCATGAGGCCTGCAGGCTGAGGCCGGAGCAGTTTTCCGTACCGGGTGTCAACGCCATAGGTATCCATACTTATAACCGGAATGAGCACTATGAAGTCATTGATCTTCTTCACAGAGAAGAGAGCCTGTGCACCATAGGGAAAAAGATAGAATGGAAACTCAGAGGAATGGGTAAATGAAAAATACCATTGTATTTTATATTGCCACACTGACCAGGGGCGGGGCAGAACGGGTGATTGTGAATCTTGCCAATTATTTTTGCCGGCAGGGCTGGCAGGTCTATATGGTTACGCTGGAAGCGGACGAAGGGTTATATCCCATGGAAGCGGGAATCAGGAAGGTGGTCTTGACGGCGGATGGGAAAGGAAACATACCGGGACGTGTGGGTAATGCCCTGGGACGGATTACACAGGTGCGCAGACTTTTGAAAAAAAACCATGCTGCGGCGCTGGTTTCCTTTATCGGAAAAACCAATCTCCGTGCCATACTGGCCTGTCTGTTTTTAAAGACAAAAGTGTTTGTCTCCGTGCGCAGTGCACCGGCCAGGGAATACCCGGGCAGGATGGGACTGCTGGCCAAAATGCTGTTCGGGCTGGCGGATGGCATTGTATTCCAGTCAGAAGGCGCACAGGCCTTCTTTTCCGGAGCCGTTCGGAAGAAGTCCCGGATTTTACCAAATCCCCTGTCCCCGGAATATGTGCGGGAGCCTTATTCCGGAAAGCGCAGAAACGAGATTGTCACAGTGGGGCGCATGGACAGAGTGAAAAATCATGCCCTGCTTTTGGAGGCTTTTTCCCTTGTCACACAGAAACGGCCGGATATGCACCTGCATCTGACGATTTACGGAGACGGCGACTGCATGGAAGCGTTACAGAAACAGGCAAAATCCCTGGATCTGCAGAGTGCGGTGAGTATGCCGGGGGATTGCAGAAATATTCCGGAGAGAATTCAGGACGCCCGCCTTTTCGTATTGTCCTCGGATTTCGAAGGGATGCCCAATGCCGTGGCGGAGGCTTTTGCATTGGGGATTCCTGTGGTATCTACGGATTGCCCCAGCGGTGGTGCCAGGATGTTGGTGGGAGAGAACGAGCGGGGACTGTTGGTTCCCACCGGGGATGCGGAGGAGATGGCAAGGGCCATGCTGCGGATTCTGGAAGATCAGGAATTGGAAGAATGTCTGCGCCAGTCGGCGCTGGAGTTCAGCCGCACGCTCCATCCTGATAAAATTCACGGAATGTGGAAGAATTATATTGAAGATGTGTGCGGCATGTAGGTGTACAAAATGACACGGGTCGGTGGGATGGGAAAAAATACGAAACAGAAAAAAATTGCATTTTTAATCAACAGTCTGGGTAAGGGCGGTGCAGAACGGGTTGTGGTAAATCTGGCGGCACATTTTCGGACACTGGGCTATGAAATACTCCTGGTAACATCCAGAAGGCTGCCGGAAGAATATGCGCTGTCTTTTCCGGTGGCGCGGCGCCTTCTGGAAGATGAGATCAGCAGCGCGCCGTTTGGGAGACCGGGAAAAATCCCTGCCCGTGTGATGCGGCTGCACAGGATCTGGAAGGAAGAAAAACCAGATGTTATCCTGTCCTTTATCGGCAAAATGAACCTGTATGCCATGCTTTCAACGGGACGGATGTCCATTCCGGTCATCCTGTCCGTGCGCAGCGACCCGGCCAGGGAATATCCGTCCCTTTTGCAGAAAAAGCTGGCAGAGGGGCTGTTTCGGAAGGCTGCCGGGGTTATTTTTCAGACAGAAGACGCGAAACTGGCCTTTTCCGCAAAGGTACAGGCCCACAGCGTCGTATTGCCCAATGCGTTGGATGAGAGTTTTGTCAGACCACCTTTTGCGGGCAGGCGCAGGCCTGAGATTGTCATGGTGGGCAGACTGGATCAGAATAAAAACCATGCAATGGTATTGCGTGCCTTTGCAGGACTGCATCAGAGGTATCCGGATGTGCGGGTGGTATTGTATGGCGGAGGGCTGCCGGGCAGCGATACCGGGCCCATGCTGGTGGAACTGGCAAAGGAACTGGGAATCGGTGATAAAGTGAAGTTTATGGGGCGACAAAAGGATATCCGGAAGTACATTGAGCAGTCTGCCATTTTCGTGCTGGCCTCCGATTATGAAGGAATGCCCAATGCGCTGCTGGAGGCAATGGCCAGCGGCCTGGCAGTGATTTCCACAGATTGTCCCTGCGGTGGTCCCCGCAGTGTTATCCGAAACGGGGAAAACGGTATTCTGATACCTGTGGGAGATGAAGCGGCGCTGGCAGGGGCCATGGAGCAGCTTCTGCAGGATCCCGCCCTGGGGGAGCGGCTGGGACGGGAGGCGTCAAAGCTGGCCCAGGGGCTGAGTCCCCGGAAAGTATGCAGGCTGTGGCAGGAAGAAATAGAAGGCAGGGTAAAAGACTATGTTGGTGGTAAATCGTAGAAAAAAACATGGCGTTGATTTCCGGGAGGTCTGGTATGCAAAGGAGGCATGCGGACTGGACGGAATCATTTTGTACCGGGGAGCTGAGAAGCCCATTGGGAAAGTATTGCGGCAGGTCCGGACACTGATTACGGATCTGACCCTGAGTGAAGAAGAAATTGTGGCCAGATGTCAGAAGGATTGCCGGTATCAAATCCGGCGGGCTGACCGGGAGGGCATTACCGCAGAGTTTAAAACAGGAAATGCCATAACGGAAGCGGATATAACAGAGTTCTGCGCGTTTTTTATGGAATTCTGGAAAAGCAAGGGGAGCAATGCAGAATCCGGAAACTTCGAAAAATATAAAGAAGAGATTGAAACCTATGCAAGAGAAGGGGTGTTTGCCATTACCAGTGCCCGGCAGAACGGACGGATACTGGTCTATCATACCTATATTGTGGGAGATGTGTTTGTCCGTTCCTATCAGTCGGCATCTCTGTTTCGCAGCCCGGATGTGAGCGCCCGCATTGTGGGGATTGCCAATCGGTATCTGCACAAGGCAGATATGATGTATTTTAAAGAAGCGGGAAAGCAGATTTATGACTGGGGCGGCGCGGGGCTGCGGGAAGAGGTAAAAAATATTACGGAATTTAAAGAATCTTTTGGCGGGGAAGAGCTTTACTATTATGACTGCGAAGATGTGGTGGGACTGAAAGCGGAAGCAGTCAAGGGCATAATTAATCTGATTGGAGTATTGACGGATGACTAATGTATGTCTTTTCCGGCTGGATGACATTACGCCGGATATGGATTGGAATAAATTCTACAGAGTCAAGGCAATTTTTGACAAATATAAAGTAAAGCCTCTGGTGGGCGTTGTACCGGATAATGGGGATCCGGGTCTGCGCCGGGGGGAATACCATAAGGATTTTTGGGAATATATCGCTTCTCTTGAGCAAAGTGGCTGGCAGGTTGCCCAACACGGCTATCGGCACATATATGAAACAAAACATGCCGGTATGCTGGGGCTGAAAAAAGCCAGTGAATTTGCGGGGCTTCCTTATGAAGTACAATATGAAAAAATCAGGGAAGGCAGAGAGATTCTGAAACGAAACGGGTTACATGCGCCGGTGTTTATGGCGCCAGGGCACACGTATGACAGAAATACGCTGAAAGCGCTGCGCAAACTGGACTTTACCTGTGTGACAGATGGCTATGCCAATATTCCCTATCGGAAAAAGGGGCTGCTGTTCGTGCCCTGTCGGAGTTCCAGGCCCAAACTTTCCGGCGGGGTGGATACGATCTGCATTCACTGTAATGAGCTGCGTGAAAATGATTACCGGGAGCTGGAAAACTTTCTGGAACAGCATATCCAGCAGGTCATTCCTTTCACGGCCATTCTGGAACAGCTCTGGTATCCGGGCAGAACACTGAAAATACAGATGCAGGAACGGCGGAATCTGTTACTGCATCGGCTCAGGAAGTTTGTGGCGGAAAGTCCTGTGTTACAGGTGTATTTGCAGGAGACATGGGATGAAGACAGAGCCAGGAAGCGCCGGAAACGGATATGGGGTCTGTGGCGGCTTCTGCCTTTCAGGAAACGGGAGCAGCAGGGACGGGAAAATAGAAGACGATAGGACAAAAGCATGGATATTGTTAAGAAACTGAATGCCATTTTAAACAAAAAACAGAAACGAAGAGTGTTTGTACTGCTCTTTATGATTATCATAGGGGCGCTTCTGGAAACCATGAGTATTTCCATGATCCTGCCGGTGGTACAGGTGGTGGTGGAGCCGGATGTTTTTGCAGAAAACGAGCTGATTGTGGAGGTCAGCAGCAGATTGCACATTGCATCTGCGGATGAGTTTATGATCCTGATGATCGGTATACTCATCGGCCTGTTTGTAATTAAAAATCTGTATCTGCTCTTAATGTATTATGTGCAGTATACGTTTGTGACGAACAATCAGTACAAGACATCCGGGATTTTTTTGCAGAATTATTTAAACAGACCCTATGAATTTTTCCTGAATGCCGATACGTCCGATATGCTGCGAACCATTTACAGCGATACGGGCAGTGTGTTTACGTTGATACTGGAATGCATTCAGTTTATGACGGAAGCGGTTGTGGCAGTATTTCTCTGCATTGCCCTCCTGTTTGTGGATTTCCGGATGACTGCGGTGATTGCGGGGATCCTGTTTGGCATGTCTGCGCTGGTAACGGCTGTGATCAAGCCGGGATTGAAGCGCGTGGGAGAGGAATCCCGTGTCCGCCAGAGTAAAATGTACAAATCCATCCTGCAGTCCGTGACGGGCATTAAGGATGTGAAAATATTTGCAAAAGAAGATGCATTTCTGGAAACCTATAAGAAGCAGGGAAAACAATATTATGCACTGACCAGAAGATACAATGTATTTTCCAATATTCCAAAGCTGCTCATTGAGACAACTTGTATTGGTTCTATTCTTGCCTATCTGGCGATTATGATCCTGACAGGCCATTCTGTCACCGGCATGCTTTCCCAACTGTCCGCCTTTGCTTTTGCCGCGGCCAGACTGATGCCCTGTGCCAGCAGGATGAACACCTATCTGGCGAATATCGCTTATTATCAGCCCGCCCTGGATTATGTCTATGAACATGTGGAAATGCCGAAAGAGCAGTATGATATCCGCAAGACTGAGCGGAAAGAGACAAGGCCGCTGGCCATTTCCCAACCGATTCTGCTGGAACATATTGATTATCGTTATCCCGGTACGGAGCGGTATATTTTTCAAGATGCGCACATGGAAATTCCGGTGGGAAAATCCGTGGGGATTATCGGTACATCCGGCGCCGGCAAATCTACGATTGTGGATGTGATGCTGGGGCTTCTGAAGCCGGAGAGCGGCACGGTGTGCATTGGGGGGATGAGTGTGTTTGAACAGTATGGAGGATGGCTGGCGAATATCGGTTATATTCCTCAGACCATCAATCTGATGGACGATTCCATCCGGGCCAATATTGCCTTTGGTATACCTGAGGATGAGATTGACGATGCGCGTGTGCAGGAAGTGCTGGAAGAGGCACAGCTGGAAGGGTTTATCGAACAGCTTCCCGAAGGCAGTCAGACCATCGTGGGAGAGCGGGGGGTAAGGCTTTCCGGTGGGCAGCGACAACGGATTGGCATTGCAAGAGCGCTGTATCACAATCCGGAATTGCTGATACTGGATGAGGCCACCTCTGCGCTGGACAATGATACGGAAGCGGCGATTATGGATGCCATCAACAGATTCCACGGCAGAAAGACGATGCTGATCATAGCGCACCGGATGAAAACCATCGAACACTGTGATTTGATTTATCGGGTGGACAACGGTAAAATCGTCCCATCGGCCCTGCCATAGAGCGTACTGTGACGGGCAGGAACGGGATGGACATATTTTTCAGGGAAAATCTTGGAGATACAGGAGAAAGCAAATGTTAAATATCTTTTTTCAGGCGGTGGATTCGGCGGGAGGATATCAGTCGGCAGTGCTGCGGGAACTGGATGAGAAAGTGCACTTTCAGACGTGCCTTATGACAGTGAAAACGAGCGACGGGGCAGATGCTTATGAACCGGGTAAGTATATTCCCGTGAATTACGATATCTGTGAGCAGAATCAATATGACAAAATTGTGGATTTCAATGAACTGCTCCCGTTGGACCGAGGACTTCTGGAGGCTATGCATCCGTATGAACTGACGGCAATCCGCATGCTTGTGCGCAATTATGACCGGGATATTTATACGATGGACGAGGGGATGCGGTATTACCTGCGGCATCTGCGGTTTTGGAACCATATGCTATTGACCCACGAAGTCAACTATGTGTTTTTTAACAATACGCCCCACCATACCCATGATTATGTGATTTATGCCCTGGCACAGGTCTATGGGATTCGAACCAATGTCTGTATTTCCACCAATTTTGAAAACCGTTATTTTCTGGCGGAGACACTGGAGGATGCCTGGGAGCGGACGGCCCGGCTGTATGAAAACAAGTACAGACGTATGCCGGAGGTGACATTACCAAAAGACATTGCGCAGTATTATGATACCATCTGCCATGGCAGCAAAGAAGAAAACGAAAAACTGGTGTTACAGGGGGTTTCCAGAAAGCAGGAAATTGAGGATAAGCGCAGGCTGTTCCGGGGAGAGATGGCGTGTAAAAAGATGGTGAAGAAAAATCTGTCCCGCCTGAAATGGCAGGTTCTCCGGGGGGAAAATGAACGGATGCGGGCAGAAGGAAAGGAAGCCATTCGGAGAGAATACCGCTATTATCAAAGGGGACGGATGAAGCTGCGGGAGATGGTCAACACGGATTATTACAACCGGATTGCCGGAGCGCCTCAGCCGGGTGAAGCGTATATTATCTATTTTCTGCATTATCAGCCGGAAGCAACCTCCCTGCCCCAGGGGGGCGTATTTGTGGACCAGGAACTGGCCGTGGCAGTGCTGGCTCGCAGTGCAAAGGAACTGGGATATAAACTGTATGTCAAGGAACATTTTGTACAGCCGTACCGAAATAAGACATTTTACGACGATTTATTGAACATAGAGAATGTGAAGTTGATTCAGACCGGGTATGATTCGAAAGAACTGGTTAAGGGAAGTTTATGCGGCGCCACCGGAAATGGAACTGTGGTATTGGAATCGGTGATACGTGGGACACCGATGCTGATCTTTGGGGAGAGTGGTTTTCAGGGGTGTCCGGGCGTATATCGCGTGGGCAGTGTGCAGGACTGCAAGGCTGCGATTGAAAGCATCCGCAGAAAAAAAGAAGAGGGCATCTCACAGAAGGATATCCGGGCGTATCTGGCAGCCTTTGGGGAGAACTCGTTATTCTCCTATGTATACAATCATGAAGGCCTGAAAAAAGACAGTCCCTGGTTCCAGGAAAGCAAGGAAAAGCTGATTGCCTGTATCACAGAGCGGCTCAGGGAAGCGGGGCTGTGTTCTTTGGATGCGAGGGGCTGATGTACCAGGAAGCCAGTTCCAGATCCTGGGGTGTATCAATATCCAGACCATGGGGAAAGGGAATCACATATCCGTAATGGTTGTCATTCAGGCTGGTTTCTGCTGTCAAGTCCCGGCAGTAATTGATATAAATCGCCCCGTTTACGTGATAATAGGGCGGCATATCCTGACGTCTGACCGTACTGCCCACAGGCAGCAATGGTTTCAGACGTTTTGTATGTTCGTCAATCTGGCGGGTGAGTATGGGATGCTCTTCCAGTTCGGACAGAGAGAGCAGACTGTCGCAGTGGTGTTCCATAAAAAATTCCAGCGCGTGGGTTATATCATCCCCTGTCCGCAGGGGAGAGGTGGGCTGGAGCAGAATCATCAGATCATACTCCCTGTCACAGGCAGCACAGAAGGAGACGGCATGCAGGATGGCGTCGATGGAACGGGCGGTATCGGAACTTAAATAATCCGGCCTCAGAAAAGGTACATCGGCGCCACTGTTTCTGCTGACTTCCGCGATGGCCGTATCATCTGTGGAAACCAGAACCCGGTCAATGTAGGGGCAGTTTTTTGCCGCCAGGATGGTATGGGTAATCAGGGGCTTTCCGCCCAGTGGTGCAATATTTTTATGGGGAATTCCCTTGCTGCCGCCTCTGGCGGGAATGATGGCAAGAACGGATTTTCCGTCGATCATATGCCTGTTCCTCCTTGAAGCAATCATGTATCGTGGTATTTTGGAGTCTGCGGTCGGTTTAGTAGATATCAGTCAGTGTATTAAACTGTTTCTGCAGGGAACCGCTCCACAACGTATCCTGGGAAAGAATGTCCATAAACAGCGCCGTACTGTTGCCGTTGCCAAAATCCCGGCTGGGTATGCGGTAGTCGGCCAGATGCTGCAGCGCTGCCAGGATTTCTTCCCGGCATGCATTCACATGCTGGATATTACGCGCCCTTTCCGGCAGATATCTGCCGGCCTGCCGGTTTCCGATATCTACGGATGGGATGCCATAGACGCAGGTTTCCCGTATACCGGCGCTGGAATTGCCGATCATAAATTCCGCATGGCGCAGAAACGTCAGAAAATATTCAAAGCGAATGGAAGGAAAGATCCGAAAATGGGGATTCCCTTCCAGACGATGGTATTCGCTCAGAATAATTTCTGTCCCCAGATCATTGTTGGGATATATGACAATATATTGCCTGCCGGATGCGATGACAGCGTCCACCAGTTCCCGGATATAGTCTCTGGTGACAGAGAATTCCGTGGTGACCGGATGGTACATGAGAATGCCATACCGGTCAAAGGGAATATCATACCGGTCTTTGGCCTTTTCAATGGAAGGCAGGCTGGGGGAAAGCATAATGTCTATGTCGGGGGAACCGATGACATGGATATTTTCTGCTGCTTCGCCAAGCTGGATCAGCCGTGCTCTGGCTTCTTCATTGGATACAAAATGGTAGTGGGCAAATTTGGAAACCGCGTGCCGGATAGATTCGTCAATGGTGCCGGAAACCTCGCCGCCTTCTATGTGGGCCACGCGGATATTGTTCAGGGCGCCTACAATGGCGCCGGCCAGAGCATCAATCCGGTCGCCGTGTACTACAATCAAATCCGGCTGGATGCTGCCCACATAGCCGGTGAGATCACAGATCACATTGCCTGTATTATAGCTCATACTGTCTGAGTAATGCTGTCCGAAAGCAATCTGTACATGGCGGTAGCCGTCCTTGAGCACTTCATGATAGGTGCCTCCGTATTTTTCCAGAAGATGCATACCGGAAATATAAATATAGAGAGTGAACTGATCCGAGTGTTCCACGGCTTCCATCAGGGGTTTAAGTTTGCCGTAGTCGGCCCTTGTGCCTGTGATAAACAAAATGCTTTTCATCTTATTCTCCAATCATATCCCAGCTTACATGGGTATCATTCGGAATATTCTGCGCGGCCCTGCGGCCCAGCAGTTCTTCATAATGTTCTGCCCGGATAGGGCCGGTGCCGGGGCGTTTCACCCAGATATTTTCTTTGGTGAAAGGTTCTCCTGCGGTGATAGGACGGATGGTCACGACGGTTGCAAAGGCGAAATCAATGGTTACTTTTTCTTCAGGCAGCGCCTTTTTTTCACCTCCCAGCATCTGGGGTACTTCCTTTGCTGCCAGCAGCAGTTCTCCCAGGACCTGTTCATCCATGGAACAGATAATATCAGGGCCTGTCCGATCCATTCTGTCCGTATAGTGGCGCTCCACAACCTTTGCACCCAGTGCCATAGCGCTGATGCAGGCATTGTTGTTGAGGGAATGATCCGAAAGCCCTACAGGTACGTGGGGAAATTCCCGCATCAGGGCCTGCATGGCGCCCAGACGGATCTGAGAGGGCGCGGTGGGATAGAGGTTGGTGGTATGCAGCAGTGCATAGTCTGCCCCGTGTTTTTCCAGAATATCCACAGCGGCGGCGATTGCCGGTATATCATTCATACCGGTGGAAACAATCATGGGTTTGCCAAACCCTGCGATATGGTCAATGAGGGGATAGTTGTTCAATTCACCGGAACCGATCTTATAGGCTTTGACACCAAACCGTTCCAGACGGTCTGCAGCCGCTCTGGAAAAAGGCGTGCTCAAAAAGACCATGCCCAGAGATTCCGTATAGTCTTTGAGTTCCTGCTCTTCTTCTTCGGAAAGGGCGCTCTGAGCCATTACGTCATAAATGGAAATATCCGCATTGCCGGGAATGACCTTTCTGGCCTCCGCACTCATTTCGTCTTCCACAATATGGGTCTGGTGTTTGATCAGCCGGGCTCCGGCTCTGTGGGCGGAAAGAACCATTTCTTTTGCGGTTTCCAGGCTGCCATTGTGGTTGATGCCGATCTCCGGGATCACCAGTGGAAGGCTGCCGCCGATTTCCAGGTTGCCAATGAAAAATGTCTTCATATATCTGCCTCCGTCAGGATTTTTTGCTTGGCTACATTATTAACCATTTTATCATAACATATTTAGTTTTCAAATAGGGAATTGTATGATATTATAAAAAGAAGTTTGACCGGATAAGACAGTCTGAATACGGCTGTATATCTGTTATAAAGATTGTAAGAACAGGATGCAAAATCCAGTGCAGGGAGAGAGCGGATATGATTTGGAATATGACGGACTATCTGGAACGGGCGGCGGAGCGGTTTCCTGAACGGGTGGCGGTGGTTGATTCCACCCGGGAAATTTTATATGACAGGTTCAGGATGCAGGTGCGTCAGATGGCCTGGGCGCTGATCAGCCGGGGACTGTTTCGCCGGCCGGTGGTAATGTATCTGGATAAGGGCGTGACTGCGGTGGAGGCAATCTGGGGGATTGTATACAGTGGATGCTATTATACGCCGCTGGATATCCATATGCCGTTATCCAGGGCCGGCAGGATTGTGGAAACACTGGAACCGGCGTTGATTCTGACCGATGAGGCGCATCTGGAGGCGGCACGGGAAATTGGCGGTAACAGGGAAATCCTGACTGTGGAAGCCATGCAGGGCCTGGATGTGGATGATGCGGCAGTGGAGAGACACCGCCGGCAGATTATTGATACGGATTTGCTGTATGTGTTTTTTACTTCCGGATCGACAGGTATTCCAAAGGGTGTGATGATTTCCCACAGGGCTGTGATGGATTTTACAGAAGCGGCTGTCGAGACATTTGGAATGACGGAAGAAGAGCGAATCGGGAATCAGGGAGCGCTTCACTTTGATCTGTCTACCCTGGATGTGTATGGAAGTGTGGCCGCAGGTGCGGCTTTGTATCTGATTCCTCCTAAGTATTTTAAATTTCCCGTAAAACTTCTCCAGTATATTGCAGAACATCGGATTTCCATGATTTACTGGGTGCCCTCTGCACTGGTGGTCACAGCGAACTTGCGGGCGTTGCAGGTGGTGGATGTGCACTGCCTGAAAAAAATCACTTTCTGCGGTGAAGTGATGCCCTGTAAACAGTTGAATGTATGGCGTAAATATGTACCGGATGCTCTGTATGCCAATTTGTATGGCCCCACAGAGACTACCTGTGCCAGCACTTATTATATAGTAGAGCGGGAATTCGGGGAAGGGGACATGCTGCCCATTGGGAAACCATTCCGGAATACAAGGATACGGCTGGTGACGGAAGAGGGACGGGAAGCACAGCCGGGAGAAATGGGTGAGATCTGCATTGGGGGCAGCTCTCTGGCCTATGGCTATTATCAGGATGAAATCCGTACAAGAGAAAGTTTTGTAACATATGAGGACGGCGGTTATAAAGAAATATGGTATCATACAGGGGATCTGGCCAGATATAATGAGCGGGGGGAACTGCTCTATCTGTCCCGTAAAGATTTTCAGATTAAACATATGGGGCACCGAATCGAATTGGGTGAGATAGAAACGGCGCTGAATGCTATAGAAGAGATCGGACAATGCTGTTGTCTGTATGATGAAGAGAAGCACAAGATTGTGGCATTTCTGGAAACAGAACTGGAGGAAGACAAAATCCGGGAGCGCCTTGCTTTGGTGATACCGGATTATATGCAGCCGGACCGGTATCGTTTTGTAAAGGACATGCCCCATAATGCCAACGGCAAGATAGACAGAGCGGCTTTGCGGAAAGAGGTATAGGAATGCGGGAAGAAGTGTATGAACTGTTAAAAGGTCTGAATCAAAGGATCATGGAATATGAAGGAACGGATATGCTGGAGGATGAGATCATTGAATCCATGGAAATCATGGATATTGTGGTTGCTCTGGAAGAGCATTTCCGGATGGAAATACCCCCACAGTTGATTGTCCCGGAATATTTTATGACAAAGGATACCATTGTCAGGCTGGCGGAAGATGCCTTAAAGGAGCAGTAGATGAAACAGACCATGGGAATGCCGTCAGGCGCTGATGTCATGCAGGGCGGTATGGGGATTCGTTTTGCGGTGCGGGAAGATATTCCGGCGATTATGGAATTTATAGAGGAATACTGGGCCCATGGACATATATTGGCCCATGACAGGGAGCTGTTCGACTTTCAGTATGTCTATGGAGATGAGGTCTGTTTTGTTTTACAGGAAAATCCAAAGAGCGGCAGCATTGAGAGTGTGCTGGGTTATATTCCCTATGGAGCGGAAGGGGAGCGGGATATATTCAGCGCTATCTGGAAAGTGGGGAAAAAAGACGGCTTCCTGCCGGGAATGGAGCTGATCCGTTTTCTGGAAGCCCATGGCAGATGCAGAAATCTGCTTGGTGTGGGGCTGGCAACAGGCGCTGTTTCCATGATGAAATATCTTCGAAAAAAAATCGGCGATTTTGAACAATATTATCGGCTGAATCCGGCGGTTTCGGAATTCAGGATTGCAGAGATTCAGACGATACCCCCATCAAAGCCCGTGGCAGAAGCATCAGAGCCGGCGGATGCAGAGCAAGTGCCGGCCTTTGGTGTGGGAGGAGGGCAGGCGCCAGGAAGGGAAGAACAGGAAACGCCGGTCTGGCATCGGGTCAGGGCGTTTGAAGAGATAGAGGAGGCTGTGGAAACATGGCAGACGGGGCGTGTGCCATGGAAGTCGGCAGAATTTGTGAGGAGAAGATATTTTGCCCATCCGGAATATGTATATGAAGCATGGCATATTGCATATGGCGGCCGGGACGGACTGCTGATCTGCCGGGTGCAGGAGGCTGAGGGGCGCAGCATTTACCGGATCATTGATCTGATTGGGGATGTATCCGTTTTGGCGGGGACGGAGAAATTGTTTGCGGAACAATTTGCGGAACATGGTTATGAATATGTGGACTGCCTTGTATATGGTATGGATGAGGTGGTTATGAAGAAAGCGGGATTTGCAAAGAGAACAGAAGCGGATGGCAATATTATCCCCAATTATTTTGAACCCTTTGAACGGCGCAATATTACCATTCATAATTATATGCCAAAACAGGATCAGATTGTGATGTTCCGTGGAGATGGAGACCAGGACAGACCGAGCATCAGAAAGAAGGGATAATATGCGGCAGTTAAAAGTGGTGATGTATCATTATGTGCGTGATTTGAAAAACAGCAGGTATCCGGATATAAAGGGCATGGACTATGAAAAATTCAAGAGACAAATCCGGTATTTGCGTGACCGGTATAACATTGTCCGGATGGAGGATGTGCTTTCGGCCTGCGCGGGCAGCGCGCTTCCGGACAACGCCATGTTGCTGACTTTTGACGACAGTTATATGGATCATTTTACCCATGTATTTCCGGTACTGGATGCCTATGGTATCCAGGGTTCCTTTTTTATTCCGGCCAAAACCTTTGTGGAAAAAAAACTGCTGGACGTAAATAAGATTCATTTTATTCTGGCGGCGGGCGATATAAAGGAATTGCTGCCGCATCTCTTTTCCAGGCTGGATTATTACCGTGGCGGGGAGTTTGACTTTCCTTCCAACGAGGAATTATTTGAGCAATACGGGACAGTCAACCGGTTTGATTCCAGGGAAGTCAGCTTTGTAAAGCGGATTTTACAGAACGGATTGCCGGAGCGGCTGCGCCATATGATTTCCAGCGAATTGTTTCGGTGGTATGTGGGGATTCCGGAAGATGTATTTGCAGGGGAATTGTATATGAATCAGGATCAGATTGGTACGCTGAAACGGAAGGGGATGTTTATCGGCGTGCATGGCTATGACCATTACTGGCTGGGGAAACTGTCCAGGGAGGCGATGGAAGACGACCTGACCAGGGCGTTGGAGGCGATGGATCCTTTTATTGACAGAGATTGCTGGGCAATGAATTATCCTTATGGATCTGCAGGATCTTATAATGAAGACGTATTATCGTTTTTGAGAAAGAATGGCTGTTGTGCCGGATTTACAACGAAAGCCGAGACGGCAGATCTGAATCTGTGTGACAGACTGCTGATTCCCAGGTATGATACCAATGATTTCCCGGCAGAATAAGCAGTGATAAAAGAGGAAAGTTGTATGGTTTTAAAAAATCCTGCTGATGCGGCAGGGGCTTTTGGAAAAAAGCACCGTTTTTTATTGGAAGTGTTTGGGTGTATATATCTGTTTGGGCTGGTAGTCCATCTGTATATGTTCACAAATAAGTTTTTTAATTATTTTGAACTGGGGAATATATTTGCCGATATGTCCTTTACACAGGGAGATACCATCGCCCAGGGCCGATGGTTTCTGCCCATTGCCACCAATCTGTTCACCGGATTTTCCATGCCGTTATTCAATGGCCTGATCAGCTTGTTTTATATGACTGCCTCGGCAGTGATGGCAGTGGATTTGCTGAAAATACGGTCCAGATTGTATGCATTGCTGTTCGGGTTTGCCTTTGTGTCATTTCCCGGATATGCCTGCATTCTTGCCTATGGGGTGAATGCGGATGCCATTGCCATGGGCGTTTTTCTGTGTGCGCTGGCTGTGTATCTGTACCGGAAGTGGAAATATGGGTTTCTCCTTGCAATACCGTTGATTGGGTGTGGCCTGGGAGCCTATCAGACATATTTTTCCATATCCATTGGGTTGATTTATATGCTGTTGTTTTTTGAAGCCGCAGAAGAGCGGTTGGAATGGAAACCGTTTATACAGAAGGCAATCAAGGCCGGCGCCATGCTGGCCGGCGGATTTCTTGTGTACTATGGTGTATTGCAGCTTTCCACCGTGCTGGCAGGGGTACAGCTTACGGATTACCATGGTGTGGACAGTATGACTTCCTTTACGATAAAGGGAATTGCCAAAGGACTTGTGTATGCATATGGGTATTTCCTGTCCTATTTCTTTTCTGCCAGGTATCTCTATACCGGTGGACGGATTGCATGGAATGTGCTGGGGGCGGTTGTATTTCTTTGGCTGACCGGAAAACGGCTGTTGCGGCACAGGGCTGAAAAGAAGTATGTTTCTTTTTGGGTATTGTTGTGTTTGCTTTGTCTGTTGCCATTGGGGATGAATGCCACACCGTTTCTGATGGCTGATCGGGTCGGTGCGGGTGTGGACCGGTATATGATCTGTTCTATTATGTTTCTGTGGGCTATGTTATTGAAACTGCTGGATCTGGAACACAGGACGGATAATGGCGAACCATTCACCCTGTTTTTACAGTGGGCAGGTGTTTTGTCGGCCGTTGTGGCAGTGGTATCTTCGGTGGTCATCTGCAATGAGGCCTATCACCGGATGGAAGCAGCCACACAGGTGACCACATCCTATCTGAACCGGATTGCAGTCAAACTGGAGGAAATGCCTCAGTGGCAGCAGGGGATGCCGGTTTATTTTGCCAATACAAAACCCTTTCTGAGCGATGTATATGATGTGGAAGTGCCGGCCTATGATACCATGACCAATATGCCGGGGACAGAGCTTTCTCCGCATTATAATGAACGGGGCGTTGCCCGGTATTTCCGGACATATCTCCATATTCCCATCAAGGATGCGGGAGAAGCGACAAAAGAGCGGATCGAGGCCAGTTTGGCATTTCAGGAGATGCCTCCATGGCCTGTGGAAGGGTCCATACAGGTGATTGAAAATGTGATTGTTATTAAACTGTGTGAAAGTGAAGATGTGGAATGAAAAGTTATACAATACAGGAATTGCGGGAAGGATTAACCGTACAGGAAGAATTTCCGGTCACAGAGCAGATGGGAATTGAATTTGCAGGCGTTTCGGGAGATACCAATCCGGTGCACCTGAATCAGGACTATGCCGCAGCCACCCGGTTTGGCGCTAAAATCGCTCATGGGATGCTGATTGGGAGCTTTATTTCCAATGTAATCGGAACCAGGATGCCCGGAGAAGGCAGCATTTATATGAAACAGGAGATGACATTTCTGCGTCCGGTGTATTATGGAGACCGGGTAACGGTGGAAGTAGCTGTGAAAGCGTTGCAAAAGGACAGAAACCGGGCGGTGCTTTCCACGGATTGTTATAATCAGAAGGGCGAGAAGGTTCTGGCCGGAGAGGCGCTTGTTATGCCAAAGGAGGAAAAATAATGCCGGTATTATCCTATATGGACAATATTTTCAAGTTAAGCCATTGCTTTGTAAATCGGGATTATGGCAGTATCCGCAATGAAATACTGGATATGAAAGAGGAACTGAATTACAGATATGAGGAGGGTGGGGAAGTCTGGGGATACCGGATTTCCAAAAATATACCGGTTTCCGGGTTGTATGGCTTTGATGCATATGTGGTAAGGTTTTATTTTACACAGATTGATACTCTGCACAATGAGCATCAGGAGCAGATTATGGAAAGGCTGTTTGAGGCATTACAACATGAAATGCAGGTCTGTCGGGGATATTATAACCTGCGGCTGCCTGCCCATGTGGTGGATGTGCTCAAAGGGTTTAATAAGTATTTGTCCGGGGGGATTTTCTGCGGCGGTACGGTGGAACAGGTGGTCAGCGGAAAAGAAGTGGAGATTCCCAGACGGGAAGGCATCCGGGTATTTTTTGCGGAACGGGAATATCTGAAACAGCACAGGGCGCAACTGCTTGCCATGACCTATTCATCCTTTGCTTCCTATCAGGGCCAGTATCATATTTCCTCGGTTACAGATGAAAAAGCAGGGATTATCTATGAAAACTGGATAGAAAGCTATTTTGAAAATTTTGAGGACAATCGGATTTTTGTGGTGGAATATGAAGGGGAGCCCATTGGCTTCTGCACCATCGGAGAGGATGAACATGTGGTGGAAGGGCAGCTTTCAGCCATTTCTTCCAGACACAGGCAGCTTGGAGGTTACAGGACACTGATTTCCTCCCTGATCAATTATGCCTGTAAAAAAGGCAAAAGTTTTACTGCCAGTACCCAGTTTGACAATTATATAGTGCAGGGAACCTGGAACTCCCTGGGGATGAAACCCTATTTTTCATTTTATAATTTTCATTTTGATAATCGGTAACGGCAGGTTGCCGGAAAAGCAGCTTGAACAGAAGAAGAGAAAGAGGCAGGTATATGAGCAGTATTCTGTATCTGGTTTTGCCCTGTTACAATGAGGAAGCGGTGCTTCCGGACACGGCGGCAACACTGCAAAGCAAATATCAGGATTTAATGACACAGGGAAAAATCAGTCGTGACAGTAAAATCATGTTTGTCAATGACGGTTCCCGCGACAGGACATGGCAGATGATTACGGAGTTGTTCCGGAGAGATGCCATATTTTGCGGGGTGAACCTTTCCAGAAACCGGGGACATCAGAATGCGGTGCTGGCCGGTCTGATGACGGCAAAAGAAAAGGCGGATGTGGTCATTTCCATAGATGCGGATTTACAGCAGGATGTGGATGCCATAGATGAAATGTTGGAGAAATATGAGCAGGGATGCGATGTGGTATATGGTGTGCGGAATGCCAGGGATACGGACGGTTTTGTCAAGAAGCATACAGCCCTGGGGTTTTATAAACTGATGCAGTTTATGGGGTGTGAGGTGATTACCAACCATGCGGATTACCGCCTGATGAGCAGGCGTGTGCTGGAAAGCCTGTCCCAGTATGGGGAAGTGAACCTGTTTTTGCGGGGGCTGATTCCCACCATCGGCTATCCGTCAGATATTGTGTATTTTGATGTGCGGGAACGGCAGGCGGGTGAGTCCAAATATACCATGGGAAAGATGTTGTCTTTTGCAGTGGATGGGATTACATCGTTCAGTATCCGGCCCTTGCAGTTGATTACGCTGCTGGGATTTCTGATGCTGCTTGTCAGTGTGATTATGGTCATCACCACAGTGGTGGACTACTATAGCGGCCGCACGGTGCCAGGGTGGGCTTCCAGTTACTGTTCTGTCTGGTTTATTGGCAGTGTCCAGCTACTGTCACTGGGAATTATCGGAGAATATATCGGAAAAATTTATCTGGAAACAAAGCACAGGCCCAAATATCACATTGCATCCTGCCTGTGGAAAGAGAAGGATATTGATGAAGAAACTGAAAAAGACAGATAGGGTGTATTATGCCATAACCGTTTTCAGTACATTGTTTTTTCTGGGATTTTATGGATATTCCTGCCTGGATCCCCGGAATGTGGACTGGCTTTTGTCCGGTGGACTGGATATTTCTCAGCATTATGCAGGATGGATGTTTTTTCGGAAAGACGGATGGATGTTTCCGGTGGGTAACTTTCGGGGATTATCCTGGCCCAGTCCCATGTCTGTAATCTATATGGATTCCATTCCGCTGCTGGCGGTTTTGTTTAAGCTGTTCCGGCCCATTTTACCCCGTCAGTTTCAGTATTTTGGCTGGTATCAGTTGTTTTGCTTTATTTTACAGGGGATTCTGGGTGTTAAAATTGCCTGGAAGTTCAGCAAAAACAGGGTGGCTGTTTTCCTGGCGGGCGCAATGTTTGTAATGACGCCTGCCTTTTTGTGGCGTGTATTTTTGCATGTGGCGTTGAGTTCTCACTGGATTTTGCTGCTGGCAATGGCTGCGGTGCTTTATTATGAAGAATATTTTGTTGGCAGGAAGAAACGGACGGTGATGTTTTGGGCATTGATCGGGTTTTTGTGTTGCACCATCCATCTTTACTTTCTGCCCATGTGTTTTGTGATTCTGTTGGGATTCTTATATGTGGACCTGCGGTATACAAAGAGATTACAGGTGGGACAGTGGCTTGTGATGGCCGGGTTCTGGGGAGGCGTTCTGATTCCCATGTTTCTTCTGGGTGGATTTATACCCGGCATGGGTATCAGTGATTTGCGTTTTACCTGGAAGAAAACATTTAATCTGAATGGTTTTTTTAATCCTCAGAGCTGGAGCAGGGTGATGCCGAACCTGGCACAGCATACCTATGGACAGTCAGAGGGGTTTGCCTGGCTGGGGCTGGGCGTGCTGGCCTGTCTGCTGGTTTCATTTCTTGTATGTGGGTACAGGGTGTGTACTTGTAAAGGCAGGATGTGGAAGTATTTGCAAATGCCAATGGTGCAGGCGTTTCTGGGAATTTTCGTTTTATCGGTGGCAGCGTCGATTTCCCCGGTGATTACCTTGGGCAGCAGGGCGATTACCATTCCTTTTCCTGTGAAACTGGAAGAACTCTGGATGATTTTCCGGGCCAGCGGGCGGTTGGTCTGGCCTGCCGTCTACTGTATTCTGTTTGGGACGTTGTTTGCATTGATGAGGCTGCAAAAAGAAAAATTGTGCATAGGTTTTCTGCTGGCGGCGCTTGTCTTACAAGTCTTTGATATGTCGGAAAAAGTATGGGAACGGGGGCGTGTATCCAGAGCGCCGGAGGCCTTTGTCAGTGAATTGCAGGATCCGGGCTGGGAGATTGTGGGGAGCCATCCGGATATTGGGAACATTGTGTATGTCAATGTTTCCGGATTGCAGTCCTGTGCATCCATGGCAGTATTTGCGGATACATATGACCTGACCCTGGGGAAATTTTATTTTGCCAGAGACTATGAGGCGGTTACCGGGGAGACGGCTGTCCGGGCATTGGAGGAAAAAGACAGCCGGGACCTCTTTCTGTTTGATATGGGGCGTGTCATTGATGCCTGGAACGAGCCGGATTTGTATTATTACTGTATGGACCATAAACTCATTGGCTATTCACAGCCTATAGAGGGGCTGGAAGAAGCGATCCTCGATGTATGGGAACAGGAATATGTATATGCATGCGAAGTGACGCCGGCATCTGTCAAAGCCGAAATGATTGACGGCTTTTTATTTATTCATGGTGGCGGCAGGATGGTTTCACAGGAATTTACCCTGCCGGAAGGTATGTATCGCTTTACGGTGGAAGGGGAGAATATGAAGGATGGAAGGGTTCTGGTTTCCTGCGGGGATGTGGAAAGTCATGAGATGCAGACCATAACCGGTACGATTCGTTGCGGACAGGCGCAGCAGGTAACCATTATAATGGAGAATCCGTCGAACCATGATATGGTTTTGTATCAGATCAGACTGCAGCCCATTGGCGTTTATGAGAAATGATGTGCCTGCATGCAGGCAGTGGGAGACAATATCTGTCGGCAAACGCCGAAATAAGTCCGGGACTGAAACTGTGAAAGGTCAAAAGTGTGAAAGGTTAAAATTGTGAAATTCTGAAACTGTGAAAGGCTGAAAGAGGATATGGCGGAACGAATTATTTTTCATGCGGATGATTATGGCGCAAATAAGGAGATTTCCCAACAGATTCTGGATTGTTGTAAGAATGGGGGAGCTTTAAATTCTCTGAGTGTATTGCCCAACAGCCCTGATTTGGAAGAATGTATGGAGTTGCTGGCGCCATACAGGGAGCGCCTTGAAATCAGTGTGCATCTGAATCTGGCGGAAGGGCCTTCCGCTGCTGACCCCAGGCAGATACCCTGGCTGGTGGACCAGCGGGGCATGTTTGCCATTTCGTTTTTAAAGGTGTTGCTGCTCTCCTTTACGGGGCGGCGACGGGAATTGAAGCGGCAGATTCGGATCGAAATGGAAGCACAGATTGGGCGGATGCTGCCCTATGTGAATACATTGCGAATTGACAGTCATCAGCATTACCATATGATTCCCATTGTACTGGAAAGTATTTTGGAGGTTGTGGGGGCCGGGGGAGCTGTCCGGCGGAGGAAGAAGGCAGGTGCATCTTCCGGCAGGCCTGCTGTAAAAGATGGCAGGGAATCGAAAAAAATGCCGGAAATCGAATTTATCAGAATCCCGGCGGAGCCGGTGCTGCCTTTTTTGAAACAGCCTGCCTTTTACAGAACCTACAGGCCGGTGAATCTGGTAAAACAGGCAGTGCTGCGTATTCTGCACCGGATGGACAGAAAGCTGCTTGCGCCTTATCAGGAAAAAAGCGCTGTCTTTTTTGGCATTCTGTTGAGTGGCAGTATGGATTTAAAGCGGGTTGAAACGTTGCTGCCGGATTTTCGGCGGATAGCAGATAAGAGAGGAATTCCGCTGGAAGTGCTCTGTCATCCGGGTGGGGTGAAAGACGCGCGGACATTAATGGATTCTGAAAACAGAGATTGTGCGTCGTTTTATACCGCTCCCGGACGCAGGGCGGAGAAGGATATGCTGCTGCATATAGCTCATAATCGATAATGGGATGGACAAGAGGATTTGTCATAGTAAACAGGCATAAAAGTGTTTTCTGCTGCCGCAAAATGTTGTGCTTTTGCGGCAGTTTTCTGTTGTGCAGATGGCAACCCTTTAAAAGTATCGATCCATACATTTCTGTGCTTCATATTTGTGTAAATCCTTTTTCATGCCTTCACTGTCTGATCAGTTCTCTGCAATTTTTATTACAATTATATCATCATACCAGGATATACTGTTCGCTGCGGGCCAGCACTCCATGCTGCGGAAACGTTCGGAAGCGTGAATGGTTTCTTTTTCCGCGTCGGTACAGGGCTCCAGGGATATACCGTAATAAGTGTCCATCATGGCGCAGAAATGTGCCTGCTCAGAAATGATATAACTGTCCCGAACACCTGCCAGAGCGGGGGGCAGATTCAGGGAAATGGTATCAAAATCATCAAAATGTCCGATGATGCACAGCTTTTTTAATCCTTCCCGATGATCCATCTGCTCAATCCGGTCAGTCATACGGCTGACCAGCGCAAAGGTTTTGGCGTTGGCGGTCGTCAGGTACAGATAGCTGATATTGGCAATCAGTGCAAAATTAAAGACAGTCAGTGCAGTGAGCAGAAAGGAACTCCAGGAAAGAAACAGCGGGGGAAGCGCTTGTGTGGCAGCGCGTTCCGGATTTTTTCTTTCTGACGCATGTGTCAGATGTTCGCAGAGCAGAACCGGCAGCATATAAATCAGACAAAAACCGCCGTACATCAGCATATAATATCTGACCTGCGGAGAGAGAAAGTAGATCATAGAACATACAAAGGGCATGGCCGCAAGGCAGAGCAGAATGAGACACAGTCTGGCCGGTTTTCGATACAGCTTTTGTTGATACAAAATCCACAGAAACAGTAATGCGAGCAATACAAAGAGCCCTGCATTCAGCACTTTAAACAGGTTGATCTTGTCCAGGGGACCGAAAAAAAAGTAGGCAAAATCTATCAGACAGTTTTTGACTGCCAGGATAAAATCCGCACCGTCCGGCAGGGCGAGAGCGGAAATGCCGTTATAATCACTGGCGGTAATCTGCTGGATGTCTGCCAGAAGACGGTTACAAATAAAATACAAGGCCGTCCCCAAACCTCCCATGAGGAGAAAACGGAGCCACTGGCGGCACAGTTCCTGCAGGCGCAGAGATTCTCCTGTAAGTTGCAAAATACTCCAGGTAAGAATCAACATAATCGCATAAGAAACGTAAGCCTGGTAGGATCCATAGGACAGCGCCAGCAAAACCAGTCCGGGCAGAAAGCCCTTTTTATAGGTGACTGTAAGCAACACGGCCATAGCGGCACAAAGCTGGGCAAGAAAATAACCGTCCGCCGTATACATGTAAGAAAAGGTTCCTGCCACTGTGGGAAACGAGACAGTCAGCCCACACAGAAAGAAAATACATGTCCGCCTGTTCAGAGAAAACAGTTCCACCAGACAGACACAGGTAAGACTCAGGTAAAGCAGGGACAGGATCCCATTGACCCACTGCAGATCATAATAAGAACCAATTCCGCAGGTAAACGTCAGAAAAGGCCGTCCCAGTGCGGTTTTATTTTGGCTGTCATAAAAATTGTATACAGAATCCCAGGTCAGCAGATGGTTGGTCAGCCTGTACAGATGAATGATCAGACCTGTCCCAAAAGCGGATAAAAAAGCAAATATCCAGTTTTTTTTCAGTTTCTGACAAAGTGTTTGCAACAGAGTTTCAGGATACATAAAAACTCCTTTCCGGGTGAGGTTTATGAGTATAGGTGTTATTTTATTCGGTTTTTGGGGAAAAGGCAAGGGGGCTTCCCATCAGAAATATGTTTCGAATGGAAAACAGAGGCCAAGACAGAGGTTGCAGTATCATATAATCTGCCCCAACGCTGTGGACAACCCATCCGTAATGGGATATAATGGTTTTGATTTGTGAGGGAATGTCAATGTATTATTTAAAAAAGGACAGCCGATGGTGGATTGAGCGGATCGCCATGGGATGGATTGTTGTTGCTGTAGCTGTAAATATCTTGTATAACATGCAAAATGTAAATTTCTGGGTGGATGAGGCTATGCTGGCATATTCCATCAGTACCCGTTCTCTTGGAGAACTGGCTGCCACGCCGCTGGCGTGGAATCAGAGTGCTCCGCTTCTGTATGTATACATCGTTAAAGTGATTTCTCTTGTGGCGGGTAATTCGGAGTTTTCATTACGTCTGTGCAGCCTGTTTTCCTATTGTCTGTTGTTATTTATGTATTTTTTTCTTTCAAAATATGTATTGCAACATAAATATCCTGTGCTGGAAACCGCGTTACCGGCATCACTTCCCATCCTGATGGGGTATTCTCATGAATTTAAGCCTTATATGACGGAAGCATGTGTGGTGTTAGGCATATTGATATTGTATTATGTTTATGCCAGCCAGAAAATCGGGTGGTACACTTTTTCCTGTATATGCAGCGCATTGATATTGCTTGGAAATCCGGCCTGCTTTGTGACAGGGGGCATTTTGTGCTGTGAATGTCTGTCAGGGATAAAAGAGCGGAATATGGACAGAATACGGAGAAGCGTTTCAGGCGGCGCGATTGTACTGGCTGCCTTTGTTCTGTATTATTTGTATTGGCTGCGACCGGTGATTCATGATGGGTATATGGTTGATTTCTGGAAAGATTATCGATTCTCTTTTTCAAATAAAGCGGCATTGGTTCACAGCCTGTCTTTAATAGGCGATATGCTGCATGCATTTGGGCAGTATTGGGCAGTTATATTCTTTGGGGGGGGGTAGGATGTACTCTGCTTGTTCTCCTGCATGAGAAAAACAGATATATTGAATCTATTATATATACATTTGCAGTATCACTCTTTGCATCATTGCAGGGAATGTTTCCGCTGAAAGACAGACTGTATCTGTTTGCGTATCCTTTGATTTTACTGCTGTTTTTTCATTTGGCAAACCGGCTGTGGAACCATGGCAGGATACAGGAATGGATTGTTCTGGGTGCGATGGCGGTTCTGATTGTTTCTCAGGAAGGGATTGCATATTATCTGAAAGAGGACAGCCGGATTATTTATAAGGAAGAGATACGGACTTCCATTGCCTGGGTGGAAGAGAATATCGAAGAAGACGAAGAATGTTATGTATACTGGCATGCGCTTCCTGCATTCTGGTATGAACATGGATATGAGAATACTTCCATCGGCTCATCTTCTGACAATTTAATCTGGGGAAACGGATTCTTTTATAATGGGGAAAATCAGGAAGATGTTGAGCGGATAATTTCTTCCGAAAAAATATACATACTGATTTCCCATATCAATACGTCAGGCGACCGCGTCTATCCGATGCTGCGACAGGCCGATGATGCGGGGTGCCTGGAAAAAATATTGCACAATTATAATACGCCTTTATACTATTATACGAAAGACAGGGCTGACGGTAAGTTTTCTGCCAGAATGGAGATACTGGAGGTAGAGACGCAGGGCGATATTTGCGATGCGCTGATCAGGATTGTAAATACGGGCGGGGCATGTCTGAATAATGGATTTGAGACGATTACGCTGCGCACGAAAGAGGACGATGGACAGGATATTCTGGTTCCCATTGATGCTGAATTGGCACCGGGACAGTCGTTGGACGTTCTGGTACATTTCAAGTGGGAGAAAGATGTGGAATATACGGATCTACATTTAAAACGAGAAGGAAAATGCTGGATGGATGAGCAGGGCGTTGCGCCTGTGAGAGTATACAGGGATTGATAACGGGAGATAAGCAATGCACGTGGAACGTAAAAGCCGGATCATGGAAACATATGGAATGATAACAGCGGACTGTTTTTGTGTTTTGCTGTCTTATTTGCTTGCCATTCTTTTACGATATGGTGCGCTTCCGGAAGAGCATCACAGGGTTACATATGTGCTGGTTTGTATTTGGATTCTGCTGTTTACTGTATTGTATGGTATGTTGATTGGTAGCGGCAGGAATTTTCTGCGGCGTGGTTATTATGTGGAAGCCAAATGCATTATCAAATATATATTCAGTCTTGTTATCTTTCTGGGATGCAGCCTGTTTTTTTTCAAGGAAGCGGAAAATTTTTCCAGGCTTGTGTTTGGCTATTTTATTCTGATTCAAATAGGTCTGATGCTGTTTTGCCATAATGCTTTGAAGAAATATCTGCGTGTTCATTATAAGGCAAACAGAAGGCGGATTCAGGTGATGGTGATTACCGATCTGGCAAACGGTGAAAACCTATTGCCTTTGCTTATTTCCAATACCGAATATGACTGCGAGATATCGGCTGTGGCCATATGGGATCAGAACCTGGAAGGGAGTACGCTTTGCGGGGTGCCTGTTGTGGCAGACGGTACAAATGTTGTGGATATTGCCAAGAGTATCCCTATGGATGAGGTATTTATCCATTTGCCGGAAGTGGGAAAAACGGCTTTGAAAAGCCTGATTCTGGATTTGGAGGCAATGGGTGTTCATTGCCATTACAATATTGGGATTACGGATCTGGACACAAAAATCCACAGTCTGGGAGAGTTTGCAGGTTTTACCGTGATCACGTATGCCATTCATGAGATGGACAGCCGACGGGGCGTTGTCAAACGGATGATAGATATTGGAGGCAGCCTGACGGGACTGCTGATCACGGCGCTGTTTTATCCGTTTGTGGCTCTGGCCATTAAGCTGGATTCGCCGGGGCCGGCTATTTTTTCACAGATTCGGGTCGGCAAAAACGGGCGGAGATTCAAAATTTACAAATTCCGTTCCATGTATATGGATGCGGAAGCGCGAAAAAAAGAACTGGAAGCCTGTAACGAAATGCAGGGCCTGATGTTTAAGATGGAAAATGATCCCCGGATTACCAGAGTCGGAAAGTTTTTGCGTAAGACAAGTATAGACGAACTGCCCCAGTTCTGGAATGTGCTGCGGGGCGATATGAGTCTGGTGGGTACAAGACCGCCTACAGAGGATGAATTTGCCGGATATACGCCATACTACAGAAGAAGACTCTGTATGACACCGGGGTTGACAGGACTCTGGCAGGTGAGCGGCAGAAGTAATATAGACAGCTTTGACGATGTGGTGAAGTATGATCTGCATTATATTGACCACTGGTCTCTGAGTCTGGATATTAAAATACTGCTTCAGACAGTACTTGTGGTATTGTTTGGCAAAGGAGCGAAATAAAAATGAACAGAAAAATACTGATTATCGTGGAAAATCTGCCGGTTCCCTTTGATACAAGAGTATGGCAGGAAGCAACAACACTGGTGGAAAACGGATATACGGTATCTGTTATCTGCCCCAAAGGGAAAGGTTATGAAAAAGAGGAAGAGGTATTGTCCGGCGTGCATATTTTTCGTCATGATCTGCCAGGGGAAGGAAGCGGCCCAGTGGGGTATGTGAAAGAATATGGAGCGGCACTGTATCATGAACTGCGCCTTGCCAGAAAAATTTATCGTGAAATCGGATTTGATGTGATACATGGCTGTAACCCGCCGGATGATATTTATATGGTTGCGAAATGGTTCCGTAAAGATGGGGTGCGCTATGTATTTGACCACCATGATATTTGCCCGGAACTGTTTGAAGCCAAGTTTGGCAAAAAATCAGGGCTGCTTTACAAAAGTCAGCTATGGCTGGAAAAAAAGACTTATCAGAATGCGGCATTTGCCTTCGTGACCAATGAGTCCTATAAAAAGATTGCCATAGAACGTGGTGGTATGAACCCTGAAAAGGTATATGTTCTAAGGAGTGGACCTAAGCTGGAACGTTTGAAAATACAGCCGCCCAGGCCGAAACTGAAAGGCGGCAGACCCTATATGGTGGGCTATCTGGGGGTAATCGGTAAACAGGAAGGGATTCCCTACCTGCTGGAAGCGGCCCGGTATATCCGGACAAAACTGAGGCGGGATGATATTTGTTATGGCATTGTAGGCGGCGGCACTTCTCTGGAAGAATTAAAGAAACTGTCTGTGGAAATGGGACTGGACGATATTGTGACATTTACGGGCCGGGCGCCGGACGACGTTATGCTGGATTATCTGAATACGGCAGATATCTGTGTCAATCCGGATGAATACAATCCCATGAATGATAAATCCACCATGAATAAAGTGCTGGAATATATGGCATTGGGAAAACCCATCGTGCAGTTTGATCTGACAGAAGGCAGGTATTCCGCAGGAGAGGCGTCTCTGTATGCAAAACCAAATGATGCTGTGGATATGGCAGGAAAGATCGTGGAACTGCTGGATGATGCGGAAAAGAGAAAGAAGATGTCCGCTTATGGACGAAAGAGAGTGGTAGAGGAGTTGAGCTGGGAGCATACAAGTAAGGCGCTGCTGGAAGGTTACAGAGCATTTTTTGAAGGAGAAGGGAAAGCGTGAAAATCAGTATATTTGGAATGGGATATGTGGGCTGTGTGGGTGCTGCCTGCTGTGCGAAACTGGGACATGATGTCATTGGTGTGGATGTATCTGCCCATAAGGTGGCGCTGATCAATGCAGGGCGCCCAACCATTATTGAGAAGGATATTGAGGAACTGGTGAGACACGCCAGATCTGCGGGACATCTGGAAGCTACCAGTGATGCGGGCTATGCGGTGAAACATTCGGAAATTTCCTTTATTGCAGTGGGTACGCCCAGCAGCCGGGAAGGGCATCTGAATCTGGAATATATTTATAAAGTGGCCGCCCAGATTGGCGAAGCTCTTAGGGATAAGGACGCATTTCATATTGTGGCTGTACGGAGCACCGTATTGCCGGGCACCAATGAGAAAATCGGAGAGATTATCGAAGAAAAATCCGGCAAACGACGGAATGTGGCGTTTACAGTGGTATCCAATCCGGAATTTTTGCGGGAAGGTACGGCTGTTCATGATTATCTGAATCCGCCGCTGACACTGGTGGGTGCGGACCATGAAATGGCAGTGGAAAAAATGCGGGAACTGTACAGAGATATTCCGGGAGAGTTTATTGCCACAGATATTAAAGTGGCAGAGATGATGAAATATATCAACAATACCTATCACGCGCTGAAAATCGTATTTGGCAATGAAGTGGGCAATATCTGTAAAGCACTGGATGTGGACAGTCATAAAGTAATGGATATCTTCTGCAGGGACAGGCAGTTGAATATCTCCCCCTATTATTTTAAGCCGGGCTTTGCCTATGGCGGTTCCTGTCTGCCCAAGGACTCCAAAGCGCTGCGGACGCTGGCAAGGGATTATTATGTGGACGTGCCGGTCATCAACAGTATTGAGGAAAGCAATGAGATTCAGAAGAAAAATGCTATCCGCCTGATCATGGAAAAAGGAAGACGGAAGATCGGCATTCTGGGATTAAGTTTTAAAGCGGGAACGGATGATCTCCGCTGCAGTCCTGTGGTGGATGTGGTGGAAGCGCTGCTGGGCAAGGGATTTGAGCTGCGCATTTATGACAAAAATGTAAAACTATCAGAGATTACCGGTACAAACCGGGAGTTCATTATGGCAAAAATTCCCCATTTGCAGCATTTTGTGTATGATGATCTGGAAAAGGTGGCTGCTGAGTCAGATGTGCTTGTAGTGACAAATAAAGAAGCAGAATTTGAACAGCTGTTAGAGAAGTATCCGGGAAAGATCATTGTGGATCTGGTACGCGCCTGGAAGGATGTGGATTATGCAGGCCATTATGAAGGTATTTCCTGGGGTAATATCAACGTGAATCCAAAGCAGGGGGATGTATTGCCAAAGGATATGGCAGGGACGGAGTTTTGAAAATGAAAGAAAAAGGGATCAGGCTGGCGGCCTTTTTTGTGATAGCAGCCGCTATGTTGTATTTTTTCACCTGTTCGGTGATAGGGGAATACTTTATTTATAATGGAAGGGCAAGGAAAATCCTGTATTTGCTGCTGATTCTTTTACTGTCTGGTTTGATTACATTTCTTATATCCAGAAAGACTTCTGTACTGGAAATGTTTTATAAGTTTTCCATGAAAGAACTTTTGACGAAAAATACAGTCAGGTTTCATCTGGAGAGGTTAGATGTATGTTTATTGGCTTTGATTGTATTGGGTGGGGCAATACTGAGAGTTTCGGGTGTGGACTGGGGGATAACCAGTATATTTCAATCGGATGAGGGGAAGCTGGTCAAGCCTGCTCTGCAAATGGCGATAGATGCGTGGCCCTACGATGGAAATATGGGGTATCCCAATCAACTGGTTTCCAAACTGGCGGCAGTATGCTTTATGATTTATACAAATATAACAGGCATTGAATTGACCACCGGCACAATCGATGGGTATTTTATATTTCGAACAATTACTGCAGTTTTCAGTATTTGTACCGTTATCACAGCATTTTTTATTGGAAATTATCTGAAACCGCATTTGGGAGTGATTTTTGCAGCTCTTGTTTCTGTATTTCCGGAATTTAACGGATTATCAAAGCAGGTGACGGCAGATACCATTGCATTGTTTTTTATGTCTTTGGTTGTGTTGGCCAGTCTTCTCTATTTGGAGAGGGCGAGTGTAGCTTCTGCCGTGGGGATGTCTCTGTTTGCGGCTATGGCAACAATGGAGAAATGGCATTCTGCCGTTGCGTGCTTTTATATTGCGGTGGTTGTGGTCATGCAGTCTAAAACGCTGAAAGCATTTTTTTCCCATGGTATTCTTACGTTTTTTGTGTATGTGGCAGGGCTGTGTTTAATTGCACCCAACGGATTCTGGCATTTCAATGGAATGGTCAGAGGGTTGTCGGGGATGTACACATATGATAAAGACGGGGTTCATACATATGGGGAATTATTGCATGTGTATCTTGGAAGATTGTCGCAATATACGGGCCTTATTTTTGGGGCGTTATTGATTGTGGGAATTTTCTTTATATGGAAGGAGAGACGCCGGGAATATGTCATTCTTCTTCTGGGTGTTTTGAAACTTGTGGCAATTTGTTTTCTGAACAGAGGGTTTCCACGGTGGGGGCTTGAATTCTACTTCATGGTATTATGTCTTGCTTCAACAGGTGCATATGCTCTTTGGGTACGGCAGGAAAAATGGATGAAACTGGTGGGAGCCGGGGCCTTTTGTATGGTATTGCTGAGTCTTGGTTTTGGCAGTATCCTGGTAACAGTCACTGCTGTAAAGAGCGGGCAGGATACAAGACTGTTGCAGGATGAATACTGCAGAAGCCATAATATTACAGAGGAGAACAGTGTATATGAGTATTATACAGGTTTTGAACCGGGTGGGATCAATACCAGAAGAGAGAAGCGGGAGACTTTTGAGACAATCGAGGATTCCTTTGTAGTAGAAAAAGGCAGACTCTATAAAACATCTGAGAGGATCCTGTATGCCATTGATAACTGTGAACTCTATACTGCAGAAGTACACGATTTCCTGCAGAAAGAATGCCCAGTGGAAAAATCCTTTGCTTCGGTGGGGCCGGATATATTCACGGGTGCAGTTGAGGGATTGGATGGAGATATTTTTGAATGGGGTCTGATGGAGAAAAATATAAAACAGATTCAAAAGATACTTTCAGGAAGTAGTATGGGGCCTGAAATTATCATATATGATGTAAAGGATGTGCCTGTGCTGCCAAACAGGCAGACAGAAGAACAATAAAGATGAACATTGCATGGTATATCAACCGTCTGCGTGCCATGAGCCTGCCGGAGATCCGGTGGCGTCTGGAACAGAAGCGGATTGCAGGAGATGAGCGCAGGGTTTTTGAAAAACAGCATACCGGGGTGAATGAAGCGGTTTTTTATACAGGTCTGGAAGACCTTGTTTTTCACCCTGAGAATCTTCCGTTGTATCGGGTGAAACAATTTACTGCTTCTGACAGGATATTGCTGCCCGGCGGTTTTCAGTATGAAGCCCATAAAAAGGACTGGCATGGAGGATTTCAGACACCGGGACAGTGGGAACCGGTCTTTTCCGGCGATTTATCCTATAAGCAGCGGGATGAGATTGGGGATGCCCGGACGAACTGGGAACTGAACCGGCATTTTCAGTTTGCCCTGCTGGCCTGTGATTATTATCAGACCGGCAGGACAGAATATGTAACGGAACTGCAGGATCTCTTTCAGGACTGGAACAGACAAAATCCCTTTCTCCATGGCATTTCCTGGACAAGCGTTATGGAGGTGGCAATCCGGGATATCAACTGGATCTATACGCTGGGATTCTTACAGGCGTCCATGGCGGAAGGGAAGCAGAAAAAGGATGGACAGGCCGGACATATGATTTCGGGGCTCTGTGAGGGGCTCAGGCAGGGGATTATCAATATGACCGCCTATATATCCGCTCATTTTTCCAGGTATTCTTCCGCCAATAATCACGTGATTGTGGAAGCTGCCGCCATGGGGATTGGGGGCATTGTAATGGACTGCGGAGAATGGCTGGAGACTGCCTGCATGATTCTGCGTACAGAGATACCCCGGCAGAATTACAGGGATGGGGTAAACCGGGAAGTATCATTACATTATCAGTCTTTTTTTATGGAAGCGGTGGGACTGCTGGTGCTTACTATGAAGGCGAATGGTCTGCCTGTTCCACAAAACTGGCGCAATCTACTGACAAGGATGAGCCGGTATCTGGCGGATTGCCAGGGGGATTATGGCGAGACTGTGGAGTTTGGGGATAATGATGAGGGGAAAATACTGGATTTGCAGGGAACACACAGGAATCATTACAGATATGTACTGGAATTGATGAGTGTGGTGTTGCCGGAGCGGTATATGGATACTGTGACAGATCAGACACTTTTGTGTATCGTATCGCCGGACAATGTGGAAAAACTGCCCGGCAAGCCCTGCTATCATCCTGCGGGATGTGTCTGCTACCCGGAGGGCGGTGTAAGCATTTTCCGGAGCAGGGACAGAAAAGCGCTGATCGGTGTTGACCATGGGGCGTTGGGATTTGGCAGTATTGCCGCCCATGGGCATGCAGATGCCCTGTCTTTTCAGATGTATTTGGAAGGATGGACAGTGTTTGCAGATGCCGGCACCTATCTGTATCATATAGACCTGGAAAACAGGAATGCGTTTCGCAGTACGGAACATCATAATACGGTGACTGTGGGCGGCTGGGATCAGTCGGAAATGTTGGGGCCGTTTCTCTGGGGGAGGCGGGCGGAAACCAGACTCCTTGGATGTAACTGTTTCGTCAGGGAATATGGGAAAGACAGCTCTGTGCCGGAATCTATGAGGGAAGCGGTTTCGGGGGAAGCCGGGGAAGAGTCCGGCTGGCTGTATCTGGCAGCGGAACATGATGGCTATGCACCTGTATTGCACCAAAGACGGTTTGTGTTTGACGGTGAGTGCTGCCTGAAAATTTATGATGCACTTCTCCATGTGAAACAGGAAACAGCGTTCCGGGCCGGATTCCTGGTGGGAAAAGGATGGCAGGTTCAGAGAACCTGTGAGACCGGGGAAGAAGCAGGCGACAGGAGAGCCGACAGTTCTGAGGATGCGCATACATTTGTGCTCAGCCGGGAGGGCGGGCAGCGGGTAACATGCAGCATCAGGGGAGAGTCTCTGCAGGCAGAGATTTGCGAAGCGGAGATTTCCACAGAGTATGGCATAAAAGAGCATACGAAGAGACTGTGTATATCCGGGAGAGCCATGCAGGATACGGAAATGGTTACCATAGTGCAATGGGAGAAACAGACATGAGAGTGTTGATGATAGGCGCAGGAAGGGATGTACGGGGCGGCGTATCCAGTGTTGTGAACGGGTATTATGATGCCGGGCTTGACAAGCGGTGCGAATTGACCTACCTTCCCACCATGGAGGACGGTTCCAAATGGAAAAAGCTGTTGGTGGCTGCAAAAGCAAGACTGCGTTTTGAATGGCTGATCAGGAAACATGATATTTTACATGTCCATATGTCTGCGGATAACAGTTTTTACAGAAAAGCCATGTTTATCCGCAGGGCACATCAAAAAAAGAAAAAGATTATCATTCATATGCATGGCAGTACCTTTGACCAGTTTTACCTGGAACGGTGCGATGAAAGACAGAAATCGGGGGTATGGCATATTTTTGCCATGGCGGACTGTGTGCTGGCCCTGTCAGAGGCATGGCAGTATTTTCTGGCCAAACATGTGTGCAGTCATGATAAAATCCAGGTTTTGTACAATGCGGTGAAGCTGCCGGATCCTTACGAAAAAAATTATACCTGCCGGAACATATTGTTTCTGGGTAAATTGGGACAACGCAAGGGAACCTATGATCTGATTGAAATATTGCCCGATATATGCAGGAAATACCCGGATGTGCATATTTACTTTTGCGGCGACGGAGAACAGGAGCAGGCAAAAGCGCTTTGCCGGGAAAAGGGGATTTTGGAGTATGTGACGTTTTCCGGCTGGGTCAGAGGCAGTGAAAAGGAAAAGCTGTTACGGGAGTGCAGCATTTACGCTCTGCCCACCTATCACGAGGGAATGCCCATGTCTGTGCTGGAGGCCATGTCTTATGGACTGGCGGTGGTATCCACCTATGTGGGGGGAATTCCCCATATAATCCATGACGGGGAAAACGGTCTGTTGCTTGAGGCAGGAGACAGGGAACAGTTAAAGGAGAAACTGTATCAGGTCTTAGCCAATGAAACAATCCGTGAAACACTGGGCACCGGTGCCGTGAAGACCATAGCAGAACAGTTTGATGTCCGGAAAAATATAGATAAGCTGATGAACATTTATGAACATCTGACGGAATGAATGGATTTTTTGTATCAGGCGGTAAATGGCGGCCGGTAGTGGCGCACAGTTTTTCAGACTGTGAAAATGGAGTATGACGGAATATGGAGATTGTATTTGTAACGTCCGCATTGCATGGCGGTGGTGCAGAGCGGGTCATTGTGAGCCTTGCCAATTATTTTTCCGGGCAGGGCGATACGGTGACCGTGTTGATGACGGCAGGCAGTGAGGTTGCCTATGAAGTGGCGCCGGAAGTTCGTGTATGCTCCATCGGCAGAGCTTCCAGAGGAAACGTCTGGATTCAGATACAGCGCCTTATGCATATGCGCAGGTTTTTCAAAACGCACAGGGACAGTAAAATCATTGCGTTCAGTACGACGATGAATCTGTATACCATACTGGCGTCGCTGGGGCTTGGAAATGATGTCATTGTATCGGAGAGAAATGACCCGGCACGCTGCCGTTATAAATTGTTTCGCAATCTGGTGTACAGATTTGGGAAACGGTTTGTATTTCAGACTGAGGAGGCGCGTATGTGTTTTCCGCCGCATATCAGAAACAAGGGAGTTGTCATTCCCAATCCGCTGCGGGAAGGCCTGCCTGATGTGTGGAGCGGGGAGCGGGAGCGGAAAATTGCCGTTGTGGGCAGGTTGGAGCCCCAGAAAAACCATGCATTGTTAATCCGGGCATTTGCAGGCTTTGTGAAGAAATTTCCGGAATATGAGTTGTGTATCTTTGGAAAGGGCGGACTGGAGCAGGAACTGAAACATATGGCAAAAGATCTGGAAATCGGGGGAAAAGTCAGCTTTCCGGGGTTTCGGAAAAATGTGCTGGAAATCATCCGTTCTTATCGGATGTTTGTACTGTCTTCAGATTATGAGGGGATTCCCAACTCCCTGATGGAGGCCATGGCGCTGGGGATACCCTGTATTGCCACAGACTGCCCCATTGGCGGCCCCGGACTTTGTATCAAAGACGGTGAAAACGGAATTTTGATCCCTGTAGGTGCATACAGGGAACTGCAGACGGCTATGGAAAAGATCGCCGGGAATGAAAGTCTGGCAAAAGAGCTGGGAAAAAATGCGGAGGAAATCAGGAAACGGTTTTCTGTGGAGGAAGTGGGCCGGGCATGGTATGCGTGTCTTGGCCGGTAGGATCTGGGGGATAAAATGCTTTTTAATTCTTACCATTTTTTGATATTTTTTCCACTGGTAGTTTTGATGTTTTATATTGTTCCCAGGAAATGGCGTACGATATGGCTGCTGGCTGCCAGTTATTATTTTTATATGGGCTGGAATCCCAAATATGCAGCGATTATCCTGCTATGCACAGTTGTCACATGGCTTGGTGGCAGGTGGATGTCTGCCGTTTCCGAAAACGGCAGGGCAGGGAGGCCGTATCAAAAACTGATTCTGCTGGTCTGTTGTGCGGTTACACTGGGGATTCTCTGTTTTTTTAAATATGCCCGGTTTATTTGGGACAGCGTGGCGGCTTTGGCCGGCGGCCTGCAGATGACCATGGGGGAGATGCCGCTTCGTATTGTGTTACCTGTGGGAATTTCCTTTTATACATTTCAGGCATTGAGTTATGTAATAGATGTATACAGAAACCGGGTTCCGGTTCAGAAGAGCTTTTTGAAATATGCGCTTTTTGTGTCGTTTTTTCCACAACTGGTGGCAGGGCCCATTGAGCGGTCGGACCATCTGCTTGCCCAGGTTGAACAGATTGAAGAAATGCGTTTCCAAACCAGGCGGATTGTGAATGGTCTGATTTATATGCAATATGGCTTTTTTCTGAAACTGGTGCTGGCGGATAATCTGGCGGTATATGTGGATCACATTTTTGAAAGATACTTTTTTTACGGTTCCGTGGAATTATTTCTGGCGGCTGTGGGTTTTGCGTTCCAGATATATTGTGATTTTTCCAGCTATTCTGCCATTGCCATCGGCGCTGCCATGGTCATGGGATTTGAATTGATGGAAAATTTTCATGCCCCGTATTTTGCCTCATCCATCCAGGAATTCTGGCGGCGATGGCATATTTCACTCAGTTCATGGTTTCGTGATTATGTGTATATACCACTGGGCGGAAGTCATTGCTCAAAACGGAAGTATTATTGGAATCTGTTCCTTACGTTTCTGGTCAGCGGCCTGTGGCATGGGGCAAACTGGACCTTTATCCTGTGGGGTGCCATCCATGGATTGTATCAGATCATCGGCGGGATGCTCCGTCCGTTGAAAGCGCGGTTGTATCCGTGGCTGGGTATTAAAATGGACAGTGTATCTTATCATATGGGCCAGATTCTTTCTACGTTTCTCCTGACAACATTTGCATGGATTTTTTTCCGGGCAGATTCTGTCAGAACTGCCTTTCTGTATATATATAATCTGTTTACAAAGTGGAACTTCTGGGTGCTGACAGACGGAAGTCTAAAAAATACGGGATTTTATAACGGCGTGGAATGGATGGTGGTATTGTCAGGACTGATTGTTTTAATGTGTGTGGATTTTATATTGCATAAAAGGAACATCAGGATTGATGCATTTCTGGAAGCGCAGGGGAATTTTTTCAGAATGCTGGTTGTGGGTTTGCTGTTTCTGTCAACATTGATATTTGGCAATTATGGGGGCTATGAGGCGAATGCGTTTATATACTTTCAATTTTAAAAAAATGTTGAAAGCCATTGTCCTGTCTGTTCTTTATGCGGCGATCCTGTATAGCATACTGTTATCGGTTTTTAAAAGGACATGGAGACCCAAAGAAAATTTATACTATTTTTATCAACTGGAAAATAATTCTCTGGATGTGATCAACATTGGCAGCAGTCATGTGCATAGCAGTATTAATACGATTCAGCTTTATCAGGATTATGGGATTGCCTCCTATAATCTTTCGGCAGGTTCTCAGCCAGTGTGGTATTCCTGGTATTATCTCAGGGAGGCGATGAAGACACAGAACCCGAAAGTGATTGTACTGGATGTATACACGCTAATCAACCCCAATGACGATGATTTTATAGAAAAAGCACAGTTAAATCTGCTTACAATGAAACCTTCCCTGAACAAACTGGAGGCGCTCTGCACAAGTGGTACGGATCAGGTAATACGGCTGTTTCTGGGATTTCCGAAAAATCATATCCGATACCGGGAACTGAATGCTGAAGCATATGATGATAAAGTATGTCTGAACCTGATGGGATATGCATACAGCAGCGAGGTGGAACCGTTGGATACGGCAGAGATTGTGGATGTGGGCGCTGTTACGGGCACTTTGCCGATTACAGAAAAGAGTGAATTGTATCTCCGGAAGATTCTTGAACTGTGCCATGAAAAAGATATAGGGATTGTACTGGTGAATGCGCCCTGGCCGCATATCAGCGTGGAAGATGCGAAAAAATACAACTATATAGGTGAGATTGCAAAGGAATATGGAGTGGATTTTTTAAACGGGTGCACTCTGGAAGAAGAATTGGGCATTGATTATACAACCGATAACGGAGGGGACTATGGTCATCTGAACTATACAGGAAGCCAGAAATGGACAAGCTGCCTGGGGGCCTATTTGTCCGGCAACTATGATTTGCCAGACCGACGGAAAGAACCGGGAACTGTATGGGAAGAAAGTGCAAGAGCACTGGAAAACCGGATGACAGGAGAATATTTGCAGGAAGTGGATTATCCGTCGGAATATCTGGAATATTTGCTGAATCATCAGGAATATGCGTTTGCACTTATATTTGATACACCCGTGCCGACAGATACAGTCAGGTACATGGATACATTGGAAGCGGGTTTGGGGGAAGCGGAAAATGGGTATCTGGTGCGTATGCCGGATGGAAATCTGTTTACAGGAAGAAACTTTTCCAGTGATACGAAGCTGTATACGGACATGTATCATAAAATCAGCGGTTACCATGGGAAAGACGAAGAATGTAAATTCCTGTTTATGCAGTTTAACAGCCAGGTTGCGGAAGCACGAAAAAGTGGAGGCATTTTTTTTATAGTGTTTGATCCATTCAGAACCAGTCCTCTGGATATGATCGAGTTTGAGGAAGAAAAAGGGTATAAGCGGGTAATAGAATGAACATTTTAATGATTTCACATGAATATCCACCGGTTGGCGGCGGTGGCGCCAACGCCTGTATGAATCTTGCCAGGGAATATATAAACCAGGGCCATCAGGTAACCGTATTGACAGTGTGGTATGAAGGAACGGCTGCCGATGAAGAAAAGGGCGCTCTGCACATAATCCGGCTGAAAGCCAGGAGAAAACATAAGGAACACTGTGGTTTTCCGGAAATGATGGATTATATGCTGAAAGCAGCCTGGTATGGCAATCGTTTGCTGAAAAAAGAAACATTCCATGTCTGTCAGGTGTTTTTTGCCATCCCCAGCGGCCCGGTGGGATATTTCCTGAAAAAGAAATATCATATTCCATATGTAGTCCGATTTGGGGGCGGCGATATTCCGGGATTTCAGGAGCGTTTTCAGCTTGTCTACAAGATCCTGGCCCCGTTTGAAAAGGTGATCTGGAGAAATGCGGATGCATTGGTGGCCAACAGCCGGGGACTGAAAGAGTTTGCAGAAAAATTCTATAATCAATGTCCGGTGCAGATTATACCCAATGGTGTATCCGTTGCGGCATTCCAGGATTTGGGTATGGCGGGAACGAACAAAGAAAAAGAGGTGTTGGCAGCGTGGGATGGCGCAGCGGGCACATGTCTGCGGATTCTGTTTGTATCGCGTCTCATTGAGAGAAAGGGATTGCAGCATATCCTGCCGATTCTACCGGAAGTGATACAAAAAACAGGAAAGATGCTGCGGCTGGTCATTGTAGGTGACGGGCCATACAGGCCTGCGCTGGAAGAGATTGTGCGGGAACACCATCTGGAAGATGTGGTGCATTTTACAGGCCAAAAAGAAAAGGGAGAACTTTCGGCCTATTATAACAGTGCGGATATATTCATCCTTCCCTCCAGGAGGGAAGGAATGCCCAATGTGGTTCTGGAAGCCATGGCGGCAGGTTTGCCGGTTCTGATGACGCCCTGCGAGGGTAGCGAAGAACTGATTCGGGGAAATGGGTTTGCAGTTCCGGTGGAGGACTTTGGGGAAAAGTTATGTGAATTTGCGGCGAAGCCGGAGCTGTGCAGGAAGATGGGAGCAGAAAGTCTGCGTCTGGTAAGTGAAGAGTTTACGTGGGTAAGGACGGCAGCGGCGTATGAGGGGATCTTTCATAAAATAATGGAAATGCAAAGTTTTAGATAAAGAAACTGAAAGGAAAAACATTATGAAAAAACCAACAATCATAGGTCAGATAAGAGTTATACTCTCAATCTTATCCATATTTTTTCTGTGTGCAATGTGCTCTCCAATGATCAGTACTCGTCAGAACCTTATATTTGTGTTCGTCACATGGGTCATTACTTTATTCCTGTGGTATCAAAAAGGAAAAAACAGTGAAAAATCAAATATAGTTTTAAAGGATATCCCGTGTGTACTGTCTGAGAAGATTCGAGAAAATAAAGAAATTATAGCTGTGCTGTCGTTTGCTGCTTTAACAAGGCTACTGATGATAACATCTTTACAAAAATGGGATGCTGCCATATATTATGGATATTTTAGTGAAGCATGCCAGAAATTTGATTTTAGTTTTGATACGTTCTGGAATTATTTTCGTTTGGTAGGACATCCTACGCTGGGATATTCATTTATCATGAGTATTGGGGAATTTCTATTTCCGGGGAAAGTAATCGGTTATTTCTTTGAGAATCTTGTTTTAACAATTATTGCGTTGTATGAATTATATGTTCTTTTTATAGGTTACTGGATAGAAATTCCAAAGAAAAGAGCCTCTTTTTATATATTACTCATATCTTGTGTTCCGTTATTTTGGGGATCGTTTTCATATTTTAATCCGGATTATAATGTAATTATTTTCTTTGTGTTTATGATATATGCAGAATCGCGAAAACAATACATTTTAATGGTATTTTGGACTGTTATTTTATTTTTGACAAAAGAACCTGCAATTGTTGTTGTAGCAGGATATTATACTGTAAGAGGATTGTATGATTTAATCAAAAAGCAAGACACATGGAAACAAAGAATCGAATATTTGATAAACGACAAAGTTATGTGGATTGCAGTAGCCGGTGCAATAGCTGCCGTTGCGTATTTTTTAAAACAGGGAAATATATTTGCATGGGGTGGTGTTTCTTTAGAAAATTTGTTTTCTGAAAAAGAGGGAGCGGGCATGTTTCAAAATGCGATCATGTTTGACTCTTCACATATATGGAATCAAATAAAATTGCTTTGTATTCTGAACTTTGCATGGATTTTTACAATTATTCTATTGATGTCAGCTGTTTGTGTTCTTTTTAGAAACAAAAGGTGCGAAAATAAAAAAGAGACTGATATAAGATGGAGAGAGTATATAGGAGTGCTGGGAAGTTTGTGGATGACTTCCGTGTTTTTTATGCTGTTTATAACGGCGCCATTGAACAGATACCATGTATTTACTGCTGTTGTCTGGGTGGTTACAGGATGCCTTTTATACGAAGATGTAATCAGAAAGCACTGGAATATTCATTTTAAAGCAGAAATTATCTCTGGTTCTGTTCTGTTTTTTTTATTTGTTATGCAAACATTCTTTAGTATTGATCCTTTTTCTAATTTATTGTTTGAAAGGCTTGATACGGGCAAAATGATTATGTTGAAAACAGAAGGATGGGTCAGCAATACGCTTGGAGATGAATTAGTGAATAATTATCAATATCGTTGGCTGGATGAGGAGTTAAACAGTATGCTAAGCCAGATAGATTATGATGAAAATACTTTGATTATTCATGCAGGAGCACATAGAAAAATGGTGGACATCGAAAGCGGCCCAGGGCATATAGCTGTTTGGAATAAGGAAAATAGAGAACGTGAATTGATATGGGGTGAATGGGAAGAACGTGAAAACTGTATTCCGATCAGTGCTGTTTCCACCAGAAGAATGGAATTGCATCTCGGCGAAGGATCAGAGGATGCACCACATTTTTACGGGAAATATATTGCAGGTAAAGAGCGTGCAATCGTATATTTTATACCGTATTATAATGAAAGTGAAGAAGAGTGGATTAAATATTTATCACAATTTTATGAGATTGGAGAACGGGGAGAAACAGATGGGAGAAGAGGAAATATTGTTTATTATGAATTGACTCTTAAAAAGGATGAAATGGATAAAAAGTATCTGAGCGCTGGCTGATTGAGGAAATACTATGAATGACTTTTTGAATTGTTTAAAAGGGCAGAATCGAAAAAGAAACGGATTGTTGTACATTTGTATATTGTTTTTATTTATACAATGTTTATTTCTGATTTATTTTAATTTAACGAGAGATATTCATACTATAGACAGAGATTCAGCGGAAGTGTTTGTGCATGCTATGGAAATGTGGCGGAATAAAAAAGTTTTGATTCCGGACTGGACATATACAACTACGCTGGAGTGGGATTGCTCATTGCTGTTGGCTGTTCCGCTGTATGGTATTACCGGAAATGTCTATTTGTCTTTTGGACTTGCCAATCTGTGTTTTGTTGCTGTCTGGATATGGGTTCTGTTTCTTGTCTTTGAAAGGAGGCGGATTCTCTGTTCGGTGCTGTGTGCGAACTTCCTGTTGATTCCGTACACCGTTGGTCAGCTGGATTATTTTAATATGATGTTTTTTAACGGAGGACAGTATGTAATTAAAGCAATCCTGCCTGTTATGCTTATCGCTCTTTTAACAGGTGAACTAAAAAAGCAGGGCAGGCTGGTGATACAGAGGGCAGTTTTATTGGCTTTATACAGTGTGCTTTTGTTGATAAACAGTTTTTCCAGCGGTGTTTATGTATTTCTATGTGGTCTTATACCGGTTCTTGCAGCATATTTGCTTTACAAGATGTATCATCAGGAAGGAATAGTCCTGCGATATTATATTTATGCCGGCTTGACTGCTGGATTGGTGATCATCGGTTATGGTATGAATTTGTGGGCGGCGATTCATGCGAAGGGAAATGGCATGACGCTTTGTCCCGCAACAGAACTCGCAGATAATTGCATAGCCAATTTTTTAGGAATGTTTGAATTGTTTGGTGGATTGGCATATGAAAGTACGCCTGTTCTGTCATATCAGGGAATCTGTATTTTGGTACGAATGGGATTCGTTTGGGTGTTGCTGGGATTTGGTTTGTATGCGGTATTTAAAATTTTCAGGAAAAAATCGGATATCCGGGTATGCTTGTTTCTGGCGATATTTATATGGAATCTGTTTGTGATTTCCATATGTGAAACACGTTATGGGGCAACTTCAGAATATCGCTATCATTTGATCGGGATGATTCCGCTGCTCTGCGTGGCTGTAAACGAGTTTGTCGGCTGGTTTGAAGGTGTGGAGCAGAGATATGCCAAACGATTGTTAACTTGTATTTGTATGGTTTTTTTGGCGGTAATGAATGTGACGGCATGGAGGAAGGCGCTGGACTATAATACCAACACAATAAAATATCAGAAAATCTGTGAGTATGCAAACATGCAGGGAGCCGAGATGGTATATTTTCTGAGAGATACCAAAGGAGCGAATATTTGCCGTCTGCTGGATAACGGAAGCTATGGTCTTGCATATGTTGTAGCAGATCATACAGGACAATCGCAATACAGAGTATATGTTCACGATTATTATGCAAAATATAACATGCAGGAAATATTGTTTGACAATACATTCTTAGTGCTGGATACGGAACGCTTTGATTTTGGTGATGAGGTGGAAATGTTTGACCATCAATATCATCTGGTGAATATGATTGAGAATTACGGGATTTATCAGTAAATACAAACGGGACAACAGCCATAAATGCCGATTGCCAAATAATACCAGATATGATATGCTTTGAAAAGTATGAAAACCAGCAAAGTTCAAAAAATATCTGATGTAGGTAATTGCGAAACTCGCTAAGTTCGTTCGCAATCTTGAACCAAAATAAGGAAGAATTGGTACTTTGCACGAATTCTGGGATGAAATGTGGATAACCAAACATTTTAGGCGCACTTTAATAAGCCATATGCTTTTTGC
>CAJUSK010000026.1 GCA_910589075.1 uncultured Lachnospiraceae bacterium
AGCAGAGCCCCAGAGAGCCGCGGATAGATTTACGTGAGCGAGAGCGACCGGAAATCTATCCCTGTGAGCGGCAGGGAGGGGATCTGCGGAACTGGAATCCCAACACAGCAGAGCCCCGGAGAGCCGCGGATAGATTTACGGGGGCGAGAGCAGCCGGAAATCTATCCCTGTGAGCGGCAGGGAGGGGGTCTGCGGAACTGGAATAGGAGGCTTAAAATGATAATTGACGTGACCAGACTGCATGTCAGTCCTTTTGCAGTAGAAGCTATAGTGGAGATGAAGATAGAACAGTCTCTGAACCAGCATGCAGCCATGTATTTAAAAGGTATCGTACCAAAGGAAACAGGGGATGCCGGTGTGATGGATACGGATGATTCCACTGTGATTACGGTATCCGGGCCTGAGGATGTGATTTTCACCGGGCTTGTACAGGATATACGGGCATCTTTTGAGGGACAGGTATATTATTTGGAAGTATGGGCGGTGTCATTCAGTATCAAAGCGGATACGGATGTGCTCTCCCGTTCTTTTCAGGATGCAGGCATGAATTATCAGCAGATTGCGGAACTGATGGCGGGAGAGGGGGCGCTGATGGCCAGCATGGAAACATCGCCGTTGTCAGTTCATAACCTGCTCTTGCAATATCAGGAAACAAACTGGGAATTTTTAAAACGGATCGCTTCTCACGATCATTCGGTACTTTTGCCATCGGTTAAGGAGGCTTCTTTCTATTTCGGCATACCGAAAGGCAATCAGATGGGGAGCCTGCTTTCCTATCGTTTTTCGGTGGGGAAGAATATACGGCGTTTTCGAAAGTATTCCGGGGCAGGGGTAGAGGTATCGCCGGAAGATTCCATGGAGTATACGGTGACTGCGGATGACAGTGTTCTTTCCATCGGAGATACGGTGGATTATGGGGGCAACACGTTGTTTGTGCGGGAAGCAGAGATTCATCTCAGAGATGCCATGCTCACCTGCAGCTATGTGCTTTGTCCGGAAAACGGATTAAAAGTCCCGGTGGCCCACAATCAGCATATCACCGGTTTGACACTGCCCGGGCAGGTGCTGGAGGTGAAGGAAGATACGGTGAAAGTACTTTTATGTGTGGATGAAAGCCAGGATACGGCCACAGCCTATGCCTTCCCTTATATTACGCCTTACAGTGCAGAGAATCATACCGGCCTTTATCTGATGCCGGAAGTGGACGATGTGGTACATATTCAGTTTCCTACGGAAGACGAAAGTCTGGCAGTGGCCCAGTCATCTTACCGGCAGGTGAGCAGTGACCGCAGCGTGGATCCGGGGATCAAATATCTGCGGACACCTCATGACAAAGAAATCAAGATCAGCGACAAGGAGATTCTGATTACGGCAAAAACTGGCGGTCTGTATGTGAAACTCAATGAGGACGGAGGGATTGATGTTTTTTCCCAGCATGGAATCCGGGTCAATACGCTGTCCAGCCTTGATGTGCTGGCAGGAGGACATATATCCATGACTGCCGGGGACAGCATTGTCCTGAGCGCGGGAAGCGGGTGCAGCATCAATGCAGGCAAGAGCATCCAGGCCAAGGCGGGGAAAGATATTGGCATGAATGCCGGAGAAAATATAACGACAAAGAGCGGCAAAGAGATGATCTTTTCTGCAATGGAAAAACTGGGGATGGAGACACAGAAAGAGTTTGTGCTCAATGCGGAAAAAGATTTGACAGTGGCTACCCAGAAAAAAATGTCCTTTTCTTCCAAAGAGGATATGGTGCAGGAGGCAAAAAAGAAAATGAATATCAGTGCCAAATCGGAAGTAGGTATTTCCTGCAAATCCAGTTCCATCAAAATGGATGGTTCCATGAACCTGAAAGCCTCCACAATCAAAGAGAATTAACGTATGAATGAAGATTTCAGAAATGAATATATAGAAATAAACAGTCAGGCGCTGATGAATGCCAATCTGTATTATTTTTCCCATATGGAAGAGCTGGCCGCCCTGTTTGGGCAGGCGCTGGCAGATGCCTGTGAGCGAGTGGCGCAGATGCAGGCGCAGGGTTATGGCGACATTGAATATATGGAAGTGACCATGCTGCGGACAAGGCTGCTGATGCAGGATTACCGGATCCCCATTATGGTTTATGGCAGCGAGTGGTATGCTGATCCGGCTCAGATCCAGGCGGGGGAAATATCCGGAGATGAGATTTTCCGCTATTATAAGGATATGATGAAAGAAACGGAAAGTCTGGTCAAAAAATACCGGGCGAAACTGCCGGAGCGTATGCTGGAAAACTGTCAGTGTATGGCTGCGGGAAACTTCTGGAAATATGCGGATATGGCATGCCGCAGGGCTGTTATGGGGTTTTCGGCGGGAGAGATGCATATAACGGATGCATTTTGCGTCCGGGTCTGTGAATATATGGGCTATGGCCGGGTATGCCGGCGTTATACGCCGGAGATGGAACCGGACGAACTGAAAAAGTGGTTTGACAAAAAGGAAGAAACGGCATACCGTTTTCGGGATTTCCGGGGATGCGATTTGAGCGGGTGTGATTTCAGCGGCCTGGATTTGAGCGGGTGTGATTTCAGCGGATGCATTTTGGACGGATGCAATTTCGAAGAGGCAAATCTGGACGGAACCTGGTTTGATGGCAGCAGCATGAAGGAAGCGTGTCTTTCGGGAGCATGGGTTTCCGGTGCCAGGTTTGACGGCGCCAATCTGGAAAGAGCTGTTCTGGCCGGCGCTCATAGTGTATGCAAAATCAATGATTCCACGTGGATACGGCCTGACCGGGAATGGGTCAGCTTTGTGGGATGTGGGCTACATCAGGCGAATCTTACATTCAGTGCAATGGAAGAAGCGGATTTTCGGGGCGCTGATCTGACGGGTGCCATGATGAATGCGGTTCATAAAGAATATTATGAACTGGACGGTGTGCAGCAGGGACAGGTTTGCTTCTGTGAATACTGACAGGCAGAGACAGCGGATGGAGATGGAATAGATGGAATATTTTGTGATGAAACCTTTTGCAGGGGGATGCAGGCTCAAAATTGTGAATCAGGATCCGGATATCCTGATTTGCAATGTTACGAAAAAAGGAGAACTGCCGGATTTTACCCTCCGGCCCTGCCTGCTCATCAGTGACCGGTTTAAAGAATTGCTGGAACAGTTCCTGCCATCTATGGATTTTACGCCATGTGTGAGGGAAGGGGAAGGCGATCCGTTTCTCTGGTCATTCCGGCCTCCGGCCCTGGATGCGGAATTGGCCGGATTCCGGGAGGATGGATCGGTCAGTGCGGTACAGCCTATGGGGCTGATGCCTGTTTTTATGGTTCCAAACTATAAAAAAATATCCTATGTGATCAATCTGGCTCTGGCGGAAAGCCTGCTGCGGCGCGGGTATCTGAATCTGGAACTGGAACGAATCGGGACGCTGGGAGGTGAATCGTATGAGTAAGGCCACAGACGGCGCAAAAGGATGTAAGGGGATGTCTGTAAAGCCTGACGCAAACAATCCAAAAGCGGACTGTCCCTGTGATGAGTTCTTACATTGCAGTACCCGTATACCATATGGCGCCAATATGTGGAGCAATGGCAACAGGCGGAAAAAAGCTATATCAAAAATCAGTTATCAGATAAACTCCGGTCGATTCGATCTTATAAAGCGTATCGGGAAAAGCATTGATAAAAAAGCCAGCTCCAAATCCAATGGATCCAAACCGAAAGCGATGGCTTTACGCAATATGGATGAGCACTATGTGGAAACACGTATGGCGAAACTGAAAGTCGGGAATGCGGCAGGATTTACCAACTTTCAACGCCAGATGGTGATACGTGCAAATCTGGTGCAAAATGAGTTTGTCCTGCGGTCTGACGGGTACGATGAAGGGATAGATGAGTTTGAATATGTTATTCCATATCCCGGTGAAATTGTGGAAAATATGTGGAACGTGGATCACATAAAACCCAGATCAAAGGGCGCCTGCAATCGGTTTTGCAATGCACAACTCCTGAGTCGAAAGGCGAATATAAAGAAAGGAGCCAGCGGAAAAGGATGTCCCTGTGCAGAAGAGCGGGATCAACCTGCCAGTGGACAAAAAGCGTTTGATGTAAGCGGCAGTATAGGCGGTACACTCTGGCAGTGCTATACGGTCAGCAATGACAGAGAAAAGCCGCCGAATAAAATACCCACGTTTCCGCCCGGAATGATTAAAAAGTATCCGGAGGGTTGTAACATATGTGGTGTGGATAATCCCTGTAAGTGGTCAAGGGCATTGCAGGGAACATCTGAGACGAGGCTGAGAAAAGAAATTGAAAAGATCAGCGGATAACATTGAGACCGGTGAGGGAGGGAACGGATGAGCGATACGGAAGAACGGGATGTAGAGGTACTGCCAATCGACAGCGTCGCATTGTGGGAAGGGTGTATACTGGCTTCCTGTGTGCATAGTGTGATGCTGACAGAATATCCTTTTACTCTGCGGGAGCATGCATGGTCCGGGGAACTGTATATGACGGAGACCAGCGAAGGCAAGGCGGCCCTTGTGTTTGACGAAAAAAAAGGGCTGGTTCTTGGTATGTTTTGCCTCTACGCAAGTGAGCGGAATGGACTGGTGATTACGGAACAGTATGCCGGCTCCCATTACAGGGAGGCGCCTTCGGATATACAGGAGATGGCACTGATGCTGTCTCAGTTGTTTGAGGAAGGGGAAGAGGAAAAGAAACTGCCCTATGTAACAACGGGCTTCTGGCAGGAGGATGGCCAGATACTCAGCCGGGATGATGAAGAGGACTGGTTGATACACGGAGGGCGGATTCTGGAGCGTCAGATGGCAACGTTTGAAGAGTCCATGCCCTATTACGAAGAGATCTGTTCTATGGATGAACGCAGAGTGGAAATTGCAGAGCGTATCTACAGGGAACGGATTGCGTCTCATGAGGGGTCGGTGATGCTCACAAAAGAAGAAATAGAAGTGTTGCGGGAAGCCGGTCCTTATAATATGGAAATCTGCCAGGAGACATTTGAACAGTTCGGCGTTGTGTTTGAAGCATAGGCGGCAGGTGCTTATGAAAATGCGGGAGGAATGATATGAGTAAAGCGGTAATAGGAGCAAAAGGCTGTGGAAACCAGTCGGTAAAGCCTGATCCCAATAAGCCTCAGGTGGATTGTCCCTGTGATGATTTTTTGCTATGCAGCACCCGCCTTCCCTATGGGTATAAAGCATGGAGCAAGAATTATGCGATGACAAAGTCAGTTATTATCTATTACGGTATGGAGCCGGCTCTGTTTATGAAATATCCATACACGGGGTTTTATAAACGGGTTCGTGACATGGCCAGACAGAAGCAGATTAAACCGCTGATCTTGCATAAATTAACCGATCAGCGGATTAAAAAACGTATTGAAAGGCTGGTTCTGAAAAATGGGGGTGATTATACATATTCTCAGAAAGATATGATTCTGCGGGCAAACCTGGTGGATAACGGGCGGATTTTGCGCTCGGATGGCTTTGGTGAGCTGGAAGGAGAGGTGTATGAAAGGCTGCTCCCTGCTTCCGGCAATTCTCTTGATTGCGAGTGGAATGTAGATCATATCAGAACCAAAGCGAAAGGCGGCTGTAATCGGTTTTGCAATGCCATGGTGCTGAGCCGGCATGCAAATAAGCGGAAAAGCGATAAGGGAAATGGCTGTATTTGTGCAGAAGTAAAAAAAACGGGGGCACCGGGACAGGAAATGTTTGAACTTGACGAAGACGCAAAGAGTCCACGGCATGTACTCTGGCAGTGCTACAAGCTAAGCAATTCCGGGGAAAAGCCGGTGAATAAAGTGCCGGCTTTTCCGCCGGGAATGATGAAAAGGTATAAATCCGTCAAGATATGCGACAAGGATGATCCCAGTAAGTGGTCGGCTGAAATGCAGAAAAAGGCGACAGATACATTGCGGGCAAAGATCAGTAAAATCAGCAAATAATATACAGTGGGGACAAAAGGGATTCCTTCAGGTATCACACCTGTGGGAATCCCTTTGCTATGGGGGCCCTTAGTTACAGAGCTCGAATTTCTGTACCATTTTGTTTAACACCTCAGCCTGGGAAGCCAGTTCCTCGGATGTTGCGGATGTTTCCTGGGAAGCGGCGGAATTGTCCTGTATTCCGTGGGCAATTTCTTCGATTCCCGCCTGGAGCTGTTTCATGTTCTCCGCCTGGATAATTGCGTTTTCGGCCGTTTTCTGGATCATTTCATTTACATGGGTTACGACGCTTACGGATTCTTTCAGTGAGTCCATGGCGCCAATGGCAATGGTATTTCCTTTGTTGATTTCTTCCATTGAAATTTCAATCAGCTCTTTTGTGGTGTTTGCCGCTTTGGAACTCTCCAGAGCCAGTTTCCCGATTTCATCTGCGACCACGGCAAATCCTTTTCCTGCTTCTCCGGCACGGGCGGCTTCAATAGAAGCATTTAAGGAGAGAAGATTTGTCTGAGAGGCAATATCTTCGATTGTCTGAATGATTCCCACAACTTTTTGTGAGGTCTGATGGATTTCGTTCATGGCATCCATCATCAGCTTCATTTTTTCCTGGTTCTGTTCGATCAGTGTGGCGGCCTGTGCGGTTGCCTGTGCAGAAGCCTCTGCTTCTTTGCGGCTGTCTTCCACCTGCTGCGTAACAGTACTGGTAGTTGCCGAAATCTGTGCGATGGATGCCGCCTGTTCTTCTGCGCCTTCTGCCAGGATTTGAGAAGCTGAAGCAAGCTCGGTGGCTCCCACGGATACCCGTTCGGAACTTTCATTGATTCCCAGCATAACCTGATTCATGGAATCGGAAATGTTGAGCAGGGCAGTTTTTATTTTCTGGAATTCGCCTACATAGTCGTGTTTCAGATTTACACTCAGTTTTCCGTCAGAAATCTGTGACAACACATCTGCTGTTTCGTTTATGTAGACGATATATTCCTTCAACCGATATACGGTTTTCTGGAAGGATTCACCCAGTTCGCCAATTTCATCCTGGCTTGCTATCTGGAGATTTACATCCAGGTTCCCGTCGGCAAGCTGCTGTGCCGTATGGTTCAGCTGCAGAATGGGCTTTGTCAGGTTTGCGGCGCTTTTCCGGATGGTGAGGGCTATCAGCAATATCCCGATGGTAAAGAGAATAAACAGCGTGACAACCATTGCGGCCAGCATTGCGTAATATTCTGATATTGGCAGACTGCTCAGGACCACATATCCGGTATTTCCGGCGTGCTGCAGTGAACCATACTTTGTTTGGCCGTCTGCCTTATATTTCAGGAACTCATTGCTGCCTGACAAAACGGCATCCACAGCATTTTGGGATATGTCAACATCTTTGATATTTTTCTGGATAATATCGGTTTGGGGATGATACAGAAAGATACCGTTTCCGGATAACAGCAGCATGTACCCGTTGCGGCCGATTTTGTATTCGCTCATAATCCGGGTCATATGATCCAGAGCGATGTCCATACCCGCTGCTCCCAGGACTTCGCCGGTTGTATCATCAATTACCGGCGCGGCGGCGCTTAAAATCATTTTTCCTGTGGAAGAATCCACATAAGGCTCTGTCAGAATGGTTTTCTTTGTCTCAATACAGCCATACCATCCCCTGCCTGTAATATCCCAGTCGTCCCCGCTGACAAAACCGTCGGATTGCATCAGTCCGCTTGTATCCAGGTCAGAAATCCATACGGCCATGACATTTTCGGTATCGGTATTTGCGATATTCACAAGGTTTTCCATGACGGTATCTATTTTGTCTGCCTGCTGTATATGGCTGCCGGGTTTCGTTTCCTGCAGAACATATTTGATTTCCGGATTGGCAGCCAGTTGTTCCACACTTTTTGTATATTGTTCCAGAAATCCGGTCAGTTGGTTTGCGGCTGCATTGGATTCCTGTACCAGTTCGGTCTTCTTTGCGGTGATGCTTAACCAGCCTGTCATACAGATAGAGACAGCCGCTATCAGAATCAGTACAAAAATGACACTCCCTCCGATTTGGTAGAGAATTTCATCTGCGATTTTCTTTTTTGAATGTATCTTGTTATTTTGTTGTTTCATGCAAATCCTCCCAGTGCATCTTACTCCCCTTTTATTATTGTATCTCTGTTTTTCTGACAATACAATCTAAATTTTGAAAATTGGAGAACAAAATGATGTTTTGCAACGGTTCCGGATTCTTTCGCAGGATATAAGGTATGGGAATCTGTATTGGTGCCAGGTGATAATGGACAACCTGCAATACATAGTATGACAAGGGAAGGAGTGATGCTATGGCAATCATCCGCAGAATAGATCCCAGGGTGCCCGTTTCACATGGACGTCCCAGGGTCGCTGCTTATGCGCGTGTGTCCATGGAGACAGAACGGCTCTCGCATTCTCTTTCCGCACAGATCAGTTATTACAGCAATCTGATAGCAAACAATCCGAAATGGGAACCTGCGGGGATATTTGCGGATTCCGGAGTCAGCGGTACCAGAATGGACAGGCGTGATGGCTTCAGGCGGCTGATAATGGCTTGTGAGGCGGGAAAGATTGATCTTGTGCTGACCAAAAGCATATCCAGGTTTGCCCGGAATACGGTAGATTTGCTTTCCACAGTGAGGCAATTAAAGGAAATCGGCGTGGAAGTATGGTTTGAGAAAGAACGAATTCAGTCTTTTTCCGGAGAGGGGGAGTTGTTGTTATCCATTCTGGCATCGTTTGCACAGGAAGAGGTGTATTCTCTGTCAGAAAATTCCAGATGGGGTATTCGGAAAACGTATGAGAGCGGAACGGATGGCGTTCGGAACAAAAAAGTACTGGGCTATCGTTATGATGGGGAAAAATATGTGATAAAAGAGGACGAAGCAGAGATTGTGCGGTTTCTGTTTGAACAGACTGCTGCGGGATGGGCGCCGTCCCGGATCATCAGGGAACTGCACAGGCGCGGCGCAAAAACATGGAAAGGCAACGCGTTTATGTATGGCAGCATAAATGCAATTCTGCATAATGAGATTTACATGGGGGACAGACGTCTTCAGAAATCTTATGTGGAAGATTGCGTCAGACACAATAAGAAGAAAAACAGGGGAGAATTGTCCCAGTATTATATACCGGACTGTCATGAGCCCATTGTCAGCAGGGAAACGTATGCAAAGGTACAGGAAATCCTGAAAAAACGGGCTGATGGGATGGCGACATATCCTTTTACGAGAAAAATCAGGTGTGGTGTATGTGGTAAGCTGTATACCAGAAAACCGGCGAAAGCCGGTGGACGGGAATATGTTTACTGGATCTGTCAGAGCAGGAAAAAAGCAGCGTCATCCTGCACTGGTGTGAATCTTGCAGAGAAAGAGCTGGAGGAGATTTCTGCGGATATATTGGGACAGGAGTTGTTTGATCAGGCAGTATTTGCAGAGCAGATCAGGGAGATTCGGGTGTTGGAAGATAAAAGCCTTCTGTATTGTTTCCGGGACGGAGAGATGAAACGGTGGCAGAGGCGGTGTCGGTGCCAAAAGAGTCTGCCCTGAGCGAAAAGGGAGCGGGCAAAAACAGAATCTGATCATATGATGGAAATAAGGAAAATAGAATGGGTTATTACCATGACGTGTGAAGAAAGAGTAAAGTCGGAAGAGTATCGGGAGGTTTTGCGGGATTATAAATATACGGAGGCTGAAACTTCAGAAGGAGTATATGATTATTGCAGGGTGGAGGTGGATTCCGATATTTATATCATTTATTTTAAACCAGGTCTGGGAACGCCCAGTGATATCAATCTGTTTCCCTATTATGAAATCCCCAAATGCTATGGCCTGATGCAGCAGGAAGAAACGGATGGCAGTCAGATTTTTGATTCTCTGGCGTTGGCGGAAGCGGGGATTCTGCAGATTCAGAAGGAACCTTTGGCGCTGACAGGACAGGGCGTGATTGTGGGGTTTATTGATACCGGAATCCGGTATACCCAGGAAGTGTTCCGGGATGGCAGCGGCGGCAGCAGGATATTGGCCATATGGGACCAGACTTTAAATGAGGGGATCGCGCCGGAAGGTTTTCTCTATGGGACGGAATATGTAAAAGCACAGATTGATGATGCACTGCAGTCGGAGTCTCCAAGAGAAGTCGTTCCAAGCTGGGATACGAATGGTCATGGCACTGCCATAGCGAGTGTGGCGGCGGGAAGTCTGCTGGACGGAGGCAGACGGTTTACCGGCGCAGCGCCGGATGCGGACATTGTTGTTGTAAAACTCCGGGAAGCGAAACAGTATTTGAAAGAGTATTATATTCTGCCGGAAGGGGCGGTGGCCTATTCCGAAACGGATATTTTGATGGCTGTAAAATATCTGGAGGCATTTGCCGTGGCAAGACAGCGTCCGGTGGTTATCTGCCTGGGAATCGGAACCAGCTATGGCAGCCACACCGGTTCTTCTGCGCTGGACCGCTATCTGAATATTGTGGCGCAGAGAAGAAGCAGGGCGATTATTGTATGTGGAGGCAACGAAGGAGCCGCAGACCATCATATCCAGGGGCAGGCCAGCTCCGCCCCGCAGAGTCTGGAAATGCGGGTGGGAGAAAATGAAAACGGATTTTTGATGGAGGTATGGGCGGAGGGCCCCAGCCGGTATCAGATGACATTGCGCACTCCGGGGGGTGAGACTGTCAGCCGGATTACAGGAAGCGGCAGAAGGACAGAAACCTATAGCTTTGTATTTGACCGGACGGTAATTACGGTGGACAGTTTTCTGCTGGAAGAAAGTACGGGCCGAAGTCTGATTATATTCCGGTTTGTGGAACCCACCCAGGGCGTATGGACCTTTACCATCCGTGCAGACGTAGCCATTGCCGGGGGGACATTCAATATCTGGCTTCCCATTGAAGAATTTTTGCAAAATGACACACATTTTCTGCGTTCTGATCCGGAGATTACTTTGACGGCACCTTCCATGGCGCAGGGCGTCATTACCATTACTGCATACAATGATAAAGACGGGGGATTTTATGAAAAATCGGGACGGGGGTTTACGGCAGACAGGCGTGTAAAACCGGAGTTTGCGGCGCCGGGAGTTAATATCTCCACTTCTCTGGGCAAACGGACCGGGAGCAGCCTGGCGGCGGCCATTGCCGCAGGGGCATCGGCACAGATGATGCAGTGGGCTGTGGTAAACGGGAACTATCCCCTGGCATCCGGCAGGGAACTGAAATACTATCTGGCACTGGGAGCGGTGCGGGAGAGCGGCATCGAATATCCCAGCAGGGAGTGGGGCCTGGGCAAAATCAATGTCCAGCATACATTTCAGGAGCTTGCGGGGTTGTTCTGATAAGGATGAATTTTTGTTTAAAGGAAGTGTATCTTGTAATTAAAATTTGCATATGCTATAATGTCAGTAGACAAAAAGCAGTGATAAGTCCATGTGGACAAAGAAACGAACCCCCGAACCCCCGAACCCCCGAACCCCCGAACCCCCGAACCGTATTGCCGTACAGTTCGGGGGTTCTTCTTTTCTTTTATACTGGAAAAGCACCCAGTAGGTTATTTGTTGTCCTTATGACCGCCATCTAACCATTTGATGATGTAGTGACAAGCTACACCAGCCGTAACAGCGACCCCAAAAGCAGTGATAACTTCCATGTGAACATCTCCTCCCGTTGTCGGGTGTAGGGTGGACAACACAAGCATTATAGCATATTAATAAATAATCTTCTCTTTTTTCACAAAAGACTTTATGACTCGGATTGTGGTCATAACAATCCGTTGCCCGCTATCACTTGCTAATTTGGTTTATCGGGTTTACAAGGGAAAAAGGGAACAATGAAATAGCCGCCACTACTTGCAATAGTAACAGCCGCCCCTTTTCGGAGGGGTTAGCTAATCATTACAGGTTAAAGCTGCTTCTATGGCTTTCCCTTTCTATGATTAATATACCATATCTGAGAGTTGGATTTAAGAATTAACCGTACGTTTATTGTAATATGGTGCTGTACATGAATTTGCACTTAACATGACACTAATCTAGCATCATCCCTACGAGAATATAAGGATTTCTGGATCTTTCAGGAAAGAAGACCATAACATTAATTCGGCATATTCGGGTCTGAGCAAAATCAACATACATTCCAGGAACTGGCAGGGCTTTTTTGAAACCGATGGAAAACAGGAATGCCATGCTCTGTTTTTTTACATGAAACAGTTTTTGTGGTGTATAATAGTAATGCGCAACTCCTCTGATTACATATGGGACAGGGAGAATATGCAAAAGAAAAGGAGGGTATATGGTTTACATCATTTTAGCGGCAGGTATTTTCCTGCTGGAGCTGTTCATGAAAAACCGCACAGAAAAATGGAAAGAAGAAGGAAAAGAGAAAGCCATTTGGGGAGGTGCTTTGCGGATACGCAAATATCATAACCGGGGTGCTTTTCTGAATACGGGTGAGAAGGTAAGCGGGTTTGTGGCGTTTCTCTCGCTGGTGCTAACAGTCTGTATTATGATTTTGTTTGCGGCGGCGCAGGGCAGGAAGGCAAACCGCTGTTTTCGGGCCGGACTTGCCCTTCTGCTGGGCGGCGCCTGCAGCAATACCTGTGACAGACTGTGCAGGGGATATGTTGTGGATTATTTCAGTTTTGGTGTAAAATGGGAATGGCTGCGCAGAATTGTTTTTAATATCTCAGATTTTTGCATTCTGACCGGAGCGCTGCTGGCAGTGTGCAGTCAGGAGGAAATGGAATGATCAAGGCACTGATTTTTGATGTGGATGGGACGTTGTGGGATTCCACTCCGGTTGTGGCGAACGGGTGGAACCGGGCCATAGCAGAGACAGAAGGCTGTCATGTGGTCATAACGCCCCAGGTATTGCGGCGGGAATTTGGACAGCCTATGGATGTGATTGCGGATCATCTGTTTGGAGAGATTGCTGATATGGGAAAGCGGCAGGCCCTTCTGGACAAATGTTGCCTGTATGAACACCAGCTTCTGAAAGAACACCAGGCGGATATTTCCTATCCGGGTATGGGCGATGGTATGAAATCTCTGGCAGAGCAATACAGCCTTTATATTGTCAGCAACTGCCAGTGCGGCTACATTGAGCTGGTCATGGAAAAGAATCGGATTACCCCGTTGATTCAGGACTTTGAATGCTTTGGCAATACCGGGACCTGCAAGGGGGAAACCATCCGGATATTGATGGAACGCAATGGTATTTCGAAGCATGAGGCGGTGTATATAGGTGATACCCAGGGGGACCGCGAGGCTGCGTTGATGGCAGGTATTCCGTTTATTTTTGTAGAATATGGTTTTGGACAGGATGTGGAGGCGGCCGTATCGGTACGGGCGTTTGGGGAACTGGGAGATGCGGTGAAGAAGCTGGATGCACAGAATCGGTGATGGCAGCATAGGAGGAAGCGATATACAGATGAAAAAACCGGCATGTGCCGGTTTTTTCATTGTTCATGACAATAGAAGTTCGCAAAGGGTGTTTTCCGTTGTCTCTCAGTTTTCTCCGCCCGGCCCGTGTTTTTCCGGACGGCGGTCCGGATGGCTGTACCGTGAGCTGTTGTCCGCACCGGAGTAACGGTTCGTAGGATAGTTGTCCGAGGAACCGTTCTCTGTGGGATACTGATTGGCCGGTGGCTGTCCGCCGGGTGTTGTGGTAATTTCTTTTTCCTTTTTCATGATTTCCTGCCTTTCCTGAATGTCCACTGTAGTGATATACATAGCGTTTATGGCCGATGTGGGCATCCTGTATCAGGATGTGCATCAGGAAACGGAAATATACGCAGATTTACAGGTTTCGGGAATGGAAAGTCTGCAAAAGGTGTTCGCTATTGGCTGGTGATAACAGTGCCCGTTTTGCCTTTTACCGCTGCAAGTGCGTGGGAGATGGAAGTGATGAGCACTTTTCCATCGGGTACTTTTTCCAGATAGGTAATGGCGGCTTCTATTTTGGGAAGCATGTCTCCTTCACCGAACTGGCCCTCTGCAATGTACTGCCGGGCTTCCTGGAGGTTCATGGAGGCTATGCCTTCCTGATGTTCACTGCCGAACTGTTTATACACCTGTTCCACACCGGTTAAAATGATCAGCAGATCGGCCTGTAAATCGGCGGCAAGCCTGCCTGCAATGGCATCTTTTTCAATGACGGCGGAAGCGCCTTTTAATATATGCTGCTGTTCGATTACCGGTATACCGCCGCCTCCGCAGGCGATAACAGCCTGTCCGGCTTCGGCCAGGGTGCGTATTGTATCAATTTCCACAATATCCAGAGGTTTTGGCGCAGCAACAATCCGGCGGAACCCTTTTTCCGGCACTTCCAGGACGTAGTTGCCCTTCTGGATTTCGGCATCGGCTTCTTCTTTTGTCATGTATCTGCCGATGATTTTGTTTGGCTCATAGAACGCCTCATCGTAAGGATCGACTGTAACCATGGTCAGTATGGTGCTGACCGGCGTGGAAATGCCTCTGCTTAAAAATTCTGACCGCAGGGAATTCTGAATATCATATCCCACATATCCCTGACTCATGGCAGAGCATACGCACATGGGAACAGGTGTATAGTCGGGATTGACCCGGCGCAGTTCGGTCATGGCTTTATGGATCATGCTGACCTGCGGACCGTTGCTGTGGGTGATGGTGAGCTGATAATTCGTCTGTGCCAGATCTGCCAGCGCTTTGGCAGTTTTTTTCACAGCATCCCACTGTTCTGTTGTGGTATATCCCAGGGCATCATGGCCGAGAGAAACCACGGCTTTTCTTTTTTTCATCTGCTTTTCCTCTTTACTTTAAGAGATTGTGTTAACCATGCGGTGTATATTACCATTTTACATGGCACACGGAATATAAAAAGTATAGCAAATAATCAAATATTTGTATACGGGGAAAATCAGATGAAAGGGAAAGGCTTTTGCTTTTTATCCATGACAATAAAAATTTTGCAAAGGGTGCGTTCCATCGTTTATGGTCCTGCAAAACTTGCATAGGGTATTTTCTATTGTTTGCATTACCTGAAGAAATATGGTATGATTTACACGCTAACTGTAGACATGTATACAGACGATGGAGTAACAGGATGGAAGCGATAATCCAAATCAAAGATGTAACAAAGACATTTATCGGCCGGGAGAATGAGGTAGAGGCGTTAAAAGGTATCAATCTGGATATAGAAAAGGGGAATATCTGTGGCATTATAGGCATGAGTGGTGCAGGCAAAAGTACATTGGTCAGATGCCTGAATTTTCTGGAAAAGCCCACCAGCGGCACTGTGCTCATCGAGGGGCAGGATCTGCAGGCGATGAATGATGCGCAGCTTAGAAAGGTGCGTACGGAAATCGCCATGATTTTTCAGCACTTTAATCTTCTGATGCAGAGAAATGTGCGGGATAATGTCTGTTTTCCGCTGGAAATCGTAGGGATGAAGCGGAAGGAAGCGAAAAACAGGGCCATGGAGCTGCTGAAAATCGTGGGACTGACCGAAAAGGCAAAAGCATACCCGGCCCAGCTTTCCGGCGGTCAGAAGCAGCGTGTGGCGATTGCCAGAGCGCTGGCCAACAATCCCAAAATTCTGTTGTGTGACGAGGCCACCAGTGCCCTTGATCCCACGACTACAAAGTCCATTCTGGCGTTGCTGAAGGAAATTAACGAGCAGTATGGGATTACCATTGTCATTATTACCCATGAAATGTCGGTGGTGCAGGAAATCTGCAATCAGGTGGCGATTATAGATAACGGCAGCCTGGTGGAATCCGGCAGTGTGGAAGAGGTATTTTCAAGACCCAGGACAAAGGCGGCGCAGAAGCTGGTATTCCAGGGAGAACGCCGGACGGACAGAATGCAGGGCAGACATTGTATCCGGATTGTATTTTCCGAAAACTCTTCTTTTGAACCGGTTATCAGCAATATGGTGCTGGCCTGTAAGGCGCCGGTGAATATTCTGCTGGCGGATACGAAGGACATCGGAGGCATTGCCCATGGACAGATGGTGTTGCAGCTTCCGGAGGACAATGTAACGGCAGAAAAAATGATTCAATATCTGAAAGAAAGAAATCTTGCGGTAGAGGAGTTGGTTGATTATGTGGAGTGAATTGTGGGCAGGGCTGGGTAACCTGATGAACGAACAAACAATCTGGATGTTGGTTGAGAATACGGGAATTACACTGTATATGACCCTGACCTCCACCTTGATGGCTTACATCATCGGCCTGCCCCTGGGCGTTGCCCTTGTAGTGACGGCACAGGACGGCCTGCAGCCCGGCAATGCGGTATTTAAAGTGGTATTCAAAGTGGCATTCAAAGTGCTGGATGTGGTAGTGAATATTGTCAGAAGCGTTCCGTTTCTGATTCTGCTGATCCTGATTATTCCCCTGACCAGGATGATCGCCGGAAAAAGTTATGGTGCCACGGCTACCATTGTGCCGCTGACTTTCGCGGCGGCGCCATTTATTGCGCGTATGGTGGAATCTTCCCTGCTGGAAGTGGACAAGGGGGTAATCGAAGCGGCGCAGAGTATGGGAGCCAATCTGTGGACCATTGTTGTGAAAGTGTTGCTGGCAGAGGCACGGACCTCCCTGATTGTGGGCGCCACCATTGCACTGGGGACAATCCTTGGATATTCTGCCATGGCCGGTGTGGTAGGCGGCGGTGGACTGGGGGATATTGCTATCCGATATGGATATTACCGGTATGATGCGGAGATTATGTGGGTGACAGTGATTCTTCTGGTGCTGTTGGTACAGATTTTACAGGCAATCGGCACCCGGATGTCCAAAAAGCTGGATAAAAGAAACCGATAAAGCGGATATAAGAAGGCAGTGTCATCAGAGACTGCCAGGCCATATTTATGGAATTGGGTTTGCATTCCCGGCAGGGATACAGATATACAAGACGCAAGAATATATGGAAAAGAGGAGATGCATTATGAAAAAGAGACTGGTATCTATTGCGGTAACGGCACTGTTAACCGCAGGCCTTTTGTCCGGCTGCGGAAAATCAGAAGAGGCAGCGGCAGACGGCACCATCAAAGTGGCGGCAACCAGCGTGCCGCACGCAGAAATTCTGGAGGCGGCAAGGCCCATTCTGGAAGCGCAGGGATGGAAGCTGGAAGTCACCGTATTTCAGGATTATGTACAGCCCAATGAAGTGGTGGAAGCAGGAGATTTTGATGCCAACTATTTCCAGCACACACCCTATCTGGACAGTTTTAATGCAGAAAAGGGAACCCATCTTGTGAATGTGGGAGAAATCCACTATGAGCCGCTGGGCATTTACCCAGGTACGGCATCGTCCCTGGATGCCATAGAAGAGTGGTCAGAAGTGGCGATTCCCAACGATACGACAAATGAAGCGAGAGCGCTGTTGCTTTTGCAGGACAATGGTCTGATTACACTGAAAGACGGTGTGGGTATTGAAGCAACGATCAATGATATTGTGGAAAACCCCCATCACCTGAAGTTTAACGAACTGGAGGCTGCACAGGTATCCCGTGTCCTTCCGGAAGTTGAGTTTGTCGTGCTGAATGGCAACTATGCACTGGAAGCCGGGCTGAACGTGCAGGACGATGCCCTTGCCATTGAAACTTCCGATTCCGAAGCTGCAAAGATCTATGCAAATATTATTGTGGTAAAAGAAGGAAACGAAGGCAATGAAGGTGTGAAAGCCCTGGTGGATGTACTCAAATCCGATGAAATCAAACAGTTTATCAACGATAAGTATCAGGGAAGCGTCGTACCGTTTGAAGGATAACGCATTGTTTGTTTCAAAAGCAATACTGAAAGGCAGGGAAGCCGTGTACATGGTTCCCTGCCTTTTCTCTGTTCATGACAATAGGTTTGCTGGCGAAGCCTGCAATCCATTGTTCATGACAATAGGTTTGCTGGCGAAGCCTGCAATCTATTGTTTGTTTTCCGGTCATTCCTCTCAATCCCAGGTTGATACTTTTCCGGTAATATAGTATGATTTGTAGGAGTATAACAGTCGGCGCGAAGCTGCAGCCGGACATCAGAGGAGGATGGGTATGAGGATTTCAACAAAAGGACGGTATGCGGTTCGGGTCATGTTGGATCTTGCGACGAACAATACGGGAGAATATATTAAGGTGAAAGATATAGCGGGCAGGCAGGAGATTTCGGAAAAATATCTGGAGCAGATTATCTCTGTGTTAAATAAAGCCGGTTATGTGAAAAGCACCAGGGGAGCCCAGGGAGGCTACAGGATTGCCAGAGATCCGGCAAGCTATACGGTGGGGATGATCCTGCGGCTGACGGAAGGCAGCCTGAATCCCGTATCCTGTCTGGACGACGATATTAATGAATGCGAACGCTGTGATACCTGTGAAACGCTGGAAGTCTGGAAGGAACTGGCTGAGGCGATCAACGGGGTGGTGGATCATGTGACCATTGCGGATCTGGTGGAACGGCAGCAGGAGCGGATTGCAGGTTCTTACAATATATAAAGACAACAGGTCTGATGATGAGGTTGCACCTATGAAAATGAAGACGGCTTTGAAAAACAGGCCACAGTATACAATGTTCAGTAACCGGGCGCTGGGCGCGCTGATTCTTCCGCTGGTGGTGGAACAGGTGCTGGCCATTACTGTGGGCATGGTGGATACCATGATGATCTCCTATGCAGGCGAGGCGGCCATATCCGGCGTTTCTCTTGTGGATATGATTAATACGGTGATCATCAATATTTTTGCCGCGGTGGCGACAGGAGGCAGCGTGGTCATATCCCAGTATATCGGGAAGAAAAGCAAAGACCGGGCGTGCAGTGCGGCAGATCAGTTGATGATGATTACCGTGTTGATTTCCATTGGCTTTATGTCCCTGACACTGGTGGCAAGAAGGCCGCTTCTGTCTGTATTGTTTGGCTCTATCGAAGCGGATGTCATGGAAAATGCGTTGATTTATCTGGTTATCTCTGCCTATTCCTATCCGTTTCTGGCAGTGTTTAACTCCTGTGCTGCGGTGCTGCGTTCCATTGGCAATTCCAGACTGCCCATGTATGTTTCTGTGGGAATGAATGTGATGAATGCCATCGGGAATGCCATTCTGATTTTCGGCTTTCATATGGGAGTGGCCGGAGCGGCCTGGTCTACCTTTGCTTCCCGGACGGCAGCGGCGGTTGTGATGTTTCTGATCCTTTTAAACAGAAGGTTTGATGTGTATCTGACGCCCCGCAGAATCTTTTCCTGGCAGGGCGGACTGATCCGGAAGATTCTGTATATTGCCGTGCCCAGCGGCGTGGAGAACGGTATTTTTCAATTTGGCCGTGTGATTGTAGTCAGCATTATTTCCGAATTTGGAACGGTTCAGATTGCGGCGAATGCGGTAGCCAACAATCTGGACGCCATGGGTTGTATTGCAGGGCAGGCCATGAATCTGGCGATGATTACTGTCGTGGGACAGTGCATCGGTGCAGGAGACGATGAGCAGGCGGCATATTATATTAAGAAACTGCTGAAAATCACCTATTTCTTTACCTGGTGTGTCAACTGTGTGATTTTGCTGGCCCTGCCCTGGATTCTCAATATTTATACGTTATCTCCGGAGGCAAGGCATCTGGCGTTTGTGCTGATTGTGATTCACAACGGTTTTGCCATGCTGTTCTGGCCCACATCCTTTACGCTGTCTCATGCCCTGCGCGCTACGGGAGACGTAAAATTTACAATGGCGGTATCTGTATTTTCCATGTGTGCTTTCCGCGTCTGCTTCAGTGCGGTGCTGGGCATGTATTTTGGCCTGGGGGCTGTGGGCGTGTGGATTGCCATGGTAATGGACTGGGTGTTCCGTGTGACATTGTTTGTAACCCGCTTTTTCAGAGGAACATGGAAAGGAAAAAGCGTTGTCTGAAGCATGGGGGAATCATACACCAGCGTTTCTTTAATAGATGGCGGTTATATCCTGTAACTGTCCGTTTTCACTGCGAAAACTCCAGACGGAATGTCCGGGCAGGCGGTGTTCCGTCAGATAATACCGGTCTTCAACATAAGAAATATAATAGGGTGTGCCGCCGCCGATGAAGGCGGCGTACACATCTTCGTAATCGGAGGCGGCCAGCTTATGCAGATCGTCTGTACGCAGGATGGTAGCGGCTTCCTGATTGCCCTGTTTATCTGTGGATACGGTAATATACCAGTAGTTATCGATCCATGTAAGCTGTACCATACCTGCCAGTGCGTCCGGCACAGGGTACTCTTCTCTGATTTCAAACGTATCAAGATCAGCTCTGATAATGGATGAATTTCCGGAAACAAAGTAAATATCGTCTTCCAGTATGGTGAAGGAACGGACATAGATCCCATCCAGCGTGGGAATTTTAAGGATTTTGCTGATATATACCCGGCTGGAATCCTCCTCCCTCCTGAGCAGGTACATTTCACCGGTCATGGAACTCCAGGCATAGAAGCATTGCTTTTCTTCATGGTACACAATATAATGGGGGCGTACACCTGTATCCGGCAGCGTTTGTGTATGTACAAACATATCTCCCTTCTTCTCAAAGACAAGGATTCGATGATTCTCCGTATCATCAGTCAGCCAGACCACGCCGTCGCAGGCCAGCGTATGGCCTTTGTTTATCTGGTCAGTCATAATATTCCACTCATACAGAGGGCGTTCCAGAGAATCGGAATAGATAATCTGGTTATGATAACAGTCCACAATAAAAAAAGTATCTTCAATTTTTGTCACATATGTGGGTACGCTTAAATCCGCATATGGATTTTGCCGGGGCTCCATATGTCCAAAATCCGCCGCCGACTGTTCATAGGCAGGTTCTGTCTCGGAAAGGCGGAGGATTGTTTCTGCGGCCTGACGGTTTCTGATGTACAGTGCAAGGATGCCCGCCAGAAGCAATGTCAACAGGAGAAACAGATTTCGCTTTGTGACGGGGAACTGTTTTTCCCCTGAATTGTTTATGAAATACATGTATTTTTCCTCGTTTCTGATGAAAAGTATAGCATTTTTGCCTGTGTCAGCGCAAGGAACGGAGGTTTATCTATCATAAAAATTAAGAATTTGCTCAGATATTCCGACTTTTCTTTTCAAAAAAACATGTTATAATCTCCAGTGGAGGAAATTATGGAAAAGAAATTGTCATGGACGGGGCTGCCCCTGACGGGTGTAATTTTGTGCCCCGTGTGTATGTTTATTTTAACGGAAAGTTACAGCTATAATCCGTTTGCAGATATGAAGCCGGTTGTGTGGGTGTTAAATCTGCTTTTTTACTGGCTGTTCGCAGTGTGTTTGATTATGGTGGTGGGCAGAGTGCGGGCGGCGCTGCGGATTCAGACCGTGTTTTTCATGCTGGCAGGGCTGGCAAACTATTATGTCATCGCCTTTCGCTCATCACCCATTTTACCCTGGGATATATTTTCTGCCCGGACAGCGGTATCGGTGGCAGATAATTTCAGCTATGCCCTTCCCGGCAGAGTCAGGATGGTGTTGTTTGGGTTTGTTGTTCTGCTGGCGGCACAGCATATATTGCAGGGCAGGATTGAGAACCGGCGGGTACGGGTGTCGGGGGCGGCAGTCTCTCTGTTCTGTATTGGTGCGCTGGCTGTGATTCTGCATCAGGAGACGGTGATTTCCGGCCTGCGGCTGTATGACAAGATGTTTACGCCCGGTGTGGTGCAGAAGCGCAACGGCAGTGTGGTTGCCTTTATGATGGAACTGAAATATCTTCTGGTGGAAAAACCGCCGGGTTATGATGCAGAGTTCTGTCAGGCATTGCTGGATGGCTATGGGATGCAGGCAGATGGAATGGGGCAGGAGGGCGCCGTGTCCGGTAAAGGCAGCCTGGCGGAGCATGGAGGTGTGTCCGCCGATGGTGGCCTGGTGCGGGATGGAAGTGTGATCCCCGGCGCAGGGATGGAGGAGATGCCTCATATCATTGTGATTATGAATGAAGGGTTTTCCGATCTGTCTTCTCTTGGTGAACTTTCCAGCAATGAAGATTATATGCCCTTTTTTCACAGTATGCAGGGAGCGGAAGATACGGTTACGGGGACTTTGCATGTTTCTGTACTGGGCGGTAATACTGCCAATACGGAGTTTGAATTTCTGACAGGCTCTACCATGGCGTTTTTGCCTGGCGGGAGCATTCCCTATCAGCAGTATATCCGCGGCAGAATCCCTTCCCTGGCATCGGCTCTGAAGCAGAGGGGGTATCGGTGTATTGCAATGCACCCCTATCATGCCAAAGGGTGGAGCCGCAATCAGGTGTATCCCTGGATGGGATTTGATGAACTGCGTTTTCTCCCGGATTATACGGATGCGGAATATGTGAGAAAATATGTCAGTGATAAATCCGATTTCAGGCAGATTATCAAAGAATATGAGAAGCATAAAGAGACGCAGGAGGGGCCATTGTTCCTGTTCAATGTCACAATGCAGAACCATGGCGGCTATGACCAGGAATTTACCAATTTCACGCCACATATATATGCAGAGACAACAGAGTCCCCTGTAGTGGACAATTACCTGTCCCTGATTTCTCTGACAGATGAGGCATTGGAAGGGGTGGTTGCCTATTTTGAACGGGAACAGGAAAATACCATGATTGTGTTTTTCGGGGATCACCAGCCCAATGACACGGTGGCCGGACCAATCTGGCGTTCCAACGGGATCAGCAAAGATGCCCTGACACCGGAGCAGGAAGCCAGCCGGTATGAGGTGCCGTTCCTGATCTGGGCGAATTTTGATATTGAGGAAGCAGAGGGGCTGCAAATCAGTGCCAATTATCTGGCGACGGAGGTTCTTGGGCGGGCCGGATTTTCCCTGAACGGTTATTATGCTTATCTGGATGAATTGCAGGGGCAATATCCGGTGATCAGTGCGAAACAGGTTGTGGATACGGAGGGAAACCGCCTGACTGCGGAAGAGAGGCGGGAGTCCGATACACTGCTTACTTTTCAGGCAGTGCAGTATTATCGCCTGTTTGATCGGGAGGAATGAGAGGGAACCCGGTTGTCTGCAGGGAAAGAAGCTGGGGATAGCCTCCTGTGTGCTTAAAGATGTGTGATATGCGGGGAGTCTTTGGAATGGGAAAAAGGAGAAGGCCGCTGCTTTTGGCCTTTTGTATACCGGTGGCAATTTTACTTGCCGCCATTGTTTATAAAGGGATGTATCCCTTTGGGGACCGTTGCTTTCTGCGGGTGGATATGTACAATCAGTATCTGCCCTTTTTTACGGAATTTCACAGAAAGCTACAGGAAGGAGAAAGCCTGTTTTTCTCCTGGAGGGCCGGGCTGGGCGCCAATTTTGTGGGGTTGTATGCCTATTATCTGGCCAGCCCCATGAACTGGCTGCTGGCAGTGTGCCCCAAAGCCTATATTCTGGAATTCATGACTGTACTGATTCTGGTAAAGACAGGACTGTGCGGTTTGACATTTGCCTGGTATTTAAAACGGCATTTTGGAACGGAGAGCTATGGGATTACATTGTTTTCCGCTTTTTATGCCCTGTCCGGGTTTATGGCTGCCTATAACTGGAATATTATGTGGCTGGACTGTATTTTCATAACGCCTGTTATAATATTGGGCCTGGAAATGCTCGTATGGGAAAGCAGGCCATTTTTGTATGTAGTTTCACTGGGCTTTTCCATATTGACCAATTATTATATTTCTATTTTGATTTGCATTTTTCTGGTTCTCTATTATGTGGTTCTGGCACTGCCTTTGTCCCCCGGACAAAAGTGCAGGAGTATGAGGCAGTTTCTGTTGTATTCCCTGCTGGGCGGAGGCCTGGCAGGGGGAATCCTGGTGCCGGGGATTCTGGCGATCTGTTCCACCCGGTTTGGCCAGATCGATTTTCCGGATAAAATCAGGATGTATTTTCAGATCTGGGATTTGGCGGCCCGGCATTGCATGAATGTGGCGACGGAAATCCGCAATGATCACTGGCCCAATGTGTATTGCGGCGCGGCGGTTTTTGTACTGTTTCCCCTGTATCTGTGTTGCAGGCAGATCCGGTGGCGGGAAAAGCTGCCCAGGCTGGCTTTGGTTTTGTTTTTTCTGCTGAGCTTTTCTGTCAATTTGCTGGACTTTTTATGGCATGGCCTGAATTTTCCGGATAATCTTCCGGCCAGGCAGTCTTTTCTCTATATTTTCGTTGTGCTGACGTTGTGTTTTGAGGCTGCGCAGTATTTGCGGACATATTCGCCCCGGCAGATGGCTCTGGCCTCCAGCGGCGGATTGCTGGTATTGGTACTCTGTTACCATTCAGGCCGCCGGGGAGATGTGGTCATAGAAAATCTTGTATTGACCATAGTATATGTTTTTCTGTATGGACTGTTGCTTTACTGGTATGGAAAGGGCGGCGCAGGACGTGTGGTGTGGATTCTTTTATTCTGTGTGGTCATTATGGAGACTGCGATGAACACCATTGAAACGAGTCTGGCGACCACAAGCCGCTCTGCTTATATGGAAACTGTCCGCACCAATGAAACACTGCTGGAGAGTGTGGAAGAAACGGAGGGATTTTTCCGGATTGAGCAACAGGGGCGTATGACCAAAAACGACGGTATGCTGGGGGGATTTCCTACAGCTACATTTTTTTCCTCCACGGTCAATGGCGCCATGTCCCATTTTTACCGCAGATTGGGTATGAGCAGCAGCAAAGTATTTTACAGCTACGATGGTGCCACGCCCCTGGCGTCAGCATTGCTTTCCGTACAGTACACACTGGCGGACAGCCTGGAAATAACAGATGATTTCCATGAGTTGCTCAAGGTGGAAGGAGAAAAGTACCTGTACCGAAACCGGTATGTCCTTCCGGCAGGCTTTATGGTGGATGGAGATGTATCTGAGAATTGGATTACGGAAGAGGGCAGCCCCATCACTGTGCAGAACAGTCTGGCCAGGGCGCTGGGGATAGAAGAACCGCTGTATGAGGAGATTCCGCTTACATATGAAAATGGCACGGCCATTCTGGAGGCGGCTCAGAGCGGTTATGTCTATGTGTATCCTCATGCATGCAGCACAAGGGATATTGCAGCAGAGACAGACGGCTATGAAAAAATCTTTGAGCGGGTTTATTACCCATATCTTTTAAACATTGGATGGTGCAATGCGGGAAGCAAGGTGTGTTTATCCCAGAGCGGAGACAAAAGAAATGAGAAAAACAGACTGGAGTTGTCAGCATACCGGCTGAACCGTCCTGTGCTGGAAGAAACACTGCGTCGTCTGGGGCGTGACCCCATGGAAGTGCTTGCCTGTTCTGATACCGGCATTACCGGCAGGGTAGAGGCAAAACAGGCGGGGATTCTTGTGACATCCATTCCGGGTGAGAGAGGATGGAAAGCAGAGGTGGATGGGAAACCGGCAAAGATACGGCTGTTTGGAGGTGCGATGGCAGGCGTGGAACTGCCTGCGGGACAGCACACCGTTTCCTTTCGGTATACGCCGCCCGGACTGTACGCCGGACTGGCACTCAGCCTGGTGAGTGCCGCTGCATTGGCGATTTTATGGTTCAGAAGCCAGAGACATCATCGGCCTGTTTCGGGAAGGCACAGAGTATAAAGAGTGGAATGGTCAACAGCAGAGAATAGGCATAGCGGAATTCATTGTATACCGGAGTTGCCAGAAACAGGGTTGCCATAATGGCAGCGTTTGGAAGGAAGATAACCAGGCGGCGTTTTCCGGCGGCCAGAAAGGTTCTGCCTGCCAGCAGGATACAGAGCCAGAACATGGCGCCCAGGGAAAAGAGCAGGCCATAGACGGGAACCATATCCGGCAGTTTGAATATGATTTCTTTGATCTTGATTGTCACAGGGTTATGGATGAGGGGCTTTGCGGTAAGACCATAGGGATTTTCCGCAATTCTCTCGTCGGAACCGATGATATTGGGCACATCCGGATACCAATATCCTTTGGTGGCGTCAATATACCCCCGCAGGTACGCACCGGGGTGTTCCAGCCCAAAACGCAGCCACAACTTGAGATAGTCGGCCTTATGGGCCTCCAGATACGCCTGATCTCCCTGCCGGATCAGGTTTTTCATATGATCGGAACAGAAGGACTGATAACTCTCCTGAATCCGGGAGGTATCTACAATGCGGTTCCACATTTCCTCATCCTGTTCGTTCACCGGCTCTTCATCCGCGTAGACTCTGGCGGCGAGTTGGATAGGAATGGACAGCGATTCCACAAAATCCGATGAAGCCACCTGACAGGCGTTCATCACAGGCCCTTTTACCACCAGGACAGATGCCAGAATCACAAAATTCAGCAGCAGATGTTTTTTCCATTCTTTCCGAAAGCATAGCAGTACAGAAGGAAGGGTGAGCAGGAATGCATAAAAACCGTTGGAGCGCAGAAGACACATACAGAAGCCGGAAAGGACATACAGAAAACCGGCGCCTCTCCGGCCAGGGCGCCCCAAAAGACCGGGGCGGTCGTCTGTAGAAGATGCAGCGCAGACACCGCATTCATCCCCGGCCAGAAAACGGAACAAGACAGTGGAATACAACAGAACCATACCGGAGAACAGGATGTCTTTCCACATCGTTACCATATAAATTGCGTTATAGGGCAGAAGCGCATAAAAAGCCAGCGTCGCCAGACAGATACCCATCCGCACATGCAGTCTCACAAGCGTATCCATCAGATATACGAAAATCCCTGCCATGATCAGCATTTGCACAATGGTGTACAGCCCCAGCCCCGTAACAGCCTCCCCCGTAAGCGCCATGCCGATCTCATAGAACAGGCGTATCAACTGCGTGTGTACCCAGGGATGATGGTTGCTCATAGGCAGACTGCCGATAATCTGCCCATACTGATTCAGACTGTCTACAGTCATAACCCCCGGATAGTTGGTCAAAAGATAGGGAAGCCAGGCAGCCAGACAGAAAAAGAAAGAAATACGGGGCAGCTTTGCATAAAAAGCGGAAGAATCGCCACAGAAAAATCTGACACCATCCATCCACAAAAAAAATGACAAAACCGTCATATAAAACAACAAATAAAACCCGCAGCCAATAATCAACACATGCCCCACCTTAAACAACGTACTGGTCAGCCCCTCCAGCAGCCCGTTATAGTCGGCCAGCAGATACAAAAGTGTGAACAGCGCTGAAATAATAACAGAAGTTATCCTGTAAATCCGGGAAGGCTTCCTTACGCTGACCCACAACCCAAACTGCCTGCCAAACAAGATACAGGCAATAAACAAAAAACCTCCCAGCGGATGAAACGTACTGACCTGACATGCCCGCACCAATGCCCATGTCATGAGAAACGCGGAAAGCACAGGCAAAATGAACTCATAAATTCGTTTTTTCATATTGACTCCTCACTTAAAACTGCCCTACAGGAACACACAGATGCGGACAGCATTTGACATAAAGAAAGTGTATGACATGGGGCACAGGATGTCAATACATAGCCTTTATTCTCCCCCCTCATCCCCCATTTCTAATTGCAATGCCCGGAAAAATTTGTTAGTATGAAACAGAACCCAAAGAAAAGGAGAACTCTATGAGCTGGGAAGCAAACATCAGAAAAGCAGATCCCTATACGCCGGGAGAACAACCGGGTATAGATGGTATCATAAAATTAAATACAAATGAAAACCCCTATCCGCCGCCGCCGCAGGTACTGGCGGCCATCGCCGGAATTCGTCCGGAGGAATACAGCCTGTATCCTGATCCGGATGCAGGCGTACTGCGGCAGAGCCTGGCGTCCTATCACGGCGTGGAAAAAGAACAGGTATTTGTGGGGGTGGGATCGGATGACGTATTGGCGCTGGCATTTCTGACCTTTTTTAACAGCCCACAGCCGATTTTATTTCCCGATATTACCTATTCATTTTATGACGTATGGGCCAATCTGTATCGGATTCCCTTTGTGACAAAGCCTTTGCGGGATGATTTTACCATAGATCCGGCGGATTATATGGGGAACAACGGCGGGATTATATTCCCCAATCCCAATGCGCCTACGGGGCTTTTGCTGGAACCGGGTGCCGTGGAGGAGATTCTCAGGGCCAATCCTGATGCGGTGGTTATTGTGGATGAAGCCTATATTGATTTTTGTCCCACAGGGAAAAGCGTTTTGCCTCTGATCGGGGACTATGAGAATCTGTTGGTGGTCAGGACGTTTTCAAAATCCCGTTCCCTGGCCGGTCTGCGGATCGGGTATGCCCTGGGCAGTAAACGGCTGATTGGATGTTTGCAGAATGTTAAATTTTCATTTAATTCTTATACAATGGATCTTCCCTCACTGCGCGGCGGTGTGGCAAGTATTCATGAAGATGCATATTTTAGGGAAACTCTGGAGAAAGTCATTGTTACAAGGGAATGGACGAAAAAGGAACTGGAAAAACTGGGGTTTGTATGTACGGATTCTCAAAGTAATTTTCTGTTTGCCCATCATGCACATATCCCGGCGGTGGAGTTGTTTGCCATGTTGAAAGAAGCAGGGATTTATGTCCGGTATTTTGCTAAGCCCCGGATAGAGCAGTACCTGCGGATCACCGTGGGGACACAGGCGCAGATGGAGGCGCTGGTGGATTGCCTGCGCAGCCTTGTGAAACAGTAGGTAAGAGAGGACAGGAGGAAGAAATGGAAAGTCTGGTTGTTTGGTTTACGGATACATTGGGCGGTTATATTTCCAGGGAGTTTGTGATTTTTATTATTTCCATGATACCCATTTTGGAACTGCGTGGAGGACTGGTTGCGGCCTCACTGCTGCAGGTGCCTATTACGGTGGCGGTGCCCATCTGTATCATCGGGAATGTCATACCGGTGCCTTTTATTCTGTTGTTTATCCGACAGATTTTTAAGTGGATGCGGAATGTGCCTGTGATTGGTTCCATCATTCAGAAGCTGGAAAAGCGTGCCATGGGTAAGAGTGACAGTATTAAAAAGTACGAGTTCTGGGGGCTGGTGTTGTTTGTGGGTGTACCGCTGCCGGGGACGGGCGCATGGACAGGGTCTTTGATTGCGGCGCTTCTGGAAGTGGATTTTAAGAAGGCGATTCTGGCAGTGCTGGTGGGAATTGCCATGGCGACGGTGATTATGTCAATCGTATCGTATGGATTACTGGGTGCGATAATAGGATAAACTGTAGGAACAGAAGAAAAAACCGGGAGAAGCGTGCGGGCCGGAGCTTTTGAAAGAACTGGTCTGCATGGAGCAGGATGTGACAGATGGAGATATACACGGATTTTGCAGAGGTCTATGATAGCTTTATGGAGGATGCCCCATATGAAATGTGGAGCCGGACAGTTTGTGACAGATTGGCCGGATACGGCATTTCGGATGGTCTGGTACTGGATCTGGGATGCGGTACAGGCACGGTGACGGAACTGCTGGCGGAGCAGGGATATGATATGATCGGTGTGGACAATTCCCAGGACATGTTAAACCTGGCTCTGCGTAAGCGTGATGCTTCCGGGCACAAAATTTTATATATCTGTCAGGATATGCGGGAACTGGAGCTGTATGGAACCGTCCGTGCGGTTGTGAGCCTGTGTGACAGCATAAATTATATTCTGGAGCCGGATGAGCTGTTGCAGTCTTTCCGGATGGTGAACCGTTATCTGGATCCGGGTGGTATTTTTTTCTTTGATTTTAATACCACCTATAAATACAGAGAAGTCATTGGTGAGAGAACCATCGCGGAGAACCGGGAGCATTGCAGTTTTATATGGGAAAACTGTTTTTATGAAGATGAAGGGATCAATGAATATGACGTGACGGTCTTTGTAGAAGAGGACGACGGACGTTTCCGGAAATTTACGGAAACCCACTGGCAGAAAGGCTATGAGCTTGCGGAAATCAAAATGTTGATTGAACAGGCCGGTATGGTTTTTCTGGGCGCCATGGATGCGGATACGAAGGAAGCAGTGACAAAGGGCAGTGAACGGATTTATGTCACTGCCAGGGAAGCAGGGAAAAGCGGAGAATACGATGGATGATTATATTGTAAGAGCAACGGCTGCAGGGGCACAGATACGGGCCTTTGCGGCAACTACGGGGAAATTGGTGGAAACGGCGCGCCAGATGCACAATACCAGTCCGGTGGCCACGGCGGCGCTGGGGCGTCTGCTGACAGCGGGCAGTATGATGGGCAGTATGCTGAAGCAGGAAACGGACCTTTTGACACTCAAAATCGACGGCGACGGACCGATTGGTTCTCTGCTGGTGACGGCGGACGGCAGGGCGGATGTAAAAGGATATGCTGCCTGTCCCGATGTGATGCTGCCACCCAGCAGTGCGGGGAAACTGGATGTAGGCGGCGCAGTGGGCCGGGGAATTCTGCACGTCATAAAGGATATGGGACTAAAGGAGCCTTATGCGGGGCAGACCGAATTGCAGACAGGCGAGATCGCGGAAGATCTGACGTATTATTTCGCTGTTTCGGAGCAGGTGCCTTCCAGCGTGGGACTGGGTGTTCTGATGAACCGGGACAATACGGTCCGGCATGCAGGCGGGTTTCTCATTCAGTTGATGCCTTTTGCGGAAAAGGAATTGCTGGATAAACTGGAACAGAATCTGCTGGGTATCGCTTCCGTAACGTCCATGTTGGATGCAGGGGAAAGTCCGGAGGGAATTCTGGAGCGGCTTTTGGGGAATCTGGATCTGGAAATCCTGGACAGAAAGCCCACACGGTTTCAATGCGGGTGCGACCGCCGGCGGGTGGAAAAGGCGATTATCAGTATCGGCAGAAAAGAAATCTCCGATATGATAGCGCAGCAGAAACCGATTACCGTGAATTGTCATTTTTGTAATCAGGAGTATCGGTTTTCTGTGGAACAGTTGTCTGAAATTTTGGAAAAGGCGGTGAGATGATGAAAGACGGTTTGCTCAGAGTGGCTTCAGTTACGCCCAAAATCAGAGTTGCAGACCCGCAGTACAATGCGGGTATGATTTGTAAGGGAATTCGTGAGGCCTGTGCGGCAGGCGCGCGTATTCTTGTATTTCCGGAACTTGTCCTGACAGGATATACCTGTGGGGATCTGTTTTTACAGGATCGTTTGCTGGCAGAGACACGGCATCAGCTTTCGGAAATCCTTTTGCATACCAGGGGGGTACACGCCCTGATCTTTATTGGGCTTCCCATCGAACGGGACGGCAAGCTGTACAATGCAGCGGCAGTTATGGCGGACGGCAGACTGCTGGCGCTGATTCCCAAATGCACCATCCCCGGATATGGGGAATTTTATGAGACAAGGCATTTTACGCCCGGTAACCGGCAGGCGGAGGAGTTTGTATGGGAAGATGCCTGTGTACCCTTTGGGACGGATATTCTGTTTCGGGGAGATATGCCGGAAGGGCTGGTGGTGGGATGTGAAATCTGCGAGGATCTGTGGGCGGCGGATACCCCTGGTACAAGGCATGCACTGGCAGGCGCCAATGTGCTGGTGAATCTGTCAGCTTCCGATGAAACCATCGGCAAAGATTCCTATCGGGAGATGCTTATAAAATCCGCCAGCGCCAGACTGGTGGCAGGGTATGTTTATTGCAGCGCAGGAGAAGGGGAATCCACCCAGGATCTTGTTTTTGGCGGCCACAATCTGATCGCGGAAAACGGTCATATTCTGGCACAGAAGAAACAGTTTTCTTCCAATATCCTGTGCAGTGAACTGGATGTGAGCCGTCTTCGTTTTGAGCGCCGCAGGATGAACACCTGGCCTGCAGCGGAGCAGACGGGGTACCGGATTGTGGAATTCCACCTGGAGACGGAGGAAACGGAGATGACAAGGCCTGTGCAGAGTATGCCCTTTGTGCCTTCTGAACAGACGGAGCGCAGGATGCGGTGCGAGGAAATCCTGTCCATTCAGTCTTATGGACTGAAAAAGCGGATGAAGCATACCGGCTGCAAAAAAGCGGTAATCGGTATATCCGGAGGATTGGATTCCACACTGGCGCTGCTGGCAACGGTACGGACCTTTGATCTGTTGTCCATGGACCACAGCGGTATCCTGGCGGTGACGATGCCCTGTTTCGGCACGACGGACAGAACCTATGACAATGCCTGCAGGCTGGCCGCGATTCTCGGTCTGACACTGGAAGAAGTGAATATCCGGGAAGCGGTATACACACATTTCCGGGATATCGGACAGGACGAGGAAAATCATGACGTCACGTATGAAAACAGCCAGGCCAGGGAGCGGACTCAGGTATTGATGGATATTGCCAACCGGGAAAACGGGCTGGTGATCGGTACGGGGGACATGTCCGAACTGGCTCTTGGATGGGCGACTTACAATGGCGACCATATGTCCATGTACGGTGTGAACGGGGGCATTCCCAAAACGCTGGTGCGGCATCTGGTAAAATATTGCGCGGATGTGTGCGGGGATGAGGCTTTGAGGCAGGTGCTTCTGGATATACTGGACACGCCGGTGAGCCCGGAACTGCTGCCGCCGGTGGAGGGAAAGATTGCTCAGAAAACGGAGGATCTGGTGGGACCTTATGAGCTGCATGATTTCTTCCTGTATTATGTGCTGCGCCATGGTTTTTCTCCGGCAAAGCTGTACCGGTTTGCACGATATGCTTTCGCCGGAGCATATGAGGATACAGTGATACTCAGGTGGATGAAAATATTTTACCGCCGGTTTTTCTCCCAACAGTTTAAACGCTCCTGCCTGCCGGATGGGCCGAAGGTGGGAAGCGTGGCGCTCTCTCCCAGAGGGGATCTGCGTATGCCCTCGGATGCCAGCATGAGCGCATGGCAGAAGGAACTGGATGAGCTGGGAAACTGACGTTTGCGGTAAGCAAAGGACATTTTCCGGGGCAGGCGCGGAGTCCGCATGTTCTGCGAACTCCTGAGCTGACAGATCATGACGATAGAAAGTCCATAAAGCGTGATTTCTATAGTTCATGACACATAGAAAGTACGTGTTGCAGCAAACCCACATGTCTGTTGCGCGGAGGCTGTTATGTATGAAAGCGGGTTTACGGCGCTTCCCCGGCAGTTCCGTTTGCTGCAGCCTTTTCCAATGACTGGGAGATGGCATTCAACAGCAGCATGGAAGTGTATCTGTTATCATCGGAATATGTAATTCCTTCCAGAGACTGATTGGTTTCAATCTGCTGTGCCAGTTCATCGAAGGATGGCTCAATCAATGGATACATGGTTGTCACTGCTTCATCCAGTGTATTCAGCCGCAGGGAATTGATGTGGTTTTCATCCACCACCACTTCAATGTCCACCGTGCTGCCGCCCAACTGTATGGAAGTCGTATAGATGCCGGGTATGTAAGCATTTTCCTGTACAATATCACTTGTTTCCTGTTTCTTATCCGGCAGGAACATAATGACAAGCAGGACAATAAACAGAACGCCCAGTACGACGAATATCCCGGTATACAGTAATTCCTTCAGATGAAGGACAACAATTTTGGTTCTGGAACTCATAACGATATCCCCGTTTCCGTTTTATTTATACAATGTATTATGGGGGCGGGGAAATTATGCACGAAAATGGGATGGCGCCTTTGGGCGGGAAGTACAGCCCGAATCCGGTATTGACAAAAGATAAGGGAAACTGGTATGATTACGAAGGACAAAGATGTTCTTACAGGGGTAGGAATGTCTTTTTTGTTTTATAAAATATTGTGGTTGGTTATCAACGGATTGGGTGAGCCGCTTTTGCCTTTCCCCGATGCTGGAATGATAGAAAGGATTGGTTAGTATGAATACTTTTTCGCGTGAAGATGTAATCCGTCTGGTGCGGGATGAGGATGTGGAATTTATCCGCCTGCAGTTTACGGATATTCCCGGAAATTTTAAAAATGTGGCGATTACGGCAAGTCAGTTGGAGAAGGCACTGGATAATCAGTGTTCTTTTGACGCATCTGCTGTAGAGGGACTTGCGGGAGAAGGGGTGACGGATCTGTATCTGCACCCGGATTATGATACCTTCGTTATATTTCCCTGGAGACCCCAGCAAGGGAAAGTGGCCAGGCTGATCTGTGATCTGTATGATGCGGACGGAGCACCGTTTCAGGCGGATCCCCGGTATATTTTAAAGAAAGCGCTGGCTGAGGCAGATACGATGGGATATCGTTTTGAAGTGGGGCCGGAATGTGAATTTTTTCTGTTTCATTGTGATGAAAACGGGCTTCCTACTACATTGACCCATGAGCAGGCAGGGTATTTTGACATGAGTCCTCTGGATCTGGGGGAAAATGCAAGACGGGATATTGTTTTGACGCTGGAGGAGATGGGATTTGAAATCGAGGCTTCCCATCACGAATCGGCGCCGGCCCAGCATGAAATAGACTTCCGCTACGATGAGGCGCTGCGGACTGCGGATAATATTATGACGTTTAAGCTGGCAGTGAAAACACTGGCAAAGCGGCATGGACTCCATGCCACATTTATGCCCAAACCCAAATTTGGTGTGGACGGTTCAGGAATGCATCTCCATATGTCGCTTATGCGGGAGGGCAAAAATATATTTGGGGATTCAGGAGGCATCTGTGGCCTGAGCAGGGAAGCACTGTGTTTTATTGGCGGGATTCTGAACCATGTAAAAGGGATAACAGCTGTTACTAATCCGATTGTCAACTCTTATAAGCGGCTTGTTTCCGGATATGAAGCGCCGGTGCACATTGGCTGGGGAAACTCCCATGCCAGTCCGCTGATTCGGATTCCACAGAATAAGGGTGGGGGAAAGCGGATTGAACTGCGCTCTCCGGATTCCGCTGCCAATCCGTATCTGGCGCTGGCTCTTTGCCTGGGGGCAGGGCTGGATGGGATCAGACGTCAGATGTTACCACCTGATTGTACAGATGTTCCGGGGATCAACCTGAGAAGACAGGAACCGGTGCAGATGGAAGAAATACCGGGTACGTTGTCAGAAGCGCTTTGTGAGATGGAACGGGACAGCCTGGTGAAAGGCGTTCTGGGAGAGCATGCTTTTCGCAAATACATGGAACTGAAAAAACAGGAGTGGAATGCCTATAAAGCGCAGGTGAGCGCATGGGAACTGGAACAGTATCTGTACCGATATTAAAGCCACAGACGTTGGGAGTCCGGGAGGGAAGAGAGGTGAGGTCCGTTGACAGGCATTATTGTTGCTTTTTCCAGAAGAGAAGATGCAGGAAAAGTGAAAAGTGTCCTGGTACGCAGCGGGCACCAGGTTGTGGCTGTCTGTACTACGGGGGCAGCGGCAATCAGCCATGCGGACGGGCTGCGTGACGGTATCGTCCTGTGCGGCTGCCGCCTGCCGGATATGATGTTTACGGAACTTGCGGAGAATCTTCCGGACGGGTTTGAACTGCTTTTGCTGGCCTCCCGGCATGTCCTGGAGGAATATGGGGGCAGTGGCTGCCTGTCTGTGGCGATGCCGTTGAAAGTCCATGAACTGATTGATACCGTGGATATGATGGTGCAGAATATGGAAAGACGCCGCCGGCAGCGCAGAGCCGTTCCCGCAAAACGGAGCGGCAGGGAGCAGGAGGAGATAAGAGAAGCGAAAGCGGTTTTGATGGAACGGAATCATATGACAGAAGAAGAGGCGCACCGATACATACAGAAATGCAGCATGGACAGCGGAACCAATCTGGTGGAAACTGCGCAGATGGTGCTGCGGATGATGCGGTAAAAGCACAGTGCAAAATGATAACTGTCTGCGCATTATATGCATGATGTCCGGCAGTATTTACTCTTTTGGGACTGTATGGTTCTGTGATATAATAAGGTACGCTGACAGGCATGCTGATTCAGGAATCTTTCTGCCTGCGGCGCTTGTTCCCGGAACAAATGCCAGGAGGAAGGGAACGGATTCCAGGATAGATCAAAGGATGTAAAAAGGCAGGGAAGACTATGAAATTTACCAAAATGCATGGCTGCGGCAATGACTATATTTATATCAACGGCAGTCTGGAACAGATACCACAGGAGAAGAAGCCGGAACTGGTGCGGATGCTCAGTGACAGGCATTTCGGCGTCGGCGGGGACGGGGTAATCTTTATCAATCCTTCAGAAGAAGCCTTATTTGAGATGGAAATGTATAACGGAGACGGAAGCCGGGGGGAAATGTGCGGAAATGGTATTCGCTGTGTGGCAAAATATGTGTATGACAAAGGGCTGACGGATCAGGAGGCTTTTGATATCATCAGCGCAGGCCAGGTGAAGCACATCCTGTTGCAGACAAAAGACGGCAAGGCTGTTTCTGCCAGGGTGAATATGGGACAGCCAGAACTGACGGCAGAGAAAATCCCTGTACGCAGTGAAAAAGAGTGTGTGGTGGACGAGGAGATTACCGTACAGGGTGAAATCTACCACATGACCTGCGTTTCCATGGGAAATCCCCATGCGGTGGTGTTCGTGGAGGATGTACAAAACTTACAGATTGAAAACGTGGGGCCGTATTTTGAGCGCCATGAACGGTTTCCGAAACGGATCAATACGGAGTTCGTCCATGTGAACAGCCGGGACAGCATAGATATGCGTGTGTGGGAGCGGGGAGCAGGAGAAACGCTTGCCTGCGGCACCGGCTGTTGTGCATCGGTGGCCGCCTGTGTATTAAACGGCCTGACGGACAGGAAGGTGACTGTCCATGTGCCTGGCGGTGCCATTTTGATTGAATGGGATCAACAGGATGACAGTATGTATATGACCGGGCCTGCGGTGACTGTTTTTGAAGGTGAAATTGACGTGAGATTTTAAAGATGTTACACTGCTTTGTACATGAGATACAGGAGTGAGAGGAGAGACAGACATGGTAAAAGTAAATGATCACTATTTAAAGCTGCCGGGAAGTTATCTGTTTTCCACAATCGGGAAAAAGGTCAACGCCTATGCGGCTGCAAATCCGGATAAAAAGATTATCCGCCTTGGAATCGGAGATGTGACCCAGCCGCTGGCGCCTGCCATTATATCCGCCCTGCACGGCGCGGTGGATGAGATGGGAGATCAGGCTACATTCAGGGGATATGCACCGGATTTGGGGTATGAATTTCTGCGTAACGCCATCGTAGAAAATGATTACCGGGCACGGGGCTGCGACATTGAGGCGGATGAGATCTTTGTATCTGACGGTGCGAAATGCGATTCCGGCAATATTCAGGAAATTTTCAGCATGGATAATAAAATTGCCGTATGTGATCCCGTTTATCCGGTTTATGTGGATACCAATGTGATGGCGGGCAGGACAGGCGTCTATGACCCTGAGAAGGAAACATGGAGTGACGTGATTTATATGCCTTGCAGAGCAGAGACGGATTTTGCGCCTGAACTCCCTGAGGAGACGCCGGATCTGATTTATCTGTGTTTCCCCAACAATCCCACCGGCTCTACGATTACCAAAGAGCGTTTACAGGAATGGGTGGACTATGCCAACCGGGTGGGGGCAGTGATTATCTATGATGCCGCTTATGAAGCCTATATTTCTGAGGAAAATGTTCCCCACAGCATTTACGAGTGCGAAGGTGCAAAGACCTGTGCCATAGAACTGCATTCCTTTTCCAAAAATGCCGGCTTTACCGGGGTACGTCTGGGCTATACGGTTGTACCTAAGGATCTCAAAGTGGGAGATGTGGCGCTTCATGCACTCTGGGCAAGACGTCATGGTACCAAATATAATGGCGCGCCCTATATTGTACAGCGTGCAGGAGAGGCGGTATATTCGAAGGCTGGCAGAGAACAACTGAAACAGCAGGTGGCTTATTATATGAACAATGCAAAATACATCCTGGAAGGCCTGAAGTCCGCAGGCTATACAGTTTCCGGCGGTGTCAATGCACCTTATATCTGGCTGAAAGCGCCTGAAAATATGACAAGCTGGCAGTTTTTTGACTATCTTCTGGAACGGGCAAATGTGGTGGGTACACCGGGTTCCGGGTTTGGCCCCAGCGGAGAGACGTATTTCAGGCTGACAGCCTTTGGAAGCTATGAAAATACAGTGGAAGCAGTGGAGCGGATTAAGAAATTATAAAAAATAATACAGACCTGATCATAGGAGAGTACACTATACGGTGTACTCTCTGTGCATTAAATCCAGATAAAAATTTGTAAAAATTACATTTTTGTAAGGAATGATCCAGAGCATGGCGATACCGCAGGAAAGAAATGCCAGCAGGCTATAAGGAATCAATGTCACCTGTGCATAAAACATACGGGCTTTGTTCCCTTTCATAATCTGTCTGCTGGTGGACATAATCTTCCTTGTGTTATAGCCGGGGAAATCCAGCATAATAAAGTAAGCCTGTGAGTAGACCAATGTGATGTATTCACAGAGAATTACTCCGATTACACCTGTAACACAGATGAGGAGAAAGAGGGCTGACGATTCTTTTACAGTATAGAATCCTGCACATACGATGAACGGAAGCATGAAAATAATCTGTATGGCAGTCGTAAGAAAACGGACTGCAAGCGCCTTGTTTGTATGATTGCGGAAGCCATGGAAAATATCCGATACGAAGCAGGGACGGTTACATACAAAGTTCAGAAAAAAATATGTCAGGCCCAGCACGAAAATGCCGCTGAGAACATCCAGAATCATTGAAACCAGAAATGCGATAATCTGACCGGCCACAGTGTACTGCGTGGTCAGGAGGGAACAGAAGATCGTGGCTGTCATGACAATGCCGTTGGATGCGGCTACGGCGCCGATGGCAATTCCATATCTTCCCAGTAACTGTCCTCTGGAAATGTCTTTTAACTGGGCAATGGTTAATTTGTTATTCATATGGAGAAACTCTCACTTTCACTTATTCATGACGACAGAAAGAACGCAAAGTGTGTTTTCTGTCGTTTGTTTTCCGCAGGTGGCAGATAGAAATGGTTATAAAGTTTCATTTGGCAGATGATTTGGCTGCAATGCGCTTTTCAACCTGCAAGATCTATATGCATGCCGGAGTAAATCGCGGAATCCGCCGTTTTCTTTCCCTTCTGATAGGGATTATCTTCATTAAAATATTTAATTTGTGTGTTGGTCTCTCCGCCGGAAACATAAGTGCGTCCGCATTCGGGGCAGACACTGGTCTGGATGGATACGGCTGCCGAAACAACTTTACCGTTGCCCATAGCCGCCTTTTTGTAGGCGTTATTAACATGCTCCTGTTCATGGGCTCTGACCCTGCTCCCGGAAGCGTTGGGAGAAATGTGGGCGGCTGATTTGAATGAAACCATTTCGTCCGATCCGTCCTGGTATTTCCTGTTTTTACAGGTTTGACATTCTCCCTGGGAGGATTTTGATCCGGAGGCCCTGGAAGTGGATGCGCCGGGATTTCCGCCGGACATCCATGCGTTTGGTTGGTTACCGATTCCTTGAATTGCCATATACTCACCTCATTTAATATAAAATCTGTTTTCAGGTAGACGGTCTTTTGTATGGAACCGTCACCGGAAAATCAAAATCCGGCACAAAATTAATAGTAAAATTCGTAGAAATCCTCATAAGATTCCCCATAATATTCTTCATAGGTGCGGTTAAATTCTTCCATAAACTCCCCCGATACGATAATAAAATAAAGGAATGCAAAAATAAGCAGAAAAGCCGCACAGAGACTGAAGACAGAGGTAATCAGCCCCGCTTTGGCATGGGGAGGAAGCTTCTTCCGGCTGCCTCTGGAAAGCAGTGCCAGCACAATGCTGATGCTGCCGAATGCGAAGGGAAGAAACGGAAACAACAATATCATACAAAAGGATACGGCACTGATTATCCCCAATATCATGGCGGCATTTGACAGGCCGTTATCTAATTGCGGCTTCGCCTGGACTGAAACGGGCATGGTGCCGGGCATCGGGTTTGGATAGCCTCCCGGTATACCGTTATGGGGCGGATTGGGGAAGGGACCCTGTGTCTGATTGTTCTGATTGTTTTGAAAATCCATATGTGCACTTCCTTTGCTGACAGATTGATATTGAGAATACAGTATCAGCATACCACTTTTTTCAGAAGAATACAATGAAATCCGCCGGAATCCTTCGTTCTTTCTTTTATCTGCCGTTCATATATTATGAGAAAACCATGGAACAGGAACAGGTGCCGGACAGTCCGGCATGAGCGGAACATATGAAACGTCTGAAGTATCTAAAAGCTGCGATTCTGGCCGAATGTGTGCTGCTGGCCTTAGTCAGTCTTTTGCTGTACGGGGAAAAAAAGGAGACATTGCCGGTTTTGTCGGGCGCTGTGGCCAGGGACGATGAGGAAGAAGCGGAGAAGAAAGAGTCACATGGATCAGAGGGAGAAAAGGAGTATATTAAATGGGTGGAGTTCCATGCGCCCGCAGAGATTATGACAGCCGCTTACAGGTTCGATGTGGAAACCTATGGGGAGAAAATCCATTTGGACTGGATCGACTTGCTTGCATATGTGGCCGCAAAGCATGGGGGAAAGTTTCCTTCCGGTACGGGTAAAGAACTGGAGGAGACAGCCGAAAAGCTGCGCGCCGGAGAAGTGACAATGGAAGAATTGACGGACGGCATGGAGTATTTTTCCTATTACAGAAAGGCTTATGATGCCATACTGGGCGGTTTTGTGGGAGAATATAAAATACAGAAGAGACAGGAGGACGGCACGGTGACATGGGAAAACTGCTATGGATTAAAGGCATTTTCTCCTGTTGCAAAAGGGTTTTATTACGAGGATTATGATGATTTTGGCGTTTCCAGGAGCTTTGGCTATTCCAGACCGCATTTGGGCCATGATATGATGGGGCAGATCGGTACGCCGATTATCGCAATCGAATCCGGCTACATAGAAGCGCTGGGATGGAACCGGTATGGCGGCTGGAGAATCGGTATCCGCAGCTTTGACCGGAAGCGGTATTATTACTATGCCCACCTGCGTCAGAACTTCCCTTATAATAAAGAACTGAAAGAAGGCAGTGTGGTAACGGCAGGAGATGTAATTGGCTATATGGGGCATACCGGTTACAGTGATACGGAAAATGTAAATAATATCAAAGTGGTCCACCTCCACTGGGGCCTGCAGCTTATCTTTGACGAATCCCAGAAAGAGGGCAACAATGAAATCTGGATTGACTGCTATGAGCTCACAAAATTTCTGTACCAGAACCGTTGCGAGACCATGAAAAACGAGGAGACAAAAGAATGGCACAGAATTTGCGATATGAAGGATCCATCTGTTGACAAATTTATGAAGAACTGATAAAGTGTATAATACTACAAATTCTAAATTGAATGAGAGGGAGAAGAGATGAGACAAAAGAAGACAATGAGAGCCAGAAAATTATCCGTACTGCTCGCAGTCATGCTGGTTGTAACAATGCTGGTAGGCTGTGGCGAGGCGGCACAGACACAGTTTACAGCGCCCAATGGAACTTACAGCATTATGATGGATGAAACATGGAGTGCAGAGAGCATGGGCGATGACAGCATTCTTGCCATCTTCAGTAAAGACGAGACAAGAGGTATTGTCGTAATGCAGTTCCCCAAGGAAGGGATGGAAGACTACTATTCCAGCATTGATGACATTAAGGGTGCTGTGGAGATGACCTTCACCATGAATTCTGTAACCAGTGCAGATGCACCTGCAAGCGTTCCGGGTATGACCAATGTCTGCGCAGATACAAGCAGTGTGGTTATGGAAGGCCAGACAGAAGAGTGCTACACTGTATATGGTGAGACAGACTATGCATACTATTCCATACTGTACATGGCAAAGAAAGTGAGCGACAAGAGACTGGAGAAGTTCCATGCAGTATGTGGCAGCTTTGCTGAGAGCGTATCAGGCGCTGAATAATTTTTGGGGCGGCAGGCCCGTAGAATGGACGCCGAAAAGAGCGGAAAAGAAGAGGATAAACGGTATCAGGCATTTTTGCCGGATACCGTTTGTTTTTCACGACAATAGGTTTGCTGGCGAAGCCTGCAATCTATTGTTTAAGTTATAAGCCCTTAAAATCGTTGCAAAATAAGGTGCCCTATGATACAATAAAAATAACGGACAATGATAAAAAAATAACAATCATAACGGCGTCCGGGAAACAGGCATTTTATCGAAAATGGAGGAAATCGTAAATGGCAAAAAAGATTGTATTAGCAGGTGCATGTCGTACCGCAATCGGAACTATGGGAGGTTCTTTAAGCACAACTCCGGCAGTTGAGCTGGGTGCTATTGTTATCAAAGAGGCATTGCAGAGGGCAGGCGTTGCACCGGACCAGGTGGATCAGGTATATATGGGCTGTGTGATCCAGGCAGGTCTGGGACAGAACGTGGCACGTCAGTCATCCATTAAGGCGGGGCTTCCGATTGAAGTTCCGGCAGTGACCACCAATGTTGTATGCGGATCCGGACTGAACAGTGTGAATATGGCTGCGCAGATGATCATCGCCGGGGATGCAGATGTGGTAGTTGCAGGCGGTATGGAAAATATGTCCATGGCTCCCTATGCAATTCCGCAGGGCCGTTATGGATACAGAATGAACAACGGTGTTCTGGTTGATACCATGATTAAAGATGCATTGTGGGATGCGTTTAATGATTATCATATGATTACCACCGCAGATAATATCTGCAGAGAATGGGGCCTGACAAGAGAAGAACTGGACGAGTTTGCACTCAAGAGCCAGTTGAAGGCTGAAGAAGCACAGAAAACTGGCGCATTTGACAAGGAAATTGTTCCGGTTATGATTAAGAAGAAAAAAGAGATGGTTGAGTTCAAAGTGGACGAGGGTCCCAGAGCTGGTTCTACGATTGAAGGTCTTCAGAAACTGCGTGCCATCAATAAAGACGGTTTCGTAACGGCAGGTAACGCTTCCGGTATTAACGACGGTGCAGCAGCAGTTGTTGTTATGAGCGAAGAAAAGGCAAAAGAACTGGGCGTAACACCTATGGCTACCTGGGTGGCAGGTGCTCTGGCAGGCGTAAGGCCTGAAGTAATGGGTATCGGCCCTGTTGCATCTACCAGAAAAGTTATGGCAAAGACCGGCTATAAGATCGAAGACTTTGATATTATTGAAGCCAATGAAGCATTTGCGGCACAGTCTGTTGCAGTGGGCAAAGACCTGGGTATCGATGTGGATAAACAGCTCAACCCCAATGGCGGTGCTATTGCACTGGGTCATCCGGTTGGTGCATCCGGCTGCCGTATTTTAGTTACTCTGCTGCATGAAATGCAGGCAAGAGGTGCTAAGAAAGGTCTTGCTACACTTTGTATCGGCGGCGGCATGGGCTGCTCCACAATCGTAGAAATGTAATATGTATCAGCCACGGAATCCGGCAGGCTTTGCCGGGACGCCGGGCGGAGCGGAGAACAGTATCCCCCGCAGATGCGCTGTATTGCAGGTTTGATGTCCTGTCAGCCTGCTGCGGGGGACTTTGGGTTTCCCGGCTTTTCCGTGCTGATCTGTTAATAAATACATGATCAGGAGAAGGAGACTGTAAATGGAATTTATTGTATATGAACAGAAAGGTGCTACAGGCATCATTACCATCAATCGTGAGAAAGCGCTGAATGCGTTGAATTCCACCGTACTGGAAGAACTTGACCAGACTCTGGACAATGTCAATCTGGATGAGGTAAGATGCCTGATTTTAACGGGAGCAGGACAGAAATCTTTTGTGGCAGGCGCAGACATCGGTGAGATGAGCACACTTACCAAGGCGGAAGGTGAAGCCTTTGGCAAGAAAGGCAATGATGTATTCCGCAAGCTGGAGACTTTCCCCATTCCCGTGATCGCAGCGATCAATGGCTTTGCACTGGGCGGCGGCTGCGAGATTTCCATGAGCTGTGATATCAGAATCTGCTCTGAAAACGCAGTGTTTGGTCAGCCTGAAGTGGGACTGGGCATTACCCCCGGTTTTGGCGGCACACAGCGCCTTGCACGTCTGGTTGGCGCCGGCATGGCAAAACAGATGATTTATACCGCAAGAAATATCAAAGCGGACGAAGCATACAGGATCGGCCTTGTCAATGCGGTTTATCCGCAGGAAGAACTGATGCCTGCGGCTGAGAAGATGGCAGCCGGCATTGCTAAAAATGCTCCCATCGCTGTACGCAACTGCAAAAAAGCCATCAACGAAGGGCTTGATGTGGATATGGATGCAGCAATCGTTATAGAAGAAAAACTGTTCGGTGACTGCTTCGAGACAGAGGATCAGAAGTATGGCATGGCATTTTTCCTCGACAAAAACAAAGAAAAGGTAAAAGAACCCTTTAAAAATTGCTGATATTACTATGTAACCCCGTCCGGAGCCACAGGCAGGTCCTGTGGCTGACGGACAACTATCATATATAATTCAGGAGGAGAGAGCATGAAAGTAGGTATTATTGGGGCAGGAACCATGGGTTCCGGAATTGCACAGGCATTTGCGCAGACAGAAGGATATGAAGTATTCCTGTGTGATATCAATGAAGAATTTGCGGCAAACGGAAAGAACAAAATTGCCAAAGGATTTGAAAAGAGAGTTGCAAAAGGCAAGATGGCTCAGGAAGATGCAGACAAGATTCTTGCAAAGATTACAACCGGTGTAAAGACAATCTGTACAGACTGTGATCTGATCGTGGAAGCAGCTCTGGAAGTAATGGATATTAAGAAACAGACTTTCAAAGAACTGGAAGACATCTGCAAAGAAAACTGCATTTTTGCAACCAATACTTCTTCCCTGTCCATTACGGAAATCGGTTCTGGCATTAACCGCCCCGTAATCGGCATGCATTTCTTCAATCCGGCTCCGGTTATGAAACTGGTGGAAGTGATTGCAGGTCTGAATACACCGGCTGAGACAGTGGATACCATTAAGAAAATCTCCGAAGAAATCGGCAAGACACCCGTACAGGTGGAAGAAGCAGCCGGATTTGTTGTAAACAGGATTTTGATCCCCATGATTAATGAAGCTGTAAGCATTTATGCAGATGGCGTTGCCAGTGTGGAAGGTATTGACACAGCAATGAAACTGGGTGCGAACCATCCGATGGGACCCCTTGAGCTGGGTGATCTGGTTGGTCTGGATATCTGCCTTGCCATTATGGAAGTGTTGTACAACGAAACAGGCGACTCCAAATACCGTCCTCATCCGCTTCTGAGAAAGATGGTTCGCGGCGGCCTGCTGGGACGTAAGACAGGCAAAGGCTTCTATGATTACAGCAAATAAACAATAAACGATGGAGGAATAAAAGATCATGGATTTTACTTTGAGCAAAGAACATGAAATGGCGAGAACTTTATTCAAAGAATTCGCTGAAAAAGAAGTAAAGCCTCTGGCTCAGGAGGTAGATGAAACAGAAGTGTTCCCCAGAGGAACCGTTGAAAAAATGGCAAAATACGGTTTCCTGGGCATTCCGGTTCCCAAGGAGTATGGCGGACAGGGCTGTGATCCTCTTACCTACGCAATGTGTGTGGAGGAACTTTCCAAAGTATGTGGTACCACCGGTGTAATCGTGTCTGCACATACTTCTCTGTGCATTGACCCGATTATGACTTATGGTACAGAAGAGCAGAAGCAGAAATATGTTGTACCCCTTGCAAAGGGTGAAAAACTGGGTGCTTTTGGTCTGACCGAGCCCGGCGCAGGTACAGATGCACAGGGACAGCAGACAAAGGCTGTTCTGGATGGTGACGAATGGGTACTGAACGGCAGCAAATGCTTTATCACAAACGGTAAAGAAGCTGACGTATACATCGTGATTGCCGTAACGGGCAAAATTGAGAAACGCGGCAGAATGCAGAAAGAAATTTCCGCATTTATCGTAGAAAAAGGTACACCCGGATTTTCCTTCGGCACAAAGGAAAACAAAATGGGTATCCGCGGTTCTTCCACATATGAACTGATTTTCACAGACTGCAGAATCCCTAAGGAAAATCTGCTCGGCCAGAAGGGAAAGGGTTTTGCAATCGCAATGCATACACTGGATGGTGGACGTATCGGTATTGCTGCACAGGCGCTGGGTATTGCTGAAGGCGCACTCGAAACCACTGTTGCATATGTAAAAGAAAGAAAACAGTTCGGCAGATCCATAGCACAGTTCCAGAATACCCAGTTCCAGCTTGCTGATATGGCTACAAAGGTAGAAGCAGCGCAGTTGCTGGTATATAAGGCAGCTATGGCAAAAGCTACACAGAAAGTATATTCTGTAGAAGCAGCCAAAGCAAAACTGTATGCGGCAGAAGTTGCCATGGAAGTAACAACCAAATGCGTACAGCTCCATGGTGGTTATGGCTACATCAGAGAATACGACGTAGAACGTATGATGCGTGATGCCAAGATTACCGAAATCTATGAAGGCACCAGCGAAGTACAGCGCATGGTTATCAGCGGCGCACTGCTGAAGTAGTATAGAAGAAATAATAAAATAAGGAGAGAAAATACAATGAAAATCGTTGTTTGTATTAAACAGGTGCCTGATACAAAGGGTGGCGTTAAGTTTAACCCTGACGGTACGCTTGACAGAGCGGCAATGCTTGCTATTATGAATCCGGATGACAAAGCTGGTCTGGAAGCTGCGCTGAGATTAAAAGATCAGTACGGCGCAGAAGTAACAGTACTGACCATGGGCCTTCCCAAAGCAACCGATGTTCTGCGGGAAGCTATTGCCATGGGTGCTGACAAGGGTATCCTTGTAACAGACAGAGTACTGGGTGGTGCAGATACCTGGGCTACTTCCACGACTATTGCAGGCGCAATCAGAAATCTGGAATATGACCTGATCATTACCGGTCGTCAGGCGATCGACGGCGATACTGCACAGGTTGGTCCGCAGATTGCAGAACATCTGCAGATTCCGGTTATTTCCTATGCACAGGATATTAAGGTGGATGGCAATACAGTTACGGTACAGCGTCAGTATGATGACAGATACCATGTACTGGAAGTACAGATGCCCTGCCTGATTACAGCTCTTTCCGAATTGAATGAGCCCCGTTATATGACACCCGGCGGAATCTTTGATGCGTGCAGCGCAGAGATTACCACATGGGGCAGAGCAGATCTGAAAGATGTGGATGATTCCAATCTGGGTCTTGCAGGTTCTCCGACAAAAATTGCAAAGGCATCTGACAAGGTGCGTAAAGGTGCAGGCGAGAAGGTAACACCCGATTCTCCCGAAGATGCAGTGGCTTACCTGATTGGTAAATTCAAAGAGAAACATGTCATTTAAAAAATAAGGTGGTGAACGAGATGAACTTAGAAGAATATAAAGGCGTATATGTGTATGCACAGCAGGTTGACAATGAGATCAGCGGCATTGCATACGAATTACTTGGAAAAGCAAAAGAACTGGCTGCCCCTCTGAATACAGACGTAACGGCAGTCCTGATCGGCTCCGATGTAAAGGGCCTTGCAGATTCTCTGGCAGAGTATGGCGCTGATAAAGTAATCGTTGTGGATGATCCGGAACTGAAAGATTACAGAACAGAACCTTATGCACATGCACTTGCCTGCGTTATTAATAAATACAAACCTGAAATTGTGCTGGTAGGCGCTACTGCAATCGGCAGGGATCTGGGACCTACGGTATCCGCAAGAGTGGCTACCGGTCTGACAGCAGACTGTACCGTACTGGAAATCGGTGATTTCCCGCTGGTAGCAGTTCCCGGCAAGGAAGACGAGCAGAAGCACAATCAGTTACTGATGACCCGTCCTGCATTTGGCGGTAACACCATTGCTACGATTGCATGCCCGAACAACCGTCCTCAGATGGCTACTGTACGTCCTGGCGTTATGCAGAAAATCGAGCCTATCAAAGGTGCAAAAGCCAATATTGAAGAGTACAATCCCGGATTTACCCCGGACAAGAGATATGTGACCATTAAAGAAGTGGTAAAGGCTGTTTCCAATACCGTGGATATTATGGACGCTAAGATCCTCGTATCCGGCGGACGTGGCGTAGGCTCTCCGGATAACTTTAAGATTCTGGAAGATCTGGCTGCAGTACTGGGCGGCACTGTAAGCTGCTCCCGTGCGGTAGTAGATTCCGGCTGGAAACCGAAAGATCTGCAGGTAGGACAGACCGGTAAAACCGTTCGTCCGAACGTATATTTTGCAATCGGTATTTCCGGTGCGATTCAGCATGTGGCAGGTATGGAAGAGTCCGATATCATCGTTGCTATCAATAAAGATGAAGATGCTCCGATCTTTGATGTGGCAGATTACGGTATCGTAGGCGATCTGAACAAGATCGTTCCTGCTCTGACAGAGAGCCTGAAGGCAGAACTTGCTGCAAAATAAGCTCAGATTCACATAACATACAATGGAAATCCGCTGTTGGAGGAAAACCCATTGTGCTGACAATGGAAAGCAGGATACATGCGCTTTCTGTTGACATATGAAAGATGACCGGATTTTATAAATCAAAATCCGGTCATTTTTTATATGTTTGTGTGCTGCTTGTTTTCCTACGTCTGTTCTTTACATAAGATTGTTACTTTTTCGGCCTCCCAGGGTTCTGGCGGTTCCAGTTTTCGGATCATTTCTTCCAGCGCTTTGTCGGGAATGTATCGTGTCCTGATTTGGTTTCGTTCCAACAGTTCGTGGTAGGGAACTTCCAGATAGTAAATATGGACACGGGCCTTATAATCGGAAAAGAGAGTAATCAGTTTTTTTCTGGTCTCCCGCAGAAGGTTGGTGGCATTCCAGATAAAAGGCTGCCTGTCTCTGAGGAAAACGCGCGCCTGATTCAGCGCTGCCTGGACTACCTTACCGGAGCTTTTGGTGGGTGGTATTTTCATTGTTTCCCGCAGGGCGTCCAGAGAAATAACCGGAAGCTGCGGTCTGTTTTTTTCTATCCAGGTATCTTTCCCCGCCAGCGGCAGACCGGCCATCACAATGACATCAAAACAGGTGTCATTGTACAGTTGGGCGCCATGCCACATATCCTGTCTGTGAAAAAACTGAAACCGTGTATATGCATCCGAAAATGTCCAGGCGTTATCCCAGACGCCCAGTTCCTTTGCATACTCTGCAAACAGTTCCACCTGTTGTGCCAGCTCTTTTGTGTCTTTGGCGATGCGTCCCAGTACATCCGCATGGGAGAGCAGATACAGAAGACGAAGTGGGATGGTTTCGGAAGCGCGAAGCAATTCAAAATCCGGACGCTCTTTCGTCCAGAACCATACCGGCAGTCCATGATACCGGATCAGCTTTGCAACGGTTTCTCTTTGCCGGAAGGTAAGACCAAACCGCTGCGCTTCCCGATAAGCCAGACAGCGGAATATTTTTTCTCCCAGCAGGGTGTGCCTGGGAGAAACCCAGACACCATCCTCCTGCTTAGTACAGACAGATTTCCCGATATCATGAAACGCAGCCGCCAGAAATAAAAGCGTTTGTTCATCGGAAGGAAGGAACTGCCATAAGGCAGACTCTGTGAGTCTCTGGCAGACCATTTCCGTATGTTGGTACACGTCGCCTTCCCCGTGATATTCCGGATTTTGGGGAATTTGTTTCAGGGCAGACAGTTCCGGATACTGTTTTGCCAGCCAGGACAGAGAAAAACCGTTATCTGACATTTCATCACAGATATTACAGTGCATTATAGTCCGCCTCCTCCCTCATGGAGAACAGATCCACACCTTCTGCCAGACGATTTGCGATTATGGGACGGTTCACCCAGTGGCTTTCGGAGTCAAGGATGACGCTGAGGAAGGAACTCCGCACAAATTTCAATCGATCCGTCACATAATCCCCATCTTCCACCTTTATATAAATCCCTTCCATCGTACCTGTCAGATCCGTCTGCCGGAGCGCTGTTTCGGGATTTACGCCACTTTTTTTGCACTGCATCTGAAAATTCTCACCTGCTGTATTTGAAATAAACTGGCTTGGCCCGATCCACTGTTCAATTTCCTCCGTATTTTCAAAATAACCCTCCGTCAGTACACGAACCGACCGGATAAAGGAAGATTCCTGTAAGAACTCCCTGCGCCTGCGGGTGGAAAAAAAGACACCCTCTTTTTTATCAAATACATCAAATTCCATGAAATAATGAGGCAGTCTGTCATAAAAGACAGTATGTTTTGCATACAACCACTCTCCATATAAAACATACCTGTCTCCCAACAGACGCCATAACCTGTCTTCAAAACATCCTGCCCATACTTTAAACAAGTCAAACTGCCGTTCTCCATAACCTCCATTTAAGAAATGTCCCCGGCTCTGAAGATACATAGTTCTGCCGCTGCTAAAACCAATGCCGCAATTCGCGCCGTCCACTTTTTCTTCCAACACCAGATACTTTCCTGTTATCTGAGAAAAGTCAACACTCTTTAAATCCTCGTCCCCTGCCTGTTTCATAGAGCCTTTCAGATGGCGGGTCCGGGGATATTTATAAATTCGTTCCATACAAATACCTCCGATGCAAATCAAAAATAAAACCCATGCGACTCCACATACCCAAAACAAGGTACACAAAAAACACCAGCCGCAGATGATTCAGCGTCTGCCGTTTTCCTGTATCTGTTATGGGAATCTGGTATTACATGGGTTCCTCCAATCTGAAATCAACTCTTAACAACATCATATTACTTGAATTGTAAATCACTATAACATAATACACTGCTACATGTCAATTTTTTAATACTTGCAGAAACCCCGTTTATACTGTATGATGATAAGGAAAATAGTGAAATTGCACAGGAGGTAATTTATGAAAAGCAAAATTTTAAGCGCATTGTTATGTGTAAGCATGGTTGCGGTTATGCTGACAGGCTGTGGCAGCAAGGCTGAGGAGTCCGCTCCCACCCCGGGGCCGGATACAGAGAATGCTTCCGACGAGGCCGCTCCTTCAGAAGAAAGCGAACAGGTTACAGCATCTGACGCTTCTGCAGACGGCAGCTACGAGCTGGCTCTTGTAACGGATCTTGGTACGATTGATGACAAATCTTTCAACCAGGGTGCATGGGAAGGTATGGAGCGGTATGCAAAGGAAAACAATATTTCCTATAAATATTATCAGCCCCAGGAAGGAACCACCGATGCTTATATCGAAACGATCGGACTTGCTATCGAAGGCGGTGCAAAACTGGTTGTATGTCCTGGTTTCCTGTTTGAAGAACCGGTTTATATCGTACAGGATCAGTATCCCGATGTGAGCTTCATTCTTCTGGACGGTGAACCCCATGATGCAGATTACAATTATAAAACAAACGCAAACGTTATGCCGATCCTGTTCCAGGAAGATCAGGCAGGTTATCTGGCCGGCTATGCATGTGTAAAAGATGGCTATACAAAGCTGGGCTTCATGGGCGGTATGGCAGTGCCGGCAGTTATCCGTTATGGTTATGGATTCGTACAGGGCGCTGATGCGGCTGCAAATGAGATGGGCGTAGATGTTGAGATTATGTACAATTATACAGGTGCATTTGCGGCTACACCCGAAGCACAGGCAATGGCTGCAAGCTGGTATCAGAATGGTACGGAAGTTGTATTTGGCTGCGGCGGTGCGGTAGGTAACTCCGTTATGGCAGCGGCAGAAGAAGCGAGTGCAAAAGTGGTAGGTGTTGACGTGGATCAGTCCAGTGAGTCAGATACAGTGATTACTTCTGCCATGAAGGAACTGAGCAATTCCGTATATGAAGGCGTTAAGGAATTCTATGCAGGTTCATTCCCTGGCGGCAGCACAAGTGTATTTACAGCAGAGAACGATGGTGTAGGACTTCCTATGGAAACATCCAAATTTCAGACATTTGCACAGGCTGACTATGATGCGCTGTTTGCAAAACTGTCAGGCGGCGAAATTACAATCGAGAACGGTACGGAAGACAGCACGACAGCAGATCTGACCCTGGCAAAGACAAAAGTTAATTTTGTACAGTAATATTGATTGCAGGTTTAAGAATAAAACGGGGTGCCTTTCGGCGCCCTGTTTTGCTTTTTATAGTTCTGATTATGATTTGAGGCAGACACATCTGCCTGACACAAGGGGGTAAAGGATGGATTATGTAATTGAAATGCTGAACATCACGAAAGAATTTCCCGGAATTATTGCGAATGATGATATTACGCTTCGGGTCAGGCAGGGAGAAATCCATGCGCTTTTGGGGGAAAACGGCGCCGGAAAGTCTACATTGATGAGTGTGCTGTTTGGTCTGTATCAGCCGGAAAAAGGTGTTATCAAGGTAAAAGGGAAAGAGACGGCAATTAAAGGTCCGTTAGATGCCAATGCGCTGGGAATTGGTATGGTGCACCAGCATTTTAAGCTGGTACATAATTTTACTGTGCTGCAGAATATTGTTTTGGGTATGGAGACGGTGAAAGGCGGCATGATCCGGATGGCAGAGGCCAGGGAGAAGGTCATGGCGTTGAGTGAAAAGTATAATCTGCTGGTGGATCCGGATGCCCTGATTTCCGATATTACCGTAGGTATGCAACAGAGGGTGGAAATCCTGAAAATGCTGTACCGGGATAATGATATACTGATATTTGATGAACCTACGGCTGTTTTGACGCCACAGGAAATAGACGAACTGATGCGGATTATGAAAGAACTGGTAGCGGAAGGAAAATCCATTCTGTTCATAACCCATAAATTGAATGAGATTAAAGCGGTGGCGGATCGTTGTACGGTATTGCGGCGCGGCAGATATATCGGTACGATTGAAGTGGCCGACACGGACAAGGAAACCATGTCGGAGATGATGGTTGGACGGAAGGTTAACCTGACAGTGGAAAAATCCCAGGCCCGTCCGCAGGAAGTGGTATTGGAAGTAAAAGATGTATGCGTGAAATCCATGCGTGAAGGACATACGCAGAATGTGGTGGACCATGTAAGTTTCCAGGTTCGCAAAGGTGAGATTGTCTGCATTGCCGGAATCGACGGCAACGGCCAGACGGAACTGGTGCAGGCTATTACCGGGCTGGGCAGCATGAGCCAGGGAAGTATTTTTGTAAATGGCGAGGATATGACCCATAAATCCATTCGTTATAAAAATACCCACGGCATGTCCCATATTCCGGAGGACCGCCATAAACATGGGTTGGTGCTGGAATATAATCTGGCGTATAATCTGGTTTTACAGCAATATTTTGAACCTGCTTTCAGTAAGAGAGGATTTCTCAAAAAGGATAAAATGAACGAATATGCGGATATGCTTATAGAGAAATACGATATCCGCAGCGGCCAGGGAAAAGAAACCATTACACGCAGTATGTCAGGTGGTAATCAGCAGAAAGCCATTGTGGCCAGAGAGGTAATGAAGAATCCGGATATTCTGCTGGCGGTACAGCCCACGAGAGGACTGGATGTGGGCGCCATCGCTTATATTCATGAACAGCTTGTGGCCCAGAGGGATTCCGGAAGCGCGATTCTGCTTGTCTCTCTCGAACTGGATGAAGTCATGAATTTAAGCGACCGGATTCTGGTGATTTTTGAAGGCGCCATTGTGGCGGATTTGAATCCCAGGGAGACAACGGTACAGGAACTGGGTCTGTATATGGCTGGTTCCAGGAGAAAGGAGGCAGAGAAAAATGCGTAAGGGAAAATTTGATTATACAGGTGTGTTTTCTTCTGTCTTTGCCATTATCATCGGGTTGCTGGTAGGGCTTGTCATACTGATGATCTGTAATCCGGGACAGGCATTTCCGGGATTTGTTACCATACTAACGGGCGCCTTTACCCATGGTGCAAAGGGTGTAGGGCAGGTATTCTATTATTCCACTACTATTATTCTGACCGGGTTGTCCGTAGGATTTGCTTTTAAAACCGGCCTGTTTAATATCGGCGCCAGCGGTCAGTTTATTGCAGGTGGTTTTGGGGCCGTGTATGTAGGCGTTATGTGTGAAAATCTGGGAAGTATGCACTGGATTGTGGCTTTGGTGGCGGGGATTTGCATGGGCGCCATCTGGGGCGCGGTTCCCGGACTTCTGAAAGCGTTTTTCAATGTGAATGAAGTAATTTCCGCGATTATGATGAACTACATCGGTATGTATGCGGTGAACTGGTTTGTAAAAAGCTATAAACCCATTTTCAATAATCTGCGAAACGAAAGTAAGCCGGTATTGAGCAGTGCCAATATCCCTAAGATGGGATTGGATAAAATTTTTCCGGAATCCAGTATCAACGGTGGTTTTATCATAGCGGTATTGGCGGTTATCCTGGTGTACATCGTTCTGGAGAAGACAACGTTTGGGTATGAGCTGAAAGCGGTGGGGTATAACCGGGATGCCAGCCGTTACGCGGGTATCAATGAGAAAAAGAGTATTATCCTTTCCATGGTGATTGCGGGGGCCATTGCAGGACTGGCAGGAGCCTGTCTGTACCTGGCGGGAACCGGTAAACACATTGAAATTGTGGATGTCATTGCCGATGAAGGTTTTACCGGAATTTCCGTGGCTTTGCTGGGCTTGTGCCATCCCATTGGTATCCTGTTTTCGGGTATCTTTATCGCCTATCTGACGGCAGGCGGCTTTTATCTGCAGTTGTTTGAGTTCTCCACAGAAATCATTGATATTATCGTAGCAATCATCATTTACTTCAGTGCGTTTGCCCTGATTGTCAGAATTCTGATTCAGAAATTCAGCAAAAAGCAGGAGGACAAGCATGGAGGCGGGCAGACGCCACCTGACGTAAAAGAGACGCAGAAAGGGGGAAGTAAGGCATGAGTGTAGTATATTTTATTTTTCAGCAGACAATGTTTTTTTCTATTCCTCTTCTGATCGTAGCTCTGGGCGGGATGTTTTCGGAGCGCAGCGGCGTTGTAAATATTGCGCTGGAAGGTATTATGACAATGGGTGCGTTTACCAGTATCCTGTTTATCAATCTGACCGGCAAGAATATGAGCGGCCAGGGACAGTTGCTGATTGCCATTGTGATTGCCATGAGTACCGGTGTTGTATTTTCACTGTTCCATGCCTATGCAGCCATTAACATGAAAGCCGACCAGACCATCAGTGGTACGGCTCTGAACATGTTCGCACCGGCGTTTGCGATCTTTGTTGCCCGGATCATTCAGGGAGTACAGCAGATTCAATTTTCCAATACATTCCGTATTGAATCCGTACCGGTGCTGGGGAGCATTCCTGTCATTGGCGATCTGTTCTTTAAAAATACGTATATCACTACTTATATCGGTATCGGTATACTGGTGTTGGCCACTATCGTACTGTACCGCACACGCTTCGGCCTGCGCCTGCGGGCCTGCGGCGAACATCCCCAGGCTGCGGATGCGGCGGGCGTCAATGTGTATCGTATGCAGTATGCAGGGGTGATTATTTCCGGGGCGTTGGGCGGACTGGGCGGATTGGTATTCGTAGTGCCTACATCCACCAATTTTAATGCCACTGTTTCCGGCTATGGTTTCCTGGCGCTGGCGGTGTTGATCTTCGGACAGTGGAAACCGGTCCGGATTATGTGGGCCTCCCTGTTCTTCGGTCTGACCAAGGCCATTGCGGCGGCATATTCGGGCATTCCGTTCTTAAATAATATGGGGATTCCCAGTTACTTATATAAGATGATTCCGTATATTGCCACGTTGATTGTATTAATTTTTACATCTAAAAATTCCCAGGCACCCAGAGCCAGCGGTGTGCCTTATGACAAGAGTGCAAGATAGAAACAGGGTTCTTGCAATCGCTTCAAATTGCTTTATTTACCATGAATAAAAAGATCCACAGAACAGAACCATCTGCTCTGTGGATTTTTTTATTCATGACAATAGGTTTGCCGGCGAAGCCTGCAATCTATTGTTGTATGGCAACAGCAAAACGAAGGAAAACAAAAATAAAAACAGGTAATACAAACATATATATTGACAAAACAAAGGTAAATGTTATAATTTTAATCAGGAAATGACGAAAAAATACATGGAAAAGAAAGAAAAACAAAAAGAAAGGGTGAAAAAATGGTAACGATCAAAGGCGTAAAATATATGTCGGACTTTGAAGCCAAAAATGCCATTATCGACATTGGCCGGCGTATGTATGCCAGAGGTTTTGTGGCGGCAAACGACGGTAATATAAGCTGCAAGGTGGGGCCGAATGCCATCTGGGCGACGCCGACAGGGGTATCCAAAGGCTTTATGAAGCCGGAAATGCTGGTGAAACTGGATCTGACAGGGAAAGTGCTGCAGGGAAGTTCCAAACCTTCTTCCGAGATTAAAATGCATCTGCGGGTATATGAGGAAAATCCGCAGGTTATGGCAGTGACACATGCCCATCCCCCGATTGCCACGGCGTATGCAGTGGCGGGGATCGGATTGGAAAAACCGATTCTGACCGAGGGTGTGACAACGCTGGGAGTGGTGCCCGTGGCAAAGTATGCCACACCGGGAACACAGGAAGTACCCGATTCCATAGCACCCTTTGTAAACAGTTATAATGCGGTGCTTCTGGCCAATCATGGGGCGCTGACCTGGGGGAAAGATGCCTATGAGGCTTTTTACAGGCTGGAATCTGTGGAGTATTATGCCAGTCTGCTGATGTATACGGGAAATATTATCGGCAAACAAAATCCTCTTTCCTGTGATCAGGTGCAGACTCTGTTGGATAACCGCAAAAATTTTGGCATTACCACAGGGGGGATACCGCCCTGTGTACAGGAAGCGACCAATGTAAAAGATGTATTGACCAATGAACCGGAGGATATCCGTACCTGTGATGTGTCCGGTTTGAAAGGGGTTACACCCATTGTAAGGCCGGGCAAAGGCACAACCGGGGCCGGCGAAGGCAGCAGTTGTGGCAGCAGGGCTGCCGGCAGTGTCTGCACCTGTAGCAGTGGTACCTGTGCCTGCGGTGGCGGGGCCGGCAATGCGATACCCGACGGTGGCAGTGCGGCAGATGCGGATACAGCCATAAATAAAACAAAAGAAGAAATCATTGCGGAAGTGGTGCGCAGAGTCACACAGAAGATGCATCAGAATTAGAAAAGGAGAACAGCCATGGAAATCAGTGCAAATGAAATAGAGCGGATTGTCAGGAGCGTACTGGCAGGGTTGGACAGAACCGGCGCGGTTTCGGCGCAGGCTTCTCCAGGAGGCTGCCGGGGTGTGTTTGAACGCTGTGAAGATGCCATAGATGCGGCTTTTGCGGCGCAGAAAGACTGGTATATGAATTACAAAGTAGAGGATCGGGAACGGATTATCGCTGCCATCCGCAAGGTGAGCCTGGAACATGCAGAAGACTTTTCAAAACGTGTCCGGGAGGAAACGGGGATGGGGCGATATGAGGATAAGATTCAGAAGCACATCAGCGTGATCAACGGGACGCCGGGGACAGAATGCCTGAAAACCGAAGCTATCTCGGGAGACGCCGGGCTGATGCTGGAAGAGAGAGGACCCTTTGGCGTGATTGGCTCCATTACGCCCTCCACCAACCCGACAGAAACGATGATTCACAATACCATCAGTATGATTGCAGGCGGTAACGCGGTTGTATTCAATGTGCACCCTGGTGCAAAACGGGCTTGTGCATATGCGTTACAGATTCTGCATGATACCATTGTGGAAAACGGCGGACCGGCCGGACTGATCACAATGACAGCAGAACCCACGATGGAAACAGTGGATATTCTGACCTCCAGCCCCAGGATCAGGCTGATGGTCGGGACGGGCGGTATGCCTATGGTTAACGCACTGCTTCGCTCCGGTAAAAAGACCATTGGCGCAGGCGCGGGCAATCCACCGGTGGTAGTGGATGAAACAGCGGACATCAAACTGGCAGCAAAGGAAATTTACAGAGGCGCTTCTTTTGATAACAATCTGTTGTGTCTGGCAGAAAAAGAAGTGTTTGCGGTGGAATCCATTGAGAAAGAACTGGTCTACAATATGGTCAGTGAAGGCGCATATCTGTTGAGCGAGGCACAGACAAAAGCGTTGCTGGACATTGTATTCCTCCAGCGGGACGGCCGGTATGAGGTCAATAAAAAATGGGTTGGCAAAGATGCGGGTCTGATGCTGGAACAACTTGGCATAACTGACAAACCTGACACAAGACTCCTTATATGCGAGGTACCCCATGATCATCCGTTTGTCATGGTGGAACAGTTGATGCCGGTGCTGCCCATTGTAAGCTGTCGCGATTTTGAAGAAGCAGCAGAATATGCGGTTGTGGCGGAGAGCGGCAACAGGCATACGGCATCCATGTTTTCCAAAAATGTGGATCATATGACCTATTTTGCAAAGCGGATTGAAACGACAATTTTTGTGAAAAACGGGGCTACGTTAAAAGGCGTCGGCATCGGCGGTGAGGGTCATGCCAGCATGACGATTGCAGGGCCTACGGGCGAAGGACTTACCTGCGCAAGGAGCTTTACCAGATTCCGCAGATGCCAGTTGGCTGACGGCGGTTTGCGAATCGTCTGAAATAAGAACAAGATAACTGAGAAGCCGTGAGGGCGGCTGCGGAACTGGGAAACAGCAGAAGTCCACCGATAGGGCTTGTGCGGAACTGGGAAACAGCAGAAGTCCGGAAGGCGCGTGATAAAATAGCAGACACGAAGTGTCGGGTATTTTATCGGGGAAGAGCGCCGATAGGACTTGTGCGGAACTGGGAAACAGCAGAAGTCCGGAAGGCGCGTGATAAAATAGCAGACACGAAGTGTCGGGTATTTTATCGGGGAAGAGCGCCGATAGGGCTTGTGCGGAACTGGGAAACAGCAGAAGTCCGGAAGGCGCGTGATAAAATAGCAGACACGAAGTGTCGGGTATTTTATCGGGGAAGAGCGCCGATAGGGCTTGTGCGGAACTGGAATAGGAGAAATAACATGGCAAAAATGGCGATTGGTTTTTTGGAATGTGCGGGCTATGCGACGGTGCTCTATGCCATGGATAAAGCCTGCAAGGCGGCGGATGTGGAGATCATCGGAGTGGATACCATCAATCCCAAAGATACAAGCGCCTTTATTCCCATGACGGCGCAGGTGAAATTTACGGGAACGGTTTCCAACGTGCAGGTGGCCGCCGAGGCGGCACGTCAGGCGGCACTGCGGTTTAATGATGAAAAAGAAGTGCTTACGGATATGATCGAACTGCCCTATGAGGGAACGGAATATCTGGCGCATATAACAAAGATAGCATGTGGAACACAAACAGGAGGATGAGATTATGGCAATGACAGCAATTGGAATGGTGGAGACAAGAGGGCTTACGGCTTCGATTGAGGCAGCGGATGCCATGCTGAAAGCAGCAGATGTGGAACTGGTGGGAACAGAGAAAATCGGGTCCGGTCTTGTAACGGTGATCGTCAAAGGTGAAGTAGGCGCAGTGAAAGCCGCTACAGAGTCCGGGCAGGAAGCGGCCTCCAGAATCGGTGAATTGGTTGCGGTTCATGTAATTCCGCGCCCGCATCAGGATGTTACCAAAATTTTGCCGGTATTAAAATGAGCACGGGATGCGTTGTAAGAAAAACCGTTACATGAAAAATAAGGATTGGGATGTGATGAACCGGTGTGGAATGCGATAGGAGTCGTGGAAGTTACGGGATATGCAAATACGGTTGTGGTAATGGACACCATGCTCAAAGCGGCGCAGGTGGGGATTGTCAGTTTTCATAAAACCCTGGGCGGAAAAATGGTGCGGGGTGTGGTGGCAGGCGAAGTTTCGGCGGTGGAGGCATCCGTTGAAGCCGCCTGGGACAGCAAAAACCGGATTGGAGAAGAAAATATGAAGGTGGCTGTCTGCATCAGCAATCCACATCCGGAAGTTGTGAAACTGATGAATATGCTGGAGTGTCCGACGGACTGAAAGGAGAAGGCAAGATGGCGGATGGTTTGAAAAAGGGTATGCTGGCCCTTGGCATGATAGAGACGAGAGGGCTTACGGCATCCATTGAGGCGGCGGATGCCATGCTGAAAGCGGCAGATGTGGAATTGGTGGGAACAGAAAAAATCGGTTCCGGCCTGGTAACGGTGATGGTACAGGGAGATGTGGCAGCGGTTAAGGCGGCAGTGGAATCCGGACAGGAAGCGGCTTCCAGAATCGGTGAACTGGTAGCCACACATGTAATTCCCAGACCGCACGGAAGTGTAGGTAATATTCTGCCTTTTGCAAAATAGAAACAAAAAACATACCAGTCAGACAAGGCAATGGGTCTGGCTGGCCACAGGGTATAAAATTTTATGGAAGAGTTTACGGCACTTGTAAATAAAATAACAACACTTGTCATGGAAGAACTGGAGCAGTTGGAGGCCCATCCTTTTCAGGTTCCGGTAGGAATATCTGCCCGCCATATCCATTTGGAAAGAAAACATGTGGAATGGCTGTTCGGAACGGGATACCGTCTGACGCCCATAAAGGCGGTGAGCCAGCCGGGACAATATGCCTGCAAAGAGACTGTGGAAGTGATCGGCCCTAAGGGACAGCCGGTCAGACTGAGAATCCTGGGTCCGGAGCGGACAAATACACAGATCGAAGTATCTCTGTCGGACAGCCGTATCCTGGGTATGATTCCGCCTGTGCGTTCATCCGGAGATGTCCTTGGCACACCCGGCATCCGGATTCGGGGGCCAAAACGGGAAATTGAAGTGGAACGGGGTGTGATCATTGCCGACAGGCATATACATATGACACCGGAGGATGCCAGATGGTTTGGCGTAAAAGACGGCCAGCGGGTACGGGTTTCCATCAAAGGACAGCGCGGCGGTATTATGGACAATGTAATGATACGGGCGTCCTCCGCATGCAGTCTTGATTTTCATATAGATACGGACGATGCCAATGCGTTTCAGCTGCGGCAGGGACAGATGGTGGAAATTTTAAAATAGGCAGTGAAGGAGAACAGATATGATTCTGGGGACTGTAAAGGGAACGATTGTATCCACGAGAAAATTTGAAAATCTGATAGGCTATAAACTGTTGCTGGTGAAGCCCTATTCCTATGAGGGGGAAAAAACAGATATGATCGTTGCGGCGGATTCCCTGGGCGCCGGTATCGGGGAGCTGGTGCTGATTACCACAGATAACACCACGCAGCACGCGCTGGAACGTTCTGCGCCGGTGGACGCCTTTATCGTGGGCATCGTGGATGCGCCTCCGGTGATAGGCAAGTGAAATGTAAAATAGAAGGCAGGAGTGCGAACATATGTTAAAAGTACTTGCAGTGGATGATCCGGCAGTGGCAGCCTATGTGAATAAAAACTATGGTATTCTCGCTGCGTATGACAGCCGGGTAAGGTTTGATGTGATTCCCTGGAGCGGCTATTATGAGGCCATGATGGATGTGTTTGCGGGTAAGGCGGAATATGATATAGTGATGGTGGCCGGACATCTGTGGTCCTGTGACTTTGTCCGCAATGGCTATCTGGCGGAACTCTCATACGATTTTGAAGATATTCTTCCCGTGATCGCATCGGAAATGCAGTTGGAAGGTAAAACATATTTATCTCCGTCCTTTTGTGACGGACATATTGTGACTTATAGAAAGAGCATACTGAAAGAAATCGCAGGAAAAACCTGGGGTGCGGTGATTACACCCGGAGAGTTTGCGGATGCGGCGGAAATAATTGCAAAGGCAACCGGCAGGCCTTCCGTGGCGCTCAAGGCGGACAGTTCCGAAATATTTACGGATGCGCTGCCATGGCTGCGTATGAACGGTGGAGATGTCTATGACAACAAAACGGCCGTTTGCAACACAACGGAGATGATAGACGGCCTGGAACGGTACTGTGCCCTGAAAAGGATTGCCCTGCCGGGTACAGAACAGTTTGGCAATGTGGAAGTGGCAGCGGCAATCCGGGAAAAGAAAGTGCCATTGGCAGTTACCTGGAGCGGCCAGATGGGCGTAGTGTATACAGCTGACTGCATGGAAAAAGAAGATCTGGGCTTTGCCGCATTTTCTACGGGCTGGAATGTGAGCTGGTCCTTTGCGGTCAGCGCAGGCAGCGGCAGGAAACAGGAGGCACAGGACTTTTTGGCCTACCTTCGCAGCCGCCAGGTCGATGAAATTGCCGGTGCTGTCAGCGGTGCGCCCGTGCGGCGGTCCAGCTATGAAAAGGGCCGGGAGGAATATCCCTGGTACGCATGTCAACTGCAAATGTTTGCATCGGCACGGCCCCTTCCGCATATGGAAAAGGCCGGAGAGAAAAACGGCATTCTCTATCAGGAGATATGGGAAGCCTTTATGGGGAAAAAGACAGCGGCAGAGGCAATGCGGGACGCGGAGGATCAGATAAACCGGATTGGATAAGAGGAAAATGGCATGGGAGCGGAAAGAGTAAATGCAGTAAGGACAAGTTTTTTTGGCAGAGGCGCCATCAGTCTGTTACCGGCAGAGTTAAAAAAGCGGGGATATGGACGGGCACTTCTTGTTACAGACCGTTTTCTGTTTGAAAACGGTGTGGCACAGCGGGTAGGGGATGAGATCTTGCGGGCAGAGATGGAATATGCCATCTACTATGAAGTGACCCCCAATCCCACCACGGAAGTGGTCAGAGATTGTATCCGTGCGGCGGGGATGCTGAAAGTGGACGTACTGGTGGCAGTGGGAGGCGGATCTGCCATTGACACCTGCAAGGCGGCCAGTATCGTACTGGCGAACGGCGGCCGGGTAGAGGATTATGAAGGGGATGAAAAATCCGGAAAGCGCGGGCTTCCCATTGTGGCGGTGAATACCACGGCGGGCACCGGTTCTGAAGTCACCAGCTTCTACATTGTAACGGATCATGCCCGCCATACCAAAATGTGTATGATGGACCCGAATTGTATGGTGGATATTGCCATCAACGATACGGATTTTATGATGTCCATGCCGAAGAGTCTGACTGCGGCTACGGGAATGGATGCCATGACCCATGCCATAGAGGCGGCTCTGACATGGAAGGCCACACCGTTGACGGATAAAGACGCATATTGGGCCATCCGGGTGATTCGGGAATACCTTCCCAAAGCCGTGGAGAACGGCAACGATGTGGAAGCCAGAGAGATGATGGCCTATGCCCAGAATGTTGCCGGCATGGCGTTTTCCAATGCCGGATTGGGTATGGTGCATGCCATGGCCCATGCTCTGGGCGGTTTTTACAATCTCCCGCATGGTGTGTGCAATGGGGTTCTGCTGCCCTGTGTATTGGAATATAACGGGCAATTTCCCGAAACACATGAACGATTTGAAAAGATCGGAGAGGCGTTGGGGATAGCCGGTCTGTCCGGCGCGGACGCAGTGCGGGCAGTTGTCTGCAATATACGGGGACTGGGGGCAAAAGTGGGTATCCCGTCCGGCCTGGGAAAACTGAACAATGTGAACAGAGGAGATTTTCCGTCCCTGGCCCGCCTTGCCCTGGCGGATACCTGTATGACAGCCAATATCCGTACGCCGTCCCTGGAGGATGTTATCAAAGTATATGAGACTGCCATGTGACATGAGCCGGCAGCGAATCAGAGAAAGGTGAGGACAAATGGCAGAAAAGACAGAGGCTGTCCGGGGAAAGTCAAAACCGTCAGAGCCGGAGCAGACAAGTATCCAACCTGCAGGGCAGGAGCCGGTGGTGGGGCGTGAACAGAAGACGGAGCGCTTTGAAGAGAACAAAAAAAGCAATACGAGAGATGGTGTGGTCAACTGGGGAACACAGGGAGATACACTGCCATACTATCTGTTATGAAAACAATAGATTGCAGGCTTCGCCAGCAAACCTATTGTCATGAATCGGAGGGGAATCCTGGAAGACGGGATTCCCCTTTGCTGTGTTATGCCGGAATGTTCGAAAAACCTGCATGTATTTCTGTGCGTGGAAGGCAGGATTTTTTCTCTCAAAATTGTTCTCTTGTGAAAATACACAAAACCTTATTTTAAGACAACTAAATCCGTTTAGTTTTATTATGTGGGGAGTTTAGTAAAAATCACTATAAAATAGATTGTATAAAGCGCGAAAACCGTGAAAAACACGGCGGACAATCACCTGAATTGATAAAATCGCACAATAGATTCAAATGGAGAAATTTCAAATATAAACTTAACAAAACTTATATTACAAATAAATATTTAGTAAATATGAACTAAACAAAATAAAACAAAGGCATAATTACCAAAAATCGATAATAAACAAAAGTAAATATTGAATTTATGCCATAAAATGATATAATTTCATTATGGAATCGACATAAATCGAATTTGTGCGATTTCAACAAACAATTTTATTGAACAGGAGGTTAATTTATGAAAAGAAAGTTATTAAGCGCATTGATCTGTGTGGCAATGGTAGCTTCCGTACTGACCGGTTGCGGCGGAAACGGTAACGACCAGGCAGCCAGCGCACCTGCGACAGAACAGGAAGCGGCGCCTGCGGAAACCGGCGGAGAAGAGGCTGCTGCGGATGCAGCAGATGCGGCGCCTGCCGGGGCAGTAGAGTCCCCTGTTGCGGGCAAGAAAGTGGCATATATCATGATCATGCCCTCCGCTTCCATTTTCCAGATGTGGAAAGATTCCTGCGCGGCACTCTGCCAGTCACTGGGTGTACAGTTTGATTTCTTCTTCTGCGACGGTGATTTCAACAAGTGGCAGGATACGATCCGTACCTGTGCTTCCGCAGGATATGACGGACTGTTGGTGAGCCACGGCAACCAGGATGGATCTTATGTATTCCTGAAAGAGATTACAGAACAGTATCCCGATCTGAAAATCGTTACCTTCGATACCCAGTTCTATGCTGACGGCGAATACAAGAAACTGGAAGGCGTTACACAGATGTTCCAGCAGGATGACAGCCTTGTAACCGTTCTTCTGGATCAGCAGATCGAAGCAAAGAAGGCAAGAGGGGAAGAAGGCCCGGTACGTCTGATTAAAGTATGGAGAGGCCCTAATTACAATTCACCTTTTGACCGCCGCGAAGTTGGCTGGCAGGAATATGAGAGCGCAGGCAAGATTGTGACAGTTGGAGAAATCCAGCCTCTGCAGGACTCTTCTGATTCCGCAAATACAGTGGCGGCAGCTTATCTGCAGAGCATAAAGCGTGAAGATGTGGACGGCATTGTTGTTTATTACGATCTGTATGCACAGGGCGTTTACAATGCAATCCTTGAGAATGACAATTTTAACGGCAAAAACGGGGATGCGCTTCCCATGGGTTCCGTGGACATCGACCCGGTAGACGTGACAAATATGCAGACCAATCCGGAAATCTGGGTTGCAGCCGGCACAACAGACTGGACACTGAACGGTGAAATTGGTATGCGTGCGCTGATGCTCGAAATCGCAGGCGAATACGATAAGATTTATGACCCTGCATCGGGACAGACCGGCGTGGATGTCATTGAAGTTCCCGGCACAGCCATTCCGGCCAGCGCCCTGAAACCGGAGTCCACCGTTGAAAACCTTGGGGACATTGCAGGCGAAACATATGGCAACCTTGATTATCTGTCTGAGACAGACTGGATGCCCAAAACATTGATTCATTGATTCAATCCGGTCAATGGCCTGCATGACACAGGTCAGCCTGCCTGCACCGCAATACAGGGGCAGCAGGGAAACTGATGTACAGGGCTGTTGACGGTAGCTCCAGGGAGGAGATGCCGGTGCATAACCTGCATCTCCTCTTTCTATTCATGACAATAGGTTTGCCGGCGAAGCCTGCAATCTATTGTCCATGACAACAGAAAACTCGTAGTACCGGACACACCGGAAACCGAAAAGAGGATGATATGGAAAAGAAAGTACTGAAAACGAAAAACGTATCCATAAGTTTCCCAGGAGTAAAGGCACTGGACTGCGTGGATTTTGAAGTATCAACCGGGGAGATCAGAGCTGTTGTCGGCGCTAACGGCGCCGGAAAATCGACACTGATGAAAGTTCTGGCGGGAGCGAATCCCACCTACACAGGCCAGGTGTTGCTCAATGACCAGGTGGTGGAACTGAGAACGCCCATTGACGCAAAAAAACTGGGCATCCAGATTGTATACCAGGAAGTGGATACCTCTCTTGTTCCGACCCTGTCTGTTGCGGAAAACATTATGATCAATGAGATGGTCATGAGCAGCGGCGTGGTGATGAACTGGGGCAAGACACGGGAAGAGGCCAGAAAGGCTCTGGAACGTTTACATATTACGAATATTGATGTCAACACACTGGTTCAGAATCTTTCACTTGCGCAGAAACAGATGGTGCTGATAGCGAGGGCAATCCGTATGAACTGCAGTTTTCTCATATTGGATGAACCTACGGCGCCTCTGAGCATGTCAGAGACAAAGGAATTGTTTGATGTGGTACGGCATTTGCGGGAAGTGGAAAATCTGGCGGTGATTTTTATTTCCCACCGTCTCAACGAAATTCTGGATATTTGTGAGCAATATACAGTTATGCGGAACGGACAGCTTGTGGATAATACGCCCATTACAGAGAAGACCACTACAAAGGAAATCGTGGAGAAAATGCTGGGCCGCTCTTTTGAAGAGAGTTTTCCTAAGGAAGCATGTGAAATCGGGGAAGAAATTTTCCGGGTGGAACATCTCAGCGGCGCGGACGGCAAAGTAAACGACGTATCATTCCATGTGGGGGCCGGGGAAATTGTGGGAATCGCCGGACTTGTAGGGGCCGGAAAGTCCGAATTGTGCAAGACCATTTTCGGCGCATACAAAAAGACCGGAGGCGTCGTTACCCTTTGCGGAAAAACCATGAAAATAAAGACCCCTGCGGATGCAGTGAAAAACGGTATTGCCTTTGTACCGGAAGAGCGGAGAAAGGAAGGCGTACTGGTGGAAGAAACCGTTGCATTCAACCTTTCCGCGGCGGCACTGGATCAGTTCTGTATGGCTTCCTTTGTCAACACACAGAAAGTCAACGAGAACGCCAACAGTTTTGTGGAAAGTCTGGGTATTAAGACTCCATCCATAAAACAGTTTGTGAAAAATCTGTCAGGTGGGAATCAGCAAAAAGTAGCCGTTGGTAAATGGCTGACTGCCGACTGCCAGCTCTACATGTTTGATGAGCCTACAAAAGGTGTGGATGTGGCTGCCAAACAGGATATTTTCCATCTGATCAATCAGATTGCAAAAAAGGGAAAAGGCGTTATATATGCGACCTGCGAAGATTCGGAGCTGCTCTCTCTGACAGACAGGATTTATGTTATGTACAGCGGCAGAATCATGGCGGAGCTGGAAACCGCAAAGACCAGTGATGATGAGATCATGTACTATGCGGTAGGCGGCGAAGCGCAAAAGCAGGCGGATTCAGCGTCATAGAAAACGGAGGAAAAACAGAACATGGATTTGACGAAAAAGAAAAATTTTCATATGAGCCGTTTCCTTGTCAGTTGGGCGGCTGTATTTGCACTGGTATTGTGTTTTATCATGTTCACGGCATTAAAGGGAAGCGCCTTTATGTCGTCGAGCAATATGGTGAATATTTTAAGAGCCATGTCCATCAACACTGTATTTGCCATTGCGGCAACGGTAACGATGGCGCCGGACGGATTTGATATGTCTGCGGCTACTCTGGCGAGTTGCTCGGCATATGCATTTGTTTCTTCCTTTCTCTGGTTCGGCTTTTCCGTTCCGGTATCAATTATCATTACAATCATTACAACACTGATTCTGTATCAGTTAACCATGTTTCTGATACTGGTGTGCAGAATTCCCGATATGCTTGCAACCTGCGCGCTCATGTTTGTTCATCAGGGGCTGGGGCAGTGGTACATAGGCGGCGGCGCCGTTTCCACCGGGATGCAGACATCCTGGCATACGCCTCCGGCACGTACCGCGCTGACCGACGGTTTTTCAGCCCTTGGCCGGGCACCCTGGATCATTCTGATTATGTTTGCCTGCGTGCTTGTGGCACATATCTTTTTAAACTATACAAAACAGGGACGTTTTCTCTATGCAATGGGCGGTAATAAACAGGCTGCCAAACTGTCCGGTATCAATACGACGAAATACCGCTACATGGCAGGTATGATCACGGCAGTCTTTATTGCCATTGCCGGCATATTGGTGGCATCCCGTGGCAGCTCCGCACAGGTTATGTGTTGTGACGACTATCTGATGCCTTCCCTGGCGGCAGTTTTTGTAGGCCGTACCGTAGGAGGTGCAGAAAAACCCAATCCAATCGGAACAATGATCGGTGCCTGCCTGGTTTCCACCCTGGAAAACGGCCTGACCATCCTGGCAGTTCCGTTCTATGTGCTTCCTGCAGTAAAAGGGGCGGTTCTCGGACTGGCACTGATTGCAGCGTATGCCACAAAGAAACAGGATTAACAGACACAAAGTAAGAAATGTTGCATCAGAGGATTTGACATGGAAAAGAAAAGAGGTAAGGCATATGTCACGTTTTGAACAGTATTTTTTAATGAAAACAGAGGATATTGCGGAATATGTGGAGGAGAAACTCCACTTTTTCCCCGCAGATGCAAAGCTGACCTGTCAGGAAATCGGAGACGGAAATCTGAACTATGTATTCCGCCTCAAAGACGAGAATACAGGTAAATCCATCATTGTAAAACAGGCAGGCGAATGTCTGCGCATTGATGAAAATATGAAGCTTTCCACAGACCGGGGCAGGATCGAGGCAAAGATACTGGGCATACAGGGAGAGGCGGCACCCGGACTTGTCCCGAAAGTATACCTGTATGACAGCGTTATGTGCGCTATGTCCATGGAGGATATGGTGGGTCATTCCATGATGCGTACCGCGTTAATCAACCATGAGATTTTCCCTCTGTTTGCAGAGCATATAACCACATTTATGGTAAATTCCCTGCTGCTTTCCACCGACGTGGTCATGGGACATAAGGAAAAGAAAGAAAACGTAAAAGCATTTATCAATCCGGATCTCTGCGAAATATCCGAAGATCTGGTGTACAGTGAGCCATACATTGATTACAACCACAGAAACAATGTGTTCCCGCCCAATGCGGAATTTGTACAGAAGGAACTGTATGAGGATAAGAAACTGCACCTGGAGGCTGCCAAACTCAAGTTTGATTTTATGAACAATGCACAGGCGCTTATCCACGGCGACCTGCACACCGGCTCTATTTTTATCAACCAGGAGCATACTTACATATTTGATCCGGAATTTGCATTCTACGGACCGATGGGATACGATGTGGGGAATATTATTGCCAATATGTTTTTTGCCTGGGCCAATGGGGATGCCACCATTACAGACCCGCAGGAAAAGAAAACCTTCTGTGACTGGACCATTGATTGTATCGTGGAAATCGTGGATAAATTTATCGAAAAATTCAAGATCGTATATGAGCAGAATGTAACGGATACCATGGCGAAAACCGAAGGCTTTATGGAGTATTATCTGGGAACCATCCTTGCGGATACCGCTGGCGTAGCGGGTCTGGAGTCTATCCGCCGTATCGTGGGCATGGCAAATAACAAAGACATCACCACCATAGCGGATGAAGAAAAGCGTGCCCGCGCTGAAAGAATCATTGTCACACTGGCCAAAAATTATATTCTGAACAGATCTCGCTTCGTATCAGGCGCTGATTACAGAAAGGCCATTGAAGAAGCGATTGCGGCATTTTAAGGAAAAGGAGGATCACCATGAGCGAAACGAAATCCATTATGGATTATGAGACAGTGGCGCTGGATGAAGAGAAAGGCGCCCTGGTCATCATAGACCAGACAAAACTCCCTTACAGCACGGAAATACTGGAATTGACAAAACAGGAAGATATATGGAACGCCATTTATCTGCTGCAGGTGAGAGGGGCTCCGGCCATCGGCGTGGCTGCTGCCATCGGTGTTTACCTGGCGGCAAAAGAGATTCAGGCCGATACATTTGACGAGTTCTATCCGGCATTTCAAAAAGCAAAAGAATACCTGGATTCCGCCCGTCCCACGGCAGTCAATCTTTCCTGGGCCCTGAACCGTATGGACAGCGTATGCCGGGCGAATCAGGAGAAACCTATCGGGGAACTGAAAAAAATCCTCCATGACGCAGCCGTGGAAATCCGCAATGAGGACGTCTGGGTATGCAAGAGCATCGGTGAATATGGACTCTCTCTTGTAAAACCCGGTGATGGACTGCTGACCCACTGCAACGCGGGCAAACTGGCTACCGTAAAATATGGAACGGCCACTGCCGCTATGTATCTGGGACAGGAGCGTGGGTATAACTTCCGCATCTACGCGGATGAGACCAGGCCTCTTCTTCAGGGCGCCCGGCTGACCGCTTTTGAACTGTACGAATCCGGCCTGGACGTCACATTGATTTGTGATAACATGTCCGCAACAGTGATGAGAAACAAATGGGTGGATGCGGTATTTGTGGGATGCGACCGTGTTGCCGCCAACGGGGACACCGCCAACAAGATTGGCACGTCCGTGGTAGCAACTGTGGCAAAGCGCTATAATATTCCCGTGTATATCTGTGCCCCTACCTCCACCATTGACCTGAACACCCCTACCGGCGCCGATATTCAAATCGAACAGCGTCCGGCAGAAGAAGTGACAGAGATGTGGTATAAAGAACGGATGGCGCCTGTTGGCGTAAAAGTATTCAATCCCTGTTTTGACGTGACAGACAACGACCTTATCGCAGGGATCATTACCGAATATGGCATTGCCAGAGCTCCGTATACCGAATCTCTGAAAGAAATATTCCTTAAAAAAGAGGCTTCCAAAGACGAGAAAAAAATAGCAGATTAAAACCATTGCCAAAATCAGACCAGCCCCCGACCAGCCCCCAACAGCAACCACCCGTAGAAGCCTGGAAAGAGTATCAGACGCATAGGCGGCTGATACCCTTTCCGTAGAGAGAGGCTTCGCAGGGAGGTTGCGGGACTGGAATAAATAGCGGGACTGGAATAAGAGCGGGACTGGAATAAGTTGTGTAACAAGAATCAAAGTAAATGCAACCAGCCCCCGACGGCAACCGCCCGTAGAAGCCTGGAAAGAGTATCAGACGCATAGGCGGCTGATACTCTTTCCGTAGAGAGAGGCTTCGCAGGGAGGTTGCGGGACTGGAATAAGAGCGGGACTGGAATAAGAGCGGGACTGGAATAAATAGCGGGACTGGAATAGGAGATGTAGCGTGAAAAAAATAATCAATAGACCGGAAGATTATGTAAATGAAATGCTGGAAGGCCTGTATGTGGCCCATCCGGATCTGATCACATATACCAATGACGATTTGCGCTGTCTGGTGACGGCCAGGAAGAAACCGGGAAAAGTAGGCATAGCCACCGGAGGCGGCTCCGGGCATCTGCCCCTGTTTCTCGGATATGTGGGAGAAGGCATGCTGGACGGCTGTTCGGTAGGCGATGTGTTCCAGTCTCCCAGCGCGGAACAGATGGCGGCTGTTACCAGAGAGATTGATGACGGTGCAGGCGTGTTATACATATACGGGAATTATAACGGCGATATTTTTAATTTCGATATGGCTGCGGAAATGGTGGATTTTGAGGACGGTATCCGTGTGGAAAGTGTGGTTGCCGGAGAGGACGTGGCTTCAGCCGGTCCCAGTGCGCCGGGAGAGAAAAATACCCGCAGAGGGGTAGCCGGGATTCTGTTTGTATTCAAATGCGCAGGCGGCGCTGCTGCCGCTATGCTGGATTTGGATGAGGTGAAACGCGTGGCGGAAAAAGCAGCAGCCAATGTGCGTACCATGGGAGTTGCATTGACACCCTGTACAGTGCCCAGAGTGGGCGAGCCGGGATTTTCCATCGGTGAGGATGAAATGGAAATCGGTATGGGTATCCATGGAGAAGCCGGTATACGCCGTGGGAAAATAGAACCTGCCAATCAGATTGCAGAGGAAATGCTGGATAAGATTGTGGCGGATCTTCCCTACCAGTCAGGGGATGAGGTAGCCGTACTGATCAATGGGCTGGGCGCCACTCCGCTGGATGAACAATATATAGTGACCAGACAGGTCAATAAATATCTGGAAGCAAAGGGAATCAAAGTATACAGATATTATGTAGGCGAATATGCAACAGCACTGGAAATGGCCGGCGTTTCCATTTCTCTTCTGAAACTGGATGATGAACTGAAAAAGTATCTCGATGCACCGGCAAAAACCCCCTTTTTTGTCTCATAGGACGGTCGTAAAGCACACAGGAGAAAATCGGATGAAAGCAAAAGAATTCACAGGCCTTTTTGAGAGATTCAGCAAAGTGATGGAAGAAAACAGAAGATACCTGATTCAACTGGACAGTGTGGTGGGAGACGGGGATCTGGGATTGACTATGGACGACGGATTTAAAGCGGCATATCGTGCCGTGCGGGACAGCGAGGAAAATGACATCGGAAAACTTCTCTACGGAGCCGGCAAAGCCATGTCCGTGGCCGTTCCATCTACCATGGGTACACTGATGGCGTCCGGGTGGATGCAGGCCGGAAAGGCATTCAGGGGAGCGGATGAAATACAGATTGATCAAATGGCAGACATCTTTGCGGCTTATCTGGAAGGCGTGGCCGGCCGGGGCAAAGCCAAACCGGGTGAAAAAACCTTTTTGGACGGCCTGGCCCCTGCGGTGGATGCCATGAAAGAAGCGCTGGAAAACGGAAAAAACGCTGTGGAGGTGGCAGAAGCCGCCAGTGAAGGGGCAGCACAGGGGTTTCGGAACACCACAACCATGATCGCCGTCCATGGCAGAGCCGCTACCCGCGGTGCGGCCTCCAGAGAACTGGAAGACCCCGGTGCGGCGGTTGCCATGCTGATGATGCAGGCGTACAGGGACTGGGTACGGGATACGCACGATTGTTTGCCCTGTTAATTTCCTGCAATTCACAGGGCAATGCCTGTCTTGCGGCGGCAGTTTCCATGGAGCCCCTTCAGTAGACAAGGCAAAGAACAAAAATCTATTGGAAGGGGATTTTTAGGAATCCCCTTCGCGTTCTTTCAAGAGGGCATCTAACGTATCTTTTACGGCCTGTCTGGCAATGGCATCCAGTTCATCCACGGTCTTTGCTCCGCCGACAGAAGCCAGAGCATAGGGATCGCCTAACGCCACATCGGTATCTGTCAGCATCGCCCGGAGCTGCAAATATGTCCATTTCCTCTCCGCCGCCGGAATGTCTGGATCGTAGTAATCAGACCATTCGCACAAATATTTTCCGGAAATATAGGCTAAAGCGTCAATGGGTGCAGAAACCGCTTCTTTATAAGCGTCAGCGTAGTAATTCCGGATATGTTCCTCCTGTTCTATCAACTGACCTAAGTAAGATTCAAAATAAACCTTATTGGCAATCGAACCATCCGGATCGACTTTCTGGTAAGGATCGACTTCCAGTTTGGGCTGATTTTCATCTTGCCAGTGCTTTAGCATATCCATGAACTCGTCTTTGGTCATGGAACTGAGCTGATCTTCAAATTTGTCAGCCGTAATTTCCAGTCTGTCGCGTCCTTCCTGAGAGATTGTTACCTGATCTCTGCCGGATTTTCGGGACGCGGTTGCATTTTTGTCCTCTGCCGTTGCAAAATGAATCGTTCTGAGAGAAGAAAAACGAGGATGATTCATTTTGGATGTAACATGCATCATATAGAGCCTCCTGTGTTTTTATTTATGACAATAGAAAGTTCACAAAGCATGCTTTCTATTGTTTTCTGCTTACTCACTATATCGACAGACAGGCGCCCTGCCATAACCGTCGGTACACTTGGTTTCATGACATGATTGTAAGGTTTTGTAAACAATTGTTATATCAACAAAATTGTGTTATACTATGAATCAGGAAACACGTACAATCCTGAACAGAACGTGAAACCAATCGAATCATAACAAACAAAAGAGGTAAGGCATGACAGTAAAAGAATTAGCAGAGTTGGCTGGCGTGTCGCCAGCTACGGTTTCTTTGGTGCTGAATGGTAAAAAGGGCGTCAGTGAGGAAAAAAGAAGAGAAATTCTAAAGCTGATTGAAGACAACCAATACAGGCGTCAGAGAAGAGGTGATGCCGGTACCAGAAATATACTTTTTATAAAGTATTCCAGAGATGGCGTGATTCTGGAAGAAAACACGAATTTTGTTTCTGCGATTATGGATGGAGCGGAGCAGGAATGTCAGCAGCAGAATTTTCATTTTAATATAACCATGTGCGAGGGGAACCTTGCCGAGACATTGGAAAGTTTCGATTATTCCAATTTTTATGGTATTATGATTCTCGGTACGGAGTTGAGCGAAGCAGATTATCCCGCGCTGGAGAAAATACCCATTCCCTATGTGATCGTGGACAACAGTATGCCTCACTTTGACTGTAATTGTGTTGCCATAGACAATAAGGAAAATGTGTTTAAGGCCATTCAGCATTTTGTGGGGCGCGGGGCGGACCGGATCGGGTATTTTGGCAGCAATGTGAAAATACAGAATTTTATCGAGCGGGAACAGGGATTTTTTGAAGCCATGGAGTACTTTCATCTGAAAGTCAGCGAAGACTGTATTTTCAGTGTACCGCCCACCATGCTGGGGGCATTTGAGCAGACACAGAAATACATCAAAGACGGTATGGAGATACCGCCCTGCATTTTTGTGGATAACGATACGATGACCATTGGCATTATGAAAGCATTGAACATTGCCGATTACAGGATACCGCAGGATGTTTCCATTATCGGGTTTGACGATATTACATTTTGTACCATCTATTCGCCCACCATTTCAACGGTGCATGTCAATAAACGTATGCTGGGGAAAATGGCGCTGTCCACATTACAGAATATGACAGAAATCCGGGATTTTAAAAAGATTAAAATCAGAATCAGTGGAGAGCTGAAAATCAGACAAAGTACAAGATAAAAGAGATAAAAAAGGGGATACTTCCTGTCGGGAAGTGTCCCTTGCCACGTTCAGGCGTCAGGAACAGGGTTTCTACGCGCCTGTTATGCCGCATTCATGAATATCCACATGCTTCTGTTCCAGAAATGTCCGCCATTCGGCTGTGAACTGGTAATCGGAAATAATGCCATGGATATTTTCGTAATCACAAATATGTACAAATGAAGTTTTATCGAATTTAGATTTGTCTGCGATCAAATATACGCAGCCGCTGTTTTTCAGCAAGGTCTGACGGATCAGCGCAATGTCTTCGTTGGAGTCCGTAATACCGTGGGCCATGGAAAGAGAACGGCATGACATAAAGGTCTTGTCCAGAAAATATTCCTTTAATCCCTGTACAGTGGCCCGCCCGTTAAATGCTCTGGTTTTGGCAGTGTAGATACCGCCGATGCAGATCAGGTGGATGGACTCGCTGTCTTTTAACTGATCCACTGCCATGAGGGAATTGGTGACAACCGTAAGGCGCATGTTTTTGATCCGCTTTGCAAGAAATGTGGCTGTCGTGGAGGCATCGAGAAAAACAGAATCGCCATGGCGGATCAGTTTGGCGCATTTGTCCGCAATGGCTTCTTTGCTCTCCACATAGGCTGTTTCCCGCAGGGTGAGGTCTATATCATTGAGCGCGCCGTCCTGAATAAATGCACCGCCATAGGTACGGGAAAGGAAGCCTTCGTTTTCCAGTTGCTGCAGATCTTTGCGGATGGTTTCTTCGGTGACAGAGAATTTCCTGGAAAGCTCCACCACGGTTACGCTCTTTTTTTCCAATATGATGTCTTTGATCTGTGCTTTTCTCGTAACGGCAAGCATAGAAATTCCTCCTGTGATTCAGAGCATATGAAACATGTTCATCTTATCATTTTTCAGAAAAATAGTAAAGGAAGTTTTTGCCATGATTTACTTGCCCCATGCAGGGGCAGGCATTATAATCTATACATACAGGATTTTATGCAGCGTGGGAACTTGACTTTTAGGAAAGAAAGGAAGACATACATGGAACAGACAAAATGGTGGAAGCATTCAGTGGTATATCAGATTTATCCCAGAAGTTTTCAGGATTCCAACGGCGATGGAATCGGGGATATTAAAGGGATTATCAGCAGGCTGGATTATTTGCAGGAACTGGGGATCGACGTGATCTGGCTTTCTCCGGTGTACAAGTCTCCTCAGGACGACAATGGATATGACATCAGTGATTATTATGATATTCATTATGAGTTCGGTACACTGGCGGATATGGAGGCGCTGATTGATGAGGCAGGAAAACGGGGGATTCGGATTGTGATGGATATGGTGGTGAACCATTCTTCCGACGAACACCCCTGGTTTCTGGAGGCACGCAGGGATAAAAACAGCAAATACCATGATTACTATATATGGCGTGACGGAGAGCCGGGACAGCTTCCCAATGAGACAAAGGCTTCCTTTGGCGGTTCGGCCTGGGAATGGGACGAGGAAGCAGGCGCTTATTATTTTCATCTGTTTTCCAGAAGGCAGCCGGATTTGAACTGGGAAAATGAGGCCATGCGGCAGGATGTTTACCGGATGATGAACTGGTGGCTGGAAAAAGGGCTGGGAGGATTTCGACTGGACGTAATCGACAATATCGGCAAGGTGCCGGATGAGATGATTCGGGAAAACGGTCCCAGGCTTCATGAGTATATCAAAGAGATGAGCCGGGAGGCATTTCAGAAATATGATATTGTGACCGTGGGGGAAACCTGGGGCGCCAATGTGGACAATGCGAAGCTGTACAGTAATCCGGATGGATCAGAGCTGTCCATGATCTTTCAGTTCGAGCATATCTGTGCCAGTCATTCGGAGGAATATGGGAAATGGAAACAGGGGGAGAAGGATTTTGTCACTCTGAAGAAGATTTTTTCCCGCTGGCAGAAAGCGTTGCATGGATGTGGCTGGAACAGTTTGTTCTGGGATAATCATGATCTGCCGCGTGCGGTTTCCGCCTTTGGTGATGACGGAAAATACCGGGTGGAATCTGCCAAAGCGCTGGCTACGTTCCTCCATGGGATGCAGGGAACGCCTTATGTATACGAAGGGGAAGAACTGGGCATGACCAATATCCATATGACAGATCTGTCAGAAGTGAAGGACATCGAGGCTAGAAATATATATACGGAACTCAAGGACAAAGGCTGGAGCCATGAAGAAATTATGAGGTCCATCAATAGGACCGGCCGTGACAATGCCCGGACTCCCATGCAGTGGGACGATACAGAGCATGCGGGCTTCACGTCAGGGACACCATGGATCGCTGTCAATCCCAATTATAAAACCATCAATGCGAAAGTGGAACTGGCGGATAAGCATTCCGTATTCCATTATTATAAAAAACTGATCGCATTGAGAAAGAGTGAAGCGTGGGGAGAACTTCTGGCAGAGGGGGACTATGAACCGTTTCTGGAAGACGATCCGGATATCTTTCTTTATATGCGCAGCCATGGCGGAAAGAAACTTCTTGTCATCGGGAATTTTCACGGAGAAGAAAAAACGGTGGCTTTGCCGGCAAAGATTGCGAAGGTGGTATTGTCCAATTATCCGGAGCCTCATATGTGGGACGGCTGGATTGTGTTGCGGCCTTATGAAGCGATGATGGCGGAAGCCGTCGGCTGATGGCACCTGCATAGATTGACAGGAGAATCAGGGTTGATGGCTCGACATAGATTGACAGGAGAATCAGGATTGATGTACAAAGAATCAGATCTGGTCAGAATTGCGAAAAGAGAAAATAATAAAAAGCGCAGCTATCTGGTGATCAATCAAAAGCAGGGCAAACATATCCCGGTCAGTCCGGGGGAGGCCTTTGCCATGTTTCATGATCTGGCGGATTTGCTGAGAGAACCATACCGGGATGAACGGCTGTTGGTAATCGGATTTGCTGAGACTGCCACGGCCATTGGCGCCTCTGTGGCCGTGGATCTGCATGCCGCTTATATTCAGACAACCAGAGAAGAGATACCAGGCGCCGGCTATTTGTATTTTTCCGAGAGCCACAGCCATGCGGTGGAGCAGAGACTGGTGCGGGATGATCTGTTCGCTGCCATGAATGGAACAGACCGGATTATTTTTGTGGAAGATGAGGTTACCACAGGGAATACCATTTTATCAGCCATTGAAAGCATAGAAACGTGTTTGGGATACCGGGTGAAGTTTTCCGTTGCTTCTTTGTTGAACGGAATGGATGCGGCGGCGGAAAAGGAATATGAAAACAGAGGTATTTCTTTGCATTACCTGGTAAAGACAGATCATAAAGCCTACCAGAGTCAGGCAGAGAAATACAGGGGCGACGGTTTGTATAAAGAGCCGCAGGTACAGCCGTTTCTCCGGCCGATGCGCACGCTGGCGCCTTCGGGGTATCTGGACACAAGAAGGCTCCAGCATGCAGAGCGGTATCTGGCGGCCTGTGAGGAGATGAGCCGCCAGGTTCTTTCCGGCATTGCCGCGGATACCGGGAAACGGTATCTGGTGCTGGGAACGGAGGAGTTTATGTTTCCTGGTCTTTTTCTGGCAAACCGGCTGGAAGAGGCCGGCTGCATAGTGCGGTTTCATGCGACCACCAGAAGTCCCATTGCGGTGAGCAGAGAGCCGGACTATCCACTGCATGTCCGGTATGAACTTTGCAGTATGTATGAAAAAGGACGGCGGACATTTCTCTATGATCTGGCGCCGTATGATGAGATAATTGTTGTCTGTGATGCGCCTGAGGCAACAGAAGAAGGGATCAATTCACTGTTGCATGCCCTGTGGGAGAGTGGCAACAGGCATATCACGTCAGTGAGGTGGCATGGATGAGAAGTTCATACAGAGAGGAAGACGTAACACTCCTGCTGAAAGACATTACCGGGCTTGTGGAACCTCAGTCTACCCGGGAGCGGGAAAAACTGATTCAGTCCGGGCGGCATTACTGTGAGATGCTGCCCATAGAGTATGTGCCCAGCGAAGCCTATATGGAGGCATACCGTGAGGCGCTTGCCCGCTATGCCGGTGTCATGGCAGAGGCGCTTGCGGCGCTGGGAGAGCGGATTCTGGCGCAGCGCGGCAGTGAGGTGACGCTGGTTTCCCTGGCGCGGGCGGGGATTCCCATTGGTATTTTGCTGAAACATTGTCTGGAACGGCGTTGCGGAGGGAACATTCCCCATTATGCCATTTCCATTATCCGGGGAAAATGTATTGACCCAAATGCCATGGGGTATATACTGGACAGACACCGGGCGGAGACTGTATTGTTTGTGGATGGATGGATCGGAAAAGGCGCCATACTGGGGGAACTTGCACGCTGTATCCAGGCATATCCGGGCGTGTCGCCGCAGTTGGCAGTGGTGTCGGATCCGGCGGGCATGACAGAGTTGTACGGGACCCGTGAGGATATTCTGATTCCCAGTTCCTGCCTGAACAGTACGGTTTCGGGGCTTCTCAGCCGTACTTTTTTGCGGGATGATATCATTGGCCCCACCGATTTCCATGGTGCTGTTTATTATGGGGAACTGGCAGAAGCAGATTTGTCTTATGCCTTTATCCATGCCATAGAGCGGGAGTTTCCCGGCCAGGGGGACTTGTCCGCGCCGGAGAACAGTGGCCGGATGAGACAGCTAAGAAACAGCCAGGAAAAGGAAGTGCTGTTTCCCCAAGGAGATACCGGACTGGAGGAAGTGAAAGAAATCGCGGCTTCTTTTTCCATAGATGACATCAATCTGGTGAAGCCGGGGATTGGAGAAACAACCAGAGTACTGCTGCGCCGTCTGCCATGGAAGATACTGATCGGAACACAGTGGCAGTCAGATCAGGCGCTTGCCCATATACGTCGTCTGGCCTGGGAGAAGGGTGTGGAAATCATTCCGTATCCGCTCAGACATTACAAAGCCTGTGGACTGATTCGAAAAATGACGGATGTGTGAGGGGATATGGATCATCATATTTCAGAACCAATGCGTGATACCTGTGGATTTTTCCACAGGTATCATTGCATTCGCCGTCTTTGGTTTTTAAAGCAGTTAACTTCATTCTTCCATTCCAACTGTCGCGGGTAATGGTACTTTTAGAATATCTCACATGAGCAAATGCCATCCTGTTTGCAGTATTTTATGACTCAGAAACCCCATAAGCGCGGGACAGCATAAGTGTCTGCAGGGCCCAGTTGTAGTGGGTCTTTTTTTCGTTCATCCGCGCACCTGCGGCACTGCCTCTGACAAAAGAAGGATCAGAAATATCCCAGCCCAGAATCGCATGGGCGTCTTCCAGATCGGCGGGACTGACACGGTATGCTTCATTGACAAGGGGGATTTGCCGGGGATGGATTACAGTTTTGCCGATGAAACCGCACAGGCGGTCCTCCTGTAGTTCACGGCGCAGCCCGTCGTCCCAGCCAGTGCCGCCATAGTATTCCCATACGGGGCCGGAAATTACATAGTCCGGGCCATATATGGCAATGATGTCGGAAAAAACCTGTGCCACGGTATGGATCCTGTGGATGGATTGGCTGACGCTTCTGCGGAAGCCGAGTACATTGCACAAATCATTGCCGCCTACCCGTATATTCAGAACCAGATCGGATACTGCGTCCAATCTGTCTTTCAGGGTACAGAGAATGTCCGTCCGGTGTCCGGGATGGAGGAGGATGGGGCTTTCCAGAATGGGCATGATATATTTATGACAATGGTATGTTTGCTGAATATCCAGCGCAGCCTCTATATAAGTGTCTGCCGAGTCCGGAGAAAATTTGGGCAGGATATAACCTTTTACCAGATCATGTGCCTCTTCCAGACGCTTTGTCAGGTCAGTGATCTGCTGTGGATTCCTGACACGGATAAAGAAATCGGGGAGAAAGAAAGGGGTTGTGGCATGAAGCCGGCAAAGTGTTTGCAGATTTCGGATCAGCATTTCTTCCGCCTCGGCGACACAATCATCATTGATGGTATCTTCCAGACACAATGCCATGGAAAAATGGGTGCCAAAACGGTTTTCTGGCAGGGAATGTACGATGGCAGGGTTATTGGCGGGGCAGTATAACAGAGGGCCCACATTGTAATATGGCAAGGCATCTTTCATGACAATGTTTTCTCCTGTTTTGTGTAATATGACCGTCTGCGGCCATGTCTGCAGACGATATGTGAAGGCCGGTTCTGCCTGCAACAGAGTGATTGTCTGCGTAAAGGCATGACTGCTTATCAAAAAGACATTATAGGGCAGTTTGGGAGAAATGTCAAAATTATGATTTGCCTGCCAATCCGGCTTTTATCAGGCTTGATAGAACGGGTATGCTTTTTCGGAAATATACAATGGCGGCCGTACAGGGACACCTCATACGGCGGAGCCCGATTCTCAGGCAGGGCGCGGATGTGAAAACCATAGAAGCCATGCTTCGCGAGTCTTCTATGGTCATGAATCATCAGATTTTTCAATTCCGAAAGGAATTCAAAAACACTCTATTGAAAGACAATTTATGGAAAGTTATAATTAAAAAGCGATGATAAAAATTGTACAGACCAGTGTCTGTAACATGATATACGATGAAACGATTGATTGGACGCTGGAGGAGGAATCTTTATGATGCATTCTGAAAAACTGGAAGAAACAACGCTCTGGAAAATTTATCAGGAAAAAACAGCTTCCGGCAAAGAGCGCAGTGATTGGGTGGAACGTGTGTACAGGGCTGCTGCAAAGTATATGATGGATGTGCGTCTGACATTTCAGAATTATACGTTGCATGACGAGACACATATATTGAATGTGATGGATGCAATGAGCGGATTGTTGGGAGATCAAATTTCCCGGCTGACGGTGGGAGAAATGGAACTGCTGATTCTGGCAGCCTGTCTGCATGACCTGGGTATGGTGTATACCGAAAGGGAAAAGCAGCAATGCTATCAGGATAAGACGGCGTGCAGAAAATTTTTAAGGACATATTGTCCGGAATTACTGGGGTATCCGCCGCAGGACTGGACAGAGGATATCCGCAGATGGTATCTCAGGACATTGCATCCTTTTCGGCTTCCACAGGTGTTACATAATGCAGCATGGAAAGATGTATTTGATAAACGGCCTCTGGATATGGTGCCGGAACGGTGTGTGATTGCGGTCTGTCAGGCCCATGGAGCTGGTGCGGAAGAACTTTTGCATAACAGAGATTTGGAATATTTGTCCGCAAGTGAGGTGGACCCTCTGTTCTGTGCGCTTTTGCTGCGTCTGAGCGATCTGCTGGATTTTGACGACACCCGCGCGCCCCATATATTGTACGGCTATGCGGCCTGTAATGCAAAGAGCCGGGCTGAGTGGGACAAGCACCAAGCGTCGGCGGGGTTCCGCTATTCGCCCTCTCCTTCCGCGGACGATTTGCCCTATAAAGCGCGGTGCACCAATCCGGGCATAGAGCACGCGGTGAGAGATTTTCTGGACTGGGTGGATGAAGAACTGGCGAGCTGCGCAAAACTGCAGAAACATTGTAGGGCCGGGTGGCAGCGGGAATTCCCTTTTCCCAGAGCGGTTATGCGGAAAGAGATTGAATCGGACGGATATATGAGCGGCGATTTTTGCCTGACCATGGACCAGGAACAGATTTTAAAACTTCTGACCGGGGAAAATCTATATGACAGTACGGATGTCTTTATCAGAGAGCTGTTGCAGAACGCCATTGACGCTACCCTGCTCCGGGGTGAAATGGAACCTGATTTTATTCCCGAACAGTCCCGTATTGATTTATGGGAATGGTATGATCAGGAAGGGAATATATGGTTCCGCATTGATGATCAGGGAACCGGTATGACACTGGGGATGTTACAGCGGTATTTTCTCAAGGTGGGCAATTCCTACTATAATTCGCGGGAACTTGACCGGGATCTGCGGGACCATGGACAGACAGAAAGATTTAATGGAATCAGCCGTTTCGGGATCGGGTTTCTGTCCTGTTTTCTCTGTGCAGATTATGCGGAGGTTTCCACGCTGTATTTTGATCCTGATAAAAACCGCAGGGAAGAGGAAACCGCTGAATCTTATCAGACCATACGCTATGGCCTGCGTCTGCAGGTTTCCGGCCTGCGGGGTTATTTTACATTAAAGAATCAGGCGAAGTATCATCAGACGGAAGAAGAACTGCCGGCTCCGCCCGGTTATGCCGCCGGTATGCAGAAGGACTATGAGCGGGATGGCTACAGGGAGAAGCCGGGAACGTCCATCGTCATTCGCCTGAATCCGGGAAAACTCGGCACATTAAATCTCCGCGAAGCGGTAAAAAAATATTTATTGGGCGCCAGAATACCGGTATTTTATAATAACAGGCGTATTGGAAAAACCTATGAAGAATTGATGCGGGCGGCACATGAGCTGGAAGGAGAGAAAATCTATGAGTTGACTCCGGAGTTGAAGAAACAGTTTGACGATCATTTTCCGGCAGTGCGCGGGCAGTATCCCAAGATCGTGGTGTCCGTAACTGCGCTGGACGGGGAGAAAAACAGGATTTTACATGACTTTTCGGGTGTGGTTACGAGATTTGAAGTACGCTTTGATAAAAAAATGCGGTGGTCTGTGAAGGATCAGGTTTATGAAGTAGTCGCAGAGACTGATTTATCAGATGGAGGTATGAAGATAACGCTCAGTAGCAGAAATAAGAACCGAAAGGGTGCATATTGGAGGAGTTATGATGACTGGAAGAAGTTTGCAGACAGTTGGGATACAGAAGAAATAGCGGCTTTGCGTACAGAATTTGACAGGTGTTCTGTTTGCCCCAGGGCGGAAGATATTATGAAAGTATGGCAGCCGTTTGCTGACCAGATGGATCTGTATGAAATTTGGAAAATGTATCATGATGCGCAACAGTATGTGGAAATGCGATTTTTGTCAGATGAGGTAATGCCTGTGAGTATAGGTCAGTTTTGCCCGGATAACCAGTTTGTAAAATTTACATATGTATATCAGGGGATTGTAGCCGGGAATTTTTGTGATTATATTACCGTTGGCGGAGTAGCCAGTTTTGCGGTATTTCTGTCAGAGGGCATGTGGAAGCCGACTGTGGAAGTCAGCCGTTCCGGGGTATCGGGCCTGCCATTAAAGGTTTTGGTTGCGATAGGAGGCATTTGCCATAAGTATGGGATAGAAGAGTATGGAAGAATGTATTTATCCGGATTACAGGGGTGGCAAGACAGTTTTCTAAAAGAATGGCGGAATGTGCGAAATTCTGAGATGGATTCATGGATGCGGGAGAATTTGTATCACTATTTTTTGGAATTAAAACAGATGTTACAAAAACCATGTGAGGATTCGGACTCATCTTTTTTGTCATATGATACTTACAATGCAATTTTTTATAAATATCTGAAAGCGTACTTACAGGATACCTATGAGATGACAATCAACTATGAAGAGGGGCAGATACTTTCCTTTTACGAAAAGGAAGAACAGGGAACGGATGATATATTTGACCTGCTTCCGCCAATGCTGTTCTGCAAAGCCGCAACTGCCCAAAGCCGACGGTATCTCTGTAGTGCAAATCCTGTAAACAGAAGAGGCATTACGGTTGACCATCCGTTTATGATCTGGTTTCTGGAACATGCAATCCTGCTCATGCAATATTATCAAAGGCAATTTTGGCAAATTGTGAACTGCATCTGTGATAATACAGTAAACTGTATTATAGAACAATGCAATGAAATCCGGGAACAGTTGCTGGCCTTGCCGGGCTACCATGGTGTGGATGTGTCTGCTTTTCCAAAGTTGAGCGATGCCGATTTCTGGGTAATGGAGACAGAAACATAAAATGCTTCAGAGAAACAATAGCATATCCTACATTTTTGTGGTAATATTAAGTTATTATGCTGCAGCCATGGCATAAACTGTACTTTGGGGTGAGCGCAAAGGAGTTCGGCGGTTTCCTATTGCAGTGGCTGCGGGCCGAGAGGTGACGGCATATGGGGTATCAATATACGGAAAAGAGATATAATGTGATAAAACTCTCTTCCCTGGAGGAATTTGTCAATATCAGAGGCGGTATAAACGGAAACCGGCAGGATGTATATTTTATCCGGGCAGTGGGTGCAGGAGCGGCCTTTGCCGGTGAAGTGACAGCCATGGACCGGGAAATGACCCGCCGGATGGATGCGGGATGGGTGGTCTATAACAGGGTGGGAACGTTTCCCACAAGTATCCCTATGGAAGAGACGAGTGTGTATACGGCCTGTTATGATACATGGGATACAGGGGGAAAACAGAACCTGTATACAAAAGCCTTTGGAGAGATGTCGGGGCTGGGAGCGATATTGAGCACGGCCTGTGGGCGGGTGTTGGATATCTGGCGGCAGTATCATCCAGGCGTCAGCGGTTCCATGGAGCGGAATTTTGTCAGCAAGCTATTGTACTGGACAGACAGGATGGCGTCCGTGTATCTGCAGCCGTGGGACAGTGGGAAACCCATGAAGTTTGTAGCCCAGGGGATCGTAAAGGAACAGGGATATCTTTTCTGCTATTTTCTGACGCTTCTGGGGATTGATGTGTTACTGCTGCAAACGGAAACAGATATTGATGAAAAGCTGGACGGGCTGCATCTTTCAGCACAGTTTGTGCTGGGCGAGAAGCGGGCTGTTTCACTGGATACATACCGCAGGGAGGCATATTCCCCTGCCGGAAGCGGACAGTCGGTGGCGACTTTACCTGGTACTGCACATTCCGGAAATGGAATACAGTCAGGGGCTGCAAGGAACAACGAGGCTTCCTTACCGGTTTCCGACGGTGCGGACAGGCCTGTGCGTGTGGTGATACCGCCCAGGCCCGGGAGGCGGACATCTGCTTCGCCACAGACAGGTTCGGCGGTTTCCGGTTCTCATGCCGGTGGCGGCACGGGGGCTTTGTCTGTGGGAGGCAGAGAACGTACCTTTGCAGGAAATAACCGGACACCTGTCAGTGCCCAAAGCGGCAGAGGGGGCGTTGGCAGCAGCCGGAATTTAGCCGGCACAGTCCAGGGCATGCCTGCCAGAGAACTGACATTTGAAGAACTGGCCCGGAAGGCTTCCTCCGTGGTGATGATAACGCTGTATGACGGCGGCGGTGAAATCGTGGGTACCGGTTCGGGGATTATGATCGGACGGGGCGGATACATACTGACCAACCATCATGTGGCCTGTCACGGGCGGCGTTATTCGGTCAGAATTGAGAATGATGAAACAGTGTATGATACAGATGAAATGATTAAATACAATCAGGTTCTGGATCTGGCTGTGATCCGCATTCACCGGGAGTTACAGCCGCTGTCGGTTTACCGGGGGAGGGAACCTCTGGTGAGAGGGCAGAAGGTGGTGGCCATAGGCAGTCCTCTGGGGCTGTTTAATTCCGTTTCCGACGGCATCATTGCCGGTTTCCGTAATATAGAGGACGTGGATATGATTCAGTATACGGCGCCTGTGACCGGCGGCAGTTCCGGCGGCGCTGTCCTGAATATGTACGGAGAAGTCATTGGCATTCATCATGGAAGTTTTGGAGAAGGGCTGAATCTGGGCCTTGCCATCGGATATGAATTTATTAATACCTTTGCGGGCGGATTTTATGCATGACAACAGAACTTCGCAAGGTGTGTTTTTGGTTGTCAGAGGGAGATATGGATATGAATGGAAAAAAACTGCGGGTAGCTTTCAACTCTCCGGTTATTCTGGGATTTACCGGATTGTGTCTGATTGCATTGATTTTGGATTATGTGACGAAAGGATATGTGAACACCCACTTTTTCAGTGTATATCGTTCCTCGCTGGTCAATCCGCTCACATATGTGCGCCTGTTTGGTCATGTGGTGGGTCATGCGGGGATGGATCATTTCCTGGGGAACAGTATGTTGATTCTGGTTGTGGGGCCGTTGCTGGAAGAAAAGTATGGTTCTTATAATATCCTGTTTATCATACTGACGACGGCTCTGGGTACGGGAATCGTGCATATGTTATGTTTCCCCCGCAGTGCTCTTCTGGGGGCCAGCGGAGTGGTATTTGCGTTTATCATGTTATCTTCCTTTACCTGTGTACGGGATGGGGAGATACCTTTAACATTTATACTGGTGACAGCATTGTATATCGGCGGACAGGTGTATGAGGGATTGTTCGTCAGCAGCAATGTGTCCAACCTGACCCATATACTGGGTGGTCTTGTGGGAGCGATGCTGGGATATGTGATGCATAAATATAAAATGAACCGGTATTGATTGAGGGCAGAGTTTATGTTTGCACATCAGAAACTGGATGATTTGAATGAGTATTTTTTAAACGGAAGTGACCGACCGGGTAAAAGTGTATATTTTTACCGGATTTGCGGTTACAATGACAGTGTCAGGCGTTTTCTGGTACAATATTATGAAGAAGCGGCAAAATCAGGTGTGGTCATAGAAGGCCGGATTCCGAACCCGGATGAAAGGAATCTGGATTATTATGAAGAAGTGATGGGGCTGGACTTTCGGTTGGATGTGGATTTTCTGGATATAAGCCTGAAAAAATGGCTGCCCAGAATGGGAGAGCGCCAGAGAAAGCAGGTGGCTTCAGCGATTTATGATTCTCTGACGGCAATGCGGAAAGCCGGGAAAAATGAAAATATGCTGAAAAATGCATATATCAAGTTTATGTGCTGGCTGTATTATCGGTTTGAGCGGGTGGTCAATCAACTGGGAGGCGACCGTTTTCCCAAGATATTATATGAAGGGGCCATCAGCCGGTATGAACTGGATATGCTGCATATTCTGTCAGGGGCGGGCTGTGACATCGTACTCCTGCTGTTGCAGGGGGAAGGGTCCTATCGTAAGACGGACCCGGATTCTGCCGTTTCCAGGCAGCTTGCATTGCCGGATATGGCGGACTTTCCGGAGGGCTTCGGTATCAGGTGGCTTCGACGGGAACTGGAAGCGGACAGGAATCAGGCGCGGGTATGCGGCTCTCCCCCGCAGTTGCGGGGATGTACCAATACATGGATGGAAGGTAAGGGACTTGCGGATATATTAAAGCCGGTGTCCGCTCGTGGAAAAGAGGACGGGGTGTATTATAACTGTTTTCTGCGCATGAGCGGTGTGGAGGACAAACTGACATACCAGAATGATTTGTACCGTTTCTGGATGGAATTATCGGGAAGCGGCAGGAAAATTGTCATTGTGGAGCAGGAAATGACAGCGCCGTCCAATGAAGAAATCGGTATGATCAGGAGAAACCCCTGCGACAGCCTGGACAGTCTGATACCGGAGCTTTCAAAGAATATTGTGTTTGGCGGCAATATGGAACTGCAGAAAATCATGCGGTCTGCTTTTATAGAAACAATGCGGGAAGAGGCCGCAGGGTCAACGGGAAATCTGAGCCGCCTTACGGGCAGAGCCGTTTATCTTCTGTGTTGGTTAAAGCGGTATCAGGATCAGTTATTTGCCGGCTGGGATGTATCCCGTCCTGGCTGCTTTATTTATCTGGGTGGCTGCAAAAGTGACAATGAGGCGTTTTTCCTCCGGTTTATGGGCAGATTGCCTGTGGATGTGCTGATACTGGTACCGGATTTGAACAGGCCATGCCGTCTCCGTTCTGACCGGTTGTATGAGTTGCGGTATGAGACTTCCATGGAGTTACAGCGGTTTCCACGTCAGGATGCAGGTGTACATATGCCCACTGTGGCATATCATGCCGAACGGGAATTGGATACATTGTTATACCAGGATACAGGAATGTATCGGGAGCAGCAATTTCAAAAGGCCACTTCCATGACCCTGCAGCCCATTTATGAGGAGATTTCCATTCTGTGGAATGCGGAAATGAAATACCGGCCCGGTTTTGAAGTGACAGATTCCATTGTCAACATGCCGGTTATATTTGCGAAAGTATCAGGTGTGAAAGACGGCCGGGTAAAAGCGTATTGGGCAGAGGTGGACAAACTCCTGTCACAGGAAACCATACTGGTGCCGGGCGGGCCCTGTCTGCGGCCTCATGAAAATAATCCGATGAAGGCATATGTGACGCAGTTTTTAAAAAAGGGAAAATTGCAGCGGAGCAAAATAAAGGAACACCCAGCCTATACCTATGGCGTTTTGCGTGAAGAGATACAGGAACATATACTGGATAAGCTGCAGCTCCTTCTGGACCAGCGGATTATCCGGGGCACTTATGAAAATGGCACGGAATATACAATCCTTGCAACCGTTTTAAACCTGAGCAAAAATATGGTGCGGATTCTGCAGCGGTTTGACTTTACCAAACGGAATCCCAAACTGGTATACATTCATACATCCGATTTTCTGATTCCGCTGGAGGACAGTATTCTGGCAGCGTTTTTGAATCTGGTAGGATTTGATGTGGTTTTTTTCATTCCTACAGGATATCAGTGTGTGGAAAAGTATTACAACAGACAAATCATGGAAGAGTATCGGATTGGGGAATATATGTATGATATGGGCATTCCCGGTTTTGACAGCAATTCCGTAAATGCCCGCCGTTCGTGGCGGGATAAGGTGTTTAAGAGAGGAGACAGAAGATGGGATTAGATTTCAGCAAAACAAAACAGATGTCCGGAGGCGCAAATTCTTCTGCTGCGGAAGAAAAATATGATGTGGAAGTGGTGGAAAGCTATGACATTGTGTCAGACAGACAAACCATGAATACGCAGCTGACAGGATCGCCGGAAGTGGACGCCATTGTCAGCACCATTGAAATTGATAATCTTGAAACGATTGTTTCCTTCGGCGCAGATGCGGCGGAAGAGATTTCCAAAGCATCGGATGTGGTACTCAGCGGCATGAATATGTCACAACTGGATGATTCCAGTGAAATGCTGAACACACTGGCAAAAATTATGAACCGGTTTGACATTGAAGAGATCAAGGACAACCCGGGACTGTTTGGCAAATTGTTTGGCAATCTGCGGAGACAGCTTGACAAAATACTGGCCAAATATCACAGTATGGGCCAGGAAGTGGATAAAATTTATGTACAGTTGAAACAGTATGAGTCTGAGATCAAGCAGGCCAACCGGAAACTGGATCAGTTGTTTGATGCAAATGTGGAATATTATCATCAGCTTGTAAAATACATTCTGGCCGGGGAACAGGGATGCCAGGAGATTGAGGCATATATTGGACAGAGACAGAAGGATATGGAAGATACGGGGGATAATTCCATCCAGTTTGAAATTCAGAGCCTGCAACAGGCGCTGATGATGCTGGAGCAGCGGACACAGGACCTGCGCACGGCAGAAAATGTAGCCATGCAGTCTATCCCGATGATCAAGACAATGGAATTCAGTAATATGAATCTGGTTCGAAAGATCAATTCGGCCTTTATTGTTACATTGCCCGTGTTCAAGCAGGCGCTGGCGCAGGCGGTTATGCTGAAACGGCAGCGGATCCAGGCTGAAGCCATACAGGCGCTGGATGAAAAGACAAATGAAATGCTGGTGAAAAATGCGCGCAATACCGTGGAACAGTCCAAGATGACAGCAAGGATGGCCTCCGGCAGCTCTATTCAGATTGAAACGCTGGAGTCCACATGGAGAACCATTTGCAACGGTATCGACGAAACCAGACAGATTCAGGAAAATGCAAGAAAGAAACGGGTAGATGACCAGAAGAGACTGGAAGCTATTAAGGCAGAGTTTAACCAGCGGTATCATGTACCTAAGGTAAATTAAGCAATTATAAAAGCAGTAAGCGTCCGGGAGGGCGGTTACGGAACTAAAAAACAGTAAACGCCCGTACGGCGCCGGGATAGATTGCCGGATGCGGGTCAGCCGGGAAGCTATCCGGTGAAAAGGTGCAGGGAGGGCGGTTACGGAACTTTAAATCAGGAGGGAAAAGTATGCCAATTAATTTGACAAAGGGACAAAAAGTAGATTTGACAAAAGGGAATCCAGGGTTGAAAAAGATTATGGTCGGCCTGGGCTGGGATGTGAATCAGTATGATTCCGGCGCGGACTTTGACCTGGATGCGGCGGCGTTTATGTTGGGAGAAAACGGAAAGTGCCCTACAGAAAAAGAATTTATCTTTTATGGGACGCTTGAGCATACCAGCGGCGCGTTAAAGCATATGGGCGATAACCTGACCGGTGAAGGAGAAGGGGATGATGAACAGATCGAAGTGGATCTGTCAAAGATTCCTGCCAATATAATGAAAGTTGCATTTACAGTCACAATTTATGATGCCGATGTGAGACGCCAGAATTTCGGACAGGTATCCAATGCGTTTATCAGGATTGTGGATGAAACCACCGGACAGGAACTGATCCGCTATGATCTGGGAGAGGATTTTTCCATTGAGACAGCGGTTGTGGTAGGGGAACTGTACAGAAATAACGGCGCATGGAAATTCAATGCCATCGGAAGCGGATTCCAGGGCGGCCTGGCAGCATTGTGCGCACATTATGGAATAGAGGTAGCATAAAAGGGGGAAAATAAAATGCCGGTAAATTTAAAAAAAGGACAGAAAGTCAGCCTGACAAAAGGAAATCCCGGATTGAAACATGTGGTTGTAGGTCTGGGCTGGGATGTAAACCAGTTTGACACAGGCGGCGACTTCGATTTGGATGCGGCAGCATTTCTGCTGACAGCGAATGGAACAGTTGCAGGATCAGGTGATTTCGTATATTATGGATGCCTGACACATGCGTCAGGAAGCGTATGCCATTTGGGAGATAACCTGACAGGCGCCGGAGAAGGCGATGATGAACAGCTCAAAGTGGATCTTTCCAAAGTGCCTGCCAATGTAACCAAGATTGCCTTTACCGTGACCATCTACGAGGCAGAGCAGAGACGGCAGAATTTCGGTCAGGTGTCCAATGCGTTCATCCGTATTTACAATGAGGAAAATGGCGAAGAACTGCTGCGCTATGATTTGGGCGAAGACTTTTCCATCGAGACGGCAGTTGTGTTCGGAGAACTGTATAAAAACGGCGATGAATGGAAATTCAATGCGATTGGCAATGGTTTTCAGGGCGGCCTGGCAGCTCTGTGCGAAAACTATGGCGTAGATGTAGAATAAATATAAAATTGTTGCGGAACTCAAAAACAGCAATCAGCCTTACAGAGCCGGGATAGATTTACAAACGCGAAAGCGTTGGGAAATCTATCCGTTGCAGAGGCGCTGGAAGGGGGATTGCGGAACTCTGAATCGGAGGAATTTCTAAAATGTCAATCAGTTTACAAAAGGGACAAAAGGTCAGCCTGACAAAGGACAACGCAGGTCTTTCCAGAGTTGTAGTGGGCCTGGGCTGGGACGAGGTGAAACAGAAGAAAGGATTCTTTGCGCCCAAGCCGCAGCCTATTGACTGCGATGCATCCGCCTTACTGCTTGTAAGCGGGAAGTTGGTGGATAACAGGGACGTGGTTTATTATGGTAATTTAAAGCATATGACCGGTACGGTGCAGCATATGGGAGATAATCTGACAGGAGCCGGTGAAGGGGATGATGAACAGATTATCGTAGATCTTTCCCGTGTGCCCGATCAATATGACAAGATTGTCATTGTTGTTACCATTTATCAGGCAGTGCAGAAAGGCCAGCATTTCGGCCTGATTGAAAATGCCTTTATTCGTCTGGTGAATGCGGCAAATAATACGGAGATGTGTAAATACAATCTGAGTGAGAATTATTCCGGTATGACAGCCATGATTTTTGGAGAGATTTACCGTCATGGCGGAGAATGGAAATTCAATGCTATCGGCCAGGGTACGAACGATCCGGGGCTGGGTGAACTGATTAGGAGATATATCTAAATTATAGATGAAGAAAGCATGCATTATGTATGTGGAGGATTGCATATGAAATTAAGTGGACTGAGTGAGCAGGAGGTGCTTGCTTCACGGGAGAAATACGGCTCCAACGCCATACCGGAATCGGAACCGACGACTTTTCTTGAGGCGTTTAAGGAGACGTTTGGTGATCCCATGATCAAAATCCTGCTTGTGATCGCAGCGATCATGATCGGTATGTTCTTTGTGGGGTATGCAGAGATCTATGAGCCGGTGGGCACGATTGTGGCAGTGCTGATTGTGGCTTTTGTTTCTGCAAAGACCAGCGTGGCCAGTGATACAAAGTATCGGCAGTTAAAGGACAGTACCAAAAAAGATACCTGTAAGGCATACAGGGATGGTCAGATCACAGTGATCGAAGTAGACGATGTGGTGGTGGGTGACCGGATTCTTCTGCAGTCCGGAGATAAGATTCCGGCGGATGGTATTCTGGTGGACGGAGATCTGCGTGTGGACAATTCTGCTCTGAACGGTGAGGCAGAAGAGTGCAAGAAGTTTGCCGCAAAGGAACATGTGGAGCTGCCGGAAAATATTACCGGTGACACATTCGTGGACAGGCATTCCCTGTTTCGGGGTGCTGTGGTGTTTGACGGAGAAGGCGTGCTGGATGTGCGGAAAGTCGGCCTTTCCACTATGATGGGTAAGATGGCCGAGGAAATGCAGGAAGATGAACCCGATTCCCCGCTGAAAGTAAAACTGGCAAAGCTGGCAGGTCAGATTTCCACCTTTGGCTATATTGGCGCCGTGGTCATTGCAATTCTCTATCTCGTCTTTTTCGTTATGCGTGCCGGAGGTGTGGACGGTTATCTGGCGCTGGGATGGACTCAGATTATAAAAGATGTGGTGGAAGCTGTTTCCCTGGCCATCGTAATTATTGTCTGTGCGGTGCCGGAGGGCTTACCATTGATGATTTCTTTGGTGCTGATGCAAAATACCAGCAAGATGCTGGATCACAATGTATTGGTGCGCAAGGCGGAAGGGATTGAGACGGCCGGTTCCCTGAATATTCTGTTCAGCGATAAAACAGGAACCATTACAAAGGGTATGCTGGAAGTGGTGGAGTTTTTCACGGCACAGGGAGAGACAATTCCTCTGACGGAATTGAAACAGCATGGAAAGATAAAAGAATTGCTGAATCTGGCCATTGGCAAAAATACCGCTTCTCTTTTTGACAGTCATCACAGAGTGATTGGCGGCAATGCCACAGATCAGGCACTGATGAAATTCCTGGGAGAGGAGACATACCAGGAACTGGCGGAAAATAGCGCGTGGCTTGTCAATGCTTCCCAGGGCTTTAATTCCGCCAATAAATTCAGCCAGGCAAGAATTGACAGTATGGGAATGACCTTTTATAAAGGGGCGCCGGAGCGGCTGCTTGCAGCGGCGAAAAAAGCGTTGGACCAGAATGGCGATGAGACCAGCCTGAACCTGGATGTGTTGAATGAGAAAATCAATGAACTGGCTTCCAGAGCCATGCGTGTGCTGGCTTTCGGTTATTCCAAAAAGGGACTGACAGCCGATCAGATCAATGATGACGTGGTACTGATTGGCCTGGCGGCTATTCGGGATGATGTGCGTCCGGAGGCAAGAGATGCCATCCGCGAGGTACAGGAGGCCGGCATTCAGGTAGTGATGATTACCGGCGACCGTCTGGAGACAGCCGTTTCCATTGCAAGGGATGCGGGCCTCATCCGGGAAGGAGCGGACAAAGCATTGACCTCCGCTGACTTAAATGCCATGAGCGATGACGAAGTGAAACGGATCATCCCTCATATCCGGGTGATTGCAAGAGCACTTCCCACAGATAAATCCCGTATGGTCAGACTGTGCCAGGAGATGAATCTGGTAGTGGGGATGACTGGTGATGGTGTGAACGATTCCCCTGCACTGAAACGTGCAGATGTGGGATTTGCCATGGGCAGTGGTACAGAGGCCGCCAAAGAGGCCGGCAAGATTGTTATATTGGACGACAATTTCAAATCCATCAAAGATGCTATCTGGTATGGCAGAACCATTTATCACAATATATTGAAATTCTGCAAATTCCAGCTCGTTATCAATGTGGCGGCTGTGGTGGTCAGCGCTATTGCGCCGTTCTTCGGGGTAGAGGAACCGTTGAAAGTAACACATTTGCTGTTTGTCAACCTGGTGATGGACGGTTTGGGGGCCATTATGCTTGGCAATGAGCCGGCGCTGGCGGAATATATGCGTGAGAAGCCCAGAAGAAGAGACGAGAGCATTGTGAACAAAAAGATGATGGCACAGATACTGACAATGGGTATCTGGCTGACGGTACTTAGTTTTGTTTATCTGAAACATCCGTTTTTCAGGGGACTGTTTGAAACGGATGCCCAGCATATGACCGGTTATTTTGTTCTGTTTATTATCAGTGCCCTGTTTAACGGTTTTAATGTGCGGGATGACAGATTTGGTATATTCAAAGGGCTGGATGAGAATACGGGCTTTTTGAAAGTGCTGCTGACGATTGTGCTTGTGCAGGCGGCCATTGTCAATGCGCCGCTGATTCCACTTTCAGTGTTTACCTGGATTGGAAATATGTTCAGTTGTGTACCGTTTGGCCCGATGGGCTGGGCAGTGATTATTGTCCTTGCCTTTACCATGATTCCGGTGGATATGGTTCGGAAATGTGTGGTGAACAGATAGAAAACAACAATAGACAGCACGCTTTGCGAACTATCTATTGTCATGAATGAAAAACACGGGGTGCGGAGCTTTTGCCACCGTGATTTGGAAAAGCGCCATGCTGCGAAGGTATCGCGGCATGGCGTTTTGGTGAATGAGAAAGGCTGTTATGATGGATTTAAATACATCTTTGTCTGAACTGTCACTGGAAGCGTTGTGGGAATTATTTCCGATTCTTCTTACAGAGCATAAAAGCTGCTGGGGAGATTGGTATGAAGAAGAACAGCAGAGAATCAGGCGCATTTTACATAAGTATGATTTGAGGATACACCATATTGGGAGTACCGCAGTAGAGCATTTGTGGGCAAAACCTATTGTGGATATTCTGATGGAACTCTCAGAATACAGTTCCATCACAGACATCAAAGAGCAGCTTGTGAAGGGTGGTTATCTTTGCATGTCTGAGAAAGAAAACAGAGTATCTCTGAACAGGGGGTATACGGATACGGGGTTTGCGGAGCGGGTGTTTCACGTACATGTACGGTTTGAGGGTGACAATGACGAATTGTATTTTCGGGATTTTCTGCGCAGTCATCCTTCTGTTGCTAAAGAATATGAGGCGTTAAAGATTTCACTGTGGAAAAAGTACGAACACAACAGAGATGCATATACGAATGCAAAAAGCGAATTTATCAGGAAATATACGGAATTGGCAAAGGCGGAGTACGGAAACAGATATAAGCGTTGACAATGTAACAGGTTCATGGTTTCTGACAGGAGGCATTCGGAGTATGGACAGGGAAGAATTATTTTCATGGTGCAGACAACAGTATGGAACAGAGCCGGATTATCCATGGGCGGACAGGAATGCAGTCCTCCGTCACCGGGATACCGGAAAATGGTACGGCGCTGTTCTGGAAGTACGGCGGGACAGATTGGGTATGCAGGGGGAAGAGCTGGTGGATGTGCTGAATGTAAAAGGCGATCCTGTGTTGATTGGTTCGCTCAGGATGCAGCCGGGCTTTCTGCCTGCGTATCACATGAATAAAGAAAACTGGATTTCCATTTTACTGGATGGGACGGCGCCGGAGGAACAGATGAAAAACCTGATAGAGATGAGCTATCAGATGACAGATAAGAAGCGGAAAAACAAACCCGTTTCTGCACAGGGAGAGTGAGACAACAGGATGCTGATTTTTCATGCGGACTTGGATAATACGTTAATATACTCATATAAGCACGATATAGGGTCTGATACAGTTGGAGTGGAGCGGTATCAGGGCAGAGTGATTTCCTATATGACAGGAAGCTCTTATGAAATGCTTGATCAAATTCGGAAGCGGGTTTTGTTTGTGCCGGTGACTACACGCACGGTGGAGCAGTATGAGCGGATAGACCTGGGCAGCAGCCCACGGTTTGCGCTTGTATGTAACGGGGGAATTCTGCTGGAGGACGGACAGGAGGATGAACGGTGGTATGAGGCTTCCCTGGAACTGGTCAGGGATGCGGAAGACGAACTACAGTTGGGCGAGGAATGCCTGCATAAAGACCGTAACCGGAATTTTGAAGTGCGGAATGTGAGAGGGCTGTTTTTGTTTACAAAAAGCAGTAACCCTTCTGCAACAGTGGAAATGCTCAGGCAAAAACTGGACAAAAGCCGGGTGGACGTATTTCAAAATGGAGAAAAAGTGTATGTGGTGCCCAGGCGGATGAATAAAGGGGAGGCATGCCGGCGGTTTCGGAAAAGAGTGCAGTCAGAATCTGTGTATACAGTTGCCGCCGGGGACAGCGAATTTGATATTCCCATGTTGGAAACGGCAGAACTGTATATGGCGCCTGCAACGCTTTGCGACCTGTACGGACTGAAAGACGGGGGCAGATGGAGTGAGAAGGATGGCATTTTTTCAGATTTTATACTGAGCCGGATACTTAGGATGACAGAAACGGTTCAATGGATTTGATGGGAATAAAAGATCCGGGATGTATGAATATACATTTTCGGAGATTTTTTTCATTCATGACAATAGAAAGTTCGCGAAGCGCACTTCTGTTCTACAAAATTGTCAGAGCAGACAAGAATTAAGAAACTATTAACTATTTCAGGATTCCTTTCTTCATAATTATGCTTTAATATAAAGCGTAATTATTCGGGGCAAGAGTTGGGAGATGAAGCCGGACTGCTCATAAGCTGTTATCAAAATCCTGGAAATTGTCATAAAATTTTTGTGCCTGAAGAATTTATAGTGTATAATAAAATGCGTGTGCATGTGAACGGCTGTCAACAGATGACAGATCTGTCTGTTTCGGATTGTACATACATTTCAGAAAGAGTTTCGGGTAAAGGCAGCCATTGTGAATCAAAATAAAGGAACGGGTATATGTCAGAACTGATTACATTAAGCCATATCTGTAAAATTTATAATCCGGGTGAAAATGAGGTGCGGGCGCTGGATGATGTGAGCCTTCGTATAGATGAGAATGAATTTGTGGCGATCATCGGCCAGTCCGGCTCCGGAAAATCCACCCTGATGAATATGCTGGGCTGTCTGGATGTGCCAACCAGCGGTGACTATATGCTTCATGGGCAGGATGTAGCCAATATGACGGATGACGAACTTTCGGATATCCGGAATAAGGAGATCGGATTTATTTTCCAGGGTTTCAACCTGATTCAGAATCTGACCGCCCTGGAGAATGTGGAATTGCCGCTGATCTACCGGAATGTGGGCAGACGGGAGCGGCAGCGTCTTTCCCTGGAAGCCCTGCAGAAAGTAGGGCTGGAAAAGCGGCTGACTCACCGGCCGGCAGAGATGAGTGGCGGGCAGCAGCAGAGGGTGGCCATTGCCAGAGCCATAGCCCAGGCGCCTCCGGTGATTCTGGCGGATGAGCCCACAGGGAATCTGGACTCCGTTTCCACCAAAGAGATTATGGGAATCCTGCGGGGACTCCATGAGGATGGCCGTACAGTGATCCTGATCACTCACGATAATGAAATTGCAGCCCAGGCCGAGCGTATTATTAAAATCAAAGACGGCCGGATATCGGAAGATATTTCCCGCAGCGAATTGGAGCGGCGGGATGAGGAGAGACATGATAACAGTGCAGAGGGGAAGTAAGGGATGATAAAATTCAGAAAAAAAGATGATTTTATGGATGATTCTCAGAAAGAAAAGAAAGTAAAAAAACCGAAAAATCCTGCCAGACGGAAGAAACGGATCAAAATGGCAGTGGCAATACTTGTAGTGCTTGCCATTGTGGGAGGCGTTTTTGTCAGTTCCGGTCAAAAGAAGGATGTTGCACCCCAGATTATGGCCACTACGGTGGTACGCGGGGATGTGGAAACCATAGTCAGTACCAGCGGCGTGGTAGAAAGTGAAATCACACAGATTTATTATGCGCCCATGGCCGCAAAGGTGTCCGAACTGAATGTGGAACTGGGAGACGCAGTGAAGGCAGGGGATATGCTGCTGGCCTATGACACAGAGGATCTGGAATTCAAACAGAGGTCTGATGCATTGGAGGCGCAGGTCAGTGAGAACAGCTATCAGAGTTCCATTGCGGAAAGCAATAAACAGGAAGCTATTTACAACGAATCATCGGCACAGCTTGCCAATGTGGAAGCGCTGATCATTTTCCAGAAAGATCTGATCAAACAATTTGAGTATTATGTGGAAGATGAAAAGACAGCAAAAAAACTGAAACTCTATGATGAGAGATACCGTCTGAACCGCTGGATCAATAACCTGAGCGTACAGGCATACATAGAAGATACGGAAGGCGTCCATGTTTCCCAGGCCCAGGCCATGAATGAACTGGAAGAAATCAACAAGAAGCTGGAAGAACTGGAAGCGGATAAGGAATTGACGGAACTGGAACGTACCATTGTGACTCAGCAGGAAGTACTGGCGGATCTGGAGACAATGCGGGACGAACTCAAGTCCGATAAAAATTCTTCTGAAAACGGGATTCTGGATCCCTATAAGAAAAAAGAATTGCAGGCCGTTGTGGAAAAAGGCAGGATTGCCGAACAACAGGCGCAGGCGCATCTGGAGGAAGCGCTGGCCGGCATTCGGGCAGATTTTAACGGCATTATAACAGAACTGGATATCAATAAAGGATTTGTGACAGAAGCCGGTTCCAAATTGATGAAACTGGAAAGCAGCGACGCAGTGCGGGTGAATATTTCCCTGTCTAAATATGATCTGTCCAAAGTTGCCCTGGGACAGACGGCGGAAGTGGAGATTTCCGGACAGACCTATGAAGGCACGGTGAGCAAAATCAACCGGATGGCGGAGAAAAATGATTCCGGCACAAGGCTGGTGGCTGCAGAAGTCCATATCGAAAACCCGGATGACAATATCTATCTTGGGATTGAGGGAAAAGTGAAGATCATGGCTCAGAAATCAGAAAATACACTGGTTGTTCCCATTGCAGCCATTAACACGGATCAGATGGGGGATTTCTGCTTTGTTGTCAAAGACGGGATTTTGGAGCGGCATGATGTAACCGCAGGCCTTTCATCCGAAGACAGCATAGAGATTCTGGATGGCCTGGAAGAAGGTGATATTGTCCTCACGGATACTTCCATGGAACTGACAGAAGGCATGCAGATCGAGCCGCTGATCATGTGAGGATAAGCTATGGGACAAATATGGGAATTTATAAAAATCGCTCTGATGAATATCAGAAGCAACAAAGGGCGTTCCATCCTGACGATGCTTGGCATTATCATTGGTATTTCCTCCGTTATTCTGCTGATCTCCATCGGCAACAGTGTAAAAGGCCAGATCAACGAAGAATTGAATGATATGGCAGGCGGGCAGGTGTACCTCTATGTCAGTGACAGAGACAGTGACGGCGACTATCTGAGTTTCACAGAGGATGATTTTGCGCTGATTAAGGAAAAGATCCCTCATGTAGTGGGTGTAACTCCCCAATGGCAATACTGGGGTGCCACTGTGGCCAGCCGTAAAGGGGATACCAGCGTAGTCATCAAGGCCGGCAACCAATATTTGGAATATGCCTCCAAAGATCCTTTTTTACACGGCGGGTATTTTACGCAGAATGATTATGACGCGGGAAGAGATGTATGCGTGATTACAGAAAACGGCGCCAGGCAGCTTTTTGGCACCTCCAATGTGGTCGGCATGACACTGGAACTGACCATTTTCAATGTCTCCAGGGAAATGACCATCGTGGGTGTGCGCAAAGACAGTGATTCCGCCATGTTGAATATGTTAAATGGAGAACGTATCTACCTGGATATGCCCCTGTCCGTGTTTGCAAATTTTGGATTTTATATCGGGGACATGAGCGATATGCTGATTATTGCGGAGTCTTCCGAATATTCCACGGATATAGCCCAGCGAGGGATCCAGTTGCTGGAGGCCAAATACAATGTCCGGGGTGAAAACCTCATTCAGGTGGATGACTTCAACGATTACATGTCACAGATGAGCAGTATCCTCAATTATATTACACTGTTTGTTGCTTTCGTGGCGGCAATTTCGCTGCTGGTAGGCGGCATCGGCGTTATGAATATTATGCTCGTCTCCGTAACAGAGCGTACAAGGGAAATCGGCATCCGCAAGGCCCTGGGGGCCAGGACATCTTCCATTATGCTTCAGTTTTTGTCGGAGTCAGCCATTATCACACTGGTAGGCGGTATTATCGGCATTTTAATTGGCATTGGCGGAGCCCAGTTAATCTGTGGCGCCATTGGTTTCAACGCTTCCATCAACATCAGTATCATCCTGATTGCCACACTTTTTTCATCTGGCGTGGGACTTTTCTTCGGTATCTATCCGGCCCGTAAGGCCGCAAAACTCAGTCCCATTGAGGCACTGCGTGTGATGTCATAAACATAACATAAGCATATAAACACATAAGCATATAAACACAGGCCCTGCCCTGTTGCAGCGTTCGGAAGGAACAGTTGCAATAAGCGGGCCTGTGTTTGCATTCACGACAATAGAAAGTTCCCTAAGCGTGCTTTTTATATGTTTATGACAAAAGATACCCAGCAAGCCGGCTCCACAATTTTTAATGGACACAAAATAATACCTGTTGTATAATAAATGCTGTATAGGGACGAAATGGGTATCCTATAGCGAATCGCCTGCGCAGTGTAAGAACATTCTGTCAGGAAATCTGAGGAGGTAAATATGCAGACTATCGTGATTGTACTAAATCCCGGAAAACTCGAAAACCCGGATTTAGACTTGCGTTATCAAATACCGGATCGTATTGAAGAGCTATCGGGCGGATTGATAAAGGATAACGGGTATGATTACATAGATACAGAAGATGGACAACCCGGTCCATTGCTGGGAATCTGGTTGGAGACGGAATCAGCAGATGAAAACTGGCCTGTGATTGTCAAATTGTTTCAGGAAGAGAAATTCAAAGGGAATGATCTGTCAAAAGCGGCAGAAATTTTTATATCTGAAAACGATACAGAAGATATAGAAAACTGTACATTGGTTTTCCCCGGATAGCAGTTTGTGTTCACACCGCAGCTTTTTGCCAGAGGGGAAAGCCCATCCCGCCTAAGCACCCTGCGGCTGCGTCAAAGTCACCGACAACAGGGAATTTTGGCTGATTCAAGTGTTCCGCCTGTTTCTGTGGCGGACTTGCTGAAAAAATCGCAGCATACCCCATACACAACAGGGCAACGGAATTATCAGCCCCTGTTACCGCCGCCCCGTTTTAGAGTTCACCATACCGATAAACCGGAAGTTGTAAGTGTTACATATCTTCAATGAGGATAAAACCTCCATCTTTCTTGCCATTGAGAAATATAAACATTGTAGGTTCCCCTCCACCGTTTATATAAAATGGCAGCCAATTTGTATGGAGTTGTAATAATAGCATATCATCAGATTTCACTTTGCTATTTTGGAAAAAGGCAGGGATGCCACAAAATTTATCTACATCTAATTGCTTACATTCCGTTGTGTCCATTTCTTCACTTTCAGTTGTTTGAGGTATCCATATAGTTTCACTGTCCACGGTTGGACCAACACAAAAATTTTCTGTATGAATATAGCCTGGAATATTTCCATTGGGTTGCACAATAATTGCATTCTCGCCCGCATCAGGATAAATTATATCCGGGTCAAAAAACGGGTCAGACTTATCTTCCGGTTGTGTCATAAAAATATATGCCAAACTCAAATCTTTCAATTCAGTGTGAAAGTCATTTAATCGTATCTGCCCTATAAATTTTAATGGGCGATTATCCCACGGAAGACTGACCGGCCATTGCGGGGCGGCAATCCAATCTGGTTGTCCGCCAAATCTTGTTGTATATCGTTCACCACTATCTTTGCTTTGGGCAGTAAAAGTATCTATTTTGTAAATTCTCATTGTTCTTCACTTCCTTTCATTTGAGCAGACTATATCTGATAATTAACCATACCTTTCGATTTGTCGGTTCCATCTTGTCTTCCAAGCCAATCTATAAAACGCCTGTTTCCACTGCTTATTGTACACTGATTTCTTCTTATTAGGAACACGAAAAGGCAAGATTTTTGACGAAAATACAAGAAAATAGAATGAAACTATCACATTCGTCAATCTTATAAATACCGTTTCCATCCCTTGCATAGCGGGGAATTTTCTGTTATAAATACGTTGATATATTTTTTCAAAATTTTGGTGAGAGGGCTTGACAAACATGATAACTTCTGCCATCGCTAAAGCAAGCGAAAATTTGAGAGGACGGGATTATGAAAAGAGCCACAGACGACTTTTCAAACTGGCGATTGCAACAAGAGAATATGTCAAAACCGTTTCCGTATGTTTTCCCGCAAATGCCGCCCCGGTTCCGGCGATGCTGTGCATTTATGAAAACAGTATTTTTGATACAATGGGGATGCTTTGCCGCTTTTTGTGTTTGCGGTATGGTGTTATTCATTCCAGTGGTTATTTGGGGTAAGAATATGGAAATGCGTGCTATGATAGAGAACACGCCGTTTTTGGCGTTTTTCATTGTGGCGGCTACTACCTCACTCCCGATTTCTTTTGCAGCTATTCCGTTTGGATTTGCCCCAAAACTTTTTTGGCGGTGTCCATGTTGTGGACATCCATTTCCGTATTATGTCCCAACACGCGGGGACAACTTAAAAGAGAAAGAGTGCTTACTGACTATAAAGAGGCAACATATCAAGTATGCGAAACTTAAATTTTGTCTGCTGATTATTCCGTCTATCTGCCCGGAGTGCAAGTGCAAGTTTTTTGAAATGACTGGTGATGAAGAGCCGTTCATGTGACCGTGAAAGATGCTGATCGTGGTAAGGTTATTTCAGAACACTACTTCCCCGCCCGTGGCAAGTGAGCCAAAAGCGCAAACGAGACGGGGCTATGGCGGACAGTTTTGTTTAGGATTGTTCGGCCGTTGGGACAAAATGTCCCGAGGCGGGATATGATTTTGTTTTAGTGATAATGAAAATAGGCTGAATTTCAAACAGTTTTAGTAGTGGGGGCAGAAATATGACGAAAGCAGGAAGAGAAAAAGAGAAAATAGAAGGACTACTACGGGAAGTTCGGGCATATCTGCCGCCTCCTGGAACGGTATTCGAGTCCTACACCTTTTTGGCTCCGGAAGCCCTCTGGACCGGGAAAATGTATGGGCAACTCTTTGTTGCAGTGGCAGAGGATCGGTGGGACGGTTCCGGGAACGGATGCTTCCTTGCAGTATTGTATTTGGATGGTGTGTTTGTTGCGGATTTGAAAAAACAGACTGCCGTTAATTATTGCGCCTCCTGTTTTTCCTATTTTACAAAAATTATGGATTTATACGAAAGGGTATTAACGAATACACCCAGCCCGGAAAGTGTTTGGGATAATGAGGGCTACCGCCGCTGCAAAGAAGCGGAGGAAGTTTTACGAAAGCAGGTTACGGAAATCGACCCTACGGCACTTTCCAGCGACTCGAATTTTTGGAGTACCCTGATTGAAGAATTTGGAGCTGGTATGTAAATAATGTTCTTAAATAATCTTTTCAAAATCCAGTAATCATGTAGTCGCCAACGGAAACGCAATATAAAAAACCGTTGGATAACGGCTGGCTATTGACGCGCCCCAAACGAAAACGAACACCAAACGGCAGTTTTGAAACAAGGGACTTCAAGACCGCCGTTTTCTTATATTGACACAGTGGCAAAAGGAGCTGACACTGTGTCTTTCTATCTTGTCCACCCCTATGACTTATCCAAAAAAGCCCGGGCCCCGAACAAGGACATTCTGACCCATTACCCCTAAATACTCAAACAACACCCGATATTTTATCACCAAACCTTGCAGGCCCATTTCTTTTTATGTATAATGTACACGAAAGCAATGAGCAGTGCCAAAATTGCCTGGGACAAATGGACTGCTTGCAGTCTGGTTTGTCACAGACAATTTTGATAGGGCGAAGCCCGTGAGCGGAGGGACGAAGTCCCGAAGCGGCACTGCGGAGAAAATAAAGCCAGGGCAATTCAGCCTGGGACAAATGGACTGCTTGCAGTCTGGTTTGTCACAGACAATTTTGATAGGGCGAAGCCCGTGAGCGGAGGGACATAGTCCCGAAGCGGCACTGCGGAGAAAATAAAGCCAGGGCAATTCAGCCTGGGACAAATGGACTGTTTGCAGTCTGATTTGTCACAGACAATTTTGATAGGGCGAAGCCCGTGAGCGGAGGGACGAAGTCCCGAAGCGGCACTGCGGAGTAAATTGAAAAGGAACAACCAATACAATGGAATTAGAATTTCAGACAAAAATAACAACAAACATTCTGTTTGACTACATGCTCCATCACACTTACAACAGCCCGTCAGGCATTCTGGGCGGTGGGATTGGGTCGCTTTTAGTGATTGGATTTTTTGGAACACAAAATATTCTGTATCTTCTGGCAGGTCTGGTGCTGCTTTTTTATTTACCCTGCAGTCTCTACCTCAGTTCTATGAAACAGATGCAGAACACCCCTGCTTTTAAAGAACCTCTAACCTACAAATTGAACGAAGAAGGCATTCAGGTATCCCAGAGCGGGCAGAGTCAGCTTCAGAAATGGGAAAACATGTACAAAGCTGTTTCTACCAGAAACAGCATTATTATATACAATACAAAAGTAAATGCATGGATATTTCCACGCAGCGATATGGGGGCTATGACACCCCGCGTAATTGAAATGATTTCCACACATATGCCCGCAGGCAAAGTCAGGATACGGTGGTGATTATGGTATATGAGACACAGAGTGCCCAGGAAACATTTGCATTGGGAGAACGGATTGGACGGGAAGCCGGTCCGGGACAGATTTACACCCTTACAGGCGACCTGGGTGTGGGAAAGACTGTATTGACCCAGGGCGTGGCAAAGGGGCTGGGTATTACCGGGCCTGTTTCCAGCCCGACCTTCACCATTGTACAGGTGTATGAGAACGGCAGGCTGCCGTTTTATCATTTTGACGTATATCGTATTGGCGATGTGGAAGAGATGGAAGAAGTGGGCTATGAAGACTGTTTTTATGGTGGCGGTGTCTGCCTGATTGAATGGGCGGAACTGATTTCCGAATTATTGCCTTCCGACTGTATTCATATCTGTATTGAAAAAGATCTCAACAGGGGATTTGATTACAGAAAAATTACGATTGAACCTTTGGGGGATAAACACATTTCCTCAAAATGACGATATAAACAGAAGTAGAGGAAAACAGGCGATTGCATATGAAAATATTGGCATTGGACAGTTCGGGGCTCACAGCTTCTGTTGCTGTCCTGGAAGAGGATAAACTGACAGCGGAATATAGCGTCAATTATAAAAAAACACATTCGCAGACACTGATTCCCATGCTGGACGCAGTGCGGAGTATGACAGAGCTGGATCTGGCAACTGTGGATGCTGTTGCGGTAGCTGCCGGTCCCGGATCTTTTACCGGACTCAGGATTGGAAGTGCGACGGCCAAAGGGCTGGGACTGGCATTGGGCTGTCCTATTATACCGGTGCCTACGGTGGACGCACTGGCATACCAGATGTATGGGCTGCATCAGGTAATCTGCCCGATGATGGATGCAAGGCGCAGCCAGATTTACAGCGGGTTATATGAATTTGTAAGAGAAGGGGCTGACAGTCCCATAAAGTATGGTCTTCATATTTTGAAAGAACAGTGTGTTGTACCTGTAGAAGAAATTGCCGGGTGCTGCAATGCTTACGGAAGAGAAGTGATTTTCCTGGGGGATGGTGTGCCTGTGTATGCACAGGCTTTGGCGGATTTGCTGGAAGTGCCCTATTCTTTTGCACCTGCCCACAGAAGACTGCAAAGTGCGGCGGCAGTGGCTGTTTATGGACGTGTTCTGTATCAGCAGGGTGTATATGAAAGCGCAGCAGAGCATCGCCCCGTGTATTTACGGCTCTCACAGGCAGAACGTGAGCGGCTGGAAAAAGAAAGCAAGGATGACACATGATACGCAGGATGGAGGAAGGGGACCTGCAACAGGTCTGCGACATCGAATCCCGTTGCTTTTCTGTGCCTTGGACATATGATATATTCAGAGACAGTATATTTCGAAAAGAGTATGTTTATCTTGTGTTTATAACAGAAAAACAGATTGTGGGATATTGTGGTTTACTGGATATTGGAGGAGAAGGTGATATTGTCAACGTGGCAGTTCATCCCGCGTATCGTAATCGGCAGATCGGACGGGAATTGCTGGAGGCTCTTTTGCAGGAAGGAATAAAAAGAGGCATATCTGCTTTTACCCTGGAAGTCAGGGTCAGCAATGGAGCGGCGATTCATATATATGAAGAAGCAGGGTTTGTTCCGGCAGGGGTCAGGCCCGGATATTATGAGAAGCCGCGGGAAGATGCCCTGATTATGTGGAAAAGACCGGCAGGATAAGGAATAATTACCACTTATTTTGAAGGCGGCAGATGGTATACTTTCCTGGTATGAATCTGTGCGCAGCCATAGAAAGAGAAAATTAAGAGATTTCTTTCGAACCGGGCAGCGTACAAATGTAAAAGGAGGAAAAAGTATGCGAAAGTTTTCAGAACAGGGGAGCAGATGCCTGACGGATGTTATATGCAACTGCTGTGGACGAAAGATAACGACAGAGAATGGTATCGTGAAAGAAGGATGTGTCAGCCTGGAGATTCCTTTTGGATTTTTTTCCGAAAAGGACGGAGAGATACATTGTTTTGATTTGTGTGAATTCTGTTATGACAGAATGATTGCAGATTTTCAGATACCGGTGGAGATACAGGAAGCAACGGAGCTGATCTGATTTTTGTAAATTTCTGAATTTTATTTTTGGAGGTGTGAAAAAAGGCGGGCGGTTCCTGATTATTTTGGAAGATGCGGTGAATAGTATGCTGGATATTTGTTTGCTTGGAACAGGAGGGATGATGCCATTACCATACAGGTGGCTGACCTCCATGATGGTAAGGTACAATGGAATGAGCCTGCTGGTTGATTGTGGAGAAGGAACACAGATTGCGCTGAAGGAAAAGGGCTGGAGTCCCAAACCTGTGGATGTGATTTGCTTTACTCATTATCATGCGGATCACATCAGTGGCCTGCCGGGGATGCTTTTGACAATGGGAAATGCGGAACGGACAGAGCCCCTGACATTGATTGGCCCCAGGGGTCTGACAAAAGTGGTGAATGCATTGCGGGTCATTGCGCCGGAATTGCCTTTTGAAATTATCTATCGCGAAATTACGGGAGTGGAAGAGTGCTTTTCTATTGGGGGAATGAAGATCAAAGCCTTTAAAGTCAATCATAATGTGCTGTGTTATGGTTACAGTGTGAGTATTGAACGTGCCGGTAAGTTTCAACTGGATCGGGCGGAAGCGCTGGGGATTGAGAAACGGTACTGGAACCGTCTGCAAAAAGGCGAAACCATTGAAACAGAAAAGGGGATTTTCACACCGGATATGGTGTTGGGAGAACCGAGAAAAGGATTGAAAGTTACGTATGTGACTGACAGCAGACCCACAGAAGGAATTGTGGCACATGCCCAGGGCAGTGATCTCTTTATCTGTGAAGGTATGTATGGGGAACCGGAAAAAAAAGAGAAAGCCAGGGAGTATAAGCATATGACTTTTTATGAGGCGGCAAAAATGGCGAAAAAGGCGCAGGTAAAAGAACTGTGGCTAACCCATTTTAGTCCGTCCCTTGTGCGTGCCGAAGAATATATGCCGGAAGTGAAAAAGATATTTTCCGCAGCCGTGGCGGGAAAAGACGGAAAAACTGCAGAACTGACATATGAAGAAGAATAAAAAGAAATGGGGGAGCGCATGAAACGGTTTAAAGGTTTGAGAGGGATGGTTGTTTTTCTCGTCCTGTTGTGTATGCTGGCAGGTTATTATTTTTATCTTTCCAACAAATCCGATAGTGGCGAAGAAGAAATGGAAACCACAAAAGTTCAGGAAGTGTTGTTGCGTGACTTGACCAGAAATTACCCTGCGTCGCCCAAAGAAGTGCTCCGCTATTACAGTGAGATCTTACAGTGCATGTATAATGAAGACTGTACGGAGGAAGAACTTGAGCAATTAGCCAACCGGGCGATGGAAATCTGTGATGAGGAATTGGTTTCCTATCAGTCAGAAGAATTTATCAGCCGGCTCAAGGAAGATGTTCAGGCATATAAGGATCAGAATGTGCAGATTTCCAGCTATAAAACTTCCAATAGTACAGATGTGGACTATTTTACAAAGGACGGCCGGGAATGTGCCAGACTGTATTGTACCTATACCCTTCGTGTGAGAACCAGCCTGCAGGCGCTGGATGAAATTTTCATTATGCGCAAGGACGAAGAAGGTCACTGGAAAATATTGGGATGGGACGAGGCGGATCCGGAGAAAAAACAGGCGACGGGAGAGTAAATGAATACGACGAGTAAAGATATTTATATTCTGGCCATTGAAAGTTCCTGCGATGAAACGGCTGCGGCAGTGGTTAAAAACGGGCGTGAAGTGCTGTCCAATATTATTTTTTCCCAGATAGAACTGCACAAACTGTATGGTGGTGTGGTGCCTGAGATTGCGTCCAGAAAGCATATTGAAAAAATCAATCAGGTAATTGAAGAGGCACTGGCAAAGGCACAGATGTCTCTGAGAGATATGGATGCGGTTGCCGTCACATATGGGCCTGGCCTGGTAGGGCCATTGCTGGTGGGTGTCTCCGCTGCGAAGGCCATTTGCTTTGCGACCGGATTGCCTTTGATCGGTGTGCATCACATTGAAGGGCATATCAATGCCAATTATATCGAAAACAGAGAATTGGAACCGCCGTTTATTGCACTGGTGGTTTCGGGTGGACACACCCATCTCCTGGTTGTAAAAGACTATGGAGAATATGAGGTAATCGGCCGGACAAGAGATGATGCGGCCGGGGAGGCTTTTGACAAAGTGGCCCGTGCCATCGGGTTGGGGTATCCCGGTGGTCCTAAAATTGACCGTCTGGCGAAAGAGGGCAATCCGGATGCAATTCATTTTCCACGTGCGAAGGTGGAAGAGGCGGTATATGATTTCAGTTTCAGCGGTTTGAAATCTTCTGTGCTGAATTATTTGAATGGTTGTGAGATGAAGGGGGAAGCTGTGAACCGGGCAGATGTGGCTGCTTCTTTTCAGAAAGCGGTAGTTGATGTACTGGTGGAACATGCGCTGGAAGCTGTGGAAGACTTTGGTTTTAACAGGTTTGCCATAGCCGGCGGCGTGGCTTCCAATTCATCTTTGCGTGATGCATTGAAAGAAGCCTGTGAACAGAGAAATATTGTATTTTACTATCCTTCCCCCATTTATTGCACAGACAATGCGGCAATGATTGGAACGGCTGCATATTATGAATATAAAAAAGGGAAAAGAAGCGGATTGGATCTGAATGCGGTTCCTGGTTTGAAGTTGGGAGAGCGCTTATGAAAGAGAAAACAGTGGGCATTGTTCTGGCGGCAGGGCGTGGCAGCCGTATGAAAAGCGATACGAATAAACCATATCTTCTGCTGCGGGACAGGCCGGTACTTTTTTATGCGTTAAAAGCGTTTGAGGACAGTTTTGTAGACGAAATCATTCTTGTGGCGGGAGAAACAGAGATCGGGTATTGCAGGCGTGAGGTCGTTGAAAAATTTGGTTTTCAAAAAGTAACCCATATTGTGACGGGGGGAGCGGAGCGGTACCATTCTGTATTTCATGGTCTCCAGGCAGTGGAGCAGTGCGATTATGTATTCATTCATGATGGCGCCAGGCCCTTTGTGACCGGGGACATATTAAAACGGGCATATGAAGCGGTACAGCGGGACAAAGCCTGTGTGGTGGGAATGCCTGTGAAAGATACTGTCAAACTGGCCGATGAGCAGGGGTTTGCCGTGTCCACACCCAGACGGGATCTGGTGTGGGCCATACAGACGCCACAAGTGTTTTCTTTTCCGCTGGTGAAAAAAGCATACACCGCGTTTCTGGAACAGGAGCAGGTACTTTCAGCAGAAGGTGTGCATATTACAGATGATGCAATGGTTGTGGAACGGTTTTCGGATACCCGTGTGAGACTGGTAGAAGGATCTTGCGAAAATATTAAAATTACCACGCCGGAGGATTTGATTGTGGCCGAAGGCTTTTTGGCAGCAGGGCTTTCATGCCCGTGTTTATCATGATTTTTCACCCGACAGACGGCCTGTAAAAGTCGAAAAAACACGAAAAAAAATAAATTTTGAAAAAAATGAAAAAAGTTGTTGACACTGCAAATGTTATTTGGTAGAATATGTCTTGCGCTGACGTGAGAAGCGAACCCGGAGAGGTATCGAAGTGGTCATAACGAGGCGGTCTTGAAAACCGTTTGTCCGCAAGGGCGCGTGGGTTCGAATCCCACCCTCTCCGTTGATGAAACGGTGGACAGGCAGTGGAAACGAAGCGTTTCCTGATTAAAATAACAGGAAGCAAAACAGTAAAAAATTTACAACTGTCAGTTGACAGCCGGTTATTCACCATATATAATATAGAAGATTTTGATTTAGGCGTTTGGAGAAGTACCCAAGATGGCTGAAGGGACACCCCTGGAAAGGGTGCAGGTCGTTAATAGCGGCGCGAGGGTTCAAATCCCTCCTTCTCCGTTCGGTAGATATTTACCGACACAGAACCTTGACAAATAAACAGCAATGCGACCCTGAAGATTCTAAAGAAACAGAAAGAAAATTCAGAGAACAGAAAAACCAAAAAGAAGCAGTAAAGAAGGAAGGACCAGGTTGGTCCTGAGGGAAAGAACAAA
>CAJUSK010000027.1 GCA_910589075.1 uncultured Lachnospiraceae bacterium
CGAACGCCCTTTGAAGGGCGGCGATGAGTCAAGGGCGTAGTGGCTTGAACAAAGTGAAAGCCAGCGTCTTTAGGCGCTGGCCGGTAACAGCGGCTTATAGCCGCAGAGCAAACCACCCGTTTGACGGGTGGTTATGATTCTTTCCGGTACTGACGGTTGTTCTGTGCTGCCTGTTTCGGATGCCGTCAGTACCCTGTCTCTACAGTATAGAATATCACATGCAAACACGAATGCCTATACTATTTTTTACACAGGCATATCTATAGAAATACAGTCTCTGCATAAACACGCCTTTTTTCGTGGGATATATCCCCTTTTTATACCGTGAGTCTATTGAATTCACAATCTGCATAGTCTATAATGAATACAAACCACAGGGGAATTTTTCTCCATAATAAATCCGGCGGTGGCGGAATGACAGACGCAGCGATAAAAAAGTTTCATGTTTGTGGAACTGACAGCAAAGATTTCAAGGATCGCCCTGTTTGCAGGTTCAAATCCTGTCCGCCGGTTTCGAGTGAGGTAGCTCAGGGGTAGAGCGCGGGAATATGAATCATGTCCGTGATTCTGACAGCAATTATCCAACCACTTATAATGGCGTTGTCGGCGGTTCGATTCCGCCCCTCACTCCTATATGGCGATGTGGTGTAGAGGTAACACGGTACCTTCCAATGATCGTATCATGCCGGTGGTACGAACAGCAAAGCTGGTGTCCAAGGTACAGACCGGAGGTTCGAGTCCTTCGCATTGTCCGGGCCCGGAGACTGCAGAGATGGCATCTGCTGCCGGTCATGTTTGTGACAGGTACAGCAATCACGTATTTGGTTCGATTCCAACGGGCCCGATGTGACAGGCGGCGGTATTGCTGTCAAATCACCAAAAGATAAAAATACTGTCATGACCCACAAGGCTATCCCGGCCTTATTATCCGCATGACAGCGGAACAGATGCATCCTGGGTCATGAAAAGGGGAGGGGAGTATGAGTTTTGCAGATGCATTGAGAAAAGCGGGCAATTTTGCCCGTACCGAAAACGGGGCTGTGGCCCTGAACACGACCAGAGATGCGCGGCTGGATTTTTTCAGTACAGTTGGTTCTCTGCGGGAAGCGGACGATGATCGGATACACACATTGTTTGCCGAGGCATATGGCCAGGACCCGCTCTTCGCCGTAAAGATTCTGTTTTATGCCAGGGATATACGGGGCGGACTGGGAGAGAGAAAGACCTTCCGTACACTGTTGCAGTATGCGGCGGACCATTATCCGGAAGCAATCAGGCCCAATCTGGATTTGATTGGCATATTTGGCCGATATGATGATATGTATGCATTGATCGGCACACGCCTGGAAGCAGATATGTGGGCTGCCATGAAAAAGCAGTTTGAAGAAGATTTGGAAAACCTGCATCAGGGCAATGCCATTTCACTGCTGGCGAAATGGATCAAAACTGCCGATGCCAGCTCAGATAAGACACGCAGACTGGGTATTCTGACAGCGGAAAAGCTGGGCTATCCCGTATACCATTTTAAACGGATTGTGCGCAGTATGCGAAGACGCATCGGTATTGTGGAAGCGTTGATGTCTGATAACAGGTGGGATGAAATATCTTATCCTGCGGTTCCCAGCAGGGCTATGAGACTGTACCGTAACGCGTTTATGAAACATGACGGAGAGGGATTCGCCCGCTATTTGAACAGCGTGGAGAAAGGTGAAGCCACCATTCACGCGGATGTATTATACCCATATGATATTGTGGGCAGCTATCTGAAAAACCAGGGCGAGGACCGTACCATGGAGGCACAGTGGAGAGCGCTTCCGAATTATGTGAAAGAGGAGACCAATGTGCTTGTGATGGCCGATACATCCGGTTCCATGACCTGTGCAGGCGGCAGACCTCTGGCAACTTCTGTGGGGCTGGCCATTTACTTTGCCGAAAGAAATACGGGCCCTTATCACAATGTATTTATGACATTCAGCGGAACGCCTTCCATAGTGGAACTACGGGGTGATACGCTGTATCAGAAGGTGCGCAATACCATGCAGGCTCCCTGGGGGATGAATACGAACCTGGAGGCGGCCTTTGAACAGGTACTGAAAATTGCGGTCAATGCGCATGTTCCGCAGGAAGAGATGCCGCGGGCGATTGTGGTGATCTCGGATATGGAAATTGACTTCTGCGGGAACCGCGAATGGAGTTTTTACGACAATATGGAGGACCGGTTTGCGAGAAACGGTTATACCATTCCGAATATTGTGTTCTGGAATGTCAACAGCCGTAATGATGTATATCATGCAGATAAAAGCCGCCGGGGCGTGCAGCTTGCAAGCGGACAGTCTGCATCCGTATTCAAACAGATACTGGAAAATCTGAATTGTACACCCATAGAGGCGATGGAAAAAGTAATCGGTGGGGAACGTTATGCGTGCATTACCATAGAGAATGATAATTTTTCATAATTTTTGGTAAATCATCTTGAAAATATGCCGATAACTATTGTATAATAAATGTAATTAAGAGAATCATTCAACCACAGGCACGGATGCCGCCAGTTTCACACGGTCAAAGGAGTGAGGGCATGAGTTCATTTTTCTTTAACAATAATTCTTCGTCAGGTAACGGGATTTATTCTCTGCTTTCCGAATACAACCATATTAAGAGCGGAACATACTACAAAGTTGTAAAGGCATATTATGCCAAACAGACGGCTGCTGCAAAAGGTACGAAAGATACAGACAGCAGCAAGAAGGGAACCGGTACCCAGAGCGAGACTTCCAAAGCTCTGAACAAGACACAGACAGATGCAAAGGCTTTGTCAGAGTCCGCAGAAGCATTGATGGCCAGAGGCACGAATTCCGTATTCAGTGAGAAGGATATCACCGTAAAAGGGGAAGACGGTACGGAAACCACCACCAAAGGTTATGACACGGATGCGATTTACAAGGCAGTGAAGAAATTTGCCGACAGCTACAACAACCTGATTGATTCCGGTTCCAAATCCACTTCCAAAAAAGTACAGAACCAGATGGACAATATGGTGAGTGGTACACAGGCTTATGAGAAGATGCTTAATAAGGTGGGAATTACAATCGGTTCCGACAATAAACTCAGCATTGATGAAAAGGCCTTTAAAGCGGCTGATATGACAACTGCAAAGTCACTGTTTAATGGCAACGCTTCTTTTGCTTACAGCGTATCTTCCAGAGCGTCTATGATTAATTTTGCCGCACAGTCAGAGAGCAACAAGAGTTCCCTGTATACAAACCGGGGAAATTACAACAATTTATATTCTACAGGCGGTCTGATGAACAGCTTTTTCTGATGGCCGGCAACAGGATTTTTTTCAAAAGATTTCTAAGCCGTGTACACCCGTACACGGCTTTGTTTCTCATACAGGAAGTTTTTCCCTGATGCATGGCAAAAAGTTTCTGCAAAACAAAAAAGGAAATCAGGGGATCTGTATCGAATAATAAAACGGAGGGATGCCGCATGACGATTCGTGAAAGTCTGGAACTTCGTGAAAAAGAGTTTTTAAGTCCTCATGCCGCATTCAGCATGGATTCGAAAGGACGCCGTCGATGGGAAGAACCCTGTGATATCCGCCCGGTATTTCAGCGGGATCGTGACAGGATATTACACAGCAAATCATTCAGACGTCTGAAAGATAAGACACAGGTATTTCTTACGCCTGCCGGAGATCATTACCGGACAAGGTTGACCCATACCCTGGAAGTATCTCAGAATGCCAGAACGATTGCCAAAGCGTTGCGTCTGAATGAAGATCTGGTGGAGGCCATTGCGCTGGGACATGATCTGGGACATACGCCTTTTGGTCATGCCGGGGAACGGGCTTTAAACAAGGTATGTCCTTACGGTTTCTGCCATAGTGAGCAGAGTGTCCGGGTTGTGGAACTGCTGGAAAAGGATGGTCAGGGGCTGAATCTGACGTTCGAGGTGTGTGACGGCATCCAAAATCACCAGACCAATGGCATGCCTTCCACACTGGAGGGGAAGATTGTCCGTATATCGGATAAGATTGCCTACATACATCATGATATGGATGACGCCATACGTGCGGGCATCCTGAAAGAAACAGATATACCTAAGGAGATTACAGATGTAATCGGTGAGACGCTGGGCAGGAGGCTGGATTGCTTTATTCATGATCTGGTGACGACCAGCGCTCAGGCACATGATATCTGTATGTCGGAGCCTGTGGGCAGAGCCATGCAGAGTCTGAGGGGGTTTCTGTTTGAACATTTGTATACCAACCCTTCCGCCAAAGGGGACGAGAAAAAGGCGGAGGTTTTAATAGAGACATTATATGAGTATTATGGAAAGCATATGGAATTGCTGCCGCAGGATTATCATATGCTGATGGAGCGGGGAGAACCAAAAGAGAAAGTGCTCTGTGACTATATCGGCGCCATGACGGACCGGTTTGCTATTTTCCAGTACGAGGAGATTTATGTTCCCAGATGCTGGCGGGGCTGACGGTGACGGTTGTGTTTGGACTGTTGTCAATGCGGGAATGCCATTGTGAGAAGAAGGAGAGAGAATGTACTATCCGGAAGAGCTTGTGGAAGAAATCCGTATGAAAAATGATATTGTGGATGTAATTTCAGGCTATGTCCGGCTGCAGAGAAGGGGCAGCAACCATATGGGGCTGTGCCCGTTTCACAATGAAAAATCACCCTCTTTTTCCGTTTCCCAGAGCAAACAGATGTATTACTGTTTCGGATGTGGGACGGGAGGCAATGTGTTTACGTTCCTGATGAAGTATGAGAATGCCACATTTCAGGAAGCTGTGCAGACGCTGGCTGAACGGGCAGGGGTGAATCTGCCGGAGGTTACATATTCGGAAGAAATGAAACAGAAGGAGAGCCGCAGGACAAAGCTTCTGGCGGTCAACAAAGAGGCGGCGAAATATTTCTACTATCTGCTGAGGAAACAGGAAGGGGCCCAGGGGCTGCAGTACTTGCGGGGAAGGCAGCTCAGTGAGGAAACCATCAAAAAGTTCGGGCTGGGTTATGCCAGCAAATACAGTGACGATCTGAGCAGATATTTGAAACATAAAGGGTATCCGGACGAACTGCTTCAGGAGGCCGGGCTTTGTACGATCAGTGAGAAATACGGGATACAGGACAAGTTCTGGAACCGTGTCATGTTTCCCATACAGGATAGCAATCATCGTGTCATCGGATTTGGCGGCAGGGTGATGGGAGATGGGACGCCCAAATATCTGAATTCACCGGAGACGCCTGTTTTTGACAAGAGCCGTAATCTGTACGGGCTGAATTTTGCGCGCACATCCAGGGCTGACAATATGATTCTGTGTGAGGGCTATATGGATGTGATTGCCCTGCATCAGGCCGGTTTCGGACAAGCGGTGGCGTCTCTGGGCACTGCGTTTACCCAGGGGCAGGCGGGGCTGATCCACAGATATACAGAGCAGGTACTGCTGTCTTATGACAGCGACGGTGCGGGTGTCAAGGCAGCGCTGCGTGCCATTGGCATTTTGCGGGAGGCATCCCTTGTGGGAAAAGTGATTCATCTGGAGCCGTATAAGGACCCGGACGAATTGATCAAAAACCTGGGCGCGGACGAATTTCGGAAACGGATGGCGCAGGCAGAAAACAGCTTTTTCTTTGAACTGCGCATATTGGAGCGGGAGTATGACCTGTCAGATCCGGATGGCAGGACACGCTTTCAGATGGAGGCAGCCAGGAAACTCTGCGTTTTTTCCGAAGCGGTGGAGCGTGAAAATTATATCGAAGCCGTGGCGGAAAAATATCGCATCGGGTATGAAGATCTGCGCAGGCTGGTGGGTAGCCATGCGGCAAAAGAGGGGCTGGCCAAAGAGGTGATACGGCCCAGGAGCGGCATTCAGAAAAAAAATACGCCCGGGGAGAATGCCGAGAAGGCCCAGCGGCTGTTGCTTACCTGGCTCGGTGAGGAGCCGGGATTATATAAGGCGGTCAGGAACTATATTACGCCGCAGGACTTTACGACAGAATTATGTGGTCAGGTGGCCAGATGGCTGTTTGAAGCGCTGGAAGCAGGCAGATTTGAGCCGGCGGCGGTGATCAGCCAGTTTGAGGACGAGGAACAGCAGAGAGAAGTGGCGGCCTTGTTTCACGCGAGGCTGGCAGCGCCTGCTGAGGATAAAAAAGAACGCGAAAAAGCGTTTCACGATATACTGGTAAGGGTAAAAACGAACAGTTATGAATACTACAGCGCACGTATGGGAAGTGATATGGAGGCGCTGAAACGGGTCATTGAAGGGAAAAAGGCCCTGGAAGAACTGAAAAATACGCATATTTCCCTGGATTAAGGTAAAAATAAATAACATGTTATGGAAGGATGGACCACTGAATGGACGAAAACACAAGGGCAAAGTTTGACGAGAAGATGAAAGAACTCTTGAACATTGCCAAAAAGAAAAAGAATGTTCTGGAATATCAGGAAATCAACGACTTCTTTTCGGATCTGACGCTGGAAGAGGAACAGTTTGACCAGATTATAGAAATGTTGGAACAGAACCATGTGGATGTACTGCGCATTACCGAAGACGATGATGTGGACGAAGAGGAGATTATTCTGACGGAAGAGGATGAGGTCAATGTGGAAAACATTGATCTGTCCGTGCCGGACGGTGTCAGCATTGAAGACCCGGTCAGAATGTATCTCAAGGAAATCGGCAAGGTGCCGCTGCTGAATGCAGAAGAGGAGATTGACCTGGCAAAGCGTATGGAACTGGGCGATGCGGAAGCGAAAAAGCGTCTTGCGGAAGCCAATCTGCGTCTTGTGGTGAGCATTGCAAAACGGTATGTGGGTCGGGGGATGCTGTTTCTGGATCTGATTCAGGAAGGGAATATGGGCCTGATTAAGGCGGTGGAAAAATTTGATTACCGTAAGGGATATAAATTTTCCACCTATGCTACCTGGTGGATCCGCCAGGCCATTACCAGGGCTATTGCAGATCAGGCAAGAACCATTCGGATTCCCGTGCATATGGTAGAAACGATCAACAAACTGATCCGTGTGAGCAGACAGCTCCTGCAGGAACTGGGGAGAGAACCTACACCGGAAGAAATTGCGGAAGAGATGAATATGCCGGAAGAGCGGGTACGGGAAATTTTGAAGATTTCCCAGGAGCCTGTTTCCCTGGAAACACCCATTGGCGAGGAGGAAGACAGTCATCTGGGCGATTTTATACAGGACGACAATGTGCCTGTACCGTCTGATGCGGCAGCTTTTACACTGTTGAAGGAACAGCTTGTGGAAGTGCTGGGCACGCTGACAGAGCGGGAGCAGAAGGTGCTCAGGCTCCGTTTCGGGCTGGACGATGGCCGCGCCCGCACATTGGAGGAAGTAGGAAAGGAATTTAATGTAACCCGTGAACGGATTCGCCAGATTGAGGCGAAGGCGCTGAGAAAGTTACGGCATCCCAGCAGAAGCCGTAAGCTGAAAGACTATCTGGATTAGAGGGAAGCGTGGAACTGTCAAACAGACTGAAAGCGGTGGCCGGCCTGGTTTCTGCCGGAAATACCGTATGTGATGTGGGCTGTGACCATGGATATGTGCCGATTTATCTGATTCAAAACGGGATATGCGGCAGGGTCATTGCTATGGATGTAAATGCCGGGCCTCTTGCGCGGGCCAGGGAGCATATAGAAAGCGCCGCTCTGGGGGAATACATAGAGATAAGACAGTCGGACGGTGTGGCGGCGCTTGGATACGAAGAGGCAAAGAGCCTGATCCTGGCAGGTATGGGGGGCAGGCTGACGATGCGTATATTGACGGAAGGGATGGAAAAGGTGCAGGCGCTGGAAGAACTGATTTTGCAGCCACAGTCGGATGTGGAAGCGGTCAGAGTGTTTCTGCGGGACATTGGGTTTGAGATTGTACAGGAAGATATGGTGTATGAGGACGGGAAGTATTATCCGATGATGAGGGCCTGTCCTGTTTCCGGAGAGCGGCATGGTGTGGGGACAGAAATGGTACGGCAGCAGGCCGTGGACAGATACGGGCCATATCTGCTGGCCCACAGACATCCTGTGCTGTACGCATATCTGCGATGGGAACAGGAGAGGGAAGAGGCCATCCGGGAAGGGATACTGGCACATGCAGGGCAGATGAGGTCTGCAAACTGCAGTCGGCTGGCAGAGCTGGATGCATCGGAGCGCATCAGGAAGTATGCCCTGACTTGTTTTGCAAATTAAATGGAGAGAGTACATATGCAGTGCAGAGAGTTGACAAAGTGGCTGGAGGCAAAATGGCCCTGTGCCCGTGCAGAGAGCTGGGACAATGTGGGATTGCTGGCAGGAAGGCAGGATAAGGAGATTGGCGTGGTTATGGTTGCGCTGGACGCCGTGGATGCAGTTGTGGATGAGGCGCTTCGCCGGGGGGCGGATATGTTGCTGACCCACCACCCGCTGATTTTTTCTGCCAGAAAACAGATCAATGACAGTGACTTTATCGGCCGGCGGCTGTTAAAACTTCTGGGCAGCGATGTATGTTATTATGCCATGCATACCAACTTTGATGTATGCAGTATGGCGGATGTGGCGGCAGATCGTATCGGCCTTATGCAGCGGCAGGTGCTGGATGTGACCTATGAGGATGGTGATATCCGGGAAGGGATCGGCCGGTTTGGGAAACTGCCCCGGGAAGCGTCGCTGGAGATCTGGGGCAAACAGGTGAAGGAAGCGTTTGGACTGGAATCCGTAAAGATATTCGGAGCGCGGGAGCAGAAGGTGTCCCTTGCCGCAATCTGTCCCGGTTCAGGAAAAAGTGTCATCGGCAAGGCAGTGGAACTGGGGGCGGATGTGTTGATTACGGGGGATATTGACCATCATGCCGGCATAGATGCCATGGCTATGGGACTGTGCATCATAGACGCGGGACACTACGGGCTGGAGCAGATTTTTCCGATTTATATGGAAGAGCGTCTGAAGCAGGCCTGGAGCGGTCTGACCGTTCTGCGGGCAGAAGAAAAAAATCCGTTCTGTATAATATAAAGGGGAGGTCTGGCATGGTTACGGTTACGATTCACGGCGAAGAGAAACAATACGAGGCGGGGACAGTTTACGAAGAGATTGCAAAGGCGTATCAGGCGCAGTATGACGATAGCATTGCGCTGGTGATTGTGAATGGAAAAATCACGGAATTGATGAAGCCTTTGGAGAAAGACTGTACGCTGGAATTTATTACACTGAAAAATTCTGCAGGGCATAAGGCATATGTCCGAACGGCCGTTATGCTTTTGATTAAGGCGCTGTATGATGTGGAACCACGGGAGAATATCGAGCGGATTAAGGTGGAATTTGCCATCGGACAGGGATATTATTGCAGCCTGCGGGGGAAAGTCCGGGTGGATGAAACGCTGATCGAGCGGCTGAATGTACGGATGCAGCAACTTGTCATGGCAGAGCTGCCGGTTGTTAAAAAGACATATCCCATAGAAGAAGCGCTGGAACTGTTTGACCGGTACGGAATGGAAGATAAAAAGAAGCTGTTCCGTTACAGAAGAAGTTCCACGGTAAATGTGTATCGAATGGGGGATTATTATGATTATTATTACGGTTACATGTTGCCGTCGGCAGGATATGTGAAGTATTTTCAGGTAATCTCCTATGAAGGCGGTCTGATGCTGCTTCTGCCTGACAGAAAGGCGCCCAAAACCCTGGATTATTTTGTGCCGCGTGATAAGCTGTTTCACACGTTGCAGCAATCCACGGTATGGGGAGAAATGATGGATATTGATACGGTGGGCGATTTGAATGATCAGATCTGCAGCGGCGGCATCTCCGAACTGATCCTGGTGCAGGAGGCGCTGCAGGAAAGAAGGATCGGAGAGATTGCGCAGGATATTGTCAGCAGAGGCGGTGTAAAATTTGTCATGATTGCCGGCCCCTCTTCTTCCGGCAAGACCACTTTTTCCCACAGGTTGTGTGTGCAGCTCCGTTCCTGTGGCATGAAACCCCATCCCATTGCAGTGGATGATTATTTCATAGACAGGGAACTGACACCCAAGGATGAAAAGGGAAATTATAATTTTGAATGTCTGGAAGCCATTGATGTGGCGAAATTTAATGAGGACATGAATGCGTTGCTGGACGGGAAAACAGTAGAGCTTCCCACCTTTAATTTTAAGACCGGCAAGCGTGAATACAAAGGAAATATCAAGAAGCTGGGAAAGGGTGATATTCTGGTTATTGAGGGGATTCACAGCCTGAATGACAAAATGTCCTTTTCACTTCCGGGAAAGAGCAAATATAAAATTTATATCAGTGCCCTGACCAGCCTGAACATTGACGAACACAACCGGATTCCCACTACGGACGGCAGGCTGCTGCGCCGTATGGTACGGGATGCCAGGACGAGAGGTACTTCCGCAAAGCGTACGCTGGCCATGTGGCAGTCTGTGCGCCGGGGGGAGGAAGAGAATATTTTCCCTTTTCAGGAGAGTGCGGACGCTACCTTCAACTCTGTGCTGATTTATGAACTCGCCGTTCTGAAGCAGTTTGCGGAGCCGCTTCTTTTCAGCATTATGCCGGGGGAACCGGAATATTATGAGGCCAAAAGGCTTTTGAAATTCCTGGAATATTTTCTGGGTGTGAGCAGTGAGGATTTGCCTAAAAATTCCATTGTCAGAGAATTTGTGGGCGGCAGCGTATTCAATGTGTAGACACAGGATACAGGAAACGGAAAAGCGGCCAGGGCCAGACACAGAATAACAGAATTTCAATTACATGTAAAAATAAGTAGGACAAATGATCGCGGCTGCAATCGCCGAAAGGCAGCAGGTGAGGAAAGTCCGGGCTTCACAGGGCAGGATGCCGGATAACGTCCGGTGGAGGCGACTCCAAGGATAGTGCAACAGAAATATACCGCCAGGGAATCTGGTAAGGTTGGAAGGGCAGTGTAAGAGACTACCGCCCTGCCGGTAACGGCAGGGGCATATGTAAACCCCATCCGAAGCAAGACCGAAACGAAAGCGACAGGCCGGCCCGGCCTGCTTTCAGGTGGGTCGCTGGAGGCTGTTGGCGACAACAGTCCTGGATAGATGATCATTCACGACATAACCCGGCTTATCGTCCTGCTTATTTTTGCGGGTGGCGGACCGGATGGGCATGCCTGCATGCTCATTTGGCCATTGCCGTGGGTACTTGAAATTTTCAGGCAGCGAGTCAAAGTCAGAAGGATCTGATTTTGGCTTTTTGCGTGTAGATCAGATGATGGTCACAGGGAGGAAAAAAGACATGCATACAGAGCAGTCGGAAACGTTATATAAAAAAGCATGTACGCTTATGCCAGGCGGCGTGAACAGCCCGGTGCGGGCATTTCGCAGTGTGGGCCGCACGCCGCTGTTCATCAGAAGCGCAAAAGGGGACAGGCTCCTGGACGAGGATGGCAATGAATGGATTGACTATGTCTGTTCCTGGGGACCGGGGATTCTGGGGCATGCCCATCCTGTTGTGGTGGAGAAGGTGCGGCAGGCAGCGCTGGATGGCCTGACGTTTGGCGCGCCCACGAAGAAGGAGACAGAGCTGGCGGAACTGATACGGCACTGTATGCCGTCCATGGAAAAACTCAGGCTGGTCAATTCCGGTACGGAAGCCGTTATGAGTGCTGTGCGGGCGGCCAGGGGTTATACAGGCAGGGATAAAATTGTAAAATTCAGGGGCTGTTACCACGGGCATTCTGACGGGCTGCTGGTCAAGGCCGGAAGCGGGGCGCTGACCGGAGGCGTACCGGACAGTGGGGGTGTTCCTGCCTCTTATACAGAGCATACACTGGTGGCTTCTTATAACGACAGACAGTCCGTGGAAGATATTTTCCGTGCATATGGGGAAGAGATTGCCTGTCTGCTGGTGGAGCCGGTGGCTGCCAATATGGGTGTGGTATTGCCGGAAGAAGGGTTTCTTGCATTCTTGCGGGAGATTACGGCGCGGTACGGCACGGTGCTTTTGTTTGATGAAGTGATTACCGGTTTCCGGCTGGGGCTGGGAGGGGCACAGGCGTATTATGGGATTCGGCCTGACCTGACCACGCTGGGAAAGATTGCAGGCGGCGGGATGCCTCTGGCGGTTTATGGAGGCAGACAGGAGATTATGGACTGTGTGGCGCCTCTGGGGGAGGTCTATCAGGCCGGTACACTGTCGGGCAATCCCATTGCCACAACGGCGGGAATTGCCACGTTGTCTCTGTTGATGGAGCATACGGAAATCTATGAGGAGATCGAAGCGAAGGCGGCGCTGCTGGCGGCGGCCTGTCAGAATCGCAGAGGAATGTGGGTGAACCGGGTCGGCTCTCTGCTGAGTGTATTTTTCACAGATGAACCGGTGCGGGACTATGACAGTGCTGCTTCTTCCAATACGGACATCTATGCTTCTTATTTTAACCATATGCTGGAAAATGGTATCTATGTGGCACCGTCTCAGTTTGAGTCCATGTTTGTGTCAGCGGCTCACAGTGAGGAAGATGTGGAACGGACGGCAGACTGCATACGGGACTTTGCCATGGCATAAATACAGCGGGCTGACAGGGAATGATCCGGGAAAAGGGAGGTGATGATAAAAATGAAAGAAGGAGAATTGAAAAAGCGCATTGTCATGACGGTGGCAGGCGTACTTCTGAGCGGGTTTGCGGTGGGAATGTTCAACGCTTCGGCATTTGGCATGGACCCGTTTCAGGTATTTGCCCATGGTGTCTGGGGACATACATCCATAACCTTTGGCACATTTTATATGCTGCTGAATCTGTTGATGCTGGTGGGTGTGTTTTTTGTAGACAGAAGTAAGATTGGTCTGGGTACATTTATCAATATTTTTCTGCTCGGCTATATGGTGGATTTTTCTACCTGGATATGGAACAGGGGGACTTTTACGGATTCCATTCTGTCCAGAGGGATTATGCTGGCCGTGGGTGTATTGCTTTTGTGTATGGCGTCTTCGCTGTATTTTGTAGGGGATCTGGGTGTATCCACCTATGATGCTGTGGCCCTTTGCATTTCCCAGCGGAAACAGTGGAAATTTTTTCTGGTCAGGGTGACCTGCGATCTGGTGGTTGCTGTCACAGGATTTGCGCTGGGGGCGGTACTGGGGGTTGGAACGCTGGTATCGGCCTTTGGTATGGGACCAGCCATTACTTTTTTTAATGTACATATGTCGGAACCACTGCGGTATGGGAAGAACTTAAAAAAATAATTTTCTGCTTTACAAAGGGTGGGGGATATGGTATTTTTAATGCATCTTATAAATGATGAAACGGATGCGGATACCCACCCTGCATTGTCTGTGCATACACATCTGCCTGTCAGATCTGATGGATTCTGTTATATTCTTTTTCTCGGAATTTTCATGGATTTTCCTTTTTATTCATGACAAAAGAAAGTTTGCAAAGCGCGCATTCTATAGTTTATGACAAAAGAAAGTTTGCAAAGTGTGCGTTCTATAGTTCATGACAATAGAAAGTTCACAAAGTGTGCGTTCTATAGTTCATGACAATAGAAAGTTCACAAAGTGTACTTTCTATTGTTTACATGGGAGTATTTTATTCAGACAGCGTGTGTCAGATTGATATGGAGACAGACAGTTTGCCGGATCGGTATGCGTTATCTGCTTGATTCAGGTTCAATACATGAAATGGAGGAAAGCGTATGTCTGAAAAACCGTACACGAGAAAGCCACTACAGGAAGAATTGAGAGAGGAGCTTGAACATATGAATCTCACGATGGAAGATTTACAGGCAATTTCCAATCTTGTGGATGCCAGAATGACACCTTTGAAGGCGGGAATCAAAGCAATGAATCTGTTGCTTGAAAATGATGTGCTGCCCCGCCTGCAGAATATAGAGTCCTGTTATACATCAACTTACAGGCGTTATGCCCAGGGGATTGAGCAGCAGGAGAGCCAGGAATCAGATTTGTACATTATGAAAAAAGTGATACGGGAACACAGCGAAAAGCTGAAACAGCTTTCCGCTAACCGTCTTTGATTATCTCATGTATTCAGCATCATGTCCCTGTATTTTTTGCGGGAAGCAGGTCATATTACAATTCTGTCAATTTCTTCCCGTTCTTTTGCAGTAAATCCACCATGTCCCAATATATTTATATTTTCCAGTATCTGTTCCGGCCGGGAGGCACCGATCAGGACACTGGTTATCTGTGTATCGTCCAATACCCATCGCAGTGCCATCTGAGCCAGTGTCTGTCCGCGTTGCGCCGCCAGGGCGTTCAGAGCTTTGAGTTTATTCCGCATTTCTTCCGACAAAGCTTCTCTGTGCAGATACCGTCCGTCTTTTGCCATACGGCTGTCCTCCGGGATGTGGTGCAGATATTTATCGGTGAGAAGACCCTGTGCCAGCGGGCTGAAGGCGATGATGCCTTTTCCCTCCCGGCAGGCCGCCTGTTTCAGGCCGTTCTTCTCCGGAGTACGGTCAAGGATGGAGTAGCGGTTCTGGTTGATAATAAAGGGGCAGTGAAGCTCCCGCAGAATGGCGGACGCTTTTTCCATAGTCGGGCCGTCATAATTTGAAAGACCGACATACAGGGCTTTTCCGCTTTTGACAGCCTGGTCCAGGGCACCCATGGTTTCCTCCAGAGGTGTCTGTGGATCCATCCTGTGATGATAAAATATATCCACATATTCCAGGCCCATCCGCCGCAGACTTTGATCCAGACTGGCCAGCAGATATTTACGGCTGCCCCAGTTACCATAAGGGCCTTCCCACATATCATAACCGGCTTTGGTACTGATAATCAGTTCATCCCGCCAGGGGGACAGGGATTCCCTGAGAATCTGCCCGAAATTCTGTTCGGCGCGGCCATATTCCGGGCCGTAATTGTTGGCCAGGTCAAAATGGGTAATGCCGTTGTCAAATGCGGTAAAGCAGAGCTGCTTCATTACTTCATAATCATTGTGTACTCCGAAACTGTGCCAGAAGCCCAGGGACAGGGCAGGCAGTTTCAGCCCACTGTTTCCGCAACGGGGGTATTGCATGGTTTGATACCGGGTTTCACTGGCTGTATAGGGCATGGTTTTTCTCCTTTTGGCTGTATTTCATGCATTATTTTTTCATGGCAGACCGTTTTCTCATGGTCGGATCCAGGATTTTTTTCCGGATACGCAGGCTCTTGGGCGTAATTTCCAAAAGCTCGTCCGTGTCGATGAACTCCAGTGCCTGTTCCAGACTGAGTATTCTGGGAGGCGTCAGACGGAGCGCTTCATCGGCGCTGGATGACCGGGTGTTGGTCAGGTGCTTTGTCTTGCATACATTCAGTTCAATGTCTTCTCCGCGTCCATTCTGGCCGATGACCATACCTGCGTATACCTTTTCACCTGGTCCGATAAACAGCGTGCCCCGTTCCTGGGCGTTGTAAAGGCCGTAAGTGATGGCTTCACCGGCTTCAAAGGCGATCAGGGAACCCTGCTTTCTGTACTGGATTTCTCCTTTAAAGGGACCATAGCCTGCAAATACGGAGTTCATAATGCCATTTCCTTTTGTGTCTGTCAGGAATTCACCCCGATATCCGATCAGACCTCTGGCAGGAATGGAAAATTCCAGACGGTTGTAGTTTCCGGTCAGAGGTCGCATATTGGCAAGTTCCCCTTTCCGCAGGCTCAGTTTTTCGATCACCGTACCGGAAAATTCTTCAGGTACATCCACATATACCTGTTCCATAGGTTCCAGTTTTTTGCCCTGTTCATCCTGGTGGTACAGCACTTCCGCCTTGCTGACAGAGAATTCGTAGCCTTCCCGGCGCATATTTTCAATCAGGACAGAGAGGTGCAGTTCGCCCCGTCCGGATACTTTGAAACTTTCGGTCGTATCTGTTTCCTCCACACGCAGGGAAACATCTGTATTCAGCTCCCGCATCAGCCGGTCACGCAGATGGCGGCTTGTAACATATTTTCCCTCCTGGCCTGCCAGAGGCGAGTCATTGACATGAAACTGCATGGCAATGGTAGGCTCGGAAATCTTTTGGAAAGGAATGGGCTTTGGCCGATCCGGCGAACAGAGGGTATCTCCGATCCGAATATCCGCAATGCCTGATATGGCTGTGATAGAACCGAACTTTGCCTCTTTCACTTCTGTTTTATTCAAACCGTCAAATTCATACAATTTGCTGACTTTTACTTTTTGCAGCTTCTCCGGGTCATGGTGGTTGACAATGACCACTTCCTGTCCCACGCTGATGGAACCATTGTCCACTTTTCCCACACCGATACGGCCCACATATTCGTTGTAGTCAATGGTACTGATCAAAACCTGTGTGCCCGCATCCGGATCGCCTACCGGAGCGGGGATATAGTTGAGGATCGTTTCAAAGAGCGGACTCATATTGCCGTTTTCATTGTCCAGATCCAGCGTTGCAGTGCCTTCTTTTGCGGAAGCGAAGACAAACGGACAATCAAGCTGCTTCTCATTGGCATCCAAATCAATAAAGAGTTCCAGCACTTCATCAATGATTTCTTCCGGCCGTGCTTCCGGGCGGTCGATCTTGTTAATGCAGACGATAACAGGATGATTCAGCTCCAGCGCTTTTTTCAGTACGAACCGTGTCTGGGGCATGACTCCCTCAAAGGCGTCTACCACGAGGATAACCCCATTGACCATTTTCAGGACACGTTCCACTTCCCCGCCGAAATCCGCATGGCCGGGTGTGTCAATAATATTGATTTTCGTACCTTTATACATAACGGCGGTATTTTTGGATAGTATGGTAATACCCCGTTCCCGTTCTATATCACCGGAATCCATGACACGTTCCGCCACTTCCTGATTTTCACGGAAAACGCCGCTCTGCTTGAGCAGCTCGTCCACAAGGGTGGTTTTGCCATGATCTACATGGGCAATAATTGCAACATTTCTCACATCATTTCTTGTCTGTTTCATAATCTCCTCCTGACGGCAAACGTGTGCCGTCGAAAATTATAGCATTCCAGTGGCGAAGTTGCAAGATGCATGGCAAAGAAGTGCCAGACCGGGTAACAGAGTGTTACAATTCACACCTGCGCCGGATTTTGTATCTGTTTACAATCATCAGGTGTGAATGATAACAGCGGATGCACACAAAATGCCATAAAACAGGCATTTTGGCACCGGTTTCGACACCATACGACCAGAGGTATGGAAAATGTCGAATACTGCGATATATAACAGTTCTAACATCGGGTTTAGAACATATACATAATAGTACAATACTGGAAAAAATTCTTAAACGTAAGAAGGGAGAACAAAAATGACAGATAAGGTAATTGAAAATAACCAGGTGACAATCATGGGCGAAGTGATTGGAGATTTTACGTTCAGCCATGAAATTTTTGGCGAAGGCTTCTATATGGTAGATGTGGAGGTAGCGCGTCTCAGTGAATCCTATGACGTGATTCCGGTTATGGTATCTGAACGGCTGCTGGACGTAAACGCAGATTACAGGGGCAGCAATCTGTGCGTTATGGGACAGTTCCGTTCTTATAACAGGCATGAGGAAAAGAAAAACAAACTGGTACTTTCCGTATTTGCCAGAGAAATTGAATTTATGGATACTATAGAAGAGAGCGCAAAAACCAACCAGATATTCCTTGACGGTTATATCTGCAAAGAACCGGTTTACCGTAAGACGCCTCTTGGAAGGGAAATTGCGGATTTGCTGCTTGCGGTTAACAGACCCTACGGGAAATCCGATTACATACCATGTATCTGCTGGGGCAGGAATGCCAGATATGTCAGCAGCTTTACTGTAGGCTCCAGATGTCTTGTATGGGGAAGGATTCAGAGCCGGGAATATGTGAAGAAAATCTCAGAAGAGATGACGGAGAAGCGTGTTGCATATGAAGTGTCCGTGAGCAAACTGGAGCTGGCGGACGAAGAAGAGGGAGATGAGGAGCAGGAATAAAGTTGACAGCTACAGGGTTGTCTGCTATGATGGATATATTCGGAAAAAGGTTAAGAGATAAGATAGAGGTTGCGTATTCTATGAGTAGCTTTTCTGATGTGTCAGGCACAGGTGAGGGGCAGTGAAAGGAGGATACGCCGAAAGATAGAATTTCCGTGAATGTTTTATCTTGGGCATGCATTGAAGAAGTGTATGACTGTCATCTTTATGGATGGGGCGCTATCGAGAGAAAGAAATTCTGGCTGACTCATTTATATACTGTTGAGTCAGCTTTTTCTTCTACGGAAGAGTTTTTTACATAATAAAGGAGGAAATGAATATGGCATTGTTTAAAGGCGCAGGTGTAGCGATTGTCACACCATTTCACAGGGATGGCTCTGTCAATTATGAGCGGTTTGCGGAGTTGCTGGAATATCAGATTGCCAATGGCACGGATGCGATTATTGTATGCGGCACCACCGGGGAATCTTCCACATTGAGCCACGAAGAGCATCTGGATGTGATCCGTTTTGGTGTGAAGCAGGTTGCAGGCAGAGTCCCGGTGATTGGCGGCACTGGTTCCAACTGTACGGAAACTGCCATTTATCTGTCTCAGGAGGCGGAGCATGCAGGTGTGGACGGTTTACTGGTCGTTTCACCTTATTATAATAAGGCAACGCAGAACGGGCTGTATTATCATTACCGGGCAATCGCGGATTCTGTGTCTCTGCCTTTGATACTCTATAATGTACCCAGCCGGACCGGCACCAATATTGCACCGACTACCGTTGTCAGACTTTGCCGGGAAGTGGAAAATATCGTTGGCGTGAAAGAGGCTTCGGGGAATATTTCTCAGGTTGCAAAGCTGATGTCCCTTGCGGATGGATGTGTGGATCTGTATTCAGGCAATGACGATCAGGTGGTTCCTCTGTTGTCCATGGGAGGGCTGGGGGTGATTTCAGTACTCTCCAATGTGGCGCCACGGCAGACCCATGATATGTGTGCGAAATTTTTCGAGGGTGATCTGGCCGGCAGTTTAAAGATTCAGTTAGATGCAATACCGCTGGTGGACGCACTGTTCTGTGAAGTGAATCCGATTCCGGTTAAAATGGCTTTAAAGCTGCAGGGAAGGGACGAAGGCATACTCAGGATGCCGCTTTCCGAGATGGAACCCGAACATGTGGAAATACTGAAAAAAGCCATGAAAGAATTCGGGGTATAAAGTGTGGTATATCTTGACAAAAGGGACTGTATTTTGTAATATAAAAAGAGTTCAGACCAGAATGGGACTGGACTCTTTGTTGGGCAGGAGCTCTGCAAAGCGGAGGGGATCAGAAGGGCTGTCCCCTGAATATAATTTTATATGAGGAAAAGGAGAAAGAAGGATATGGCTAGCAGTAATTCATGGACTATTTCAGACAGCAATGGAATGAATCACAGCATAAGCTGTAAAGTGAAGGCGTTTGGCGGACCGGAAATTTCGGTGGATACCAATACTTACAGAGTAAAATCCAGCAACTGGTTTGTAAACCTGGTAGATTATTCAGTTGATTTTCCGGGCGCAAACTGCCACGTGGTTATGATTGGCAATAAGAGCAGGCTGGTAGTGAACGGTACATATCAGGATGACGGTTCCCAGTACGAACCTGTTACTAGCATTCCCGTATGGATTTGGGTACTGGTTGCAATCAGCGTAATCGGCGGATGGTTTTTCGGCGGACTTCTCTGTGCCGTAATTGGTGCGGCTCTGAGTTCGGTATATATTTCCGCAGCCCTGCAGAAGAATACGACAAAAGTGATTATCGCTTTTGTAGGTTTTCTGGTAGTGGTTGGTATCTTTTTTGCATTGAACATGGCTTTGGTTGGTATGGTATAGGCTGCAGAGGTAGGATATGGACGGAAACGGTAATTTTGGTCAAAATGGTGTCAATAATGGCTATAACAGCTATGCCCCCAATAATTATAATGGGCCGGTGGTAGTGTCCAACGCCATACCGGAAAAAAGCGGCGGCAAGGCTGTGGGAAGCCTGGTGTGCGGTATTCTTTCCGTACTTGGCTTCTGGTCTTTTGTTACGATTGTTTTGTCGATTGTCGGGATTGTTCTGGGTATTATCAACATTGCGCAGCACAATCCACAAAAGGGAATGGCGATTGCAGGTATTATTCTGTCTGCAGTGGGGCTGTTCCTGACCATTGGTTATATTTTTCTGTGTATTGCCCTGCTATAGGCGGGAATGGAATTTATAATGTATGAAGCGTGCTCCGGACATGTGCCGGAGCATATTTCGTAGTACAGGAATGATTCATGACAATCGGTTTGCTGGCGAAGCCTGCAATCTATTGTTCATGACAATAGATAGTTCGCGAAGCGTGCTGTCTATTGTTTTGATGATGCAAGGGAAACTACATCAAAGGAGGCAGATTTATGATCAGAATCATTATACATGGCTGTAACGGTCAAATGGGACAGGTAGTTGGCAGGATGGCTGCCGCAGATCCGGAGCTGGAAGTGGTGGCGGGGATAGATATTTCTGACCACAGGGAGAATCTTTTTCCCGTTTTCAGACAGATCGGAGACTGTGATGTGGAGGCGGACGCGGTGATTGATTTTTCGTCTGCACAGTCGGTAGACGGGCTGCTGGCATATTGTGTAAAAAACAGTGTGCCCTGCGTTTTATGTTCCACAGGCCTTGACGAAGCACAGCTTAAAAAAGTGGAGGAAGCGTCGAAGCAGGTAGCCGTTCTGAAATCGGCGAACATGTCGGTGGGTATCAATCTGCTTCTGAAACTGTTGGCGGAAGCGGCACCGGTGCTGGCAGAGGCAGGATTTGATGTGGAGATTGTAGAGAAACACCATAACCGCAAGCTGGATGCACCCAGTGGGACAGCGCTGGCACTGGCGGACCGTGTCCGGGGTGTCCTGGGGGAGGAATATGCGTATATCTATGACAGAAGCGGCAGGAGAGAGCGTCGTCCCCGTAAGGAAATCGGTATTTCTGCAGTGAGAGGCGGCACAATTGTGGGGGATCATGATGTGATTTTTGCCGGCACAGATGAAGTAATTACGTTTTCCCATAGAGCATACTCCAGGGAGGTATTTGCCAAAGGTGCCATTCAGGCGGCGAAATATCTGGCCGGCAGACCGGCAGGACGTTATGATATGAGCGATGTAATCGAAGGCTGACAGGTTCCGGCCTGAAGGATTCATGACAAGGGAAAGTCCGCAAAGCGTTCTTTCTGTTGTTGGGAGGCGTATGTATGGAGAAGGAAAGAATCGGGGAAAACCTGACAGAGATGGAACTGATGTATTTAAAGACGCTGGCGCGACAGTATCCTACAATAGCGTCTGCGTCAACGGAGATCATCAATCTCCAGGCGATTTTAAATCTTCCCAAGGGAACGGAACATTTCCTGTCGGATATTCATGGGGAATATGAACAGTTTAACCATGTGTTAAAAAACGGTTCCGGCTCGGTGAAGTATAAGATTGATGAGGAATTTGGCAACACTCTGAGCAGCAGAGACAAAAAAAGCCTTGCCACATTGATCTATTATCCACAGGAAAAACTGGAATTGGTGATGCAGCAGGAAGATAATATCGAAGACTGGTATAAAATCACACTGCACAGGCTGGTTCAGATTACCAAACGGGTTGCGTCCAAATATACCCGCTCCAAGGTCAGAAAAGCACTGCCAAAAGATTTCTCCTATATTATCGAGGAGTTGATCACAGAAAAGGCGGAAGTCCAGGACAAGGAAGCCTATTATAATGAAATTATCCATACGATTATCCGCATTGGCAGTGCGCCGGGATTTATTATTGCATTGGGCGAACTGATTCAGCGGCTGGTGATTGATCATCTGCATATTGTCGGGGATATTTTTGACCGGGGACCGGGGCCGCACATTATTCTGGATACCCTGCAGGAATATCACAGCGTGGATATTCAGTGGGGGAACCATGATATGGTCTGGATGGGAGCGGCCAGCGGACATCTGGCATGTATTGCCACGGTCATCCGGATGGCTGCCCGTTATGGCAATCTGGATACACTGGAGGACGGATATGGAATCAATCTGATACCTCTGGTAACCTTTGCCATGGAAACTTATAAAGATACCAACTGTGATGTGTTTGCCATCAAATACAATACGGACTACAATACGAAAGACCTGCGGATGGATATGAAGATGCACAAGGCTATGACCATTCTGCAGCTCAAGCTGGAAGGGCAGTTGATTAAACGGCATCCGGAATTTCATATGGATGACCGGCTGTTGCTTGACAAAATTGACTATGAAAAACACACTGTTCTGATAGACGGAAAAGTCTGTGAGATGAAAGATGTGGATTTTCCCACAGTCAATCCGGAGAACCCCTACAAACTGACGCCGGAAGAATCACAGTTGATGGAGCGGCTGCGACAGGCGTTTGTCCACTGCGAAAAACTGCAAAGGCATATCCGCTTTCTGTTTTCCAAAGGCGGCCTGTACAAGGTACACAATTCCAATCTGCTTTATCATGGCTGTGTGCCCATGGATGAAGAGGGCAATTTCAGAACAATGGAAATCGACGGCAGGAGATACGGTGGAAAAGAATTATATGATGTGCTGGAGCATTATGCCAGGAAAGGTTTTTATAACAGACATAATATTTCGGAAAAACGCAAAGGCCAGGATATGATCTGGTATATCTGGGCCGGCCCCAATTCTCCTGTGTTTGGTAAGGACAAGATGGCCACCTTTGAGCGGTATTTTGTTACAGATAAAGAGACACATCAGGAATGCAAGAACAGTTATTACCGTCTGAATGACAATGAGGAAATTTTAAACAGGATTCTGCGGGAGTTCGGCCTGGATGAGACAAAGAGCCATATCGTCAACGGACATGTGCCGGTGGAACTGAAAAAAGGGGAGACACCCATTAAATGTGGCGGGAAGCTGCTGATTATTGACGGCGGCTTTTCCAAAGCCTACCAGGGCAAGACCGGGATTGCCGGTTATACACTAGTCTCCAACTCTCACGGAGTGCGCCTTGTGGCCCATGAAACCTTCGAATCCAAGGAAGACGCCATACAGAAAGAATCGGATATTTTTTCGGATTCTATTGTGATTGAGCGGGCGGTAAGCCGGGTGCAGGTGGCAGATACGGATATTGGTGGCGAGATTATTGAGAGTATTCACCATTTGGAATTGCTTTTGCAGGCATATCAGGACGGAAGCATTGTGGAACGCCTGGAATAAAAGTGTATGTACTGTATTGCGGCGGGAGGGAAACCGTTGCCGGTCAGGCCCGCCGCAGCCTGGGAATCCCAGGATTTTGTATATTTTTCGGGATGTAAAGCGTTATTGATTGTTATTTGATCCAACTACGTCATTGGTCACATCGGATACGCCATCGGCCGCATCAGATACACCGTCGGCCAGATCGTCTACCACATCACCCACTGCATTGCCGGCATCATCAATGGCTGTTTCATTGCCCCCGTTGCCATCAGCAGTTGTATCTGTAGCGGTTGTTGTGTCTGTATTTGTGTCTGTGTCTGTGTCGGTATTGGTGTTTGTGTCTGCACCTGTACCTGCATTGGTTGTTCCGCCGTCCTCAGTATCTCCATTGGTCGTGTCTGTGTCCGCTCCGGCCTGGGTATTGTCGTCTGTATCGTTGGTGTCCGTGTTGTCCGTGTTATCTGTTGTGGCTTCATTGGTGGTTTCGTTGCCTGTGTTGTCAGTAGTCCCGGTCTGGTCGTCTTTTTTGCTGCCGCAGGCGGTAAGCGCTACGCAGAGCATAACAAGAACAAGGGATACAGACAGCATTCTTGCATACTTTTTCATAATCTCGCTCCTTTTCTTTTTTCACTGTGCGGGCAGGATGCGTTGCCTGCGCCAGGTGAACAAAGCCGCAGGGTGGCGCAGACTGCGCACGGAGAGTCCATGGAGGAACTCCTTGTTGGTAGTATGTTCTTTCATAAAATTTTTATGCATAAAAAAAGAAAAAACTGTTTTATATGGGTGTAATCAAAGATAGGGAGGCAGATATGCGGTTCAGGCCATGTATTGATATTCATAACGGAAAAGTCAAACAAATTGTGGGTTCCAGCCTGCGGGATCAGGGAGATTTTGCGGTGGAAAATTTTACGGCAGGCCAGGATGCCGCTTTTTATGCCGGACTGTACCGGGATCAGGGGCTGGCCGGGGGGCATGTGATTCTGCTGAACCGGGAGGGCAGCGCCTATTTTGAAGAAACAAGACGGCAGGCCCTTCAGGCTTTGCGGGCATATCCCCGGGGATTACAGGTCGGCGGCGGGATTCATACGGAAAACGCGGCGCTGTATCTGGAGGCGGGCGCTTCCCATGTGATTGTCACATCTTATGTATTTCAAAACGGACGGATAGAATATGATCATCTGGAAACATTGTACCGGGAGACGGGAAAAGAACATCTGGTGCTGGATTTAAGCTGTCGGAAAAAGGACGGCCGTTACCTTATTGTGACCGACCGATGGCAGAAATATACGGATGTGGAACTGAATCAGAAGTCATTGGAATTTTTTTCCGGTTATTGCAGCGAATTTCTGATCCACGCAGTGGATGTGGAGGGAAAAGCGGAGGGAATCGAGACAGAGCTGGCAGAACTTCTGGGGCAGTTTGAGCGTATTCCGGTGACCTATGCCGGTGGAGTGCACTGCTATGAAGATTTACGAATTCTGAAAAAAGCAGGACACGGCCGTGTGGATGTGACCATCGGCAGTGCCCTGGATCTGTTTGGTGGTACGATGAAACTGGCAGACGTACTGCGGGAAATTTCCGCGCCGTCTCTGTAGATCTATAGATTGGTAATGGATTTTTTGGGTGCTTCTTCTTCCGGTTCAGGTGGCATGGACGCCGTGTAGGATAAGGTGATGCTTCCCAGTGGATTGTCATCATTGTCATAGAATGTAACGGTAAAGGGATCCTCACCAATCTGATAAATTTTAATTTCCAGTTTTGCGTCCTGCTCAAATTCTTTATCGTTGAAGCGGACTCTGTTTTCGTCATAGTTTTCTATTTTGGCAAGAACGGCAGGCTGACGGATCAGGATGTCGGCAGAGAGAACATCGCCCACCAGCACGTCGGACCCGCTGGGGCGTGCCGGAATGATGCCATAGGGCGCTACGCCGTAACTCCAGGTAGTCTTGTCCTGGATGGCTTTGGAGAGGATAGCGCCGTCCTGGGAGGTGAAAGCGCCTTCTTCCAGATTGACATAATATGCTTCGCCGCTGGCAGGGGTTTCTTTCAGTTGGATGATCAAATGGGTGCCGCCATTCCATCCCAGCAGGTTGAAAGTAGTATCCGCTTCTCCGATACTGCATTTCTGTGTGTCTTTTAAGTTGATTTCTTCTATCACGGAATCATCGGATGTTTTTCGGATGATCATTTTCCCATTTCCGGGCACGACATTCTGGCGTTTGAAGTAGGCGTGCAGCGTATTGGCGCCATACACCATGGAGTATCCCTTTTCATTGGGGGTGAAGCTGACAGGTCCAATGGAATCGGCAGTCAGCTCAGCGTCTTCCGATGCGGAAGGCCGGGTGTCAGAAGGGGCGTCAGACAGAGGATTTTCCGGTATTTGAACCGTTCCATCGGCAGTGTCCGTTCCGGGAGTAGACGGAGCGGGCGCCGGATTGTCTGTGGATTCGGATATGGCAGTTTCCGGTGTATTGTCTGTTGGTGGTTGTTGTGTCTGGCCAGGTTGATTTCCACATGCTGTCAGGGATGTGGAGAGAACCGCCGCCAGTAACAGCATTGCAATTCTTTTTTTCATAATAACCTCCTGTTTGAAAAAGAAGAACCAGCCAATGAGACTGGTTCTTCTTATAATCGTTAAAACAATATTGCGACTTTCTAAAATAAAATGAATTTGCCGGTCAATTTATATAAGAAAAGGCACATCGAAAAACCGATTATAGAGTGTGCGCTATAAGAGTTCTCTTATAACTTGGTAACATTCACTGCCTGAGGGCCTTTTTCGCCGTTCACTACTTCGAATTCAACGGATGCGCCTTCCTCAAGTGACTTGAAGCCTTCCATGTTTAATCCTGTGTAGTGTACGAATACGTCATTTCCCTGCTCATCGGAAATGAATCCGTAACCTTTTTGGTTGTTAAACCACTTTACCGTACCTTTGTTCATCTAGGATACCTCCAAAAAATAAATAAGATTGTCGCTTTGCAACACAACTAGAATAGCATATGAAGAAAAAAATGTAAAGAAAGAAAAAAATCTTTCCAAAAATTTAATATATAGTGCTATATTTGCTTGTTTTCAAAATAATTTAGACAAACTGCAAATTATATGATAGAATCATACGAGACGGAGGTGAAAATTGAGTGGAATCCGGAAAGCATAAGAAAAGAGTCAGTTATACGGTTATGATAGTTTCTGATTCACCGTATGGAGGGACACACCCTCTTTATCTGAAACAGGGGCTGATAACAACGGTTCTTTGTCTGATTGCCATATTACTGGCAGCGTCCATTGGCGCGGCAGTTTATCATTGGTCAGCACTGCGAAAAGTGGCAGGCCGTGAAGCGCAGCTGCAGGAGCAGATAGAAGAGCTGACACAGCAAAACCAGGAACTCACAACAGATAATGCGGAATTGTCCGACAAAGTTGCGATATTAAGTGATACTGTAACACAGAATGCAGAGACACAGAAGGCACAGGAAGAGGAAGAGAATGCCAAACGAGTTCCCCATGATTTCCCGCTGGCAGGAGCGGCGGTTATTTTAAAGAGCTCGGAGATGACAGCGGAAACAGGAGAAGTGGCAGATGGGGAAGAAGACAGTGTGGAAGCACAGATTATGGCGGATCAGGAGCCCATTGTTGTATTTTCTGCGTCGGCAGGTACAAAAGTGATTGCGTCGGCCAATGGTGTGGTGGCCTCCGTGGAGGATGATCCGCTCTATGGGCACAGAGTTACCATTGATCATCAGAACGGCTATATGTCTATCTACAGAACGGCTTCCAGCCCGGCTGTTGCAGCGGGTGATGAGGTGGAGCGCGGTGCTACGCTGTATGAGATGCAGTCTCCGGATGAAAGGTTTGGCTATCAGATAACACAGGAAGGGACGTTAATAGATCCATTGGATCTGTTAGAAGTATACGGTTAGGAGGGGAAATATGTTAAAAAAGAAAGACAACAACGACACACAATTTGCGAAAATCAAAAGCATTATCGGGCAGGATGCCATATTTGAAGGCACCCTGCAGGCAAAGGAAACCACCAGAGTGGATGGTCTGATCAAGGGAGACGTGAAGATTGATACCGTTCTGGTACTGGGCCTGACCGGTAAGATCGTGGGAAATGTACGTGCCGCTACAATTATGATCGGTGGTACTGTAGAGGGCGATCTGATTGCAACCGATAAAATTACGATTTCCGGCACCGGTAAAGTGACTGGTAATTTGCACACGAAAAAACTGGTTGTAGACGAAAACGCTGTTTTCTTCGGACAGTGCTTTATGGGAGACGAGGTGCCTGCTCTTGAGAGCCAGGCGCCTCTGAAAGCGGCTGAGGCGCCGGCAGCGTCTCCGTCTTCTGAATATCGTAAGCCTTCCAGGCCGAAAGCTGCAGAGCCGGGAGAATATCCCAAGTCTGTAAGGCCGAGGCCGGCAGAAGAACTCAGATCTGCGGGAGACGAAAAAGCGGCAGGAGAATAAATACATACAAAGATACTGTATTGCGGTATGAAAAAAGATTCCCGGAAGCATTCAGGAATCTTTTTTTTCTGCAAGTCTGTTAAAAATCAGTTCGTAGCCGTCATTTCCATAATTCAGTGAGCGGTTGACACGGCTGATGGTAGCGGTGGAAGCGCCTGTTTTTTCAGCGATATCCAGATAGGTTCTGTGGCTGCGCAGCATAGCGGCAACTTCAAATCTCTGAGAAAGGGAGAGCAGCTCATTGACCGTACATAAATCTTCAAAAAACTGATAACATTCTTCTTTTGACTGTAAGCAGAGGATGGCTTCAAACATATGTTCCACGGCATCCGTTCTGATTTTTTTGTTCATGGACTCCTCCTTTATGAAAATGCCTGCGGTGACAGCAGGCTGTATACTTTGTTATGGAAGAAATGCTTTGATTTAGTATTTTATCATATTAAAGTTTTGAAGTAAAGAGATGAAAATACAAAAGCGGGGAACGGCACCATTGTCGTTACTTTTCACAACCGCGCCATGCACTTGCTGCAGGGCGTCGGAGCCAGCGCCAAAATGCGCGATTTGTAGCATTTTGTGTGCATCAGTTGTTGCAATTCACACCGAAATAGTTGTAAATTGGTGCGAAATCCGGCGTGGTGTGAATTGTAACCCATTGTCCCGGATATGTAAAAAAAGATTCTCTTGTCATGTAGTTCCAAAAACTATATACTATATTGTACATACTCTCCGGGAAAGGGGTGCGGTAAATGACACTGGATACAAAGGACTTACTGAACAGCATCATGGACAGTTTTGACAGAATCGGTTATATCAGATCGGAGGATATTCCCAATATTGATCTGTATATGGATCAGGTGACTACCTTTATGGACAACAAACTGAAAAATACCACAAGAGATCCGGAGCATGACAAAATACTGACCAAAACCATGATCAACAATTATGCCAAAAACAATCTTCTGCCGCCGCCTGTGAAGAAGAAATACTCCAAGGAACATGTGCTGCTTTTGATTTTTATTTATTATTATAAGAATATCCTGTCCATCACAGATATTCAGACGCTTTTGCAGCCGATTACACAAACATATTTCGGTAAAGGTGACAGAGGGGAGAGCGGGCTGGATTTGGAGGCAATCTATGACGAAGTGTTCAGCCTGCAGGAAGAACAGGTGGAAAATCTGAAAAAGGATGTGTACAGGCGGTATAAACAAGCGGAGGCTTCTTTTTCGAAGGCGCCGGAAGGACAGCAGGATTTCCTGCACAAGTTTGCGTTTATCTGCTATCTGAGTTTTGACGTGTATGTGAAAAAGCTGTTGATTGAGAAGGTAATTGACAGTATCCGGGAAGAAGAGGAAGATAAGCGGGTCAAGGCAGAGAAACGGAAAAAGGACAACGGGAAAGAAGGATGAGAGAAGCGCAGGACAGGGAGAAAAACAGGCAGGGGACGGTTCGGGACAGCCGGATGGTTGTAATCGGATGCGTCTGCTCCGTGGTCCTTATTTTACTGATTACCATGGGAAGTATGCTTGTTTTCAGGGAAAACATGCTGCGGAGCGCACAGCTTCTGGAACAGACGGATTACGAGCAGTATGAGGCATATTATGTAATGATTGTTTCGGATCACAGCTCTGCGTTCTGGCAGTCTGTCTATGAGAGCGCCCGGAAGGTGGGAAAGGAAACAGGCGCTTATGTGGAGATGATGGGAGGGAATCTGAGTACCGGGTATTCCAGGGAAGAACTTTTGAAAATCGCTCTGGCTTCCGGCGCCGACGGCATTATTCTGGAGGTGGATGAATCCCCGGTCACAGCGGAGTGTCTTGAAGAAGCACAGGAGCGGGGAATTCCGGTGGTGATTGTGTTAAAGGACAATAATCTGGGGATCAGGACGAGCTTTGTAGGTGTGAGCAATTATAATCTGGGCAGAGAATATGGCAGACAGGTACTTTCCATAACGGATAAAGAGGTACGAAAGGTGCTTGTGCTGATGAATGCGGAAACGCAGTATACAAGCCAGAATATTATTTTTTCCGGCATTCAGGAGACTCTGGACGGGTATACGGATATTCAGGTGCGTGCGGCTGCGGTGGAAAACAAGGGTGCGTTTGATGTGGAGGAATCCATCCGAAAACTTTTTATGGAAAAGACGCTGCCGGATGTGATTATCTGTCTGGATGAGATTTCCACCTCCTGCGTTTATCAGGCGGTGGTGGATTATAATAAAGTGGGAGAGATTGATATAATCGGTTATTATGATTCTGAATCTATCCTGCGTGCCATTGACCGCAATGTGGTGCGTTCCACCATTTCCATAGATACGGCGGAAATGGGGCAATACAGTGTGATGGCGCTGGACGAATACCGGAAAAACGGTTATGTCAGCGAGTATTTCAGTGTGGATACCAATCTCATTACCGCGGAGAATGTAAAAGAGTATCTGGGAGGCGGAGGCAGTGAAAAAATTCCATAAACTTTCCATCCGGACCCGGATGATGCTTGTTTTTATCATTACCACGTCTACCATTTTGTTTATCAATCTGTTCATGTATGTGAATGTCAATCATATGATGAACCGGCTGGATGAGGTATATGTGAGTAATATCAGTCTGAATGAACTGGCTGATACCCTTACCCGTGTACAGGCCAGTATGACAGACTATCTGAATACCCGTACCAGCGACGCCATGGAAAATTATTACCGGAATGAACAGGATTATTCCAAGCTGGCAGCCCGGCTCAATGACCAGGTCTACGGGAATGAGCTGATGATTATGGAAAAAAATATTCGCAGCATGTCGGAAGCATATCTGGAGCTGACGGGGCAGACTATAGATGCCAAGCGCGGCGGCAATGTGGAAAAGGTCAAGGCGCGGTATGAGAAAGCTACGGAAATGTATGGCTATATCAGCACTTATATTTACAGTTTGAACAATGAGCAGTTCCGGGCCAATTCCAGCAGTTACCAGGCTCTGTCCACGTCCATGCATTATCTGGAAGGTGTCAATGTGGTGGCACTGGTGCTGGTGGGTGTGTGCAACCTCATTTTGATTATCCTGCTGACAGGCACCATTACCAGCCCTCTGCAGAAGCTGGCAGGTACGGCGGACCAGGTTGCGAAGGGGAATCTGGATGTAGAGCTTCTGCCTGTGACGACGGCGGACGAGGTGGGGGTGGTGAGTACGGCCTTCAATGCCATGATTGTCAGTATCAGGGAATATATCAAGCGGCTGAGGCAGAGTATGGAAACGGAAAATGCCATGAAGGAAAAGGAACTGATGATGGAGACGCACTTAAAGGATGCGCAGATTAAATACCTCCAGGCCCAGATTAACCCCCATTTCCTGTTTAATACCCTGAATGCCGGTGCCCAGCTTGCCATGATGGAAGGCGCAGACCGGACCTACCGGTATGTACAGAAGGTGGCGGACTTTTTTCGCTATAATGTTAAGAAAAATAACGATACGGTTACACTGCGGGAGGAAATCTCTCTTGTGGATACGTATATTTATATATTGAACGTACGTTTTTCCGGTGACATCCATTTCAGGAAGGAAGTGGACGAGAGCCTGCTGGATGTACAGGTGCCCAGTATGATCCTGCAGCCCATTGTGGAAAACAGCGTCAATTATGGTATACGCAATATTGACTGGGAGGGAGAAATCCTGTTATCTGTCTACAGGGTGCATGATGCGGTCTGCATCAGCGTAAAAGACAATGGCATTGGTATCTCCAGGGAAACGATTGATAAAATCATGAACAGCCAGCTTAGGGCTGCCGATCTGTCCAGAGATTCCAATGGGATTGGCCTGGACAATGTAATCGGCCGCCTGCGTCTGTTCCTGAATGACACAGATGTCATATCTATTCTGAGCGAAGGGGAAAACAGGGGGACAGAAGTACTGATTTATATCCCGGTCAGGGAAGGGGAGTATGAAGATGTATAAGATTATGCTGGCGGATGATGAAGGGATTGTGATTGATTCTCTGAAATTTATTATCGAAAAGGAATTTCAGGGGAACTGTGTGATAGAATTTGCCAAAACGGGCAGGAGTGTCATTGAGCTGGCGGAAAGTTTCCGTCCGGATATTGCGATTATGGATATTCAGATGCCGGGGATCAATGGCATTGATGCCATGCGGGAAATTCGGGAAACAAATACCCACATGGTGTTGATTATCATGTCTGCGTACGACAAGTTTGATTATGCCAAGGAAGCGATCAATATGGGTGTGCTGGAGTACCTGAACAAGCCGGTGGACAGGGAAAAGATCGTGCAGGTACTCAGACGGGCCATGGCCATGATAGACCGGGAGCGGGAAAAGCGCAGCCAGGATCTGCTGATCCGGGAAAAGATGGAATCCGTGATTCCGATTATAGAAAACGGACTGATCCAGAACCTGTTATTTCATGAACCATTTGAAGAAGACATCGAAAATTTCAAGAATCTTCTGGGTATCCGGGAAGACTATGCCTATATGGCAGTGCTGGTCTGCGGTGAGACACAGGAGGGCAACCATATGACCAATGCGGTGGGGGCAAGTATTCGGGTACAGAATGCCTACCGGGAAATCCGGGAGATTACGAATGCCTATCTGCCCGGCATTACCGGTTCGGGCATGGCAAATAAGATTGCCATATGTATCCCCTGCAGCACACCCCGGATGGAATATAATGAAAGAATTCGTGTCATTGAAAAAGCCAGAGAACTGGCCCGGAAACTGAAAGCGCGGACAGAGATCACCTTCCGGGTGGGCATTGGGTCCGTGAAGCGGATGGATGAAGTGGCGGAATCTTATAATGAAGCGCTCAATGCACTGGTGCAGACTACGAACCGGGTCGCCCATGTGGATGACGCGCCGGTGGGTGTCCAGTATGAGGAAAATTATCCCATCGGCAATGAGAAAATGCTGTTTGAACTGACGGAAAAGGGAGATGTAAACGGCGTAGTAGCGGAAGCCAACCGTTTTTTTGACTGGATGGAAGAAAATTATGGCGAATATATGATGGATATCAAACTCAAATGTATTGAGTTTGTCTTGTGGGCGGAGCATATTTTTTATGAGAGCGGCGGCAGGAGTTATCATTTCAGAAGCCGTAAGGATTATCTGCCCACGCTGCTGGAACTGAAAACGCTGGAGGAAGTGCGGGCCTGGTTCGTGGACAGGATGGGAAATAATTGCCGTAATATGGGTGTGAAAAAGGAATCCCAGTCAGTGAGTGTGGTGGAGAAGGCGCGGAACTATATTGACAGCCACTATAATAAAAAGGATATTTCACTGGACGAAGTTTCCCGTTCAGTGGATATCAGTTCCTATTATTTCAGCAAAATTTTCAAGGAGGAAACGGGCCGGAATTTTGTGGAGTATCTGACGGAAATTCGTATGAACCGCGCCAGGGAGCTGCTGGCGGGCACGGAGTTGTCCATGAAGGAAATCTGTGGTGAGGTAGGATATTCGGATCCCAATTATTTCAGCCGGATCTTCAAAAAGCATACCGGCCTGACGCCTACGGAATACAAGGAGAAAAAATAGGATGAAACGATGGATGCTATATGCGGCGCTGCTGTTATGCCTGCTTCTTTCGGGTGGATGTGCCGGGGTGGAAGAAGGAGCCATTGAGGAAGCGGACGAGCAGACAGACCGGTTGCAGATTGGAATGAGCTTTGACTCGTTTGTAATAGAAAGATGGCAGCGGGACCGGGATATATTTGTCTCCACGGCGAAAGAGATGGGGGCGGAAGTGAATGTGCAGAATGCCAGCGGCAATCTGGAGGAGCAGGTGGCCCAGATTGAATATTTCATCGACAAAGAGATGGATGTCATTGTCATTATCTGTATTGATTCGGACAGCCTGGCGGATGTGGTGCGGAAAGCAAAGAGCGAGGGGATCAAAGTGATTGCCTATGACCGTCTGATTAAGAACAGCGATGTGGATCTGTATATTTCCTTTGACAATGAGGCAGTGGGAGAAATGATGGCGCAGGGGATTGTTAACAGCGGGCAGGACGTGAAGAGTGTCCTGATGCTGGGCGGCCCTCTGGCTGATAACAATGTGTCCCTGGTGGAAAAAGGATTCAGAAGAGTTATGCAGGAGCACCAGATTGAGGTTCTGGATGCAATACATGCCGACGGATGGAAGGCTGAACTGGGCGGTGAGTATATTTACAGTCATGCAGATGTGGTGAGTCGGGCGGATGCCATTATGTGTGGGAATGACGATATAGCCACAGCGGTGGTGCGGGCGCTGTCTGAGCGGCGGCTGGCCGGAAAAATCGGTGTGGTGGGGCAGGATGCGGATCTGGCTGCCTGCCAGAGAATCGTACAGGGGACGCAGATTATGACAGTTTATAAGCCGGTGGAGAAGCTGGCCCAAAAAGCCGCAGAGTGCGCCATTGCACTGGGAGAAGGCAGGGACGTGGAGACGGACAGTGTGATCTATGATGGCAGCGGCCTGGTGCCCTATGTGGCGTTGGAGCCAATCAGTGTCTATAAAGACAATATGGATGATGTGATTATCAACAGTGGTTTTCACTTAAAGGAGGATGTGTATCTGAATATGCCGGAACTCAGGATGGAGAAAAGCGAAACGGAAGCGGTGGAGGATTGACAATGATCCGCAGACACAGGATTTGGGAGGGCCGGAAAATGGAGAATGAAGTAACAGGATAAATTTGCTGCATGCGGTATTTTTGTACAAAAAAATGCTAGCATGCTTCTTTTTTTATGAAACAGGAGTTAAAAATATACAGGAAATCGCAAACATTTACTAATCTTTTTGTGATATATTTTATTTGTAACCTAAGTTACAAAATTTAACAGGGAGGAAATACAGAAATGAAAAGAAAAGTTTTAAGCGCTCTTTTAAGCGTGGCAATGATCGCTACTCTTCTGGTAGGCTGCGGCGGTGACAAACCGGCTCAGGATGCACCTGCAGCGGACGCACCGGCAGAATCAGAAGCACCTGCCGCTGATGCGGCACCTGCAGAAGGAGACGGCGCAGATGCAGCAGCACCTGCAGGAGAAGGCGGACTGATTGGTGTGGCAATGCCGACCAAGGATCTGCAGAGATGGAATCAGGACGGCTCGAATATGGAAGCGCAGTTAAAGGAGGCAGGCTATGAGGTTGACTTACAGTACGCTGCCAATGATATCCAGACACAGGTTTCTCAGATTGAGAATATGATCTCCAACGGATGCAAACTGCTTGTTATCGCATCTATCGACGGCGATTCTCTGGGAACCGTTCTGGCACAGGCTAAGGAAGCAGGCATCCCGGTTATCGCATATGACCGTCTGATTATGAATTCTGATGCTGTTTCTTATTATGCAACATTTGATAACTACATGGTTGGTACTGTTCAGGGTGAATATATCAGAGACGCTCTTGATCTGGAAAATGCAGAAGGACCTTTCAACATCGAGCTGATTACAGGTGACCCTGGCGACAACAACGCAAGATTCTTCTTCGGCGGCGCTATGGATGTTCTGCAGCCCTATATTGATTCCGGCAAACTGGTTGTTAAATCCGGTCAGACATCTTTCGAAGAATGTGCAACTGCAAACTGGGCTACAGAAGCTGCTCAGTCCAGATTTGACGCGATTATCGCATCCAATTACTCTGACGGAACAAAACTTGACGCAGTACTTGCTTCCAATGACTCTACTGCATTGGGTGTGGCAAACTCTCTGGCAGCAAACTACACAGGAGATTATCCTGTACTGACAGGTCAGGACTGTGATATTGCCAGCGTTAAGAACATGATCGCAGGAAAGCAGTCCATGTCCGTATTCAAGGATACACGTGATCTGGCAACACAGGTAGTTAAGATGGTAGATGCTATCATGAAGGGCGGAGAAGCACCTGTAAACGATACAGAAAGCTATGATAACGGAACAGGCGTGATCCCTTCTTACCTTTGCGAGCCCGTATTCGCAGACGTTAACAACTATGAGAAGCTGTTGATCGAATCCGGATATTATACAGAAGCAGACCTTAAATAAGAGCTGTATGTGAAACAAAACAGAGAATGGGCAGGCGGGACAAAGTTCCCGCCTGTTTATTAAGAATCTATACTATCTATGGTTGGAGGGATACAGTTGGCGAAAGTATTACTTGAAATGAAAAATATCACCAAGACATTCCCTGGCGTAAAAGCCCTTGATAATGTGAATTTGAAAGTTGAGGAGGGAGAAATCCACGCTCTGGTAGGTGAGAACGGTGCGGGCAAATCCACACTGATGAATGTTTTAAGCGGTATCTATCCTTATGGTTCTTATGAAGGGGATATCATTTATGACGGAGAGGTTTGCAAATTTAATAAAATCAAAGACAGTGAGGGAAAAGGGATTGTTATTATCCATCAGGAGCTGGCTTTGATTCCTTATATGACAATTGGCGAGAATATGTTTCTGGGAAACGAGCGGGGACATAAATTCGCACTGGACTGGAATGAAACATATGGCAAGGCCGACGAATTGTTAAAAACCGTGGGCCTGAAGGAATCTTCCAGAACGCTGATCAAAGACATTGGCGTAGGCAAACAGCAGCTTGTGGAAATTGCAAAGGCACTGGCAAAGAAAGTTCGCCTGCTGATTCTGGATGAGCCGACTTCTTCCCTGAATGAATCGGATTCTCAGGCATTGCTGGAATTGATGCTGCAATTCAAACGGGAAGGCATGACTTCGATTATTATATCTCATAAGCTAAATGAGGTTTCTTATGTAGCAGATAAAATTACCGTTATCCGTGACGGATCCACCATTGAGACGATGGATAAAAAGACCGATGATATTACGGAAGACCGTATTATCAAAGGCATGGTAGGCCGTGACCTGACAGACCGTTTCCCCAGGCGCGAAAACGTAAGAATCGGGAATGTACTGATGGAAGTGAAAAACTGGAACGTATATCACCCCCTTTATACGGAACGCAAAGTTGTTGACGATGTCTGCATGAACGTACGCAGAGGTGAAGTGGTAGGCATCTCCGGACTGATGGGCGCAGGCAGGACGGAACTGGCCATGAGTATTTTCGGCAAAAGTTATGGAACCAATATCAGCGGCCAGCTTTTTATTGATGGTAAGGAAGTCCATCTGCGCAACGTAAAAGACGCCATACAGAATAAACTGGCATATGTGACGGAGGATCGGAAAGGCAATGGCCTGATTCTGACCAATCCCATTAAGATCAATACAACCATGGCCAATCTGGACGCGGTCAGCACCCATACGGTGATTGATAAGGATAAAGAATATGGTGTTGCCGTGGATTACAAGGAGAAGTTACATACAAAATGCCCGACGGTAGAGCAGAATGTGGGGAATCTGAGCGGAGGCAACCAGCAGAAGGTATTGCTTGCCAAATGGATGTTTGCAGATCCGGATGTGCTGATTCTGGATGAGCCGACCCGTGGTATTGACGTAGGTGCAAAGTATGAAATCTATTGTATTATCAATCAGCTTGTTGCGGAAGGCAAATCGGTTGTCATGATTTCTTCGGAACTTCCGGAAGTACTCGGTATGTGTGACCGCATTTATGTAATGAATGAGGGCAGAATCGTAGGCGAACTTGACAGAAGCGAAGCATCTCAGGAAGTTATCATGTCATACATTTTAAAATCTGGCAATAAAGGAGCGTAAACCATGGATAAAGCAAAAATTATGGCAGGTATAAAAAAATATACGATGATTATCGCGTTAATACTGGTTACATTGTTCTTCACCTGGAGAACCGGAGGGAAAATCCTGCTTCCTCAGAATGTCAGTAACCTGATTGCACAGAATGCATATGTGTTTGTGCTTGCAACCGGTATGTTGTTATGTATTCTGACCGGTGGTAACATTGACCTTTCCGTAGGTTCGATTGTCTGCTTTGTGGGCGCTGTAGGCGCAACCCTGATGGAAAACAAGGGCGTTAACGTGTGGCTTTCCATTCTGGTGATGATTATTGTAGGTACTGCAATCGGTGCATGGCAGGCGTTCTGGATTGCCTATGTGCATGTTCCCCCCTTTATCACCACACTGTCCGGTATGTTGGTGTTCAGAGGACTGAGCAACGTGGTATTGCAGGGGATGACCGTATCCATTACCAATGAATTCTTTGTAAAACTCTTTGGTGGCGGCGCTGACTGTTACATACCGGATTTTCTGGGCGGCGGCGAAGGCATTAATATTACCTGTATCGTGGCAGGTGTGATTGCATGTGCCATTTATGTGGCCATTGTACTGAAAGGCCGTATGGCAAGAGCGAAGAAGGGCTACGAGATGGAAGCACTGGCGCCTGCAGTGACAAAGCTGGTTGTCATTTGTCTGGTTATCCTGATTTTCACTTATAAACTGGCTCAGTATAAAGGGATTCCCACGGCATTGTTGTGGGTGATGGTTGTAGTATTCATCTATGGCTACATCACTTCCAAAACAACCACAGGCCGTTATTTCTATGCGGTGGGCGGCAATGAGAAAGCAACCAAACTGTCCGGTATCAATACGGAGCGCGTATACTTTATCGCATATACCAATATGGGATTTCTGGCGGCTCTGGCAGGTATGCTGACAATCGCCCGTATGACCAGCGCACAGCCTACATATGGACAGAACTATGAAATGGATGCCATCGGCTCCTGCTTTATCGGCGGCGCTTCCGCATACGGCGGTGTGGGTACGGTTCCCGGCGTTATCGTTGGTGCGGTTCTGATGGGTGTTATCAACCTGGGTATGAGTATCATGGGTGTGGATGCCAACTACCAGAGAGTCGTAAAAGGCCTGGTTCTCCTGGCAGCCGTTATCTTTGATGTGGTTTCCAAGAAGGGCGGAAAGAATTAAATAAAACGGTGACCTTCCTAAACAATAGAAAGCACACTTTGCGAACTTTCTATTGTTATAAATAAAAAAGGATTCTGCTTTGCAGGATTCTTTTTTATTTCATAGGAAAGGGCGTCCTATGAAACAAAAGGGATGCGCACTTTTGTTCTGTCCATGTTTTATATATTTGGTTACATTATACAAAAATTTCCACAATTTGTTTGTTGTAAATGGCAAAAATAACAAATGTCATATTCTCGTATCGAAATATGTGACATTTGTCATATGAAAAAAGTTACATAAAGCAGGTGCCTGAAACAGGAAAAGCCGTTATGATAAATATGTACTGAACAACAAATTTTTCAGGGAGGAAAAAAGAATGAAGAAAAAAGTATTGAGCGTATTTCTTTGTACCGCCATGGCTGTTTCCATGTTAGTGGGCTGCGGCGGACAGGATGTTCCGGCAGAGGCGCCGGCTGAAGCTGCTCCTGCAGAAGGGGAAGCAGCAGACGCTGCAACGGAAGCTGCTGAAAATGCAGTTGCGGATGCAGAAGCAGCAGTAGGTGAAAGACCGGAAGGCGGTTATAAGTTCGGTTATACCTGTATGGACGGTTCCAACCCCTTCTTCGTAATCCTGGAGCAGACAATTCGTGAAGAAGTGGAAGCAAACGGTGATACACTGGTATCCTTCGACCCTGCAAATGACGTTACACGTCAGATCAGCGGTATCGAAGATCTGATTTCTCAGGGAATTGACGCAATGTTCTTAAATCCCGCAGAAGCAGAAGGTATTCTTCCGGCTCTGGATATGCTGAAAGAAGCAGGCATTCCGATTATTGGATTTGACACAGAAGTTGCAGATATGAGCTACCTGGTATCCTATGCAGGTTCCGATAACTACAATGCAGGTAAGGTGTGCGGCGAAGATCTCGTTGCAAAATGTCCTGACGGCGGCCCGATCATCGTGCTGGATTCCCCGACGATGAACTCCGTAGTAGACAGAACCAACGGTTTCCTGGATGCAATCGAAGGCAAAGGCTTTGAAATCGTAGCACAGCAGGATGCAAAGGGTAACCTGGAAGAAGCTATGGGTATTGCAGAAGACCTTCTTCAGGCACATGGCGATGTAGTTGCAATCTTCGGCGGCAACGATCCGACAGCTCTGGGCGCTCTGGCAGCAGCAAATGCAGCAGGCCTGACAGACTGCAAGATCTATGGCGTTGACGGTTCTCCTGACATCAAAGCAGAACTGGCTTCCGGTGAATCTTTAATCGAAGGTACCGGCGCACAGTCTCCTATCAGCATTGCAAAGAAATCTGTGGAAATTATGTACCAGTATATGAGCGGCGAATCAGTGGATGAGAGATATCCTGTTGAAACATTCCTTATTACCGCTGACAACGTAGCAGATTTCGGCACAGACGGATGGCAGTAAATCAGAATTGTAAAGAAGTCATATAAGTAAACACAGAATCAAATAGGCCATGTAAATGCGAGCATCTATGTGGCCTATCTTTTTTCTGAAAGGACAGATAAAGGAAGGTGACAGGGTTTGGCAGAAGAATACTTACTGGAAATGAAGGGGATTCATAAGCGGTTTCCGGGTGTCATTGCGCTGAATAACGTAAGCCTGACGGTAAAGGCGGGTGAAGTGCATGCGCTTTTAGGGGAGAACGGCGCCGGAAAATCAACTTTAATCAAAGTTCTGGGCGGTATCTACATAGCGGAAGAGGGCGAGATTTTCATTGAAGGGAAAAAAGTGTCAATTGACAGCGTTAAGGCGTCCCATGAAAATGGCGTGGCGATTATCCATCAGGAACTTGTGCTGGTGCCGCATATGACCGTAGCAGAAAATATTTTCCTTGGCAGAGAGCCGATGAAGGGAAAATTCGTTGATTCCAAAAAGATGACAGATGATGCGCAGGTGTTGTTGGATGCCAACGGTATGCATATTTCTGCCGATACACTGGTGGGAAGCCTGACAATCGCCCAGCAGCAGATGGTGGAAATTGTAAAAGCGATTTCATTTCACTCAAAGATTCTGGTTATGGATGAGCCGACTTCATCCATCTCCGATAAAGAAGTGGATTTCTTATTTGAGACTATGCGCGGGCTTACGTCCAGAGGCGTGGGTATCATTTATATTTCCCATAAGATGAGCGAACTGGAGCAGATCTGCGACAGAGTGACGGTTATGCGTGACGGGGAATATGTAGGAACCAGAGTGGTGAAAGAGACAAACAAAGATGAACTCATTGCCATGATGGTTGGCCGTGAACTGACAAATTATTATACAAGAGATTTCCTGGAGCCGGGAGAAGTTATTCTGAAATGTAATCATATATCAGACGGCAAGATGGCAAAAGACGCCAGCTTTGAGGTAAGAAAAGGCGAAATCGTAGGATTTGCCGGGCTGGTGGGGGCAGGCCGCAGCGAGGTAATGAAATGCATTTTCGGATTAACGAAAAACTATAAGGGTGAAGTGGAAATTGAAGGCAGTAAAGTGCATATACACAACCCGATAGAGGCTATGAAGTACGGACTTGCGCTGGTGCCTGAGGACCGGAAACTGGAAGGCTTGTATAAAGTACAGAGTGTGCGGTATAATTCAACCATAGAGGTATTGGGAGATTTTATCAAGGGTATTTTTGTGGACGGTGCAAAAGAAGAGGCGATTACACAGAAATATATTGATATGTTGTCTACAAAAACACCTACACAGGAACAGTTGATCGGAAATCTTTCCGGTGGCAATCAGCAGAAGGTGATTATCGGAAGATGGCTTGCCACCAATCCCAAAATTCTGATTCTGGATGAGCCTACCAGAGGTGTGGACGTAGGAGCGAAGTCCGAGATTTATGCAATCATGAATGAGCTGGTGAAACAGGGTATGTCCATTATTATGATTTCTTCCGAACTTCCGGAGATCATCAATATGAGCGACCGTATTTATGTTATGAGTGAGGGAAACATTACGGGCTGTCTGTCACGGGACGAAGTATCACAGGAAGCTATCATGAAGCTTGCGGCAAATTAAGAAACAGATAAGGAGGAGACATCCATGGCTGAAGAAAAAGCAGTTGCAACGCAGAGCGCTGCAGGTTCAAGATTTTCAAAAGCGGCAAAAATATATTTTAAAGAAAATTTGGGTATAATAGTAGCACTTCTTGTATTGTGTATTTTCCTGGCGGTCAATCCGCTTACCAGCAGTTCCTTTTTAACCCAGAAAAACGTATTTAATGTACTTCGTCAGATTTCCACTAACCTGTATCTGGCTTGCGGTATGACGATGGTTATCATCCTGGGCGGTATCGACCTTTCCGTCGGTTCCATTATTGCCATGTCAGGCTGTGTGGCTGCGGGCTGTGTATCCAGATACAACCTGCCTCTGGCAGTGGCCCTTCTCTGCGGCGTGCTGGTGGGCCTGGTGGTAGGTATGTTTAACGGTTATGTAATTTCCAGTACCACAATCCCGCCGTTTATTGTAACACTGGCTACAATGAACGTTGCCAAAGGTCTGGCATATGTGTACACAGGCGGTTCGCCGGTGCGTGTTGTGACAAAGGAATGGCAGTTTGTGGGCGCAGGCTATATCGGACCGGTTCCCACACCTGTGGTAATTCTTGTCGTTGTATTGATTGTAACTGCAATTATTATGAATAAGACAAAACTGGGACGTCATCTGTACGCAGTGGGCGGAAATGCACAGGCGGCAGAATTCTCCGGTATCAGCGTGGCAAGGGTAAAATTCCTGGTACATACATACTCCGGTATTATGGCCGGTCTGGCAGGTATCGTTCTGGCTTCCCGTATGTATTCCGGACAGCCTACCGCAGGTGATGGCGCTGAGATGGATGCCATTGCGGCAGTTGTTGTGGGCGGCACCAGTATGGCCGGCGGTTCCGGTAAAATCGGCGGTACGATTATCGGCGGACTGATCATTGGTGTACTGAACAATGGTCTGAATCTGATGAATGTAAACTCTTTCTGGCAGTATGTTGTCAAGGGATGTGTTATCCTGTTGGCTGTATATCTGGATTATATCAGAAATAAAAAATCTAAACTGTAAGCCGGTTCCTGTGGCATTACAGTGTATTATGAAGGATCACCTGGCATCCCGCTACAATGGGGTGCCGGGTGGTTTTCGTATACATCAACAAAAAGTATCGTATGGGTGGAAGGTCAATGAAAGAAATTTCCGCAAAACAATTTACCTTTGTATGTTTTATGGTGGGGATACTGGCTGCGATAGCAGTTCTGTATGGGAGTATCGACGGACAGGCGGTGAGAGGGGAAAATACCCGAAAGTTCGGCGCTACTTATATGACCATGAACAATCCCTATTTTCAGCAGATGAACGCACAGATTCAGGAAATCGTGGAAGCCAACGGTGATATTCTCATTTATCGCGATCCGGCGCAGGATCAGGAAAAGCAGAATGAGCAGATATTGGATATGTTGGAAGAGGGGATTACGGGGCTGTTTTTAAATCCTGTCAACTGGGAGACTGTCCGTCCTGCACTGGTTGCGTGTAAGAAAGCGGATGTACCTGTATTTGTAATTGATACCAATGTATATGACGATAAATATGTTGCATTTTCCATTCTTTCCGATAATTATGATGCAGGCGTACAGTGTGCGGAAGATATGATGCGCAAGAGAAGCAGGGCCAGGGTGGTGGTCATTGACAGTCCCGGCACCAAATCCATCGACGACAGGGTGAAAGGATTTATGGATACCATTGACGGAGATGCGTCATATGAAGTTGTGGCGTTGCTGCATGGAAAAGGAGAACTGGAGGTTTCCATGGATGTGATGCAGGGCCTTCTGGAAACAGGGCAGGAGTTCGACGTTGTGCTGGGCGGAAATGATCCCACTGCGCTGGGGGCGCTGGCTGCCCTGCAGATGGATCAGAAACAGGACGGGATACTCATCTATGGAATTGACGGTTCACCGGATGGAAAAGTGATGATTAAGGAAGGCTATATGGAAGGCAGCAGTGCGCAGCAGCCTCTTGTCATTGCCAATGAGGCGGTTTCCATGGCATATGACTATCTGGACGGGAAGGATGTGGAAGAACTTGTGATTGTGCCGGTTACGATGATTACCGGAAACAATATTGATGAGTTTGACCTGGCCGGGTGGCAGTGAGGAGCATATATGCAGAATGTAAAATTACGCGATGTCAGGATTATTATGATGGCGGTTAATTTTATTGCGGTGCTGTTTGTATCGGTTTTTATTGCCGCCACTACGGATTGGATTTGTTACCGTTATGAAGCAAGGGATTTTCTGGATACACTGCATGCGCTTCCGGTACAGCCGCGGATGAATGTGGTGATTGTGCTGGTGCTGTATCTTTTTCTGACAGGCGTTTTTATTGCCCAGGAAAAATTCCGGGAAAATCAGACAGGGAAAATATATATTTCTCTCGTTTTGGAATTTGTGATCAGTACCGTGATCGTGGTAGTCATCAATTTTAATTATAATGGCCTGTTTTTTCTTGTATTTACCGGTGCTATTTACTATGCAAAAGGGGATCGGGGAAAATATCTGGTGATCTGTCTGGCGCTGATCAGTTTCCTGTTGACAGATTCCAAACTGCTTTCGATTAATTATAACCTGTATTCCATCAATGATTATTTCAGTTTTTACGATGCCACCATACAACAGTATCTGGTGGGAGCGTATAATCTGCTGATTTCCTTGAATATTATTCTGTTTATTATATACTGTATATTGATGATTCAACAACAGCGGGGTACCATTGATGAGGTCAATATGCTGTATGAGGAAATCCGGAAGACCAATGAGGATCTGGAGAATGCGAACAGTCAGTTGAAGGAATATGCGAAAATCACGGAGCGGATGGGTGAAACACGGGAACGGAACCGGTTGGCCAGGGAAATTCATGATACGCTGGGGCATACATTGACAGGGATTTCCGTAGGCATTGACGCCTGTATAGCAACAGTGGAAATGGCGCCGGCGGAGACAAAGGCCCATCTGGAACGGATTTCCGATGTGGCGCGGAATGGTCTTCTGGATATACGGCGTTCAGTGAATGAATTAAAACCGGATGCGTTGGAACGCCTCAGCCTGGAATCAGCCATTACAAAAATGATTACAGATATGAAGTCTATTACGGATATGCAGATTTTTTTTGACTGCCGTATCCGTCAACTGAAATTTGACGAAGATGAGGAAAGCGCCATTTACCGGGTGATTCAGGAAAGCCTGACAAATGCCATGCGCCATGGGAAAGCCAGCCGTGTCCGTATTGTGATGGAGCGGCAGGAGGATATGGTGGTACTGACCATCAATGACAACGGCATTGGATGCAGCGAAATAAAAAAAGGGTTTGGCACGCAGCATATTATGGAACGGATCGGTATGCTCAACGGCACAGTGGAATTTCGGAGTGACAACGGGTTCAGCGTGATCGCCAGGATACCAATCAGATGGGGAGAGGGATATGATTAAAATATTGATAGCAGACGACCAGGAGTTGATACGTCAGAGTCTTCAGATTGTACTGAATACAAAAGAGGATATGGACGTGATTGATACTGCGTCTAATGGGCAGGAAGTGATACAGAGTATCCGGCGGGAGCGGCCGGATGTGATTCTGATGGATATCCGTATGCCTAAGATGGATGGCGTACAGTGTACAAAGATCATCAAGGAAAATTATCCGGAAGTGAAGATTATTATTCTCACAACCTTTGATGACGATGAATTTGTATACAATGCACTGAAATTCGGCGCCAGCGGTTATCTGCTGAAAGGGGTGTCCATGGATGAGCTTGCGGAAGCGATCCGGACGGTTTACAGTGGTTCTGCCATGCTCAATCCGGATATTGCCACAAAAGTGGTAAAACTGTTTTCCAGGATGGCCAAAGCAGACTATACGATTTCGGTGGAGGAACAGAAGGAGAAGGAGCTGACAAAAACCGAGTGGAAGATTATCGAGCAGGTGGAATATGGCGCTTCCAATAAAGAGGTGGCGGGAAACCTGAATTTGTCGGAAGGTACAGTCAGGAACTATTTAAGCACAATCTTAAACAAACTGGGGCTCAGGGACCGGACGCAGCTTGCCATCTGGGCGGTTCAGACGGGCGTCAGTATGAGAAAGCCGGATGATATATGAGTAAAAACAGAAAAATTGCAATCAGTGCGGCTCTGCTGGGCCTGGCTGTGATGTTTGTGGCTGTGATGATTTATCAGAGCAGAAAAGTGACAGTGCTGGAAGTGGGTATTTTTGCAGGCAGTAACTGGGATGTGGCCAATGCCAACAGTTATGTGATTATAGACAAAGCCATTGAGAAGTTTGAGGCCACCCATGAAAATGTAAAGGTGCACTATTATAGCGGAATCCGAAAGGAGAGCTATTCAGAGTGGCTTTCCAGACAGGTGCTGCTGGGTAAAGAGCCGGATGTGTTCATGGTGTTGGGGGAGGACTTTAATCAGTTTGCGGAAATTGGTATTATGAAAGATCTGGAGCAGCTCATGGAGAATGATCCGGATTTTGACCAGAACTGTTATTATGCCACAACGCTGCAGGCCGGACAATATGGTGGAAGGCAGTATGCGCTGCCCTATGAGACGGTGCCGATATTGATGTTTGTAAACAAATCTCTTTTGAACAGGGAAGGAATTGCCGTGCCGGACAATGACTGGACATGGGAAGATTTGTACCGTATTTCTCAGAAAGTCACAAAGGACAGGGACGGAGACGGGCTGCTGGATCAGTTTGGCACTTATAACTATAACTGGATGTCGGCCGTATATTCAAACGGGGCAAAACTCTTTGATGAGAATGGCACGGAGAGTTATTTCAATGATGAACGGGTAACGGAAGCCGTCCGTTTCGCGAAAGAGATTACGGAACTGAACCGGACACAAAAAGTTACAAAGGATGATTTTGACAGTGGAAATGTGGCGTTTATGCCGTTGCCTTTTACCGAATATCGTATTTACAAAACTTATCCCTATAAAATTAAAAAGTATACCAAATTTCAATGGGATTGTATCACACTGCCCGCCGGAAAGGATGGAGGCAACACTTCGGACATCAATACCCTTCTGATGGGGATCAGTAATCATACGAATCAGGAACAGTTGGCCTGGGAATTCTTAAAGCTGCTCACCTATGATGAAGAAATTCAGATGGATCTGTTCCGGTATTCCCAGGGGGTATCCGTGTTGAAACAGGTGACCTGTTCCCGTGAGACGGAAGAAATCCTGCAGGAGGATATGGAGAAAAATGAAAAATTCATTGATAATAAGCTGGTAAGTGACGTAATTGAGAATGGCGTGGTGACGCCCAAATTTCCCAAATATGCCGACGCCGTCATTATGGCGGACAATGAGATTAACCGGATGATTGAAGATGACGACAATATAGATAACTCTATGCGAATTTTGCAGCGACAGATTGGAAAGTACCTGCGCCGATAAATTTCCGGTTGCAAAATACGTTTGAGAATTTTATAATTTAGCTGTATATTCTGTGTATATGAGATGAATCAATGGAGGGTAATGAGATGGCAGGAAAAAAGTATGATGTATTGGCATTGGGGGAACTTTTGATTGACTTTACGGAAAATGCCATAAGCGAACAAGGCAATCCGTTGTTTGAGGCAAATCCCGGCGGCGCGCCCTGCAATGTGCTTGCAATGCTGAATAAACTGGGTAAAAAGACTGCTTTTATGGGAAAGGTGGGAAAAGATCAGTTTGGCGTAATGCTGAAATCGGTGTTGGACGGGTTGGGAATCGGTACGGAAGGCCTGTACATGGATGAAGAAGTGCGTACAACCCTTGCCTTTGTACATACGGCAGAGGATGGGGATCGTGATTTTGCGTTTTACAGGAATCCCGGCGCAGACATGATGCTGGATGTCTCAGAAGTAAAGGCGGAAATGATCCGGGATACGGAAATCTTCCATTTTGGAACCCTTTCCATGACACATGAAGGGGTGCGGGCGGCGACAAAGGAAGGGTTGAAAATCGCGAAGGAAAACGGCGTGCTTATCTCCTTTGACCCGAATCTGCGGCCTCCGCTGTGGAAGAGCCTGGATGAAGCCAAAGAACAGATTCTGTATGGTCTGGGACAGTGTGATATACTGAAAATTTCCGATGATGAAGTATTGTTTGTATCCGGCTGCAGCACAGTAGAAGAGGGTGCCCGGTGGCTCAAAGAGCAGTATGGGAATATCCGCCTGATGCTCACCACCCTTGGCAAAGAAGGAAGCGTGGCTTATTATGGCGATTTGCAGGTAAAAGCGTCTCCCTTCCTCAATCCTCACACAATTGAGACTACCGGAGCGGGGGATACCTTCTGTGCATGTATTCTGAACTATGTGCTGGAACATGGACTGGATGGACTGACAGAAGAAGGACTGAAAGAAATGCTTACCTTTGCCAACGGCGCTTCCAGCCTGATTACTACAAAGCGCGGCGCTTTGAAAGTCATGCCGGAGAAGGCGGAAGTGGAAGCGTATATTGCCGGAAAATAGAGAAGGAATTTCACAGGCCAGGCTGTATTTGGAAAACAGAGAGGGAATTTCACAGGTCAGGCTGTATTTGGAAAACAGAGAGGGGATTTTACAGACCGGGCGGTATTTGGAAAAATGGATAAGCAATGTATGAAAAGATCTGCATACTGTAAAGGAAAAGGAAATTTTGGAGGATGTATGCAGATATTTAATCCATTTGATGAAAAACCGATTCCGGTTGATAAGTGGTTTATGGACTGGAATACCATGTATCCCTGCCCGTATAATAAAGAGACGGTGAATCCCTATACAAAATGTCGTATTGTGTTGATGAACGGTACGGAATTTGAAGCACAGTGGTTTTCCAGAAACTTTTCCAGACACTGTAATGACAATGACCTGCGCCGGGAGCTGGCCCTGGTGCGAAGGAGTGAACAGCAACAGCAAAAACGGATCAGTTGCCTGAAACCTAAAAATGAAACGATTTTGGAGCATACGATTACGTATGAGCAGTTGGCGGTAGATCTGACTTCGGTGCTGGCAAAGCAGGAAAGTGACTGCAATGTGAAAAATGCCCTGAATTTTGCACTGTTGGAGGATTTTGACCATCTGTACCGGTATTCCAATCTGCTGGACTATGAATATGGTGTCTGTCCGGAAAAACTGGTGGGTGGTTATACGGAGATCATGCCCGCGCGTCCTACCATATCCGAGCACAGATATCCTAAGGACAGTATATTTAACCATATCTGCAATGGGGAAGCAAGTACGCAGACAAAACTGAATGTGGGCATTATCACTGCCGCAGAGCAGCAGACCATGAACTATTATATGAATGTGGCGCCGCTGTATGAACGATCTGATCTGGGCAGAAGGCTGTACCAGGAAATCGGTATGATCGAGGAAGAACATGTAAGTCAGTATGAAAGCCTGAAGGATACCAACGCCACCTGGCTGGAAGATTTGCTGATGCATGAATATACAGAATGTTATCTGTATTATTCCTGTATGCTGACGGAATGCGACCCGGTGATCCGTCGTATCTGGGAGCAGTGTCTGATACAGGAAATTGCCCATTTGCACAAGGCAGCAGAGCTTCTCAGAAAATATGAGGGCAAGGACTGGATGGAAGTGATTCCCGGAGGGGAATTCCCGCAGATACTCACACTGCGTTCCAATGTGGACTATGTAAGAGAAATTATCCGCACCACAACGGGCAATACCCAGAAAAAGGAATATGTGGTTCCGCTGCTGCAGCTGCCGCCGGATGATAAATTCTACTGGTATCAGAATGTGGTAAACGGGGATGTGTGCAGCGTGGCAAGCCACAATGTAATTGTACAGAGGATTGAAGGCCGGGGATGTGATTACCGTTATGAAATCGCACCCAATCCCCTCAGGGAACTCAGAGACCGGAGATGTGATAATACCCAGCTTGCAAGAGATCCCGCTGCCACACCCGCATCCACGCAGGTATGTGGTACGAGTATCGGCGGGTGTAGCTGTGCGATGAATACGGATTGCGGGATTGTAACATTCTGATAAATTTCGTCAGGCAATGCACTGACGCAACGGGCCATGGAAGCGTAATGCAGCCATGGTCTGTTTTGTATATATGCCAATAGAAAGTTTGTAAAGCGTGCTTTTCACTGGTATTGAAAGGGAAAACCGGAACAATGTGTTTTTGATTCTTTCATTGCCACCAGGCAGTGAAACGTCCCAAAAGTCTGTTATGCGCTTTTGGGACGTCTGTTATGTGGAACAATGATACATGCCAATAGAAAGTTTGCAAAGCGTGTTTTCTATGATGCATGCCGATAGAAAGTTCGCAAAGCGTGTTCTCTATGATGCATGCCAATAGATTGTTTGCAAAGCGTGCTTTTTATGATGCATGCCAATAGATTATTTGCAAAGTGTGCCTTCTGTTATTTATTTCCGGCAGCCTTTTTGGCAAATTCTGTTGTTACCAGATCTTCATAGGGAACACGCTGTTCCAGTTCACCGGCCTCTTCCAGAATATTCTGTAACAGTGTAAAGGAATCCTGTTCAAATATCAGATTTTCCGCCCAGGTATCCTGTTCTGCATACCGCGTTACGATTGTGGTGATGGTTTCCAGATCGGTTTCTTCAAATTGCGGCTGGATTACTTTGGCAATTTCTTCCGGGCTGTGACTGTTTACATAGTCCATACCTTTCTGCAGGGCATTGGTGAAGGCCTGGAGTGTTTCCGGATGTTCTTTGATATAGCTGCTCTTGGCGCTGAAGGCCGTGTAGGGTACATAGCCGGAATCCGTTCCCAGAGAAGCCACTACATAGCCATCACCTTTTGCTTCCAGTGATGTGGCGTGAGGTTCAAATTCTACAGTAAAATCACCCTGCCCACCGGAAAATGCAGCCGCAGTGGATCCAAAATCAATACTCTGGTCAATGGATAAATCTGTTTGAGGATCGATGTTCTGTTTTTTCAGGATGTATTCAAATACCATTTCTGGCATACCACCTGTTTGCCATATCAGAATGTAAATGATTGGCAGACTGTGTGAATATATCCTGACTGGATGAAATCCCGGAAGATTTTTTCTATCATGTCTGTACTTTTCTGTATGGTATAGCATGTCTCTCCGGGGCCGGGTGGCCTCAGCATTCCCATATCAGCCATGACTGTAAGGCAGGGGAATACGGACCGGACGGATTGGGGGAAACCTATTTCTGTGAGCTTGCGGGAAAGCGTGCGTGGGGTGATTGTTTTACCGGGTCGTTCTCTCAGTAGTTTCATGGTAGCAATGAGGATTTCATTTCCCTGTTTGTTTATATTTTTGAGTGCATTGTCAGTTATGAACTGGGACAATCCATACTTCAATCGGATTTCTGTCTGACCTGCCTGGTCCACTTCGATTCGTTCAATCAGAATTTCCATATCTGTCCGGTCTGTTTTTTTGTTTTGGATAATATCTTCGAGAATAGCAGTGATGGAAGTTGATTTTTTTTCGGTGGAAAACATATCCGGATCTGCAGAAGTGATTTCTCTGAACCTGCTTTCCAGAGCATTCAGGCGCCTTATCAGTTGCTGCTGAAGAGAATCATAGGCTTCTACGAAAAATTCTTTATTGTCAGGATGTTCGGTCATATCTTTAAGCTTTTGTGTGATCAGCATGTGAAGCTGATCTTTGATCTGTGTTATTTCACTTTGGATTGTATCTTCTGTCTCAGCAGAGCTTGCTTTTGGATGGATGGTTTCCTGCAAGGCTTGCTCCGTAAAACGATCACAGAGTACATTTCTGCACAACTGCATATAAACAGTGATATCTTCCATAAGATCCTGGTATTCAATCAGGTGCGCTTTTTCGCAAAACTGTCTGCCTTTTGTATTGTAAGTGCTGCAAATATAATATTTACGAATCCCTGTTGAGGTTTTACGCGTAATTGGCGTAAGTTTGCTGCCGCAGTCACTGCAGTAAAGGCAGCTCCCAAACGGATCGGTCATATTGTTTCCGGGCACTGTTTTGTAGCTGCCTTTGTAGCCGGATTTTATACGTTTTTCCTTTAATTCCTGTACCAGATTATAAGTCCGGGTATCAATAATGGGAGGATGGTGGTCTGTAAACAGATAGTGGTTTTCTTTTGGAATACGCCTGTCTTTCCCGTGGACTGTATTTCTGGCCCGCTTTCCCAGCCGTAAGGTGCCTGTGTAAAAATCATTGTCCAGTATATTTTTTACCATTTCACCGGACCATTCCAGGGCAATATGTCGGTTGGTATCCTGTCCTTTTTCCAGTTCATGCTTTCTGCGGACCATTGATGGGGTAGGAACAGTTTGCTGCATGAGGTAACGGGAAATTTTGCGATAGCCCAGACCCTGTATATACAGAGTATAAATCATTCTCACATAGTCCGCCTCTTCCGGTATGATTTCCAGTATTTCCTTGTTTTTTCCGGATCTTTTATAACCAAAAGGCGGCGGCGTTATCAGGGTGCCTTCTTTTTGCCGTGCATTTAATGCACGGCGTATTTTTTTACTGGTATCTTTGATAGATCGTTCATTAAACCATGTGGTAATTCCGATCATATCATCTTCTGACTGCCGGGAATCATAGTGGTCATCAATGACAATGAGACGACGGTCCCACTCCCGGAACTGATCCAGCAGAAGGAGTATTTTGGCATTGTGGCGTCCCAGCCTGGAAAAATCTTTGACAAAAACGGTATCAATATCTTTGTCCAGATCTTCCATCATCCTGGTAAAGCCAGGGCGGTCAAAAGGTAGAGTCAGATAACGATACTTTTTTACAATCTTTGTTTTCTTCCCATGGATGATGTAATATAATATAGATATACGATAGAACAGGATCTTAAAGCGTGAGTAAAGTTTCGGATAAGAAGTGGGATGAATACTGTGGACATGTTTTGCCGGGACTTCAGGAGTATCAGACGAATACTAACCTGGAAGGCGTTATTAAAATAAGAGGAGGAAGCTGTATGAATGATTTCCTGATGAAACCTAAAATAGATTTTGCATTTAAAGAGATTATGATGGATGAGGCAGCGAGGGTTGGCTTTTTATCTGCCATGTTGAAAATTTCTCCGAAGGATATAACGGAAACAAGAATATTAAATACAAATCTCAGAAAACTGTATGAGGGTGAAAAGCAGGGGATTCTTGATGTAAGAATTTTAATGAATAATCACACGGAAATTGATATTGAAATACAACTGGCAACATTAAATGTATGGGCGGATCGTTCCCTGTTTTATCTCTCAAAATTATATACAGAACAAATCAGTGCGGGGGAGGATTATACCGTATTTAAGAAGTGTGTCAGTATCAGCATTCTGGACTTTGAACTGTTTAAAGGAGAACAGGAGTTTTATTCCTGCTTTCATATCTGGGAAGATACACGGCGTATTCTCTACACGGACCATATGGAATTTCATGTTCTGGAACTTCCGAAACTGCCAAAAGAATTAAAAGAGGACAGCAGTGATATTCTGTTATGGGCAAGATTCATCAATGCGGAGCGAAAGGAGGATTTTGATATGATTGCGACAAAGAATCCGTATATAGGAAGCGCTTACCGTAAGCTGCAGGTTATCAGTCAGGACAGGCAAAAACGCATGGAATATGAAGCGCGTGAAAAGGCGCTCAGAGATTATAATCAGTTGATGTTGGAAGCTGAACAGCGTGGAATGGAACAAGGAATCCAACAGGGAATGGAACAAGGAATCCAACAGGGAATGGAGCAGGGTATCCAACAGGGAGTGAAACAAGGCATCTTGCGGGGAATTCAGGAATTGATACTGGATAATCTGGAGGAGCAGATCTCCCATGAAAGGATACTGGCCAAGTTGCAAAAACGGTTTGGGTTATCAGAAGAGAGTGCAAAGGAGCAGCTTTGCAATATGCTTAATGAAAGGATGGCTGACAGAAAGGAGCGTTGAGCTGTATGAGCCATACCGGGTTGCGTTTCACCAGGTGCTTGTTTATATTGTCTGTGAGCCGGACGCGTATGAAAATTATGGTACGTTTAGGCAGTAATCGTGACTGTAATATTGTAGAAAACAATCGTTGGCTGGATTCCATTGCGGTCAGACGGGACAAGACCCTGTACAAGCATTATCAGGTATGCACATATGATTTTATGTATCATCTCTGTATCGTATGATATGGAATGCGATTTGTCTTCGGCCAGTGACTGGGGGGGAATAGCGTATGAGCCTTTGCTCATAAACTGTAGTATTGATTGTAAGAACAGGAGGAGACTCATGCAAAATCAGAAGACAATACGGCCTGCAGAATATAAAATCGGAAAGACTCTGTATTATGTAAGTTCGTTTGCAAGTGAATCTGCAAAGGATACAATGGTTCAAAAAGTAAATAAGCTGCTCAGTAAAGATATGGAATTGTACATATCGGATACTCTGACAGAAGGCGCCGGGCCGGGGTGAGTAAAATGGAACAGGGAAAAAAAATAACCGCTTTATACTGCAGATTAAGTCAGGAGGATATGCGGACCGGTGAAAGCGAAAGTATACAGAATCAAAAATTGATTTTACAGAAATATGCGGATGAACATCATTTTCTCAATACACGTTTTTACATAGATATGTAAACTGCTGATTTGCTACAAGGACAGCTTGTTCTTCACAGAATGGTTGGGAATTGAAGGCAGATTGTTTCGGTTGAACACAGAAAAAAATGAGATATGAATAGTGACAGGCCTGCGGCACATAAGATGTCGTAGGCAATTTTTTTGGCATTGAGGATGGAATGACGGATTCTCCCGGTGTCACATGAGTATATGGTTCAGAGGTGAAAAAGAATGATGAGTGATGAAGAGTTCCGGGCGGAATTGCGGTATCGCATGTCTCTTTCGGCAGCCAGAACCATGCTGGAAGAAGGCATTATTTCAAAAGAGGAATTCTCGGAGATAGATGCGGTTTTGCTGGAAAAACACAGACCGGTTGTGAGTACGCTGCTGGCCGGAAAACCTCTGTAAATACAGCTCTGACAGAGGAAGACTGTATTATGATTTGTACCGGTTTCACGGGAAGGAGAATACTGTGGGAAAAAGTGTGATTGTAATACCTCCAACAGAAAAAAAATGTATGGTGGATACGAATGTACCAGGTGATGGGAAAAAGCGTCGGGTAGCTGTTTATGCCCGTGTCTCCACAGACCATGAGGAACAACAAAGCAGTTATGAGGCGCAGATCGCATATTATACGGATTATATCAAACGCCGGAAGGACTGGGAATTGGCAGCGGTATATTCCGATGAGGGTATAACCGGCTGTAATACAAAAAAACGGGATGGATTTAACCGGATGGTGCAGGATGCCCTTTCCGGCGGTGTGGATCTGATTGTAACAAAAAGTGTGTCAAGGTTTGCCAGAAATACGGTGGATAGCCTTATTACAATCCGGAAACTGAAAGAAAAAAATGTGGAATGCTTTTTTGAAAAAGAAAATATCTGGACTTTTGACGGCAGAGGTGAATTGCTTCTCACCATTATGTCTTCGCTGGCGCAGGAGGAAAGCAGAAGTATTTCTCAAAACTGTACCTGGGGACAGCGGAAGCGTTTTGCTGACGGAAAGGCAACGGTGCCGTTTGGGCGGTTTCTGGGATATGACAGGGGCAGTGACGGGAATCTTGTGATAAATGAAGAGCAGGCTGCTGTTGTCCGACGGATTTACGGACTTTTTTTACAGGGGCATTCACCCCATGGGATTGCAAAGCTGCTGACAGCAGAGGGGATTCCGACACCGGGCGGTATGGATGTGTGGCCGTCAAGTACGGTAAAAAGTATTCTTACAAATGAAAAATATAAAGGAGATGCTCTGTTGCAGAAAGTATATACGGTGGATTTTCTGACCAAACGGAAAAAGGTAAATCAGGGGGAAGTCGCGCAGTATTATGTGGAAGGCAGCCACCCGGCGATTATTGCCCCAGTCCTGTTTGATGAGGTACAGAGCCGGATGGCATTACAATATCATGTGAAAGGCCGCAGAAGCTGTGGCAGTATATTTTCCGGAAGAATCAAATGTGGCGATTGTGGAGGCTGGTATGGCCCAAAAGTCTGGCATTCAGGCAGCAAATATCAAAAATCTGTGTGGCAGTGCAACCATAGATTTGACGGTGAGAGAAAATGCAGTTCTCCATACCTGGAGGAAGATACCATCAAAGTACGTTTTCTGAAAGCCGTACATACCATTTTTCAGGAAATGGAAAATTTGATGGAAGACTGTTCCATCATCAAAGACCGGCTGTACTGTATGAGAACCTGTATACGGGGTAAAGTGGGCGCAGACGAATGTCCTGTGGGAGCAAAGAAGGAAACCGGTCATACAGAACCAGGGAAAGTGCAGGGGCAGGCAGGATGGACGGAGATTGAAAGATTCATTTCAAAGTTGGAAAAGCAAAAGGATCTGCCTGCGGATTTCAACCAGGAGGACTGGTATAGTCTGGTTGAGTATGTCACTGTATATAGCCGGGAGGATATCGGTTTTACTTTTAAAAACGGAAGAGAAGTCAGAACATAAAAGATTCCCGCCGGATGGTGCTGGTGTGGCAAACCTTGCTGTGACAGCGCCGTCCGGCGGAAAAACCGGATGTTAAATTCATTTATGCTTCCAGAAGATAATATTTGGCAAAATCCAGTAAAGGTGCCTGTCTGCCACATTCCGGACAAGTATAAGTGCCATAAAAATAAAGAATCAGTTCTTTGGCGGGCTGATTGTCCAGCTTATCCAACAGACCGGTGAGCCAGCACAGAGGGTCGTCAAAAGAGTGACCATCCCAGGTTGGTGCACTGGCAGGAGTAATTTGTCTTTGCATCTCAGAATCTGTCATTGCATGGTCTTCATCACAGAAATCACAGTCCGGGCAAAGCAGATAACATTCTTCCCAACAGGACATACACAGTATATTGGCAAAGGAAGATTCACCCATGATGGCCAGCAGGCCAGTCAGGAAATAAGTGAGTATATGATCGTCCTGCCGGCTCAGTTGCTCCAGATTGTTCAGGACAAACTCCTGTGCCAGTTCCCGCAGGCGAAGAATGGCAGCCTGGTGGCTGGCTGTGATTTCTTCCGCCGCAGGTTCCATGTTGCAGGTTTCATGTGTTTCCGGTAAATCTGTTGCCAGAATGACGCCGGCCTGTGACAAAATATTCAGTTGCCATTGAAAATTATCCGCAGCCTTTTTCTGCTCTAAAAGTTTTACTATGTAGGGCAGAGCAAGATACTGCGCACTGTAAAAGGACATTTGGTGGGAGAGACTTTCACAAAGATTGTCAAAAGCAATCTGTTCATCATCTTTTTCCTCAAAGTCCAGACGGCGCAGTTTATTCTGGGATGTTACAGGCGCTGCACCCATGAGCAGCTTGATTTCCGGACAGACATTGCCATAAGCACCGGTGTGGATTTCCCAGAGTGGAGAATCGAAAGGTAATAATTGCATTTCCATTGTGTAACCTCCTGTGTGTTTAAAATGCTGATGTCAGAGAATTGTTTCTGCCTCAGCTTTTTTATTTATGACAATAGAAAGTTTGCAAAGCGTGCTTTCTATTGTTTATGACAATAGAAAGTTTACAAAGTGAGCTTTCTATTGTTTTGGGACGTAGTGTTATAAAGTGTACCGTTACTTTTATAAAAATTTTCATTGTATACAAACTGTTTATGCTTTGGATGCATTGTGTAGAGTGATTATACCATAGATACGGGGATCCTTCCATAGTCTGATGGTACGTTTAGGAGAATGGGATGAAGAATACCTGTGTGCTATATCTATATCCTATTTGGGCATTTGTCTCCTTGCTGTGGATATGTGGATAAAGTCTTTTTCATATGCCCTGTCACTACTGCCAAGTGTCCAGATATAACGAACTTTCGTCCAGATACAACAAACGTTCTTCATTTTTATCGTTACTTGCCGATAAATTATATGGACGGGGAATGATAATCCTGATTGACCATAAAACATGGATAAAAGGTGGGGCTGATTGAATATAGCGGTTTGAGATGATGAAGATAACATACGCAGTTATATGAAGAAACGGATCGAACTATTGGATATGCGGAAAGGATTTTTCCGGATTCATAAAGGGTATCCGATCAACATGAAATGTGTGGAACAATACAGCCGGATACAAGTGCAGGTGAAAAACAATAGACAGCACGCTTCGCGAACTATCTATTGTCATGAATAAAAAGGCATCCGGCGGCGGCATCCGGTGCCTGTGAGGCAAATGTGAAGATGGAATCTTATAAACGGTGAGTCACTGATTGACTACAGAAAATGGAGGATTGAAAAAATGGCTGTTAGCAATATAGGACAAAATGATTATCAGAATAAAATGGCAACAACAGAAAATGTAAACAATACAGAAAAATGCCCGTTGGAGAAAACAGGAAATACGAAGGAATTATCGGAAGCGGAAGAAATGGAACTGTTCAAAAAGGAATTTTATGCCGAGCTTGAGAGGGTACCAAAGAATGGGACAATTATGAATCTGGCTGTAAATATATCGGAGAAAGCTTTTGAAAATATGAAAGCTGACCCGGAATACAGAGCAAAGATAATGTCACTGCTTCAGCGTGATATTACATCATCTTTTGCTCCGCTAAAAGCGTCATTACTCATAACGGTAGGCGCAACCGAGAGAGATTACAGGGGAGATTCATGGTCTGGTCCCAATAACGATTCAGAATTTTTTGCACGTTCGCAGAACAGTTTTTACAAGAAGACGAGTGGGCGGAGAGCGGAGAAGAAGGAGCTGCTGGAAAAATATTTGGAACAGAGGGCAAAGGCTAAAAAACAGCAGCAGGCATTATTGGATAAAAAGATTGCGAAAGCAGAGCAGGAGAGAAGCAGGCTGCAAAAAGCGCGGATCGTTAAAAAACAGATGGCGGCTGCATCCGGCGCCTATGAATCAAATGCAGTGATGGGAGAAGCTGCAACAGGCGGCGGTTTCAGACCGGTATAGGTTATCATGGAATCATCCACAGGCACGGTTCATAGGCTGCCGGATCGGATGCTTACAAACAGCCTGGGGACAGACGACACTGGTGAACTATGCTCCCTGTCTATGATGGAAAATATAGCAGGATTTTCATATGATTTGAAAAGTGATATACTAATCTATCAACGGAAAACTTGTTTCAAGATATGGGAGATTTTAAAATAAATATAAATTTGTATAGGAGGACTATCATGCTTGACACAATACCTAAGGCAGAAGAGATGACATCTTTAGTCGGCGAAACGCTATATGATATATGGAAGAAATTATGTGATTTAATTGATGAGAATTATGATATGGATCATTTATGGAACAAAGGCGGTAAAGCATGGAAATATGAGTATAAATACCGTCGGGGTGGTAAAACGCTATGTGCATTATATGCAAGAGAAAACTGTATAGGGTTTATGATTATCTTTGGAAAAGACGAACAATCAACATATGAAGCTGACAGGGATAATTATTCAAAAGAAGTGCAGAGAATCTATGATGAGACAAAGACTTATCGGGATGGCAAATGGCTTATGTTTGAACCGGTGGATACAAATTTATTTGATGATTTTATTCGATTACTACGAATCAAAAGAAAACCAAACAAAAAACAGGCTGGCATAACATGACAACTGTATGAGAGAGTTTCCTGATTGTAAAGGAGGCTGTTTTCGGCTGATTTCTGCTTCCGGAAAAAATGTGGCGGCAGAAGCTGTAATAAGCGGGATTTATGGCATTTGTCTTGAGAATAACGTTTTAAAATTTATGGAGGATCAGGTATTATACAGAGATCAGCCGATACAAAATGAACAGTTTAAACCTGTTGCTTTTCAGGCAGAACATCGTTTTTATTGTGAAGATGGAAAATTGCCTGAAAATATATAATTAAAACTGTAAAAAATTAATGGAAAATAGATATGTATAAAAATAACCCCTCAGTTTATCAATCTTCCATTATCGTTCCATTCCCCGTACATAACTCCTTTTTTCGTATGTTCAATCAGTTTCTGCAGCCTGCTCTGAAATAGTTCAGGCTGTTTCTTTTTGATCTGTATGGTATCAATCCGTACCCGCTGGTACAGGGGAGGGAATTTCTGAAAATTATTCCAGACTTCCGCATCTGCTTTTAAGGCTTTTTCGATATCCTTATCAATCATAAATCCTTTTGGTGACATATCAGGAAGTACAGCTCTTCCTGCATCGGTCATCAGCCCCAGGCGCTCCATCCTCCGGCAGCGTTCTTTATTTAATTCAGACCATAAACTTCCTTTTCTCCGGGGCGCCAGTCTTTGGGCAGTCACGCCGTTGTCCGTCTTTTTTGTGGTGCTGTCTATCCAACCGAAGCACATAGCCTCTTCAACGGAATCTATATACCAGAAAGTGCCGTCATCAGCCGGACGGCCCCGTTTCACGATGACCCAGCATTCCTTTTCTTTATCATGGTTATTTATGAGCCATTCCCGCAGTTCCTGGCGGTTTTTTACATCAAGCAGATTCGTAAATTCCATAATTCTTTCCCTCTGATTTTCCCGGTGGTAGTTTGATACACTTAATACATAAGTAAAAAACGGTTAGAACAAACATAGCATAAAATGATATAAGGTGCAGAAATGAAAGTATCCAATATCTATAATTCTATATCAGAGGATGAAAGATTTCAAGCCTGCCGTCGGATACTTAGAGTATTTTTATCAAGTGGAGGCAGCACAGAAAATGACAATACGGGGAAAAAGTACAAAACAAGGAAGAAAGCATATCCAAACGGTTACGGAATTATCAAAGGGAAAATGCAGACAGACAAACAAAACAGATTTCAAAAAGCAGAAACAGAGGGGCAAGATGACATGCCCCTCTAAAATTTTATTAAGATATTTTTGGCTTGTAAAAACTTTACATCAATTTTACGATGCCACGATATTGGATTTGATATTTGCGCTATATGATATAGCTGTAAACTTCAAGAAAAACAAAAAGCAAAGGAGATTCAAAAAATGAAAACATCAAAAAAATTCTTGGCATTTGCCCTTGTGAGTGTTCTAATGCTGTCTGCATTAACGGGGTGCAGTAATAAGAACGGGGGAGCTTCCGGCAAGTTTGATACGGCAAGAGAGATCAATGTGCTTACCCGCGAAGATGGTTCGGGGACACGCGGCGCGTTCATAGAGCTGTTTGGAATTGAGCAGAAAAATGAAGCAGGAGAAAAAATTGACTATACAGCAGACACCGCCGCCGTTACAAATTCTACGTCTGTTATGATGACAACGGTTGCCGGGGATTTATACTCTATCGGATATATTTCTCTTGGCTCCATGAATGATACTGTAAAGGCGATTCAGATTGACGGCTGCGAAGCAACGATTGAAAATATTAAAAATGGTATATATAAGATTGCACGTCCCTTTAACATTGCGACAAAGGACGGTTTAAGTGACACGGCGCAGGATTTTATCGACTTCATTATGAGTGCTGACGGTCAAGCAGTGATTGAAGAAAATGGATATATTTCTGTATCTGACGCGGGGAGTTACAGCGGGGAAATGGATTCGGGCAAAATTATTGTAGCGGGTTCCAGCTCTGTCACCCCGGTTATGGAAAAGCTCAAAGAAGCCTATCTTGAGAGAAATCCGGGCGTTACAATTGAGATACAGCAAAGTGATTCTTCTACTGGTATGTCTGACACAATAGACGGAACCTGCGATATAGGCATGGCTTCCCGCGAGCTAAAAGATTCCGAAATGGAAAAAGGACTGACCGCTACCGTAATTGCAATGGACGGTATTACAGTGATTGTTAATAATGACTGTCCCATAAGTAACCTTACAAGTGAACAGGTAAAAGATATTTTTATGGGTAATGTGGTTCGTTGGAGTGAAATATCACAGTAGGATTTTAAGGGGCTGTGGTAAGAAAGCCGCCGCCCCTTTTCAATAAGGAGCATGATTATGAAGAATATAAAAGAAAAAGTGATGAAACTGCTTTTTTTCTTGACAGCCCTTGTGTCCATAGCAGCGGTAATTCTAATCTGCATATTCCTGTTTGCAA
>CAJUSK010000028.1 GCA_910589075.1 uncultured Lachnospiraceae bacterium
CAGAATAACTCCTTTCTTGGGTGATGGTTAATGGTTTCTTGGCAACTCTATTATACCATATCCAGTGAGGAGTTATTTGTTTTTGGTAGCAAAAAAATGCCGTATTTATGCGGTTTTTGGCGTTTCGCAAACGCCTAAAAATATCTGATGAAGAGGGAGGTGTGCTTCCAAATTGAAAATTCAGAAGAAAATATTGTTTGATATGACTGTATATCAGACCGGTACTACATTCCATGGCGGTGGAGAGTATAGTTATACTATCTTAAAAGGATTAATGGAGCAGAAAGATGCCCATACACAAGTTGATGTATTTGTTGGCGGTCGTGGAAGAACAGATGATAAGATGCTGGATCAATGCAGACAGGCCGGTATGCGTGTCCTTTTCTGCAAAAATGCGTCTGACCTTTCCGGAATTGTCAGAAAGGGCGGGTATCATACCCTGTATTCCGCCCTGCCCACGGCGAAATATTTTGAAGGGCTTGTGTTACCTGACGATGTGCTGCTCATTATTACATTGCATGGCCTTCGTAAGCTGGAACTTCGTGAAGGCGGCATGTATTCATACTTTTCCAATCGTGACAGATATAAAAGTGATGTGAAAGAAATCGTTCAGAAAATGATACATCGTGGAAATCATATGGATCAGCTGAAAAAGGAATATGATTATCTGTTCAAAATTACAAAACATTATCTGGTAGTAACGGATTCTTATCATTCCCTTTATAACACGCTCAGATATTTTCCGCAGATTGGCAAAAAGAGAATCAGGATGTATTATGCGCCCGGTAAACTGGCAGAGAAAATTGATCATGTCAGGTATGAAGAGAAAGTATTGAGAGCGTATGGTGTTACAACCAAAAAATTTGGCCTGATTTTAAGTGCAAACCGAATGGAAAAGAATCCTCTTCGAAGTATTATGGCATGGGACTGCGTTTATACTGACTGTCCGGAAATGATGACGCCGGATTTTAAGACGGTTGTTTTGGGAACTGATAAGCCTGGCAGATTTTTAAAACATATTCGTAATAAAGAGAGATTCATTTTCAAGGGATATGTGGATGACAAAGAATTGGAGACTTTATATAAGCATACACATCTTCTGGTGTTTGCATCATTGAATGAGGGATTTGGATATCCTCCTATGGAGGCAATGAAATATGGAACACTGGTTGCAGCCTCTGTGAATACATCGATTCCGGAAAGCTGTGGCAGTGCGGCTCTTATGTTTAATCCGTTGATCGTCAGTGAGATTGCCAATCGTATTCTCCAGAGTTTTGACCCCGATATACAGCAGGAAAAATCAGCGGCAATTCCCGCACAGTTTCAAAAAATATTGGATCGTCAGGACGCAGACCTGAATAAAATTGTTGCAATGATTCTTACGGAAAGTTGGGCATAATGCTGGAGTTAAAAAAATACTGGAATGTATATCTTGTTTGTGGGATGCTGGGTGCAATTACCTTTTTGGTTGTTTTTGGACCGGCGTTGTTAAATCCGCTGAACGATAGTTGGCTGATTGGAGAAAAGGCAGATTTGACACAGCATTATATTGGATGGATCGCTTACAGGCATTCTGCCTGGACATTTCCGGTGGGCTGTATGGATAATCTGGCATACCCGTTTGAGACATCCGTTATATTTACAGATTCCATTCCGCTGTTTGCTGTACTATGTAAGCTGTTTTCCCCTGTTTTACCGGATACGTTCCAATATTTCGGTCTGTATGGTTTTTTGTGTTACGTGATGCAGCCTGTTGCCGGTGCATTATTGTTAAAAAAATATATGAAACATAAAGCAGACATTATATTAGGAAGTGTTTTTTTTGTATTGTCGCCGGTTCTGCTGGCACGCATGTATTATCATACAGCATTGTCAGGCCACTTTCTACTGTTATTTACTATGTTGGGGCCTGTCTATTACGAGGAAATTTATCATGAAACAGGGGAAGCGATAAAATTAGGAGCGTTAACGGCTTTTCTGGCTGCGTCTGTCCATATTTATTTGCTGGCTATGTGCGGGGTTATATGGCTGGTTTATTGTATATTGGATTTGCTAAAAACAAAAAAAATATACAATAGCGTAATTGTAATGTCCGTTTATTTGCTTGTGTCAGCTGGCACTGTCTGGTTATTGGGTGGATTTAATGGTGTATTTGGAGCCGGAAGAGGCGGACTGGGAAGTTATGGATTAAATATAAATGCATTTCTGAATTCACAGGGAAATTCATCATTTTTAAAAGGAATGAAACTGCCGGATATGGATACATCAGAAGGGTATGCATATCTGGGTATGGGAATTTTGGTTCTGGCGTTCCTTTGCTGTATTATGCTGATTCGCAACAGGAAACAGTTCTGTGAAATTCTGGTGTCAAACTGGCAAAAGACAGTAGCGGTGACAACCGTTTTGGTGCTGGTATATTTGTTTAGCATACTTCCGGCAGTTTACCTGAATGATAAACTGATATTTAAACTGAATCTGCCACATAATATTGAAAAACTCTGGAGTGTTTTCAGAGCAACAGGCAGATTTTCGTGGCTGATTTATTATAGCATTTTTATGTTTGTTATATCAGTCCCGTTTCTTTTGAAAAAGTCTCAGAAGGCTCTTTTTACAGTCGCGCTTGGAATGGCGCTTGTGATACAGCTATACGATATGACGCCACAACTGAGATTAAAAAAATCTGCCATCTCCCAATGGGGAGAGGACAGAATCAAATTAACGGATTCCTGCTGGCAGGATATTGCACAAAGCGGAACCGTAAAACATGTATATTTTGGATTTTCCGAGATGGAATATGACATTATTTATCCCGTGACCGAGTGGGCAGTGAAGCACGGTATGACTGTCAATCGTTTTTACTTTGCGAGGTCTCTTGATAAAGAAGCAGTTGGTAATATGCTGGGGGATGCCATGTGGGAAAAAAATCCCGATTGTATTTTTATATTCAGAATGGAGGATGAAGAGACTTGCACAAAAAACGGTTTTACCGGTGTTTTGACAGAGGATGGTTTACTGCTGGCGGGAAAAGCAATGGAATAGCGTATTTGCTGTGTCAGATGTTTGGCAATGAAATTAAGAAAGGAAAGAAATCAATATGATACCTGTATATCAGCCCACGCTGGGTGAAAAAGAAAAACAGAACGTTATGGAGTGTCTTGACAGTACATGGATATCCTCAAAAGGGAGGTTTGTCAGAGCGTTTGAAAGCGAGTTTGCCGCCTATATCGGAACCAAATATGGTACTGCGGTGAATAACGGGACAGTAGCCCTTCATCTGGCTTTGCTGGCGTTGGGAATCGGCAAGGGGGATGAAGTGATTGTACCTTCTCTGACCTATGTGGCTTCTGTCAATACCATTCACTATACCGGAGCCACACCTGTATTTGCGGATTCGCTTCTCAGTACATGGCAGGTAGATCCGGACGATATAGAGCGGAAAATTACGCGGCAGACACGGGCGATACTGTTGGTTCATTTATATGGTTATCCCTGTGATATGGATCGCATTATGGAGATTGCGAAAAAGCACAATATTTTTGTGATCGAGGATTGTGCGGAGGCAATCGGAAGTGAATATAAAGGGAAAAAAGTGGGAACTTTTGGTGATATAGCCTGCTTCAGCTTTTTCGGGAATAAGACGATAACCACCGGAGAAGGCGGCATGGTTTTGACAAATGATGCCACTTTATATGAACGCTCCTGCCGCCTGAAAGACCAGGGGACTGCAAAAGACCGGGAATACTGGCATGACATTATCGGTTATAATTACCGGATGACCAATATCTGTGCGGCAATCGGTCTGGGACAGTTGGAGAGAGCGGAAGAATTTATCGAAAAGAAAATCGCTATTGCAGAATATTATAGTAAACGTCTGGAAAAAGCGCCGATTGTATGCCATAAAAATGCAGATCCGACCAATATCCGTCATACCTACTGGATGTTTTCCATATTGGCCAGGGATGCGGAAGAGCGTGCAGCGCTGCGCAGCCATATGAAAGAGGATGGCATCGAGACCCGGCCCACATTTTATCCGGCGCATACGCTGCCTATGTATTCCGAAAAATATCAGAAGCTGCCCACGGCAGAATCCATCGGCTGGCGGGGAATCAATCTGCCGAGCTGGCCCATGCTGACACAAGAGCAGCTTGATACTGTATGCGACAGTATTCTTTCGTTTTATGATGGGCGTTCCTAAAGAGCCGGAGCACAGGAGTGATGAATGATGCGGGTATTGTATGTGGCGCCCAGATTCCATACAAATCAGATTCCCATTATACGCGGCTGGGTAAAGAACGGGGATCAGGTCTTGTTTATCAGTCAGTTTTCAGGGGCTGTGGAAGATTATACGGACTTACAGCCTGTTGTACTGGGTTACTCCAAACTATTTGAATGGAGTATGTATTTGTATAAAAAAGCCGTGCGGCGGTTGTCTGAGAAACAGGAGTTTGACATCCGGATAAAGGCAGGATTTCCGCCTTTTTTCAGATTGCTGCATATCATCAGTGGTTTCAGTCCGGACCTGGTTATTATGAGGGAACGTTCCCTGTATAATATTCCTGTATATCTGATATGCCGGGTGCGGCATATAAAAAGTATTTTATACAATCAAAGTCCTCTGTGGGATCATGCAAAAAGGGATCAGGGGCTGGGCCATAAGATTCTGATGGCCATGCTGCCCAGGCAGCGAATGACGCCCGTATACGGAAATCCGGATGATGACGGATGCGTTTTGATGAAAAATTCCTGTTTTGTGCCCTTTGTTGCGGAACCTTTTCTGGAACGGGCGGAAGAAACTTACTGCCAGGACGGGAAGATCCGGCTGCTTTGCGTGGGAAGATATGAGAAGCGGAAACGGTTGTTTATGCTGGTGAAAGCTCTGCAGGAGTTTCTTTCGCAGGGCAGGATTATTCTGGAGATTACAGGAGAAGCAGTTGACGGGGAACAGAAGGCGTACCTCGCAGCGCTGCAGAAGCATATTGATGAAATGGGGCTGAGTTCCCAGGTAAAACTCCGGAAAAATCTGTCCCGCAGGCAGGTATTTGACTTGTATTGCAAGGCTGATATATTTATCCTGCCCAGCACCAGAGAACGGGCTTCCATAGCGCAGCTGGAAGCCATGTCCTGTTCGCTGCCGGTGATTTGCAGTGACACCAACGGTTCCGCATGCTATGTCAGGCATGGAATAAACGGCTATTTGTTTCAGGACGATTCTGAGGAGGATTTGCGGGCGAAAGCCGGTTACCTGATTTCTCATCCTGATCTGATTTCCCAAATGGGACACGCCGGTTATCAAATGGTCAAAGAGCAATACAGTTTTGCAAATTATTATCACGGGGTGCGGTCATTATAAAGGTTGTAAAATATGTTGAAAACAAAATTGCAGAATAAAAAGAATATATGGCTTCTGCTGTTCGTGTGTGTGGGAATATTGGCTTCATTGCGTATGTTCTGGCAGATTGGCGGAGACTATTTTACTTTTCTGGATGAATATCCAACGTTTGACGTGGCGGCAGGATTTGCCCATTCAGGAAAATTTTATTTTTGGGATTTCCACAGACAGGTATTGAGCAACGACAGTTATACCAGGGCCTGGCCGCATACACTTTTGCTGGCGGGATGGTTCCAAATGTTTGGAATCAACGTGGTGGCGGGAAAGACGCTGTCAGGTGTTTTCGGGGTACTGTTTGTCCTTTCCCTTTTTTACATCACAAGGAAGCTATATGATGATATGTATATATCCTGTCTTTCCTGTCTGCTGGTGATGACCAATTCTACAGTGATTACAGTATTTCGCCAGATTCGTATGTATAGTCTCTGGCTGTTGGTGATGGTGTGGCTGATCTATTTTCTGTTCAGAATGATGACGGCAGAACCCAGGGTGAGGGAACCGCTGTCAGGCGGTGCCTTTGCCGGAGTCAGAAATCATATTGTATGCTGGTGGCAGAAAAACCTGAATTTTTCTGTCTGGTATATTTTGCTTTCTCTTTTATTTCTTGTATTGAGTTATTTTGTGCATGTAAATACGCTGGCCATTGGCGTAGGAATCATTGCATTTTATTTGTATCTGCTGGCTGTAAAGCGTGAGCGCAGATATGTATCCGCTCTGTTCGTCGTTACCGGGGTGACTTTGCTTGTTGCGCTGGCGCTTCTGCTTCTGCCTCATTACAGCGGAACTGTGGATGAGCTGGATTTATGGCGGGTTGTCACGGAGAATGTTTCTCTGAGGGAAGAAGTAAACATACGTTATTGGAACTGGACAGAGGATTTTTTTCATAATGTGCAGTTTTTCTGGTTTTCTCTGGTGTGTTTTGTGACTGCTCTTGTAATCCGGTGCGTCAAAAAGAAAGATGAGAAGCAGACGCTTGCTTTCGATTTTACAGTATACTTGTTTTTGGCAACAGGAAGTTCTCTTGTATGCTTTCTGTATTTGCTGAAACGATATTATCAGGCCAGATATATTCTGTATATTGCCCCGATGCTGGCTGTGCTGGCGGCATGGGGGATTGTGGAATGCTGCGGAGTGCTTACAGAGATCTGTGGGCGATACCAACAACGCCTGGCAAAATATATCCTGCCTTTTGTCAGTGTATGTTGTGTACTTGTACTGGGTATCAGTATGTGGCAGCAATATATCGAAGTATATGCAAATGAAGAAATCTGTTATCACAGGCAGGTATATGAAATTGTAAAAAAAGATGGGGAAGCACATTTGGATGATGGGACAATCCCCATTGTGGCTTTTGATTTCCGCAATTATTATGCTGTCCAGGTGCTGCCGGATTATGCAGTGGCAAATCTGGACCGAGAAAATGATGCCGATATTTGGATGAACTTTGCAAAAGAATATCCGGAAGGATATTTGATGCTGGAATCAGCGAAAATCAATGGTTTTCCGGAAGTGACAAAACGATTTGTGCAGGATTACTCGGAACGGGTAACAGGCGAAGGACTGGATTCTTACAATATTGAAACAGTCAGATACCATTTCCTTGACCCGGTGAAAGGGGACGGGAAAGAGATGGAATCAGATGTTATCATTGCATACGAATGTGTGGACTCTCCGGAAGGGATGCGTCTGCGTATCAGACTGGACACCAGGAAACTGGATTCCGGGGTGCGTATCGTTTTTCTCAACTTTGTAGCGGAGGATGCAGGGCAGGAGCCTGTAAAACGTTCTTACCAGTTGCGTTTGCCAGAGCAGCCAGATCAGGAAGTGTATCTGTATGAAGTGATTGTGGGAGATGTGCATGGGGATGCTTTACGGGAAGAGGGAATTATGCTATACTATAACGATGGAACTGTGGTAGAATATGAGTCACAGGATATGTGATATATGGCTGATTTTCAGGTTCATGTGTGGAATCAGGACTTATGATTAAAGTGGAAACGCTAATATCTGGTCAGTATTTTTATATCAATTATCATATTGGGGGATTTGGGAGGATAGGAGAAAAAAATGTATCAGATTTCGGTAGTGGTTCCCATTTATAATGAGGAAGGTAATATTGAAAAGCTTCACAGAGAAATCAGGGATGTATGTGAGAGAAATCATTACGAATATGAAATTATATTCGTAGATGATGGATCAACGGATAAAACAAGAGAAATTTGCCATACACTATCAGAGATACGTTATATAAGGCTAAGAAAGAATTCCGGACAGACTGCTGCGATGGATGCCGGAATAAAGGCGGCGACAAAAGAGTTTATTGTAACGATGGACGGCGATTGCCAGAATGACCCGTCGGATATTCCGATGATGTTGGAGTACATGGTGCAGAATGATTATGATGTGGTGTCTGGCTGGAGAAAGAACAGAAAAGATACGTTGATGAAACGGTTTGTTTCCAGAGGCGCTAATTTTCTGCGTTATTTGCTGGTACATGACGGGATCCATGACAGCGGATGTTCATTAAAGATATATAGGCGGGAATGTTTTAAAGGAATTAATCTTTATGGGGAACAACACAGATTCATTCCTGCAATTCTGAAAATCAAAGGATTTACAATCGGTGAAGTAGTTGTAAACCACAGAGCAAGAACTTCAGGAAAAACAAAATATAACTGGAAACGTACTTTTAAAGGTTTTGTAGATATGATTTCAGTATGGTTCTGGAGTAAATATGCTACGAGACCATTACATTTACTGGGAGGATTGGGGATTTTTTTTATGTCCTGCGGATTTGCATGCGGAGTGTGGTCCTGCATTTTATTTGCAATGGGACGAAAAATGCATAATAATATATTTCCCCCCTTACTGACCGTATTTTTTGTAACGATTGGTGTTTTATTATTCGTTTTTGGATTGATGAGTGAAATATTAATTAAAATATATTTTGGTGTTCATGTCGAGTCTTCTTACAATGTTAAAGAAGTATGGGAGAATACACAACACGAAAAGAAATGATTTAATATACAATAATATGTTTAAGTTGTAAATACAGGAAGGATTATGGATGAACGGCTTCTTAAAAGATATTTGTATTGTTTGTTTTCGAATCAGCGCGGTTTTGCCAGATGCTTTATATCTGAGAATGATATATCGCATGCGGGTGAGAAGAAAACTCAATTTGGATAACCCCAGAACTTTTACAGAAAAAATGCAGTATATGAAGTTGACAGACCATAATCCTTTATATAAAGAAATTGCCGATAAATATGAAGTTCGTAAATATGTGTCTGAGCGGATTGGGGAAGAGTATCTCACCCGGTTATATGGAGTTTACGATAAACCAGACGAAATTCCCTTTGATAAATTGCCGGATAAATATGTTCTTAAAGCAACACATGACTCGGGAGGCTGTATAATCGTTGAGGATAAAAAAAATATAAATGTCGCAATGGTAAAGAAAAAACTTTATAAATTAATGAAACGAAACTTCTACTGGAAGGGACGTGAGTGGTGTTATAAAGACATTGCACCAAGAATTATTTGTGAAGAATTGTTAGAAGACAAAGTCAATCATGATTTATATGATTATAAATTTTTTTGTTTTCATGGGAGACCACGGTTATTGTTTGTAGCATCCGGAAGAAAACAGGGGAAACCCAAATATGATTTTTTTGATTTGAATTTTGGGCATTTGGATATTAATACAGATGAATGTAATAAACGTATAAAGATTAAAAAACCTGAAAATTATGATCAGATGGTAAAACTTGCTGAATTATTATCAAAGGAATTTACGCAGGTACGTGTGGACTTTTATAATATAGGTGGAAAAATTTATTTCGGAGAACTTACTCTTTTTCATATGAGTGGATTTGAACGTTTTCGCCCGCATGAATGGGATGTAAAACTGGGAGAATGGTGGTAAGAGATTGAGGGAGGAAGCAGACCCTTGTGGAATTTGAAACTGGATAAAAGTTTTATTAGCAAAAAATTGCTGACAGATTTTTCGTGGACTGTTTTGGCAAAAGCTGTGGCCATGATTGGCTTTTTTGCATTGGATATTGCAATGGCCAGGCTTTTGGGAAAAGACAGTTATGGTGAGTGGTCTTTCTTCTACTCGGCTATCATTATGCTGTCTCATATATGCTGGTTTGGAATTAATGCTTCTGTAAAAGTATCTATATCAAAGCAGGTTACAAAAGAAAAGGTCAGCGACTGTCTGAAAGCCAGTCTCAAACTCAGACTTGTAATAAGTTTGATCTTTTTTTTCATAGTATCGTTTTCATCAGGTATTCTGAGAGACTATCTGGAATCTTCATCTAAATATGAAAATTTGCATATATTAATGTACGGAGCAGGAGCATTGATTTTTTTAAGCTCTTTTTCCGAGTTTTATAAGGCGTTAAGCATTGGTATGCAATGTTACCGGAATCTTTTTTTGGTTACATTCATGGAATATGGTGGTTACCTTGTTTTTAGTATTATAGCCGTCATAGTCTTGAAAAATAATACTGGTGTACTCGCAGGATATATAATGGCAGGCATTTTTACTTTACTGCTAGGGTATACATTGATAAGAACACATTTTGTAAAGACGGATACGGAAATAAGTCAGAAAAGACATTTGCAACGAGAAATTCTTATGTATGCAATGCCGCTGCTGGTCACCAGTATAGGAGAAATATTACTGGAAGAGTCTGACACCTTTTTTTTAGGTATATTCAGCATTCCAGCACAGGTATCTATTTATTCAATCGGTAAAAAACTTTGTGCGAAAGTACATCATATCAATTATACATTTTGTGTCACTGTACTTCCGCAGTTTTCGATGATTACGAGTGAAAACTATAAAGAGAAATATGACAAATTTCGTAAATACGGGCTTATGAATATTTTGCTTTCTATATGTGTTGCTGTCGGGTTATTTATAACAGGTGATATTATCATTGATTTTTTATATGGCAATGAATATAGTGATGCAAAGATTATTTTTAAAATATTGCTTATTTTTTATTTACAGCATAGCATTTCATATTATTTTGCTCTGTTTTTAGAGTTTCAAAAAAAAGCTGTATTTGAAAGTATATGTTATTTTGTAACAATTGTATTGAATGTGGCGTTAGAAATCTGGCTGGTTCCATTATATGGTGCATATGGGGCGGCTATTTCAACAATTCTATCTTTTATGCCATACACAATATTAATTATTTTTAAAGCCGTTAAAATATTAAAGTCATATTATCATATATATGAAAATGAAAAAGATGGATAATTATAAAGTATGTGGTTATGATTTTAAAGAAAGGGAAAGTATATGTTCTAAAATTTAGAATATTATACAAAGAACAGGAGCAAACAATGTTTGAAAACATGACAGAACAACAGGCAAAAGAGAGCATTCTTTCCAGTGTGAAAGAATATTATGAGACATATCGAAGCAGCAAAAAAACTTACCGGGAAGGAGAACGCATTCCCTATGCATCCCGTGTTTATGACAGCGAAGAGATGGTGAATCTGGTAGATTCCGCACTGGAATTCTGGCTCACCAGCGGCCGGTATACAGAAGCATTTGAAAGAGAATTTGCAAAGTATCTGGGTGTGAAATATTGTTCTCTGGTGAATTCAGGGTCTTCGGCGAATTTGCTGGCTTTTATGACATTGACGTCACCGCTTCTGGGTGAACGCCAGATTCGGCGGGGGGATGAAGTGATTACCGTGGCGGCAGGATTCCCCACGACGGTGTCGCCCATGATTCAGTATGGTGCGGTGCCGGTATTTATAGATGTGACCATACCACAGTATAATGTGGATGTGGAATTGCTGGAAGGGGCATTGTCGGAAAGGACAAAGGCTGTCATGCTGGCGCACACGCTGGGAAATCCCTTTGATTTAAAAGCTGTAAAGGCTTTTTGTGACAAACACAATCTTTGGCTGATAGAGGATAACTGTGATGCTCTGGGCAGTGAATACGATTTGGATGGAGAGAAGAAACTGACAGGCACCATTGGAGATATGGGAACCTCCAGCTTCTATCCGCCACACCACATGACGATGGGAGAAGGCGGCGCTGTCTATACAAGTAATCCACTGCTGCACAAGATTATGCGTTCTTTTCGGGACTGGGGACGGGACTGTGCCTGTCCGTCGGGACGGGATAATCTGTGCGGACACCGTTTTGACAGACAATTTGGCGAACTGCCTTTTGGGTATGATCATAAGTATGTCTATTCCCATTTTGGGTATAACCTGAAGGCAACAGATATGCAGGCGGCAATCGGTTGTGCACAGTTGAAAAAATTTCCTTCTTTTGTGGAGAGAAGGCGCAGTAATTTCAAACGTCTGCGAAGCGCTCTGGAGAAAATGGGCGCTGAGGAAAAACTGATTCTGCCACAGGCGGCTGTGGGCGGGGATCCAAGCTGGTTTGGATTTTTGCTGACATGCAGAGAAGGGGTTGACAGAAACCGTGTCGTACCATACATTGAGAAAAAGGGTGTTCAGACAAGGATGCTTTTTGCGGGCAATCTGACAAAGCATCCCTGCTTTGATCAGATGCGCAGGACCGGGGAAGGCTACCGGATCGCCAGCGGGTTGGAGAATACGGACCGCATTATGAAAGACACGTTCTGGGTGGGCGTATATCCCGGTATGACGGATGAGATGACAGACTATATGGCCAAAACGATTTGGGAGGGGACAAATCAGTAATAGCTGGTAAATGATTGCAATTCGTATAAGCATGTGATATATTAGGGGCAGTGAATTTATGAAGAAAATATGAAGAAATGTGAAGAAAATATGAAAAAAATTAGTGTTATGATTCCCTGCTATAATGAAGTCGAGAATGTGGATTTAATGGCCATGGCAGTGGAGAATGTATTAAAAGAAGCATTGTCCCAATATGATTACGAGATTCTTTTTATAGACAACTGTTCCACGGATGGTACAAGAGACAGGCTTGAGGCAATCTGCGAAAAAAATAAAAAAGTAAAGGCTATTTTTAATGTCACGAATTTCGGACAGTTTAATTCCCCCTTTTATGGGATGTGCCAGACAAGCGGCGACTGTACGATTACCATGTGCTGTGATTTTCAGGATCCGGTGGAATTGATCCCTACCTTTGTACAGGAATGGGAAAAGGGGCACAGGATTGTCAGCGGGATCAAAACATCCAGTAAGGAAAATGGCGTTGTTTATCTGCTCCGTTCTGTCTATTATAAATTGATTAAAAATATGTCTTCCACAGAAATGATAGAACATTTTACGGGGTTTGGGCTGTACGACAAGACATTTATAGACATTTTGAGGAATCTGGATGATCCGATTCCTTTTATCCGTGGTATTGTTGCGGAATATGGACATGGGTTTAACAGAAAGGATATTGCCTATGAACAACCTCGCAGAAAAGCGGGGAAGACACATAACAATATTTTTACATTATATGATGCAGCTATGCTCAGCTTTACCTCTTATACGAAGATGGGGCTGCGCCTTGCCACATTGTTGGGATTTATTTCGTCGGGAATCAGCCTGCTGATTGCCATGATATATTTTGTGTTGAAACTGATTTACTGGAACAGCTTTCCGGCAGGGAATATACCGCTTCTGTTGGGCGTTTATGTGCTGGGATCCCTGCAGTTATTTTTTATTGGCCTGATTGGTGAATATATACTGAATATTAATACCCGCGTAATCCACAGGCCTCTTGTGGTGGAAGAAAAACGATTGAACTTTGAGGATGAGAAAACAGAGAAAAAGGGTACAGAAGCATGAAAAAAGTGATTACGTATGGTTCTTATGATTTATTTCATGAAGGACATTATAATATTTTAAAACGGGCAAAAGAGCTGGGAGATTATCTGATTGTAGGTGTGACCACGGAACAGTATGACGAGTCCCGTGGAAAGCTGAATATTATTGATTCGCTGGATGTGCGGATTGATAATGTGCGGAAAACAGGTTTTGCGGATCAGATTATCGTAGAAGATCATGCAGGTCAGAAAGTGGAAGATGTGCAGAAATATGATGTGGATATCTTTACTGTAGGTTCTGACTGGACGGGTGCTTTTGATTACCTGAAAGAATATTGTGATGTTGTATATCTGGAACGGACAAAGCATATTTCTTCTACCATGCTTCGTAATATGCAGAATCCCCTTATCCGTATTGGTGTGATCGGAACGGGCAGAATTGCCCATCGGTTTGTGCCGGAGGCCAAATTTGTCAGTGGCACCATTGTCAACAGTGTGTATAATCCCCATATTGAAAGTGCAGCCCGTTTCGCACGTAAATTTGAACTGGACATCTGTACGGATGATCTGGAACTCTTTTGGGGCAGCGTGGATGCGGTCTATATTGCCTCTCCTCATGAAACCCATTATGGATATGCGAAAGCCGCGCTGGAGCACGGCCTGCATGTACTCTGTGAAAAGCCAATGGTATTCCGGAAGGCCCAGGCGGAAGAGTTGTTTGCCATGGCACATGAAAGAGACCTGGTATTGATGGAAGGAATCAAAACGGCTTATTGTCCTGGCTTTAACCAGTTACTGGGCGTTGTAAAGAGTGGTTCCATCGGGCAGATCCGTGACGTGGAAGCCTGCTTTACCAGACTGACGGATGCCGGTATGCGGGAAGTGGAAGACACCACGTATGGAGGCGGGTTTACGGAATTTGGCAGCTATTCCATGCTGCCGATTCTGAAACTGATGGGCACTGATTTTAAAGAGGTGCGCTTTGACTGTGTGTGGGCAGAGAATGGCATAGATCTGTACACGAAGGCTTCTTTTGTATATGATAAGGGATTTGCGCTGTCCAAAAGCGGCGTGGGTGTAAAATCCGAAGGACAGCTTCTGATTGCCGGTACGAAAGGGTATATTCTGGCAGAGTCCCCCTGGTGGCTGACCAGAAGTTTTGAAGTGCGGTATGAGGATCCGAATAAAATAGAAAAATATGCAACCAGATATCTGGATTTTGGATTAAGATATGAAATCAGTGATTTCGCTTACATGATTAACAGACATGAGGGCAGAGGGTATAAGTTTACCGAAGAGGAATCCATTGCCATGGCAGGAATTATGGAGCGGTTTTTGGCGCAGAGAAATGAGTTGAGGAAGAATAAATAATATGAGTTTTCGTGATGTGTGGAATAAGACCGGCTACATCTTTAACCGGAAACAGAAAATCCGTCTTATCTGGCTTGCATTGATTCTGTTTGCCGAAATCTTTCTGGAATTACTGGGCGTGATCTCCGTTTACCCTTTTATTGCGCTGATCCTGAATCCCGGTATGATTCGGGAGCACAGGTTGCTGCAGGTATTGTATGACTGGTCCGGTGCAGGAAGCGACCATGATTTCTTTATGATGATGGCTTTCGCCATGATCGGTATTTATATTTTTAAAAATGCCTTTAATATTCTGACCAGTTATAAAAGAATTGGTTTTGTTTATGATACGCAGCGTGAAATTGGTGTGCGTCTTATGCGCAGTTATATGGCGGAACCCTATTCTTTTTTCCTGGAAAAGAATTCTTCTGTACTGATGCGCGGGGTGGGAACGGATGTGGAACAGTTTTTCAACCTTGTGCTTCAGTCTCTTTATATGTTTTCCGACTGTGTTATGATTGTGATTTTCGGTGGGTACATGCTGTTTACGGATTTTGTGTTATCCGTCAGTATGATTGTGATTATGGTGTTGTTTGTGGCCATTTTCGTGCGCTGGAATAAGAAACGGGCCGCTTACTTTGGCCGGGAAACACAGCAGTGCAAAGGCAAGATGACACAGTGGATGCAGCAGGCATTCGGGGGTGTAAAAGAAATTAAGATACTCCAGCGGGAGGATTATTTTGTAGATAATTACGAAAAATATTGCAGTGAGTCCAACCGGATGAACCGGATTTTTTCGTTTTTGAATTCTATTCCGCATATGGTGCTGGAATGCTTCAGTGCCGCCGCTATTTTGCTCATTATTGCAATCCGTGTGCGAAATGGCGCGGATGTGTCTGTATTTTTGCCGAAAATGTCCATTTTTGCCATGGCTCTGTTCCGTTTGTTTCCCCGGATCAGCCGAATCAACGGATGCCTGAACGCCATTATTTTCAGTTACCCTTATATGGACAGCGTGTATAAGGCGCTGCAGTTAGCCGAAGAGCATAAATATCAGCGCGTGCAGCGGACAGAAGCCGGAAAGCTGGAACGGGCGCTTACATTTGAACATGACGTGACACTGGAAAATATTCATTTTGCCTATCCCAACACGGAAGTGGAAGTGCTCTCCGGTGTGAATATGACTATAGAAAAGGGCGAGGCGGTGGCATTTGTAGGGCCCTCCGGTGCGGGAAAGACCACACTGGCGGACGTATTCCTTGGGATTCTGGAATTACAGGAAGGCCGCGTGCTCTGTGACGGGAAGGAAATCCGGAACCATCCTGCGGAATGGGCCGACAAACTGGGATATATACCGCAGACAATTTTTCTTTCCGACGACAGTATCCGGAATAATGTGGCATTCGGCTTACAGGTAGATGAAAGCGGTGATGATAAAATATGGGCTGCCCTGGAGCAGGCGCAGCTGAAAGAATTTGTGGAACGTCTGCCGGAAGGGCTGGATACCAAAATCGGTGAGCGGGGTGTGCGCCTGTCAGGCGGGCAGCGGCAGCGTATCGGTATTGCCAGAGCCCTGTATACCAATCCGGATATTCTCGTTTTGGATGAGGCGACTTCTGCCCTGGACAATGAAACTGAGGCAGCGGTTATGGAAGCCATAGAGCATTTGCTGGGGCGTAAGACGATGATTATCATTGCCCATCGGATTACGACAGTGCGGAACTGCAACCGGATTTACCGTGTGGATCAGGGGAATGTACAGGAAGTGAGTTATGAACAGCTACAGGCGGATGTGGAGAAAAAAGCGGAGAATTAGACTGTTTGTTGAATGTGAAGTGTGAATGACCCATGAGATATACGATGGAAATGGTTGAAAAAAAGTGACAGAACGAAGAATCGGTTGACAAAATGTATCGAAAGGTATACACTGAAAATAAGTTAACTGACGTTTGCTGTATAGCAATGAGAGGAGCGTTATGCCGTTTTTACCACAGCGTATGCGGGATATGAGAATTTTGCACAGAGATACATTGGAACAGGTGGCGGAAAAACTGGAAATTTCCAAACAGGCTGTTTCCAAATATGAAAGTGGTAAAATGATACCTTCGCAGAACGTTTTGGAACGATTGATGGCTCTGTACAATATCTCAGCAGATTTTCTGTCAAAAGAAATGCCGGAAGATATACGGCAGGAAAATATGTCGGTATTATATTATTGTCAGAGCGCAAAACACAGAGCCAAAACGGAAGAGTACCTGGATACACTTGTAAAATATGCGTATGAGATTCTTCGGGTGAGCGGCATATTTTTTCCGGTGAGCGCCATATCATTGCCAATATTTGCAAATGAGAAGACGATTGAAGAGAAAGCATTACGTTTGCGTCAGTATTGGAGATTGGGTATGGGACCGTTGCCTGATTTGGATGCTGTATTGGCGCGTTTTGGCATTTATACGTTTGTTTATGATTTTATGAACGAGAAACTGGATGGATGTGCCAGACGTATTGGAGAAAATGGCATTATCCTTCTTAATAGTACAAAAAGTACCTGTGAAAGGCGGCAGTTTCATCTTTCCCATGAGTTAGGGCACATTGTTTTAAATACGATGGAGGAAGGATCTGCAGATGCTTTTGCCGGTGCTTTTTTATTACCTCAACCACAGATCAGCAAGGAAATGCTGAGGACAGATGCGGATTACATTTTGAAGGTTGGGAATGAATGGGGCGTCATGCCGGAGTGTTTGCTGGAACGCTGTCGCAGTTTATCTCTACTGGGTGATAATCAGGAGAAGAACTTTGCCAGATATAAAAATCTGAAAAGACAAATCAACGCCCTTATTCGGAATAAAAATACTTCGGCTGGCGAAATAAGCGATATGGATAAAGAACTTCAAATCGGTAAAAACGTCGGTAAGATATGGGAGGATGTAAGTCAGAGAGAAAGATTTCTGGAGGAAATGTATATCCCGCTTACCTTTGTTACAAAGCTATGCTGCTTGCCGGATACGACGTTTTCCAGCTATTTAAAAGGGGCCGGGGATGCTGAGACTGAAGGAGCACAATTTAGTTTTACCTTCCTGTGAAAGAAAGTGTGAGCACAGATGAAAAGTTTTGCTATATGGATAGAGAGAACCGGTTTGGGAAATGATGTGGCACGATTTATGCATATCCGATAAAAGAAGTAGAAATATATGAAGAGCCACGGCAGCTACAGGATTATGGAAAAAAGTATCCGCCTCAATTATTTTATTATCTGTAGTTTCAGAGAATTTACAATATAGTAAAGTAAATAAAAGGAACAAGAATGAACAAATTCAGAGATCCAATTCATGGATTTATTGAAGTGACTGACGAAGAAAAACGAATCATTGACTCCGGGCCATTCAGGCGGCTGCGAAATATTAAACAACTGGCAACAACCAATTTAGTTTACCATGGCGCAGAACATACGCGTTTTGGACACAGCCTTGGAGTCATGCATCTGGTAACTCAGACCTTTGATGCGGTTATGCAGAAGAATCCTAATCTTTTTTCGAAAAAAGCAAATGAAAATGATAAAATATGTTTGTATTATCGACAAATACTGCGCCTGATTGCATTGTGTCATGATTTGGGCCATGCTCCTTTTTCGCATGCTTCAGAAGAACTTTTTTCCGATAGAAGAACGCATGAGGATTATACAAAAGATATTATATGCAATACGGAAATAGCGGATTATATTGAAGATATTGGAAAAGAGTTTCAAAAAAAATACGGAAATGAATATTCAATTACGCCCGACCTGATTTGGATGATTTATGGCGGAGAAGTAATGGCCGATGGGTATAAAAGGCCGGACTATCCTTTTTTACAGAATTTTGTAGATGGGGAACTTGATTGCGATAAAATGGATTATCTCTTACGTGATTCCTATTACTGCGGTGTCAACTACGGAAAATATGATCTGGAGAGATTTATTTCGACACTGACGGTTTACAAGACAAAAAACAGTATGAAACTTGCTATTGAAACCGGCGGAATACAGGCATTGGAAGAATTCATTCTTGCCAGATATTTTATGTTTATACAGGTTTATTTTCATAAAACAAGACGTTATTTTGATAAGCAGCTTGTAGAAGCATTAAAGAGAATTTTGCCGGACGGGCATTATCCCGCTAAAACAAAAGAATATTTAAAGTGGGACGATAACAGAGTTATGTATGAATTGCAGAATTGTAACAGCCAGAAAGTTCGCCCTTTTATGGACAGAATTACAATGACATGTGTGTATGAGACGCCTGCGCATACATCGGTTTCCGAATCACAGAAATTCCAGATGATTTACAATCTGTTGTGTAAAGAGTTGGGAGCAAGGTATATTATGATTGATTCTGTAGACAAGGTTGCGCACAAACTTCACCCCTTTTACTTTTCTTCAAGTGGTGAAGACGACGACAGCGGTAAAACAATTACCATTTTGGGAAGAGATGCGTCTGAAAAGATAGATTTGATGGAAGAATCTAAAATTCTGAATAGCATTATAGCGCCTATCTATATTCGAAGAATTTATGTGAAAAAGGAAAAGGTGCAGATTGCTAAAAATCTGATAAAAAAAGTTTGTCTGGGAGGAAAAGAAAATGGGAGAACAAGGTGAGATCATATTACAGATTACAGAAAAACTGACAGAGATTTCCGGTTCTGCACCATGTAAGAAAAAAGTTCAGAAGATGATCTATCTGATAGAAGAAAAGGGAATTGATATTGGTTTCCCTTATAAAATATATATATATGGTCCGTACAGTGCGGATTTGGATTATAAAATATGTGAACTGAAGGCAGAAGGATGCCTGGACATTCAGCAGAGTAACAGAGGACATATGCTGAAATGCATTACCCAGCCGGGAAGCAGTCTTATCTCAGACAGGATGAATGAGATTATCAGCATATTTGGGAAGAAAAATGCAAGAACTTTGGAGCTGATTGCAACAACTCTTTATGCAGAGCGCTATGTAGAACATAAAAACAGAGAAAATATTATAAAGGCCGTGAAGAAGATCAAAGGGGAGAAATTTCCTGAAGAAAAAATAACAGATGCAATATGCTTATTGGAAGAGTCGAACTATTTTTCATTAGCGTATTGAATAAATTGTCTGCAACAAGAGACGGTGCACGGGCAAATGAAATGTTTGCCGGAGCAACGTCTCTTATTCATGACAATAGGTTTGCTGGCGAAACCTGCAATGTATTGTTCATGACAATAGGTTTGCTGGCGAAGCCTGCAATCTATTGTTTATAAGGATAGAAAGCTTGCAAAACGTACTTTCTATTGTTCATGATAATAGAAGATCCACAAAGCGTGGATTCTATCATAAGTTACGATGTGGATAAGAAAAGACACAGTGTTGACGTTCGCTATCATGCCCGCTATAATTGAGATATATCAAAGGAGAACGGATTTTGAAACGCAGAGAACGTAAGAAGAGACAATATGAATTACGAAAATTACAAAAACTGCAGCGTCAACGTCAGAAACGGCAGCGAAAGAAAACACCGGGAAAACGAGAAGCAGTCTGTGACAGGGAGATTGTATATTCCGATACAGTCAACGAATTGTTGACGGAAAGAAGGTTTACAGTCAACGGGTCGCCTTTCGGCCTTGGCAGGAAAATAGATATGACGGTACCGCCCTGTTTCTCAATGACCAAAAATCCGGATGAAACAATCTTGTGGATCAGGAAATTATATACCTATGGACAGGACTTACGCATAGAAACTATTTGTTTCAATCATCTCAAATGCTATGATATAGATCTTGCGGCCAGCACGTTTATGGATATTGTTGTGGTTGCGTTAAAACGGTATCGGGAGAAAAAGCGTCAGCCCATCTATTTTGAAGGGCAGATGCCGTCGGGTGCGGAGTGTACGGATATTTTGATGGCCAGTGGAATTGTGAGACATTTGAGAGCTTTTACAAAGGGTACTTATGATACCGAAATGGTAAAACCTTTTCACATTGTGGAACGGCGGCATGGCGATAAAAAAACGGATAAAATTGCAACGGAAATGACACAATACTATGATAACTGCCTGAAGAAGCATGGGTACAGTTTAACATTAGCCGGAAAAACCAATCTGAGTAATATATTTGGAGAAATTTTTATTAACTGTGACAGCCATGGCGGAGAACATTCCCTTTGGTATGCGCTGGGGCATTACCAGTTTCGCAAAAATGAGGAAATTGGTGAAATGCAATTAACGTTTTTGACATTGGGCAATACAATATATGAAGGAATCAGCAAAGAGTCCACAGAGGAGACAAAATGGCGCCTGGAAAAATTGTTTGAGCGGCATAAGGGGCAGATTTCAGGGAACTGGACCAGAGAGATGATTGCCACAGTCTTTTCTCTCCAGGAAGGCGTCAGCAGGTTACGGGACAGTAAACTGGACGGACACAGCAGCAGGGGCAATGGAACCATTAATATGATGAGCCTGCTGAACAGAATCGGCCTGACGGAGAAGGGCGAGGTACCAGAGCTGTCGATTACATCCGGAAACACGCAGATTCTTTTAAATAAAAAGTATCGGTTGTCAAAGCACCGTTTTACGGATGATAAAATTTTTGGAAATAAAGAGCTGAATATCATTGCATTTAATGATACAAACGATATATATAAAAAAGCGGATCCGGATTCCGTTTATCATATTAAACAGTTTTTCCCCGGAACTGCAATTTCAATCAGATTTTATATGGACTCCAGATATATGGAGAGACTCTATGGATAGGAGGAATTATGGAAATAGTATTAGGAAAATACAGAAGTTCTGGTTCCCAGATTTTTTCAGACAGAGATATAGGCGTTCAGGCCAGAGCGGAGCTCGGGCTGGATGCGCTGGAAAACGGCAGTGAAGAAATCAAAGTCATCATTCCCAGCGATACCTGGTCTGTTAATTCTTCTTTTTTTGGAGGTTTGTTTGAAGGCAGTCTGAAAAAAATGAATAAGGAAGAATTTCTGCAGAAATTCAGGTTTGTTTATAACACAGGAGAATCTCTGAATCCTGATCTGTGGGAAAATATAGAAGATGATATTCAGTATGTAATCAATAATCTCTAATCAAAGGAAAGATACATGTCAGGTGTGATAAGTTCCATATGCGATGTGTTGGTTATGCTGATCTCCTTTGGAAATCTTGTATATCTGATACAAACATACAAAAGCGATAAAAAAGAACGGTTACAGCAGCAGGAAGAACAGCGGGAATATGAACGGGAGCGGGAGAGAAAGCAGAGAAAGTATATTTGGTACCGTGAAATCGTTATTGAACACGGAATCAGAGAAATCGACCGTTTTTTCGTAGAGACTGAATCTTTGCTGGACGGACTGGAACCGTCCAATACAGATGAGACAGTTGCGGCATTTCGGAATCATCTGAAAGAGATGCAACAGACCATTCCCCATTCCGTCAAAGTGATTAACAAGCAGTTATCGAGTCAGCTTTGTCGTTTGATTGAGGATTGTGAAGACATTTTATTTAGTTACATAGACCGGTTTAAACGTGGAACAAGGGGCGGCGTATCCGGAACGAAACGACAGCTGAGAGATAAATATTATGCGATGATTTCCGCATTGTATCAGCAGAGTATTGACATAGATACAAATTGAACAGAGCTGTTTGGTGCGTTTATGCTTTGCGGTGATTATGATACCTATCTTTTGCTTTGTCTGTAAACTGCACAGAATTTTTATGATTCCATGTATAATTTAACATGTTTCTGACAATATATGTAATAATAGAGAGTGCTCTTTGGGGACTTTCTGCTGTTATAAACAATGGAGAAAACGCTTTGCTAATTTTCCATTGTTATGAACAATGGAAAGCACGCTTTGCGAACTTTCTATTGTCATGAACAATAGATTGCAGGATTCGCCAGCAAACCTATTGTCGTGAATAAAAACCTGCTGCAGCGCAGCGGATCAGAAGGAGACATAGAATGTCAGATACTTTCATGGATTCTCAGTCAAATATGTTTGATGTGGTAAGCGGTCTGCGTGACAGGCGGGTTGTTTTGTTTGGCTCCGGAAATTATGCAAAATATTATATGGAAAAATATGGGGGCAGTTATGTCCCCGATTTTATTGTAGACAATGACCGGGAACAGTGGTACAGCAGAAAATACGGACTGGAAATCAGAAATCCGGAGGAAATTCAGAAACTTGACTATGGGACATATTGTGTGGTAATAGCAGTAAACAATTATGTGCCGGTTGTAGAGCAGTTGGAAAGAATGGATATAGAGCCGGACAGTTACCGGGTGGTCAATCGTGAACTGGATGTATTGGCAATGGCCAGAGTGGGGCAGGGCAAAGACGGGGGAAAATATGAAGTGGGGTATGTGACAGGGGTGTTTGACCTGTTTCATATCGGACATTTGAATTTGCTACAGAATTGTAAGACACGTTGTCATTATCTGATTGCGGGTGTGCTGACCAATGAACTGACAGAGCAGGACAAGCATAAAAAACCATTTATTCCGTTTGCAGAACGAATGGAAATTGTGAGGCAGTGCAAATATGTGGATCGGGTGATCCCTGTCAGTTTTCAGAATACGGATAAGATCGACGCCTGGAAAGCGTTGCGGTATGGATGCCTGTTTGCAGGAAGCGATCATGAGGGAGAGCGGTATTGGCTGGATCTGAGACAAAAACTGCGGTATCTGGGGGCAGAACTGGAGTTTTTCCCTTATACCAAGAGTACCAGTTCTACCATGTTGCAGAGGGCTATTGGGAACAGGATGTAACAAATTTGTAAAAATAAAGGTTTTTTTGGAAAAGTTGTTTACATTCTGGCAGTTTCTGGTAAAATATGTGTGTCGCATACAGGGTGACACTGTGATATGAATAGCTAATCGAAAGAACCCATGTACTGCATGGGTTTCTGTTTTGTATTCATGAAAAGTGCAGGACTTCTTAACGGAAAATGAAATAGGTGAAGGAACAGCATATGGAAGCGAAAAAGGTCGGAGAATATTTTAGGAATTTAAATGATAAGAAAATCTTGTTTTTATTTGTTGCTGTACATCTTCTGTACGCAATATTCTGGTGTTGCCTGAAGTCAGACTTGTTTATTGACGAATATTGGACGTATGGCCTGGCCAATCATGCAGGTTCTGTTGTGATGGAGATAGAGAACGGAAAAGAGTATGTGGGGACGGGACCGTTTGATGGGTTTTTCACCGTGGGGGGGGGTATCACAGGCCTTTGATTATGCCAATGTTTGGGCGCAACAGAAGGCAGATGTACATCCACCTTTTTACTATGTCATCATTCACACAATCTGTTCATTTTTTCCAGGTGTGTTCAGCAAATGGTTTGGTTTGATACCAAACCTGTTCTGCTTGCCGGTGATAGATATTTTGCTGTACCAGATTGGAAAGATATTGTTTGGTTCCAGGGCAAGAGCATTGATGGCTGCGATGATATATGGTTTTGGCGCCATGATGATGAATATGATCATCTTTATCCGTATGTATGCTTTTTTAACGGTTGCTGTACTGGCGTTGGTTTTACTTTTCTTATGGTATTTTGAAAGAGAAAAAGACAGGCGGTTTTGGCTGTATTTGTATCTGATTTCCGTTATTGGCACACTGATACAATACTATTTTCTCATTGTACTGTTTTTTCTGTGTCTGTTTCAGGGGATTGTTTTTCTCTGGAGACGGAAATGGAAGGACGTTCTCTGCTTTTTACTGACGCTGACAGCAGCAGGCGTATCTTCCGTACTGATTTTTCCGGCAATGCTGGATCATATATTCGGCAGTGGCTACAGAGGACAGGAAGCGTGGGACAATATCGTTTCTGTAGATAATCTGGCAGAACGGATTGTGGGAAATGTTGGCTGGATGGCAAGGGAGCTGTTCGGGGGACGTGTTGTGATGGTCTTATTTTTCCTTGCAATGGGAGTTCTTTTGTTTGGACGCAAAGGCCGTTTCAAACGTATCCTGAAAGAAATCAGTCCGCAGGAATATATGGTGCTGTGTATGACTGTCTGTTATCTGGCGGTGATTATTAAAATCGCGCCGTTCCGTGCTGACCGCTATATTATGTGTGTGGGCTGGTGTCTCATATTTCTTAGTATGGATTTGCTGCACAGATTGCTCTGCCTGCTGAAAAAAGACTGGAAATATGAAAAAATATGTGTTTTGGGTTTTCTTGTTTTTCTGGGATTGAATGTTTCTTCCATGATTGTGCTGAAAGGAGAATTGCCCTTTTCCTATCTGACCAATCGGGAACTGCGGGAACAGTTGTCACAATATAAAGACAGTATGGCGGTATATATCTATGAGGACAGTTGGACGCTGTGTAATCATTACGAAGATTTGCCGCTTTTTCAAAAATATATGTTTGTAAATTATAAGGAATTTCCGGAGATAATGGAAGCGCGTAAAGAGACAGGGATCGTATTATATGTTTCTACCAGTTCCTATGAAGGAGATGCCATTGTGGATGAAATCCTGTCTTCCGGACAGCGTTGGAAGGAAGCTGAATTTTTGTGCACATATGGTATGGCGAATGTATATTATCTGTGGGAGTAAAATTTTATAATGAATGGAAAGGAGCTTCTTACAGTGCAAAAAAGCATGAAAGGGATTACACCGCAGAGTTTGTTTGTATGTTTGATGACTGGCCTTGGTTTATTTGGAGTATTTTGGTTATGTTATACGAGAGGCGCCTGTATGCGTACAGTGCTTCCGTTGCCTGAGTGGTATTTTATGGATTTTTTTAATCACATATTTTATGTGCAGGAACCGTCCGGCGTATATGATGTGAATTTTAATGCCTGTTTTCCACCTCTGGCTTATATGCTGTACTGGCTGTTGGCACAAATGCTGCCGGCTGATACGGTGGTAATGGATGATCCGTCAGCACTGACATCCTATGCTCTGTTATTATATGTCACCTATCATGTGTTGCTGGGAATACTGCTTTATGACAGCATACGCAGACTTTATATTGCAAGGGGAGGCCGGGAGGCTGACAGCCTTTGGATTACGCTGTTTGCAAGTATGTCGGGTGTGTTTATTTTCAGTGTTATATGGACAGGAAACTCTGCATTGATTGCGTGTATTCTGCTGCTCAGGGCATTGGAGCTGCGGGATAAGGAAGACCGGGCCAGAAAAGAGCTGGCTCTGATACTGATTGCAGTTGCAGCGGGGCTCAAAATATATCCTGCGGTTTTTGGCATACTGTATTTAAAGGAAAGACGGTATAAAGAAGCAGGGAGACTGATTGTGTATGGAATACTCTGTTTCTTTGTTCCATTCGTTTTCTTTGGCGGCATCCACGGACTGTTTCAGATGCTGCAAAATCAGCAAGAACTGCATTCACAGGTATATTATGGATGGAAAAGCATTCAATCGACATGGAACCAGATAGATAACAGATTTCTGCATCTGAACCTTCAAATTGTCGGAAGATTGTTAACCGCTATGTATGCGATATTTGCGGCAGTGGGTGTGTGGCTGGCACAGGATGTATGGAAAAAGCTGTTTTTATTATGCAGCATGATGGTTATCGTGCCATTTTGGGCAGGATCTTATACCCCGTTTTATCTCATCATTCCATTAATCTATTTTCTGACCGAAAAACGAAATCACAGAGCAGACTATGTATATGCCATTCTGTTTGCGGGGATATTCTGCTTTTTTGTGTGGAATACACCTTTTATTACAAAGATAACAGGAGATCTTTCCTTTACTGTAAGATATGCGTCAATTTATTGTATGAGTCTGCTTTTATTGATAGACATTTTTTACTGTGAAATAAAAAATCGTTTTATACATTCCAGGACGGTTGAACTGTAAAGAACTGGTATGTTGATTTATAATCTGGTATAATCAAAAAGTAGTCATATTGCCCTAAAGATAATGAGAGAGAAAAGGAATAATTATGCAAAGTGATATAAAAGGTTATTTAATGTATGATATAAAAGGTGCAATTAGCCATGGTGAAATAAAAATTTTGAATTCCTGTAAAGAAATGTGTGGCAGATTGATTGCAGGTGTGCCTTCAGATGAATTTATTCTGCTCATGTCCGGCAGAAATCCGGAATTGCCATTCCAGCAGAAAAAAGAAATGCTGTTATCTTTGCAGGCAGTAGACGAGGTGATTTCTGTGGATGCACAAAATGTATCTCTGCAAAAGTGCCATGAGCAGATACAGTTTGATGTGTGTTTTTATGGTGTTGAATATGGCAGACACTTTCAGACGGATCAGGCGTATTGCAAGGCCCATGGAGTACGGATGCATTCGCTGCTTCCGGCAGGACTGAGCGGAATGGCGGCATTTAGAGAAGCGTTGAATAATGCCGCACCGGGTAAACAGGTGATTTTATTTGGTACAGACGAATATTTTGATGAATATATGAAGAACTTTTCGAACGAGTATATGCCTGCATATGCAGTTGACAATTCTTCGGAAACGTGGGGAACCAGTAAGAGCGGGGTGGAAATTAAAGGGCCGGATGCCCTGGCGGCAGAAGATCCGGACAAAGTGTTTGTGATATTGTGCAGCGAAGCCTTTGAGCCGGTGCGGGATCAGTTGCTTGCTATGGGAAGTTTTAATTACAGGCCTATGAAAGGGTTTGATCCGGTGGGACTTGCAGAGGAATATGCCGTTACGCAGGCGGATGAGCAGGCATATCTGAAAAAGGTTCATGAAATTTTGATGAAGATCATGGTTGAATTTGACCGCGTCTGCAGAAAATATCATCTGCATTATTATGTCATCAGCGGTTCTCTGATTGGTGTGGTCAGACACCAGGGATTCATTCCCTGGGATGATGATCTGGATGTGTCCATGACCAGGGAAGACTATAAGATTTTAAAAGAAAAAGCGGATGAAATATGGAAGGGCAGTGATTTTGAACTGGTAGATTATGATAGTTTGGGGAAAAATACATTTTCTGACTTTATTCCCAGACTTGCCTATATGAAAGAAGAAGTGCCCAACGGAACATACAGTAAAGTTGTGGGAAAAGCACGGCCGGAAATTATGAACAAGCTGGCAATGGATATATTTGTTATGGATGATGCATCCAATAGTAAAAAACGGCACAAAATAGCAACTACGATGATTAAAGGTGTCTATGTATTGTGTATGGGACATCGGGCATATATTGATTATTCAGAATATGATCGTGTTTCGGCAACGGCACGTTTTGTAATCCGGGTTGTAAATATGGTGGGCAGTGTCATTCCCGCTAAAATTTTATTCTGGATGTATGAAAAAATCCGGGATTACGCGAAAAAAGAAAACAGTGATTATTATTTTGAAGCAAACGGTACAATCAATTATATGCCATTGACGTTTGAAAAGCGGTTTTTCGGTGAAGGAAAAGAAATGGACATGTGTGGCGTAAAGGTAAAAGTGCCTGTAGACTGTGATGGTTTACTGCGTGCAAAAGGTTATGGGGATTACATGCAGTTCCCTCCGATCAATGGGAGAAGACCGGCTCATAGTGTAAAAAGAAAAGGAGTCATCTGGTAATGAGTGGAAAAGTACAACTGCTTGACTGCACGCTGCGTGACGGCGCATATATTGTGGACGGTGAATTTGGAACGCCTGCCATCAGAGGGATTATCAAACGGATGCAGGATGCCAATATAGAACTGGTAGAATGCGGCTGGCTCAAGGACGGGCCCCATAAAGAGGGGACCACCTTCTATCATATCCCTGCTGACCTGGAGCCGTATCTGCTGGGAAAAAACAGCCATACCACCTATGTGGCCATGATTGACTGGAACCGATACAATCTCGAGCAGTTGCCTGTCTATGACGGAAAGTCCATAGACGCCATCCGGGTGGTATTTCCCCAGGATCATTTCAGGGAAGGAATCGGGCTGGCAGGACAGATTCAGGAAAAAGGATACCAGGTATACCTGCAGGCTGCCAATACGCTGGGGTATCGTGATGCGGAACTGATTACACTGGCGCAGGAAGTCAATGCTGCGCACCCGGTGGCTCTGTCGGTTGTGGATACTTTTGGCGCCATGTATGGCGATGATCTGGAACATATTATCCTGATTCTGGATCAATATCTGGATTCTGATATCAAACTGGGCTTTCATTCCCATAATAATCAGCAGCTTTCCTTTGCGCTGACAATGCAGTTTATTGAGACATTGACGAAGAGAGGCCGCAGTGTCATCGCCGATTCCAGCCTTTGCGGTATGGGGCGCGGCGCAGGGAATGCCACAACGGAGCTGACTGCCAATTTCCTGAACCGGAGATATAATGGAAACTATGATATGAATGTCATCATGGACGCCATAGATATGTATATGGGATATTTTACGGAACATTTCACCTGGGGGTATTCCATCCCCTATTTTATATCCGGTATGTACTGTGCCCATGTGAATAATATTGCCTATCTGCAGAAAAATCACCGGACCAATACGCTGGCAATGCGCAATATTATAGAGTCCCTGTCAGAAGAGGACAGGAAAAAATATGATTACGATTTGCTGGAACAGAAATATCTGGAGTACCAGAATAAAACAGTGGATGATGAACGGGTTCTGAAAGGACTGAAAGAAGAAATCGGCGACAGAGAAGTACTGCTTCTTCTTCCGGGAAAATCCCTTACGGAACAGGAGACTGTCATCAAACAGCATATTGCGGAGTGTAAGCCGTATATCATCGGGATTAACGCGGTGTTTGCGCAATACACCTATGATGCATTATTTTTCAGCAATTCGGTAAGATATGAGTATGCCAGAGAAATCTATCCGGAATTGTTTTATAAGAATCAAAGGATTATTGCCTCCAATATTAAAACAGAAGGGGAGGCAGAGGAACGGGTGGTGAACTTCAATCATCTGGTGAAGCGGGGATGGGAGCATTTTGACAATTCCGGCATGATGTGTCTGCGTCTGCTGAACAAACTGCACATTTGCAGGGTGGCCCTGGCCGGGTTTGACGGTTTTGAAGATGCCTGGTCGGAGAGTTATGCAGATATTTCCCTGCCACATATCAATCCGGGGAAACGGTGGGATGAACTCAACGAAGAAATCTGTGATATGTTCCAGGACTTTAAGAAGATCACAGCGAATTATATGACGATTCAATTTGTTACAGAAAGTAAATATGATGTTTGACGGTGAACCGATATGATGAAAGTATCTGATTATGTAGTAAAAAGACTGGAAGAAACAGGTGCGGGCCATATGTTTATGCTGCCCGGCGGCGGTGCAATGCACCTGAATGATTCCCTTGGAAAGAGTAAAACAATACAGTATATCTGTTGTCTGCATGAACAGGCCTGTGCCATGGCGGCAGAGGCTTATGCAAGGGTAAATAATACGATTGGCCTGCTGATGGTTACCACCGGCCCTGGCGGAACCAATGCGCTGACCGGTGTGGCCGGCGCCTGGCTGGAATCCACCCCCATGTTTGTAGTATCAGGACAGGTAAAGCGGCTGGATATGATCAACGGGCAGGGTATCCGGCAGCAGGGGATGCAGGAACTGGACATTATCTCTGTGGTGAAACCCATTACCAAATATGCAGCGCTTGTAGATGATCCGCAGATGATCCGGTATCATATTGAGCGAAGCCTGTATGAGGCATGTCATGGGAGAAAAGGGCCTGTATGGCTGGATATTCCGCTGGATGTACAGGCAACCATGATTGACGAGACAAAGCTGATTGGCTACACACCGATTCCGGAGGTAAAAAATACCCATCTGGAAAAGCAGGTGCTACAGGTGATTGCAGCTTTGAATCAGGCTAAGCGGCCGGTATTGCTGGCCGGGAATGGTATCCGGCTGTCGGATGGTGTGGAAGTATTTGAAAAGCTGGTTCGTACGCTGAATATCCCGGTACTCACCACCTGGAACGGTATTGATCTGATGGAAGAGTCGGATCCTCTCTATTATGGGCGCCCAGGTGGCCTGGGGCATCGTTACGCCAATTTTATGCAGCAAAATGCAGACTTTTTCATGAGCATCGGGGCACGGTTGAACCTGTTGCAGACAGGCTATAACTTTGACGGCTTTGCAAGAGAGGCTTATAAAGTCATGGTGGATATTGACAATGGAGAGCTGCACAAGATCAATGTGCGGCCGGATCTGCCAATATGCGGGGATGCAAAAGAATTTATGGAACTTTTGCTGCTTCATCAGGATAAAATTGTCCGCAAAGACAGAACGGAATGGCTGGCGTATGGCAATCGGCTGAAAGCACAGTATCCCATCGTAAAGCCTGAATACTGGGAACAGAAAGAACTGGTCAATTCCTATTGCCTGTTGGAGACGATTTCCAGGTATATGACAGGCGAAGATATTTATGTGTCAGGCAGTTCGGGCAGTTGCATTGATATTTCCATGCAGACGTTCCGGGTGAAAAAAGGACAGCGGGTGTTTTGTACAAAGGGGCTGGCATCCATGGGCTACGGGCTGCCTTCCACAATCGGCGCCTGTCTGGCGAGCGGAGGCAGGCGGACAGTGGGGGTCAATGGTGACGGCGGTTTTGTGATGAATATTCAGGAACTGGAAACCATACGGCGTCTGCAGCTTCCCATCAAAATCTTTGTGTTGAGCAACCGGGGCTATGGGGCGATAAAAGCCACCCAGACAAATCTGTTCGGAGGCCATCTGGTGGGATGCAATGAAGAATCTGCCCTGACCATACCGCCTGTTGCGAAGATTGCGGAGGCATATGGTTTACAATCGGTGGTGATCCGTACAAACAGTGAGCTGGACGAGAAAGTGAAAGCGGTTCTGGAGTATGCGGGCCCCGTTATCTGCGAGGTTATGACCCCCATTGCACTGACGGCTGTGCCAAAGCAGGTATCCTATAAACGGTCCGACGGACAGATGGAATCGCTGCCGCTGGAATTTCTGAATCCTCCCATCAGTGACGCAGAGATGCAGGAGAATATGTTGATTCCCATGTTTGAGAGACAATAAACTGCCGGATGGGCGTATAAAAAACAGGAGTCTGGAACAGGATTAAAAAATGGATATATCATATTTATTGTTTTTACAAAAAGCCAGAGAAGCGTTCGGAGGCGTGTTTGATTCGTTTATGATGCAGGTAACAGCTTTGGGAGAAGGAACTGCGACGTTCCTTCTTTTAGCTGTTCTATATTGGTGTGTGGATAAACGGATCGGGCAATCTATGGGATTGAACGTGGCCCTTGGGTGTACACTGAACCAGTTTTTAAAACCATTGTTCCATATAGACCGTCCATGGATAAGAGATGAGCGGATTCATCCTGTGGAGGCGGCTTTGCCGGGGGCAGGCGGTTATTCTTTTCCCAGCGGTCATACGGCCAGAGCAGTGGCTACCTGGGGCGCTGTGGGCAGCGGGACCTGGAAGAAAGAAAAATATCGCCTGGTCAGCAGTCTTTGCTGGCTGATCACGGTGGCTGTTTTATTTTCCAGAAACTATCTGGGCGTGCACACGCCCCAGGATGTACTGGTATCCCTTGCGCTGGGGATTGGAATTCTCTGGCTGACTGCAAAGAGTTTACAATTTGCGGACAAGCATCCCATGGGGGATCTTCTGGTCTGCGGGGCGGGCTGTGTGCTCTGTTTTCTGCCCATGCTTAAAATCGGATGTATGTCCAATGCGGGCGCCGGTATGGGGTTTTTTATTGGGTGGCTGGCAGAGCGTCGTTTTGTGCGGTTTGAAATAAGAGGTAGTCTGCCGGAGAGGCTGGGCAGGCTGGGGATTGGCGGTTTGCTTCTGCTGGCAGTCTATCGGGGCGTGGGCCCGGTGCTGACATTGTTTATGCCTGCCAAATATGCAGGCTTTTTTGCGTCGTTTTTCCTGGCTGTCTATATTATGGCAGGGTATCCTTTTCTTTGGTGCGTATGGGAGCGGGCGCGGGATTTGACAGGTTTTAGAAGCAGACGGCTCATGATGGGACTGGCCGTTTGTGTATTGGCTGCAGTGTGTCTGTCTGCGATTCCCTGGCAGGTGCGCCGGAATGCACAGAAAGCGGAGGCGGAGGCAGGCGCGCAGCAGACAGAAGCGGCGGACAGTGCGTCAGACAATACACCGATTGCCCCGGAAGACTTACAATCCTTTCAGGAAGAAGGGCTGCAGATTATTGCCCACAGAGGATACAGCGGCGTATTTCCGGAAAATACCCGTTCCGCATTTGCAGGGGCACTGGACATTGGTGTGGATTATATTGAACTGGATGTACAATTATCGGCTGACGGACAGGTGATGGTATTCCATGATGGTGATCTTGCCCGCATTACGGGACAGACAGGAAATGTTGCGGATTACAGCCGGGACGAACTTTTGGAGATGGATGCGGGAAGCTGGTTTGGCGCTGACTTTGCAGGCGAGAGAATACTCACACTGGAAGAAGCGCTGACACTCATAGGCGCGTCTGACTGCAGAATCTATCTGGAACTGAAAGATATGGGAGATGTGGCCGGCTTTGAAGAGGCTGTGGTGGAAGTTGTAAAGCGGTGCGGCATGGAAAGGCAATGTGTACTTGCCTCATTTAATTATAGCTATCTGGCCCGCATAAAAGAGTTGGACAGCAGTCTGGCGGTTTTATACAATACGGTTTCCGGAAAAAGCACATTACCGGATGAATTTCCGGCGGAATATTACGGACTGTTTATACAAAATGTCACTGCCGAGACGATTCGTTCCATACATGAAGCAGGCAGGAAAGCCTTTGTCTGGACGGTGAACACACCGGAGCAGATGACCAGGGTGCGGGAAATGGGTGCGGACGGAATTGTCACCAATTATCCGGGACTGGCAAAGGTAATCGTACACCCGGAATATGGATTCCTGGCGGAACATTTTGAGAAGTCCATTACAATGCCGGGACTTTACCGGCAAAATGAGACGGTGCCCCTGGAAGACTATGTGGTACAGGGACTGACCAGAGCAGGTGGCATGATTGTGATATCGGCGTATAGTTACTCCGGTGCGCATAACAGTATTCTGTTTGTGTTGGATACGGAAGGAAATTTGCAGAAAACGGTGGATCTGGGATTCAAGGCCCATACAGGCGGTATTGCATATGATGAAAACAGAGATCTTCTCTGGGTGACAGGTCCGTCGGGACATGTCTATGCGGTTTCCTGGCCGGCGATTCTGGAAGGCGGGTATCAGGGAGAGATACTGGCGGATTTTGATGCGGGACTGAAAAATCATAACGACTCAGCGGTGGCCTCCTTCTTAAACATCTATGGGGATGAATTGTTTGTGGGTTCTTATGTGGACGGAGACACGGGCATGCTCAAGCGTTATGATGTGACAGAGTATGAGAGACCGTCGGAAGTGGCAGCATATGTGATACCCCAGCGGGTGCAGGGCGTTACATTCCAGGAAGATGTTACCACAGGTGAGCGGTATATACTGTTTAGTTCGGGATACCAGACGGAAGATTCCAGCCTGTTAGCTTTTGCATATGACGAAAAAGCGGAACGCTTTGAGGAGCCTGTGTGGTATGCGACTTTGCCGGAAGGTGTGGAACAGATCCAGATGACGGCGGATGGTATGTATATACTGTTTGAATCGGCGGCACGGCCTTACCGGGCTGCGGCGAGAATACCAAATGACCAGATTTATCTTGTGAGAGTGTAAATGGGAGTAAGAGACATGGAAAGACGGAAATGGTTCTATGACCGTATCAGAAACAGGCTAAGTAATTTTTGGGTTGTGTATACGATTCTTTTTGTTGTAATGGCATGTATTCTCTTTTTTCCGTTTTATCATAACGGAAAGACGCTGATCTGGTATCCGGACGGGTGGATGCAGCACTATAAAGCGTTGGTTTACTATGGACGTTGGCTCAGAAAGATTGCCCGGACGCTGCTTTCGTCTCATGTATTGGAAGTGCCTTTCTATAGTTTCAGCCTCGGATATGGCGGAGACATTCTGACGACCCTGCATTATTATGGCGTTGGTGATCCTTTGAATCTGTTGTCGGTCTTTGTGCCGGGCAGATATACACATTATCTGTATGATTTTCTCATTGTACTCAGGCTGTATCTGGCGGGAATCAGTTTTGCACATTTCTGTATGTATATGAAAAAAGAAAAAAGTATTGCAATTCTGGCAGGCACGTTTGTGTTCATTTTTTGCGGGTTTGTCATAATACAGATCAGACATCCGTTTTTCCTCAATCCGTTTATACATTTCCCGTGGTTACTTTTGGGCGTTGAACGGATTTTTAAAGAAAAGAAACCATTGGTATTTATAATGGGTGTGTTTGTTTCTGTTATCAGTAATTTTTATTTTTTCTATATGCTTGTTATTCTGACTGTATTATATGTCGGAGTACGGCTGATTACCATCTATGGCGTAAAATTGCAGGCGGGGGGGGTGGTACAGGCTGTCTGCCAGTTGCTTTCTATCGGATGGAATGCACTGATAGGGGTTATGCTGAGTGCCTTTCTGTTATTACCGGTGCTTCTGGCTTTTCTGAACAGTCCGAGACGTACGACAGATTATACATTTGATTTTATGCCTTCTATCGGTTTCTTGGAGCAGTTACCCGCCGCTTTTCTGACGCATACGAGATATGGTGTATCAGCGGCTGCCATTCTTGGCATATTTCTTCTTTTCATAAAAAAGAAACATGCGGATTTGAAAATTATGTTTTCAATTCTGTTTATATTTATCATATTTCCTGTATTTGGTTATGTCCTAAACGGATGTGCCTACGTCTCGGAACGATGGATATGGGGCTTTATTATGCTGGTTTCCTATATTCTGGTTACGATGTGGCAGGATTTGTTTTCTATATCGCGCCGGGAATATGGAATCTTATTGCTGTTATCCGGTATTTATCTGACATTCTGTATCGTTTTGAGACAATCGGTGAATAAAAATACGTTCTTTTCCATGGCGCTTGTTTTTGCCGGTCTGAATATACTGGTATTTTTCGGCCAGGGGAAGTCTGAAAGAAGAGTGGGTGAATGTTTGCTGTGCGGGATTTTGCTGGCAGGGATCATAGGGAATGGGTATTTTGAGTATTCCATGTTTGAGGGCAATTATACAGAACAGTGCATGGACAAAGACGGGATTGCTGAAGCGCAGACCGGCGCCATTGACAAAGCGGTGATGGCAATCGGAGATTTTGAAACCTTTTACAGATATTGCAATGGCATAGATGAAATTACCCAGCGGAATTCCGCGCTGTTGAGCGGCCTGTCCAGTGTGCAGAGTTACTGGAGTCTTTCGGATGGAAACGAGTTTGAGTTTATGACAGCTATGGCGATGATAGAAGATACGACGTTTTATTACGAAAAGCTGGATAACAGAACGATTATCAATTCGCTGTCGGGTATCAAATATTATTTTATGAGCCAGGGCCATGACGAAAATCCATATGAAATTCCTTACGGGTATGAGGAAATGGATCCGATTTCACCTGAAATCAATGATGTTTATGATATTTATCAAAATCAAGTTGCAATGCCGTTGGGATATACATATGATTCGTATATCACGCCGGCAACATTTGACAGCCTTTCTCCATTGGAACGGCAGGAAGGGATTTTGCAGGGGATTCGCCTGGAAACAACGCCGGAAATGTGCAGGGAAGCAGAGCTTATATCTACTGTGCGGGCAGTGCCATATACAGTGGAATGCGATAATGACTCGGTTACCTTTGACGGAAATGAATTTATTGTGACCCAGGACGGCGCCAGTGTCACATTCACGTTTGAAGGAATCGAAAATGCGGAGACGTATGTATACCTGGAAGGATTAAAATTTACCGCTGCCAGGGCGATTGATTTGTATAACGATGACCTTTCGATTGATCCTCTTGAGCGTTACACGGAAGATGACTGGAACCGGCTGTCCCCCATGGTGAAAAACCGTGAAAAAGCCAATGCCAGATACTGGCTGCCTGCGGGAGAAATTACGATAAAGATGAAACTGAAAAATTCGGATGGATCTCAAAAAGTCGCTAAACGACTGCATTACTATACGCCGACACACGGTAATAATACAGGACGCCACGATTTCCTTGCCAATCTGGGATACGATGAATTGCCTAAGCAGTCTGTCACGATGTCATTTTCCCATATCGGCACATACCATATGGACACAATCCAGGTACTGTGTCAGCCCATGGATCACTACATTGAGCAGATCAGCGCGCTGCGCAAGGATGTATTGCAGGAGATAGACATGCATTACAATCCGGAGATCGGGGAAGTATCCGCAACCGGTCTGATAACCGGCCGGATTACACTGGACGAGCCCAAAATTCTCTGTCTGACGATTCCCTATTCCACAGGCTGGAAAGCCTGGGTGGATGGAGAACCCAGACCACTGATGCGGGGAAATATTATGTTTACTGCGCTGGAACTGAAACCGGGTGCCCATGACATCCGTCTGGAATACTGTACACCGGGACTGCTGGCCGGGACAGCGATTTCAGCAGGGGGCGTCTTGCTGTTGGCCGCCGGTTCTGTCATAAAAGCGCTGAATAAACGGAAACAGAAAACAAAAGTATTGTCATAATTTTAAATCAGGAGATACAAAATGCCGGACAAAGATTTTTTTTCATTTTATAAACATAAAAAAGTACTGATCACAGGGCACACAGGTTTTAAAGGAAGCTGGCTGTGTGCGCTGCTCAGACAGGCGGGCGCAGAGGTTACGGGGTATGCACTGGAAGCGCCAAAAGGGCCTGCTCTGTTTCAGTTGTGTCATATAGAGGATGGTATTCATTCTGTCATCGGTGATGTGCGTGATCTGGAGCAGCTTCGGGACGTATTTCGGCAGTTCCGGCCTGAAATTGTGATCCATCTGGCTGCGCAGCCAATTGTCCGTGCATCTTATGTCAATCCGGTGTACACCTATGATGTGAATGTCATGGGAACTGTCAATGTCCTGGAATGTGTGCGCCTCACGGACAGTGTTCGATCTTTTGTAAATGTTACAACAGATAAGGTCTATAAAAACAGAGAGTGGGAATGGGGGTATCGGGAAGAGGAAGAACTGAATGGATATGATCCCTATTCCAATTCCAAATCCTGCTCGGAACTGGTAACGGACAGTTACCAACATGCCTTTTTTTCGGCTGCGGACACAAATGGGCACAGGCCGGCAGTTTCAACGGCGCGGGCAGGTAATGTGATCGGTGGCGGCGACTTTGGGGCTGACAGGATTATTCCGGACTGTGTCCGTGCCATGGAGAAGGGTGAATCCATCATTGTCCGGAATCCATACTCCACCAGGCCATACCAGCATGTACTGGAACCGCTGGCGGTATACCTGATGATTGCGGCGTCCCAATATGAGGATAAACGCTGTGCAGGGAGTTATAATGTGGGGCCGGATGAGTCAGACTGTTATACGACAGGGGCATTGGCGGATCTGTTCTGCAAAACGTGGCAACAGTATACCGGGCAAAAGGTTCAATGGATCAACCGGCATGACGGAGGTCCTCATGAAGCCAATTTTCTCAAGCTGGACTGTTCCAGACTCAAACGGGTTTTTGGATGGAAACCGGTGTGGAATCTGGAGCAGGCGTTGAACCGGATTGTGGAATGGTCTGTTTGTTATTTACAGGGAAATGATGTCAGGGCGTGTATGGACAGGCAGATTGAGGAATTTCTGAAGGACTGGTATAGTGGCAGGGCACAGAGAGCTTGATAATTATCCTGGCTGCTGTGACGGGGATGTATATGGAAGCGGGAGGCTGAAATGAAAGTGGTGATTCTGGCAGGCGGACTGCCCAGTACGATTGCGGAGGACAAACAGGGTTTGCCCAAGCCTATGGTGGAGATCGGGGAGAATCCGATTCTCTGGCATATTATGAAAAGTTATGCGTACTATGGTTTCAATGAATTTATCATATGCGCCGGATACAGAAAAGAACTGATCAAAGATTATTTTAATGATTTTTATATTTATCAGTCGGATATAACGGTGGATCTCAAAAACAATACAATTGAAATCCACCGGAAGATTACGGAAGACTGGAAGGTGACGGTGGTGGATACGGGCCTGTATGCTTCCACCGGACAGCGTGTGGGGCTGATTCAGAAATATATAGACGGAGATGAATTTATTGTCAATTTCGGGGACTGTCTTTCAAATATCAATGTGAGGGATTTGCTGGAGGCCTACAGGAAAAACGGAAAGCTGGCCACAGTGGCGCTGGCACATCCGGCAGGGCGTAATAAAATTCTGGATATTGATGAGGAAGGCAATTATCTGGGGTTGTACAAGCATGATTCCGAGGAAAACCATGCATGGGTCAATGCGGGGGCTTATATATTTCACAGACAGGTATTTCACTATCTGATGGGAAACTATCAGCTTGAGAAGCAGCTTCTGGAAGTGCTGGCTGAAAAGCGGCAGATTGCCACCTATAAACACAGAGGATTCTGGTCCCCCATTGAAACAAAACGGGATAAAGAACAGATGGAAAATCTTTGGAACGCAGGCATGGCGCCATGGAAAGTATGGTAGAGGTGGATATATGAAAACGGTAATACTGGCAGGCGGCATGGGCACCAGGCTCAGTGAGGAAACGCAGCTCCGTCCCAAACCGATGATAGAAATCGGGAACAGACCGATTCTCTGGCATATTATGAGCACATACTCCCATTATGGGATGGATGAGTTTATTATCTGTTGCGGGTATAAAGGGCATATGATCAAGGACTATTTTGTTCACTACTATATGTATCAGTCCGATGTTACATTTTCCGTAAAAGACAGAGTCAGGACGGAGCATAAAAATACGGCGGAGCAGTGGAAAGTTACACTGGCGGACACAGGTCTGCATACTCTGACCGCAGGACGGATACTGAAAATCCGGAAGTATCTGGAAGGGGAGGATACCTTTTTGCTGACCTATGGGGATGGTGTTGCAGATGTGGATATCCGTGAACTGCTGGCATTTCACAACAGCCATGGAAAAATTGCCACCATATCCACCACACAGCCGGAAGGCCGGTTCGGCGCCATTAAAATCAGTGCAGAGGGACAGGTGGAAAGTTTTAAGGAGAAGGCAAGACGGGATCAGTCCTGGGTAAATATCGGCTATATGGTTTTTCACAGGAAAGTGTTTGACTACCTGGGAGATGGAAGTGAAATGCTGGAGGCCACTCCCTTTGAACGACTGGCAGCAGATGGGGAAATGATGGCTTACCGGCATCCGGGTTTTTGGTCGCCTATGGACACCATACGGGACAGAGCCTATCTGGAAGGGTTGTGGGAATCAGGCCAGGCTCCCTGGAATCGGACAGATCGCCACGGCGAGCAGTCAGGAAAGGAATCAGGATGAAAGGTGAAATGAAAAAAGTTGTTATGACCGGCCCCACAGGTTCTATTGGTATTGCATTGATTCAGCAATGTATTGCACAGGGAATCAGGGTTCTGGCGATTGTCAGGCCTCATTCCAAAAGAACGGACCGGATTCCCCGATCACCGCTTGTACAGGTGGTGGCATGCAGTCTGGATACACTGTGTGACCTTGATGAGAAAGCACTGGAACGTGCGGGGGTAGAATCTTTTGACTATGATGTCTGTTATCATTTTGCATGGGAGGCTACAATCGGCTCCGGCAGAAACGATATGAAGCTGCAGACCGCCAATATCGGCTATGCGCTGGATGCGGTGGCACTGGCTGCCCGTCTGGGCTGTCATACCTTTGTGGGAGCCGGTTCTCAGGCGGAATATGGACGATGGGAAGAAAAATTGTCAGAATATACCCCCACATTTCCGGAGAGCGGGTATGGCATGGCAAAACTGTGTGCAGGCGCCATGACCAGGCTGGAATGCAGCCGTCTGGGGATGCGCCATGTGTGGGCACGTATATTGAGTGTATATGGGCCCGGAGACGGAGAACAGACAATGATCAGTATGGTGATCCGTAAATTGCTGGCAGGGGAAATTCCTGCCCTGACAGCAGGGATTCAACAGTGGGATTACCTCCATTGCAGGGATGCGGCAAATGCGATGTACCTTCTGGGTGAAAAGGGCAGAGACGGCAGCATATATTGTGTCGGAAGCGGAAATGCAAGGCCGCTGCGGGAATATATTGAGATTTTGCGGGATTGTATCAATCCGGCCCTGGCGCTGGATTTTGGAGCGGTTGCTTATGGGCCGCAGCAGATTATGTATTTGTGCGCGGATATTGAAAAACTGACAGAGGATACCGGATTTATACCAGAAGTGAATTTTGAGGATGGGATTCGGGAGACGATTGGGTGGATGAGAACACAGGAACTGTAACAGGTGTTTGTCTATGTACAGAAATTCTGCCAGTACTCTGTTATAGGTTATTCTGTTATAGATGATTCTGTTATATGTTATTCTGTTGGCGACTGCCAATCTCTGAGACTGTCAGGTGATTGGCAGTTTTTGGTTCATGACAAAAGAAAGTTTGCAGAGTGTGCTTTTTATTGTTTATGACAAAAGAAAGTTTGCGGAGTATCTTTCTGATGCTTATGATAAAAGAACGTTTTAGCGTATACTTTCTTTTGCTACAGGAGATAAGATTTTCACAAAATACACGCCAGGAAGCAGATGATTACAGCTATAGTGAATATATTGTCAGGACATGTCCAACAGTGAGGAATAACTCATGTTTTAATGCAGTATGGAAGGATTGACGATGAGGAAAGTGAGTTTTAAAATATAGTAGGGTGAATTGGAATGAACCGAATGGTGATTGCATTAGGCGAGGCTGTACGTACAACAAGAAAAAACAAGAATCTGTCTCAGGAAGCGCTGGCTGAAAAAGTCGGCGTCTGTAAAAGAACCATTATAGACATAGAAAAGAACAGCGGAAATCCCAAATTTGAAATACTGTGTACACTGGTCAGGGAGCTGGATCTGCCCCTTTATCAGATTTTTTATCCTGAGGTAACGGAAAATTATGAGATTAAAAATGTGCTGATCCGGGAACTGGATAACTGTTCGGAGTATGAGATGAGAATTATTTTGTCACTTGTCAGAAGTCTGCGTTATACATTGAAAAACGAAGAAACAGTTTATTTCGGTGAGTAATGAGCCAAGTGCCGTGCTTGCACGGGCATTTGGCGAATGCCGCGAGGGTCAAATAGGATGATAAAGGAGGCCCCTCTATGAAATGGCTGCATCTGTCAGATCTGCACTACAATCCCCAAAATGATGGAAGAAGCACACACCAGCTGCGTGAAAAACTATTAAAATATTTGCAGGAAGCGCACATAACCGCCGATCATCTTTTTTTAACCGGCGATTATCGTCATGCAAAATATCAGAGAGAGAATGAGGCAGATGCTGCGAAAGCATCTGCTGAATTTATTTTGCAGATAGCCGGTGCGGCAAAGATCTTACCGGAAGGTATCCATATCATACCCGGCAATCACGATTTATCCCGCCTGCCGGAAACCGGGGCCCTGGATCAAATCAAACAGAAGTATGATGCACACAACGGAAGGCTGGGACAGGCAGATGCTGCATTGCTGCTGGGGCGTTTTACATTTTTCCGTCTGCTGATGCAGGAACTGGGGAGGAGAGGGGTGAAGCCTGTATGGCCTGATACCATGCTTCCCCTGCATGTTGGACGCAGTTTTGAGTCCTTTCATTTGCTCTGTCTGAACACAGGAATTTTCTGTAATTCTGACAGGGACCGTGGAGAACTGATCATCGGCAATTACGATCTGTACCGGGCATTGGAAGAGATGAAGCAAGCGGATTCCGGCCGTCCCATCATTGTATTGGGGCATCATGGGCTGGATAATTTCCGGGAAGATGAGCGAAAAGCGGTTGAAACGTTGTTTGCAGAGTATCCGGTCAGGCTGTATCTTTGCGGTGACGCCCATATGCCCTGGAAACGGCGTACCAATGGGTTTATGGAAATTACCATGGGATGTCTGGTACAGGAAAAATATACGAGAACCGTTTTTTCGGCGGGTGCATTACGGGGAAGTGACTTTTCCATTGAGGCCCACAGCTGGGATGCGGACGAAGGGGAGTGGGGCGAATATACACAGTTTAATAAAAAACTCAGAAAATGGCCTTTGTATAGGCATACACCCGTACATAGAAAAGCAGAAACCGTAACAAAAGAGCGCCCGGTTTCCGCCTCTCCCCATTTTATCGGACGTGAGGAGACTGTAAGGGAACTTGAAAGCCGTCTTTTCAGTAAAACGGGTGTTGTTTTTCTGTATGGAATCGGCGGCATAGGAAAGACAGAAATATGCCGCGAATTATACGAACAATATGCATCTGATGCAGGGGATGGCGGCATTCGGTATCTGGGCTGGATTACATACCGGGAAACATTGAAAAATTCTTTCTTTGACCAGTTTTCCGGGCTTGCGGCGGATGATCCGGATGCATATTGGGACAGGGCGCGGCAGAAAATCGCGGAAATGGGAGATGCGTTGCTGCTGTTTCTGGATAATGCCAATCAAATGACTCCCCAGGAGGTAGCTGCACTGGACAGGCTGGGATGTCATGTATTGATTACCGCACGTGGGAAAAGGGACACGGTGCAAAATATGGAAACGGATTCCCTGAAGCCTGAAGCATGCCGCAGGCTGTATCGTTTATACAGTGAGGATGACAGTACCGGGGATGAAATCATAGATCAGATTGTATCTCTTGCCGCCGGGCATACACTGTCCATAGAGCTTTTGGCAAAGACGCAGTATGCCGCCGGTATGGACGCCTGTGAACTGCTCTGTTTGATAGAGAAATCCGGATTTGATTTATCGGATCTTATGGAAGAAATCTGCTATCTGCATGATCCGGAATCGGAAAAGGGAGAATGGAACAGCCGGTTTATAGAGCATATGGCCAGAATATTTGATCTGTCGGAGGTAAGCACCCTGCCGGAAGAACTGAGAATTGTGCAACTCTTTTCCCTGCTTGCATCCAATACACCGGTTCCTGTGAAAACGGTCAGAAAGTGGCTGGATCTGAAATCCCTCAATGCCATGAATTCTGTAATCCGGAAGGGCTGGTTGAATAAATATGTATGGCAGGGTACACAATTCCTTGTGATGCATCCGGTTATATCGTCGGTGATCCGGTACGCGGCCATGCCGGATGAGGCAATGGCAGGAGAACTGGCAGAACGGATTGGGGATGATCTGAAGACTGACGAGGCAGAGGGATTTACCCGCCAGGCGGATAAACTGCCGCATGCAGCAGCACTGGCAGAGAAAATGGATTTCTGTGATGTGCGCTTTGCCCGTATGTTGAACAAAGCCGCATTGCTGTATGATTATCAGGGAATGTGTGATACGGGAATCCGCCTGGCTCAGAAAGCACTGGAAATGATGGAGACAGTACTGGGAAAAGAAGATTGGGAAATCGGTGTTGTATTGACGAATATTGCCTATGCCAGATATATGAAAGGAGAGTATGACAGAGGCATAGAGTTATGTGGCCGGGTTCTGGACATTTATGAAAAAAATCCGAAAGTTCCGGGTGATCTGATTGCAACTGCTTATAATAATATGGCGCTGTGTTGTTCCCGTAAGGGGCTGTATCAGGAAGCACTCAGCCATTACGAAACAGTGATGGATATATATAAAGAGGAGAAGATGGAAGAAAGTCTGGCGTTTGCCCGGCTCTGTAACAATATGGGGCATTTATCCGTTTATCTGGGGGGATATGAACGTGCACTGGAATGGTTAGAAAACGGGCTGCGGATACAGGAACATCTCTGTGTGGCGCCGGTTCAGCTGACTGCAGCGCTTCACAATAACAAAGGGCTGGCATATTTCTGGGCAGGGGATTATAAAGAGGCGAAGGCACAGTTTTTAAAGGCAGTGGAACTTCAGCAAACATTGTGGAAAGAAGGGCATCCGGATCAGGCTGTCAGCTATGGTAATATGGGAATGATCTGCATTCAGGAAGCAGCGTATCCGGAAGCGTTGGAATGGTTAAAGAAAGCGATGGAGATTCAGGAAAAGGTACTGATACCGCAGCATCCGGATCTGGCGCTGACGTATAATCATATAGGTTTGGTTTATTATTATACAGAAGGATATGATGAAGCGCTGGAAAATTTTTTCAGAGCCTTTCACATTCAGGAGAAGGTACTGGAAAAAGGGCATTATGACATGGTTGTTACCTGCAGCAATATAGGAATGGTATATTATCATAAGGGGGAGTATGAGAAGTCTCTGGGGTGGTGCCGGAGAGCTTTGGAGGGACAGGATGAGTCCGGGCATATGTCGCCTGATATCATTATGGTATATTGCCATATGGGCCTTATCTGTGAAGCACTGGGAAACCATGAGAGGGCGGTGGCTCTGTGTCAGAAAGCATATGATTTAATGGAAGCACAGTTCGGTCCCCACCACCCCTATCTGTCCGTTATCAAAGAAAATTTGCAGGAATTGCCGTGGTTTATAGTGGAATCGGATGAATTGTGATATACTGTTACTGTCAAGAAAACTTTCCTGCTTTGGAAGTATACAATAAGGAGAACAATCACATGAAAATCATACTGTTATCCGGCGGTTCCGGGAAGCGGCTCTGGCCATTGTCCAACGGGGCGAGATCCAAACAGTTTTTTAAAGTATTACAGGATGAACATGGCAATTCCGAGTCCATGATGCAGCGTATTTACAGACAGATCCGTCTGAGCTGTCCGGGGACGGAGGTGATCATTGCCGCAGGAGAAGCACAGAGCGATTCCATCCGGCGGCAGATTGGCAGTGAGGCGGAGACCGTATTTGAACCTTCCGGGCGTCATACCTATCCGGCGATTCTGCTGTCAGTAGCCTGGCTGCTGGACAAAAGGCAGATAGAAGATACGGAAGTGATTGCAGTGCTTCCGGTGGATACGTATGTGGAACAGGGATATTTTGAGAAGTTGACCGAGATGGAATCTGCGCTTGCGGATTCGGGGGCGGATGTCTGCCTTCTGGGAGTGCAGCCCACGTATCCTTCGGAAAAGTATGGCTATATTATGGGAGAATCCATGCCGGACCGGCCTTACAGGCAGGTTCGGACGTATACGGAAAAGCCGGATCTTGCCACGGCCCGGCGGCTGGTATCGGAAGGCGGACGCTGGAACGGAGGCGTATTCGTATTCCGGGCTTCCTTTGTAAAGGCCCTCATTGAAAAAGAAGTGGGACAGGTTTCCTTTGATCGTTTGTATGCTCTGTATGACCGGTTGCCGGTCAACAGCTTTGACTATGAAGTCATTGAAAAAAATACTTCTCTGGTGTATATCCCCTATGACGGAGAATGGAATGATCTGGGCACATGGAACACATTGACTGAAAAGATGCAGGAACCGGACGGCGGTTTTGTTGTCCGGGGAGAAGACTGCCGTAATACCCATGTGATCAATGAACTGGAAATCCCTGTGGTGGCGCTGGGGCTGAATGATATGGTGGTGGTAGCCAGCGCGGACGGTATCCTGGTCAGCGACAAGCATGCCAGCTCCTATATGGGGCGTTATGTGGAACAGATTGACAACAGGCCCATGTATGAAAAACGGCAATGGGGTGAATATAAGGTATTGGATTTTGTCCAGTGCCGGTCGGGCAAAGAGAGTTCTCTAACGAAGCATATGCATGTGGAACCCGGCAGAAGCCTCAGCTATCAGATGCATCATCTGCGGGATGAAATCTGGACGATTATTGACGGAAAAGGCCTGTTCCTGCTGAATGGGGAGATACGGGAGGTTGTCCGGGGGGATGTGTTGTATATTCCCAAAATGTGCAGACACGGCATGGCATCCACGGAAGGCGTTGACTTTATAGAAGTACAGTTGGGAACGGAGCTGGTGGAGGCGGATATTGAGCGTTTTCCCTGGGACTGGAGTGAACAGTTGGGGAGATAAAGGAGACAAGCAGGGATGGATCAGAGCAGTACATGGAATAAATTTATGTTTATATTCGATAAAAAGCAGAAGCTGAAAGCGGCCCTGCTTTTTCTTGTGATTATTATCGGGGCATTTGTGGAACTGGTGGGAGTCAGTGCAGTGCTGCCCTTTATCAGCGCAGTGCTGAGCCCGGAGCTGATACTGGACAATCCCTGGCTGGGGGGCATGTACCGATTGCTGGGGTTTGAGACCATTGACCAGTACATTATATTTCTGGGTGTCTCGATTATTCTCATCTATATATTCAAAAATATATATGTCTATCTGATGCATGGAATGCAGTACCGGTTTACTTATGAGAATCAGCGGCTGCTCTCTTATCGGATGATGGACTGCTATATGAATCAGCCGTATCTGTTCCACTTAAATCATAACAGTGCCCAGTTAAGCCGGAATATCAATGAAGACACCGTTTCCTTTTTTGAGGCGGTTCTGGCAGGCCTGCAGCTGGCGTCGGAAGGAGGCGTGTGCCTGGCACTGTTGTGTTTCCTCCTGTTGCAGGATATTTCCATTACCCTGGGCGTAGTCGTCATGGTAGGCACATTTGGACTAATTTTTATGAAAGTGTTCAGGAAACGTCTGAAAGCCGCAGGTAAGAGAAGCCGGGACAAACAGGGCAATACCCGTCAGGCTGTGCTGGAGGCCCTTGGCAGTATTAAGGAAATCAAGGTGCTCGGCCGGGAGCGGGTGTTTGTTGAGCAGTTTCACACAGAATATAAAGACTATGCGGAGAGCAATCGCCGGTTTAAGGTGTATGGGATGATTCCCAAACCTGTTATGGAAACCATCGCCATTTCCGGGCTTTTGCTGATTGTCTGTGTGAAGATTGCCTTGGGTGCGGATGCAGCCTCCTTTATTCCCACCATTACCGTATTTGCCATGGCAGCCTTTCGGATGCTACCGTCTGCCAACCGTATCGCTGAATATCTGAGCCGGATTATGTTCAGCAAGCCGGCCATTGACGCTATTTATCATGATCTGAAAGAAATAGAAGGACTGATGACGGAGCGGGAGAGAACGGAGACAATCGGGGAGATTCCGTTTCAGAAGGAAATTCGGGTAAAAGACATGAGTTTTCGCTATCCGGAGACAGAGAAGGAAATTTTCAGCCATGTGTCTTTGGTGATTCCCAAAAATAAATCCATTGCCCTGATCGGACCGTCCGGACAGGGGAAAACCACCATGGCGGACATTCTTCTGGGCCTGCTGGAACCCCAGGAGGGGGCAGTGCTGGTGGACGGCGTGGATATACGTCAGGGGCTGCATGCCTGGAACCGGAAGCTGGGGTATATTCCCCAGACGATTTCTCTTCTGGATGCATCTATCCGGGACAATATTCTGTTTGGGGTGGAAAAAGGCCAGGTGGACGAGAAACGATTGGCGAAGGCATTGCGGGAGGCGCAGTTGGAGGAATTTGTGAACTCTCTGGAGGAAGGGCTGGACACGGTGATCGGAGAAGGCGGCGTGCGTCTTTCCGGGGGACAGAGACAGCGTATCGGGATTGCCAGGGCGCTGTATCTGGAACCGGAGGTACTGGTTCTGGATGAAGCCACCTCTGCGCTGGATACGGATACAGAGGCGGCTGTCATGGAAGCCATCGATTATCTGGCGGGCAGCAAGACGCTGATTATCATTGCCCACAGATTGTCTACGATTCAGAACTGTGATCTGGTGTATCGGATTGAAGGAGGGCAAGTGATTTCAGAGCCATGATCAATACAAATACGGGAACGATCTGTTGCAGCACCCGGTTGTAGGAATCATCCCAGTTCAACCAGAATGCTTTGCTGTCTACAATACAGTAGGATACAAAGTTGAGGAAGGCATAGCCGATCCACAGAAAATGCATGTAATCCAGACGGATTCTGACAGTGACGGACCACACAATCAATACACCGAAAAACAGTGCGCTGATACCCCAGGAAGACGGATAGCGGAACATGTTCCGGATAACAAAATCCATGTTGTCGATAATGATGTCTTTTTTCAGGACAAAAGAATAACACAACAATACAAACATGCCTGCCAGGATCATGGAGTATTCCGTAAGAAAAGGCAGACGGGGTGTCAGCTTTTCAATCCGTTTCAGGAGATCGTGGCCAAAGAGCAGGTAGGCGTAACTGCCTGCAAGAATCAGTCCGATGAAAAAGATATTTTTATTGTTGGCTATGGAGGTGTATACAGCTTGTGACACACCGGCGTCTAAGATAACGCGTACATAAAACAGCCACCAGATTTCCGCCAGCGACGGGGGCAGGAACAGCAGGGCCAGATGTTTTTTGGACAGCAGCCGGATGCTGGAAAAGCAGATAAGAAAGAAAGCGGCAAAAATAATGCCATCTTTTCGCAGCAGAGTAAGGGCTGTAAAGTTTGCGGCAATGAGGATCATACCTTCATACCGGGCACATTCGCCATGTTGCAGCAGCAGGGATGCCAAAAACAGAAAGAATATATAGACCATACAGTACATATTGGCAAGCACCCAGGAGGAAGCGACAATAAAGCAGGTGGAAGAAGCCAGCAGGAAGGTAAAAAGTGCGCTGAAAAGCAGCGCTTTTTTTCTTGGCAGAGCAGGAATCCCCTCCCCGGCAGATACCGGTATGACGGCTGAAAACCGGTATAAACCATAGAAAAATGCGGCCAGTACATTGCAGGAGAGCAGCGCCTGTATCTGGTACGCCTGATCCAGCCCCCAGAATGCCGCATAGGCGTGTACCAGGGGCAGGAACTGACTGATGTTGGTCAGCGTAAAGCTGTTTTCCCCGGCAATATCCCTGAAATTTCCCAGAATTGTCAATGTATGTCCATAATTGATAAAATAGAAAAAGGAGTCATAGCTGACAAAAGAATAGGTAAAACCGCTGGCTGCAAAAAAAACAAGCCCCAGGAAAAACAACAGGAGCGGCAGCGCTTTTTTCAGGGATTCTGTGGTTGAGACGGATCTGTCTTTCCCAGGCAGAAAATAACGGCGCAGGCCATAGAACAGACATAGCATCACCAGAACGACAGCCATCGTTGCGGGGAATGTAAAAGGAACACCTGTCAAAAGCAGAAGGATACCGGCAAATACCCAGAGACAGATGCCTGTGGGCAATGCGAATAATACGGACCACTGGGGGGAGAGCATCGTATTGACCGTGAACTGACACAGTAGTCCCAGAAGCAGTATAAGTAACAGAGCAGCCAACTGACGTATCTGATATGAAAATACAGAGTCATAGGCAATCCGTTCAAAACCGGCGCGGTTGATAAACATACTGCTTACAAACAGAGCGGCGCAGAGGGCAGCAAATATGCCACTGTAAATACAAAGTTTTTTATTCATGTTGATTCTCCTGTGATTTCCCGATAAAATGCCTCGCTCATAACATATACGGAATAGTCCGGATTCATAACAAAGACCAGATTGGACTGATCTTTCAGAGAATCTGTGTTGATATAGAGCATTGGGTATATTTCTTCTTCAAAGGCGGGAACAAGCGCTTTCGGTATCTCATCTGTTACATAGTCCATAATGCCGATACAGGTAAACGGATGACAGAAATCAAAAGCCTCCCGATGAGAACGTACCGTTTTGCGGGTTTCATCTGTTATTTCTATCTGTTCATATGTTTTTGCATAGAGGGAAACAAACTTTTCATAAAAACCGGCCTGGCTGTCCAGGGATACATGCCGGTTTTTCAGTATGGGAAAGAGAATTTCATCCTGGAACATAAACTCATCTGAATAAGCGAACAGATTACCGGAAAATGTCCCGTAACGGAACGGTCCGTTAACGGTGTCCATGTAAAAATCAGGAAACATAACCAGCCCATTGTAGATGCAGTTGGCTGCGGAGAAGAAAATCAGCATACAAAACAGCAGCGCAGCCGCTGTTGCTTTGCGCTTTTTCCACAGGCGGCGGTATATGAGAAAAAAAAGAAAGAGTGCGAGAATTCCCGCAAAGGCTTCTTTGAACATAATATCTCCTGGCAATTGTATTTTCAACGTAGAACATCCGGCCTGCCGAACCGGTCTATATTTTTCCGGACAGAATCAGCAGGCGGAAAGCGATTTCATCAATCAGGCTGTTTCGGAGCCTGTGAGGATAGAGGCATTTGCGCACTCTTTTGCGACTGTCAAAGAGTTTGAGGAATGCCTGCCGGTCTTTGGAAACTTTGTCGCCATACAGCTTATTATATGAATGGATACCGTTTACAATATTGTTGCAATGGCGTACCATATGTTTGTTCCAGTCCCGGTACTTGGCAAGGCCATTTGCATTGCCGCAGCTGTAAGTCCCCTCATGCCGCCGGTAATAGGCCAGCGGGGTGTTGTCCCAGATCAGCGTACCGTTCATACCGGCCACTACCCAGGAAATCCAGCAGTCAATGGCAATAGAACGGTCAAATTCGCCGGCGTGGAAGGTAAGCCTTTTTAAGGTATGGTTGAATGCCTGTGCCATACCCACACCGGCCCAGGTCCCTGTCATGATGACATTTGCCAGATTGACGGCCGGCATTTCTTCGGGAGCCACCGATTTTCTGTCCGGCAGCGTGTGTTCCACATGGAGTTCATTGTCGCAGACATAATAGTTATGTGCATACAATATGGGCATATGGTCGGGATACTTGTCCATGTGGCTGACGGCTGAGGCAGTTTTTTCCGGATGCCAGACGTCATCCTGGTCACAGAAAAAATAATAATCTGCTCTGCTGACAGAATGCATCAGTGTGTGATAACTCTGATGGGCGCCCTTATTATTCCAGTCGCCGGTGTAGTCGTTTACAAGGATGATTCGCTTTTCCTCGGGGAATCGGCGCTGGTAATCCCGCAGTATGGAGACTGTGGAATCTTTGGAACCATCATCCCGTATAAACAGATCCAGCGCAGGCCAGGTCTGTGCCATAATACTGTCCAACATCGCGGGCAGATACTTTTCCCCGTTATAGGTGGAAGTGATTAAAACGACTTTTTTCATGGTGTATCCTTTCCGGCAGAAAAAGTATGCTCGATATAATAAATCCTTCTGCCGTTTTCAAGCGTTCGCATTTCTGCTTTGTGGAAGCCTCCATTCAGACAGGCGTGCAGGGAGGGGAGATTGTCCTCATAGATTTCTGCAAAAAGTCTGGAAAGGCCCAGTTCCCTGTGGACAGTCTGACAGGCATGGTAGGTGATGGCGCTTCCCAGCCCTTTCTGTGGAAAGGATTGTTTGTCTACCAGTATCCGGCCGTATTCTCCGGTTCCCTTTTCGTAATCTATATGATAGATGGCATTTCCGCCGGCAAATTTGCCCTTATAATAGAAGGCAAACATAATATCCGTCTCATCCTGTTCGTATGCTGCATACCAGTTGTATTGATTTTCTTCGGAAATCACCCCGCTGTAGAAAAAACAGAAACGGTTCTGGTCCTGATTTCTGAGGAGCCGGTATCGCTGACTGTCTTCCAGTGTCATGGGCCGCAGTTCTATATCTCCGCTCAGACATGTAAATGTATGTTTCATGGCTGCTGCTCTTTCGCTATTTTAATGACTTCATCGCAGATATATCGCACATCATCGTAGGTCAGTTTCATGTGCATAGGCAGGGAAATGACATGGTCACTTACATAAGAAGCTCTGGGGCATGTGCCCTGGGCATAGGCATACATCCGGTACAGGGTGTTGTCTGCATAGTGGACACCCGGATAAATACCGGCGGAATTCAGGGCCAGGATCATTTCATCCCGGTTGGCCACCAGAATCTGGAACAGGTGGCAGGCGGATTCACAACCGTTGGGGACTGTAATCAGTTCTACCAGCTGCGGATATTTGCCCAGTTGTTCACGATACCAGGTATCCAGTTGACGGCGGTAGGCATTGTCACGGTCCAGATAGCGGAGCTGAACCAGGGCGATGGAAGCAATGACAGAATTGCCATGAAGCTTTTGCCCGATATATTCCACGTCGTATTTCCATTTATAGTTTCCGGCGTTCACCGTACGGCTGTAGGTATCCTTGTTGATGCCCAGCCAGCCTTTTTTACGGGCAATCTCGTCGAAATCTGCCCGCTTAAAACAGATCATGCCGCTGTCCGCTGTGGGCAGATTTTTTACGGCCTGATAGGAGTATACTACCACTTCCGCTTCTCTGCCGGGAATTTCTCCGTGCAGCCGGGTGCCGGCCATATGAGCGGCATCCAGTATGAGAAGGAGATTGTTTTCTTCACATATGCGGACGATTTCTTCATATTGCCCGGTATTGCCGCCGATGCCTACATAGATCAGCGCTCTCGTTTTATCTGTTATCCGTTCTCTTACGGAGGCCGGGGACAGACAGTTGGTATCGTCTATATCCGCAAACACGGCTTTCAGCCCTGCCAGGGGAATGGCGTGATTGGTGGAAACAAAGGTAAGCGGGGTGGTAATCACCTCATCCCCATCGGCCCAGCCATAGCCTTCTTTCAGAATTTCCACTGCAAGATTGAGACCGGCTGTGGCGGAATTCAGATAGTAAGCGTGTTCCAGGCCGGTATAAGCCTTCCAGGCCTCTTCAAACTGTACGGTTTTATAGCCCAGGCCTGTCCAGCCCTTTTCCAGACATTCCCGGATTTCTGCCAGACATTCGTCCACTTCAAAAGTCGGGGTAAACAGTTGTATTTCTCGTTTCTGATCTTCCATGGATCCTAGCTCCTCTCCATATATTGTATCGCAAATTTCCGGTTATTTCCGGCGTTTGCGGTAACAGCGCAACAGCTTTTTGTAGATGTTTTCGATTCCGTCCACCATAGTTTCATAGGGGAAGCTGCGGGGCGGTATATGATCAAAGGCCTCGTCCCCCTGTTCAATGACACTTTGCAGGCGGTCGGCCAGCGCGTTGCTGTTTCTGTTCTCAAAAAACAGACAGTCTCCATAGACCACCTCAGTCAATGCGCCGCCGGTGCTGGAAATAATTTTTTTGCCCATCTGACAGGCTTCCAGGGCGCTGAGCCCGAACCCTTCCGTGACGGAGGGAACCACCACATAGTCGGCCTGCAGGATGCAGCGGCACAAATCTTCTCTTTGCAGGGAATCACGGACCAGTACGGTTTTTTGCAGGCCATACCGGGAAATGGAACGGATGAACTTACGGCGCAGTCCTGCCGGTTCCGCGCCCAAAATAAAGCAGAATCGGATATTTTTTAAATTGACACCCCGCATTTTCAGGGCACGGATGGCTTCCTGATATACATAAATGCCTTTGGTCTGTCCGGGGCGTCCATAATAGAGAAAAATGCGTTCCCGTGCGCCCAGACCGAAATACTCCCGCAGATTCAGCGAAGACTTTTCGGCTACGGAAGCGTCCATTTCGTTGACTGCATTGTATACACAGACCACCCTCTTATGTTTGCCGCAGTACGCGAGGATGTCCCGTTTGGTTGCCTGAGATACCGCGTGATAGATATCAAAGGGCTGGCGGCATACAAACTGTTCATAGAGCCAGAATGCGCTGGCATGGATAAAATCCTCCACCCAGAACCATTTGGGGCCTCTCACTTCATGAACCGTCAGTACGGATGGTTTATGATATTTCCGCGCCAGACGGCTGGCAGGAAAAGCCGGGGTGAAAATAGAGGCATGTACCACATCACACCATGCGATATGTTCCTCAATATCCCTGGCGGGTATAATCGGATGGCCAAACATGGATTTCCATGGAAAATAGTAGACATCCATACCCAGAACGGTTTTATGCCCCAGGTATTCGTCTCCCACATTTCTGGCAAGGACACGGATTTTATGACCCCGCTGCAAAAGTCCCTGTACCATATCATAAAAAATTCGTTCCCCGCCGCCTACGTAAGGATAGAAGTGGGGAAGTACAAAACAGATTTTCATAATAAAAACCACCTTATGCAGTAAATCTCCGTACTATGAAAGCGCCATTTGTTTTCATAGTATACCCAATAACAGTTAAATGCTACCACATTTTATAAAATAAAACAATGATAGAGTTTACATGAATTTTCTGATTTGGTATACTGAAATAATGAAAATTGTGGAATAATGTACGAAAGAAGTAACGCTTCAGCATGTCTGAACTGTTGCCATAAGAAGTTCCAAAGGAGCATATTCTGTATGAAAAATCTGTTGAATGGCTGGAAACAGCAGAGCAATATAAAAAAAGCGGCTGATGTGGCGGGGATGTTGATTGTACTGGCCGGTTTGTGTGTCAGCATTCTGATGAACTGTGCCGGACGAAGTCTGTGGCTGGACGAGGCCATGCTGGCTTTTTCTTTCAGTAAACGGTCATTGCTGAATCTGACCTGGGGCGTTTTTGAATGGGAGCAGAGCGCGCCTGTTCTGTATCTGTACTGTGTCAAACTGCTGACGCTGGTTTTTGGCAATACGGAGGCTGTTTTGCGCAGCTTTTCTATTATTTCTTATGTGGTGGTACTGTTTTTAAGCGGCTGTGTGGCAAAATGGCTGTTTGGCATAAAGTATCCCGTGCTGGTCAGCGCTTTTCTGGCGAACATGAATTTTATTCTCAAATATTCCAATGAGTTCAAGCAGTATCTGTCGGAATGCATATGGGTGCTGCTTGTACTTCTTGTATACTATTTATATAAGGAAAAAGGACTGGCCTGGTGGAAAATGATGGTCGGGTTTATGGTCTTTATATGGGGCGCCAATCCGGCGTGCTTTTTTATCGGCGGTGTGTTGCTGTATGAGTTTATTTCCGGCGTGGCTGCAAAAGACAAAACAATCGTGAGAAACAGTCTTTTTACCGGTGTGGGTGTGGGCGTCAGCTTTGTGGTGTATTATATATACTGGCTCCGTGGTATGGCTCTGAACGGCGCTATGCAGAGCTATTGGGAAAATGCCAGCTTCCCTCTGATTCCCCGGAGCCTGGATGACCTGAAAATGGCAAAAGCCATGGTCTATGAGATATTCATTACCTTCCGGGATGCCAGGATTTTTATGGTCGCTTTTGTGCTTGCGGCATTTTTGCTGGGGGTATTTTATGAGCGGAACCGGTATTGCATGGTCGTTTTTCTCGGATTTCTGGTTTCGCTGTTTGCTTCATATATTCATATGTTTCCCATTGCGGACAGGCTCTGGTGCTTTTCGTTTCCGGTGTTTACCATTTTGGCTTTTTATGCCATTGACCGGATGGCATCGGGCGGTGGCAAGGCCGAAGTATCGGCTCTTTTTCTGATGTTTGCGCTGATGCTTACCAACAATGGTATCCTTGTATACAGAAATGCGGAGAACGTATTTCAGAAAGGTGAAGAGGCCAATCCTGTCATTGCATGGCTGCAGGAGCATGTAGCGGAAGATGAAAAGGTATATGTCTATTATCAGAGTATACCGGTTACCAAATATAAAATCGGTTATGATACACAGCGGATCGGCGATGTGGCAGAGGACAATATTATCTGGGCCACGGATACCCTTGACAAGGAGGATGCCCAGGGAGACATCGAAAAAGTGTTGGGAGAAGAGAAATGTTATATTCTGGCATCCCATGCGCCGGCGGAACGGATTGATCCGCTGCTGCATGCGGCGGCAGAACAGGGCAGTCTGGAAATTGTATACAATGTATACGAAACACCTCTTTATTTTTATGCATCTTCTCCCGCCCATATGAAGAGCCGTGTGCAATATGAACTGATCTCCCAGGAAGAGGAAGGGGACACCTGTTATGTGACAATCCGGGTGGAAAATACCGGCTCTGCTTATATCAATACAAAATATGATGCTGTCAGAGTGGCATGCCGGGAACGGGATGATATTGGGACAAATCTGTGGGGGAATCTGGCGCCTGGAGACTATTTTGACATGCCTTTGCAGTTTGACTGGAAGGGAGAGACCTGCGTTGCGCTGCAACTGAAAAACGGCGACCGGTACTGGTATGATGAGCTGGGCTGTGAGCCGATTATGATTACAAAGGGAGAATAGGGATGGTATTTACATCATATCAGTTTCTGCTGTTTCTGCCGGTTGTTTTGGCGCTGTATTTTGTGATACCGGCAAGCTGGCGGGTCAGTTGGCTGCTGGTGGTCAGTTGTCTGTTTTATATGAACTTTCATCCCGGCGCGCCGGTAATCCTGGCGCTGGTGACAGGTGTATCCTGGTATGCAGGGATTTGTCTGGAAAAAGCCTCCGTGATGAAAGCTGAGGGGGCATCAGGGCAGGCTGAGGAAGGTTTTGGGCAAAAGAGCAGAACCATATGGAGAACGAGTCTGTTGTTCATACTCTTTGTATTTGTGGTTTTTAAATATACGGATTTTATTCTGGAAAATATCAATGGTATACTGCCGGGAACGGAAACTGTGGCATTGCCCTTTTCCCTGGTGGCGCCGGTGGGGATTTCCTACTATACCTTTCAGGTGATCAGCTATCTTGCGGATGTGCGTCAGGGAAAGATACAGGCAGAGAAGCATATTTTGCGGTACGCTTTGTATGTTACTTTTTTCCCGAAAATCATTTCCGGCCCCATAGAGCGGGCGGAAGGATTCCTGGTGCAGATCCGGGAATGCCGGCAGTGGAATCTGTGGGACGGCAGACGGGTGCGGGACGGCCTGGTGCTGATGATGTGGGGGTATTTTCAGAAGCTGGTCATTGCGGACCGACTTGCCATACTGACAGGAGAGGTGTTCGGGCATTATCAAAGCTATGGATCTGTGGAACTGTTTGTGGGGGCGGCGGCTTTTTATTTGCAGCTTTATGCGGATTTTGACGGCTATACCAATATAGCCAGAGGGACGGCGAAGATCATGGGATTTACGCTGGCAGAAAATTTCCGGGCGCCGTTTTTTGCCAGGAGTATCCGTGAATATTGGGGCAGATGGCATATTTCCCTGAGTTCCTGGCTGCGGGACTATATTTATATCCCGCTGGGGGGCAACCGGAAGGGTGAGCTGCGCCGCCTGCTGAATCTGATGGTTACATTTCTGGTCAGTGGTTTCTGGCATGGAGCAGCCTGGAATTATGTGTTCTGGGGTGTGCTGCATGGCGCTTACGAGGTGGCTGAGTGTGTGTCAAAGCCCTGGGTGGACAGGCTGAACAGGCGATTGCATACCCGCACGGAATCGTTCAGCTATCGTTTGTTTCAGACGGTAAAATGCTGGCTGCTTGTATGTTTCGCGTACATTTTTTTCAAGACGCCTACGGCGTTGGACGGGTTTCGCTATTTGAAGCGCATGGCTACGAAGTGGAATCCCTGGGTATTGTTTGACGGCAGCCTGTACACGCTTGGCATTTCCCAGAAATATGTATCTATGTTGTTTCTGGCGGTGGCGCTGCTTCTTCTGGTGGACTGGCTGAAATATAAAAAGGGAATGGAACTGGATCTGTGGCTGTCAAAGCAGTGTATCTGGTTTCGCTGGTCTGTGATGCTGGGATGTATTCTGGCGGTCATCATTCTGGGCGCGTATGGGCCTGACTATGATGCAGCGGACTTTATTTATTTCCAGTTCAATTAATAAGCGGAGGTAAACATGAGATTTGGCAAAGTCTGGAGTCTGGGGAAAAGCCTGGGGAAAACGGCGCTGTTTCTGCTGCTTCTGTTTGGCCTGTTTTTGAAGGGGGAACAGATTTTAAAGCTGGATATGGGACATCGGGGGACGGATAATGTAAACGGATTTTATGCGGAAGAGGAGAATTCCGTGGAAGTGCTTTTCATCGGGTCCAGTACGATGTTCTGCACGGCGGATCCTCTTGTTTTGTATGAAGAATACGGCATTGCCTCCTATGATTTCGGCAGTTCTGCCCAGCCCTTTGAACTGAGTCTTCTGTATATGCAGGAAGCCCTGAAAACCCAGAAGCCAAAAGTGATTGCGCTGGAAGTATTGAGCATTGGCAATGAGCTGGATACCAACAAGGCGGATAACTTAAACTATGGATTGACGGATATGCCGTTTTCGAAAGAGAAGGCGGCGGGACTGTATGATATGTTTCGAAATGACAAGGGGGCGGGGATTTCGTATCTGATTCCCATGCTGCAATACAAGGATCGATGGCAGGAACTGACAAAGGAAGACTTTGTGCACAGAGCAGACGGGAAAAATTATACAAAAGGCGCGTATACGCCGGATCTTATTGCACCGTCGCCGCTGGATTTCTCGTCCTATTATGAAGAAGAGCCGTTTGCCATTCCGCAGCGGAACCGTGTGATTTTTGACCGGATGGTTCGTCTGTGCGAAGAAAATGACATTCAGCTGTTGTTGTTTAAAGCACCCAATATCGGCTGGAAGATCAGCCAGACAAAGGCGGTAGCCGCGCTGGCGGAGGAATATGGCCTGCCGTTTATAGACTTTTTTTCTCTGATGGACGAACTGGGAGTAGATCCCGCAAGGGACTTTCGGGACAACAGCCACTTTAACCGGTATGGTTCCCGGAAGGCTTCCCTGTATCTGGGCGCCTATCTGCGTGAGCACTATACACTGACAGACTGGCGGGCAACGGACAGGGAGAATTCCTGGGATCTGGCGCTGGAAAACCGTGCCCATGACAGAGCCAACGAGCAGGTCTGCCGGGCGGAGGGATTGCCGGATTATATGTCGGTGCTGCCTTATGGGGGCCATACCATTGTGTTCTCGGTGACGGGGGATACGGGCGGCATGGAAGAATTTCTCAGAGGCCTTGCCGCTGCTTTTGGCCTGGACGAAGGCAGCCTGCTGGAAGGCGGGACATTCGCGGTGAGAGACGGGCAGTGTATCAGTGGACTCATCGGCGCTTCCCAGGAGGCATGGTACTGGGAAGAAGGGTTTGACACGCTGATGCTGACCGGATACAGCATTACGTATAACCGGGAAATGTATCAGCCTGTGGACCATGGGATCACCATACTGGTATATGACAATGTATGGCAGGAACTGGTGGATGTGGCGGGATTTGACGCATATAACCCGGCTTACAGTATTCGGCCGCAGGAGTAGGAGAATGGGAAAAGTGACAGAAAAAACGGTGCGGATCCTGCATGTGATGGGGCGGCTGGACCGGGGCGGTGCGGAAACCATGGTGATGAATCTGTACCGGCATATGGACAGAGAACGGATACAGTTTGATTTTGTCATCCATACAGAGGATGTATGTGATTATACGGAAGAAATACAGAGGATGGGCGGCAGAATCTATTCCATGGTACCTTTTCGGTGGAATACAGCGGCAGGTTACAGAAGGCAGTGGCGGAAATTCCTTCGGGTACATCCGGAGTATTCCATTATCCATGGACATATGCGCAGCACCGCTTCCCTCTACCTGGCTGAAGCCAGACGGGCAGGGCGGGTTGCCATTGCCCACAGTCACAATACATCTTCGGGCAGCGGGCTTTCGGCAGTGGTGAAAAATATATTGCAGTTTCCCCTGCGGTTTCAGGCGGATTATCTGTTTGCCTGTTCCGTGCAGGCAGGTATCTGGCTGTATGGCAGACGGGCCTGTCAGAGTCATCGGTTTCATGTCCTCCCCAATGGGGTAGAAACGGCAGCTTTTCAGTTTGATGCCGGGAGACGTCAAAAGATCCGTCAGGAATTGCTGGGGAGTGGAGCGTCGGATATGCCGGTTTTTGTTCATGCAGGGCGCATGGAACCCCAGAAAAACCATGATTTTCTCATACAGGTGATGGAAGAGGTGAGGAAGCTGTGTCCGGATGCCTGTCTCTGGCTGTGTGGCAGCGGCCCATTGCAGGGACGGTTGGAGGACGTAGTCCGGGCGTCGGGTCTGCCGGTACGTTTCCTGGGTGTCCGAACCGATATGGCTGCGCTATTGCAGGCGGCGGATGGTATGATATTTCCCTCTCTGTTTGAGGGGCTTCCGGTAACGCTTGTGGAGGCACAGGCAGCCGGTTTGCCTGTATTGATGTCAGATACCATTACCCGTGAAGTGGTGTTGACCGGCCTGGTGGAGACATTGCCGCTTGCGGCGCCGCCGGCGCAGTGGGCCAGGCGGGGGCTGGAAATGGCCGGACAGGTGCGAAACCGGTCAGAATTTGCCGGTATGATCAGGCAAAGGGGCTATGATGCAGCGGAAAATGCCAGGAAGCTGGCCCGATTTTACAGAGGTGTGCTGGAGCGGCATGGGAGCAGATAAAGGATGGACGGGAAACGATGAGAACGAGAAGAAAAATAGTCGGGCTGATGGGGGCAGTCCTGCTGTTTTGCGGTTATATGGGGGTTCGGATCTGGTGGGATGTGAGACAGCCGGCAACTTTGGAGGACATTACGTTTGTCATGGAGGACGGCGAAAATATAAGAAACCTGAAGCTGTGGCACAATTATTATAACAATAAGGAATATTTGTTTTTGCCGTCTTTCTGCGGACCCGGGGAAGCCGCTTCGATCTGTGCGGACGGCTTTTGGAAAATGGGCTGGGACGGAGAGCGTCAGGGAAGGCGGGAGAACGAGGTTGTGCTGTCGGAGGGGGAACACTGTCTGGAGATCGGCAATACAGCCTTTACGGTAGTGGTTATGCGCTCTGCCCGGGTCCCTGCATTGTTTGTGACAACTGCGTCAGGCAGCCTTTCCCATATTGAGGCGGAAAAAGGAAATCAGGAACCGGGACTGTATGAGATGGTGGATGCAGATGGCACTGTCATAGGCGCAGGTACAATCCGTAATCTGAAATCCAGAGGGAATTCTACTTTTTTGGAGGATAAGAAACCCTATCAGATGACACTGGAGGACAGCGCGGATCTGTTGGGGACGGGGAAACAGGACCGGTATATTCTGCTGGCAAATCGGATGGACCAGTCACTTCTGCGGAATCGGATCATCTATGATCTGGCGGCGGATATGGGCCTTGCATATTCTCCCGCAAGCCGTTTTGTGGACTTGTATATCAATGAGGAATACAGAGGCTCTTATCAGCTTTCTGAAAAGGTTGAGACAGGGCATGGAAGAATTGATATTGATACCGATACGAAACAGACAGAGACAGGGTTTCTGATTACGCTGGAGTATTCCTATGAGGACCGGCTGGCAGAGGCGGAACATTATTTTACCACAGAGAATGGACAGAATGTGGAAATTAAACGGCCGGGCAATCCGACCCCTGCGCAGATGGACTATATCAGAGATGTCTTTCAGGATGCAGAGGACGGAATCCGGGCGGGCCGGATTGATGAAACGAGAATTGACCTGACCAGTTTTGCGGGAAAATATCTCATCGAGGAAATCGGAAAGAATCTGGATGCCATGTATACCAGCCAGTACTTTTATCAGGATGCGGCAGGTCCGGACAATGCCCCGGTACTGTATGCGGGGCCGGTATGGGACTATGATAAAACGCTGGGGAATCCTGTGATCGAGCATACCAGGCCCGTGGATTTTCAGGAACCCAGGGGTATCTATGCCGCCGCTTTGCAGGAGGATGCTTCCTGGTGGTATGATCTGTATCAGGTTCCCGCATTTCAGGAAGAGATGATCCGGGTATACAGAGATAAAGGGATTCCGGCCGTGGAGCGGATGCTGGATGAAAATATCGACCTCTATCGGGATGAGATATGGGACAGTGCGTATATGGATTATATACGCTGGGATACCTTTGAGGATTTCAAGAACGGTGAAGCGCTGGAATTTGAGACGGAATTTCAGGCTGAAATTGACAATATCAGAATGTTTCTGGAACTGCGGATGGAATTTTTAAGTGATATTTGGCTGGAGGGCCGGATCTATGACAGGATTTTGTTTGATCCGGGAGAGGGTGAGATGTATGTAACCTATGTGGATGCGGTGGAAGGCCGGACACTGACTGCCCCCAGGAAACCCAGGCTGGAAGGGTATGTGTTTGATCACTGGGTACGGAAGGATACGAAAAAGCCCTATGATTTTACGGAGGTCTATGATGGCGTTCCGTTTACCCTGGAAGCGGTGTATATAGAGGCAGGGCAGGAGTAAGGAAGGGTGTGCATGTGGAAGACGGGATGAGAGAGATGGGACAGGAACAGTTGCACAATATTTCGCCTCAGGCGATACAGAAAAATATGCTGTGGAATGTGGCCGGTTCGGTGGGGTTTATCGGGGCGCAGTGGATGATGACCATTTTGATTGTCCATCTGGCCGGCTACACAGAGGCCGGGTATCTGTCCCTGGGGCTGTCGCTGACCAATTTGTTTACCAATATTGCGTATTTCTGTATCCGAAATTATCAGGTATCCGACGGGGTGGGGAAATACAGTGCGGATCTGTATGTGACGCACAGGGTTGTGGCTGCGTTTGTGGCATTTACCCTGTATACCCTGTTTGTGCTGGTCAACGGTTACTCATTGTATGTAACGGCCTTTCTGCTGTTATTTATGGTATATCGGCTGCATGAACCGGTGGTGGACGTGTTCCATGGAATTGACCAGAAAGCATGGCGTCTGGATCTGGCGGGACAGTCTTTTCTGCTGCGTGGCCTGTTTACTCTTGCCGCGTTTGTGGTGGTGGAAAAGCTGACGGGGAATCTGGTTCTGACCACACTGGTGATGGCGGGTATTGCCTATGGCGTTATCTGGCTGTTTGATATACCGGGGGCAAGAAGATGTACTGATTTTTCCCTGCAATTTGACAGGGAACGCCTTCTTTCCCTGACGCGGGAATGTTTTCCTCTGTTTCTCTATGCCCTTTGCCTGAACGCGGTTGTGCCGATTCCCAGGTATTTTCTGGAGAAACTGTCCGGCAGCGAAGTGCTGGGATTTTACAGTTCGGTGGCAATTCCGGCTTCGGTGATACAGCTCCTGTCATCTTATGTTTTCACCACATTTACGGCGCTGTTTGCGGATTATGCGGCCCGAAAGGCAAGGAAGCCCTTTATGGCGCTCTTCCTGAAGCTGGGAGCGGCAGTGATTTTGCTGATTGCGCTGGCGCTGGGAGGCAGTGCACTTCTGGGAGAATGGGCGCTGGTATTGCTTTTTACGGAAAGTATCAGGGCATATGCCTATCTGTTAATGCCGACGATCTTGTGCTGCGGCCTGATTGCGCTGATCTGGTTTGTGGGAACGGTGCTGACGGTGCTGCGGGATCGGATGGGACTCTTGGCCGGGGCTGCGGCGGGGATGGCTGTATCGGCGGCTTCGTCCTTCCCCTGTATTCGCACATGGGGGGTGGACGGGGTGAATGTGGCGCTGTTTCTATCCAGCATTGTAACACTTGGAATCTATCTGGTTCGTTTTGGACAGGCTGTGAAAAAATGGGAGTAAATAAAAAACAGGCTTTGCCTGCTTTTTATTTACTCCTGTAATTTTTTATACATATCTTCTGTTTTATGGAGCTGATATTCAAAATCCCGCCGGTTGTTTTCGCTCATATTGCTGAGAATCAGGCCGGCAAAGAAAGACTGGATGGCAGCCAGTGTGACAAACCCGCATACTACAAGTGTGGGTATCTGCAATACCAGATGGGTTTCCAGAAACCGGATAAAGACCGGTATGAAAAAGCCAATGGCAAGCAGCATCAGGCAGGAGGCCAGCAGAGAGAAAAAGGCCAGCGGTTTATAGGTTTTAAACAGACGCAGGATCATTTTGAGCACTTTGAAACCGTCGGAATAGGTGTTCAGTTTGGAAACACTGCCCTGGGGGCGGTCCCGGTAGTCTACGATGACATTTTCAATCTGCATATGATTGTAAACGGCGTGAATGGTCATTTCTGTCTCAATTTCAAAACCCTGGGACAGTACAGGAAAGGTTTTCACAAAGGAATAACTGAAAGCTCTGTAGCCGGTCATAATATCTTTGATGTCCGAGTGGAAGAGCCGGTTAATACATCCCTTTACCAGACTGTTGCCGAAATTATGAAAGGGCCTTTTGTTTTCAGAAAAATAGGTGGAGGACAGCCGGTCCCCTACGACCATATCCGCATGACGCACAAGGACCTGCTCCGCCATTTCGGCGGCATGTTCCAGGGGATAAGTATCGTCCCCGTCGATCAGGATATAGCAGCTTGCGTCGATTTCACGGAACATACGGCGGATGACATTGCCCTTTCCCTGCTGATATTCCTTTCTGACCACAGCGCCGGCTTCTGTGGCAATCCGGGCTGTTTCGTCGGTGGAATTATTGTCGTAGACGTAGATTACAGCCTCCGGCAGAGCGGCTTTTGCATCTTTTACTACTTTTTCAATCGTCAGCGCTTCGTTATAGCAGGGAATCAGAACCGCGATTTTGTCTAACATCATTGGTTTCCTTTCTGATCAGTTTCGTGTTTGTGAGCGTGGTATATTTGCGGATGGATGTAAAAGGCAGCAGCCGGGGCATGAAACGGTATAACAGCAGCAGTATGGCCGTCAGGATGGATATCCAGGCGGATATTGTATAGCCGGCCGGGATATGGTAATCCAGTGTGACGGTATGCACTTTTCCGTCGCCCTGCAGCATGACCTGAATTCTGTTATTGTGGCCTTCTTCCAGCGTTACTTCTTTGCCGTTTTCGTCAAAAGCCCTGTATCCCTTATAATATATGACAGGTACTTCAATATACTGCCTGTCTGAGAGGGCCGCATATTGTATGGTCGTGGTGACGCCGGTGCGTTCATAGTCCTTGAGACTGATCTGGCTGCTGTCTGATAATTCATACTCTGTCACAATATCCGCGTCAATGGTATGTCTGGGACGCCATTCAAAGGGATAAACCACAGTATTGGCGCCTTTGGGAATGCCCACCAGTTTGCTTACATGGCCATACGTATAATCTCTGTCTGCGGAATAGGCAAAATCCTCGCTTTTGAAACGGGCTGCGGACAACATACAGATACCGGCAAGCGCCACAAAGAGGATACGACTGTATTTGCGCAGCATGGCGGAGCGGAACAGACAGATGCTGCCCGTAACGGCAAACAACAGGCTGGCTGGCCCGATCAGCCGCCATGCAAACTGGATTTTTCGCAACAGAATATCCAGGAGCGGGATTTCCATCATCTTCCATCCGGGAAAGAAACTGAGCATCATAAAGGTCAGGGCGGCGCCCATAACGGTCATATAACGGAGATAGGCTTCTTTTTCCCCCGCACGTCGTTCCAGCATGGATCCGGCCAGGGCAACGGCGGCACAGACAGCCAGCGGGACGCCGAATGTAAGCGAGTAATAATCACCGGAAGTCTGCAATCCCAGCAATCCGGACAGGTTCATAGTATATTCCTGAAAGGAACCCAGATCCAGCGCGTCCATCCACAGGTCCCCGTTTTTGTAGAAATCCAGGAAGGGGATGAGGAAGCCGATGTTGAGAAGCAGGCTGGCGGAGACGGCTTTGCACAGTTCGATCCAGCGTCTGCCAAACAGTATCTCTTTCAGATACAGGATACCCATAATCGCGCAGAATACCCCGGCCAGTGTCACACTTAAAATATGGGTCTGTAAAAGACCGGTCATGCCGAGCACCAGATAGCCCCATTTTTTGCGGTTGCCTGCCAGGATATGGTAAAGTCCTGCAAATACGGGCGGGAAAAATGTCATGGCAAGGAATTCTCCCACCGCTCCTCTTGCATAGATATTGGTGAAACGGTAAGGGCAGCAGGTGTACAACAGAGCGGCCAGAAGCGCCGCTTTCCGGCTGCTGCCGATTTCTTTTGTGCAATGGTATGTGAGGGCGGCGGTTACAAGATTGCACAAAATGACAAGGAATTTAAAGCTGTCTGCCATGGATACGCCCACCATACGCAGGTATGCGGGAATATAGAGAAACAGATTGGGATACATGCAGTTCAGGTATCCGTTGCCGTGCAGTGCTTCCGGATAGATAACCACGGGAAACTGCCCGGAGAGCAGCCCGTCTTTAATCCCTTCGATCCGGATTAAATGGTAACACAGATCCACAGCCCAGGAGAGCCCGGTATTCAGATAGGGCAGGGAGGCAAACAATCCGATGCCCAGCAGCGTCAGCGCCACATACCGGTCCCTGAGTCCCTGCTTTTGGCCCGCGGGGACACAGCGTCTGACAGCAAAGAACACTGCCGGCAGCAGGCAAAGGACAATCAGAAATGTGGTATCGGTATAAAACCGGCCCTGGGGAATGAGCGTAACACTCTGAATGAGGACATAGCTTGTGCCGCCATAGTTGATGGCAAACTGAAAATCCAGGCTGGAGCGTTCCAGCGTAAAGTCATATTCTTTATAGGTCAAATCCGGCTCCAGCGTCCAGGTGTCAAGCTCCGCGCCGTTATCATAGACGACCAGTTCGTTGTCCTCGCCGTCTGTATGATAGGCAATTCCTATGGTGTACTCCCCGGGATTGAGAAGATAATTGGAACTGGTCAACATCGTGCCCGAAAACTGGCTGTCAGGGGTGAGTCCAATGGATGTGTCATCTTCAAAGCCGGACAGACGGTTCATGTCGCGGGCATTGATGGTAATGGGGGTGCGGCTCTCATCGCTCATCAGCAGGAAAAAAATAACAACCAGTGTCAGCATCAGGCAGGGTATGATTTTTTTAAACTGTTTCATAATCATATCAGGCGTCCTCATCTGTTTTTTCGAATTTACGGCACATACTAAAGAAAAGAAGGCCAATGAGCAGAATCACTGTATAATAAGGAAGGCAGTGGGCCTTATCCACTTTGTCGGTATAGGTGTAGATGACTGCCGGCGTATGTTTTTCTTCGGGAGCGCCATTATAGAAGAAGGGACCTGCTTCCTCCGGGCCGATGACGGGGCTGCCAGAGTAGAGGGCAAGGGAAGCCTCTTCATACCCGTCGGCCTGAAGGTGCCAGATATATGTCCTGTCCGTTTCCAGCTCCGTTTCCACTGGGAAGTGTATCCACCGATAGTTCATCACATCCCCTGATTCCAGGATCACAGAATAGATGTCATGCCCCTGGTCATCGGACAGACTCAGTTCCACAGTGCCTTCCCTGGCCTGGCCGCTGATCAGAAAGCGGAAGGATATGCTGTCAAGCTGTCTGTGGGTGGGTGTGAATTCGCCGGTGAGAATGGAACCGTCGGACAGATTCAGATTGGGAAAAATTCCCCGTTCCAGAGAAGCGCTTTTGTAGACTGTATGTCCCAACAGGCGCAGAGGCCATACGGACAGACAGAGCAACAGTGTCAGCCCGGCGATTATACAGGGATAAAACGAAAAGAGCTTTTTATATTTTTCATTTGCCATGAGATTCGTCCTTTTTGTGTAATTAGCCTCAGACAGGGACAGATCTGTCTGCCTGCGGCCGCTTTTTTATTATCGTATATTTTATGGCGGGTGTCAATGAAGGAAGTAAGGGAAAATGTTGCACAGGCATTTCTTGTATTAAAAGAGGGAATATGTTAAAATATATTCATTTAGCGAGGTGAGCCATGACAGAACAGAGAAGATGGAAGGAAATGGACAGTTTGCGGGGGATGGCCATTCTGATGGTACTCCTGTATCACTCCATTCTCGTATTTCCGGTGAATCTTCATGAAATCCGGTGGTGCAGTATTTTGCATACCTTTTTGTGGACGGTGCAGATGCCGCTTTTTTTTCTGGTGTCCGGTTTTTGCTATTCTTATCATGGCAGCTATGGTGTATATGCCCTGAAAAAATGCAGGCGTATCCTGGTGCCCCATCTTGTATTTTCCATGCTGGACATCCTGCCCAGACTGATTCCCAACCCCCTTGTCCATGAACAGATGGATTTGCAGGAAGCGTTGTGGGATTTTGTATTGTATGGCGGCAGTGACTGGTTTTTATGGACGCTGTTTGTCATTGCCATGGTATTTCCGGCGCTGGAAAAGCTGCTGACGGGCAGGACGGGGCTGCGTAAGGCCGGGATCCTTCTGGTTGTCATACTGTTTCTGCTCAAACCGTATATGACGGATCTGTTTCTGCTCAATATGGTATGCCAGTATCTGTGGTATTTCTTTCTGGGATATGGTCTGCGCAGAAAAGCGGACCGTGTTTTGCCGAAACTGGAGAATCCGCTTTGTCTGCTGCCGGGCCTGCTGTTGACATTGGCTTTTTTCGCACTGTTTGGGATGTGTGATGCCACGGGCAATACCGGGCGCCTCCTGGAAGTAGTATGTGTCCTGTGCAGCTTTCTATTCTTTTTTGCCCTGGCCGGGCTTTGCAGAGGGCGGGCAGAGCGGTTTCTGGTATCCTGCGGCACCTGGTCGCTGCAGATGTATTTATTGGATGCCTATGCCCTTGTACTGACACGGACTCTGTTTGTATCTGTACTGGGACTGGGGGTTCCGGTACTGATTATACTGGGGAATTTTCTGGCGGATACATGGATTGTACTGCTGGTCTCAAAATATATCTTAACAAAAGCAAAGGTATTCAGGATACTGTGTGGGATTCCTGAAAAAGGATAGTTATGCTGTTTAATTCCTATCTGTTTATTTTACTGTTTCTGCCTCTGGCACTGGCAGGGTATTTTGGCTGTAATGCCAGGGGAAAATATGAATGGGGCAAACTCTGGCTGGTTGCCATGTCGCTCTGGTTTTACGCGTGGTTTAATGTGAAATATCTGCCCATTATTGTGGGAAGTATCCTGGGAAATTACGGATTGTACCGGGTTTTGCAGGGGCACAGAGGCATGGAAGGGCGGCGCAGACAGGATTTGTATCTGACTGTGGCCGGTGTGTGTGCCAATCTGGGTGTGCTGTTTTATTATAAATATTTTGACTTTTTTGTGGAGAACATCAATGGATTGTTCCATACGGATTTTACGCTGCAACATGTGCTGCTGCCGCTGGGAATCAGTTTTTTCACCTTTCAGCAGGTGGGGTTTCTGGTGGACACATACCGGGGCGGAACGAAAAATTATCCCTTTGTGGAGTATGCTCTGTTTGTGACTTTTTTTCCGCAGTTGATCGCAGGCCCCATTGTGACCCATGAAGAAATGATCGGACAGTTTGGCGATGTGAAGAAAAAAAGCTGGGATCATGCATGTGCGGCAAAAGGCATATATGCCTTTGTATGCGGCCTTTCCAAAAAAGTGCTGCTTGCAGATATTTTTGGGAAGGCGGTGGCCTGGGGATATGGGAATACAGAGATGCTTACCGGGCTGACCGCTCTGTGGCTGATTGCTTCCTATTCCATACAGTTGTATTTTGATTTCAGCGGATACTGTGATATGGCCCGGGGCATTGGCCTGATGTTTCGCATTGATCTGCCGGTGAACTTTTTCTCACCTTACAAAGCGGTGCATCTGGTGGATTTCTGGAAACGGTGGCATATGACACTGAGCCGTTTTTTTACAAACTATGTGTACATTCCCCTGGGTGGCAGCAGAAGGGGGACGGTGCGGACCTGTCTGCATATTCTCCTTGTTTATCTGATCAGTGGTATCTGGCATGGCGCAGGCTGGACATTTATATTCTGGGGCGTGCTGCACGGATGTATCTATATGCTGACAAAGCTGTTTCTTCCTGTGGTGGAAAAGATACCGAGGGCATTGGGCGTGGCGGTCAATCTTCTGACAGTACAGGTATTGTGGGTATTTTTCCGTGCGGAGAATATGGAGCAGGCGTGGCAGGTTCTGGGACGGGCTTTCTCCGGAGGTTATGGGCTTTCACAGGTTCCTCCGGCGTTTGCCGAACAGTTCCGCACACCGGAGTTTTTTTATTGTCTGAAGGTGCTGCATCTGGATACGCTTCCCTATGGGGGGTATTTTCTGATGGTGGCCTATATGGCGGTGGCTTGGTTCATCCTGCTGTGCTGTCGCAATGTAAATGAAAAACTGGAAACATTCAAACCTACCGGGGTGTCTTCTGCGTGCATTGCCCTGCTGTTTCTGTGGTGCCTTGTCTCTTTTTCGGAAGTCAGCACGTTCCTGTATTTCAATTTTTAGCAGAAGCCGCAACACTTCTTACTATGAAGATTAAGGATATAAGGACATAACGTTTATGACATACAAAAGATGGCTTATGCAAACCTGCATATTGATGGCATGCGGGCTGGTACTGATCGGGATACTGGTAATTACGGTGGATCCCTTTTTCCATTACCATGCGCCCCTGGAGGGGTTTCCTTATCAGATTGACAATCAGCTCAGCCAGAATCCGGGGATGGCCAGGCATATGGATTATGACAGTGTGCTGCTTGGATCTTCCATGACCGTGAACTTTGAGACGGACTGGTTTGCCCGGGAGATGGGCCTGCAGACGCTGAAACTGTCCTATAACGGCGCTTATCCCAGAGATATTGGCAATATTATGGAGCAGGCGGATGCCCGGGGAACTGTGCTGCGGCATGTGTTCCTGGGCGTGGATCTGGCATCTTATACAGGAGGCATTGAGGAGACGAAATATCCCCTGCCGGAATATCTGTATAATGACTGTCTGCTGGATGATGTGCAATACTGGTATAATAAAGGGGTATTGCTGGATTATATTCTGAAACCGCTGATTGAACGGGAACCTACCGACCTGAGCAGCGTCTATGCTTCCGAGGAAACGCTGCAGGGATGTTACAGCCGGGAATATGTACTGTCCCACTATACAGTGCCTGAAAAAAATGATGCTTGGTTTCCGGAAGATATGTTTATTGAAGGGCTGGATGCCAATCTGGAGGCCACCATTCTGCCTTTGATTGAATCTCATCCGGACACCCGGTTTACCATTTTTTTCCCGCCCTACAGCATTCTTTACTGGTATGAATATATGCAGAACAATCAAATGGACGCAGTGATGTATGAATATCAGTACTTCATGGAAAAACTGTTGGTATACGATAATGTAGAGCTGTTTTTCTTTCCCGGACATGAAGAAATTGTCTGTAACCTGGATTTATATGCAGATACAGGGCATTATAACCGGAGTGTCAACCGGTATATGACAGAGTGCTTTGTGGATAAGACCCACAGGCTTTCCAGGGATAATTATCTGGAAGAATTACAGCGGATGAAAAGCATGATAGAAGCTTATGACTATGATGCACTTTTCACGGAAACCGGGCAGTAATTGTCCGGGAAATTACTGTGCGGCAGGCGCCGCAGGAGGAAAATATGATGTGGTTGCATTTGGGACTTCTGGCGGTATGTACATGGATTCTTCCATTTTGCATGGGGCTTTTGCCCGTTCGTTATATGAAAGATGAACACAGATCCCTGGGGATGATCTGGCTGTGTGGATGGATGATGATGTTTGCGGTTTTTCAACTGCTGGCAGTTCCTTTTATTGTGTTTGAGGCGCCTTTTATGCTGGTGGTGCAGAGTTACACCATTGTCATCGGTATTCTGGCCATTATTTTCCTGCTCCTTGGATGCGGCAGTATTCCGGTATGTCTGCGGAAAATCAGAGAGCACCGGCCGGAGAAGGAGCAGATTCCCATTATGGCGCTGGTACTGCTGCTGATTGGGATACAGCTTTTTTTTGCCTTTTATATGCAGTATCTGGATGGGGATGATTCTTTTTTTGTTGCCACGTCGCTGACAAGCCAGCATACCAACACTATGTATCGTTTTACGCCCTATTATGGTGCTGACGGTGAACTGGATATCCGCCATGCTCTTTCCACAGAGCCGATTTTTATGGCATGGCTTTCGGAAGTTACAGGCATCCATGTCACAGTGATCTGCCACAGCTACATCAGTATCCTGTTTCTGGTTCTTATGTTCTGCATTTATGTACAGGCGGGTAATCAGTTGTTTCCGTTGCAGAGGAAGAGTAAATGGCTGTTCCTCTTGTTTGTGAACATATGGTATCTTTTTGGCAATGTGTCCATTTATACGGCAGAAAGTTTTGCTTACACGCGTACATGGCAGGGAAAGGCCATGTTTCCGAATCTGATGGTTCCCACACTGTTTCTCTGGCTGCTGTATATGGCAAAGGACGAGATGGATGTGGGCGAATGGGCCATGTTGTTTGTGATTGTCATGTGTACGGCGTTTACCACAAGTACGGGTATTTTTACCGTCCCCATACTGCTGGGTCTGGCAGCCGTGTTGATGGCTGTGGAAAAGAAGAAGGTTATTTTGATCTTCCAGACGCTGGCCTGTCTTTTGCCATGTATTTTTTTCGGCCTGCTGTATCTGTTCCTGAAATAAGGGGTTCTGTGCGGGAGAAATAAGAGGGAAAGAAAGAGAAGGATGGAGATAGGCCATGGGCGAAATCATGAAGAGAACACTTACCATTTATCAGAATTATGGCGGCGACAGTACCATGACAGTCATTGTTGCGGCGGCGATTCTGTACCTGTGGGTAACGGAAGAGAAAAAGGAGATCCGGATTCTGTTTGTACATTTGACAGCGGGTATTACGGCGTTGTTTTTCTTTCCGCTGTTTGCATATGCAGCCATGCACTTTTTTCTGGATTCTCAGGTATACTACCGGCTGCTCTGGCTGGTTCCCATGGGGATGATTGTATCTTACGCGCTGGCAAGGGCAGTGAGTAAAATTGAAACCAGGAGAAAGCGGATTGTTATCAGTGGGGTATTTGTCCTGCTTTTGATGCAGAGCGGCAGTCTGGTATACCGGAATCCGCTTGTAACCAGAGCGGAAAATCTGTATCACCTGCCTCAGTCGGTTATTTCAGCGGCGGATGTTATGCATGTGGAAGGCCGGGATGTAAAGGCGGTGGTGCCGGGGGAAATGCTGCAATTTATCAGACAGTATGATGCCAGCATCCATCTGGCTTATGGCAGAGACGCTCTGATAGACGGCTGGAGCAACAATCCTCTGTATGAGGCCATGGAGGCAAATCCGGTCCGTTCGTTTGCCATTACCGACTATGCAAAGCAGCAGGGGGTCGAATATATTGTGCTTAGGGCAGGTACGCCCATCGCAGGCGGCAAACCAATCGGCAAATATGAGTTCAGTTACTTGACAACCGTGGATAATTATGACATTTATATTTATGACAGGGCGGTCTTTGCCGAGGAAAAAAAGAGAGAATATGCATCCCTGGCGGATCCGGACAGGGAAGAAAACTATATACAGACTGAGTGATGGAGGAAAAATATGGAGAAGTTTGATGCATCAAAAGTATATTTGATAACAGGCGGCGCCGGTTTTATCGGATTTCACCTGTCCAGAAAATTGCTGGAACAGGGCGCGAAAGTAATCGGATTTGACAATCTGAATGATTATTACGAAGTATCTTTAAAGGAAGCCAGGCTGGACATCCTGAAGGAATTTTCCAATTATGTATTTGTGAAAGGAGATCTGGCGGATAAAGAGGCGGTATTTCATGTGTTTGAGACGTATCAACCGCAGATAGCCGTGAATCTGGGCGCACAGGCCGGCGTTCGGTACAGCATTGACAATCCGGATGCCTATGTATCTTCCAACCTGGTTGGCTTTTTCCATATCCTGGAAGCATGCAGACGGTTTGGCATTGAGCATCTGGTATTCGCATCTTCCAGCTCTGTGTATGGGGGCAATGAAAAAACGCCCTACTCGGTAGAGGATCAGGTTGACAGTCCCGTCAGTCTGTATGCCGCCACCAAAAAGTCCAATGAACTGATGGCCCATGCCTATAGTAAACTGTACGGGTATCCGGTGACGGGTCTGCGATTTTTTACGGTATATGGGCCCTTTGGCAGGCCGGATATGGCATATTATAAATTTACAAAGAAAATTATGAACGGAGAGCCCATTCAGATTTATAACAATGGGGACATGCTGCGGGATTTTACCTATATCGACGATATTGTGGCAGGGGTATACAACATTCTCTGCAATCCCCCAATGACCAATGAGAAAGGCGTGGCATACAGAATTTACAATATCGGCAATCATCAGCCGGTAAAACTGATGGATTTTATCGAGACGCTGGAACGGTGTCTGGGCAAAGAGGCCGTGAAGGAGTACTATCCCATGCAGCCGGGGGATGTGTATCAGACATACGCGGATGTTTCCGAACTGATGAACGATTATGGGTTCAGGCCGGATACTTCCATTGAGGAAGGGCTGTCAGCGTTTGTGAAATGGTTTCGGGCTTACTATGAAGCCGGGCAGGACGGAAAATGAAAAGAAGAAATGCCTGCTTTGTAATGCTTATGTTTTCTGTGTTGCTGCTTTGTGCGGGCGTACCGGCTTATGGCGAGCGGACAGTGGGCAATCTGTCCATGCCGGGGGTTAAGCCGTGGAAAGAGGAGGACGGGCAGATTTATGTATCTCTGCCCCTTTCCCGTTACAGACATAAGACAATCCGTTTATGGCAAAATGTACAGGAAGAAAAATATTATCTCTTTCTGCCGGCCTTCTGGCAGGCAGGGGATGGGTTAAAACTATGGACGAAGGATCGGGCAGCCCTGTCAATTGACGGAGTGTCTCTGCCTTCCGGAAAAACAGATCGTCTGGATCCGGGGCTGCACAGTCTGGAGATAAACGGGCACAGTTATGTGCTGGAGGTTATGGTGTCTGCCAATATCCCGGCTCTGTTTATTGATATGGACGGAGGAAAACTGGAAGCGCTGTGGACAAAGCCCTATACCCAGCAGGCCGGGGCTGAGGCAATGCTCGTGGATACGGACGGCCTGGTGGAGATGGAAGGCAGAATCGCCGGACTGCGGGTCAGGGGCAATACATCGGCGGACTGGGTGAAAAAACCATATCAGATGACAATGAGCCAGTCCGTGGATATTCTCGGTATGGGAAGTGCAATCAAGTGGAATCTTCTCAGCAACTGGTCAGACCGGACATTGCTGCGCAATAAGATTACGTATGATATGGCGGCCGCGGCAGGGATGCCATATTCGCCGGAGAGCCGGTTTGTGGATTTGTATCTGAACGGCTCTTACGAGGGCTGTTATCAGATCTGTGAAAAGGTGGAAATCGGGCAGAGCCGTGTGGATATACGGAATCTGGAGGCTTATACCCTGTATGAGCCCAGTCAAGAAGAGCGGGATCTGGAAACCATAGCGGAACTGACAAAAGAGGATCCGGCTGCGGGCGGCGTGGAGGTTCTGGAAAACGGCATCAGCCTGCGGGGATATGATACACAGATAGGGACGGATGATGTGACCGGCGGCTATCTGTTGGAGATAGAACGCCCATCCCGTATTTATGCCAGCGCCAGTTTCTTTATTACGAAGAATGGACAGCCTGTTACGGTGAAACGCCCCAAATATGCGGACAGCAGAGAGGTGGAATATATTGCCGGTGTGTGGCAGACATTTGAAGATGCCCTGTATGCGGAAGATGGGATCAATCCGGGTACAGGCGTGCATTATACGGAATATATTGACCGGGACAGCTTTGTGAACAAGTACCTGGTAGAAGAAATTGTGCGGAATTATGACGCTTCTTCCACAAGCCAGTATTTTTATAAGGATGCGGACGCAACGGATATGCGTCTTTATGCGGGGCCTGTATGGGATTATGACATGAGTCTGGGCAATCCCATTATGAATCCCAGAACCAATCAGAAGTATATCAGCAGTGTGAGTCCTTACGGCCTGTTTGCCGCTCTTCCCATGGATGATTTTTCCATATGGTATCGTCTGTATGAGCATGAAGACTTCCGGCAGGCGGCAGCAGGGGCATATGAGGATACATTCCTGCCTCTTTTGCGGGAACTGGAACATGGCCGGGTGGATGCGCTGGCGCAGGAACTGGAAAACAGTGCCCTTATGGACGGAACCAGATGGGGACGGAATAAGGGAGAGGATACCCGGAGCAGGCAGCAGGACTACTGGGAGAATATCCGGCATCTGGAAGACTTTATCAGAACAAGAGAGGGGTATCTGACCGGACTGTGGGTGGACGGCAGGGAATCCCGCAAGGTCTATCTGGACGGCGGTGACGGGGATCTGTATATTTCCTATGTGGAAGGCCTGGTGGGAGATGTGCTGGAAGAGCCGCTGGCACCGGAGAAGGAAGGCTATACATTTGTGGAATGGCTCAATGGCTATACAAAGGAGCCATATGATTTTACCATGCCGTATGATGGCAGTGATCTGTACTTTGTGGCAAAATATCAAAGTGATGCCGATGGCAGTACGTTGATTGCCGGAGAGTAATTGGGAGGCGGAATATGATTCTTTTCTTATGCATCATCAGCCTGTTTCTGTGGGCGTACAGTATACAGAAGGCAGAGCCGGGCATTGGCCTGATCAGGCTGTCAGTCTTTTCGCTGTGCGGTTTTTTCTTTCTGTACACCATAGTCAGCGCCGGATTCTTTTGGGTGGATGTATTTGCATTTGTGCCCGTGCTGCTGGTCTGTACGGGTCTGGAGGCGATTCTGGCGGTGTGGCTGTCTCTGCGGACATGGAGCCGGATGGAAGCGTCAGATGGCGGCGCCTTCCTGCGGAGTCTGTGCATGCAGGTGTCTTTTGACGGGAAACGCTGTCTGATCCCTCTTGTCATCGGTGCGTTGGCGCTGCCCTTTACATGGAATAAATTCGAACTGTACAGTATGGGGCAGGACCAGGGCACATACCAGGTAAAAGCCCTTGCCCTGATGGCCTATGATACCCATAATTATATGGAGATGGAAGAGTTTACAACACTGGAGACGCCGGAAGAGCGGCAGAAGTATCTGGATTTTGTCTATGGACAGAACAATCTGTATCTGCCCAGGGTGATTGAGGAAACGGAAAGGGATGCAGCCCATTTTGACAGAATTGTGGGGACGATACATGGACTTCCCACCTATTCGGCCCTTCTGGCATTGTGGGGGATGTTGTTTGGATATTCCCATATGATCGGGGTACAGACAATTTTGTATCTGTGTTTTCTGTTCCTGATCTATTTTTTGACAGAGAATGTGGGGCTGGGACGGCGCTCCTCCTGTCTGGTGACAGCGCTGGCGGCATTCAGCCCCATTGTGGTGTGGTGTTCTAAATCTTCCCTGACAGAGCTGGGACTGGCAGTGATATTTGCCGTTTTTTTGTATACGCTCACAGGGCCGAAGGAGACTGCTTATCTGGCAGGGATACCGCTGGCGGCATTTGCCTTTTTTCACATCAGTATTTATGTGTTTATGCCCATTCTGGTGATTGTACTGTTGATGATGTATATGCTGGATGGCAACAGGGGCTGGCTGGTTTCTTTGCTGGTTACGCTGGCCGGGTATCTGCTCAGCGCCTTCTGGTCTTTTTCCATTGCGCCTTACTATTCGTATGGGAATTACAGCGTTTTGTGGAAACTGACCCGCAACCTCATCAATGAGAAGAATATTCAAGTGGTCATTGTGGTATTGTGCGGTATACTTGCAGCGCTGGCGTTGTTTTTGATGAGCGGCAGGGGGGAGGCATTTGCCGGATGCATCAGAAAGGGATTGAGCGAAGTTCGTGGCGGCCGTGTCCTTCTGTCCATCGGGGTACGTGTGTCGCTGGCAGGATCGGTATTGTTTTTTATATATAAGGGGATTATTCAGGGAGAGTATATCCGGTATTGCCAGTATTTGCAGATCAGCACATATATCTACATGACAGGCTTGCTCCTGATTCCGTTTCTGTATCTCTGGCTGTTGTTGCGGCCACTGGACGGATGGAAAGATTCCAGGCTGTCTGCGTTGACGCTGCTGTTTTTTTACTGTGTCATTGCGTACTCTATGTTTATGCGGCTGGAGGTATTGTTCTATTATTATTATGCAAGGTATGTGACCATCTTCCTTCCGGTTGTGTTTCTGCTCTCTGCCATCTTGCTGGAGCAGGCGGACAGCAAGGGAAGGGCAGGCATATGTGTGATGGGGCTGGCGCTGATTTCGTTTATGCCATATGATGTGGGTCTGATTACCCAGAAAGACCATACCCGATGTGAATGGGAGGTACTGGGAGATATATGCGAGGATATTACAGAGGAAGATGCTTTTATCACCGGTCCGGACGAGCAGCAGATCGTGTTTATCTTTCCTGTGAAACTGTTAACGGGATGTGATGTATATTATGCTGATGAAAATCTGGGTGCACAGATAGAAGGGCTTGCCGGCCGGTATCGGAATGTGTACTATCTGGATTATGACGGCGAACTGGAAAGAAAGATGGAAGAGGATAAAAGCTGGCAGGATGCCTCTCTTTCTGTGAAGAAGGTATATACCAACTGGAATCATTTAAGTCACCTGGATTATTTTAACATAACCAATCCGCTGACACCGATTCCCCTGAATTATGTGGAGTATCGTCTGAAGCTGTCTCTGCATGAAATCAGCAAACCGGAGTGATGGGAGGTACAGTATGAAACTGATTATTCAAATTCCCTGTCTCAATGAGGCGGAGACACTGGAAATAGCCCTGAACGATCTGCCCAGGCAGATTGACGGGATTGATGAGATTGAATATCTGATCATCAATGACGGCAGCCGGGACAATACGGTGGAAGTGGCAAGGAACTGGGGTGTGCATCACATTGTCAGTTTCCCACGAAATAAAGGGCTTGCCAGAGGGTTTATGGCAGGGCTGGATGCGGCGCTGCGGCAGGGGGCGGACATCATCGTCAATACGGATGCGGACAATCAGTATTGTGGCGAGGATATTGCCAAACTGATCCGTCCCATTCTGGACGGAGAGGCGGAGGTGGTCATAGGGGAGCGCCCCATAGATGACACGGAACATTTTTCACCGCTCAAGAAAAAGCTGCAACATCTGGGCAGCTTTGTGGTGAGAAAAGCCTCCAAAACAGACATACCCGATGCACCCAGCGGTTTCCGCGCATACAGCCGGGATGCCGCCATGCATATGAATGTGGTGAATGAATATACTTATACACTGGAAACAATTGTGCAGGCCGGCCGGAACCGGATGGCCATTACGTCTGTGCCGATTCGCACCAATCCGGAATTGCGCAGTTCCAGACTGTTTAACAGTATGGCTTCCTATGTGAAACGTTCTATGATGACGATTTTGCGGGCGTTTATGATGTACCGGCCGATGCTCTGTTTTACACTGGTGGGCGCAGTGCCTTTTCTGGTGGGACTGGGAATCGGGATACGATTTCTTGTATTTTATTTTACCACAGGGGGTTCCGGTCATGTACAATCGCTGATTTTGGCCTGTACATTAATGATTTTGGGGTTTATGACATGTATTATCGGCCTGCAGGCGGATGTGATTGCCGCCAACCGGAAGATATTGGAGGATGTGCAGTATCATTTGCGCAGGCTGGAGTATGATATATTGAATCAGGAACAGAAAAAAGAGGAAACAAAGAAAACATCTGATTAATATCAGATGTTTTCAATCATATGGCAGTATTTTTCCGCGATCACACTGTAATCAAACCGGGCAGCTGTTTCCAGAGAAGCCTGAGACAGTGTGCGGCGGAGGGCGGGATCCCGGATAAGGCGGTTGATATGGGCTGCCAGTTGCTTTTCATCCCGTTCCGGCGCCAGCAATCCGTTTTCACCGTCTCTGATAATGTCCGTGATGCCGCCGGAACGGCTGGCCACAACAGGCAGCCCGGATGCCATGGCTTCCAGAATGACAAGGCCGAACCCTTCCACATCGCCGCCTTTGGCTGTGACGGACGGGGCTACGAACAGATCGGAAGAGGCGTAGATGGTTCTGAGTTCTGTGTGGGGCCTGGGGCCGAGAAAGCGTACCTTATCCTTCAGATGAAGCTCACTGACCAGTGCGTGGCAGGTATGTTCCAGAGGCCCGCCTCCGGCAATCACCAACAATCCTTCCACATACTGCATTGCCCGGATCAGATAGACAGTCCCCTTTTTTTCCGCCAGCCGTCCTGCAAACAGAATAACCGGCAGGCTGCCCTGAGAAAAGAAGTTTTCTTTTCGGTTTGCCGGGGTAAAATAAGCGGTATTACAGCCCATGGGGATAATCCGGGCGTTCAGGTATCCGTAAGTCTGCTCCAGGATGGTCTGCAGATGGCGTGATACCACGCTGACGGCTCCTGCCCTTTGCAGACAGCGCTTTTTCAGCAGATAAAACAGAGATTTGTTCAGCTCCGCCACGTCCCCGCCGTGTCCGGTTACAAGAAAGGGCTTCTTGCAGAATGCGCTGAGAATGCCCTGGGGAATCAGCCAGTGGGCGTGGACACAGTCGAATTTCTTTTCATACTTGCGCAGATTCAGAAACAGCGCCAGCATCAGAAAAGGAACGAGGAAAATCCGGATTTTTTTCTCTTTGATCCGGGGGACGATGGCGCCGGGGTAGCAGAGGGTTTCCCATGCATGTATGGGAAAATAATGATACCGGATGACGGAAATGCCTTCCAGTGTTTCAGAATCCGCAGCGCCGACGGCAGCAGGCACCAGTACCGTAATATCATAATATTTGCTTAAACCGATGGCATAATCCAGAATAAAACGGGGTTCCGTATCATCCCTCCAACGGGGAAACGTGGATGCGGTTACAAGTAGCTTCTTTTTTTTCATGATGCTGTCCTCCTTGCATAGTATTATAATATGAAAGTTTTCAAATAGTAAACGGAAATCATCAGATTCACTTATTCTTGGCAATGGAAAGTTCGCAAAATGTGTTTCTATTGTTCACGACAATAGAAAGTTCGCAAAGCATGCTTTCTATTGTTCACGACAATAGAAAGTTCGCAAAGCATGCTTTCTATTGTTCACGACAATAGAAAGTTCGCAAAGCATGCTTTCTATTGTTCATGACAATAGAAGACTCGCGGAGCATGGAGTCTATTGTTCTACCCAAAGAAAGGGAGATATGTATGTATTTGGGAATTATTCTTCATCTGTGTAGTAAAATCTCATTCGTTATTGGAAGCTATACGATGCATTTTTTTCTGGGCCGGTATCTCCCGGAAGCGGAATATGGGATTGTGGGGACGATTATTACCATTATGAACTTTGAATATATATTCTTTACGGACGGCGTGCGACAGGGAATGGCAAAAGCCATATCCATGGAACGGTATGACGAACGGGATCTGATCCGTACGGGTATTCTGTTTCAGACCGGCATTGTGCTGCTTTTTTTCTCAGGTACGTATCTGGGGGCACCTTTGATTGCGGATGCACTGGGGGATCAGGCGCTTGCGCCTTATATCCGGACGTTGGCTTTTCTCCTGCCCTTTACCGGCCTGTATTCGCTGATGCTGGGGATTTTAAACGGGCATAAGGCTTTCCGGGCAGAGGCGGGTACGGGAATTGTGTATCCCATTCTCAAGCTGAGTGTTATACCGGCAGTACTGTTTTGCTTTCAGGATGCCGTTTTCGGGACACAGATGGGATTTTTATTTGCGGCTGTGCTGATATCTCTGATTTCCGCCATCCGGGTGGGGTGTATACGCACATCCTTCAGGGTTTCCTCGCAGCGGATGCTCAGATGGGAATATGCCCAGACGGCGGCCAGTTATCTGGTATTGTTTGGCGCTTCCACCTTTATGATGAATCTGGATACATTGATTTTGAAACGGGTATCCGGTGACAATGAGATTGTGGGATATTACACAGGGGTTGCCAATTTTGCAAAAATCCCCTATTATCTCCTGACTGCCTTTTATACGGTGGTGCTGCCTGTGATTACAGGAAATTATATGCAGGGGAAAATAGAAGAGGCGCGGGAAAAAATCGGTGATGTGATCAGTCTGGTACTGGGATTTATACTGCCTGTTGTATCCATTGTTTCCGCCGCTTCCGGGCATATTCTGGGGCTTTTTTACAGGCCCGGTTACAGAAGAGGGGAAAATGCGCTGGCGCTGCTTGTATTTGCCATCGGTTTTCTGGGAATGACACTGATTTTTTCCATGATTTTGTCCGCAGCAGACAGAAAAAAAGTGCTGACGATACTTTCTGTGGGAATGCTGGCGGGGCAGGCAGTATTGTGTGTGATTCTGACAGAGCATTTTTCACTGACAGGTACGGCTTTTGCCACATGGATTGCCGCAGGAATCGGTATGCTGGTTTCTGTCGTATTGGTGGGGAAAATATTCGGGCTGTTCTGGCAGAAAAAACATACGCTGCTGTTGGGGGTCAACGGAGCAGCGTATGGAATCCTGCTGGCGGCCTTCCGCCATGTGGAGATTGGTAATTTCCTGATTTTGGTGGGGCTGTGTGCTGTGTGCTATGTGATACTGGCAGGTTTTGCAGCGTACCGTCTGGGGTTTATAGCGCGTTTCATCCGCCGATAAAGGAGGCGATCCGTTCGGCAATGGCTCTGCGCCCCTGTTTGTTCAGCTGCTTCTGATCCTTTTCCAGATAGTCCTTGTAATTGTCTTCCGTAATGGTGCCAAAATAGTTATCTATGAAGGCAGCATGGGAGCTTACGGAAATGCTTTTGTAGGCAACCATATAGTCTGCCAGTGTTCCCTGGCCCTGATTCAGTATGCTGGCCGGTTGTGGCTCTCCGTGTTCATCCTCTGCATAGACGAAGTAGGGAGAGGATACGATCACGCGGATATGAGGCCAGGTCTGCTGAATCAGCCGGATGGACTGAAGCAGACATCCACAACAGGAAGCGGCCATGGTTTCGTCATAGGGCCCTGCCAGGAGCCGGTTGTCCTCATAGTCATGGTAATCATACAAAATGGTGATTACGTCGATGGCTTCCATATCCAGATCTTTCAGCATAGATACCACTTCTCCCACATCCGCATCTCCCTGCCAGGAGCGGGCGTTGTCTTCCAGCAATGTGAAATCACCGTTTGCCATGCAATAGGTGATCCAATACAGGCTGAATACGTCATTTTGATAAGATTCATCGTATACTGCATTTTTAACGGAAAGATACGTGTTGCTTAAACTGGCGTTATATACTTTTCCACCGATGATCTCTTCCAGATATACGCCGATATTGTCTGATTCCCCTCTTGCAGAGGCCAGCGCATCGTTGCCCAGCAGCAGAACAGAAGTAATGCCGTCGTCTTTTTGCAGAGCTAAGGTCTGAGAATCCGGTGGGATAAGGAAATCTTCCGGTTCAGTGTCGAATTCTGTGGACGTATCATTCGGATCATAGTCTGATGCTACGCCTTTGTTCCATATGATCAGTTTGATCGCGGCAACCACACCCACAAGGATGATCAGAGCGATGATGGCAATATGGAAATGTGAAGTGCGGAGACGTCTGCCGGCATTTTTCTTTTTTCTGCGAACCGGGGACTTTTTGCTGTGTGATGTTGCCCCTGGCTTTTTCCGTGTGCCGGAAGTGCTTGCTCTGTTTTTATTTTTGGAGGAGGAGTTTTTCCGTGTGCCGTTTTTTGCGCTGCCCTGCTTTTTCCGTGCTTCATCTGAGGCCGGCCTTTTCTGTGTGGCCGGCTTTTTTTTGCGTGGAACAGGGCTGTCAGGAGAAACATCGTCGTGTGTTGGGCGGTTGTCCGAATCAGTGACAGGCCTGTCATTGAGGAGGTCAGTGGTGCCTGGTATTTCACTGCGTGCCCCCATGAAATCCGGGAGATCGACAGATTTGCCGCTGCGTGGGTCCATGGCGTCAGGATTGATGGACGGCATTTCACTGTGCGGGTCCGTGGCATCGGGGCTGTTGGTCGGTCTTCTGGTGCGTGTGCCTGTGGCATCCGGAGTGTTGGCCGGCCTTCTGGTGCGTGGGCGCATGGCATCCGGATTGCCGGCAGGTCTGTCACTGCGGGAAACAGAGGCATCCGGGGCGGTGGGCGGCCTGCTATTGCGCGCCGCGTGGGTATGTGCATTGGTGGAAACGGCAGCTTTCCGTGGACCGGGCTTGTCTGTCTGTATAATATCCAGTTCTGGTCTGTTCTGATCTTCTTTCATATACATCTCCTGTGGGGATTAATCATTCAGTTTCACAACGGTGACACCGTTGATGACGCGAATAGAACCGTCATGTGGAAAGCGGGGCATTTCCTGAAATTCAGGTGTGGCCCGCAGGGCTTCTTCTTCCTCCGGTGTAACGACCGTGATATCCTCTCCCAGACAATTCTGGAAAAAGGGAAGATAAGCCCGGCTGGTACCGCCGAATACCCGCGGCCCTTTCATGCCTGTCATGGGGCCTAACAGGTTTTCCGTAGCTTCCATTTTATAAGTTTTACTGTAGTTGCCAATAAAGGCAATGGGCCTGTCCTTGTCATATTCTTCGGACTGTTCTATTCTGTCCATTATTTTGATGCACAATGCATAAGTCTTTTCATATCGGAAGTTCATGTTGAAATAGGCAATATTGGAAAGCAGAATATAGTTCCATATTACCAGAAACAGCGCTGTAAAGGAAGCCCATTCCAGCAGCCTTCTTCCGGCTTCCCGGCACAGAGGGGCCCCTTTCTCATAGAAGACCACCACTCCGATAAACAGCAGACACCAGGCATGGCGCATCAGCATATGAATGTTGGCGCCGGAGGAGATCAGATAGAATACATTGAGAGAAGGCGGGATACAAAGGATACAAACAGGCAGGAACAAGTTGCGTAAAAGGCTTTTATAGACCCGGTTCTTTCCATATAACAGGAAGAAGAAAAAGGCGAGTAAGAGCAGGGAGAGGAGCAGGGCAAACTGCATCCAGCCATTAAAAGCCAGTACCTGGGACGGCCTGAAAAAATCTGTAAAATCCTGTATCACTTTGACAATGCGCTGGCGGATTTCGGATAATCCGGGAATGGAGCTGTCATTGATGCCCTGGTAGGAACTGAGCTGTGTATGTTTGACTTTTAAGGTGACGACCATGCCCAGATAATATGCGCCCATACCTGTTGCCAACATCAGGATATAGCGGACAGCCATGTTCAGAATGGCTTTGTCGTCCCATGTATCGGGCTGCAACAGCATCAGGACAAAAAACATCAGCATCAGGATCAGGGTAAAAGACAGGTATGCCTGATAGATGCCTACACTGCAGCACAACAGGGCGGCGCCTGCAATCCAGCCCCGATGACCGGGGATTCGGCAGACACAGAAAGCGGCAAGGGCACCCAGCAGGCAGCTTAACAGAAACGGATCAGCGGCAAACATATAGGAATACAGACTGGCGACTGTGGGAAAGGTAATCAGCAGTCCGGATACGAGAACGATGCCCACCCTGTTTTTCAGATCAAACAGAGCGGTGAGCACCATACTGGTGAAGCCTCCATACAGAAGGGCCAGTATGCCATTGACCACGGGCATACTAAAATAGGAAGAAATACCGGCAGCATATGTCTGCAGCCACCTGCCCAGTTCCGGTTTGTCAAAGGTGACATAGAGATACCGGATATCATCATTATTGTACATGGAATTGGTAAAAATAAATAAATGACATAGAAATCCGATCAGTACCGTGGCGAGGAAGGCTGTCTTCTGGGATTTGGCAAGACGCCGGTTCAAAGCGCTCAGGCATTCGGATGGGCTTTTGATGGATAACATAACAGTAAACCTCCTGCGTAAATTCTGTTGGCTGATTATTGCCTTATTATAGTATAATTGCCAATGATTATCAATTCAGACTTTTTTTATTCATGACAATAGAAAGTTTGCAGAGCATACTTTCTATTGTTGTAAAAGTATGTATATTGCAGCAGAATTGTCCACCTGTCGGACTCTTTGACAGTAAAGTGTGCAAATGCAGCAGAATGCCCGCTTACTGCGCCGGCAGTATCTGTGCTCTGTCATTTGATGTATCGGTGCATTTCTCTCTGGTTTTCTTGCTATTTGAAACAATCTGTTATATCATATTCTTCGACAAGCCCATAAAGGGTTTTCACGAAAGGGAAACTGCGGAGCGCGGGGAGGGATTAACCGCCGGGGCTGTATACAGAAAATAACAGGACGAGTGTATAAAGGATGAAGAAAAAAGTTTCGATAAAAGATATAATTTTTTTACAGCTTGTGATTATGCTGTATACCGGTTCCGGCATTGCTGCGAAGCTGGCCTCAGGGGAACCTTTGCTGTCGCTGCGGTTTTGTCTGTTTTACGGAGTGGAGGCAGTGATTCTGGGGGTATATGCCATACTGTGGCAACAGGTAATAAAACGGTTTGAACTGTCTGTTGCCTATGCCAGCCGGGCTATGATGCTGCTCTGGTCCCTGCTCTGGGCCGTACTGATCTTTCATGACAAAATTACGGTGGGAAATATACTGGGGATACTGCTTGTGCTCACCGGCACAATCATACTCAATGTGGATATGGGAGGAGATGGGAAATGAATCAGTATTTTCTGCTCTATGGATTATCGGTTACGGTTGCCTCTGCATCTCAGTTGCTTCTGAAAAAGAGTGCCACGCAGGAACATACTTCTTTTTTACGGGAATATCTGAATCCGTATGTGCTCTCAGGCTATGGTCTGCTGTTTTTGTCCATGTTCCTGACCATACTGGCGTTTCGGGGGATGGATTATAAAAACGGGCCGGTGATTGAATCACTGGGCTATGTGCTGGTACTGTTTCTGAGCCGGATATTTTTCGGCGAGAGGATTACCGGCAGGAAGGTGGCAGGAACAGTCTGCATATTGGCAGGCATGCTGGTGTTTTACTTGTAGGTTGGATTGTCCTGGGCTTTGCGGCCACGTTTTCCGTATTTCCCCATCCGGTATACACAGCTTAACTCCGTCAACTGACGTTCATCATTGCAACGGCTCTGATATGCGGCCCGCTCGCCGGCATTCATATTTGAGAATTCCTGGAGACTGATGGCAAGCTCCACAAGGGACGCATTGCAGGCGGGGCAGTCTGTTTTATGTCCATTGAGAATATGGATCCGGTTGCAATGTTTACAAAAGTGCATATACATCATGTGAAAAACCCTCCTGCTATGATTCTGGCATTTCTCCCAAAAGAAGTCAATAACCTGCAAAATAATTCCACCGACAAAGCATGACATAAGAGGGGGAAGGGTGTCGAATTGTAACTGGTTTTGTTGGGAATTGGTGGAAAACACCGATTTTTCTTGAAGTATTGGATTTATAATGGTATAATGCTACAGAATTGTTAAACACCGGTTGGTTGACATAACATACGAAAGAAAATCCGGGAAAAGAGGCTGTAACGAAGGCGCCTCTGCGGGAATGTTCAGGGATAGAAAGAAAAATATATAAGGAGGAAAAAGGAAAAAGCATTATGAAAAAGGATATGCACGACGAGTTCGATTTCCTGGAGGAATTGGAACCCGATTCACATACAAAAGCGAAAAAGAAAAAAGCTCCTTCGAAAAGTAACAGAGCGAAGGGTGAGGATAAAAAAACTGCGTCGGCAAAAAAGAGCAGCACAAAGAAAAAGTCTGAACCGGCAGGAGCCAGGGTGGATAAGCTCAAGGCATCCAGGGCATCCGGAGCCAAAAAGAGAAGAAAGAAATCTGTAAAAGAGGAAAGTTTCCTTGTGACGTTCTGGCAGGGACTTTGTGAGAACGTATCGGAAATGAGTGCAGGGGACGGCATTATCGTGTCCACCGGCGTACTGGTACTGGTGCTGGCCATTATCACAGGCAATATTTATGTATCTGCCAAAACAGTGGATAACCAGGTGGCTGCTTTTGCGGAAATCGGTGAAGAACTGGGTGCGGTCAGCGTGATGGGAGAAAGCGGCCTCATTGCTGTCACCGATGCACAGGTGGCTGCCATGAATGCGGATATTATTGAGGAAACGGAAGAAACCGAAGAGGAAGAAGATGAGAATGAGGACGAAGCAGTAGAAGATGAAGTCCTGTTAAACCTCACCAGCGTCCAGCGGGATTTGAAAATCAAGTTTATGAACCGCGCAGGCGGCAAGCTCATATCCGGCATTCCTTTTAAAGCCAGTGTGAAAGGGCCTGACGGTAAGACCGTAACATATGAAGATGAAGACAAGGACGGCATTATCTATAAAACGGAAATGGCGCCCGGCACATATGAAGTGTCCATTGTGGAAACGGACGGTCTGGAGGGGTATAAATATTCCACCGATCCCGTTACGGTAAAAGTAAAGGATAAGATTGAATATAAGCAGATCGATGTGGCTGATGAAATCAAAACAGAAGCCCAGATCAATGTGGCGGCGGAAGATACGGCTGTACAGGAAGCAGAGACCGCACCGGCGCTGAAAGATACGGTTGAGTGGGTGGAGTCCACCAAAACGCCCATCGGTACCGACGGGTCGGAAGGAAGCGAATATGAAGAGGTAGATAAAAAGAATATTCCCGATCCTTCTCTTGCCGCCAGGGCAAGGAGCAGGTTCAGAAGCTTGTCAGCGGTGGACGGTAGCGATACACTCATCGGAGACGGCGGCGGGAAAACGGATACAGGAAACCAGACGCCGGATGGTGGTGATCAGACCGACACGGGAAATAACAATTCAGATAACAACACGCAACCTGAAAAACCGGAGGATAAGAATCCGGAGCCCGAAAAACCGGAGGATAAGAATCCGGAGCCTGAAAAACCGGAAGACAAGGATCCGGCACCTGAAAAGCCGGACGAAAATCCGAATCCGGGCAAACCCGAACAGCCCGGCGACAGCAATGGGGGAAGCGGAAACAATCAGGGCGATAACAAACCTGCGGCGCCTGCGGCGAAAGTAACCAAGGTCACAATCCAGGGTGCTTCTGATATAGCAGTGGGCAGCACTGTAGCTTTGAAGGCATCGGTGGAAGGCGAAAATCTGACCGACGCTGATAAAGGTGTGACATGGAGCAGCAGCGATAATACCATTGCTTCGGTGGACGGTTCCGGTAAGGTAACAGGCGTCAGCGCCGGTAAAGTTACAATTACTGCAGTGTCTGCAAAGGACAACAGTAAAAAGGCGGAATGCCAGATTACGGTAAACAAGGCGGCTGTTACGGTAACACTGAATCAGACGGAACTCACATTAAAGGTGGGGGCAGCGTCCACACTGACAGCCAGTGTTTCCAGCGGCAGCGTGAAATGGTCCTCTGACAATGATAAAATCGTCAAGGTGGAAAACGGCAAAGTTACTGCGGTGGCAGAAGGTGTTGCCAATATCAAGGCCGAATCCACAGAAGATGCCAAAGTCAGTGCGGTTTGTAAAGTGACCGTAACGAAAGCGGATGCACTGACCGTGAAACTGGACGCAGAAACGGCTAAACTATATACGGAAGATAAAAAAGAACTGAAGGCGACGGTAACTGGCGCCAACGGCAATGTAACATATAGCTTTGCTTCCGACAAAACAGATATTGTAAAAGTGGAAGCAAGCAATGAAAAAGGAACAGTGACCGGTGTGGCTGCCGGGGAAGCGGTTATTACGGTAACAGCGAAAGACGCTTCCGGTGCGACGGCGACTGCAACCTGTAAGGTAACGGTTACGCTGAATCCGAAAAAGGACAGCAGTACAAAACTGAAAGACAAAGACGGCAATCAGCTCTATATTAAGAACAAAAAAGGCGAATATGTGGAAGCCACACTGGCTGATTACTATACGGCGGATAAATTTTATAAAAAGCTGGAAAATATAGAATATAAATATACCGGATGGCAGACAATTGATGGCAGAACCTATTATTTTGACAAAAACGGCAATCCGGTTACCGGAGAGCAGATTATCCAGGGTGCAAAATATGTATTTGGCAGTGACGGTGCTCTGTCTGTGAACTCCAGTACCGGCATTATGGGGATTGACGTATCCAAATGGAATGGTACAATTGACTGGACGGCAGTGAAAAACTCCGGTGTCAATTATGTGATTATACGGTGTGGCTATCGTGGGTCTTCCACGGGTGCACTGATCCAGGATCCCAAATTCAAGGCCAATATCCAGGGCGCGTCTGCGGCGGGCATCAAAGTGGGTGTGTACTTCTTTACCCAGGCCGTGAATGAGGTGGAGGCCGTGGAAGAGGCATCCATGGTGCTGAATCTGGTGAAAGGACACAAACTTTCCTATCCGATCTTTATTGATGTGGAATCCAGCGGCGGCCGGGCTGACGGACTGGACAGAAATACCAGAACCGCAGTGGTGAATGCATTCTGCCGGACAATACAAAACGGTGGTTATGCAGCGGGCATTTATGCCAATAAAACATGGTTTGAAAGCAAGATGAACACATCTGCGCTGAGCGGCTATAAGATCTGGCTGGCCCAGTATGCTGCGGCGCCTACCTATAAGGCGACAAGATATGATATGTGGCAGTATACTTCCAAAGGAAAAGTAAGCGGTATTAAAGGTGATGTTGACCTGAATCTCAGCTATCTGGCGTACTAGGAATCGCTTTTATATGTCATATAACCGGAAGGGGCGGAGAAATCCGCCCCATGCCGGACCAGGGCCATATTATAAAACTGGCAGCTAAGGCTGCGGAAGGGACGAAGAGAATGAGAACGTATCTGGTAACAGGCGGCGCCGGATTTATCGGCTCCAATTATATTCACTACATGTTCAGAAAATACGGAGATTCTATCCGTATCATCAATGTGGATGCGTTGACCTATGCAGGCAATCCGGAAAATTTAAAGGAAGTGGAAGACCGTGACAACTATATCTTTATCCGGGCCGATATCTGTGATAAAGAGGCAATTTCCCGGATTTTTGCCGGATATGATATAGACCGGGTGGTGCATTTCGCGGCGGAAAGTCATGTGGACAGGAGCATTAAGAATCCGGAAGTGTTTGTACAGACCAATGTGCTGGGTACGGCGGTTATGTTGAACTGTGCCAGAGAGGCATGGGAAAATCCGGATGGCACATATAAAGAGGGAAAACGGTTTTTGCATGTGTCTACGGATGAGGTGTATGGTTCCCTGGAAGAGGACGGCGGATATTTTTACGAGACTACGCCCTATGCGCCCCACAGCCCTTATTCTGCCAGCAAGGCTTCTTCCGATATGCTGGTCAAGGCTTATATGGATACTTATAAATTTCCGGCCAACATTACCAACTGTTCCAACAATTACGGTCCCTATCAGTTCCCGGAAAAACTCATTCCCCTGATTATCAACAATGCATTGCAGGGGAAAAAGCTGCCGGTCTACGGAGACGGAAAAAATGTCAGAGACTGGCTGTATGTGGAAGACCATGCCAAAGCCATTGATATGGTACAGGAGCAGGGACGCCTGTTTGAGACGTATAATATCGGCGGCCACAATGAAAAACAGAACATCGAGATTATCCATATCATTATAGAAACCTTGCAGGAGATGTTGTCTGACGATGATCCCCGCAGAGCGCTTGTTTCCAAAGATCTGATTACGTATGTGGAGGATCGGAAAGGGCACGATCGGCGGTATGCGATTGCGCCGGACAAAATCAAAAAAGAAATTGGCTGGGAACCTGAAACAATGTTTAAAGAAGGTATCCGCCTGACGATTCAGTGGTATTTTGAGCATGAAGACTGGATGAAAAACGTTACAAGCGGCGAGTACCAGAAGTATTACAACGATATGTATGATGTAAAATAAAGACGCAAAAAGAAGGGTTATGAGCAGTAAAATAAGCCTTCTTTCTGCACGTTGGGAGGTAGCAACATGAAAGGAATCATATTGGCAGGCGGTTCCGGCACCCGCCTGTATCCATTGACAAAGGCCATATCCAAACAGATTATGCCGGTATATGACAAACCTATGATCTATTACCCCCTTTCCACACTGATGCTGGCCGGCATACGGGAGATATTGATTATTTCCACACGCAGGGATGTAAAGGTGTTTGAAGAACTGCTGGGCGATGGCGCACAGCTTGGACTGCGTATTGAATATGCAGTGCAGGAAGTACCCCGGGGACTTGCGGACGCGTTTATTATCGGCGGGGACTTTATCGGAAATGACAGAGCAGCGCTGGTACTGGGAGACAATATTTTCTATGGTCAGAGTTTTTCCAGGGTGCTGAAAGCTGCTGCGGAACGGGAGAAGGGCGCTACGATTTTCGGGTATTATGTAAGAGATCCCAAAGAATACGGTGTTGTGGAATTCGACGAAAACGGCAGGGCGCTGTCTATCGAAGAAAAACCGGAGAAACCCAAAAGCAACTATGCTGTTCCGGGGCTTTATTTTTACGACAATGATGTGGTGGAAATTGCCAAACATGTGAAACCCTCCGCAAGAGGAGAAATAGAAATTACAAGTATCAACAATGAATACCTGCGGCGGGGCACTCTTCATGTGGAAACACTGGGCAGGGGCTTTGCATGGCTTGATACAGGGAACCATGATTCTCTGCTGGATGCCTCCGATTTTGTTGCGGCGGTGCAGAAGCGGCAGGGCCTTTATATTTCCTGCATTGAAGAGATTGCGTACAGAAGGCATTTTATTTCAAGGGAGCAGCTTCTTGCACTGGCAGAGCCCTTGATGAAAACCAACTACGGACAATATCTGGTAGAGGTCGCCAATGGACTCTAAACTCAGGCGGATTACCATATTCTGTACAGTGATCATGCTGATTCTGGTATCGGGAACTGCGGCGGGCATTTATTTCCTGCAAAAGCAGGGCTATCGGCCTGCTTCTGCGGCAAAAGGGACAAATGGAGCCAATGGAGCAAAAGCGGCGGATCCGGAAGAAGCAGTGGATTATTCTGCGTTTCTTGGCGATGAGACATTTTTTGACCGTGACAAGTCAGATTATGAGAAATTGTTGGAACATACAGGGAAGAAACTGAACCTCTTTGCCACTTCCGTGGAAAAAGATCTGCGTGTGCAGATATTGAACGAACTGGGTGAACTGGTAACGGGTGAAGAACTGTATATTACTTTGAACGGCGAAGAATATAAAGACCTGGATCAGGATGGCATTGTCTATATCGGTGATTTATCTCCGGGAGAATATGAGGTGGCTTTGAAAGCGCTGGAGGATTACAAGGTACCTTCGACCCCGCTGTCCATCCATGTCAAAGAAAACGTGGAATATACACCCATTGATGATATTTCTCTGCTGATTAAGACAGAGGATGATATTGATGCGGAAAAAGAGGATACAAAGAAGGGGGATGCGGATTCAGACAAGACAGAGCTGACAGACATTCAACGGACCGAGGGGAATCAGAGTTTCGGCATTGACGTATCCAAATGGAATAAGGAAATTGACTGGGAAGCGGTGAAAGCAGCAGGTGTGGATTTTGCCATTATCCGTTGTGGATACAGAGGTTCCGTAACGGGTACGCTGGTGGAGGATCCCTACTTTTACCAAAACGTACAGGGCGCCAGGGCCGCAGGCGTGAAGGTAGGACTATACTTTTTCACCCAGGCGGTGAATGCGGTGGAGGCAGTGGAAGAGGCCAGTATGGTACTGTGCCTGAATAACGGCCTGCCGCTGGATTATCCGATTTTTATTGATACGGAAGGCGCAGGCGGAAACGGACGGGCGGACGGACTGGACGTGAATACCCGGACAGAAGTCTGCGAAGCGTTCTGTCAAACCATTGAAAGCGCAGGATACCAGGGAGGTATTTACGCTTCCAGAAACTGGTATTATAATAAACTGGATATGACAAAACTGGATTCCAATGTTATCTGGCTGGCAGAGTACAGAGAGTATCCTCAGTATGAGGGAAAATATCAGTTGTGGCAGTATACATCCAGTGGTTCCATAGACGGAATCGAAGGGCGGGTAGACTTCAATATCAGCTATTTGCCTTAAAATAAACCTGTGAGGACAGCGCACCTGTTGCGTTGTCCGTACATAGGCTTGGAATCCGATGGGCTGCAAAAGGCAATTACGGAATTGACTGCATGAGTCAAAGCTGAAGCATAAGAAAAATGCAGCCATACAGGCAGATTATCATAAGGAGCGAGGAGATATGGGAAAGATAACAGTAGAGACATGTGATATAGAAGGCCTTAAAATCATTACCCCCACAGTATTTGGTGATGAAAGAGGCTATTTTATGGAAACCTATAACTATAACGATTTCAAAGCGGCAGGCATTGACCAGGTGTTTGTACAGGATAACCAGTCTGCCTCCAGAAAAGGTGTGCTGCGGGGACTGCATTTTCAGATCCGTTATCCCCAGGATAAGCTGGTTCGGGTGGTAAGCGGCGAAGTATACGATGTGGCCGTGGATTTACGGGAAGGCTCAGAAACATTCGGTAAATGGTTCGGCGTACATCTTTCAGCAGAAAACAAAAAGCAGTTCTTTATACCTAAAAACTTTGCCCATGGTTTCCTGGTGCTTTCCGACTATGCGGAATTTGCTTACAAATGCACAGATTTTTATCATCCCAATGACGAAGGCGGCCTTCTCTGGAGCGATCCGGATCTTGCCGTTAACTGGCCCATACCGGAGGGCATGGAACTGATTATTTCTGACAAGGATCAAGTATGGCAGGGAATCAAAGCATTTACTGAAGGAAAAAGGATGTAATGAAAAAACGGAAACTGTCCAAGAAAGCGAATATTATATTGGTTTCCATTGTTGCGCTGGCGTTGTTGACTGTCATTCTTCTGCATCGGAATCCCTTTGCGATTCCCCATGAAGAGACGGTCAAGAAATGCGTTGCAGGGGCAATTATTGTGATCAGCGTAATTCTGTATGGCGTATTGTATGATAAGATTATCGTATTGCCGTCGGAATTATATCAGAACCGCCGACTGATCTGGAAACTGGCCAAAAATGATTTTAAAACAAGGTTTGCCGGTTCCTATCTGGGGATTGTCTGGGCATTTGTACAGCCGGTGGTCACCATACTTGTTTACTGGATCGTATTTGAAAAAGGGCTGAATGCGAAGGCCGAGATGCTGGCTGACGGCACCGAGGCCCCCTATGTGCTTTGGCTGACAGCGGGGCTGGTTCCCTGGTTTTACTTTTCCGAAGCCCTCAGCAACGGGACCACCGCATTGCTGGAATACAACTACCTTGTGAAAAAGGTCGTATTTAAAATCAGCATTCTGCCGATTATCAAGATCATCGCGGCAACATTTATCCACGGTTTTTTTGTGTTATTTATGCTGCTGTTATATATGGCCCATGGGTTTTTCCCGGATGCCTATACGCTGCAGCTTCTGTATTACAGCTTTTGCCTGTTTATATTTGTGCTGGGGATTTCCTATGCGACCTGCGCTGTTGTCATATTTTTCCGGGACCTCACCCATATGATTGCCATTGTTCTACAAGTGGGCATGTGGGCGACCCCCATACTATGGGCGCTGGACAGAGTCCCCCAGCAATACCAGATACTGTTTAAACTCAACCCCATGTTTTACATCGTCAACGGCTACCGTAGCGCCATGCTGGAAAAGACCTGGTTCTGGGAGGACTTTTATTCCACCATGTTTTTCTGGATTATAACAGCTGTTATTTTCGGAATCGGAGCCCTAATCTTCAAACGCCTCAAGATACACTTTGCGGATATGCTATGAGCGCTGCAAATTCATAAAAACAGGTCAGCCCCGTGCCTGCACGGGAGCGGACATGCTTTTATGAATTTATGGTGCGAATGCCGCGAGCGAGATGAAGCGAAGCGGAATCGAGCTGCGGCATTCGCGCAGCGCGGCGTAAAGGAAGCCAACACCCAAAAAACCGGGCGCAAGCCACAGACTTCGCAGCGATTTCGCAGCGATGCGGCGCAAAGGAAGTCACTCCTTCCTACCCACCGCGCCCGGGCGCAGCCCCCTGCAACCACGCGGCGTAAAGGAAGCCCCCCCAAAAAAAACGCCCCACCCCGCAAGCCCCCACAACCACGCAACATAAAGGGCAACTCACACCCCTCCCCAAAAGAACCAAACAGAAAAGGAGCCTAAATGGAGCAGAAAATCGCCATTTCCGTCAGGGATCTGAACAAAATATATAAACTGTATGACAAACCCATGGACAGGCTGAAAGAAGCGCTGGGGCTGTCCCGCAAAAAGCGGTACAAAGAGCATTATGCCCTGCGGAATGTGAATATGGAAATTCACCAGGGTGAGACGGTAGGGATTATCGGCACAAATGGCTCCGGCAAATCCACCATTTTAAAAATTATCACCGGCGTTTTAAACCCCACTTCCGGCAGTGTGGAAGTGGACGGGCGGATTTCCGCACTTCTGGAGCTGGGCGCCGGATTTAATATGGAATATAACGGAATCGAAAATATTTATCTCAACGGCACCATGATCGGATTTTCCAGAGAGGAAATTGATGCAAAACTGGAAGGTATACTGGAATTTGCCGATATTGGGGATTATGTATACCAACCGGTAAAAACCTATTCCAGCGGTATGTTTGTGCGGCTTGCCTTTGCGGTTGCCATCAATATTGATCCGGAAATCCTGATTGTGGATGAAGCCCTGTCCGTAGGCGACGTATTCTTCCAGGCAAAATGCTATCATAAATTCGAAGAGTTCAAGAACATGGGAAAGACAATCCTGTTTGTCAGCCATGACCTCAGCAGCGTAAGCAGATATTGCGACCGTGTGGTACTTTTGAATAAAGGTGAAAAACTGTCGGAAGGTTCCCCAAAAGAGATGATTGATATTTACAAACGGGTGCTGGTGGGACAGTATACCGTTCACGATGAAGCCGAGCACGGCGTCAATCTGTTGGAGGACGAGCAAGTCAGCAGTGCGGCCAGAAATGCCGGCAGCGGGGGTGAAAAAGCGGCGGAGAGCAAACATACGCAACAGCAGGGAACATGCGAAGAAGGCGCGCAGGAAAAATCCGTGGATACGCTGGATTATGGTACGAAACAGGCGGTGATAACAGAGTATTATATGACGGATGAGTCTGGCGTTCACACCAATGCGGTCATGAAAGGAAGCCGGTTCTCCGTGCATATGAAAGCTGTGTTCCATGAGGATCTGCCTGCGCCGATTTTTGCATGTTCTATCAAGAATGCATTGGGTGTGGAGATAACGGGCACCAATTCCATGGTGGAGAAGACGTTTTTGGAGCCGGTGCATGCCGGTGCAGTAAAGGAAGCGGTATTTACCCAGAAGATGAACCTGCAGGGAGGAGAATATCTGATTTCCCTGGGATTGACCGGTTATGAAGGTGATCGGTTTGCCGTATACCACAGACTCTATGATGTGATGGATATTACGGTAATCTCTGATAAAAATACGGTCGGATACTATGATATGGAATCGGAAGTAACAGTAAAGGATGCGTAATATGACTGAGACAATGGGAAAGATTGTGATAGATGACACCTGTTATCCGGGAGAAGATCTCTATTGTGATGGCGCAGTAGAGGATGAGATACTGGAAATCGTTAAAACACAGCAGCCCGGTGCGTACGGGAGGGTGATAGAAGAGCGAAAAAGCTGGCCGATACTCTATCATCTCTCTCATTTGCGTGAAAATATCATAAGCTGGATTCCGGTGAAAAAGACAGACAAAGTATTGGAGGTCGGTTCCGGCTGCGGCGCGATTACCGGTGCGCTGGCGGAAATGGCGGGGAGTGTTACCTGCGTGGAACTGTCCAAAAAGAGGAGTCTGATCAATGCCCATCGCCATCCGTCCTGTGAGAATGTAACCATAAAGCTGGGCAATTTTCAGGAACTGGAACCAACCCTTGCCTGTGATTATGATTACATTTTTTTAATTGGTGTATTTGAGTATGCGCAGAGTTATATCGGGGGTAAAAATCCCTATGAAACGTTTATGCAGATTATGAAAAAGCATCTGTCTCCTGGCGGACGGCTGGTGATTGCCATAGAAAGCCGGCTGGGACTGAAATACTGGGCAGGGTGCAGAGAAGACCACACAGGTGCTTTTTTTGATGGGATTGCAAACTACCCGGCAGGCGGCGGTGTGCGCACATTTACCAGAAAAGCGTTGGAAGACATCGTAAGGGCCAGTGGGATAACGGAGTATTCCTTTTATTATCCCTATCCCGATTACAAGTTTATGACCTGTCTGTATTCGGACAGGCGACTGCCAAAAGTGGGAGAACTGACAGATAATATACGGAACTTTGACAGATCCAGGCTGTATCTGTTTGATGAAAAACACGCCTTTGACAGTCTTATCAGGGAAGGGCTGTTCCCCTGGTTTTCCAATTCCTATGTGTTGATCACCGGCCCCGAGCTGCCTGTGGTATATGCCAGATTTTCCAATGACCGTGCGCCTAAGTATTCCATCCGGACAGAAATCCGGGAGACGGAGAGCGGGATGGAAGTGCGCAAGATACCCATGGATAAAGAAGCCTTCGAACATGTAAAAAAATTGCCGGAAAGCTGCCGTAAGCTGGAAGAAGCCTATGCAGGGAGCGGGTTGAAAATCAACGCGTGCCATATGGACGGCCAGGAAGCGGTGTTTGAATATTTACAGGGGCATACCCTGGAGGAACGATTGGATGATTGTCTGGAGCGGGAAGACAGGGAAGGATTCCGGGCTTTGTTTGATGCATATCGCAGACTGGTGGAATATCCCCGTCAGACGGATGTATCTAATTATGATCTGATTTTTTCCAATCTGATTATTACCGGCCAGGAGTGGAATTTGATTGATTATGAATGGTGCAGGGAAGCGTCTGCCAGAGAGATTGTGGCCAGGGCACTGTACTGTTATGCCCTGGGGTCGAAAAAGCGGAAACAGATCTGTGTGGAGTTAATGGATGAACTGGGATATGATGAGATCCGGTTCAATAAGACTGAGGTAAAGGAACGGGAATTTCAGAAATTTACCACAGGAAAACGAAAATCCATGACGGAAATCAGAAAGGATCTGAACCATCCACTGGTTCCTGTGGAACCTTTGTGCGGGGATTATGTAAGGGCACAGGAGCGGAACCGGATACAGATATATGAGGATATGGGTGAAGGATTTCTGGAGGAGACATCCTTTTTCATGCTGGAAGGCTATCGTGAAAATGAACCGCTGCGGTTGGAGATTCCGGACAAACCGGGACGCAGGGCCCTCCGCCTTGACCCGGCCCTGGATTTTTGCATGGTGAGAGTGGCATCCCTTCTGATAGACGGAAAACCATATGCCCTGAATGATAAGCATATCGAATGCAATGGCAGGCTGCTTTCGGGAGATACCATTGTATTTGCCACCGATGATCCCGGTATGACCATCCTTTTGCCCGGCGGTGTTGAGATGGAACTGGAAATTATCCGTATTACAAGAGAAATGGCTGAAAGCATCGGTTGTAAGCAAAACGGGGAAAAGCACAGGAAGCAAAAAGGATTGGCATGGTTCGGAAAATAAAGAAAAAGATTCAGCAAAAATTAAATAACATATGTTATAAAAAATATCTCAAGGAAAGAATACGACAGGAAGATGCCTATAGGCAGTGGTATCTGCGCAATGAAAACTGGAAACGGGCAAAGTATCCTGAGCCGGATCCGGAGATTGTCCTGTTTGCGGACCGCCGCGGCGTTGTGGAGGAACAGGCGGCGGGACTGGTGACGGCCTTTTTCCGGGAGCATCCGTGGGTCAGGATTGCCTATGGGGATGAAGACTGCGTGGACCGGGAGGGCAGACGGTATGCTCCCTGGTTTAAACCGGACTGGTCGCCGGATACATTGGAAAGTTTTTCTTATTTCGGGCATTTTTTTGCGGTACACAGAAGTCTGCTGGAGGAGCTGGATCCGGATGTGTGGCAGCCCTGTCTTGACGACTGTGATGCAGAGGCATGTCATAGGCTGTTGCTGGCGCTGACAAAAAAGGTGACAGATACGGCATGGATTCCGGCAAACGGAGAGAAGAAAGCCATTGCTTCTATTGATAAGGTGCTGATTCACATGAAGCGGGAGCGTCTGGATGAAACGGAAGAAGCCATAGAGGATCAGGGGCCGGCAGAAGGGGCGCGGATGCCTGCGGCGCCCTGCGGCGCTGTGGTATCTGCAGTGATTCCTTCCAAAGACAATCCGGGCGTGCTGGAAGTGTGCATTTCCGGTCTGCGTGAGAAAACCGCTCTTTCTGTGCCGGTTCCCGGCGGGGATGCGGGCGGCGTTTGGTCCGGAGCGGACAGTGAGGACCTCAGACTGGAAATCATAGTGGTGGATAATGGAAGCAGCCCGGAGAACCGGGCTATCATAGAAGAGATGGCCCGTCGGTATGACTTTCAGTATCTGTATGAGCCGATGCCATTTAATTTTTCCAGGATGTGTAATCTGGGTGCAGAGCGGGCAGCGGGCAGTTTTTTACTGCTGCTCAACGATGATATGGAAATCATCGAACCTCTGTGGCTGTTGCGGCTGCTGGAAAGAGCGCGCCTTCCCCATGCGGGGGCGGTGGGAGCCAAGCTGCTCTATCCGGACAGCGATCTGATCCAGCATGTGGGGATTACCAATCTGAAGGTGGGGCCTGCCCACAAACTGCTCAAGATGCATGACGAAAAATCTTATTATCATGGTCAGAACAGGCATATGTATGATATGATAGGAGTAACGGCGGCTTGTCTTCTGGTGGAAATGCGGAAATATGAGGAAGCAGGCGGGCTGTATGAGGGAATGGCCGTTGCCTATAATGACGTGGATCTTTGTTTTGCCCTGTATGAATTGGGGTATTATAATATATTGAGAAACGATGTGGTGTTGTTCCATCATGAATCTCTGAGCCGGGGGGATGATAATCTGTCCGATGAAAAATGGGTACGGCTGTTACAGGAAAAAGAAATCCTGTATGAGCGGCATCCTTCCCTGCGGGGATACGATCCCTTTTACAGCAGGAATCTGGCGGGGATTTCCAATATCTACAATGCTGACTTCATGTATGAGTTTGAAATGGGAAATTGCTATGTGAAGGTGAAGCCCTGGAAAAATCCGGAACCGTTGCAATGGAAAAACGAGTGCCTGATTGTAAATCTGGAACATGGCCGGTTGGAAAGAAAGCTGGAACTGACAGACCGGGACGAAGTGTACTGGATCGAAGGCTGGTCCTATGTGCTGGGAATGGATAACTGCCGTTACCGGCGCAGCATCCTGTTGCAGGGTGAAAAAGGCGGTATCTATGAGGCCGAGGTGATGAGCCGGTATCGCAAGGATGTGACGGCGGTTCTGCCCGGCCAGGTAAATGTGGATCTGGCAGGTTTTGTATGCAGGATACCTGCCGGCGCTCTGCCGGCGGATACGTATACCATTTCCATGCTGGCAAAAGACCAGTGCTCCAATCAAAAGCTGTATCGGAAGACAGACAGGAGTTTTACGCTCCGGGAGAAGGTATGAACAGAACAGAGCAGGAAAATCAGACGGAAGAATTGCTTGCGTACTACCGTCTGGCGTATGAGAAAGAAAAAGAGAAAAACACGCTGCTTGCAGCCAGACTGGCCGAGGCCAGGGAAAAAGCCGAAGATCTGGATTTTAAGCTGAAACGGATTAAGAATAATCCTGTATGGAAGGCGACAAAACCGCTGCGAAGCGTTATGCACTGGATGATCCGTATGAAAGACCGGATTGTCCGGCTGGGCAGCCCCAGGGGGATTGCCCGGAAAATAAAGAGCAAACTCATAGAACGAAAAGCCCGGCATCTGCATGGAAAAGCCAGCTTTCCTTCCAAAGAGGAGCGGGATGCCATGCGCAACACGGTGTTCCCCAGGGATATTACATTCAGTATTCTTGTGCCGTTGTACAATACGCCCAGGCGGTTTCTGACAGAGATGCTTGATTCTGTCAAAGCCCAGACCTATGAAAAATGGGAATTGTGCCTGGCGGACGGATCCGATGGGCAACATGGTTATGTGGGCGATCTGTGCCGGCGGTACAGCGCGGAGGATCCCCGCATTGTATATAAGAAGCTGGAGAAAAACGAAGGGATTTCGGGAAATACAAACGAGTGTTATCGTATGGCTACGGGACAGTATATTGCCCTGTTTGACCATGACGATATTCTGCATCCCAGCGTATTGTTTGCTTATATGCAGGCCATCTGTGACCAGGATGCGGATTATATTTACTGTGACGAGGCCACCTTTAAAAATGGCAACATTGACAATATGATTACGCTGCACTTTAAACCGGATTATGCCATTGACAATCTGCGTGCAAACAATTATATCTGTCATTTCAGTGCGTTTTCCAGAGAACTGCTGGAGGGGACGGAGCTGTTCCGCTCCGAGTTTGACGGCAGCCAGGACCATGATATGATTTTGCGGCTGACCACCAGGGCAAGGAACGTAGTCCATGTGCCCCGGCTTTTATATTACTGGCGTTCCCATAAAGCCAGCGTGGCATCGGATATCAGCGCCAAGCTGTACTGTATTGAATCCGCCAGAGGGGCTGTGGCCGATCATTTGCGTACTTGCGGCATGGATCATTTTGAAATTACCAGCACAAGGGCTTTTGAGACAATTTTCCGCATTCAGTATCAGTTGACCGGTTTCCCCAAAGTGTCCATTCTCATTGCCAATAAGGATCATTATGAGGATCTGAGCCGGTGTGTTTCTTCTATACTGGATGAATCCACCTATGAAAATTATGAAATTATCATTGTGGAAAATAACAGCACATCTCAGGAAATACGTGCCTATTACGAGGAAATCGGAAAACATCCCAGAGTCCGCGTGGTTACGTATGAAGGAGAATTCAATTATTCCCGCATCAACAATTACGGCGCTTCCTTTGCGGAAGGGGAGTTTTTGCTGCTGCTCAATAATGACACACAGGTGATTACCGTCAACTGGATAGAAGAGCTGTTGATGTATGGCCAGCGCCGGGATGTGGGAGCGGTAGGTGCCAAACTGTATTATGGGGATAAAACCATTCAGCATGCGGGAATCGTACTGGGACTGGGGGCCCACCGCACGGCCGGTCATACCCATTATAAGGTAAATATAGAAAATGTGGGGTATATGGGCAGACTTTGCTATGCACAGGATGTATCCGCCGTAACAGGCGCCTGCCTGCTGGTCAGGAAGGAATGGTATGATCGCCTGGGCGGCCTGGATGAATCGTTTGCGGTGGCGCTGAATGATGTGGATTTCTGTCTGCGACTGCGGGATATGGGGCTTTTGAATGTGTTTACCCCCTTTGCAGAGCTGTATCACTATGAATCCAAGTCCAGGGGACTGGATGATTCCGATGAACGGGCAAGGCGGTATAATGAGGAATCTGCCCGGTTTCGGCAGAAATGGAAAGCGGTGCTGGAAGCGGGGGATCCATACTATAATCCCAATTTTTCTCTGGACAGAAGTGATTTCAGCCTGCGCCTGCCATAGGAGCGTAAGGGAGAAGGTGCCATGGCAGCTATGGGAGAGATAAAAGGTTATGATACCGGCAGGGAATTTGACAGCATGTGAATGGGCCGCAGACCGGAATGATCATACAATGCAAAATTTTAAGAACAAACAGGAGGTAGGGCAATGAGTTACAAGGAGGAGTTACAATTCTGGTTGGAGGATTCTTATTTTGATGAAGAAACCAAACAGGAACTGCGGGAAATCCAGGACAATGAAGCGGAAGCAGAGGATCGTTTCTATAAGGAGCTGGAGTTCGGTACAGGGGGACTGCGGGGTGTAATCGGCGCAGGCACAAACCGTATGAATATCTATACGGTCAGGAAAGCGACCCAGGGCCTTGCAAATTATATTTTGAAGAAGGGCGGCAAAGAGAAGGGAATTGCTATTGCATATGATTCCAGGCTGATGTCTCCTGAATTTGCTGATGAAGCGGCATTGTGTATGGCAGCCAATGGGATCAAGGCATATGTGTTTGAATCCCTGCGTCCCACACCGGAACTTTCTTTCGCGCTCAGGAAGCTGGGCTGCATTTCCGGTATCGTGGTGACTGCCAGCCATAACCCGCCGGAATACAACGGTTACAAAGTATACTGGGAGGACGGCGCTCAGGTGGCCGCACCCAGAGACGGGGAGATCATTGCCGAGGTCAAGGCTGTGACCGATTATCATACGGTAAAGACGATGGATAAGGCGAAGGCAGAGGCAGAAGGCCTTTATGTATCCATTGGACAGGAGATTGACGATGCGTACATGGTGGAACTGAAAAAACAGATTATCCATCCGGAAGTCATTGAAGAGATGGCAGACGATATCCGTATCGTGTATACACCATTCCATGGCACCGGCAATATTCCGGTAAGACGCATTTTGTCAGAACTGGGCTTTAAACATGTGTATGTGGTGCCGGAGCAGGAGCTGCCGGATCCCGAATTTACCACACTGGACTACCCCAATCCGGAAGACCCCAAGGCATTTACCCTGGCGCTCAAACTGGCAAAGGAAAAAGATGCGGATATTGTGCTGGCTACCGATCCGGATGCAGACCGTCTGGGTATTTATGCGAAGGATACAAAAACAGGAGAATACGTTCCCTTCACAGGAAATATGTCCGGTATGCTGATTGCAGAGTATATTCTGAGAGAACGCACGGCAGTGGGAACAATGCCGGAGAATCCTGCACTGGTGACAACCATTGTAACGACCAATATGGCAAAAGCCATTTCCGATGAATACAAGGTAAAATGTATTGAAGTGCTGACAGGGTTCAAATATATCGGCGAGCAGATTAAATTGTTTGAACAGACCGGCTGCAACAACTATGTATTTGGTCTGGAAGAGAGCTATGGCTGCCTGGCAGGTACCCATGCAAGGGACAAGGATGCCATTGTTGCCGTTATGTGCCTGTGTGAAGCAGCGGCATGGTGCAAGAAGCATGGCATTACTCTCTGGGATCAGATGCTGAAACTGTATGAACAGTTCGGATACTATAAAGAGAGTCAGTATGCGATTACGCTCAAAGGCATCGACGGTTCCAGACAGATTGCCGAGATTATGGATCGTCTGCGCAGCAATCCGCCCAAAGAATTCGGAGAACTGAAAGTGACAAAACTGCGTGATTACGCAAATGATGTGGTAACAGACATGGCTACGGGCGAGAAATCGGGAACGGGCCTGCCCAAATCCAACGTGCTGTACTTTGATCTGACCAATGACTCCTGGTGCTGTGCAAGACCTTCCGGAACAGAACCCAAGATTAAGTTCTACATGGGCGTTAAGGGAGAGAACCTTGAAGATGCGCAGGCCAGAGTGGAGGCTTTGACCGAAGAACTGAAAAAGAAACTGGATGAAGGAAAATAAAGAAAAAATCGTATGAAAAAATTAGTGGATCAGATTTTAAAATTCGGTGTAGTGGGGTTTCTGGCTTTTTTTATCGACTTTGGTATTTTTAAGCTGCTTTCCGGCGTATTCGGTGTCCATTACCTGGTGGCAAACTTTTTCGGCTTTACGATTTCGCTTATCTTTAATTACATTGCCAGCATGACCTTTGTTTTCGAACGGAAGGAAAATGCAGACAAACGGGCGGAATTTGTGATTTTCACTGTGCTCAGCGTGATCGGGCTGTTTTTGAATGAGTGGATTATCTATCTCTGCATCGAGGGTGTTTATCTGAAAATTCCTTATCTTTTGGAGAATATGAGCAGACAGTGGGCGGAAACTTTTGGAAAAATTGTTGCCACGGGTATCGTTATGGTTTATAATTTCATAACGAGAAAAATTTTCCTGGAAAAGAAAGCGTAACGGGATGAGGGAAAGACAAAAAAAGTACAGGCATGAATACAAGTACCTGATCGATGAACGGGACAGGGCCCTTTTATACCAGCGTTTGAAAAATCTGATTCCACTGGATACCAACGCGGGTGAAGAGGGACATTACTGGATACGCAGTGTTTATTTTGACGATTACAGGAACAGTTGTTTTTATCAGAATGAAGACGGTATCAATGAACGCGCAAAGTATCGGATCCGGATCTATAACGTATCGGATCGGAGTATAAAACTGGAACGGAAAAGCAAAAAAAACGGTATGACGCTGAAGGAGTCGGCCACACTCTCGCGTGCGCAGTGTGAGCAGATCCTTCGGGGGATACCGTTTTCGCCGGATGAACAGGGAGGCGATGCATGCCCCCTGGTGCTGCGGCAGTTTATGACACTGATGCACAGCCGGGGAATGCGTGCCAAGACCATTGTGGAGTATGAACGAATTCCCTTTGTGTATCCTGCTGGCAATGTGCGTATTACCTTTGACCGGAATATAACCTCTTCTCTTCAGATTGACCGTTTTTTTGAAAAGGACAACCTGCGTTATCCGATTCTGCCCAGAGGGCAGCAGCTTCTGGAAGTGAAGTTCGACGAATATTTCCCCGGATTTATCCGGGAAAGGCTGGAGACCGGAAGGCTGAGGCAGATTAGTTTCTCCAAATATTATTTAAGCAGAAAATATACAGTTTCCTGCGCAGGAGGTAGGTTAAGATGAGTAGTTTCAGAGACATAATCAAGAAATCTGTACTGGAGAGCTTTACCGGCAGCAGCATAACCACGATGACCGTATGCGTCACCCTGGGAATTACTGTGATTCTGGCATTGTATATTTTTGTAGTGTATTATCTGTCTTCAAAAAAGACATTCTATAATAAGACATTCAATGTATCACTGGCTGCCATAGCTGTCATTACTGCTGCTATTATTCTGGCTATGCAGTCGAATCTGGCAATTTCACTGGGCATGGTAGGCGCCCTTTCCATTGTCCGTTTTCGTACGGCTGTGAAAGACCCCAAGGATCTGGTCTTTCTGTTCTGGTCCATCAGTGTGGGCATTATCTGTGGCGCAGGCATTTATGAAATTGCGGTGATTTCTTCACTGCTTGTGACAATCGGGCTGTTTGCGCTGGAGTTGACGCCTGTGGGAAATGCCAGCGGGATTCTGGTGGTGAACTGCAGTGCACTGGAACAGGAAAAACAGATTATGGATATTGTAAAGGCGGGCAGCAGGAAGCCTTCCGTGAAATCCAGAAATGCTTCTGTGGCAGGCGTGGATTTTGTCATTGAGTGCAGGATAAAAGAGCCTTCTGAGATGCTACAAAAACTGCAGGCGTTGGATGGCGTGACAGGAGTGGCATTGATGGAACATGATGGAGAAGTTAACTTCTGATTTCATATTTAGTGAACTTTGAAATTGGATTCTGCGTTCGCAGAATCCAATTTGTTTGCAGGATGGAGGAAAGCATGGCAAAGACGGTCAGTATGTCCAATTTGAAAAAAGCATACCGGTATTGCAGAAAAAATGGCGTTCTTCCAACCTTTTATGCGGCGCTGGAACGGATCCAGGACCGGAATATGCATTATGAAAAAAGAATTATTACGGAAGAAGAATTGGAGGCGCAAAAGCAGCGGGTGTGGGAAGAGGCAGAATGTTTCAGCATCCTTGTGCCTGCTTATGAGACAAAATTGCAGCATTTTCATGAGATGATTGATTCTGTCCTGACGCAGACCTATGAGCGGTTTGAACTGATTATTGCCGATGCCAGCCCTTCGGATAAACTGTCAGAAGAATTGCAATACTATAATGACAGCCGGATCCGGTATTTGAAACTGCCGGAGAACAGAGGGATTTCAGGAAACACCAACGCCGCGTTGGAGGCGGCGACAGGCAGCTATATTGCTCTGCTGGATCACGATGATACATTAGAACAGGATGCGCTGTACCGCATGATGGAAGCCGTGTGGGAGGGCAGAACAAAGCGTGGGACAGCGCCTTCCCTGCTTTATTCGGATGAAGATAAGTGTGACGGGGATATGACCTGTTTCTATGAACCGCATATAAAAGGTGGATTTAACCTGGACTTGCTGTTGAGTAACCACTATATCTGCCATTTTCTGGTGATGGAAGCAAAACTCATGAAAGACCTGTGCCTGCGTGGGGAATACGACGGGGCCCAGGACCATGATCTGGTGCTGCGGGCTGCCGGGGTGCTGCGGGAGGAACAGATTGTCCATATACCTCATATTTTATACCATTGGCGGTGCCATACCGGCTCCACGGCGGAAAATCCTGACAGCAAGCTGTATGCCTACGAAGCAGGACGCCGGGCAGTGGCGGATTTCTGCCGGCAGCAGGGCTGGAATGTCCATGTGACCCATACGGAACATCTGGGTTTTTTCCGGGTGGAATATGAACGGGATATTTTCAGGCAGCGCACGGATTTGGCTGCCGTTGGCGGCAGGATACTCTGCCGGGGCAGAATTGCAGGCGGCGCTTATGGCGAAGACGGAAAGATTTTGTATGAGGGACTGCCTGGACATTTCAGCGGTTATATGCACCGGGCCGTTCTGCAGCAGGATGTGGCTGCCGTGGATTTGCGCTGTTGCAGAGTACGGGATGAATTGCTTCCTCTGCTGGAGAGAATCAGAAAAGAAGAGACACAGCCGGAAGCGGCGGCGCTCCGTTTCGGCAGGGAAGTGGCCGGCATGGGGTATCGGATACTGTGGGATCCGTTTATGAAGTGACAGGGAGCGGCAATGGAAACGGAAGAAAAGAAAAAAACAATTAATACGACTGTGATTATTCCCAATTTGAACGGCAGGGAGTATTTACAAAACTGCCTGTCTTCGCTGTATGCCTGTGAAAACAATCCTTTTCCCATCATTGTGGTGGACAACGGCTCTACAGACGGAAGCGTGGAACTGATCCGGCAGCATTTTCCCAAAGTCCGGCTGATCTGTTTCCCGGAGAACCGTGGCTTTTCCGCTGCTGTCAATGCGGGAATACGGGCGTCGCATACGCCATGGGTGATTCTGTTGAATAATGATACGACGGTGGAGAAACACTTTGTATCTTGTCTGACAAAGGCTTTGTGTGCTGACAGAACCCGTTTTTCTGTGGGCGCAAAGATGTTGTCCATGTCCAGACCGGATCTGATTGATGATGCGGGGGATTATTATTGTGCATTGGGCTGGGCATTCGCCAGAGGTAAGGGAAAGAACGCGCGACGGTATCGTCGGCCATGCGCTGTATTTGCAGCCTGTGGCGGTGCGGCTATTTACAGAAAGGCGGTGCTGGAAGAACTGGGACTGTTCGATGAGAAGTATTTTGCTTATCTGGAAGACATGGATGTGGGGTATCGTGCCAGAATGCAGGGCTATGTGAACTGGTATGAACCGGGCGCTGTGGTATACCATGCGGGGAGCGCTTCTTCCGGTTCCCGTTACAATGCGTTTAAAATCCGGCTGTCTTCCAGAAACAGTGTGTATCTGTTGCTGAAAAACATGCCTTTTTTCCAGGTTCTGGTAAATTTGCCGTTTTTGCTGGCAGGATTTTTCATAAAATTCCTGTTTTTTGCGAAAAAAGGTTATGGCGGAATCTATCTCAGGGGTCTTGGCGCAGGTCTGAGTCTGGCGTTGTCTTCGGATGAAAAATCCGGCAGAATCCGCTTTCACAGAGGGCTCACACCTGCCTGTATCCGGATAGAAGGGGAATTGTTGTGGAATATGCTCAAACGTTTCCTGCCCATTTAAGAAAAATTTAAGTTGTACTTTTTGTAATAATATTGTAATATGTTATGAGGATGGGAGACCCGATGCCGTTATGATAAAGGATAATCAGAAATATTTTAACAGACTGCATCTGCTGATCGATGCTGTTATCGTGGCATGCTCCTATATGCTGGCATGGTATTTGAAGTTCGAAAGTGTATTTGCAACGAAGAAACAGGGCGTAGGTGTTCTTGGAATGGAAACTTACTTCTACGCTCTTTATTTTATTGTGCCGGGTTATGTAATCTTATATTATAGCTTTAATATGTATACTTCCAAACGGACGGCCAGGAGGAAATATGAGGTATACGGCATATTAAAAGCCAACACTGTGGGGATACTTCTGTTTCTGGTTGTTCTGTATGTGGTAAATCAGCCTAATTTTTCCCGTACGATGATTGTGATTTTTTACGGGGTGAATATAGTGCTGTCCACATTGAGCAGACAGATTCTGCGGAACCTGCTTCAGTATTTTCGCAGGAAGGGATACAATCTGAAATATATTCTTCTGGTGGGATATTCCAGGGCAGCAGAAGAATATGTTACACGTATCAATGCCAATCCCCAGTGGGGATATGTGATCCGGGGCATTCTGGATGACCGGATTCCCCGCGGCACTCTGTATAAAGGTGTCAAGGTTCTGGGCGTGATTGATAATCTGACAATCATTTTGCCTGAAAACCGTTTGGATGAAATTGCCATTACCCTTGCTTTGCAGGATTATGGCAGACTGGAAGAAATTGTCGATTTATGTGAGAAGTCAGGTGTGCATACTAAATTTATACCGGATTACAACAGCCTGATTCCCAGCAGGCCCTATACGGAAGACCTGATGGGACTGCCTGTTATCAATATCCGGTACGTGCCGCTGACCAATACACTGAACTGGGTTACCAAACGGTTTGTGGATATTGTAGGCTCGGCGGCAGGTCTGGTTTTAATTTCTCCGATTATGCTGCTGACCGCATTGGCGGTTAAGCTGTCAAGCCCGGGTCCTATTATTTTCAAACAGGAACGGATTGGCCTGCATAACAAACCTTTCTGGATGTATAAGTTCCGCACGATGGAGATTCAGAAAGAATCGGCTGAAAAACGTGCATGGACCGTAAAAGACGACCCCAGAGTGACAAAAATCGGAAAGTTTCTGCGTCGGACAAGTCTGGATGAATTTCCTCAGTTGTACAATATACTCCGGGGAGATATGAGCCTGGTGGGCCCCAGACCGGAACGGCCTCTCTTTGTAGAGAAATTCCGGGAAGAGATACCCAGATATATGATCAAACATCAGGTACGGCCGGGACTGACCGGCTGGGCTCAGATCAACGGATACAGAGGAGATACTTCGATTCGCAAAAGAATTGATTACGATATATTTTATATAGAGAACTGGACGATGGGATTAGATATCAAAATCCTGTTTTTGACAATTTTCAAGGGGTTTATCAATAAGAATGCATATTAGGGTACATGCAAATGACAAGGGAGAAGCGATAAGATGTCAACAGGAAATACAGGGCGTGGTAAGAGCGGTACAAAAAGAGCAGGCAGCTCTGACGATATAAGGAATACGCGTGCAGGCAGAAAACCCGGCGGTGAAAGAAGAGCTGCCCACGCAGAAGGTCCCGGCAGTGAAAGAAGGGCTGGCGGAGCAAACAGATCCCGTAGCGGAGGCAGTACAGGCAGGCCCCGCAGCGCAGGCAATTCCGGTGGCACGGGCAGATCCCGCGACATGGAAGGTTCCGGTAATATGAGAAATGGGGGAAGCCCCCGGAGCAACGCCGGCAGTGGAAACAGACGGAGTGCCGGAAACAGCAAAAGCGCCGCTTCCAGGCGGCCGGAAGCGGAGAGACGGCCTGCCGGCAAAAAGATGTCCGCCCAAAAGCGTGCAGCCAAAAGGCGCAGAAGAGCCCTGCTGTTTGGTGTTGAAATCCTGATCCTGGTGGTCATGCTGGGGTTTCTTTATTCGGTTCTGAAAACGGAAAAAGTGGAACGGATCAAGATCGACGAAGAAAAAGTCGTGATGGAAATGAATGAGAATGTGGAAACCAATGAAGTGATGAAAGGGTACCGGAATATTGCATTGTTCGGTGTGGATTCCAGAGAAGGATCACTGGGAAAGGGAACCCGCAGCGATACCATCATCATTGCTTCCATTAACCAGGATACGGGGGACGTAAAACTGCTGTCCGTTTTCCGGGATACCTATCTGAATCTTGGCAATGATACTTATAATAAGTGTAACGCTGCCTATGCGAAGGGCGGCCCGGAACAGGCGATTACCATGCTGAACAAGAATCTGGACATGAATATTACGGATTATGTTACAGTTGGTTTTGACGGGCTGATTGAAGTGATTGACGCGCTGGGCGGTGTGGAAATCAATGTAACAGAAGCTGAAATCCGGTATCTGAATGATTATCAGATCAGTATGGTAGGTAAAGAAGTAGGCAGAGTCGGCGACATTGTCAATTATGAAGCGACGGAAGGCGTGGATTATACGGCTGTGACCCATGCGGGTATGCAGACGCTGAATGGCCTGCAGGCCACCGCATACTGCCGTATCCGTTATATCGGCAACGATTTTCAGCGTGCGCAGCGTCAGCGTGATGTGATTGCAGCAGTTGCTGAAAAAGCAAAAGGAGCCAGTGTTTCAGAACTGAATGACATTGCCAATGGTGTCATGGGAAATATATCCACTTCCCTGGATATTGGCGAGATATTGGATGTGATGAAAGACCTTGGAAAATACAGTATTGTAGCCAACGACGGTTTCCCGTTTGAACGGTACCGGGCGACGGGCCGGGTAGGCAGCAAGGGAAGCTGCGTAATTCCGCAGGATCTGGCTACCAATGTAGTGGAACTGCACAAATTCCTCTTTGACGAGGATGATTATCAGATTTCGTCGGAAGTGGAGGAATTCAGCAAAAAGGTGGCAAATGATACCGGAAAGTATGTCAATACTTCTGCAGATGAGTTTACTAAAAAAGATAGTGACGATGAAGTGGCGGCATCAGAATAAAGGAAAAGTATGCGGGAGGGGCCGAGTTTCGGCCCCTTTTATGCCTGTTCACCGGCAATAGGGGATAGATTTTCCGGGCGGGGGACAATGAATTTAAAGGAAACAGAGAAATGGATGTAAAGGTAGATGTAATTATCCCGACTTTGATGCCGGGACAGGAGTTTGCGGATTTGCTGGAAGGGCTGGAAAGGCAGAGCGTACAGCCAGGCCGGATTATTGTGATGAATACAGAAGAGAAATACTTTGAACGTCTGAAATATGGCACACAACGGATGAAAAAGTATTCCAATGTGGAAGTACACCATCTTTCCAGCAGAGAATTTGATCATGGAAATACAAGGAACAACGGCGTTAAAAAATCCGGTGCGCCCTATTTTGTCTGTATGACGATGGACGCACTGCCTAAGGACGCCTATTTGCTGGAGCGGCTTCTGGAACCGCTGGTGGCGGGGGATGCGGCGGTGAGTTATGCCAGACAGCTTCCCAAACCGGGCTGCAGTCCTGTGGAAAGTTTTATCAAACAGTTTAATTATCCTGACACATCCCGGCTCAAGGGACAGGAGGATTTGGAAGAGATGGGCATCAAGACTTTTTTCTGTTCCAATGCCTGCGCCGCATATGACCGCAGTACGTTTGATGCATTAGGCGGGTTTATCCGGCATACCATTTTCAATGAAGATATGATCTATGCCTCCAGGGTGGTCAAAGCGGGCAAAAAAATTGCCTATGTAGCCCAGGCCGAGGTGCTTCATTCACACAATTATTCCTGGATGGAGAATTTTCACAGAAACTTCGATGTGGGTGTTTCGCAGGCGGACAATCCGGATGTATTTCGTGGGATAAAGTCTGAAACAGAAGGGATACGACTGGTAAAGGAACTGACCCGTCATCTGAAAGAATCGGGAAATTCCAGGCTGATCCTTCCCATGCTCTGGGGCAGTGGATGGAAATTCCTGGGATACAGACTGGGGAAACACTATACAAGACTGCCCCAGGGGTTTGTCAGACGCTGTAGCATGAATCGCAACTATTGGCAGTAGTGCCGGAAAGGCGGGATAGAAGATGTGTGGTATTGTAGGATATATTGGAGAGAGACAGGCGGCGCCTGTGATTTTGGACGGACTTTCCAGGCTGGAGTACAGAGGGTATGATTCAGCCGGAATGGCAGTGTTTGACGGTACATCTGTCAATGTGACCAAAGCGGTGGGCCGGCTGAAAGTACTGGAAGAGCTGACCCATGGCGGAGAAACCATGCCCGGTACAATGGGAATCGGCCATACCCGGTGGGCTACTCATGGTGTTCCCAATGATGTAAATTCCCATCCGCATTTTAATAAAGACCACACCATCACTGTTGTACATAATGGCATTATTGAAAATTATATTTCTCTGCGTAATAAACTGATCAAAAAGGGCTATACGTTTGTATCGGAAACAGATACGGAAGTTGTCGCTCAGATGCTGGATTTCTATTATAACGGGAATCCCATGGACACCATTTTGAAAGTGCTCCATCGGATTGAAGGCTCCTATGCGCTGGGAATTCTGTTTGCAGATCATCCGGGAGAAATTTTTGCTGCCAGAAAGGGCAGCCCGTTGATTGTGGGACAGAGTAAGGATGGATGCTTCCTGGCTTCCGATGTGCCCGCCATTCTCAGATATACCCGAACCGTCTATTTTGTGGATGAACAGGAGATTGTCAGGCTGGAATCAGACCACATGCATTTCTATACAATGGACGAGGAGGAAATCGAGAAAACGCCCACGACCATTGAATGGGATGCCAATGCGGCGGAAAAAGCAGGGTATGAACATTTCATGCTCAAGGAAATGTATGAACAGCCGGGTACGGTGGCGGATACACTCACGCCCCGTATTCAGAAAGACAGAATCGAGATAGAAGAGCTGGGGCTGGATGAGGAAGAAATTGCAGCCATCCGAAAAATCCATATTGTGGCCTGTGGATCCGCCTATCATGCAGGTGTGACCGGCAAATATGTGGTGGAAGGGCTGGCCCGGATTCCGGTGGAGGTGGATCTGGCTTCGGAATTCCGTTACAGAAACCCCATTCTGGAGGAAGGAGCCATGGTAATCGCCATCAGCCAGTCCGGAGAAACAGCGGATACGCTGGCGGCGGTCAGAGAGGCAAAGCAGAGAGGGTTCCAGGTACTGGGGATTGTCAATGTAGTGGGAAGCTCCATTGCCAGAGAGGCCGACCATGTGATGTATACATGGGCCGGGCCTGAAATTGCCGTTGCAACCACCAAAGCCTACAGTGCGCAGTTGGTGGCCTTATATCTTCTGGCGGTGAAATTCGCTTCCGTAAAAGGGACTGTGGATGACGCCATGTACCGTTCCATTCTGCGGGATCTGAAGCGTCTGCCGGATCAGATAGAGCTGCTTTTAAACAATAAAGAAAAAATACAGCACTTTGCCAACCGTTATATCGGGGCAAGGGATGTATTTTTCATTGGCCGGGGGATTGATTACGCCATTTCCCTGGAAGGATCACTGAAATTAAAGGAAATTTCCTATATACATTCTGAAGCCTATGCCGCAGGGGAACTGAAACACGGAACCATTTCCCTGATCGAAGAAGGGACGCTGGTTGCAGCCGTATCCACCCAGCCGGCCCTGTATCAGAAAACCATCAGCAATATGGTGGAAGTAAAAGCCAGAGGCGCTTTTCTGCTGGCAGTGACCAATGCGGGAAACCGTGAAATTGAAAAAGTCTCGGATTATACCATTTACATACCGGAGACGAATCCCTTCTTCGCCAATTCCCTGGCCATTATCCCGTTGCAGCTGTTTGGCTATTATGTGGCGGTGGGAAAAGGCTGCGATGTGGATAAGCCAAGGAATCTTGCCAAGTCAGTGACCGTGGAATAGAACATATTCAGTGGGAAGGGGGCATCTGCCGCAGTTCCCGGCGGATGGCAACAGCGGCTATGAGGAACGTATCCCCGCCCCATGGTTGATGCCAGAAATGGGCTGAATCCCCTGGATCATACCAAGAATGCCAGAACTGAGAATCAGGTCCGCCTGTGGAAATCAGAAGAAACGGAATACCTAAGGAAGTGATTCTTACATATTCCAGTGCATAGGGATAAATCTGGTCAGTGGATCAACCTCTTTTTTCATATTTACCGGATATTATAACAGAAAGAAAGTTATAAAAGTAAGGGAATTTAGCAGCCGTTTTAATAAAATATGCATACTTTTATCACATTTTGGACACAAATCCGGTCTATACTGAGTAACAGAAAACAGAACATATCAAACCGAACAACAGAAAAAGGAGGTTTTGATTCGATTATGTATGGAAATAATTATCCAAATGACTTTGAAAACAACAGAAACAACACACAGGGAGTCTACAGTGCATATCAAAGCACGCCTCCCATACCGGAAGAGCCTGTGGTGCGGAAGAAAGAACGCAAACTGTTAAAGAAACTGGCTGTGGCCGGTGGTGTGGGACTGTGCTTTGGGCTTTTTGCGGGAGCCGGATTTTATGGTGTCCAGTCCGTCACCGGTATGCTGAACAATGAAAAGGAAAAAACAGCCATTGAGACGCAGGCGCCTGCTTCCGTGCAGAGCACAGGCGTTGCCTCTACGGACAGTAAAAACACAATTACGGCAGTGACAACCGACATAACCGGCGTGGTGGAACAGGCCATGCCTGCGGTGGTATCCATTACCAATATGTTTACGGAACAGTCCAATTTCTTCGGACAGAAAATAGAGAGCTCCAATGAAGCCAGCGGTTCGGGGATTATTGTAGGTGAAAACGATACGGAACTGCTCGTTGTGACAAATCAGCATGTGATCGCAGGCGCCGATACGCTGAGCGTGCAGTTTATTGACGGCGAACAGACAGAGGCACAGGTAAAAGGTTATGACTCTGAGAAAGATCTGGCGGTGATCGCCGTTCCCCTGGATAAAATCGAAAGTGATACCAGAGCCAATATTGCCATTGCCACACTGGGGGACTCAGATGCCCTGACTGTGGGCGAACCTGCCGTTGCCATTGGAAACGCCCTGGGGTATGGCCCGTCGGTGACCACTGGTGTGATCAGTGCCCTTGACCGGGAAATTGAAGGCAACGGAAAAGGAAACAAACTGATTCAGACAGACGCATCCATCAACCCCGGCAATTCCGGCGGCGGTCTGTTTAATATGAACGGTGAGGTAGTGGGTATCAATTCCAATAAAATTGGCGGCACATTTGTGGAAGGTATGGGATATGCCATTCCCATTTCATCAGCAAGACCGATTATAGAAGAATTGATGTCCAAGACAACCAGAGGCGAAAAGGTAGCCGAAGGAGACAAATCCTATCTGGGGATTTCCGGTGTCAATGTAACGGAAGAGGTGTCCCAGATGTATGGCCTGCCCAAAGGCGTTTATGTGGGCCAGGTATATGAAGGTACAGCGGCTGAGAAAGCCGGACTGATCCGGGGTGATATTATCACAAAATTTGACGGCAGCAGCATATCTTCCATGGAAGAGCTGCAAGCCATGATGGAATATTATGCCGCCGGTACAGAAGTGGAATTGACAATTCAGCAGGGAAGCCCCAATGGTTATCAGGAGAAGAAGGTAACGATTGTGTTGGGATCGAAGGCTGAGGCGGAGGAGCAGGAGTAGGGGTAGTGGTAGTGGCTTCCCGCCAGTCCCGGTGAGCAGGGAGTCTGTGTCTGGCTGCGGACATAAGTAGTTCTAACTGCTGCGGCTTTGCCGTTGTGGCAGGCGTGCAACCGGCCCGTAAGCGCCATCCAGGCGCTGACGGGCCTTTTCCGTGCATCCATGCACGGAAATTGCGGGTTGTGCCGCAGCAGTAAGAACTTCTAATGTCCTCCGAAAGCACAGACTCCCTGCTCACCGGGACTGGCGGGAATATGTACTTTGTTTCCGGGAGCAATGAGTTAAGTGCCGTGCTTGCATGAGTATTTGGCGAATACTGCGAGGGTCAAATACTCCGCAGTGAATAGAGGGTATTTTATGGTGTCGTATTCCTGGATGGGAATCATTACCTTGCTTTCTGGCTTGTTTTTAGAAAATGTTAACTTGTAGTAAAACAGCGTATGTTATATAATAACAAGAGGTGTGCTCTGTGCTAATTAGGGGAGAACAGTAGAAAGAGCTGCGGAGAAAAGAAAAAGGAGAAGACACATGTCAGACTATTATGATAATGATGAAATAGAAAAAGAGGAGTCAGCACAGGACCAGGAGAAGGATTCTCAGGATACGAAAGATGCGGCAGGTGGGAAGGAAGCGGATGGGCAGACTTCTGTGGATGCTGACGGCGTCCGGAAAGAGAGTGAGTATGAAGATGTCTGTTTTATCTGCAGGCGTCCGGAAAGTAAAACAGGTAAGATGTTTAAGCTGCCCAATCATATTTCCGTATGTAATGACTGTATGCATAAGACTATGGATACGGTCAGTCAGTTCGATTATCAGGGAATGTTGAATCATATTCCGCTGGATAACCTGAATAAAAACGGTAAGGGGTTTCCCAGTATCAGCTTTGTAAATATTGCAGATTTGCAGGGAGAAGGCGGGATTCCCAATAAGCAGAAGATCAGAAAGCGGAAAGAGAAAAAAAAGGCACGTCCTGTACTGGATATTCAAAATATCCCGGCGCCCCATAAGATTAAGGCACAACTGGATGATTACATTGTGGGACAGGAGTATGCCAAAAAGGTTATCTCTGTGGCAGTGTATAACCATTATAAGCGGGTGGCTACAGATACAATGGATGAAATCGAAATTGAAAAGTCCAATATGCTGATGATCGGGCCTACCGGTTGTGGTAAGACGTATCTGGTCAGGACGCTGGCAAAGCTTCTGGATGTGCCGCTGGCCATTGCAGATGCCACATCGCTGACGGAAGCGGGGTATATTGGAGACGACATTGAAAGTGTTGTATCCAAGCTGCTGGCGGCTGCTGAGAACGATGTGGAGCGGGCGGAAAAAGGGATTGTTTTTATAGATGAAATCGATAAGATCGCAAAGAAAAAGAATACCAATTCCAGGGATGTAAGCGGAGAGTCGGTACAGCAGGGGATGCTGCGGCTGTTGGAAGGCGCCGAGGTGGAGGTTCCTGTGGGTGCGAACAGTAAGAATGCCATGGTGCCGCTGGCGACGGTTAACACAAAAAACATACTGTTTATCTGTGGCGGCGCTTTCCCTGATCTGGAAGAGATTATCAAGCAGCGTCTGAATAAACAGACTTCCATCGGGTACAATGCAGAGTTAAAAGATAAATACGACAAAGATAAAAATATTCTCAAGAAAGTTACCATAGAAGATCTGAGAAAGTTCGGTATGATACCTGAATTCCTGGGCAGGCTTCCCATCGTATACACATTGGAAGGGCTGACCAAAGATATGATGGTCAGCATTTTGCGGGAGCCTAAAAATGCGATTCTGAAACAGTATCAGAAGCTGTTGGCACTGGATGAAGTGAAGCTGGAATTTGATGACGGCGCACTGGAGGCAATCGCAGAGAAGGCGCTGAAAAAGGATACGGGCGCCAGGGCATTGCGGGCGATTATCGAAGAATTTATGCTGGATATTATGTATGAAATCCCCAAAGATGATAATATTGGCAGAGTGACGATTACAAGGGAATATATCGAGGGTACAGGCGGACCTGTGATTGATATCAGAAAAAACGGGTATACATTGGAAGAGCTGGATGATATGAAACAGACGGGACTGCAGGAATCCTGATTGTATGGATGCACATCCCCTTTCCGCATATGACTGTGCGGAAAGGGGATGTGTGGTATTGTGGCAGGAAGCCTTCTGCGATGTATATCAGATGAGAACTGTAAGGGATAGCTGACCGGACAGGCTGCGGGAACAGGGAGTAGATGGAAACATGGCGGAAGAATTTATGGCTAATGGCCGGATTGCATCAGGTTACGCCTTTGACAGGCCGCGTTTACATAAACGGGTGCTGGCTATGGCATTGAAGGAGGATCTTTCTGGCGGACGGTTTTTACATGGTTTGGATGTGGGGTGTGGGGCAGGGCTGTCTGCAGAAGCGCTGGGACGGCATTGCCGGAAGGTGACGGGAGTGGATATTTCCCAGGATATGGTTACTGTGGCCAGGCGCCGGTATCCGGCTCCTGTATATACGTTTCTTACCGGTTCGGCAGAGGAACTGGCGCCGGCCGAAGATCTGTATGATATTGTGACAGCGGCGGGCGTTACGAACTGGCTGGATGAGGAGAGGTTTCTGGAGAATTTAGGCGGTGTGCTGCATAGCGGTGGAATGTTGCTGCTCTATGATTTTTGGATTACGGACAGGATGGAAGGCAGTGCGGATTATAGCGCCTGGTGGCACAAGCAGTATCTCAGGCGTTTTCCCATTCCCGTTTCAGGGAAGGGTGCCGGCCGGCGGGAATGGTCGGAAGACAGGGCGGCGTTGCTGGGATTTGCGCTGGAGCGGCAGGAATCTTTTGTGATTCCCCATTCGTTTGAACAGGAGGCATTTGTCAGATTTATGCTTTTGCAGTCCAATGTGAATGCCCGGATCGGGGAAGCGGGGGAGATTTTGGAAGAGAGCAGACGCTGGTTTGACACGACATTGACGCCTGTTTTTCAAGGGGAGGAAAAAACGCTGTTGTTTGACGGCTGGTACCGGAGGTATATTTATCATGGAAGCGCGTGAAATTTTGGAACAGGTCAGGGATGGACGCATATCGGTTGAAGCTGCGGAAGGGTATTTCCGGCGGCAGCCTTTTGAAGAACTGGGGTATGCAAAACTGGATTCTCACCGGGAAATACGTTCCGGTTTTCCCGAAGTCATATTCTGCAGCGGTAAAGCGGATGCTTTTCTTGTTTCCATTTACCGGAAAGTATATGAGGCAAGCGGAGAGGCTTTTGGAACACGGGCCAGTTATCGTCAGTATGAAGCTGTGAAGCAGGAAATCCCTCAGATTGAATATGACGAAATTTCCCGTATTTTGAAAGTAGAGAAACCAGGCAAACAAAAAATCGGGAAAATTGCAGTATGTACTGCAGGGACAGCGGATATCCCGGTGGCGGAGGAAGCCGCCCAGACAGCAGAATATTTTGGCAGTCTGGTGGAGCGGATTTATGACGTAGGCGTCAGTGGATTGCACCGGCTGCTTTCCCGCCTGGAAAGCATACAGGACGCCCATTGCGTGATCGCCGTGGCAGGTATGGAAGGAGCGCTGGCCAGTGTGATCGGGGGGCTTGTGAAAAATCCTGTTATCGCGGTACCCACTTCCATCGGGTATGGGGCCAGCCTGCAGGGACTCTCGGCATTGCTGACCATGATCAATTCCTGTGCCAACGGAGTGGCTACGGTGAATATTGACAACGGATATGGCGCGGGTTACCTGGCGACACAGATCAACCGTCTTGCATGGAAGGGACGGGAAAACGGACGGGAAAGGCGGTGAATGGATATGGATGCACAAGGGGTGATTGCGGACCCTGTAGAAACGACTGAAAAGAAACTGGAGACGCTGTATACATATTTGCGGGATTTGGGCAGTGTGGCGGTGGCTTTTTCGGGCGGTGTGGATTCTACATTTCTCCTGGAAGCCGCACACAGAGCGCTGGGGGATCAGGTGCTGGCGATTACGGCGGCACTTGCCGTTTTTCCCCAAAGAGAGCTGGACAGTGCGGCAGCCTTTTGCGAAAAGGAAGGAATCCGCCTTCAGATCTGCAGGCGGGATATATTGAACACACCGGGATTTTGTCAGAATCCCCCCGACAGATGTTATCTGTGTAAAAAAGAACTGTTTCAGCAGTTTCTGAAAATTGCAGGAGAACATGGGACAGGAACAGTGGTGGAAGGCTCCAATCTGGATGACGAGGGGGATTACCGGCCAGGGATGCGGGCAGTAGCGGAACTGGGGATCAAAAGTCCTTTGAGGCAGGCGGGTATGACAAAGGCGGATATCCGTTTTTTATCTCAGAAATGGGGACTTTCCACATGGAATAAACCATCTATGGCCTGTCTGGCTTCCAGGTTTGCCTATGGGGAAATGATTACAGAGGAAAAACTGGAGATGGTTGGAAAAGCGGAAGCATTGCTGTCGGATCTTGCTTTCAGGCAGTACAGGGTACGTATTCATGATAAAATGGGGCGTATCGAAGTGGCAGAGGAAGATTTTGAACGGCTGTTGCAGACCGGGGTGCGGGAGGAAATTGTGACGAAGCTCAGGCAGTACGGTTTTACTTATGTGGCGCTGGATCTGCAGGGATACCGCACCGGCAGCATGAACGAAAGCCTGTTGTGAATGGGGAGCTGACTGGAGATTTTGCAGAAAAGGAAAATAGGAAGGGAGAGGACAAAAGGGAATGAGAAAAACATTGTATCTGGAGTGCAATGCGGGGATCAGCGGAGACATGATGGTTGCTTCTCTGCTGGATCTGGGCGCGGACAGGGAAGTGCTGCTGGAAGTTCTGGACAGTATACCGGCGGATGGCTTTTCCATAGAAATCGGCAGGGTAAAGAAAGCTGGTATTGATTGCTGTGATTTTCGTGTTCTGCTGGACCATGCGCACGAAAATCACGACCATGATATGGAATATCTGCATGGCCATGCTGGTCATTGTGGAGAAACTCATGTACATGGCCATGGCCAGGAAGAGCTTCCTGCTGTATATAATCACGATCAGGAAGCCTTCCATATACATAGTCACGACCAGGAAGCCTTCCATGTACATGGTCACATCCAGGAGGCCCGGCATGTACATGATCATATTTATGAAACACCCCGCGTGCATGGTCACCACCATGGAGAACCCCATGAGCATAGCTCCCATGGCCATTCTCATCACGTGCACAGGGGAATGAAAGAAATCCGGGAGATTTTACAGGCGTGCCGGATGACGGAACACGCCAGGGAGATTGCCGGCCGGATTTTTGAGATTCTGGCGCAGTCGGAAGCAAAAGCCCACAATGTTTCTGTGGATGAAGTGCATTTTCATGAAGTGGGGGCAGTGGACTCCATAGTCGATATTGTGTCAGTGGCAGTATGCCTGGATAATCTGGGTGTTACCGATGTGATTGTGCCGAAATTGTGTGAAGGGACAGGCACAGTCAGATGTCAGCATGGCATTTTGCCTGTGCCCGTTCCGGCAGTGGCCAATATTCTTTCGGCATACGGAATCCGGATAGAACTGACAGGAATGTCAGGTGAGTTTGTGACGCCTACGGGAGCTGCTATTGTAGCCGCTATCCGGACATCCGACAGGCTTCCTGGCTCTTTTGTCATTGATCAAATAGGTTTGGGCGCAGGAAAACGGCAGTATGAGCGTCCCAGTATTCTGCGTGCCATGCTCATTGACCGTTCCCAGGGCGGTGATGTGGTTTATAAACTGGAGACAAATATGGATGACTGTACCGGAGAGGCGCTGGGGTATGTGATGGAACGGCTATTGGAGGCAGGTGCCAGAGATGTACATTATATACCGGTTTATATGAAAAAGAACAGGCCGGCATGGCAGTTGAATGTAATCTGTGACCAGGGGGACATCCCTGAAATGGAACGGATTATTTTTTCGGAGACGACTACCATCGGCATTCGGCGGGTGGAGATGGAACGCAGTATCCTTTCCCGCCGGCAGATGCGGGTGAATACAGATTACGGGGAGGCTGTGGTAAAGGTATGCGATGGTCCCGGTGGGAAACGGTATTATCCGGAGTATGAGAGCGTGGCCCGGATATGCCAGGAATATGGCCTGCCATACAGAACGGTGTTTGAAAAGCTGACCGGGCTGGCTGTAAAAGCGGACAGGATCGGAACGTGATCCATGGCTGAGAGAAGGAGGAAACGGCAATGCATATGGCAGATGCTTTGATGGCGCCTGCAGTGGCAGGCGGAATGTATGTGTGTACTGGCGCGGCAATGTGTTATTCCATGAAAAAGGTGAGAGCGCTGGAGCAACCGGAGAAGATTCCGGTGATGGGTGTCATGGGCGCTTTTACATTTGCTGCCCAGATGGTGAATTTTACCATACCGGGCACAGGATCTTCCGGACATTTGTGCGGCGGCGTGCTGTTGTCGGCCGTACTGGGACCGGAGGCCGGATTTCTGACAATGATGGGGGTATTGTTGATTCAGTGTCTGCTCTTTGCCGACGGAGGTTTGCTGGCACTGGGCGCCAATATATGGAATATGGCGTTCTATGGCTGTTTTATCGGCGGTATGGTCATATGGAACAGGACAATGAAAAACGGTATGTCCAGGAAAAAGATTTGTGCCGCTTCTATCGCAGGCTGTATGCTTTCTCTGCAGATGGGTGCCTTTTCCGTGGTGCTGGAGACGCTGGCATCCGGTATTACAAAGCTGCCATTCTCTCTTTTCCTGACGGCAATGCAGCCCATTCACCTGGCTATCGGACTGGTGGAAGGATTGATTACGGCGGCGGTACTCGTGTTTCTCTATGAGACAAGGCCGTCCCTTCTGTGGGGATATTCAGAGGCGGGAGATAAACAGGGACGGTTGAGTTTGCAACAGACACTGGGGGTATTGGCGGCGGCTTTTATTGCGATTGGCGGTCTGTTTTCCCTGGCGGCATCTGCCCATCCCGACGGCCTGGAATGGTCTGTGGAAAGGACGGCGGGCAGCGGGGAACTGACGGCTGTCGGCACAGCCTATGAAGTTGCTTCAGATATACAGGATGTGACGGCAATACTGCCGGACTATGGATTCCGGGAAAATGAATCGGCTGTGGGGACTTCCCTTTCCGGCGTTCTGGGCGGAATGGCAGTGATTGCACTGTGTGTGGGCGGCTGCTATGGACTGCGGCTTTTCAGGAGGAAATCCCGTTAATGGCCCGGTTACAGTCAGCCATAGCTGCCCTGCATGAAGTGGATATGGGCAGGGGTGGAGAAAGGAACGGCAGCAGTATCCATCCCCTGGCCCGGTTTGTGGTATGTCTTGGCTATCTTGTGACAGTGGTATCCTTTGAACCGTATGATCTGTGGGGGCTTATGGGAATGTCTCTGTATCTGATTATTACGGGAATCTGGGAGGATATTTCCATAGGAAAAGGGTTGTGTGGTTTGAGATATGCCCTGTTTGCCGTCTGTTTCCTGGGATTGGTCAATCTGTTTTATGACAGAAGTGTCATATATAAACTGGCCGGTATTTCCGTCACCGGGGGCATGCTGTCTTTTGCAACCCTTTTTTTCAAAAGCATATTTACCGTGTCCGCAATGTATTGTCTGTTGCGGCTGATTGGAATGAACGGGTTGTGCAGGGCGCTGCGCAGGCTGGGCATACCGGGCGGGGCGGTAACGGTATTGCTGCTGACCTGGCGGTATCTGATTGTATTTTTGAAGGAAATTGACAGAATGGGGCAGGCATATATGCTGCGGGCGCCAGGACAGAAAGGGATTCATATCAGAGCCTGGGGGCCTTTTGTGGGGCTTCTCCTGTTGCGGAGTATGGATCGGGCAGAAACGGTTTATCAGAGTATGCTGCTGCGGGGCTATGACGGCGGGTTCCGGCAGGCGGGAATGGAGAAGGGAGAGCGGACAGGGATCAGTATTTTGTATGCTGTGAGCTGGATTGGTATCTTTGGATTGCTGCGGATCTTTCCGGTGTTTGTACTGGCAGGCAGGCTCCTGACCGGTATGGGATAGGGCAGACAAAGGGACAGGAGACAGAGAATGGAGGAAATAAGAGCAGAGCATCTTTGTTTTTCTTATGACGGTGTTAGAGATGTGCTGAGGGATCTGAATTTTTGTATCGGGCAGGAAGAGGCTGTGGGGCTGATTGGCGCCAACGGTGCAGGGAAATCCACATTGCTGAAAATTCTGGTAGGTCTGGTGTCCGGATACAGAGGCCGGGTGGAAGTCGGCGGGCTGCATGTGGAAAAGAAGCATTTGCAGCAGATTCGCAGACAGACCGGATATGTATTTCAGGATTCGGAGAGTCAGCTCTTTCTTTCCACTGTCTACGAGGATGTGGCTTTCGGCCCCCGTAATTACGGGTATGACGAGACGGAAGTGGACAGACTGGTGATGGAAGCGCTGCGGCAGGTACATATGGAAGATATGAAAGACAGGCAGATTTACAGGATGAGCGGCGGACAGAAGAAGCTGGCGGCGATAGCCACAGTATTGTCCATGGAACCCCGGATGATCCTGCTGGACGAACCTTCCGGCGGGCTGGATCCACGGAACAGGAGGAATCTGATCCAGGTGATCCGGACAATGAGGGGCGCCCGGATTGTAGCTTCCCATGACCTGGATCTCATTTTGGATACATGCAGACGTACCATTCTGATCGGCGAGGGAAGAATTGTGAAAGACGGGCCCACAGAAGAGATATTGACGGATGAAAAATTGTTGTGGGAGCATGGACTGGAACTGCCACTGTCACTGCTGGGCAGACAGTAGCAAGGGCTTTTAAGATGCGAATGGAAAAATGGATGCCTGCGCAGCAGGTCGGGTTTTGATTTTGGGAAGCCTCCCAATGAACCTGCCCTGGATTGCTTACGGGGAAAAGCCAGAAGAAAGAGAGGCGTATTATGAAATATCGGAAACTGGGGAAGACAGACTATATGGTCAGCGAGATCGGTATGGGCTGTGAGGGATTTGTGGACAAAACGGATGTGCAGATCAGGGAATTCGTGGATCTGATGGAAGCGGAAGGGGTTAATTGTATTGATTTATATGCGCCCAATCCTGACCTGCGTTCCAACCTGGGCAAGGCACTGGCAGGAAGGCGGGAAGCATTTATCCTGCAGGCGCATCTGTGTACCATCTGGAAAGAGGGGCAATATAAGCGTACAAGGATTTTGGAAGAGGTAAAAGAAGGGTTTGCGGATCAACTGAGCCGTCTTGGAACGGATCATGTGGAGCTCGGTATGATCCATTACGTGGATTCCCTGAACGACTGGGAACAGATTATGGACGGGCCGGTGATGCGGTATGCCCTGGAACTGAAACAGGCAGGAACCATCGGTTGCATTGGCCTGTCCAGTCATAATCCCCAGGCAGCCCGGGCGGCCGTAGAAAGCGGGCTCATTGATGTGCTTATGTTCAGCGTGAACCCGTGTTATGATCTGCTTCCGGCCAGTGAAGATGTGGAAGAACTTTGGAATGAGAAAAACTATGCAAAACCGTTGCTGAATATGGATCCGGAACGACGCAGTCTCTATGAACTGTGCGAACGCCAGGGTGTGGGGATTACCGTGATGAAGGCTTTTGGCGGCGGAGATCTGCTGAAGGAGGAGTTGTCTCCGGCAGGCAGGGAACTGACTGCTTTCCAGTGTCTGAGTTATGCCCTTGACCGTCCGGCGGTGGCTTCGGTCATGGTGGGTGCAAGGACTCTGGAAGATTTGCGTGCCAGTGTTGGCTATGAAAGTGCGTCTGCAGAGGAAAGAGATTATGGGGCTGCGCTGTCAGCACTGCCTAAAATCAGTTGGGAAGGTCATTGCATGTATTGCGGGCATTGTGCTCCCTGCCCACAGGGAATTGATGTGGCGAGCGTTACCAGATTTTTAAATCTGGCAGTAGCGCAGGGAGAAGTGCCTGAAACAGTGCGGGAACATTATGGGCTGCTGGCACACCAGGCCCATGAATGCATTGCCTGTGGCGCCTGTGAGAAACGGTGCCCGTTCCATGTGGCAGTGATTCAAAATATGAAAAAAGCAGCGGAACTGTTTCCGCATACATAGAGACAAAAAGGGGCTGTCCTGAAATAGACGGCCCCTGCCTTATTCCTGCGGCATTGGCAGTATTGCCGGAATGTTTCGCCCTGGTTCCGCAGGACGGGTGTGGGCAGCACATTATAACCTACTGAAATTCCCATGGTATTTCATTGAAGCATTTGTAAAACTCACGATTATCCCAATCTGACACCGGACGGTAATCATAGGCAACTCCACCAATATGGAAGTTTGGACAACTGTCTGTAGCCATAGACAGTTTCACTACATCCCCGTTTACCAACGTCAATTCCAGGCAGGCATATTGTGTTCCGCATTCTGTTCCGCCATATATATATTCCGCATTACGAAACCACTCTTCAAACATTTGCAGCGTCTCCGCATCGGTTATGGTCTGACTATAGAATTGCCCGCCAGTAGAGGTAGACTGAACATCTAACTTCGCGGAAACAATCCCTTTTATTTTGGAAACATCATAACTTTGATACCCTATTTCTTCTCTCAGCATATTTTGTATATAGTCGCACAGCTTAGGCGCTTCTGTGAAGCACTCCATAATACCATTCCCGTCATCATAGGTATAATATAAGTACCCTCCTTCAAATGCTCTTATTTCCATATTGTTATAGATGATCTGCCAACCTCTTTCTTTATGCCCTTCCCATCGTCTGTCAAAGGGTTTTCCTTCCAAATCCAGTGTCGCTACTTGTGCTGATAGCCATTCCTGGTCTTTCCCTGTAGGAATATAATAATAATAAGCGTACTCACTTATGAAGGAAGGCTGTACTTTTATACATACCTTGTCAGCTTCCGGTTGTTCATAAAGCAGGATGTTCTGTAGCGTATTGTTTTCTACGGGCGTTTCCTTCGCCTGTAAAGAAATATATTTTGTTTCCTGTTGTGCGGCAACTCCCTCATGTGGCATCTGCTCTGTGGATAAACTGCTGTCTTTGGTTTCATCTGAGGAAGCGACTCTCACTTCCACATGACTTACAGAGATATATACATCCTTGCTTTCCTCTGTCGAATTTTGTATATTCACACCGATTTTAAACCATGCGCCTTTTTCCACATCCATTTTCACAGGCATTCCCGGTGTAATATAGGCGGGTTCGTCATAAGTATTTTCTTCCCTGGCTTCTACCGGCAGCAATGTAATTTCCGTATCCCCAAGTCCTTCACCGGCATAAAATGTAAGTGTATTACCTTTGGGGCTGATTTCCTCATCCGAATAGCAAAAGGGTGCTGTACTTCCTGCAGGAACTGTAATTTTTATCTGATACTCTTTTGCGGGATTCGTCAAAAAGCATGCAGCAAATATTCCTAATACAGCTACCATTGCGATCATAATCCATACTGTCGGTTTTCTATAATGCAATATGGATTTCACTCTTTCCTTTACCCCCACTTCCCCAAAAGCCAACGGACACACCATCATCAGACGCCTCTGTCTCGCACAGGATAACAATACTTCAGAATACTCTTTTTTCTCATGGAATGTCATATCTTTGGCTACTTTTTCATCACATGCCAGTTCCATGTCCTTGCAGAAGAGGGAATATGCAATCCAGCAGAGAGGATGAAACCAATAGATACACAATAATAAATAACCCGACACTTTCCACCAATGGTCTTTTCTTTTAAGATGCGCAGATTCATGTGCAAGGATATAGTCCGTCTCCCTCACACTCAGTGCAGAAGAAAGATAAATCTTTGGTCTGACAATCCCCCAAATAAATGGTGATTTTACAGCATCACAAATATAAACATGATCCCTGACACACACCGCCTCTCTTACAAGTTTGTGCAGTTTTACAGCACTGTATATCGTATAAATTATGAATAGAACCATACCACAGCACCAAACAAGACCGGCAGCATATGTAACTATCTGCAAGGGAGCCACACTGTTTGATTCGTTATACGCAAAGTTCTCCGCCAACATCGGGTTTATTGTATTTTCCACAATCGTCAGGTGGCTGTCTATGGACGGTATATAATTTTGTACATTCCCTTCCACAACTGTACTGGATTTTATAGGTTCTGTACTTGGCAGTATACTGAACCGGCTTTCAATGGAATACGGACAAATCAGCCTGATCGCTGCCACTCCCCACAACATGCAATTTACCCATTTGGGCATTTTTCTGAATAACAGCCTGATACATATAACAGCCAGTATTAACCATCCGGCAGTAATACTCATATTGAATAATTTCAAAAAAATGTCGCCCATACCCATTACTCCTCTGCGCTGTCGATCATCCTGCGGATTTCTTCCGCTTCATCCGCTGTAATCCCGGAACCCTGCATAAATGCCGCAATAAATGCCGGAAGGGAGCCGGCAAAAGTATCTTTCACATATTGTCTGCTCTGCATGGAATAAAATTCATCTCTGGAAATCACAGCGGTTACCACACCATTTTCATTGCGGAACAATCCTTTGTCTATTAATCTCCGCAATACATTATGTGCCGTGGTTCGCTTCCAGTGAAATTCTACCGCTGTCATCTTTACCAGTTCCGACGAAGTAACCGGCTCATGCGCCCAGATCATATCTGCATATCGTGCCTCAATAACACCTAATTGTATTTCTGCCATGTGTTTCGTTTTCCTTTCACAGACCACTCGCAGTAGTCTTTGTTTAAGACTACACGAAGTGGTCTCAAAAGTCAAGATGAAACGTTCACATGTAATGCACTTTAGAGATGGAATCTGTTTACGAGGGAAAACAGCCGAGAAGAGATGGACTTTATGTGCTCAAAACAGGAACCCAATGAAAAAGAACACCCCTGACAGAACTTCAAATGTCTGAAAAACATTGGTTCTGTCAGGGGCATTCTTATTCATGACAATAGGTTTGCTGGCGAAGCCTGCAATCTATTGTTATCGGCTTTAGCCGGTTGAGTGCGGCGGAGTTTTTCGTGTTCCGAAAAACGGAGACGTGCGAAACAGAAAACCACCTGCTATGCGGGTGGTGTAG
>CAJUSK010000029.1 GCA_910589075.1 uncultured Lachnospiraceae bacterium
TATTGTTCACGACAACAGGTTTGCTGGCGAAGACTGCAATCTATTGTTCACGACAACAGGTTTGCTGGCGAAGACTGCAATCTATTGTTCACGACAACAGGTTTGCTGGCGAAGACTGCAATCTATTGTTCACGACAACAGAAGACTCGTGAAGCGTGGCTTCTATTGTTTTGTCGTCCGTCCGTCTGCCTGTGAGATGAGTATAAGCCCGCAAAACAAAATTGTAAAATGATTGATTTTTATAAAATCATAAAAAAAATTTATGAAAGGTATGAAGCACACTATGCAGGACCTGAAGATGGAAACTTTTCTTTCCGTATGTGACTTTCGAAATTTTACAAAAGCCGCCAATGCGCTGGGACTGACCCAGCCTGCCGTGTCTCACCAGATGAAGAGTCTCGAAGCCCACTATGGTGTCTCTCTGTTTCGATTTGAAGGCAAAAAAATGTTTCTGACCGCAGCCGGAGAACAATTATATCGTTACGCCAGAACGGCCCGCAGCGACGAACGGGTTCTGTGTGAAAAACTGAAAGAACAAACCCGGCGTCCCCTTCGTCTTGGCGCCACACCCACGCCGGGCGAATGTATACTGCCACATATCCTGTCCCGATATCTTCAGACACATCCCCTTCCCATGTTGTCTCTCACCATACAGAATACGGGCACTTTGCTGGAATGTCTCGACCAGGATTCCATAGACCTGGCTGTCGTAGAGGGAAATTTTCCCAAAGAATCCTATGCCAGCCGTCTGTTTTCCAGGCAGAAATTTGCCCCTGTCTGTGCTGACAGACTGCAGATCTCCAAATCTTCCCTGGACAGTCTCCTGCAGCAGACACTGATTATACGGGAACAAGGCTCCGGCAATCGGGAAATCCTGGAACACAGTCTCAGCCGGCACAACCTGACCCCGGCAGATTTTGCCGCACTGATCGAAACAGACAATATAAACGTACAAAAAGCCCTGGCAAAGCAGGGCTGTGGAATTGCTTTTCTGTTTGAAGCGGCCATTGGGCCGAAAGAAAACCTGAAAGTCATTGACGCAGAAGGATTCCCTCTGGAGCATGAAATCAATATGATATGGCGCAGGAACAGTATCTTTCAGGAAGAGTATGCCAGGCTGGCAGAATGCTTTTCCATGTTATTGCCACAGTCTCTATGACAGCTTTTGGAACATCCCCCTAAGCACCAGAACCGCCGCAAGGGACAGGACCACTTCCGCCGCAAACTGGGCATAGGCAAGCCCATACAACGGAAACAGAAAATTCAGAAGGAACAATGCGGGGATTTCCAGGACAATCTTGCGCATAATGGCAAAGAGCAGCGCCTCCCTGCCTTTGCCCGTCGCCTGAAATACACCCACAGCAATAAAATCCACACAGAGAAAACACAGCCCCAGGCAAAAGCCCCGCATCAGCCGCGTACCATATGCCACAACCTCGGCGTCTTTCATAAAAGCCGCCGTGAGACTGCCCGCCCCCAGATAAAAGAATATTGTTACCACCGCCATAAAAGCCAGTGTGATTTTCACGGTAAACAACAATGTTTCTTTCATTCTCTTATAATTTTTGCCGGAATAATTATAGCTGATCAGCGGCATAATGCCCTGGGACAGTCCCAGCGCCACATACATGGGGATCATATAGATCTTCTGCGTAATGCCCATGGCCGCCATGGCGCCTGCGCCATACCCGGAAGTAAAATTGTTCAGAATCGTCATACCTGTCACATTCAAAAGGTTCTGAATCGCTGCGGGAATCCCCACAATACATACCCCCAGTACAACCTCTTTTTTCAGATGAAGCTGCCGGGGATTCAGGCTGATCATCGTCTGTCTGCGCTTCACAAGCAGCAACAGGAAAAAATACAGGCAGGCAACACAGTTGGAAAGGAAGGTGGCCAGCGCAGCGCCTGCGGCTCCCATTCCCAGTCCCTGGGGAAGAATAAAGACAGGGTCCAGTACAATGTTCAGCAGACATCCGCTCATCGTCCCAATGCTGGCATGGAACGAATTTCCCTCCGAACGTACCATATAGGCCAGCACCACATTCAAAATCGCAGGCGCCGCCCCGCAGCTTACCGTCCATCGCATATAAGCGGCTGTGGCAGCAGCCGTTTCCCCATCCGCTCCCAGTAAAACAAGTAAAGGTTCCTGGAAAACAGTACACAACATGGAAAACAAAATACCGCAAAGGAGCGCTGAATAAAATCCAAAAGCACTGCTTTTATAAACCGTTTCATAATCTTTCCTTCCCAGCGCCCGGCTCATCATACTGGAACTTCCCACACCAAACAGATTGTTCACCGCATTAAAGGCAAGCAGCACCGGCCCCGCCAGCGCAACTGCAGCATTCTGCACCGGATCATTAAGCATTCCCACAAAATACGTGTCAGCCATATTGTACAATATCATAACAAGAGAGCTGATAATTGTGGGAACCGCCAGTTTCGCCACCGCCCTTGGCACAGGCATATTTTCAAATAAGCCTGTTTTTTGTGTATCCACTTTCCGTGTATCCGTCATCTTTCAATCTCCCTCTGCATGTCCAACTTCCAAAACTTCCTGTTCTATACTGTATGGACATATCTGTTTCCATTTTCTGTTATCATATCCAATATTGTTATTTTAACCACAGGATTTACAACTGTCAAATGTATATAGAAACACTCCTTCCTGTATTGCTGCCCACACCGGTGGCACCCATGGCAACATGCAACACAACTTGTCAAATCACAACGCCTGTGATACGATGGAAAACATAAACAGGAAACATTCCGGAGGGGTATATGGAAGCAGATACAACTGCCATTGGCACAAGAATCAAAACAAGAAGAAAAGAACTGGGGCTTACCCAACTTGACATAAAAGCCGCCGCGGGCATATCTTCCGGAAATCTCAGCGATATTGAAAACGGGAACCGGCTGCCGGCGGCCACCACACTGATACAGCTTGCCGCTGTTCTCTCCTGTTCCGCCGACTGGATACTGACGGGGAAACAGGAAACATCCGAAAAGACAAATCTCCCAACCCATGCGGAAACGGAGCAGGAAGCGACGCTTGTACAGGGTTTCAGAATGCTATCCCCACAAAACCGGGAAGAAATCCTGGATATTTTGCAAATGAAACTCCGAAACACCCATGGTCCGGATAAAGCCGTCCCGCACTCGGAACAAGACAGGATGAACGATGGTATGGCCGGATAACAATAGAAAGCACGCTTTGCATGCTTTCTATTATTCATGACGAGGATCATATTCGGCAGATCAAGCCCGTCTACTTTTTAAAATGCTGGTCAATATTTTTCTTGATTTCTGCAGGGGGAAGGGTTTTCAGCAAATATCCTTCCGGTTTCAAAGCCACGGCCCGTTTCACCTTCTCTTTATCCATACTGCCAGTCAGAAAGATAACCGGAATGTCCGCAAAATCCTCCTCGGAACGAATCATTTCCAACACCTGGCAGCCGTCACACACCGGCATTTCATAGTCCAGCAAAACCAGATTCGGCCGGTTCAGTGTAATACTTCTGATGGCAGCCATGCCGGAATTCACAGTCGCAATTTCGTAGTCCTTCTTTAACAATTCGCTCATAGCTTTGCGCATAACGGCAGAGTCGTCCACAATCAGGATTTTCTTTTTCAGGCTGCTTTTATTTTTTTCAAGGTATTTTTTCACTTCATCCATGGCGTTTTCCGTCTGTATGGCGACTCCTCCCTCATTCTGCAGCAAATGAGGCGCCATAACGCAAAACGCAAAATATCCCTCCCCCGTATCCAGCAACAGGCTGCACTGGGGAAGCTCGTTCTCAAATTTTTTCTGAAACTGGTCATAACTGAGCAGGTTTTCTTCTTTGATTTCAAGTATATCAGAAGAAGCCAAACATTCTCTGAGCCGTTCTGCAAACTGTCTTGACACATATCTGGCGGCATTCACCAAAAAAGCATTCACCGTACCTGGCTGGTCATCCATCATACCGCCAATGGTATTGAGAATGAGTTTCTCTTCAAAGACAAGAATAAGCTCCCACTTCTCATCCTGTCCGGTACTATAAACCAGGCGGTAATAAATTCCTTCGCCAAATTTTTCTCCGCCATAACATGCACTGATCACCTTTGAATCCAGCCGGAACATATCATACAAAAGCTGGATGATCGTTTTCTCAATAGCCGACTGCTCTTCCTCCGGCATAAGCCCGGCCCACTTGCTCATGGTCTTTCCTGTTATGGCATGATCTTCCGTGAGCGTATGTCCAATCAGCCAGCCGGAACATACACCCAGAAAATGGTTGATGGCATCTTCAGAGTACTTTGTCTGTTTCAATTCTTTTTCAAGCGCCGGAATGGTTTTTTTGCGAAAATTATCATGCAGACGTCGGTGTGTCTCGTATCCGGCATAGGAAATGGATGCCATATAAGCCTCCTCCTCCGAAAAATGCCGCATTGCATGTTCCTTAAAGTATTTGATTCCCTCCTGGCAAACCCACTGGCTCTTTCCATCTTTATTCCTGTTTGCAAGTAGTTTGTTCAAAATACTGAACAGTTTCTTGTGTTCCTGATCAATAAAATCCACACCAATATTGAACCTGTCCTGCCATACCAACTGGTTACTCATATCAGTCCTCCATTTCTTTTCAGACAAAAAATCCGAAAAATATACATTTTTTGCTAGTATATGCTAATACCGTCTTATAGTATATCACAGATGTCAAAAAATAGAAATTTTATATGACAAAATTATACATTTTTCTATTTAATCCATGTCCCATGTAAAGTTCTCTCTTCCGGCGCCCAATTCAAAATGGTATTTTACCAGTCCTTTATCTGTTCCTGAAAAAATCCCATGATCGCAGGCAATGGAAACCGATCTTCCCGTCCCTTTGATAAAAAACGCCTGTTTGGCCAGCGCAGTGGGAGCAAGAAGCGCTGCATCCACCCCTTTTTGGAACCAGGCAGGTGCAGTTCCCGCAAAGGCGCTGACTTCCTGTGGTCTTTTCATCCTGTGGGGGACACCCTGTACAGCGCCGTACCCAATGGCGATCACACCTGTCACTTTTTTACCGGATACCGCTTGAGATACCTTTTTCCTGTGAAATGTGCCTCCAACCCACCACGTATTAAGTCCCAGAGTCTGTGCATACAGCATCAGATCAGCCCCGCTGTATCCGAGCCTTTCATCCAGATTGCGACTCTCCCCGCCGCACATAATCAGATAATTCTTCACGCCTTTGGCAAAAAGCAGCCTGATCACGGCAGGAAAAGCGCCTGTATCACCTCTTACCAGCCTGATGGTCAGTCCGTATCTCTCATTCTGTTCTTTTATCCTCTCCTCCAGAGCATCCACAATCTCCGGGGGAATCGGGGTATCTATGTATTTACGTACCGTATGACGCTGATACATCGCCTCATTCATGGTCATATCCGGCATGGGATTTTGCCTCCTTTTATGGTTTATCGTACTAAAGGGCATCCGGATAAAACGGCTTCTTCCCATTGAAATTTCAAATCTTATTAAATCAAAATTATTGGTAAAATCAGATTATGTCTTTAGAAATTCTTATATGTCGGAATAGCTTATATATCCGGGCTTTTACGGCATTTTTAGATATGGGTGAAATTCACATATACCCGCATAATCCTTTAGGTTTTCCCTCCGGGCGGTAGTAAAAAATAGTAAATTCCGGTGGCGGTTCTGCTTTGCATAAAACTTGCAAATGATCATTTTCTTTCTGATTGTGTCTATCCGTCAAGGCCTTTCTGTACCTCTTTTTTCTTTTCTCTGGTGCTTTCCCGAACGCAAAATGCGATTTCTATTATCACGTCTTTTCGACCACATTGTTTTTGCCCATTTCCGTGTCGGAAAGAGTTCTGATATATTTCTATTTATTATAGCAGATTTATAGCCGCTTTTCACTATCTTTTTCAGTAAATGGGTAATTGCAGTGTATCAACTTCATTCCCGATACGCTTTAGAACGCCGTTTCCGGAGCAGGAATATAAATACTTATCTCTTGTTAATTTCGTGTCTGCACACTGTGCAAGATTTTCCGTCAGTTTGATATACATCGGGTCAAGCCCTCCGCAAAAATTCATAAAAATGCCTCGTAGAGGGCATATCCCTCTGCCCCCTGCGTTTCAAGTTTCACTCAATCCCAATTTCTCCAATCCAATTCTGAACGTTTTCCTTTGAACCCCCTGCTTCAAATCTCTTTCCATCCAGCCACTCTGCGGACTCTGAACAGAGGGCTTGAAGGTTGCTTGCACTGGAACCAATCCCGCTGCTATGGGAAGTACAGAATGTTTTCAAATATGGCTATATTTATGGTCTGATATAAAAAATCCACAAAAATAAGGCTACGATAAATACTCTTACCATAGCCTTATCCATAACCATATTAAAATGCGTCAAAATCAATCAGTTCATTGTCCGGCGGTTCTGTGGAATGCTCGGAGTCGGCATCTCCGCCCTGTACCGTTTCGTTTATCGGAGCAGCACCGTTCATGGCAGCATTTCCGTTTCCTGCGCCGTCTGCCAATGCGCCTGACCGTACACCATGCCGCCCTGCGCCGCTGGATATGCGCCCATAGGAACGGATAAGGGTAAAAACTGCATCTGTGCCATATACATCCCAAAAAGTGCCGGAAGGTTGGACATCACTTTCTTTTCCACCGCTTCCACGATACGTTCCGCCTTATGAACCAACACCTTATCCACAAATTCATTGATGATCGGAGCTGTCAGTTCCCTGATGTCCGTGTATTTATGCACCAGCGACAGGAATTTCTCCGTCCTGTCCGTATCATCTTCAAACTGTGCAATCTTTTCCCTCATTTCCTGCATGGAAATTTCAAGTTCCTGCTGTTCCTTCTCATAATCAGAAGAAAGCATCTCATACCGTCTGTCCGGCAGCTTCCCCATAGCATTATCCTCATAGACCTTTTTCAACAGCATATCCAGTTCCGAGATCCGCTTCTCCCGCGTTTTCAGACCTGCCTTCAGTTTTTTAACCTCGCCCATATCACGAACCGCGGATGCACTCCGCATGGCATCCATAAATGCTTCCTCGTCCATGTGCACACTGTCACAGGCATAGCGGATCGTTTCAAGAAGGAGCTGCTTCACGGCATCCTCCTGAATACAATGGGAACTGCACTTTTTATCATTCTGCTTGCGGCTGCGGAAATTTACTGTATCTCCCATATATTCCGGCTTTTCCAGCATCCTCACGATGCTCACGCCTATCCACGCATAAGGGTGTTCAAAATCGCACTGGTTTTTATAACATCCCCGTCCCCTGACCGCCTGGTAATAAGAAGGTTTTTCCACCTTTTCATCAGACAGTATTTTCGCAATCCGGTACGGTCCCATGCCTTCCACCGTCATGGCAAATATCCTGCGCACAACTGCCGCCGCTTCCTCATCGATGATCCAGCAGTTTCTGTCCTCCGCATCTTTCATATACCCGTAAGGCGGACACCCTTTTCCCGGAAGAATACCTCCGTGTAGAACCCTACCTGAAGGTAATCCCTCCCGACACGGCTCATGTACTTTACTATGACTGTACCGATGTCGCCGTTTTCAATCCGGCTTAACATCTGCTTCCATCCCGGTCTTTCAAAACTGCCGCCGGAAAACCCGTCATCCGTAAAATGCACCGTATTCGTGTACCCGTTATTTTTTGCATAATCCTCCAACATTTTCTTCTGGTTGACTATGCTGTTGCTGTCCCCCGCAAGATCATCGTCCCTTGAGAGCCGCTCATAAAGAGCTGTTATTCTGTTGTCTCCAGCCTCCTGTTGTTCATGTAGAACTCCTTTCACTAATAGGAGAAAAACAGCTATAAAAACGGAAGTGTTTTTGAAAAAACTGCTGCAAAATTTTATTTTTTTGAAAAGGATTGATTATAAATGCCAAAATACGCCGAGCTTCCGGCATTCCGGGAGCAGAATTACATAACGGAAGCGGAGAGAAATAGATCACGAAATAGGACGCTCCACTGTCCCTCTGGAATGGGGTGCAGATTTATCGAAAATATTAGAGGAACTAAAGCCGCACCTTAAAAATATGCTCTATTATCTGTTCCTACGTGATTATTCCGCAACAGAGTATGCGGAAAGTATCGGGCAGTCTGACCGGAATATCCGGGGTATCCGTGAAACTGCGCTGAAAAGGATACGGAAATTTTACGGCGGCATACTCGCATACAGGAAAGAAAACAGCCTGCCGATGACGCTTGATGAGAAGTATTTTCTGGAAAATGGAGTGCGGAAGAAAACGTAAGTCTGACAGACAAAACCTCGGATATAAATGTGCCTTGACTTAATGTTACAAACAGCTTGACCGATAATGAGTAACCTTTTATAATATAGAAAATATTTGACCGCCCTGCCGACAACGGCAGACTTTATAACATATGAATCGGTGTATCTGCCAAAAAACCATTTCATAAAAGAAGAATCCCTTTCTACAGAAAACTATTTTTCCTATTTCTATCCGTTTGACAAGCTTGATTTCAAAAAGAGCGGTATAGAGTCGGGATGGTCTGTGACTGACCGTGAGGGCATTGCGATCACAATGGCTATGGGGAATGCGCCGCAGGCTGTGGTGATGGAGTTACAGAAAGACTATGCGGAAAGGTACGACTGGATCGTAAAAGAATTTACAGACCTCGCCTTTACCTTTGTGACGAGTTTCCTTTATTACACGGATTATGATAAGATTGACGAGCAGACACGCAGCCTGTACCGCCAGGGCATTTCTGCTTTCGGCGGAATATCCCCGACTTACCGGATTGCGCTGGAAAAGAATGCTCCCGTTATCGTATGGGATTTCCACTCGCTGCTTGTCATGGTGCAGATGTGCTTTTCCTTCATGCTCACGGACAAGGACAGTGATATGCGCCTGTGCAAGCATTGTAATAAAGCCTTTGTCGCCACCCGGAGGGGGAATGAATTTTGCAGCCAGAAGTGCAAGAACCAGTTTAACGTCTACAAATCGAGAGAGAAGAAGAAAGGGAACAAAAGCAATGATTGAAAACAGGAATGTAAATATCATAACCGATGCGGACGGTAAAAAGCTGGTCTTAATCAATGACATCCGTTTCAAGGACAAACGCCAGATTAACTGGGATGATGTAAAACAGTATCTTGAAAGGTATGTCGGAGACTATTACGAGATTGAGGAAAATGCAGAGCGTATTTATATTGGGAGCGAACTTCCCGAAGAATATACGGAATCAGAAAGCCGTAAAAGCCTTATGGGTGCAAACGCAAAAGCGAAGGCAAATGCCGCCACTGCGATACCGGAGCTGATACAGATAGCATCCAATCCGGCTTTTGAAGAAAACCGCAAGGAAAAACACAACAAAAACGCCAGATACGGCTGGTACAGGTATGATGTCCGTTTTGCCCTCCCGGTCTATGAGGAGAATGTGCTTGTCAGATACAATATATTCCATGCCCGTCTTTTAATTAACCATGCTGAAAATGGCAAAAAATATCTGTATGATATTTTGGCA
>CAJUSK010000030.1 GCA_910589075.1 uncultured Lachnospiraceae bacterium
TTTCCTGGTATGAAACATAATCCGGTTGACAAATACGATTGTTATCAGTATAATTAACCATGCACAGCAGGCTGTTATATATAGATAACAGCCAAAAAATGTAGCATTTTCAAACAAGAACTATTTTCGCAGAAGGAAACAATCTGCGAAAATATTTCATATTTTACCGCATACAGAGTCCATCCAGAGGAGCCGCATATACCATGGAACGAGAAACAGTCCTCAAAACGGTACGCCAGTACAGTGCGAAGCCCATCCCGGAGGAAGAGATGGCCCGTCTTCTGGAAATAGCCGGCGACTGCCAGAAGGTGAAGACATATGTCTACGCCCGCTACGGCGGCATCGGAGGCCTACCCCTTTTGTATCCGGGGAACGCAGTGCAGAATGAGATGACAGCCAGCGGCCTGCGCCAGCAGCTTGGCCTGCCGTCGGTGTATTTCCACCTGGCGGTGCGGGAGGCCCTTTCGGACATCCGCAGCCGCTGGACGGCTACAAAGCAGGCGGTGCGGGAGCGGGCGGATAAAAACGAGAATTTTACAGATCAGGAGAGACACTACCTGCGGTTTGTGCTTCGGTTTGACAGTGTCCTGGGGGCGGTGCTTCGGTTACGGGTTCCGGAACTGGCCGGAGAGCCGGGGAAAACCCTCTCAGAACTGGAAGGGTGTGTGGATGCCTGCCGGCTCCAGGGCTACCTGCGCCGGCAGGTCAGAAAATTTCACGCAAGGCCCAGTCCCGGCCGGGAGACGGGCTTTTCTGCTTCAGAGCGGGCCTTTCGCTACGGGGACCACGGCATCTACCTGACCACAAAGGAAAGCCGCCGCCGGCTGTTCATCCCCCTGACGGACAATAACCGGTACGAAAGACAGATACGCATCCTGCCGTTTCCGGAAGAAGGGCGCGTGGAGATACGTGCCCTGGTGGAGCGGGCGGTGCGGGTGAAAAAAGGATATGGGGGCCGGGTGGGCATAGCCCTTGGGATACAGGTGATGCTGACCACCCACTGGGGGAGTCGGTACGGGGAAGAAGCGGGAGTATACCATTTTGCCTGTGCGGACTATATCCGGGAGCAGGCACGGGTTCGGGGGAAAAACCGAAGCCTGGGAGGGCGCCCCGGCCGGGAGAAATATAAAAGAAAGAAAAGGCGCCTGGAAGAACGCCTGCACAGCTATATCAACCGGGAGCTGAACCGCTTCCTGGAGACAGAGCAGCCGGGGGAAGTATACCTGGCCAGGCCGGGGGCGCCCCAGGCAGGGAAATGGGGAAAACGGGAAAACAACCGGACGACCCTGTGGCAGAGAGGGTACATCCGCAGGCGGTTGATTGAAAAATGCCGGGAGCGCGGCATAGAAGTGGTGGAAGTACCAGGAGGCGGCCTGAGAGGCCGGTGCAGCCGCTGCGGCGGGGAAGGCATGGAGGAAAAGGGACAGTTTTACTGTCCTGCCTGCGGTCACAGGGAGGATGTAAAAGCCAACCGGGCGGGGAATGCGCTGAGGCGGGGAACAGCACCGGGGGCCGGCCGAGAGACGGAATAAAAATAAAAAAGGTTATCAGGCAGGTGGACCGGATAAACCGGGCGTCCAGGCTATGGTTTCACCGCAGGGCGGACCGGGCCGCCGGGCCATGACATAGAAAAAGAACAGGACGGCATTGGAAGGCGGGGAACCCCCGCGTATTGGGTATGCCAGGACCCTGTGAACATACAGTTTTCCGGAAGGAAAGCCATATGACGTAGCGGGGAGCGAAGCGGCCGCCTGGCCGCACCGCCCGTAAGGGGCGGCCAATGTACCTTATTATCTGGAACAGGGAAAGCGGGAAGGGCATGCCCGAAGAAAAGGGCAGCAAAAGGAAAGAGGAACAGCGGAAATGAGGAAGGCGCAGAAGAAACAGGCGGAAGCGTTTATAAAGCTGCTGGAAGAAGCCCATGACGAGGCGGCAGCGGCCCTGCGGAAAGGGAAGCGGGAAACGGCCGGGCAGATACTGGCCGACTGCCAGGCGGGGGCGGTGAGCCTTGGGGAGATGGTGGAAGCCACAGAAGGGGAAGGGACAAACACCGTATCCCTGTTGGAGGAATACTGTGAAATGCTCTACGAGGCCCATGGGGAGGCTGCCGGAGGGGGTGGAAACCCGGGCGGGATGATCAGGCGGCTGCGCAGACAGCTTGTGCGCGTAGGGAACAGCATAAAGAATGACATCCCTGTCAGTTATGAGATTGTATTTATGCCCTACAAGGCGTCCATGTGGGACTCCCTGGAGAGCGTATGGCAGGCAGCCCAGGCGGACCCGGACTGCGACGCCTATGTGGTGCCGTTGCCTTATTATGAGAGGAAGCCGGACGGAAGCCCCGGCGCGGTATGCTATGAAGGGGGAGAGTTCCCGAAAGAGGTGCCGGTGACCCACTACAGGGCCTACAGAGTAGAAGAGAGGAAACCGGATGCCATCTACATCCATAACCCCTACGACGACGTCAACATCGTAACCAGCGTCTACCCGGAGTTTTACTCCCGGGAGCTGAAACAGCATACAGAGTGCCTTGTATACATCCCCTACTATGCCACGGCGGGTGGGATGAGCGAGGCCCAGGCGATGTGCCCGGCGTATCTGCATGCGGATTATATTGTGATCCAGTCGGAGCGGCTGAGGAAGTTCTTTGATAAAGGAATACCGGATGAAAAGTTCCTGGCGCTGGGCTCCCCGAAATTTGACAGCGTGATCAGGAAGTGCCAGAACCCGCCGGAGCCGCCGGAGGAATGGGCGGGCAGGATGAAAGGCAGGAAGGTGTACTTTTATAACACAAGCCTGGGAGGGATGCTGGGGAACACAGAGGCATTTTTAAAGAAGATGGAGTATGTGTTTTCAGTGTTTAAGGGACGTGAGGACGCATGCCTGTTATGGAGGCCCCACCCGCTGTTGGAGTCCACCTTTGCGTCCATGCGTGCAGAATATAAGCCATGGTTTGACAGACTGAAGGAGACGTATATCCGGGAGGGATGTGGGATTTATGATGATACCCCGGATATGGAGAATACGATAGCGTTATCGGATGTGTATATCGGGGATTCGGGGACGAGCGTTACCTCATTGTTTGGGGTGGCGGGGAAGCCGCTGTTTATCCTGAATAACTTGATTCACAGCCTGCCAGGAGAGGATGACTGGAGAGGGGAACGGCTTGCGAATGTTTCCTTTGATATGTGGGGAAATGACCGGTATCAGGTGACGGCGAATAACCAGCTGTGGTTTTCTGAGAACAATGATTATCATTACAAGTTTTATATGGATTTGGGAAGCGGATATTCTGCGGGCGGATATTATATGAGGGCGATTGAAGTAGGTGACCGGGTGTACATAACGCCTGGCACTTCTCAGCACCTGCTGGTAATACAGGACAAGAAGATCAGGAGAATTGAGTTAAAAAAAGAGACTATACATGGGGGTGCTTTTTTAAATTGCTGGTATAACGAAACATATCTGTTTTTGTTTCCGTTCCGATATCCATATCTTGTTCGGTTTCAATTTGAAACGGAGCGGATTGATTATATAGACGGTATAAGGGAGTTTCTTGTACAAGAAGATCGTGGAGAATGGCTGTGTGGTGGCATATGCCCGTATGGGAATGAACTGATTCTTGCATCTCCTGTGGAAGATCGTTTTCTCTTCATGGATACAAACACATTACAGATAAGAGAACTACGCAGTCGTTCCGGCAGTAACCATGGGATACAGGGCGTTGTATGGGACGGCAGCGTGTTGTGGCTGCTGCCTTTAAAGGGAATGGTCGTTATACGATGGAATCCTGAGACGGGAGACATAAAAGAATATGATCATCTCCCGGAAGGGTTTAGGACAATCAGATGGCCGGGGGATTTGCCGTGTGATGAAAGGCCCTTTGGGAGTATGATGTTTTCGAAAGAGGGTGAGAAAGAATATATTGTAATGTCCCCCTGCTGGGGGAATATGTATGTGACTCTTGATCCGGAAAGTGGAAAAATGGAAAAATGGGAACCTCCGTTTTATATGACTAATCGTGGAAAGAACTGTTATTTTAGTGCTGGTGGAATGGGTGGGTTTTCTATTACGCTTTCGCAGCTTGGCAAACCGGAATGCCGGATATGGTATGCCCCGGAAAGGCGGCTCTTTGATATTCATATAGTGACAAAGGAATGGAAGGAAGTGGAGATATCCTACGACTATCATGATTTGCTGGAACATGAACCAGGATTTATGGTGGAATCGGAGTGGCTGCGGTATTGCCTGAAAGAGAATGCATTCAACTCTCTGAAAGATTTATTGGATGGAAATATAACAGGGAACCCGTTTGAACGTACTCGTCAGCTTGCATCATTTGCAGAGATCAATGCAAATACGGCAGGAACCTGTGGACAGAATATTCATCAATTTGTGATAACTAAGATTGGATAGATAAAGGCAGGATTATTCGATTTGCATAAAAAAGGAGGGCGGAGATTATGGAAATATGGGCCCATAGAGGATGCAGTCAGATGTATCCGGAAAATACGCTGACTGCATTTAACAAAGCGGCAGTCCTGAAAGGACTTGCGGGAATAGAACTTGATATACAGCTTACCAGGGATGGGCATATGGTGGTCTGTCATGATGAAGATGTGAGCAGGACGACGGATGGTATTGGCAGATTGTGCGATCATACACTGGCGGAATTGAAAAAGCTGAAAATTGATGCCGGAGACGGGAAGTATGAGCGGATACCGGAAATGGCGGAAGTACTGGATCTGCTAAAAGATAAAATGCAAAATGGCCTGCGGCTCAATATAGAATTAAAGAACAGCATAATCCCTTATGAAGGGATGGAAGAAAAAATTGTTTCACTAATCGAAAGATATAATTTGCAGGACAAAGTCGTTTATTCTTCTTTTTATGCAAGGTCGATTGAGAAAATCAGAAAAATTTGTCCAGGAGGGGTATCTGAGACAGCAATATTAGACAATAAAGTCTCAGATTGTCTGTACAAATTGAAAGGCGGATGCGGTGCGGATGCACTTCATCCCTATTGGCGCGGAATGGACTTGCCTGCCGAAGAAATCAGAAGGTATACGGTACGGGCATATTTTTCAGGCCATCTGTATCCGGAAAAACCGACTGGAACAAAGTTGGATCTTACTGCGCTGGAACAGAAGGGGATTACCGATGTTTTTCTGAATGAACCGGAGCGCTATCTGTAGAATTGGCAGCCTGCATATAGGAGATTTGTCTGTATGATGATTGTACTGTTTCAATATTTTGAAGGAATATCCTATTGCACAACAGTAAAAGTCCTGTAAGGGGAAAATGAATGTGAATTTTGCAATTGTACTGGCTGCCGGTGTAGGGCAGCGGATGAGAAATGGCGGTCTGCCCAAACAGTTTCTGAAACTTATGGGGAAACCTGTCATTATCTACACACTGGAAAAATTTGAAGAGAGCAGTGAGATTGATGAAGTGATAGTTGTCTGTCATGGGAGCTATGTTGAGCATATGAAGCAGTATCTTCAGATGTACCAGATCAGTAAAGTCAAGAGGATTACTGTGGGTGGGAATGACAGGCAGAGCAGTTTGCGCCGGGGGCTGGATGCAGTCGTGGAACATGGAGGCGGACCAGAAGATATTGTTGTCATTCATGACGGAGTGCGTCCGCTGGTACATGTGTCAACCATTCATGAAAATATACGTGTTGCCGGGAAATATGGATGTGCGGTTACTGTACAGCCGGTGACCGAAACCGTTGTAATTACGGAAACCGACAGTGCGATTATGAGCGATTTTAAAAAACGGGCAGATACCTATTCTATGACAGCTCCCCAGACATTTCAGTTGGAAAGAATTTTGAAAGCCTATGCAGAGGCGGACAGATTTAACGGTCAGGATATACCATTGCTGGATGCAGCTATGGTATATGCACAGACAGGCGGAGAGATTCATCTGGTAAAAGAACAGGGTTCGAATTTAAAGATTACAACGCCGGAAGATTTTTATTGTCTCAAGGCAATATTGGAACTGGAAGAAAATAAGTTTGTGTTTGGATTGTAGGGAGATGGCATGGTAGAGCAGAGAGATCTGGAAATTATCTTTAATAATCCTATTGACTGGGAGCGCTTTCGAAATAAAACAGTGCTTGTTACAGGGGCGACCGGGCGTCTGGGGATGTATATTGTGGAGGCAATCAGCAAAGCGGACATTGACTGGAATCTGAATATAAAGATAATTGCTTTGGCGAGAAACCAGGATAAGCTGTGTCATGTATTCGGGAATTCCTTAAAACTACCCAATTTATATACGCTTGTACAGGATATAACAGAACCTGTGCACTGGGAAGGCGATATCCATTTTATATTTCATACGGCAGGTGCAGCCAGTCCCCGGGATTTTACCAACTGGCCTGTAGATACGTTGTGGGGACATGTGCAGGGAACCCGCCATATACTGGAACTGGCGCGTGAAAAGAACTGTGAGAGAGTTCTATATGTGTCGACAGTGGAGGTATATGGTGAATGGAATCTGGGAGAGGGAATCCGTGAAGAAGATATGGGTCGTATGCAATGTAATCATGCAAGAGCATGTTATCCGGAGGCAAAGCGGTTGTGTGAAACAATGCTGGCATCTTATGAGGCACAGTATGGGATTCCATATATCAGTGTCCGGTTGTGCCATACCTTTGGCCCTGGTATAACGCTCCATGATGGACGGGCTTTTTCAGAATTTATCCGTAATGTTATAGAAGGAGAAGATATTGTATTGCAATCAGACGGAAGCGCTGTCAGAACATATACGTATGTATCGGATGCAGTCGGGGCAATGCTGCTGGCGTTTACAAAGGGGACAGAACATTGCTATAACATTGCGAATACAGATAATCTGATCAGCATACGGGATTTGGCAAAACTGATTGCAGGACTGGATACGAAAGGAAAGGTACAGGTGAAATATGCCGGTAGGGAAGAACCGACATTACAATATCTTCCGTTTAAACTCGGTATTATGAATGTTGATAAAATGATTGGATTGGGCTGGAGACCACAGGTTGGACTGGAGGACGCTTTTCGATATACGTTGGAATCGTTTATGCAGAGAAATGACAGGACAGAAATAAAGAGCCAACAGACGGATGCAGGCTTGATTTGATTATTTGGAGGAACAGAGAAAATGAAGCTACTGATTTGGGGACTGGGACAGTTGCTGTTTCAGACAGCAAAAAAAATCCCGGAAAAGAATATTGCAGGTTATATAGATACGTATAAAACAAAAGATGAATTTGCCGGAAAACCTTTGTATGCGCCGAATGAATTACAGGATGTTGAATATGATGCCATACTGGTTTCCACTCTTTGGTCGGAAGAAGTTGCGCAGACTTGCCGGGAACTTGCAATACCACTGGAGAAGGTAATTTTTGTTTATGGAAATATACGTTTGTCAGATATGAATCCGGATTATGCATTTGTTACAAAGATCTGTGGAGAGAAGTTTGCTGATTTTATTCGTAACCGTTATCATTTGATCCGGGAAATAGAGATTGACCTTGATATGGAGAAAAAAGATTTTGATATTGGGGACTATTCTCATAAAAAATATTACAGAAATGATTATGTGCGTTTAAAGACGCTGGAACTGTTGGTTGACGAAATAAAAAGATATCATATACAAGGACAGATTGCGGAATTGGGAGTGTTTCAGGGAGACTTTGCAAGTTTACTGAATGCAGCTTTTCCTGATAGAAAGTTGTATCTGTTTGATACATTCCAGGGTTTTTCCGATGAAGAGCTGGAAAAAGAACTGGAAGATGAGATGGCGCTTGTAACACGTGATATTTATAAAGATACAATATCCGTTCAGACTGTGATGGATAAAATGAAGTATCCGGAGAACGTCATTGTTAAGAAAGGATTTTTCCCTGATTCACTGGGAGATCTTGATGAGAAATTTGCAGTTGTATCGCTGGACTGTGACTGGGAAGAGTCATTGTACCAGGGACTATTGTATTTTTATCCGCGATTGTCGGCAGGGGGATATATTCTGTTACATGATTACAACAACCTTGTCTGTTGTGCAAAAAAAGCTGTGAAGCGATATGAGCAGGAGATGAATATACGGATTTCTAAAGTTCCGATCTGCGATGCGCAGGGCAGTTTGATTATAACAAAGTAAAAGAAACCGGGAAACTGAAAAGATGGATGAGGAAAAGCGCTATATCCAAAAAAGAATATGGAAGGCAAGACTCCAGAGTATTCCGTTTTATCTGTGCAGAATCTTTCCCGTGAAGAGAAAAAAAATTGTTTTTTGCTGTATCGAGGGTACAACAGGATATACATGCAATCCCAAATATATTGCGGAAGAATTGATTCGCAGAAACAGGAAGTATGAACTTGTCTGGCTTGTCAATGACAGAAAAAAGAAATTTCCCCAGGAGATTAAAGTTGTTCATAATACACTTTGGAATCGTGCATATCATCTGTCAACAGCACGATTCTGGATTGATAACAGCAGAAAACAGTTAGAAGTCCAAAAACGCAAGGGACAGGTTTATATTCAGACATGGCATGCAAAATTGGGATTTAAACCCACATGCCTGGATCGTGGGACATCTTTTTCTAAAATAGCATATCTGATTAGCAGACATGATTCGGATATGATTGATTATGTCCTTTCCAATTCTAACTGGTATGATGATACACTGCCGACGGGCATGTTGTATACCGGGGCAGTACTCAGAACCGGCTCACCCAGATGTGACATTCTTGTGAAGGACAGAACGGAACAAAAAAGGCGGGTCAGAAGTATATTCGGATTGTCCAAGGACGCCAATATTTTAATGTATGCTCCGACTTTCAGAGGCGGGAGTCAGAAAATGGGGAGGACAATAGAGACGAATCAACGGTTCCCCAATTATAAACGGTTGTCTCAGGTGTTGCATTCACGTTTCGGCGGCAGGTGGTATATATTTCTTCGTCTGCATCCACAGTTGGTAGCAAGAAATCTGGATGACTGTGCAAACGACAGTATGGTTATAAACGTAAGCAGAGTGGATGATATGTATGAGATTCTGGCAGGATGCGATGCATTTATAACTGATTATTCCAGTGCGGCATTTGATGCAGCCGTGATGAAAGTCCCGGTATTTCTTTATGCGGATGATTACAAGTCGTATGAGAAGGAGCGGGGAAAGCTGCTTTGGAATTTGAAGGAGCTGCCTTTTCCTCTGGCAGAAGATGATAAAGAACTGGAAGAACAGATACTGCGGTTTGATAAGGAAAAATATTTGTCTGATCTGGAAAAGTTGTTTCGGGAAACCGGGTTGACAGAAGACGGTAATGCTGCCATACACGTGGCGGATGTAATAGAAGACCAGGTCGGACGGGGTAAGAAGGCCGGGATTGAGAAGGAGAAGCTGTTATGAGAATCCTAATATGGGGTACAGGGGAAAATGCGGAGAAATATTTGAAAACAAAAGAGACTGATCAGGCGGATCTGGTTGGCTTTATAGAAAGCCAGCCGTCAAAGGGTGAGACCAGGTGCAAATTAGAAAAAGGGGGGGGTAATGTGTTTGCCCCTGATGAAGTAAAAGAACTGGACTATGATTTTATTCTGGTTTGTGTCTGGCCTGAACAATTTATAAATGAAATAGCAGAGACATGTATGCAGACAGGCATATTGGACAGCCGCGTGGTTTTTATGAGAAATATACGTGGGATGACACTGCAGAGGGATCGGTTTATCTATTATAACAAATATCAGAATGATACGGAAATTAAAAAATGTTTTCCCGTTTTCTGGTCTCAGTTTATGGAGCACGGCAAGCCTGATACTGACAGGGTTCTTACAGCCAGAACCAATGAGGATGTTTTACAGGACAGCCTGATATATACAAAGGAATTCAAAGATTACACAAATGATTATTTCCGCTATCGGACATTTGAGTTTGTGGCGCAGGAAATTAAAAACAGGAATGCCAAAGGCGCTGTGGCCGAAGCAGGGGTGTCTGTAGGAACGTTTTCGAGACTGATCAATCGTGTCTTTCACGACAGGACGCTGTATATGTTTGATACATTTGACAGTTTCGACAGGCAGGAATTCGAGGAGGATATATCATCTGCTTCTTCCAGAGAAGAATTCTACGAAATGTACAGAGGGATAGATGTGGAAGCGGTACTGGAGTCGATGCCTTGTCGGGAGAATTGCAAGATCAGAAAAGGATTGTTTCCGGATACGACTGCCGGTCTGGAGAAAATGGCATATGCCTTTGTATCCATTGATATGGATTTGGAGAAGTCTATTTATCATGGCCTGACATATTTTTATCCGCGACTGAGTCCGGGCGGGGCAATATTTCTCCATGATTACAGGTGCTATGATCTGCAGGGAGTGAGAAAGGCGGTAGAGAGATTTGAAGAAGAATATGGGAGATTGTATAAAGTACCGATAGCAGATCGCGGTGGCACACTGGTCATTGTGAAGTGAGAAACAGTCAGAAAGTGAGAACATAGAAAATATGTTGAAATTGGATTATACAGTTTTAAACCGTATACAGGATGACGTGTCAAAGGATATTTATACAGCACGTATTGCCTACAACAACGGTGATTTAGATGCAATGGAAAAGATAATTGAAACAGTACGCTTTGGCGGCAGAGAGCTTATACAGTTTATGAAATCCAATTCTGAAAATCTGTATATTTTCGGAGCCGGAATTTTGGGAAATGAGTTTTTGCAGACATGGAAGGGAATTTATTCTTTTCATGGGGTTATAGATAACGATGATAAGAAGTGGGGAAACGTTGTCGGGGAGGGAATTCCTGTAATCGGATTGCAGGATATTGAAGTTGCAAAACGGGAGCAGGCGGCTATCGTGATTGTCAATAAGTTTTCCCACCGTGAAATAAAAGAACAGCTGCTGCAGTCGGGATTTTCAGATGAACACATATTTAATTTTGCGGAACATTATTTACGGTTGAATCAGATACAATATTTTGACTTGGAAATATTGGATAAAAACAAAAGAGAAAAATTTGTGGATTGTGGTGCACTTGACGGAAAGACATCTATGTATATGTATGAAATATATAAAGAAAATCTTGAAAAAATTTGGTTGTTTGAGCCTGATATGCAATCCGCCAGAAAGTGCAGAGAAAATTTAAAAAGTATGCCTTCTGAAAAATATGAAATTATTGAAAAAGCTGTTTATTCTACGGCAACTCAATTATGTTTTGACAGTACCGGTAATGGAATGGCAAGTATAGACCAAAATGGGAATACAGTTATAGACACCGTTTCTCTGGATGAAGTGATCGGTGAAGGAAGTCCGAGTTTTATAAAGATGGATATTGAGGGGGCTGAACTGGAGGCTTTAAAAGGAGCGGAGAAAATCATCCGAAAGTATAAACCGACGCTGGCGGTTTGTGTATATCATAAACCGGAAGATATGGTGACAATTCCAGAATTGTTATTAAAATATAATCCTGCATACCGGTTTTATCTAAGGCATTATTCTCTCACAATGAATGAAACTGTTTTATATGCGTTGCAGTAATCTTTGGCGGGAAATGAGATGAGATAAAAGAATGGGAAATGATAATCAATTTTTAGAAAAAGTCAGGGAAATACAATTAAAAAGTCCATCACTGTATATATATGGGGCCGGTCTGTATGCCAGAAATATTTATCAGATTTTAAAGGAAAATATGATAAAAGTTGACGGTTTTATTGTGACCCGTATAGAAGAAGATAAAGAATTGTTTGGTTTGCCTGTCATAAATGCTGACAATGTGATCCATAACGCTGTTGGTATTATTATTGGTACAAACAGTTTAAACAGGGTTTCTATATTGGATAAGTTAAAACAGTGTGATGTTCATATGGATCTTGTCGCAGATGGTACAGACTATATTGAAAAAAATAATAACAGATATGACGGCAGCCCAACAATGCAGATAACAACAAGGATTGGTTGCAGTGTGAATTGCAGATTTTGTCCTCAAAGTTTATTGACAGAAAGATATTTTAAAGTGGATAAAGGCAGAGAACGCAGTATGAGTCTTGAAGTCTTTGAGAAATGTCTGAACAGGCTGCCCCAAAATGCCAGGGTTTCTTTTTGCGGAATGGCAGAGCCATTTTTAAATCCGGAATGTGGACAAATGATTAAGATGGCGCATCAGTCAGGGCGGACAGTTGAACTGTATACGACTTTGGTAGGAGCAGATAAAAAAACGCTGGAAGAGATTGCGGAGATACCTTTTGGATATGTTACGTTGCATGTTGCAGACAGATATGGTTATGCGCATATACCTGTCACAGATGCCTATTATGAATTGGTTGAATTTGTAATTAATTATCGGCGGGCCGACGGTTCTCCTTTTGTGAATATGTGTAATGCGCAGGCTGAACCAAATGAGCGGATTGCTAAAATATGCGCAGGCAAATATGAGATTTTGACTGCATTGCATGACAGGGCCGGCAGCCTCGAAGGAGAAGCGCTGTTAAACAGAAATACACCTGAAGGAAAAATTACATGCAGTTTGTGCGGGACAAAATTGAATCACAATAATCTGTTGCCGGATGGTACTGTGCTGTTATGTGATTTTGACTATGGGATGCAGCATGTATTGGGAAATCTCCTGGAACAGACGTATGATGAAATATTGTCAGGAAGCGAATGTAAAAAGGTATTTAGAGGAATGTCAGGAGATTTGAGCCAGGATATTTTATGCAGGAAATGTTCCTGTGCCAATCAGGAATACTGAGACTTTGGGCTAAGATTGAATCATGTGTATGGAAGGAGTCATAAAATGGCAGATGAAGTGATAAAGATCAGTGTAATTGTACCTGTATATAATGAAATGAAGTATTTGGATACATGTGTTTCAAGCATCTGCAATCAAAGTTACAGGAATCTTGAGATTATTCTGGTAGATGATGGCTCTGGAGAGCCTTGCCATAAGCTATGTGACGAATATCTTGTGAAAGATAGGAGAATCAAAGTAATTCACAAAGAAAACGGTGGGTCATTGAGCGCAAGAAGAAAGGGGATTGAAGAAGCCGAAGGAGATTATGTGGCATTTGTAGATTCTGATGATTGGGTTGAACTGGATTTTTATGAGAAGATGGCAGAATTGATTGCCGGGAACAAACCGGATATGGCAGTTGCTTCTAACTATTATAGAGATTATCCGGATGGACAGTCTGTAAAAGTTTATGATAATAAACGGGCCGGATACTGGACATGTGATGAGTTTGAAACGGAAGTATTCCCTTATTTTATAAAAACAGAAGAATTTTTTGATACAGAGTTTCCGATAGCAATGACTTATTATATGTTTGATACATCGTTTGCACGCAGGAATATTTTAAAAATAGAAGATAAAATAAAAACGTCCGAAGATTATACGTTTCTTATGTTGGCTTTTTTGAATGCCAGATCTTTTGCAGCAAATTCTTTTGCCGGGTATCACTATAGAAGTAATATGAATTCTAAAACGCATACGCTTAAAAACATGAAGGATTTGTTGCGTCCTTCTTATGAAGCTGTAATGCGTGCCATTTATCACTCTGATTACGCAAAAGATAATTTGGAAAAAAAGAACAGACTGCATATGTATCATGCACTGATGTTAAAAGATTATGGTGAATTATTAAAGAGTACAGATACATTTCTGTTTCCCTTTTCCAGAGTCAGAAAAGGGAGTAGGATTCTTATTTATGGAATGGGACTTCTGGGAAAGCAGATATATAATGCATTGAAGGATAATCCTGCTTACGATGTTGCAGGGGTGGCAGACAGGAAATGGGAATTGTTACGGGAACAGGGTGAATATGTGGTTTCACCCGATGCGATTCTTTCTTTAGAATATGACTTTATAATTATTGCAATTACTTATCCAAATATAAAAAATCAGGTAAAAAAGGAATTGATCAATATGGGAATTGATGCGGATAAGATTGCAGATGTGGATCTGACTGTTTTGGATGAGGAACATTTGTCATTTAAAACAGAAAAATGATTTTAGACGACATTTTATTTGTAATTGATATTTATAAAGTTGTACGAATAGTGAAAGGTACAGTTTATGATGGAGATTATCGTATTTGGAACTGGCGAGGTGGGAAAAAATGCAGCATCACTTTTGGAACAAGACTTCCATATATTGTTTTTTGTGGATAATGATGAAAAAAAGTGGGGCACACAGTTCTTTGGATATGAAATAAAGAATCCTGTTGAAATAAAACAATATGACTGTGATATTGTTATTGCTTCGCTGCGATATGGCATCGGTATTGCAAATCAGATAGAACAGATGAGTATCAGCAGGGAAAGAATATTTTTCTTTCGAAGGTTTATGGAAGAAGAACAATATGGATATGAAATGTATCCATTGATTGCTGAAAAGATAGAAAGGATCGATCAGGACTTAATCCAGTATGATTTATACCATACAAAAGAATGTAAAACCAAGTGCAAGAAAGTACTGATATTCTGTACATTTTTTTCAACCTATGCGAAACAGTTAATCGAAAATATTTCTGACAGATATGATGATGTGGAATTCAGTATTCTGACCAATGCGGAAACGTATAAATATCAAATTAAATCTGATCAGTTGAAACATATTTATTGTTTTCGGACAATGTGTGATTTAAAAACGATTCTGGAACAGTTGCCGGTATATGATGCTATGCAGCTATTGTGGATAGAACGGGAATGGGCTTGTTTTTATCAGCTGATCAGAATGAAAACAAGGCGGTTGAACTTAAATGTAGGTGGAAGCGACTTTTACCGTACAGATATGGCAGAAAAAGATTTTAAAAAGAATCTGATTGCATGTGCAGACGGCATAACAGCAGAAACGGAAGGGACAGTAGCGGAATTCAGCTCTTACTATGGAAAAGAGGCAGCAAATAAAACAAATCTGCTCCCCTTTGGAATAGAAGTATTGGAACGGATTGATGAGAGAAGAGCCATTTCCAAACAACTGCTCAGGAAAAAATACCATATCCCTCAGGACAGGATAATTGTTACATGCGGACATAATGCAAACAGTGAACATCAACACGGAAAACTGATAGATGCCCTCATCCATTTAAGAGAAGAGATAAAAAAACAGATCGTCTGTGTGTTTCCGATGACTTACCCGGAAGGATGTGGTGTTTACATTAACAGGATTGAAGAACGGCTGAAGGAAACAGGGCTTACGTATGTCATTTTGAGAGAATTTATGGATTTCCAGCAGATGGCAGAGTATGCGCTGATTTCGGACATTATGCTCCATGTGCAGAGAACCGACCAGCTCAGTTCTACCATGCTGGAGGAAATGTATGCGGGAAGTGTGGTTCTGGCCGGTAAATGGCTGCCATATGAGTCACTGCACAGAATGGGTATTTTCTTCCTGGATGTAGAATCGGTGATGGATATAACACAGACTGTGGAAATGGTGGTTTTGAATATAGAAGAATACCAAAAACGATGTAAGGGAAACAGAGATATTATACACAATCATTCTTCGTGGGATATATTGGCATCCAGATGGCATGCGCTGTGGGAGTGAAATTGTAAAATTTGAAAGGAAGGATAAGGAATATGAAAATTGCGATTTGGGGAGCCGGAAAATTTGGGCGTTTTATAAAAGGACAGCTTGATAAGAGAAGCGATATTACGCTGGTGGGATTTATTGATCATGGTATGCAATTTGGGGGGGGGCAAACTGAAGTTGATGGATTAAAAGTGATAACTTTTTCTCAGGCCAGGATGCAGGCTGACCTGATACTGGTTGCGATTTTGGATTATCTGTCAGTCTGTAAGGAACTCCAACCAGAGGATAAAAATAGAGTCGCTATTATAAAAGGCAGAGTGTATACACTGAGAAAAGAACTATCCTGTGATATTTTACATGATGAAAATCTGTTATGGGTGAAAGACCTGGAAAAGATAGATAAGCCTGTTCTGACACATCTGGAAACCAATATTATGGATGGTTGTAATTTGAATTGCAGAGGATGCAGTCATTTTTCCAATTTATTTGGAATAGAAGAACATGTCCCTTTTTCGTCTTTCTGCAAAGATTTAAAACAGATAGCGGAACATACCAATATCACACAGTTATATTTGCTTGGAGGAGAGGCGTTATTAAACAGGCAACTAACAGATTATATTGATTTTTCACGAAAGACATTGCCTGAAACAGATATTCAAATTGTATCCAATGGATTATTAATACCAAAACAGGAGGAAGAATTTTTCCACTGTTGCAGGGAAAATGATATATCCATCAGTATTTCCGGATATGCGCCTACACTCATGATAAAAGAAAAAATTATAAACGTATTGGAGAACAATCATGTAGAGTATTCCTTCAGGGACGAGGTATTGGATTTCGGAAAAAACATTGATTTACAAGGGCTTGCGAACCCCGAAATCGCGGCTAAAACATGCAGAGAAAAAGCCTGTCATTTTTTCCGTAATGGAAGAATATATAAATGCCCTTTTGAGGCATTGGGAAATAGACTTTTTACCCATTATGGTGTGGAAATAAGATTCCATGGCGGGATAGATTTATATGATCCTGATCTGGATTGGGATGAACTGGTCAGACAATTGGATGAAACACCTGTATTTGCCTGCCGTTATTGTGGCAAAGAAGAGCGGACGGAATGGAAGATAGAACATAATCCCAAACTGGATGACTGGATTATTTGAAACAACTGTAAAACGGAAGAAACAAGATTGGAAGCTAAAATGGACTATAAAAACTACTGGGATGAATTTGAATACAGCAAGCTCAAGCTGCTGTTAAACAATGAAAAAGTGGACTCCATCCTTGCGGTGAGAAACGGCGTCAAAGAGATGGACGAGCTGTTCCCCGTGAGCGTGGAACTCCACCTGACAGACCGGTGCAACCTGCGCTGTGAATGGTGTACGGACAGGGAACTGCGCAAAAACGGCGCTACCCTGAGCCTGGAGTGTGTCCGCAGACTGTTTGCGGAGTTTGGTGCCCATGGCACAGGCATCACCCTGGAAGGCGGCGGGGAGCCCACCCTCCACCCACAGTTTGAGCAGGTGGTGGAGACCGGGGCACAGTCCGGTGTGGATATGGGCCTGATTTCCAACGGCACCACGGACATATCCGGGTGCGTGGAACACCTGAAATGGGTGCGGGTTTCCCTGGACTCCGGTTCACCAAAGGAATACCAGGGAGAGAAGGGCGTGGACTGCTTTGACCGGGTGATGGAAAACCTGGGGAAGATGTCCGGTGCAAGAGATCCCCGGAAGACCTTTATCGGCGTGGGCTACGTCCTGACCACCAGAAACAGCGGGAACCTGCCCGGGCTGGTCAGGGAGCTGGACGGCATGGGGATAGACTACATCTATTTAAGGCCTGTGGAGGAGGCGGGGGACATCACCCCCAGCCTGGAGAGCCTGCTGGGGCTGCGCAGGGAACTGGCGGAGATAACAAAGCAGACAAGGATCCGGTATATGCTGACCATAACGGACCGGGTGGTGGAGAAGAATGCGGGTCTGCCCTGCATCGCCCATTCCCTGACTTCCATCATCCACGCAAACGGGGAAGTGGCGTTATGCGAAAAAAGGCGTGAGGACGGGATTATCCTGGGGAATGTGAACGAGAATTCCTTTGGGGAAATCTGGAACTGTCCTGTGCGCAGGGAGGCAAGCCGCAGGCTGCTGGATCCGTCCAGCCAGAGAGGATGCAGCGCCTGCCGGGTCACAGGCTTTAACATGATATTTGACCGGCTGGAAAAAGTGCATTCAAAACATTTCATATGATGGAGGAGAGAAGATGGTACTGCCGTTTGAGAGAGAATACAGAGAGAGATATGGTCAGCTGCTGGATGAAGTGTTTGCATCAAACTACTGGTCGGACGGGAAGATGACCAGACGGTTTGAGGAAATGTTCGGGGAGTCCACAGGCCTGGAAGCCTGCGCCGTGACAAGCGGCGGGGCGGGGCTTTTATCGATACTTGAATATGTGGGTGTGAGAGGCGGGGAAGTGATTGTGCCTGCCAACACCTTCTGGGCCACGGCCCAGGCAGCTAAAAAAGCGGGAGCCAGCGTTGTATACGCGGACTGCAACCGGGAAGATTTGTGCATGAGCTATGAGGATATGGCCGGCAGGGTGACACCCCGGACAAAGGCGGTGATCCTGGTGCATATCGGGGGCCATATCGCCTTTGACACAGAGCGGATTGCCGGGTACTGCAGAGAGCACGGGCTGGCGCTGATAGAGGACTGTGCCCATGCCCACGGGGCGAAATGGAAGGGAAGAAGCGCCGGAAGCTACGGCCTGGCGGGGAGCTACAGCTTCTATGCCACAAAGACTATGCCCCTGGGAGAAGGAGGGATGGTGGTGAGCCGCGACAAGGGGCTGATTGAATGGATGAAAAAGTTCCGCAACTACGGGAAAGAAGTGCTGGATGGAAACGTGGTGGCCTACCCGATGAAAGAGGGATTTAACTACCGGATCAGCGAGTTTACGGCGGCGCTGGGGATTGTGCAGATGGAGAGACTGCCAAAGATTCTTGAATGGAAACGGGAACTGGCCGGCAAATACGACCAGATTTTTGACAGACGGGTGAAGTTCCCGGAAGGAATGGAATCGGGGTACTATAAATATATCGTATTTGACCAGAATCTGAAAGAGGAGACGGGCAGGGTATTCAACCATACGGACTTTGGGAATGAGATAGAAGGCAAAGCCTGGGATCTGCCGGGCAGCTACTGGGTGGCAGAGCACCACAGATGCGCACCGATTTATTACGGCTGGGAGAAAGCGGGGCTGTGCGCAGAGGAGCTGCGGGACTACCTGCTGGGTTAGAGAGATGGGGAAGGGATAAGGAAGGACAGGTGAAGGAATATGAATGAAACACAGTATTATGAAACCGTGTACAGCCGGTTTTGGGTAAACCAGACCCGGAAATATGGTTATGGAATCTATGAAAAGAATCTTGTGAGACTGGTCTTAAAATCTTCACCTGAAAGGGTTTTTGAGGTGGGGATCGGAACGGGATGGCCCATTGGCTGTGCAGTGAAAAAAGGGAAAGAAGGCATTGTGTTAGACGGCTGTGATATATCAGAAAGTGCAGTTGTTCTGGCGAGGAAAGAGCTTGACAATGAGGAAGGGATATGGGCCGGAGATGTGTTATCTTACAAAGGCAGTACTTTATACGATGTCACGTATTGTGTAAGAGCAAGCTGGTGCATATCGAATTTTTATCAGACTGTTAAGAAGATGATATCGATGACAAAGCCGGGTGGGTATATCGTTTTTGATGTGATGGATCGGAACAGTTTATATTGTCTGAAAGCCCGTATATCGGAGCTGAAAGAACAATATTGCAGATTCCTGGGGATTGAAATGGATGAACGTTTCGGGAATCATTATGTGTCAATTCCTGAGATGAAGAGATTTCTAAGGGCCAATGGTCTGTCATATCAATGCCAGAGAGAAAGAGAAATTATTCATACAAAGGACAGGAATCATACGCCCAAAGTAGTATTTTATTGCAGGAAGGAGAAATAGGATATGAAAAAAATGGCAGTGGGATTGCTGAAAGGGTTGTTTTTTCTTGGAATTGGATTTTATCTTGGCGGCAAAATGCTGGCTGGAATGATCAATGATTATAAAACAAAAATGAACCGTAATCTGGTGAATATGCTTTTGCTGAATGACTGGCTTGGATTTCTGTATTCTGGCGGACGTGTGGAGCAATATTTTCAAAAGCGCAATTATCACAAGATTATGATCTATGGAAGCAGTTATGTTGGGGCAAGACTTGCACAGGCGTTAGCGGACACAGATGTAGAGGTGGTTGCTTTGATGGATAAAGTGGCACCTTCTGATGCAGATGGGCTGATTATAGGAGCTGATGCAGAGATACCAGAGAGCGACTGTATTGTAGTTACACCTGTTTTTTATTATGAGGAGATTTATGATATGTTGCGGGCGAGGACGGATATTCCGATTGTGTCAATGCAGACAATCATAAGTTGTGAGCTATAGCATGGGGATTACAAAATTAGTTGCGTATGTATATTTCACATAACATATTCTTTTGAACAGCCGGGAGAAGCCGTGCAAAAAGTACAGGGATGTATGCAAATTATATGAAAGTTACAATTATAACAGTTTGCTATAACAGTGTAAAAACAATAGAAAAAACAATTCAGAGTGTTCAATTACAGGCATATGAAGATTTGGAATATATCATAATTGATGGTGGTTCAACAGACGGCACACTGGATATTATTGATGCATATAAAAATGATGTTTCTCTGTGCATAAGTGAACCGGACAATGGGATTTATGATGCCATGAATAAGGGAATACGGCATGCAACCGGAGACATCATTGGAATTATTAATAGTGATGACTGGTATGAAGCTGATACAGTCAGACGGGTGGCTGCATATTTTAAGGGAAATGAAGTTGATGTTGTATATGGAAAGATATTGGTTGTTGATACAAGGGGAGTTGTAAAAGCACCAGATGAGCGTCCTCTGAATACATTGTGGTATCAAATGGCGGCACCTCACCCTTCCGTGTTTATAAAACGTAATATATATGAAAAGTATGGTCTTTTTGATACAAGGTATAAAATTTCCGCAGATTACGAGTTGCTTTTGAGACTGTACAGTAAGGGTGTAAGATTTGGATTTATGAACAGGGTGATGGCATATTTTCGTTCCGGAGGGGCCTGCGATATACACCGAAAGCTGGGAAAAGAGGAGGGATATGAAATCGCTTTCAGATATATTGGGGCATGTGAAAACAGAGAAATGATCTTTCCATTATTGAATCGGGAAAAACAATGGTTCAACTTTGAAATAAGGATAGTGCAAGACCCCTTTTTTATGCAGGAATTACTTTACAAATATTTTAATTCAGATATAGATGAGATTGTAATATTTGGAACAGGAGAGTGGGGAAAACGGTGTTGTAGAGCATTGCAGAATTCCAATATTGAAGTTGCATTTTTTGTGGATAACAGAGCACAGGAATATCAGAAAATAGATGGGAAAACAGTTAAAACGACTTCCGGTTTAAAATATTTGGAGCAATATATTCTTGTTGCGGTGAAAGATAGTGAGGATATAGTCCGGCAACTGGATGAATTGGATATGAAAAAATATGTTACAATCGAAAGATTGTTGGACAGTTCATTGAATCGTGTCGGAAATATATGTAAATAACGTCATATGTTTCAGGGAGAAACCATTGATTAACAAAATAATATATTTTTTGGATAATTACACAACCATGGGCGGCGCAGCCAATACCATATTAAGACAGGCGGTTCTGATGAAACAATATGGAATCAAAGTTTCTGTTGCAGCATCAGACTATGGGAATGAAAAGATTTGCAGTGAGTACAAAGATATATGTAAAAGAGCGGATATTTTATACCATATGTTGAGTTTTTCCGTTTCAACTCAACCGGAAGATATAGATATTCTTTCTGTTATGGACAATTATGAAAGCGTTAAAGATTTTATACAAGAGGAAATACCGGATATTGTACATTCTGTTCAACTGAATGTAACTGTTGAATTGGTGTGCAGAGAACTTAATATTCCACACATTATGAATATTTATCCACTTTTGTCAGACTTTTTTTCTGTTGCCTATATGGATGTATTTCCTCATTATCATATATGTGACTCATGGTATTGGGCCAGAAAGTGGAATCAGTATATCCATACGGATTATACCTGTATTAGAACGATAGCGTACAGAGAAAGTAAAATTGCCAAAGAAGATTTTACGGATAAAAAAATAAAATATATATGTGTTGGAGCAATCTATAAAGATAAAAATCAGTTGGCAGTTATAAGAGCTTTTCATAAGGCGCTAAAAAACGGTGTTTCTGGGGAATTGGCCTTGTACGGTAGTTTTATAGGAACTTATGCGGAAGAATGCAGAGAATATATTGAAGAGAACAGACTGACAGAATGTATTTCCCTAAAGGGGTTTACTTCTGAGATTCAGAGTGCTTATAACAACAGTGATGTATTAATCTGCGGAAGTACCCGGGAATCTTATCCAAATGTAATTTCTGAGGCGATGGCAAATGATTTGATCATTATATCAACACCGGTGTCAGGTGTTCCGGAAGTTATCAAAGACAGATACAATGGATATTTGACGGATGACTATTCAGTTGAGGCAATCGAAAGAAAAATATTGGAATTCAATGATGATTTAAAAAGAAATGCAGTGCAGAAAATCAGGGAGAATTCCAGGCTGACTTTTGAACAGGTTCATTCTGAAAAAGCTGTAGAAAAAAAACTGTTAGAATATTATGCATATGTAATTCGGGATAATCAAAAGAGTTCTCTTGTTGGTATTGAAGATATCAAGAAAGAATTTGGAATATATAAATATATTTTTGACAAAAACTATAACAGCTTTAAAGAACCAGCAAAAATTGCAAAAAAAATATGGTACTTAAATCATGTCAAATCCGATATTGAGGCGGCTGTGATACAGAAAAAAAGTTTCTATATTTGGGGAACCGGAAATTATGGATGTATTGTAAAAGAAATGATAGATGTATTTCTTCCGGAAATTGAAATAGCCGGATTTTTTGATACCAATAAGACCGGAAAGTTTTATGATTATGAGATATACAGACCAGATTATTTATTACATAAAAAGAACAGTATCATATTCGTTGCAGTTACAAATGGGCAGAAGGAAGTAATAGAAATTCTAGAATATTATGGATTTCGGTTTAACAGGACATATTTTATTTTGTCAGCCAGATTATGGTAGACATATTGATAAAGAAGCAGGACTGAGTAATAATGGATAAAAATAAACAAGCTATGGAGAAAAATATGAAAATTGCAACAATTTTATTTGCCTACAACAGAAGTCGGCATACAAGAACTGTTTTAGAAGCACTCCGGGAAAGTGAAGTTATGACCGATAAATTGTTTGTTTTTCAGGATGGAATAAAGAATAATACAGATGTGAAAGAATGGAAAAAAGTAAGCGATGTAATACATGGAATAACATTTTGTGATACAGAGGTAATGATTGAACAAGCAAATAAGGGATTGGCGAATTCTATTATAGATGGGGTAAATTATGTTTTTCAAAACTATGATGCAGTGATTGTTTTGGAAGATGACTGTGTGCCTCATCCTAAGTTTATTACTTATATGATACAAAGTTTGAATAAATATGAGACTGAACAGAAAGTATATTCGATAGGCGGTTATGCATGGCCCATAGAACTGAAAAAGGATGAGGAAGATGCGTACTTTTGTCAAAGAATTTCATCCTGTGGATGGGGGACATGGAGGAGCAGATGGAAGCAGTTTGAACGGGATTATATGTTGCTGAAAAAAATAATACAAAATCCGGAGAGTAAAAGAAGACTGGATACTTGGGGACTGGATCTGCCGGGACAGTTGAATGGAAATATTACAGGAGAGTGTGATTCATGGGCAGTTTTCTGGGCGTTGAAGGTAATTGAAAAGGATGGCTATTGTCTGAGCCCTTATGAATCTTTAATTACCAATATAGGATTTGACGGAACAGGTGTGCATTCCGGGACTCTTTATATAGACAGAAAATATAGGGAAAAAGATAATATGAAAGACTATATATTACCAGATCATATAGAATGCAGTCATGAATGTATGGATGCATTTCGTGAATTGTTCTATAAAACACCGATACAAGATATATTCAGAACATACCAGAATCTGTTAATTACCCTATTAAAGAATCTCCGCTCAAATAAATATACAGAAAAATTGTTTGAACGGTTTTACGGTAAAACCATATCTGTCTGGGGAACCGGAAAAATATGTGATTATATTTTAGAAGAATTAAAACACAGATGCACTGTTGAATGTATCATAATGAGTATGCCTGCATATGAGCGGTATCATGAAATTCCGGTGCTGAGTATAAAAGATATACCGGATACTGTTGAAGAAATTATTATCATTCCCTTTTATGAGCTGGACAAGATCACAAATACAGTAAAAAAAGCGGAAAAGAAAGTAAAACTTACAGGGTTTGATGAGATATTAACAAGTAAAGTATAAGAAAATCGAAAAAGGATGACAGAAAATGTGTAGGACTTCCATAATTGTACCGGTATACAATACAGCGGACTATTTAAAGGAATGTTTTGAAAGCATATATAATCAGACACAGAAAGAAATTGAGGTCATTGCCATCAATGACGGATCGACGGACAACAGTCTGGAAATACTGGAAGAGATAAAAAGAGAACATCCGGATCTGATTATTTACTCGCAGGAGAACAGGGGACTGGGGGATGCAAGAAATAAGGGAATAGAACTGGCGATCGGTGAGTACATTTATTTTATTGATTCCGATGATTGCCTGGCGCCTGAAGCAATGGAAACCTGTTATCAATATGCCGCAGAAAACCATTTGGATGTAGTGATGTTTGATGCGGAAGTGTTTGGGGATATAGAGTATAAAAAGGATGCTTATGACAGAAAAAAGATCATTTCTGATCAGGAAGCGGTTCTGAGCGGGGAAGTCTTTGCCTGCAAATACTTTACGCAGGCATTTTATCCCAATGCATATCTGATCTACACAGCCCGGACGTTGATTGAGAAGTACCATCTCAGATTTTTACCACGCATATATTATGAGGATAATGTGTTTTACTGTAAGATGCTCCCGCTTGCAGAGCGTGTCATGTATATACCCCAGACATTGTATAAAAGACGTTACAGAGAAAATTCCATAACGATGTCTTCCTTTGACCTGCGCCATGCCAGAGATTATCTTCAGATGATACGGGCTGTTTCGGAAGAGAAATATTCCTCCAATATGGAGACAGTCATCAGAAGCCTGGAACTGAGTTTTTTAAATAATCTGCTGGACAACTGCAGGAACAACAATCTGTTAAATATCCGTTCGTTTGCGTTGGAATTATACGATGCAGTAAAAGAATTGGCCGGCGGAGACATTGAAAAGATTGTATCTTTTCAGCATATAGATATAATCGGCAGGGTTGTTGAGGAGATAGCGCAGGATGTGGTCCCGTCAGAAATCAGGAAGAAAATACAACACAGAAAAAAAGAGATCGTAAGGAAAATTTTTTCTGACATTCCCTTACAGTCAAAAGAAACATGTGTGGGCATCTATGGAACAGGGAAAAATACAGAGAGGTTTCTTGCCATTTACAAAGAGTTTGTTGGAGAAATCAGGGCAAACTTGCTTTTTATAAACAGTAACGCCATATCAGGATCAGAACAGTATCAAGGCTATGATGTATTGAATGGAAACGATATTGGAGGTTTGCCAATGGAGTGCATTGTCATAGCCTCTTCCAGATATGAGAATGAGATATGCCGGAAAATAAAGGAAATGTATGGAGATATGTTCCGGGTAATCCGTCTGAGAACAGACCTGGGTTTTTAACTGGTAATAGCACAGAAAGACTGTAAACATAAAACATATAATCATATAAAATGCGAGGATTGCGATTTGAGCCAAATGATACAAGACGTCCGGGTAAGTGTCATCATACCGGTACACAACTCAGAAAAATATTTAGGACAGTGCCTGCAGAGTGTGTTGCACCAGACATTCAGGGAAATTGAGATTTTGTGCATTGACGGCGGCAGCACTGATTCCACGCCGGAAATTATAAAAAGGATGCAGTCGCAGGACAGACGTCTTGTGTACATACAAGATCCCCACACTGGTTATGGACATAAGCTGAATATAGGAATAGACAGGGCAGTGGGAGAATATGTCATGATTCTGGAATCAGACGACCGGATGGCGCCCCATATGATCAGAAGCCTGTACGACATTGCCGCGGAGCATGACAGTGACATAACAGACGCGGATTATGCCGAACTGTTCTGCCATCAGGGCAAAGAATACCTCCATCCCAAAAGGAAATACCCGGACAAAGGATATTATGGTCATGTGATTCAGTATACGACGGGCCGGGACAGATATATTACAACTTATGGTATATGGACAGCGCTTTATAAAAAGGAGTTCCTGCGAAGGCATGCCATACGCCTGAACGAATCGGAAGGGGCATCTTACCAGGATTTATCTTTCCTGTTTCTGACCAGCCTGTTTGCGGAGAAAGTCTGTCATCTGGACATGCCCCTGTACCAGTACCGGGTGGACAATACAGGGAGTTCTGTAAAGGATGACACAAAGATATGGGAAATCGTCGGTGAATGCGCATATTTAAAGAAGGATCTGGAGAGACGCGGCATACGGGATGCTTATATCTGGGAATTGTACTATACCAGGAAATACAATGCATACTACTGGAACTACTGCAGACTGTCTCCGGAGGCGGGAACTTTGTTTCTGAAAATATACAGGGAGGAGCTGGAGCATGACCAGGCCTGCGGAGCAGTGCGCAGAGAAATGTTCCAGGGTTACATGTATCAGCAGACTTTTTTCTTATCTGACGATCCGGATCAGTTTGAAAAATCCGCTCATAATAAAAGCAGGGCTACTTGGGCGGCAAAGTTCTGCCGACTTTTGGAGAGTACAGAAGGCAGGGATATAATTCTGTTTGGCGCCGGCATATACGGATCCGAACTGGCAGACTTGCTGCAGCAAAACGAGAACAGACTCTGCGGTATATGTGACAACTCCGAGTCCGTTCAGGGAACAGAAAAAAACGGTTTTCGGGTGATGCCGGTTGAAGCGGCGGCAGAGAAGTTTCGCGATGCCCTGTTTCTGCTTACATCACGCAGACATACAGAAGGGATGAAAAGACAACTGACAGGCCTTGGAATCAAAGAGGCAAATATCATCTCTGCACATGACTGGTAAGAAAAGAAGAGACTTTGGAACAACAGCAGAAAGGCAATCCATGCACCCAGAAGTGACGATCATCATTCCTATATATAATGCCTCCGCTTACATAAAACAATGCCTTGACAGCGTTTCGGGTCAGACATTCCGGGCGTTGGAAATCTTGTGTCTGGATGACTGTTCTACGGACGACTCTGTGAAAATTATCCGTCAGGCAGCCGTCAAAGATTCCCGGATCCGCCTGATTATAAACAGCAGAAACGCGGGTGCAGGCCCTGCACGTAACAAAGGGATAGAACTGGCCCGCGGCAAATACTTTTTCTTCCTTGATGCCGATGACTTTCTCGCTCCTCAGGCTATAGAGGCGCTGTATGACTGCGCGGAAAAACAGGCATTGCAACTTTGTTTCTGTTCGTATGCAGTATATGACCAGACGGCCGGAAATATTCGAAAAGGTGGAAATACAACGGAGAGCTTTCTGGAACGATATCGTGGCAGAACGTTTTCCTGGGCAGAAGTGCAACGCTTTTTTTACCAGAACATGTTCTGTGTGCCCTGGAATCGTCTCTATCAGACAGAGTTTGTGAGAAATTCCCCGATACGTTTCCCGCATCTTAAAAACTCCGAAGATCTGTTTTTCGGGGAAGCGCTTCCTGTGCTGGCCGTGCGTATGGGCATAACCGGACTAAGAACTCCGTCTGTATATTACAGAGTTGGAAGACCGGGCCAGGTTTCTTCCACTTTGAGAAATTACCCCCATTGCATGACACAGTCCCTCCGACTTTTGTATGAATTTTTGCTTGCAGCCCACAGGCTGGAAGGCATGGAAAAAAGTTATCATTCTACAGCGCTGGCAATGCTGCTTTTTTCTGCCACGGCATCCGGAGAGCCGGATCTGATGGTACAGTACATAACAAAACATGGATTCCGCCAAACAGGTATGAGAGGGCTGGGAGCGGAAGATTTTGCAAACAGGGCGGATTATAAAAGCTATTGTGAATTTCTTGCAGGTCGGATAGCACATTTTGACCATTATGTCATTGGTTTACAGGAAGATATGGGGAAATGTGGTAGAATACACCGCTTTCTCCGTGAGCATGAAAATAAGAAGACCGCCCTCTGGGGAATGGGAAAGAAAGGACGGCTGTTGTTACAGGAACTGAGACGGGCAGGCCGGGGCTTTGACTATTACCTGGATGTCGATCCGGTGAAAGCCAGTAAAAACGCGGAAGGGATAACCATTCGCAGGTATGAGGATCTGGACGATCCGCCGGACTATATCATGATTACAAACACGGCATATTTTGAGGAAATATACGGCAGATGCAGACAGAAAAACACGGCATGTGCCATTTTGGATCTGGATATGTTTTTTCGGTGTGATATGACACTGGAAGAATGTATGATACCAGGCATGAAAACCTGATGCATGGAAAGCATGCATGCCATAACGGAGGATATTTATGGACATACCGGTTGTCTTTTCAACGGATGAAAACTACCTGTTCTATACAGTAATTGCCATTACGTCCATGGCCGAACATGCCGGGCGGGATACGTTTTACAGAATATACCTGCTGGTTTCGGGAAAACTGGAAAAAGGCCACCCCCTGCTCACACAGCTCCAGGAGAGATACGGCAATATCGGCATACATCTTCTGTCCGTGGGCGAAGATGCCTTCGGCGGCGTCCACATCAACAATCCCCATGTGACAAAAGCCACATTTTACCGGCTTCTGCTCAGTGAACTGCTCCAGGACGACATATGTATTTATCTGGATTCAGACGTTATCGTCAACACAGACCTGCAGCAACTCTTCCGGACCCAACTGGGCGATGCATACATAGGGGGCGTCCGCGACTTGTGGATTGACTTTCTGCCGGATGCAGACAGAGAGCGGCGGCGGGAGCGGAGCCGCATCCCGTCCATGGACCAGTATGTCAACGCCGGTGTGCTGCTTTTTAATCTGAAAAACCTGAGACGGGATCATATGGCGGAAAGATTCCGTGCCCATATGAAAATTGACTACCCCTATGAAGACCAGGATATATTAAATGTCTGTTGTTATGACCGAATTGTACATCTGCCAGCCAGATGGAACCTGTTTACCCTGTTTATGGGCCGTCTGGGGGAGATGGAAAAAAAGGGCATAGACAGGAATACCGTTATGGCGTTTGGAGAGCGAAAGGGAATCATCCATTATGCCACACCTTTTATCCGCCCGTGGGAGTCGCGGAGATTTCTGTGCAATGATATCTGGTGGGAATATGCGGGCAGATGGCAGGACAGCCGGGAATATCAGGCAATGGAGAAAAGCATGGAGCGGCAGGAGGCCGGCTACGGAGGAAAGCGGCTGGCGGCCTATTGCAGAGACTATAAAACGATATGTATCTGGGGGTTTACGGAGCAGGGCAGGAAGATTTACGCCAGCCTGCAGGCGGCAGGTGTAGCCGGGAAAATCTGCTTTATAGACATGGATCCGGAGAAACGGAAATTCACTTACTGTGGTATCCCTGTTCTGGCATTTTTACCGGAAGCATACAGACCGGGAAAAATCTTGTATATTCTGGCAGGGCAAAGGAGCGGGAACGAAGTGCGCCGGATGCTTCGCAGGGCAGGAATACGGGATGCGGATATCGTGCGCTATGTCCGAAAAGATGTGGTCTACTACCAGTGTCTGAGGCCTGAGTTTGATGAAGAGGAGGATGGGAATGCCTGATATTTCAGTGATAGTGCCTGTATATAATGTGGAATGGTATCTTGAGGAATGCCTGGACAGCCTGGTTTCCCAGACTTGCAGGAATATAGAATTTATCTGCCTGAATGATGGTTCCACAGACCGTTCCCCTCAGATTCTGGAGCGGTATGCCGGGAGGGATAAGCGGATCCGGGTAATCCATAAGGAGAATGAAGGCTATGGCAAAACCATGAACAAAGGGCTGGAACTGGCCACATCCCCCTGGATCGGGATCGTGGAAAGCGACGATTTTATTCGGGCAGACATGTTTGAAAAACTGTATGCTGCCGCTGCGGGCAGCCAGGCTGACATCATAAAGTGTAACTTTTATAAATATAAGACCAGGGAAGGAAAAGACACGGAATACAGCCGGGAATATCCGGAGTATTTATTTGAAAAAGAGATATGCCCGCTGCGGCACCCGGAAATTTATGACGCCCACAGCAGCATTTGGGCCGGGATATACAGGAAAGACTTCCTGGATAAAAACGGCATACGGTTTCGGGAGACACCAGGGGCCTCCTACCAGGACATTTCCTTTCATTTCCGTGTCCTTTCCGATGCGGGAAAGATAAAACTCATAAAAGACGCCCTGCTATACTACCGCTCGGACAATCCGGCCTCATCCGTTTACAACCCGGATAAAATCCATTGCGTAGCGGGTGAAATGCAGGCCATAGAAGAATATATAAAAAGCCAGCCTCAGAAAAAGCAGGACTGCCTGTGGCCTGTTTTTACCAGAAAAAAGTTTTACGACTATCGGTGGAATTATATGCGCATGAATCCGCAGAGCCAATATGCTTTCCTGAAACAGATGCGTAAAGAGTTCAAGACGGATTACGAACAGGGAAGATTTGAAAATCTGCGATGGATCCGTGATTACAACAGGGACGAATTGCTGGAGATCATAAATGACCCGTTTTCTTTTTATGTACGCACTGAAAACAGAAAATATGCCGATGAAAGACTGCAACTGGTGAAAACAGTGAAAAAGAGTATCTATTTAAAGGGCCTGTTACAGGAAATCCGTGAAGCAGAACGCACTGTGATTTACGGGGCGGGCGTTCGGGGGAAAAAGGTGGCCCGACGGTTGTTGGATCACGGCGTTCCGGTCCAGTCCCTTGTATTTGCCGTAACCCGTACAGGCCCGGAACGGGAGATAGAGGGAATCAGGGTAAAAGAGATAGAGAGCCTGGTCTGTGGCGAGGCTTTCATCATAGTTGCCGTAAAAGAGGACACACAACCGGAAATGTTGGGGAATCTGCAGAGACTGGGGTTTGAAAATATGATTCTGGCCGATGAGGAATTTATGGATGCCATAGGGATGCAATAAAGAAAAGAGGAGAAAGACCATGCCCAAAGCCACACTGATCCTGCCGTCGCTGAACGTAGGCGGCTACATAGAAGAATGCCTGGAAAGCGTCCGGTGTCAGAGCCTGGAGGACATCGAAATCCTGTGCATAGACGCCGGGTCCACAGACGGCACATACGAAATCCTTCGGGAACATGCCGCCAGAGACAGCCGCATCCGCCTGATCCGTTCCCAGGTAAGAAGCTATGGATACCAGGTGAACCTGGGCCTTTCCATAGCCCGGGGGGAATACGTGGGGATCGTGGAGACAGACGACAGCATAGAGCCGGACATGTATGAAACCCTGTGCCGGGTGGCCGGAGAAGAAGGCCTTGACTATGCCAAAGGGGGCTTTTATACAATGGCCGCGCCCTGTGAAGGGGAACGCTACCTGCTGGAACACCCCCTTCCGGATACGGGCAGGCTGCTCTCCTATACTTACTATACAGACCGCCCCCTTTCGCCGGATGTGTATATCTGGAACGGCGTCTACCGCAGGGAGTTTCTGCAGAAACATCAGATCCGCCTGAACGAAAGCCCCGGAGCGGCCTTTCAGGACTGCGGGCTGCGCTATCTGACAGACATGAACCTGGAGCGGGGGATGTTCATCGACAGACTGCTGTACAGATACCGCCGGGACAACGCCGCATCCTCCACCTATGATACCCGGTTTGCCCGGTTCAACCTGGAGGAATGCCGCTACATCCGCAGACAGATGCAGGAGCAGGGGCTGACGGACCGGGCAAGGCGTGCCTTTATGGCCAGGGAGAGCGTAATGATGGCCCTCTCCCCCTATATGACCTACCGGGAACACAGCCGGCCGGACGAAGCCGTCCGCAGGGACATGGAAGAGATGAGACAGATCATCTGCCGCGACCGCGAAGAGGGGCTGCTTACGCGCAGAGAGATGCACCCGGATTTCTACCTGGAAATGCGCCTGTTTACGGAAAACCCGCAGGCTTATGAGGCCTATGCGGGGATACGCGCGGAGATAAACAGCAGCGTCTACAGAGACTTTGTACGTGAGATGAGGGGAAAAGACCAGATCGTGGTGTGCTGCGCAGGGAAGGCGGCGAAGTTCGCCCTGTGCCTGCTGCGCATGAACGGGCTGGAGAACATCGCCGCCGTCTGTGACAATAACAAAGCCCTCTGGGGCGGGACCTACCAGGGCAGGGAAGTGGTCAGCCCCAAAGAGGCGGTGAAGCGCTATCCAAAGGCCCACTACCTGGTAGCCAACAGGGTCTGTCCCGGGGAGATTATGAAACAGCTTGCAGGATATGGGATCAGGGAGGAAGCCATGTCCGCCTACACCCTGCCCCTGCAGGCCTTTGGAAGCACCAACCTGTTTATGCGGGATATGGACTGAGGGATACTATCAGGCCGGCGCAAAGGACAGCCGCCGTCTGCCCGGACGCACAGCAGCTGTTACAGCCGGGAATCCGGCAGTGATACACCCATTACTACAACTGAGGGTCAGAACGTGATAAAAAGGAGCGCAGCCATGACAGCGGAGCAGAGAAAAAAAGAACTGCCCGGCGCCATTCTCAGATGGTACGGGATTGAAAAAGGAAGCCGTGTGGCCTGCATTGTTACGGAGAAGGGATGCAGCACACAGACGGCGGAAAGCCTGGAGGAGATGGGGCTTTGGGTCACCCGCATCCCCCTTGGACAAATAGAGAGAGGCTATGAGACAGAAGGGGGACAAAGGACAGACCAGGAACATACAAACACCCTCAGCGCGTCTGCCGCCTCCGGCGTACCCGGCAGCTATGACATTATAACGGCCATAGACATTATTTCCTATGCCCATAACCCGGCAGCTATGTTGCGCCAGGCCAGAGGTCTTCTGCGCCCCAATGGCCGCCTTCTGCTTGCAGCGGACAACCGCCTGGGAATCCGCTACTTCTGCGGTGACAGGGACGCCTTCACATGGAAAAACTATGACGGCATAGAAAACTACACCCACCTGCATCTCTGGGAGCGGGCGGCCATGGAAGGACGCGCCTATGCCATGTCCGAACTGGAGGCTTTTCTGGAAGAGGCAGGTTTTGCCCGCCGCCGCTTCTATTCCGTATTCCCCCGGCTGGAAAACCCCCAGCTCCTGCTGGCTCATGGCTACATCCCCAACGAAGGCCTGGACATACGCCTCTTCCCGGAATACAACAGCCCGGAAACGGTATTCCTGCTGGAAGAAGAACTCTACCCGTCCCTGCTGGAAAACGGCCTGCTCCATGCCATGGCCAATGCCTTCTTTGTGGAGTGCCCCATATCCGGCCCCTTCCATCCGGCGGACCAGGTGACCCTGTCCGGGGAGCGGGGGCCGGAGAATGCCATGGCCACCATTCTGAAACAGGGCGGAAGGGTGGAAAAACGGGCGTTATATCCTGCGGGGCAGGAGAGGATCCGCCGCCTGTATGAGAACAACTGCTATCTGACAGGGCGCGGCGTATCCATGATACCGGGAAAGCTCCAGGGGGAGGCCTTTGTGATGCCCTATGTACCAGGGATACCGGCCAACGACTGCCTGCGGGGGCTGCTTGCCGCGGACAAAGAGGCTTTCCTTGTCAGGCTGGATGAACTGTGGGAAATCATCCTGAATTCCTCAGAGCATGCCGCCCCGGAGGAGGTGGATTGGGAGAAGTTTGAACCGGGATGGGAGAAACGAAAAAAAGACGACCCGGACAGGGAGAAATGGGGAAGGCTGGCCCGTGCCTTTGGGGAGGGGCCGGGAGGCCCCGGCCCCATCCTCAAACGGGGCTATGTGGATCTGGTGTCTCTGAACTGTTTTTATCATAAAGAGCGGTTTGTGTTCTACGACCAGGAGCTGTACCTGGAGAACGTGCCGGCCAGGGCCATTCTGCTTCGGACCATCGAGTTCATCTATAAATTTAACGACCATCTGGACACCGTCATCCCCAGGTGGGATCTGTTTGAACGGTACGGGATCGGGGAACATATGGGGCTGTACCAGAGGTTTGTGTCCTTGTTCCTCGCCAGACTGCGGGCGGACGACGGGCTGTCGGATTACTATAAGGAAGGCAGGCGGGCGTATGAGACGGTGATGGAAAACCGCCGCCGGCTGAACTACCAGGCAGGAAGCTATGAAAAGATCTTCCGGGACATCTTCCACCACACAAAGGGCAGGCGTCTCTACCTGTTCGGAGCGGGGAAATACGCCCGCCTGTTTCAGGAGCGGTATGGAACCCTTTTTCCCATAGCCGGCTGCCTGGACAATGACAGGACGCGGCAGGGGAAAGAGGCATGGGGGCTGCCGGTCTGCGGCCCGGAGATACTGGATACGATGAACCCGGCGGAGTATAAGGTGATGGTGTGCATCCGGGATTACATGCCGGTGGTAAAACAGTTGATGCGCAGGGGCGTCCCCAACTTCAGCGTGTACGACCCGGAGAAGACATATCCCTGCGGCATGGGCGGACAGACGGAAAGACAGACATTTCCACGGACAGAAAACACAGGGAAAAACGGCTTACCCCTGCCGCCGGGAAACCGCATGCCTGACAGAGCGGGGGGCAGTACGCCTGAGACTGCAGAAAAGGACCCGAAGACAGGGGCGGCATCCCCGGCGTGGGAGAAGCCGTACAACGTGGGCTACGTGGCCGGGGTATTTGACATGTTCCACATGGGGCATCTGAACCTGCTGCGCCGTGCAAAGGAGCAGTGCAGCCATCTGATCGTGGGGGTGGTGACAGACGAAGGCGTCATCAGACACAAACGTTCCCGGCCCCGGATTCCGTTTCAGGAGAGACTTGCCATCGTGGCGGCCTGCCGGTATGTGGACGAGGCGGTGGAAATCCCCCTGGACCAAGGGGATACGGACGAGGCATACCGCCGTTACGGCTTCGACGTGCAGTTTTCGGGAAGCGATTATGCCGACGACCCAAGATGGCAGGCAAAGCGTGAGTTCCTGCAGAGAAACGGTTCAGATATGGTGTTCTTCCCTTATACCGAGGGCGTAAGCACCACGATGCTCAAAGACATGCTGGACAGAGAGAAAAACGAGAGCAGTGAAAACGGCTGAGCGCAGGGAGAGACACGGCCCGGCCGCAGTAAGACCCTGTATAACAAGACGGAGGTAATGTTATGGAAAAGGTATGCGCAATGGGAGGCATCATATTCAGCGTGGAAAAGCCGGGGCGGAGCATTTCCATGCTGCGGGAGGCGGGCATAGAGGGGATTTTATTTGACTTCGGCCTGTTCGCGCCGCTTGAATGGGTGTTTCGGGAACAGGAAAAGAAAGAAGAAGAGCGAAAGATAGATCCTGCCCGCATGCGGAAATATTTTGACAAAGCAGCGGATGCTTTTGCCGCCCATGACTTCCTGCCTTCCATTGCCCGCATGCCCTTTGTCAGCCTCACAACAGAGATCCGGGATCCGGGTTTAAACAGCCTGGTGCGCAAAATCAATACAGAATGTATCAGGGCCTGTGAAGGGATGGGTGTGCGGGAGATCATTGTACAGCCTTTGTTTGCAGGGCTCGCACGGGAGGAGATGTGGGAGACCAACCGTTCCTTTTTCCTCGCCCTGTCAGATACATGCCAAAAGAAAGAAACCAGACTTTTGCTGACAAACCAGTGCCGCAGCCAGGGCGGGCGGCTTGTGCGGGGCGTGTGCTCGGACGGGGAAGAGGCGGCCCGGTGGGTGGATGCACTGAACCGGGAGGCGGGCCTGGAGCGGTTCGGCTTCTGCCTGGACATGGGGATCTGTAACCTGTGCAAACAGGACGTACAGGGGGTGGTGCTGTCTCTGGGCAGGCGTATCCGCGCTGTAGTGCTGATGGAAAATGACGGGGAACATATGGCCCGGCTGCTGCCCTTTACCAGCGCATATATACGCCGGTCCACCATGGACTGGCTGGGGCTGATCCGGGGGCTGCGCCGGACCGGGTTTGACGGGTTCCTCATACTGGAGACGACAGATACGACGGTGGCTTTTTCACCGCTGCTGCAGCCGTCCCTGGCGCCGGTGTACGGTGCGCTGCTGGATTACTTTGCCCTGCAGATCGGGATTGAGAATGACCTGAAAAAGTATGAGAGGATTGTATTATTCGGGGCGGGGAATATGTGCCGCAATTACATGAAATGTTATGGAGAGAAATATCCGCCGCTGTTTACCTGCGACAACAATCCGAAACTGTGGGGGAGCCGGTTTGAGGGGCTGGAGGTGAAAAGCCCGGAGGAACTGAGAGGCCTGCCGGAGGACTGGGGCGTGATTATCTGCAATATTTTTTATCGTGAGATTGAATCGCAGCTACGCGCCATGGGGATAGGGAATATCGGGTATTTTAATGATGAATATATGCCTTCCTTTTACTTTGACAGATTCAAGAGGGATACGGAGGATGAGGAAGAGGCATAAAGGGCGACAGAACAGAAATACATCCGGTTTTTGATGGAAACAGCTTAGTGAATGTAAAGATGCAGATGGCTAACGTCTATTGTCATTATGGGATTCATTTGATACAATAATACAAAATCAATAGAGAGGCCTTCTGGCAAATTACAGATCCGTGTTGACGACACATATTTCTTTTTTTCAAATTTGAAATCGGCATTTGTGCAGATTTATCCGATAAATATATTTTATCGAAACAGACCTTCAAGTCAAAAGCGATTTGGAGGTTTTTCATTCTCTGTTTTAATACTTAAAACTTGTCTTCATAGCGAAAGGAACACCCCAAATGAACAACACCCAAATCACCCAAATCGCCCTGGAACAATCCGCCAATGACTGCAACTGCAATCCGGCAGATTTTACGGCCGGTGAAAACCGTTTTTTCCCTTCCTCCGTTTCCGACAAAGCCAAACGTTATCTGGAGCTGCCCCATATCTGTAACCTTGTATCCTATGGTTCCAATATTGTAACTACAGCGCAGGCACCCCTGCTTCCCGCATTACGGCAGGTTATCAGCCACATGCCTCATATCGAACACTGCTTTGAAACGCCAGGGATATACGCCATTAACAATGTACTGGAGAAGGTACATGCAAAAATCTGCATTCAGTCCTCTTATTTCCTCCCGGATCCGGATGCAATCTGCCAGTTTCATGAGTCCTGCACATATGAGCTGCGTGTTTTGCAGCCGGAGGATTTTTCTCCTCTGTATATTTCCACATGGAGCAATGCACTGTGCGCAGACCGGAAAACTCTGGACAGACTGGCTGTAGGTGCATATGACAAAGGCCGCCTGGTGGGGCTGGCCGGATGCTCTGCCGACAGCGATACTATGTGGCAGATCGGTGTGGACGTCCTTCCCGCCTACAGGCGAAAGGGCATTGGGGCCATACTGACAAACCGGCTGGCCAGGGAGACGTTTGACCGTGGGTATGTCCCCTTTTACTGTGCGGCATGGTCCAATGTAAAATCCGCTAAAAATGCCGTCCGCAGCGGTTTCCGTCCGGGCTGGGTTGAAGCTGCTGCGAAAAGTGATTTGTCTGTAAAACAGATGCTCCATGAAACATAAAGGGAGCTTCCATTGTTTTCCGGGATTGCGGCTGCGGGCATGAAGTGTTAAAATAGGAACCGGAAAAAGAATTGACAGAATTGCAGGCAGGAGACAACAGATGACACTATATGACGGAATGGCAGGCGTTACATATCAGGTGGCAGGCGTGTTTGTGGAAGAAGCAGTGACCCGCAGACTGCAGGCCCTTGGAATTAACGATGGCACGCCTGTGAGGATTTTAAACCGAAAGAAAAAAGGCGCCATGATTATACAGGTGCGGGGTACCAGACTGGCCCTCGGCAGACATATTTCTTCCTGTATCGAAGTGAAGGAGCAGGAAACAGGGGAGAATGCCTTATGACAGAAGCAAAGAAACAGATCCGGGTGGCATTTGTGGGGAATCCCAACTGTGGAAAGACCACCCTGTTTAATGCAGTTACGGGTTCCCGGTTGAAAGTGGCCAACTGGCCTGGCGTTACTGTGGAAAAAAAGGAAGGCTATGCGGAATATGAGGACTGCAGCCTGACCATTGTGGATACACCGGGCATTTATTCTCTGACCTGTTATACAATAGAAGAAAAAGTAACAAGACAATGTGTCATGGATGATGCAGTGGATGTGATTGTAAACGTTGTGGATGCCTCTTCCCTGGAGAGGAATCTGTATCTGACTCTGCAGCTTCTGGAATTGGGGAAACCGGTGATTCTGGCGCTTAATATGATGGACATTGTGGAAGAGCGGGGGATGGAAATCGACCTTCACAGATTGCCGGAAATGCTGGGCGGTATACCGGTGGTGCCCGTATCTGCGGCGAGACGGACCGGACTGGGGATTTTGCTCCATGCAGTGGTGCATCATTTCGAAGAAGGAGCCACAGGCAATGTTCTCACCTATGGGGAAGAAATCGAACACAAGATTGCCCGGCTGGAAGTGATGATGCAGGCCCGGTTTCCCAATCACGCCTGCATCAGATGGCATGCCATCAAGCTGCTGGAACAGGATGAGGATGTGATGAACGATCACCCCATGTCCGTTATGGATATTGTGGAAAAAAGCTATGAAAAGGAAATCATCCGGCAAAAATATGCCTATTTGGAAACGGTTGTTGCGGAAGTGCTTTTCCACAAGGAAAAAAAGGCGGCTTTTACAGATCGAATCGACAGTGTGCTGACACATCCCGTTTGGGGTGTCCCTATATTTCTGTTAATTATGTGTTTCGTTTTTTTTATGACGTTTATGGTGGGGGATTTTCTCAAGGGAGGGTTTGAAAGTGCCCTGGGCTTTTTATCCGGGGAGGCAACACGCGGCCTGGTATTTGCAGGATGTGCGCCCTGGTTGATTTCTCTGATTGTGGATGGCATTATTGCCGGGGTGGGCGGTATCCTGACCTTTATCCCCAATATTGTCATACTGTTTCTGGCGCTGGCCATACTGGAGGACAGCGGCTATATGTCCAGGGTGGCGTATGTGATGGATACGATGATGGGCAGGGCAGGGCTTTCCGGCAAGGCATTTCTTCCTATGGTATTGGGCTTTGGATGCAGCGTTCCTGCCATTATGGCCACACGTGCGCTGGAGACGGAACGGGACCGGAGAAAGACCATGCTGATTACGCCGTTTATGTCCTGCTCGGCCAGACTGCCTGTCTACGTGTTGTTTTCGGATATGTTTTTTCCAAAATATCCCCATCTGGCCGCATTTTCCATGTATGCCATCGGTATGGCGGTGGCCATTCTCGTGGCACTGGCCATGCGCGGGTGGGAAAAAGGCAGAGCAGGGAGCGGAGACTGTCTGTTGATCGAACTGCCGGAATATAAACGTCCCAATGGCCGGACCATTGGCATATATGTCTGGACAAAGTTAAAGGATTATCTGGAAAAAGCCGGGACGACGATTTTCATTGCTTCTATTATTATATGGTTTGTCCTGAATTTTGGTATACATGGTATGGTGGAGAACCCGGCGGACAGCTTTGGCGCCGTCCTGGGCAGGGGGCTGCTGCCTGTGCTGGCGCCTGCGGGGCTGGATATGTGGCAGATAGCGGTTGCGCTCATTTCCGGTATCTCTGCCAAGGAAGTGGTCGTGTCCAGCTTTGCGGTGCTCTTTGGCGTGGTCAACGCCAATTCGGAGGCGGGGATGGCGGCCATTATGAACCATATCCATATGCAGAATCCGGACTTCGGCCCGGTGAACGCCTATGCCCTGATGGTATTCTGCCTGCTCTATGTGCCCTGTGCCGCTACCATTGGCACGGTAAAAAAGGAGAGCGGTTCCTGGAAATTTACGGTGCAGATGGTATTGTTCCAGTTGTTCCTGGCCTGGCTGGGAGCCGTACTGGTATACCAGGCGGGCAGTTTGTTGTTTCCCACAGGATAAAAGCCTTGATTTTACAATCTCTTTATGTGAAAATAGAATATGAGCATAAAGACTGTACTTTGTGATGGAGGAGTGTATGAGAGGAATTGAGACACAGGTCAGAAAAATCAGGAGACGTGTATTTAAGGAAATCGCGTCCCTTGCGTATCATTCGGAAAACCTGATTGACGATATGGAAGCGCTGCCCTATAAGATTGTGGACCATCCGGAATCTATTTATCGGGAAAGTGTTTATCGGGAACGGGCGATTATCCGTGAGCAACTTCGTCTGGCAATGGGATTGAGCCTGCGCCCGGAGAATGTTCCTGTGCATGTGACCCAGGGACTGGAAGAGAGCAATATTTCCGAGAAATATTATGAACCGCCGCTGATGCAGGTGATTCCTTCCGCCTGCAATGCCTGCCCGGTCAATGAATATGAAGTAACTAACAGATGCATGGGGTGTGTGGCGCATCCCTGCAACGAAGTCTGCCCCAAAGGTGCTATCACCATGGTCAACGGCAAGTCCTATATAGACCAGGACAAATGTATCAAATGCGGTAAATGTAAAGCTGTCTGCCCTTACGATGCCATATCCCATCAGGTCAGGCCCTGTGCGGGTGCCTGTGGTGTGGGGGCCATCAAAAGCGATGAGTCGGGCAGAGCTGTTATAGATAATGAATTGTGTGTATCCTGTGGACAGTGCATGGTGAGCTGCCCCTTCGGCGCCATTGCGGACAAGTCTCAGATTTTCCAGTTGATCCGTGCCATGCAGTCCGGAAGAAAGATTATCGCCCAGGTTGCGCCTGCCTTTACAGGGCAGTTCGGTCCCAAAGTAACACCTGATATGTTAAAAACAGCCCTGAAAGAGCTGGGTTTTGCAGACGTATATGAGACAGCTCTGGGTGCAGATCTGGGAGCTATGGCTGAAGCGCAACACTATGTGCATGAGGTGGCAACGGGCAATCTGCCTTTCCTGCTCACATCCTGCTGCCCGTCCTGGTCCATGCTGGCCAAGAAATATTTTCCGGAGACAATCAGCAATATCTCCAATGAACTGACTCCCATGGTGGCGACAGCGCGGATGATCAAACAGGAACATCCGGATTCCAGTGTGGTCTTTATCGGTCCCTGTGCTTCCAAAAAACTGGAAGCCTCCAGAAGAACCGTGCGGTCGGATGTGGATTTTGTCATCACATTTGAAGAGCTGACAGGTATGTTTGAGGCCAAAGGTATCCTGCTGGATGAAATTGCGGCAATGGACGAGCTGAAAGGCGCTACCGGTGCCGGAAGAGGCTATGGAGTAGCCGGAGGCGTTGCAAGTGCTATCGAAGACTGTATCCGGGAATATTATCCGGATGTGGAAGTCAATATTGAGCATGCGGAGAGCCTTGCGGAATGCAAGAAGATGCTGATGCTGGCCAAAGTCGGGAAGAAAAAAGGCTGTCTTATCGAGGGAATGGCATGTCCCGGCGGCTGTGTGGCCGGTGCGGGCACCAATATTCCTGTGGCGGCAGCCGCAAAAGAGGTGGGTAAATTCAAAGCGGCGGCAGAGCAGAAACTGCCGGTTCCCACAGAAACGGAGAATTGACATGAAAAAGATCAGAACCAGATTTGCTCCCAGCCCCACAGGCCGTATGCATGTGGGGAACCTGCGGACGGCGCTGTATGCTTACCTGATTGCGAAGCATGCGGGCGGGGAGTTTATTCTGCGTATAGAGGATACAGATCAGGAACGTCTTGTGGAGGGTGCGGTGGACATTATCTACCGGACATTGGGTAAAACAGGATTGATACATGATGAAGGTCCGGATCTGGACGGCGGCGTGGGCCCGTATGTACAGAGCCAGCGGCAGGCCCAGGGACTGTATCTGCAGTATGCCAGAGAACTGATAGAGAAAGGGGAAGCCTACTATTGTTTCTGTGATAAAGAACGCCTGGCTTCTCTGACAAGGGTCGTGGAGGGAAAAGAGATCAATGTATATGACAAGCATTGCCTTTCCCTCTCAGAGGAGGAGATTGAAGCGAAGCTGGCGGCCGGTGTGCCCTATGTAATCCGGCAGAAGAATCCCACCACAGGAACGACTTCCTTCCAGGATGAGATATATGGGGAAATTACCGTAAACAATGATGAACTGGATGATATGATCCTGATAAAATCCGATGGCTATCCCACTTATAATTTTGCCAATGTGGTAGACGACCATCTGATGGGCATTACCCACGTGGTCAGAGGGAACGAATATCTCTCATCCTCCCCTAAATATAACCGCCTGTATGAAGCCTTTGGCTGGGAAGTGCCCATATATGTACACTGTCCCCTGATTACGGATGAAGAACACCACAAATTATCCAAACGGTGCGGGCATTCCTCTTATGAGGACTTGACAGAACAGGGCTTTCTGACGGAAGCGATTGTGAATTTTGTGGCCCTTCTGGGCTGGAGTCCGTCGGATAACCGGGAGATTTTCTCTCTGCAGGAGCTGACGGAAGCGTTTGACTATCACCACCTGTCCAAATCCCCGGCTGTTTTTGACTACACCAAATTGAAATGGATGAACGGAGAATATATCAAAGCCATGGAATTCGAGCCTTTCTGTGAGATGGCGCTGCCATATCTGAGAGAAGTGATTTCCAAAGACCTGGATCTGGCTAAAATTGCTGCCATGGTCAAAACAAGGATTGAAGTATTTCCCGATATCAGGGATATGGTGGACTTTTTTGAGGCATTACCGGAATATGATCCGGAGATGTATTGCCATAAGAAAATGAAAACCACAAAAGAATCCGCGCTGGAAGTGCTTGGGGAACTGGTTCCCATATTGGAAGCGCAGACAGATTACAGCAATGATGCACTGTATCAGACACTGTTGGCCTATGTGGAGAAAAAGGGCTGCAAGAATGGCTACGTGATGTGGCCGGTGCGGACAGCCGTATCCGGAAAGCAGATGACGCCGGCGGGCGCCACAGAGATTATGGAAATACTTGGGAAAGAGGAGTCCCTGGCACGGATTCGCAGAGGGATCGCACTGCTTGAAGGATAACCTATGTAATTTTAACGCTTCTCAGCGGGAAGCTATCTGCCATGGCGCCGGACCTGCACTTGTGCTTGCAGGTCCGGGCAGCGGCAAGACTACGGTACTGACCCGGCGTCTGAAATACCTGATTGATACCCTTCATATACCACCGGAGGTCATTCTGGTGGTGACTTTTACGAAAGCTGCTGCCCGGGAAATGCAACAGCGGTTTCAGGCTCTGATGGAAACAGAGCTGCCTGTCCGATTTGGCACATTTCATGCCATCTATTATCATATCCTGCGGGAATATTCCGGCAACAAACCCCTCACTCTGATACAGGAAACAGAGCAGTTGTCCTGTCTACGCCAGATTTTGTGTCATGAACAGATACAAACAGATCTTGCCCCTTCTTTTCTGGAAGTGATTGGCAGACTGAAAAATGGCCGGACACAGGAAGGCCCGTCCCCCATAGAGACTGTTTCCTGGGAACAGATAGGCCAGGTGTTTCAAATGTTTCGGCAGCGCTGCCAGGAAATGGGCAAACTGGATTTTGACGATATGGCCTATGAATGCCTGCAACTCTTTGAAAAAAGACCGGATGTTCTGAGAACATGGCAGAAACGGTGCCGGTATATTCTGGCAGATGAATATCAGGATGTTTCACCCATTCAGGAACAACTGTTATCAGTGTTGGCACTGCCGGAAAACAATCTGTTTCTTGTAGGTGACGACGACCAGTCGATCTATGGTTTCCGGGGTGCGGGGCCGGAGAGTATGCTTTCTTTTCCTGACAAATATCCGAATGCCCGGCAGATCATTCTGGAAACCAATTATCGGTGCAGGCCGGGGATTATAGAAACCGCCGGAAAAAGTATTGCAGAAAATAAATATAGATTTAACAAAAAACAGATTCCGGCCAGAGAAAGTTCCGGCGTGCAGGAAGTGATATGCAGAGGATTTACAGACAGAGACAGGGAAAACCAGGAGATTTTGAATTTGTTACAGGATTTAAAGCGCCGGGGAAGCCTTTTGGGGATAGCGGTACTTTTTCGCAAACATGCGGATGGACAGGCTTTGGCCGGACTGCTGGAACGTTTCCGTATTCCCTGTATACGGGCGGAGCAGGGAAAAACGATAGCGGGACATTTTGTGACAGAAGACATAACCGCATATCTCAGGCTGATCAGCGGGGACCGGACAAGAAAAAACTTCTACAGGATTATGAACCGTCCTGTGCGGGGGATTGCCAGAGAGAGCTGCCGGGAAGAACAGGTGGATTTTTACGGGCTGCGGGCATATCATTCTATGGAAACAGATGTTATGAATCAAATCCTCAGACTGGAACAGGACTGCCTGCGCGCAAAAGGCATGAGCTTGTATGCCGCCGTGATGTATATCAGAAAACGAATGGGCTATGAGACCTGGCTGCAATCCCAATACCAGGGCAGAGCGCTGGAAGCCCACAGGACAGTTTTGCTGCGCCTGCAGGAACTGGCAGGACAGACAGAAAATCTGAGCCAGTGGGAAAAGAACCTGGAACAGGACACTCGGAAAGCGGGAAAAACAGCCAGAGCAGAGAATCCCGGAGAAGGAGTCCGATTCATGACCTTCCACAGTTCCAAAGGACTGGAGTTTGACCATGTAATCATGCCTGATTTAAACGAAGGAACCGTTCCCCATAAGAAGGCTTCCACGGAAAAGGAACTGGAAGAGGAACGGAGAATGTTCTATGTAGGCATGACCCGTGCCAGAGAAAGACTGTACCTCTTTTACACAACCGGAACAAAAGAAGAACCGGAGACACCGTCCCGGTTCCTGAAAATTCTTTTATAAGATTAAGTCCCTGTCCCTGACACCACGGCTGCCAGGGAGAGATTAACCCTCTTCGTCCTCCACAATCTCATCAAATTCCGCATTATCCAGGTATTCGTCAAAGACATCGGCAACAATTTCATATTCTGCCTCATCCTCGATATAGGTCAGTTCCGGTTCCGCATCCGGATTATTTTCATCTTCGTGGTAACGATAGAACCACACTTCTCCGTCCGTATTTTCTCCATTTTCATCCAGAGGAAGAAGGGCGATATAGTCCTGATTCTGCAGAGTCAGAATCGTAATAATGGCACAGACAACCTTAGAACCATCTTCCAGATCCAGTTCAACAGTCATCTCCTCGTCATTTTCCTTACTCCTACCCATGCATATACCTTCCTTTCGTAATCTTTTAAACATACCTCATTGTACAAAAATATACCCCAAATGTAAAGCCCGATAAAAACTATTGTACAAATTCGCATAAAATCATCGCGCCCATTCAGGACTTGTGGTATAATGTCCACGAAAGCAATGAGCAGTGCGAAACATGACAGAGACAAACCGGCTGCTTGCAGACAGATTTGCCTCTGCCATGTTTCATAGGGCGAAGCCCGTGAGCGCAGGGGCCATGCCCCTGCGCGCCAGCACTGCGGAGTAAATCCCCCCACCCCCAGGCTTACAACGAACAAACCAACGAACAAACCAAATAAACCAGACAACCAAACAAAACAAACAAACCCAAAGGCAAAACCAGAAAACAAACAATGGATTTTATTGACTTACTACGGAAAAGGAAGACAGCTATGAGAAAAGGAAATTTTTATCCAAAAGGTGTTACGGCAATCGACCAGGCGTTTCAATTTGTATTTCAGACAGAAGGACCTGCACAGGATATTCAGATAAAAATTTACGCAGGGGAAAAGGAACTGATGTGCATTCCGGTGCCTGACAGCTGCAGACACGGATGGCTGTACAGCATCATTGTAGAAGACATTCCCAAAACAGCCGACAGTTATTGTTATTATACAGGTACGACACAGATAACCGACCCCTATGCCAGAGGCGTATTGGGGATGAACACATATGGCAGGGAAAAGAAAGAGCTTCGCTATATACTTCCAAAAGATTCCTACGACTGGGAAGAGGACGTACCCCCGGGCCATTCTTTTGAAAATACCATTATATATGGCCTTCATGTGCGCGGTTTTACAAAACATCCTTCCTCCGGTGTCAGAAAAAAAGGAACCTTCGCAGGGATTCAGGAAAAACTGCCCTATCTGAAAGAACTGGGAATTACGGCGGTGGAGTTGATGCCCGCCTGTGAATTTGATGAATTTGAGCATATAGAAGGTCAATATCTGACAGAAGATACGAACAGAAATAAGATTAATTACTGGGGGTTTAAACCGGCATATTACTATGCGCCCAAAAGTGCCTATGCCTGCGGAAAGAATGCTGCTGCCGAAATGAAGGACATGATCAGGGCGCTGCACCAGGCAAACATTGAAATATTGATGCAATTCTATTTTCCTGAAGAATACAATATTGGTGAGATACCGGACATTCTTCATTTCTGGGTGGAAGAATACCATATCGATGGTTTCCATCTGACGGGGAAAAGGCTGCCTCCCGTACTGCTGGCTGCAGACCCCTTTCTGAAAGATACCAAACTGATATTTGAACATATCACTGCGGATGAGATCCGACAGGAAACAGACCGGTCTGGCGGCGGGAACCTTGCCTTCTGGCAGGAGAGTTTCAGCATTGATATGCGTGGGGCGCTGAAAGGGGACGGAGGCTGTCTGAATCCCATGTTGTTCCATTTGCGCCACAACGAAGAAAAAGCAGGTGTTATCAATGCTATCGCCGGATACAACGGTTTTACGCTGATGGATCTGGTTTCCTATGAGCGAAAGCATAATGAGCCAAACGGAGAGGATAACCGGGATGGCACAGACCACAATTTTAGCTGGAACTGTGGCATAGAAGGAAAGACAAGGAAACGGACCGTGCAGTTGCTGCGGCACCGGCAGATACGGAATGCCCTGGCGCTTGTTTTTTTGTCCCAGGGAACACCCTATCTGCAAAGCGGCGATGAGTTTGGACAGACACAGGACGGCAATAACAATCCATACTGCCAGGACAATAAAGTGACATGGCTTGACTGGAAGCTGCTGCATACGCACAGGACACTCTTTGATTTTACCAGGGCGTTGATGGCGCTGCGGCGTGCCCATGGTGTGTTTCACAGGGAACAGCCCCTCAGGGGCATGGATTATATGGGGTATGGATGTCCGGATATCTCGTTTCACGGGGAAGAGGCGTGGCGTCCATCCTTTTCGTATCACAACAGGCATACAGGCGTGATGTATTGCGGAAAATATGCCAAAGATCAGGACGGCCTGGAAGACGCCTCCTTTTATGTGGCTTATAATATGCACTGGGAGCCTCATGAATTTGCCCTTCCCAAAATTTCCAGACATATGTGCTGGCAGCTCTGTATGGACACGGCATCGCCGGAAATGGTGCTGGGGACGGAAAAAGTCGAGGCGGGCAGCGTTATTCTGGCCGGTGAACGTTCCATACGGGTTTATGTGGCGGTAAAAAAGTAAAAAAGGAAAGAAAATCAGATGCATGCATGGAAACATTTTAAAACAATCACATTTCATAAATTTCTTGTTATGAAAGGCTGTTTTGCGGTGGGGTTGTACAGGCAGGGGCTGTTGCATGACCTTTCCAAATATACCCCCTCGGAATTTCTTGTGGGAGCCAAATATTATCAGGGGAACCGGAGCCCTAATAATGCGGAACGGGAAGAGATTGGCTATTCATCCGCATGGCTTCATCATAAAGGCAGAAACAGGCACCATTATGAATATTGGATTGACTACTGCGCCGATGAAGGAACAGATAAACATGGCATGAAACCGGCGCCCATGCCCGACCGCTATATTGTGGAAATGTTTATGGACCGGGTTGCAGCTTCCAAAGTATATAACGGGAAAGACTATACGGATCAGGATGCCCTTGCCTACTATGAGAGAGGGGCGGGCAAAATGAGAGCGTATCTGCATCCGTATACAAGGAAACGGCTGGAAAGGCTGTTACATCTTTTGGCGGAGCATGGAGAAAAAAAGACCTTTGCCTATATCCGCAGGCGCAGACGCAGAGGCGGACAGATCAGCCTGTAGTCACCAAAAGAAGAGAAAGGCATAGAATATTCATATAAAAAAGGAGTGGAAATGATATGAATATTCTATGCTGGCTTATTTTACTGTGCTGCTGTAACAATGGCGGCTCATGCGGAAGCTGCGACTGCGGGAACGGCGGTGGTTGTGGTTGCGGTGTAAACATCGGCTGTGGCTGCAATACCGGCAACGGTTGTGGCAGCAATCCCGGTTGCGGCTGTGGAAACGGTGGCAACTGCGGAATCAATATCGGCTGCGGCTGCGATTGTGACGACAATAATTCCGGCTGTGGCTGCGGAAATGGCGGCAACTGCGGAATCAATATCGGCTGTGGCTGTGACTGCGACAATAATTGCGGCAACGGTTCGGGCTGTGGCTGTGGAAACGGTGGGAATAACTGCGGCATCAATATTGGCTGCGGCTGTGACTGCGACAATAATTGCGGCAACAGTTCGGGCTGTGGCTGTGAATCCATGCCGCCCAGACCGCCGGTATTTCCGGGATCGCCCTGCGGCTGTAATGACTGACAGATAAAAAGAAAACTGACAAGAGATACCGGGAGCCGCAGGACTGCCTGCGGCTTTGCCGGCAGTAAGGGGCCATGGGGCCCGGTTCCATACATATAGAGTGGGGTAATATGTACAAAATAGATTATGGTATTAACCAGGAACGCATCCAGAAGATGAATCGGAGCCTGATGATTCATTTGCTCAGAAAAGAGGGTGTCTGTGCCAGAACCCATCTTGCAAAACTGTCCGATCTTAAACAGGCAACAGTGACAAATATCATCAATGATTTTCTGGATTGTGGACTGGTCAAAGAGGTTGGATATATTGCGGGAGACAAAGGCCGTCGGAGTATTGGCATTTCCATTAACAATGATGATTTTGGCGTTATGGGAATTCAGGTGGCGAGGAAAAATTATAAGATGGGGATATTTGACCTGTCGGGAAATCTGGTGGACATGCGGGCGGATGATTTAAGCAGCCATATGTCTCCCAAAGAAATTTTTCAGATGGTGCTTGAAGAGGCCAAAGTACTGATGGACGGAGCCGGGAACCGGAAAGTGATTGCCATTGGAGTCGCCCTGCCCGGCCCTTACAATATAAAACGGGGCAGAATCGAGTTGATGACCGGGTTTCCGGGCTGGGATGATATTGCAATACGGGAAGAACTGGAAAGCAGATTCCACATTCCGGTTTTCGCGGAACAGGATGCGAACGCAGGTGCGCTGGCTCAATACTGGTATGATGTGGAGAAGTTTGGCAATGGCGGAAAGGAAGTCATTGTATATATCTCAGCGGGACAGGGCATCGGGGCCGGCATTATATGCGGCGGGGAATTAATTAAAGGAAGTATCGGCATAGCAGGAGAGATTGGCCACACATCCATAAACTTCAAAGGACCCAAATGTTCCTGTGGCAATTACGGATGTCTGGAGAATTATTGCTCTTCCATTGCTTTTACGAAAGAAATCAACAGAATCCTGGGGCAGGAGCGGGAATATACCTTTTCGGAAGCCGTCCGCATGGTACAGGCGGGCAATCCCATAGTGAAAGAAATTTTTTTGACAAGCTGTGACAATCTGGCAATCGGCGTTGTCAACCTGATCAACAGCTTTAATCCTTCGGTGATTATCATTGGAGATGAAATGTCCCACGTGATCCCGGAGGAAATGCTACAGCGGATCAAAGATGAGGTGAAACGCAAGATATTGCCGGAAATATACGAAAATATGAAAATTACCTTGAGCTTTGTCAAGGACTCCATGGTACACGGGGCGGCAATCGCGGCAATTATGAACGTGTTTGACTGTCCGGATGCTTATTTTGGAATACAATAGAAAATAGTAAATAAATATAGTCTGTGAAATAAAATGACAGGACTGCACAATAAAAATAACAAATTGTGCAGTCTTTTTTTGTGCAATAAGACGAAACAGAGGGGAAAAACATAAAAAAACGTAAATACTATTGACAAATAGACTCAATCGAATTAATATAAAAACACATTATTGATTAAATGAATTTAGCAAAAGAATGATTAAAACGGCTTTTAAAAGATAAATATGTAATTTTATTTTTTGCAGGAAAGCAGATAACACTCCCTTTGTTGACACGCAGAAACCGCAATTATATAATTTGGAAGGATTGCGGAATGCATGAAAAGTAGTGAAATTTTTTTACAAAAATATGAAGGGAAGGTTTGAACATGGAAAAACAGGTATTGACAAACATCAGGATGCAGATTGAAGGTATGTATCTGGCAGAGCGGAAAGTGGCGGAATTTATCCTGGCAAAACCACAGAGTGCCATTCGGCTGAATGTTACGGAATTGGCAGAGGCGAGTGGTGTCAGTGATGCCACAGTGATACGGATGTGCAAACGACTGGGATATACCGGATTTTATCAGATGAAAATATGTCTGGCAGAAGAGCTGGGGCGTAATCAGATGACCGGTTATCAGGATTCCGCTACAAATCCCAAAACCGGGAAAGAGGTTATCCAGTGCCTGACCAGAGATCTGCTCAGAATCGCAGATTTGCTGGATGAAGAGAAGATGGAACGGTGTGTGGAACTGATCTGTTCCAGCAAACGGATTTTTGTTTCCGCAGTGGGAAATACCATTCCGGTGGCGATGGATTTTGCATTTCGGCTTTGCCGCCTGGGCATTAATGCGACCTGTGAAACCATTGTCGAATATGGACTGGCAAGCATGGTACGGGGGGATGAAAACGATCTGCTGATTGCAGTATCCCATTCCGGCAGTTCGAAACATGTGGTACAGGCTGTGGAAGTGGCAAACCAGAAATCCATGCAGACAGTGGCGGTGACCGGCTCCAGCAGCAGCCCGGTTGCCAGAAGAGTGCAGTTTTCGCTGCTAACAACAGTTGAAAATCCGCTGTTCGGGGAATATGGCGCAGCCAGCCACATTTATGAACAGGCAGTGTTGGACTCTATTTTATATTTTGTTTCCGTCAGACAGAAGGCGGAACCGGACAGAGAGAGCATTGAAGCGATTCTGGCCGAGTACAAAATATAGGTACAGAGCAAAAGAGGAAAGGTTAACGATATGGCATATACAGAACGCTATGAAACATACATGGATGAAATTACATCAGATATAGAAAGAATCCGGACATCCAAAGACAGAATTGTATTTGGATATACCAGCAATATGGATGTGCTGCTCACCTATGATGAAGCGGTGTTTCAGGAAATTCTGGACAAGTATCTGAAAACGGATCTGTATAGCAATCCGGATGATGTAATCGACAGCATGGAAACCTTTGCGCGGCTGGTCACCTGTTATATGTCTCAGGGACTGGGCGGAGAAGTGGATATTGTAAATGAAGAAGTATGCAAGTATCTGATTGAGCATTTTCAGACACAGTATAGCCTGGGCGGCACCTGTGCCCAGGGATCGGCAGCCCTGGGTACTGTGGGGATGCCTCTGCTGGTACATATTTCGGATAAAAGTGAAGGCGTTTGTGAGCTGATGGGTTACCCTGGTATGGAATGCGTCAAAGACGGAAAGAAGGTTCCGATCAGAGAGATTGCAGAAGGGAATCCTGTATACCATATCATTTTTTCCTATACAAAAGGTGATACATTTCGGATTGGCGACAAAGTATACACAGTGCCGGTGTCAAACCGGATGATTCTGGATTTTGATACTATCCACAAAGATATTGTTGTTACAGAAGATTTCAGGAAATATGTGGAAGCGCATGCGGGACATATTGTTTCGTATAATATATCCGGGTTTAATGCCATTGTGGATACAGAGCTGGCCAAAAAGCGGATGGAAGAATTGGGCAGGCATTATGAAGCGGTGAAGGAAAAAAATCCGAACTGTCATATCTATTTTGAAAGTGCCCATTATCTGAGTCCTGCGGTGAAACATATTGTTTATAAGGAAATTTCCCGATATGTGAACGTGATGGGCATGAATGAGGAGGAACTGGTTGCGCATACGCAGGAATGCGGCGCCACCCTGGACCATACCAGTCTGCCGGATGTTCTGAAAGGGATGGAACTGCTGATTGAGAAGTATCAGGTCAATGGCATTACTCTGCATACGAAAGATTACTCCATGTATTATGGGGATCCCCTGACAGGGGCGGATGTGGAAAAAGGGCTGACAATGGGGAATCTTCTGTCCGGCACCCGTGCGCGGGTGGGACACTACGGAACCCTGGAGGAGATTCGTGAAAGCCTGCAGTGCCCGCTGAGTAAAACCGGCCTTGCGTTTGCGCAGGAGCTGGAGGAGATGGATCTGGTGCGCAGTGCGGTTCTGGTTCCTTCCAGATATCTGGAGAAGCCAGTATGTACCATTGGGCTGGGTGATACATTTGTGGCCGGTGTGCAGTTTGCATTTATCGGGCAGATGGGGTGAGATTTATGGCATATACAATGGGAATTGATTTGGGGACATCCAGCCTCAAAACAGTTGTAATAGATGAAAACGGAACTTTAAAGGCAGTTGCATCCAGAGGCTATCAGTTTCGGTCTCCCTGTAACAATTTTGCAGAACATGATCCCGAAGAGTGGTGGGAGGCATGTGTCCATACGGTAAAACAGGCGATACAGGAGGGCGGCATACGTCCGGAGGAGATCAAAGGCGTCAGCTTTTCCGGGCAGATGCACGGCATTGTCGTACTGGACCGGGAATACAAAAGTATCCGGCCGGCGATTCTGCACTGCGATGCAAGAAGCGGGAGACAGGTGGAGCAGATCAAAACGCTCTTTGGCATAGATGATATCAGACGGTTGATGATGAATCCTGTATATACCGGTTTTTTGCTGCCTTCCCTGTTGTGGATCAGAGACAATGAACCGGCAAATTTTGACAGGATCAGGCATGTATTTCTGCCAAAGGATTATCTGACTTATAAGTTAACCGGATTGGTTGCGACGGATTATTCCGATGCATCGGCCACACTGGCTTTTGATATGAGGAACATGTGCTGGTCGGAAGAGATTCTGAATAAAGTGCATATTCCGCTGGCATGGTTTCCCCGGTGTTTTGAGACGGGGGAAGTGATCGGAACGGTCACGGCAAAAGCTGCCGGAGAGACCGGGCTGGCTGTGGGCACGGCGATTGTTGCGGGCGGCGGCGATCAGGTGATGCAGGGAATCGGAAGCGGGATTATTGAAGTGGGACAGGCTTCTGTCAATATCGGAACCAGCGGCCAGGTGTCCTTTCAGAGCACACAGCCCCTGCTGAATCCGGAGCTGAATACCAATACCTTTATGGGGTATAAGAAAAACCGCTGGATCGTAATGGGCGCCATTATGAATGCAGGACTCTGCTATAAATGGTTTCACAGTTTGTTTCCCAAAGCAGATTATGAAGAAATGAACCGGCTCATCAGCCAGGTGCAGCCAGGCAGCGGCGGTGTTATATTCCTGCCTTATCTGAACGGGGAGCGGACACCGCATCTGGATCCGGATTTGAGTGCTTCCTTTATTGGTATTAATTTAAGGACCGGAAAGACCGAACTGGCAAGGGCGGTTATGGAAGGTGTCAGCTATGCCATGTACCAGTGTATTGAACTGTGTGGCAGCCTGGGCCTTGTGGCGGATATGATGGTTGCGTCAGGGGGAGGAGCCAGAAGTATACCGTGGCTGCAGATGCAGGCGGATATTTATAACATTCCGCTCAAAGTGGCAGGGATAGAGGAGCAGGCAGGGCTGGGCGCCGCGATTGCGGCCGGCGTCGGCGCCGGGATTTATAAGGATATTCAGGAGGGGTGTAAGCGGGTTGTAAGGTATAAGGATCTGGAAGTGATTCCTGACCAGGCAGTGCATGCCGTGTATATGGAGTATTACGGACTGTTTAAAGAAGCATTTGCCAGTGGCCGGGAGACCTTGCACAGGCTCACTGTATTGGGACGGAAAAACCGGAAAGGAGAAGGAGAGAGTGACGGAGAATAATTTTATTCTGAATTGTGAAGGAATTTCCAAAGCATTCGGCGGAACGCAGGCTTTAAAAGATGTGCAGCTGCATGTCAGGGCAGGCGAAGTGCATGCGCTTTTGGGAGAGAACGGAGCAGGCAAATCCACTCTGATGAAAATCGTAATCGGACTGATCAGACAGGACACAGGTACGATGGAATTTGAAGGGAAGCCCTATCAGGCGAACGGCCCGGTGGATGCGCTGAACTCCGGTATTTCAATGATTCACCAGGAATTGAATCCGGAGCCGTATCTGACGGTTGCCGAAAGTATTTTCTTAAAGCGGGAAAGTACAAAGGGGTTTTTGCTGGATAAGAAAACCCAGAATGAGAAATGTGAGGCATTACTCAGGAAATTTGATGTTCCGTATACTGCCAAAACCATGATGAAGGACTTAACGCTGGCGCAGATACAGATGGTGGAAATTATCAAGGCGGTTTCCTGTGATGCCAGACTGATTATTATGGATGAGCCTACGTCTTCGCTGGACAGCACAGAAACGGATCACCTGTTTGACACGATCCGGGATTTGAAGAGCAAGGGTGTTGCCATTATCTACATCTCCCACAGAATGGAAGAAATTTTTGAAATCTGTGATCATGTATCTGTATTCAGAAACGGAACCTATGTGGATACCAAATCCATGGAAGGGGTAACGAGGGAAGAACTGATTTCCATGATGGTAGGCCGTGAGGTTAAAAACGTATTCCCGAAAGTGGACTGCGAAATCGGAGAGACGGTTTTTAAGGTGGAAAACCTGTGCGGCGGCGGATTTGAAAATGTAAGTTTTGAAGTACATAAAGGTGAGATACTGGGATTGTCCGGGCTGGTTGGATCGGGGCGGAGTGAGACGGTGCGGGCTATCTTTGGACTGGACCCGGTGACTTCGGGCAAGATGTATCTGGACGGAAAAGAGATTACCAACAAAGATACAAGATCTGCCATCAAAAAGGGCATCTGTATGGTAAATGAGGACAGAAAGAAATATGGTCTCTGCCTGCTGCGTTCCATCCGTGAAAATGTATCTCTGCCCAATCTGCCTGAAAAACAGAAGGGGCTTGTGCTGAACCAGAAACGGGAAAAACAGGAAGTGGAAGAAGTTTCCAGAAAACTCACCGTAAAATGTGCCAGCATTGAGCATAACGGATTTTCGCTGAGCGGCGGCAATCAGCAGAAAGTGGTACTTGCAAAATGGATTATGGCCAATCCGAAAGTACTCATACTGGACGAGCCGACCAGAGGTGTGGATGTGGGCGCCAAATCGGAGATTCATGCGCTGATGTGTGAATTTGCCGCAAAAGGCATGGCGGTTATTATGATTTCCTCGGAACTGCCGGAAGTTATGGGTATGAGCGACCGTATTTTAGTATACCACGAAGGGAAAATCAATGGTGAGGTGAGCAGGGCGGAAATACTGAACGGCACTGTGACACAGAAAGAAATTCTTGAAGTAGCTTTCGGGCAGAAGAGAGGGAGGAATTAGTACATGAATCGTAAGAACAAATCAAAAAACAATGACGCGTTCCGTATGTTTATGGGTAAATACGGTATTGGCGTAATACTGGTCTTCATGCTTATTATTATATCCATTATGAAGCCCAGATTTATTTATCCAAGCAATATACTCAATATTCTGACACAGATTTCCGTAAACTGCCTGATTGCATATGGTATGTGTCTGGCCATTACCACAGGTGGTATTGACCTTTCGGTTGGTTCCCAGCTTGCACTGGTGAGTTGTCTTTTGGGACAGTTTATTGTGAACATGCAGATGAATGTTTTCCTGGCATGTGTTCTGGCAGCGCTGGCAGCCGCTTTCCTGGGATTTGTAAACGGTTTCCTGATTGCAAAGTTTGATATGTTCCCCTTCGTGGTTACACTGGCCACACAGCTTGTCATCCGAAGCATGGCACAGATTATCAGCGACGGAAAAGGGCTTTCCATGGCAATGCCTGAATTTAAGGTAATCTATTCCGGTACATTGCTGGGGATTCCGCTGCCGATTGTTTACATGATTTTGATTTCGGTTGTTATGTACATCGTTCTCCACTGGACCAGGTTCGGACGCTATGTATTTGCGGTAGGCGGTAATGTGCATGCGGCAATCGCTTCCGGTGTCAGTGTATTTTGGACAAAAACCATGTGTTATACCATCAGCGGCCTGCTGGCTGGCCTTGCCGGGATTATTTTCTCCAGTAAGACCGGTTCCGCACAGTCCAATATCGGTGTGGGGTATGAAACTGACGCGGTTGCAGCCTGCGTGCTGGGCGGTACTTCTTTTGCAGGCGGTATTGCCACAGCGCCCGGCGTTTTACTCGGCGCCATTATTATCGGATGTATTTACAATGGTATGAACTTCCTGAATATCGGCAGTTATTATCAGTATATGACAAAGGGTATCATTATCATCTTTGCGGTGCTGTTGGATATGGTGATTAATAAGAAAGGCAACTGATGTTGGAATAACGTGGAGAAATCCAGTTATTTATAAACTATTCACAAAGATGGAGGGTAAAAGATGATGAAAAAAGTTATTGCGACTCTGATGACGGCCGCTATGGCAATGAGTCTGGTGGCATGCGGCGGCGGTGGAGACACGGCTCCTGCACAGGATGCAGGGCCTGCACAGGATGAAGCACCTGCAGCAGATGATGCAGAAGCGCCGGCAGATGATGCGGCGGCAGCAGGTGATGCGACAGCAGCAGGCGGCGATCTGAACGGCGACGGCAAGATTGTTGTGGGCTACATTTCCAAAAATACGGTGGATGTATTCCATGCACAGATTAATGGTGCGGCAGAAGAAAAACTCAATGCGCTGAAAGAGGAAGGCGTTATTGATGACTGGACAGGTATTCTGGATGGTAATACAGATGCTGCAAAGCAGTGTGACCTTGCACAGGACTGCATCAATTACAACTGTGACTATGTAATTATTCTGCCCGCTGAATCCACAGCCAGCGATCCTGCTGTTACCTCTCTGAGCGACGCAGGTATTGGCGTAATCGTTGTAAACTCCAAAACAGACAGTACAGATTCTCTGGCACTTACATATTGCGGTTCTGATGATGTATTTGCAGGCGAGTTGATGGGACAATATGTTCAGGAGAAGGTTCCGGACGGCGGCGTATATGTTCACTGCCAGGGGATTATCGGCAACTCCGCACAGCAGCAGAGGGGCGAGGGCATCATGAATACCGTTGGCGCAGACTCCAAATGGACTTTGGCGGCAGATGTTCCCTGTGACTGGGATCCTTCCAAAGCTGTAAATGCAGTTGACGATTATCTGGCACAGTACGGCGATGACCTGAAAGCCGTTATCTGTGACAACGACGATATGTCTTCCGCGGCACAGACAGAGTGCAATGCAAAAGGCAGAGAAGACATCGTATGTATCGGTGTTGACGGAAACCAGGGACCTCTTCAGATGGTAAAAGACGGTACTCTTGGCGCAACTGTTCTGCAGGATGGCGCAGGTCAGGTTCTGGCAGGAATTGATGCGGTTGTGAAATCCGTAAACGGTGAGACGGTAGAGAAAGAATATTCCATTCCTTTCGTACTCGTTACATCCGAAAACGTAGATGAATATCTGAAATAATTCCCATCTGTTTCAGGGGTGTGGGGAGAAACCCGGAGGAGGGCTGTCATGCTGGTCAGTGGAAATTGGGCGGCGACAGCCCTTTTCTATTATGACAATAGGTTTGCCGGCGAAGCCTGCAATCTATTATTCAAGACAATAGGTTTGCCGGCGAAGTATGCAATCTATTGTATGGATTTTTATAGAGGAGGTATGATTTCGTGAAAAAAATTTTGAACGCGGATGTTTCCAATGTGGTGGAAGAGATGCTGCAGGGGTATCTTCTGGCTTACAGGCATTTCTATAAAAGAGTAAAGGAGTATCATGCGATTGTGTACAGGGGACACAGAAAGGATAAGGTGGCGCTTGTGATTGGGGGCGGCAGCGGGCATGAACCGATGTTTACCGGTTTTTGCGGTGCAGGACTGGCAGACGGTGTTGCATGCGGCAATATTTGTGCGTCGCCGAATCCGGATCTGGTACGGGCGGCGGGCGCGGCTGTGGACCAGGGGAAAGGGGTGTTATTTGTCTATGGCTGCTATGCCGGTGACAATCTGAATTTTGATATGGGAGAAGAATTGCTTCAGAAAGAAGGCGTTCGGACGGCCCATGTGCGGGTATGGGATGATCTGGCGTCTGCGCCCAGGGAGAGAGTCAGCGACAGACGGGGCATTGCCGGTGATGTGTTTGTAATCAAAATTGCCGGCGCCGCCTGTGATGCGGGGCTGGAACTGGATGAAGTGGTGCGGATTACGGAAAAAGCCAGAGATCGGTTAAATACCATCGGAGTGGCCACCAGCCCCGGTACACTGCCCGGCAATGACAGGCCTACCTTTGAACTGGCGGATGACGAGATGGAGTTTGGCATGGGCATTCACGGCGAACCGGGGATTGAACGGACAAAGATGCAGACGGCACAGGAGATGGTGGATCGGATGTACCGGGAACTGAAAGAAGAGATGGGGCTGCAGGCCGGGGATGAAATTGCGGTGCTTGTAAACGGCCTTGGTTCCACGCCGTTGCTGGAACTGAATCTGGTGTACTTTGATCTGTATCAGCATCTGAAAGAAGACGGTATCAGAGTGTATGACAGTGAAATCAAAACGTACTGTACCAGTATGGAAATGGGAGGGTTTTCCATCAGTATACTCAAGCTGGATGAAGAGCTGAAAATCTATTATGATATGCCCTGTTATTCTCCTTATTACGCCAAAGGAAGCTATGGCGCAGGGACGACGGATATGGATATGGAAGAACCGGAGATGGAAGAAGCGGAACTGTTTGAAGAACAGGAAGACGATCAGGTGGTGGTAGTCAGAAGCAGAGAAGGAGTTCTCCCCGAATTGTGCGGCGAGGATGTGCGCAATATGCTGCTTTATATTGCGGATAAAATCATTGCAAAAAAACCATATCTGACAGAAATCGACAGCGCTATTGGAGATGGGGACCATGGAATCGGCATGGCGGGCGGTATGCGCAAAGTCAAAAAGAAACTGCTTGCCATGCAGGGGGAGACGAATGTATATAAACTGTTCGAGGCTGCCGGGACGGAAATGCTGATGTCCATGGGCGGTGCTTCCGGTGTTATTTTTGGCAGTCTCTATCTGGCAGGAGCCAAAGGGACGGAGGCACAGGACTTTCTGAAGGCAGAGGATCTTGCCCGTATGGAGCGCAGGAGCCTGGAGGCTATCCGGGAGAGGGGGAAAGCTGTAAAAGGTGACAAGACCATGGTGGATGCACTGCTGCCGGCAGTGGAAGCGCTGGAGAAAAATAAAGAAGAAACATTGCTACAGGCGCTGCAGGCGGCAGAGACCGCCGCGTTGCAGGGTGTAGAGGATACCAAAGGATATATGGCGAAATTCGGACGTGCCAAATCTCTGCTGGAGCGGGCTGTGGGACATCAGGATGCGGGGGCGACTTCGGTATGGCTGATATTCCAGGGGATGCGTGAGTTTGTGGAAGGTAAATTGGAGAATTTTTAGACAGAGGGAGACAGGATACACATGAAAAAATATTATTTTGGCAGCAATCTGAAAATGTATAAAACCATCCGGGAGACGACGGCATATCTGACTTCTCTGGCGGAACTGACAAATGATATCGGCAGGGAAAAAATAGAATTGTTTATCATTCCTTCCTATACATCTCTGGAGCAGGCTTCGGCGTCGGTTGATCACGGACTGATCAGACTGGGCGCACAGAATATGTGCTGGGAGGAGCAGGGGCAGTTTACCGGTGAAATTTCTCCGCTGATGCTGCAGGAGACAGAGATGGATCTGGTAATGATCGGACATTCCGAACGGCGGCATGTTTTCGGGGAAAGGGACGAAGAGGAAAACCGGAAGGTAAAATGTGCGTTGGATCATGGACTTACCGCTCTTTTGTGCATTGGGGAGACGGCAGAAGACAAACAATATGGCGTGGGCCCGGAAGTGCTGCGTATGCAGTTGAAAAAAGGATTCCATGAAATCGACAGCGCGTCTGTGGGAAAATTGTGGGTTGCCTATGAACCGGTGTGGTCCATCGGCGTAAACGGAACGCCGGCCACTGCGGAGTATGCGGAAAAAATGCATGGTGAGATCAAAAAATGTCTGGAGGAGATGTTTGGCGAAAAGAGCCGGGAGATTCCTGTTCTGTATGGTGGCAGTGTCAATCCGGACAATGGGGAGGAACTGATTGTCCAGCCCTCGATTGACGGATTGTTTGTGGGGCGTGCCGCATGGCAGGCAGACCGATTCAATGAACTGATCAGAAACGCAATGAAAGCGGTGGGACTGTAAGCGGAGAACTGGACGGATGACGAAAAAAACTCCATGAATGGGAATTTGCCACATTCATGGAGTTTTTTTAGTTCATGACAATAGAAAGTTCGCAAAGTGTGTTTTCTGTTGTTCACGACAATAGAAGATTTGCAAAGTGTGGATTCTATTGTCTCTGATGTTGTTCGGATTTAACTGCAATGCGCTGTCTCGTATTCGACAAAGGCATCTACTTTAGGCTGTGAAGCGCATCCCGGGACAAATTCATTGCTTAGAAATGCATCCACCAGTTCCTCACGCAGCTTGCTGCCGGTGGTAAAGGCACCCATACATGCGATATTGGCATCGTTGCTCAGACGGGCTCTTTTTGCGGAATATACATCGGACAGCAGGGCGGCGTAAGCGCCTTTTACCTTGTTTGCCGAAATGGATACGCCGATGCCGGTTCCGCAGATAATAATGCCCCTGTCATAGTCTCCGGAGGCGACGGCCTGTGCAACTCTGATTGCCGTGTTGGCATAGATGGGGTCGGCGCTGCCGAAATCTGTGATTTCTCCGTACTGTTTCTGTTTCATAAACGTAATCAGTTCTTCTTTTGCTTCCTGTGCGTTGGGGTCACATCCGATTGCAATTTTCATCGTTTTTTCTCCTTTCATCAGTCGAACACAGATTCGCTGTATATGTATCCGTGGGCTTTCTATTTCCCGGCAGGCACTTCCGGGTTGTTGTTTGCGAAATTTTGTAAGATGACAAGGGGGCTGTAAGTACTGGTGTTTACAATCTGGATTCCCTTTTTGGCAGCCGGTTCGGAAACGAAGAATTCATCTGCGGTCAGGTCGTCGTAACGTACAAGTTCAGGCGCTTCGCATTCAAAGACGCCGAAACGGCCGTGTCCCTGTACGACTACAGCACAATAGCATGCCTGGTCTGTGAGTGTGATGGAGGCGCCCGGCGCAACGGTTACTTCCTTTGCGGCAACCCATTCGTTTGCATAGGCAATCCACTGCTGGGAAAGGCCTTTCTGTGTTTCCGGCAACGGTTTGGGAGCACGGAAATAGGTTTCCTTATAATCAGGCCGTGTGCTTTCTTCCCAGTCGATCTGCGCAAAGATGGCGTTCAGGTCCTCTTTTTCCTCTTCCGGCGCGCAGTCGGTCAGCATGTTGTGGGGATTGATTTCACCCATGGTGACATTTTCCATAATGGTATTTACATCGCTGTTCCACTGAGGCTCATAGGTAACAAGAGAAGCGGGCGCATGGATAACGCCTGCAGGTGTGTACCAGCCGGTACCTAACTGGATGCGGTATGCCCTGGACAGTTCTGTGATGCGGTTATCTTTTGTATCATAGTCGCGGAGACACTGCATAACCTCTTCTTTTGTGGTAGAGGGGTCGAAACCAAAGTAGGTGAGAGGCATTCTTCCGAGATAGCCGCTGTTATACTGGCGGGGGAAGAAGTAGGCTTCGGGTTTTCCGTGCAGGCCGATTTTGTTTGCCTGTTCTTCCTTGAGATGAAGATGATGGAAGAGGGGCTTGTCATAATCGTACAGTTTCGCAAACGTGGGCCAGGTGCCGTAGGATTCCATAAGGGAATCGCCGATCAGGTCGGCGCCCAGTTCTTCCACATACTCTGCAAACAGCGCTTTTGCCTTTGTGGCAGTGTCCTCCACAACGAAGCTCATACCTTCGGTGGGGCCGGTTTTGGGGCCGTTCAAGGCTTTTGCCAGGGAACCGATCCAGCGTTCGCAGATGCCGCCCCGATCCATGCCCAGCGCATAGTAATCGTCGGGATGCAGACGCAGCCTTCTGCCGGGCTCGTTAAATCCACGGGGAACCCATGTGGGGGCCAGGTGCAGGATGCCTTCTCCGGCTTCAAAAATTTTTCTGATTGTTTCTTTTGACATAGTAACGCCTCCTTGGAAATAGATGTTTTTTGTTTTGTTGAGCATTTCCACGCGCGGAATCAAAGCTGTATACTATTAATTTGAATTAATCTATAAAAGAATTATATAGGATAATATGTCATAAATCAATAATATTTTTTATATATAAGAAAAAATATTTTATATAAAAGGCAAAATTTACGAGAAAATAATAAAAAATGAAGGAAAAATGGAAAAAGGCTTGACAGAAATGAAGAAAAATTTTATCATAAGATCAGAGCATAACATACAGATCAGGAGGGTAAAATTATGTTAATGAACATGGCGGATTTATTGGCGGTAGCCAATAAAGAAAATTTTGCAATACCGGCTTTCAATGTTGGCACAGGACAGTTTTTAAAGGCAATCATTGAAGTGTGTGAAGAGAAAAAATCTCCGGTGATTCTGGCAATCCATCCTAAGGAACTGGCATTTCAGGGAGACGCGTTTGCCGCACAGGTAATCAAGGCTGCCAATGATACAAGAGTTCCCTGCGTGATCCATCTGGACCATGGCGAAGGATATGATAAAATTGAGAGAGCAATCCGTGACGGCTTTACATCCGTTATGATTGATGCATCCCATTGCTCTTATGAAGACAACGTGGCGATTGCCAAAAAGGTAGTTGCATTCGCACATCCCCTGGGCGTTTCCGTAGAAGCAGAACTGGGCACCATTGGGACAACCGACAACGATACCGAGAAAACAGGCAGCGTCGGTGAAATCATCTATACAAATCCGGATGATGCGAAGAGATTCGTGGAAGAAACAGGCGTTGACTGTCTGGCGATTGCAATCGGAACGGCCCATGGTCTGTATCCCAAGGGATTTAAACCTGAACTGAAACTGGATCTCTTAAAGGAAATCAAAGCTAAGGTAAATGTTCCGCTGGTACTTCACGGTGGTTCCGGAAATCCGGATGAAGAAATCGGAAAAGCTGTGAAGCTGGGAATTAACAAGATTAATATTTCTTCTGATATTAAAGATCCTTTCTATCAGCAGTTGAGAAAGACGCTGAGCGCTGATCCGAACGTGAGAGAACCCTTCGAACTGTATCAGGAAGCGATTGCCGCATCCAAGGACATTATGCGCCAGAAAATTGATCTGTTTGATTCCGCAGACAAGATGCAGTATTACAGACTGTAATATGATATCTGAATAAACAGAAGTAAAAGGGCGTAGTCATATAAGAAAAAAGAATCCCTCATGGATCATACAGGGGTTCTTTTTTCATATTCATGACAATAGGTTTGCCGGCGAAGACTGCAATCTATTGTTCATGACAATAGGCTTGCCGGCGAAGACTGCAATCTATTGTTCATGACAATAGGTTTGCCGGCGAAGACTGCAATCTATTGTTCATGACAATAGGTTTGCTGGCGAAGACTGCAATCTATTGTTTCATAGGAAAGTGCGTCCTATGAAACAAAAAACACTTCATGTGGATGCGCACTTTTTCACGCATGAAGGCAGGGAACGAGAACATCAGGAGAAAAATTTTATCAGGGAGAAGGGTATGGACGAAGATAAGAGAAAGCAGAGAAAAACAAGAAGATATGTTTATATGATTGCCGGCGCTTATATCATCTGGCAGGGGATCAGTATCGGCATAGATATGAAAAACAATGTAGCTGCGGACAGGCCGGAGATGATTGCCATATCCGCTGTTTTGTTGATATTGACCGGTCTGGCACTCATTGTCTGGCAGCTCAGGAAGCTGAAAAAAGAGCAGAAGGAGGAAGCATCGGAGGATTCCCTGTCCTGAATCACCGGTGCCCTGCACTGCCTGGCAGGATCGTCCTCCGTGACAGTGCCGCCCTTTTATTGACGAACCCACACAGGAGTGTTACACTGATGGATGTATAAGCGGGGCGCACATGGCAGTGTCTATGGATGTTCCCTGTTGTGATCAAAAGAATCGGAGGATACTTACATGTCAGGTGATAAAAAGGTGCTTTTCAGCGGGATGCAGGCTACAGGCTCGCTGACATTGGGAAATTATCTGGGGGCGCTGAAAAACTGGGTGACGCTCAGTGATGAATATGAATGTTTTTATTCTGTGGTGGATATGCATTCCATCACAGTTCGGCAGGATCCGGCAGAACTGAGGAAGCGTGCCAGAAATCTGCTTACTTTATATATTGCGGCAGGGCTGGACCCTGAGAAAAACTGCATTTATTATCAGTCCCATGTTTCCGGTCATGCGGAACTGGCGTGGATACTGAATTGCTTTACCTATATGGGCGAGCTGAACCGTATGACCCAGTTTAAGGATAAAGCGGCGAAACATGCGGACAATATCAATGCGGGCCTGTATACCTATCCGGTTCTGATGGCAGCGGACATCCTGCTGTATCAGGCGGACGTGGTACCGGTGGGAAAAGACCAGCTGCAGCATTTGGAGATTACCAGAGATATTGCCCAGCGGTTTAACGGCATATACGGGGATGTGTTTACCATACCGGAGCCTTATATCGGTAAGGTGGGCGCCAAAATTATGAGTTTGCAGAATCCGGAAAAGAAAATGTCCAAATCGGATGAGAATCCCAATGGGAGCATTTACCTGATGGATGATCCGGATACGGTGATCCGTAAATGTAAGCGGGCCGTAACCGATTCAGAGGCCAATATTGCCTATCGGGACGAGCAGCCGGGCATCCGGAATCTGATTGATATTTACTGTGCATGTACCGGCAAAACATCGGATGAGACGGTCAGAGAGTTTGAGGGCAGAGGCTATGGCGAGTTTAAAATGGCTGTGGGAGAGGCGGTTGTGTCTGTGCTGAAACCGCTGCAGGCCCGGTTTGAGGAACTTTCCAAAGACAAAGGTTACATTGACAGCGTGATTCGGGCCAATGGGGAAAAGGCCGGATACTGCGCCATGAAGACGCTGCGCAAAGTGCATAAGAAAATCGGATTTCCGGAACGGATACGGTAATGGAGAAAGAGCCCTGACATCAGTGATACTGACGTCGGGGCTCTTGGGTTGTTTACAAAGCGCTTTCTTATTACCGCCGGCTCTGTTTACTCGGATTTTACTTCCTTCCAGAGCTCGCTGTACAGTGCATCCCCTTCTTCGCCCAGATAGGAGAACGTTTCCAGATTTTCATACTGGGATAAGTCGGGAAAGGCGATGGGAGAATTTTTGATATCCTCATCTTCAATCAGTTCCCGCGCCCCTTCGTTGGGGGTGGAGTAGGTAATGTACTGGAAGTTTTTCAGGGCTATTTCGGGACGACACATATAATCAATGAATTTTTCTGCATTTTCCCGGTTGGGTGCGTTTTTGGGAATCACCCAGGAGTCGATCCACACATTGGTTCCTTCTTTGGGGATGACATATTCCAGATCCGGATTCTCACGCTGGGTATAGATTGCCTCTCCGGAATAGATTACGCCCAGCGCCGCCTCCCCTCCGATCATTTTATCCCGGACCTGGTCGATTACATAAGCCTGTACCAGTGGTTTCTGGGCAATCAGGGCGTCTTTTGCCGCCTGCAGCTGTGCCTCATCGAGAGAATTCATGGAAGCGCCGTCCCGCTTTAAGGCGACCATAAAAGCATCCCGGACAGAGTCCTGCATCAGGATATTGTCGGCATATTTCTCATCCCAGAGAATATCCCAGGAATCCACAGGCTCATCCACCATTGTTTTATTATACAGAATGCCTACCGTGCCCCAGCAGTAGGGGATGGAATATGCATTCTCAGGGTCAAATTCTCTGGATTGCTCAAAATACTGGCTGCCAATATGTTCTTTTGCGTTGGGAATATGATCATAATCAATTTCGGACAACAGATCGTTGTCTATCATTTTGCGGATCATATAGTCGGAAGGGCAGACCACATCATAGGCGGAAGCCCCGGCCTCCACTTTGGGATACATGATTTCGTTGGTTTCGAATTCGTCGTAAATTACCCGGATACCGGTTTCTTCTTCAAAGGAGGTGAGCACATCCGGATCGATATACTCCCCCCAGTTGTATACCACAACTTCACCGTTTTCCCCTTCCTGCTCCGAGCCACAGGCGGTCAGGATACACATGCCCATAACTGCAAGCAGCAGCGTCAATCGTTTGCTTTTCATAATTTTCCTCCTTGTTGTTGCATCTGTAGTTTCTTTTTCTTCTGTTCGGCCGGCGTTTTGTTGACCAGGAACAGAAGCAGAAGCACGGTTACAAATATCAATGTGGACAGAGAATACATTTCCGGCTTGATGCCTTTTTTTACTTCTGTATAAATTTTGGTGGACAGAGTGTCAACACCGGGCCCTTTTGTAAAATGCGTAATGATAAAATCATCCAGCGACATGGTAAATGCCATCAGGAAACCGGACAGCACACCGGGAAGGATGTCGGGAAATACCACCTTGAAAAATGCCCGTATATGGGAAGCGCCCAAATCCAGCGCCGCCTCATAAATACTGGGATTGAGCTGTTTCATCCTCGGCATGACGCTCAATATGACATACGGGATATTGAATGTAATATGAGAGAGCAGTATGGTCATAAAACCAAAACGAAATCCCAGTGTAATAAACAGAAGCATGAGTGAGATACCGGTAACAATATCCGCGTTCAGCATGGGGATGTTGGTAATTCCCATGATAATGGCCCGGTTTCTGCGTTTCATCGCCTGCATGGAGATACAGGCAACGGTTCCGATGACCGTGGCAATCAGAGCGGAAAGCAGCGCAATCAAAAGCGTCGTGGACAGAGCCTGGAGGATTGCCTCATTCCGGAACATAGACCGATACCAGTTCAGTGTAAAACCGCCCCATTTGGCCCGTGTTTTGCTGGCATTGAAGGAGAGCACAATCAATGTCAGGATCGGGGCGTATAAAAACAGAAAAATCAGTGCGATATACAGGCTGCGCAATGTTTTTTTCATAGGGATGCTCCATCTCCTTCCTTATCAAAAGCGGCTTCTGCAACCATATTGACAAGAATGAAAATCATCAGGACAATGGAGAGCCCGCTGCCCAGGTGCCAGTTTCCGGTCTGGGTAAATTCCTGTTCAATCACATTGCCGATGAGTAAAATTTTACTGCCGCCCAGCAGGGTACTGATCACAAAGGTGGTCAGGGCCGGTATAAACACCATGGTAACACCGCTGATAATTCCCGGCAGGGAGAGCGGAAGCGTTACCCGGAAAAAAGTCTGGACACTGTCGGCGCCCAGATCCCTGGCGGCATTGATGACGTTTTTGTCGATTTTTGCCAGTGCATTATAAAGGGGCAAAACCATAAAAGGCAGAAAATTGTACACCATACCGAGAATAATGGCGCCGGGCGTGTTGATCAGTTCCAGAGGAGGTAAGTGTAGAAAGCCCAGTATACTGTTGATCACACCTGTTTTTTCGAGAAGCGTCTGCCATGCCAGTGTGCGCAGCAGGAAATTCATCCACATGGGAAGGATGAAAATCAGCACAATAAAGCTGTGAGTGCTTACGTTCATGCCGGTGAGCATCATGGCAAGGGGATATGCCAGCAGAAAACAGATGACTGTGCTGGCCAGCGACAGCTCTATGGAGAGCAGGAGCGCTTTGGAATGCTCTGCCGTTGCCATTGTTACAATATTTTCCAGGGTAAAAGCGCCGGTTTTATCGGTTACGCCATAATAAAGAACCATGCACAGCGGAATGACGATAAAAGCGGCGGCCCAGAAGATATATGGAAAAGCGAGTGTTTTTTTATTCATTGACACCGATTGCCTCCTCGTCTTCAGACGCCGGTTTATTCATAATCTGGATATTGAATGGATCTACCGAAAGGCCCACCTGTGTGCCCACAGGGAACATCCGGGTGGATTGTACCAACCATTCAAACCCACATGCCATGACTTCCATTTCATAGTGTACGCCCTTAAAGATAACGTGGCTGACCACGCCCTGCAAAGTACCGCTTCCTGGTACAGTCAGTTCCACATCCTCCGGACGGATGACCACATCCACCGGTTTGTGTTCGCCAAAGCCCTTATCCACGCAGGCAAAACGGGCGCCCAATATCTCTACCAGCTCGTCCCGGATCATAATCCCGTCCAGTATATTGCTGTCGCCGATAAAATCGGCTACAAAAGCGTTTTCCGGCTCATTGTAAATCATCTCCGGCGTACCGATCTGCTGAATGTAACCCTGATTCATAACCACAATGGTATCGGACATCGTCAGGGCTTCTTCCTGGTCATGGGTTACATAGATAAAGGTGATGCCCAGTTCGTTTTTCAGGCGGATCAGTTCATACTGCATATCCTGCCTGAGCTTTAAGTCCAGTGCGCCCAGCGGTTCATCCAGCAGGAGTACTTTGGGCTCGTTGACAATCGCACGTGCAATGGCGATACGCTGCTGCTGGCCGCCGCTGAGGGAATCGGGCATACGCTTTTCATAGCCGTCCAGATTGACCAGCTTGAGGGCGTATTTGATCTTGTCCTGTATGTAATTTTTTGGCTTGTTCTTAATCCGCAGGCCAAATGCGATATTTTCTCCAATATCCATATGGGGAAAGAGGGCATATTTCTGGAATACGGTGTTTAACTGCCGCTTATTGGGAGGCCAGGCGGTAATGTCTGTGCCGTCAAAAACAACCCTGCCCTTGTCCGGGCTTTCAAAGCCGCCGATAATGCGGAGGGTGGTGGTTTTGCCGCAGCCGCTGGGGCCGAGCAGAGTCAGGAATTCATTTTCCCGGATATACAGACTCATATCATCCAATACGATGTTGGAATCAAAGGCCTTTGTTATATTCTGTAAGTCGATGAGTTTGCTCAAGGCTGCTACCTCCATATCATATTAAAAACTGGGCGGGCTGCTGACCCATATAACAACAGCGCCGGATTTTCCGCCGCACTCGATAGAATGTGTGGTATTGGGGGTAAAATAAAATGTTTCCCCCTTTTTTACCGGATAAGACTTTTTCCCAAGGTGAAGTATAATGCTGCCGGAGAGCACATAACCGAATTCCTCACCTTCATGTGGATTATCAGGATAGGTGGAACCGCCGGGTTCCAGCGTCAGACGGATGGGCTCCATAATATTTTTCTGCGCGTTGGGGATAATCCATTCGATGATATGCTGCCTGTCCACTTCCAGTTTCTGAAAGTAATCTTCTTTATGAAAGACGATTTGTTCATCGGTATCCTCATTAAAGAAATCCTTCAGGTCCGTGCCGAGACACTGCAGGATGTCCATCAGTGTGGCGATGGACGGAGAGGTGAGATCCCGTTCCACCTGCGAAATAAATCCCTTCGAAAGTTCGGCCCGGTCAGCCAGCTCTTCCTGGGTAAGCCCTTTCTGAATCCGTAATTCCCTGATTTTGTTCCCTATATTCATGCAATAGACTCCAATAGATTCCGATAAGAAATAATAAACATAAAGTTTAATAAAACTAAACAAAGGTCGATAATTATTATACAGCGTTTCCGCCTGTTGTCAACGAAAAAACAAAAAAAATCCGTAAATTTTACAGAACCCCGCTATTGAGATTCAGAAAGGGGCATGGTATAATTCTCGTTAGAGATGATACCGGCCCGGCGCGAAGGGAAACGGCCATTCGCCGGAGGCGGCATATGCGGCGCGCATTGCATCATTCATCACCACACATCGGAGGATTAAACAAAATGAAAACAGATAAATATGTTGCCTATGTATCCACCTACACAACGACCGGAGATGCCCATGGCATAAAAATTTATGATGTAGACATGGAAAATGGCAGATTCATTGAAAAAGACCAGGTGGAGATTACCAACTCTTCCTATGTAACGATTTCACATAATATGAAATATCTGTATTCGATCACCGATACAGGCGTAGAGGCTTACGAGATCAACCCGTCCACCGGAGAACTGAAAATACTGGGGCACGGCTCCATCAACGGCATGCGGGGCTGCTACCTGTCCACGGATTATGATGACAGATATCTCTTCGTAGCCGGTTACCATGACGGAAAGCTGACCGTACTCAGGCTGAATGAAGACGGCAGCATCGGCGGCATTACCGACGAGGTGTTCCATAAAGGCCTGGGCAGTATCGCGGAGCGGAACTTCAGGCCCCATATAAGCTGCGTAAAAATGACAAGAGATAATAAATACCTGCTTGCCGCAGACCTGGGTATGGATCATGTCAATGTCTATCGCTTCAGCGAACTCACGGGGCAGGTAAAACAGATTGACGTTATCCGCAGTGAGATCGAATCTGCACCCCGCCATGTGAAGTTTACAAAAGACGGTAAATTCCTGTACATTGTACATGAACTTAAAAATATCATTGATGTATACAGTTATAAAGAGGTGAAAGGGAATCCTGAGTTTGAGAAAATCCAGACCATATCCACTCTGAATGACTACCATTCCACAGGTTCCGCTGCCTGCACCCTGAACTTCTCCCTTGATGATAATTATATCATCAGCTCCAATGCAGGGGATAACAGCGTGGTTGTCTACAGGGTAAACCATGAGACAGGAGAGCTGACAAAGCTGTTCTGTCTGCCAATCAGCGGCGATTATCCCAAGGATGCCAACTTCTTCCCGGATTTGCGGCATATTGTATCATTGAACCATGAATCGGATACCATGACATTTTTCAATGTGGATCTGGAGAAGGGACTGCTGGTTATGAACGGAAGGGAAATCCACGTGGATAAACCGAATTGCGTGATTTTCCACAAGCTGGATTGACGGCCGGCCAAAAACAGAGAGAATCGGAAGAAGATTGGCCTGATGACGGCTTTGTACAATATGATTTAAAGCTGGCAGGAAATCGAAAAAACAACTGAAAATCTCTGTGAAAAAAGTTTTCTGCGGGCTCTTAGGAGTCCGTTTTTTTGTTTCATAGGAAAGTGTGTCCTATGAGACAAAAGGGATGCTATTCATTCTTTATCTCTTTCACATCATATGCTATACTTTTCCATAAGCCAGAGATATTTTGATAAAACCGGTCTGACGCGGTGGAAAACCGGCTGGCCGGATCAAAGGAGGAGGTTACATGAAGGTATTGGTGATCGGCGGCGTTGCCGCCGGAACAAAAACAGCAGCGAAGCTGAAACGTATGGATCGAAGTGCAGATGTCAGGGTGATTTCAAGGGATCGGGATATTTCCTATGCAGGCTGCGGACTTCCGTATTACGTGGGTGGTATGATTGAGGAACCGGGTGATTTGATTGTGAATACGCCGGAAAAATATGCCGCGCTAACAGGGGTGGAAGTGCAGACAGGAAAAGAAGCCGTTGGACTGGATGCAGGAGCGAAGGCGGTGACAGTAAAAGATGTGACGACCGGGGAAGAAGAAACACTGTCTTATGATAAGCTGGTCATCGCTGTAGGGGCATCCCCCGCGCTTCCACCGGTGAACGGTATGGAACTTGCAGGCGTATTTACTATGCGGAAGCCGGAAGACGCTGTTTCGGTGCGGGCTTTTGCACAGGAAAAAGGCGTGAAAAAGGCCGTGGTGGTAGGTGCGGGCTTTATCGGCCTGGAGATGGCGGAAAACCTTCAACAGAGAGGCATCAGTGTTACGGTCATTGATTTTGCACCGCAGATTCTGCCGGGGATTCTGGATCCGGAGATGGCCGCTTTTGGGAAAAAGCATCTGTTGCAGAAAGGCATCCGGGTGATTACCGGGACAAAGGCGGAGGAGGTGCTGGGCGAGGAGGGCGTTACGGCAGTGCGTACTTCGGCGGGGACCCTTCCCTGCTCGTTGCTGATTATGGCGGCAGGCATCCGGCCCAATACAGCGTTTCTGGAAGGAAGCGGTCTGAAGATGGACCGGGGAACCATTGTGGTAGATGAGATGATGCGCACCAACCTTCCGGATGTATATGCGGCAGGAGACTGTGTGCTGGTGAAAAGCCGGATGACCGGTGCGCCCCAGTGGTCTCCCATGGGTTCTTCCGCCAATCTGGAGGGACGGACGTTGGCACAGATTCTGGCGGGTGTGCAGAAAGAGTATCCCGGTGTGCTGGGCACAGGGGTTGTAAAACTGCCCGGCCTGAACTGTGGACGTACCGGTCTGACCCAGGTCCAGGCCGAAGCGGCGGGGTATGAGGTGGAGACTGTGCTTGCGGTGACGGACGATAAAGCCCATTATTATCCCGATGCGGCATTTTTTGCCACAAAACTCATTGCAGAGAAAGAAAGCCACCGTCTGTTGGGCATGCAGGTACTGGGACCGGGTGCGGTGGATAAAATGGTAGACATTGCCGTAATGGGTATCAATATGGGGGCAAAGCTGGAAGACTTTGAAAATGCGGACTTTGCGTATGCGCCGCCGTTTTCCACAGCCATTCATCCGTTTGTGCAGGCCGTATACATATTACTGAATAAATTAAACGGTGATATGGACAGCATGACTCCGGCGCAGTATGCGGCAGGGGAAGCGGAAGGATATCGAATATTGGATGTGGCGCCTGCGCCGTCTATCCGGGGTGCCTCCTATGTTGATCTGGCCAGGGTGAACGGCGAATTGCCGGGCATTGGAAAAGAAGAGAAACTGCTGCTGGTCTGCGTCAAGGGAAAGAGAGGCTATTTTCTGCAGAACCGTCTGCGCCACTTTGGGTATCAGCATACGAAAGTACTGGAAGGGGCTACATTCTTCAATGATGTAAAAGTCCGGGATTTTGCAGGGACAGTTTCCGGAGAGGACGAAAAGAAAGTAAAAGCGCTGGGCTTTTTAAAAGATAAGAGAACGCCGGATAAATTCAATGGCCGTGTCATCACAAGAAACGGTAAGATTACCGCACAGGAGGCAAAGGCGATTGCGGAGGCGGCGGACCGGTTTGGCAGCGGCGAAGTGACTATGACCTCCCGTCTGACCATGGAAATCCAGGGTGTGCCCTTTGAGAACATTGAACCGCTGCGGGCGTATCTGCTGGAGGCAGGGCTGGAAATGGGCGGTACCGGATCCAAAGTACGTCCGGTGGTATCCTGTAAAGGAACAACCTGTCAGTATGGCCTGATTGATACGTTTGCATTGTCGGAAGAGATTCATGAACGGTTTTTCCATGGCTATGCCGATGTAAAACTGCCGCACAAATTCAAAATTGCCGTAGGCGGCTGTCCCAATAACTGCGTGAAGCCGGACTTGAACGATCTGGGGATTATCGGGCAGAAAGTGCCGCAGATTGACCCTGAAAAGTGCCGGGGCTGTAAAGTCTGCCAGGTAGAGCAGAACTGTCCCATCCATGTGGCGGCGCTCAGAGACGGCAGGATTGTCATAGATGAATCTGCCTGCAATCACTGTGGGCGTTGTATGGGTAAGTGCCCGTTTGGCGCATTGGAACAGTATACGGATGGATATCGTATTTACATAGGCGGGCGATGGGGCAAAAAAGTGGCCCAGGGAAGGTATCTGGACAAAGTTTTTACAGATCGGGAAGAAGTGCTGGACATTGTTGAAAAGGCAATTCTGTTATTCCGCCAGCAGGGGATTACAGGAGAACGATTTGCGGATACGGTGGCAAGAATCGGATTTGAAGCGGTGCAGGAACAGCTTTTGTCCAATGCTCTCCTGGAAGGAAAACAGGAAAATCTTGCGGCCCAGAAGCATTTAAAAGGCGGGGCTACCTGCTGATCCTGGCGGGCGGCATATGGTACAGCTTCGTTGATCCATAATAATATTAAGGCATCTGAGGAAGCTACAACCAATCAGCGCTTCCTCAGATGTTTTTTTCATTTCATAGGAAAGTGCGTCCTATGAAACAAAAGGGATGCGCAGCTTCGCGCGCGGAACAAAAGCCGCGCATTCCGGAAAATTTGGACGCAAGAGTGTGCGAAGCGCACTTTTGTTATCGGCTTTAGCCGGTTGAGTGCGGCGGAGTTTTTCGTGTTCCGAAAAACGGAGACGTGCGAAACAGAAAACCACCTGCTATGCGGGTGGTGTAGCAAGTGCTTATAGCACAAAAA
>CAJUSK010000031.1 GCA_910589075.1 uncultured Lachnospiraceae bacterium
AATATGTATCAGAATATAGTAAATGATATTTTGTGCCATCCTGATGATAAACCTACAATCGGGCTTTTGTTGGTTAAGGGTAAGAATAAAACTATAGTGGAATATTCTTTATCTGGTTATCAGAACCCGATTGGTGTTGCAGATTGGCAGAAGCAGCTTACACAGTCTTTGCCAGAGGAGTTTAAGAGTAGTTTGCCTTCTATTGAAGAAATAGAAAAAGAATTAGAATAATAACAAAATTAACAGCAAAAGTGCAACGGCCGTTGCACAAATGGGATAACAGCCATGAGGGGCGGTCAGTGGCTTAAATCAATTCGGTTTAAGCTACCGATTATTGAAAATGATTTAAGTATAGGTTTGGACAATGATAATCATGTGGAGACGGCTGCAACACTTTCCCGAAAAAATCCGATAACATAATCAACATAAAATAGATGTTGACTAAGAGCAAAGGACTGATCAAATAACCAGAATCCGTCCTAAAACTGAATCATACAATCATATACAAAACACACATCAAAGGAGTACCCATGCAAAAACATAAACATTTAGGCCGTCCAATCACCCGTTCAGGGCCGGATGTCGGTAAAATCGTATTTCAGGTTGGAACGCGGCTGTTGTTTGCCGCAGGAGTCTGCCGTATGGCTTTGTTTGAAACCCGGTCACAGCAGCGTTTCTCCTCTGCTTCTGTGAATGTATCATCTTCCTCCACAGCAGATATGATTGTGGGCATATCAGTCGTAATGTTTTTTGTACTGACATATTTCGTATTTACGTTTCGGCCCCTCATCCATTGCCGGGATTCCATCATTTTTTATGAAAACGGCATGGAAATATGTAAAAAAACATGGACATTCAGTGAACTGGGTGATATTTATTTTACATACAGCAATCGGATTCTGTTTTCTTTTACATATATGAATACATCGGTGAAAAAATTTGATGTTACCTATATAAAGGATGCAGAAAGAAATTATCATATTGCATATTTTGATACGATTTAATATCCTTTTTGTGACGACTTTATTTTATCAAAAAGATATTTCGTATACTATACTGGCCAGGGCATTACAGACGCTGTCATATTGGGTACAGGGCACATAGGGCGTTTTGCATGTTCCGGCCCTGTATTGCAGATTACAGTAATTACACATTGATACATTCGCATGTTGCGCATTGAGACATTTGTATGGCAGATATGCAGATTTACTTATCAACAACGGGCGAAGTGGGTTTCTGCTGATTGCTGATGAGCGTGGTTGATTTTGCTTTTCGCATAGAACAAGATTGTCATGGGAAAATCAATATGTGAATGCTATAATGTAGATACAGAAACCTGAATATGTAAGCCAAAAAGAGGAGAAAAAATGGATATAAAACAGTTTGAACTATTTGATAAAGTCTGTTCTGAACATCTGGCAGGGGTAATAGATAAGATATTAAGCGAAGAGAGAAAAGAAAGTGCCTGTGCCATTGGTTTTATTACCACCGATGATTTTTATGGGTTTTATCTGACATGGCAGCCCGGTAACGATACAAAGGGGTGTGAGTTGTGGGAAAAGGCTCTGTATCCGGATTTCCTTTATACGCCTCTGGTAGAAATTGTTGATGCGTGTGATGATATAGATTTTTGTAAAGAGTCGGAAGAAAAATGGGAATTTGCACAGACATTGCTTTCTGTACTTGAAAAAAATATCAGGCAAATTCCTGAAGAAATTTTCTATAAGAATAACTTTCAACGGGAGGACATTCTCTTTTTTGCAACGATGTCAGACGGAGATTTTATAGAAAAACTGTTGAGACTGTCTGTGCATATGTTGAATGGGGTGAAGGCAGAGGATTAATATAGAAAACGAATTATGAACAGGAGAATACCATGATGATTGAAACAGAACGATTATATATGCGGGAACTGACCCAGGCTGATTATGGAGCGTTGTGTAAGATATTACAGGACGAAGAAACCATGTATGCTTACGAGGGGGCGTTTAGCGATGTGGAAGTGCAGGAATGGCTGGAACGGCAAATGGCCCGCTATCACCAATGGGGATTTGGGCTGTGGGCGGTGATTTTAAAAGAAACGGGTGAAATGATTGGTCAGTGCGGCCTGACCATGCAGCCATGGAAGGGGGAGGAGGTGCTGGAAATAGGGTATCTGTTTCAGCGTTCCTGTTGGCATAATGGGTATGCTCTGGAAGCTTCAAAAGCCTGTAAAAAATACGCATTTGAAGTATTGGATGCGGATACGGTCTGTTCTATCATCAGAGATACCAATACGGCTTCTCAGAAGGTTGCGGTCAGGACGGGTATGGCAGTGGTGGATCATAGCATAAAATATTATCGGGGTGTGTCTATGCCCCATGACCGGTATGCGGTAACCCGAGGATGAGCGCCGTTCTATTTAGGGAGATTATGTACAGGTATTTTCCCTGCGAGTCCGTGCGGCATGTTGGATGCGGAAAAGAAATGTAGAAACGGTTAAAAGGGGTGTGAATGTATGTTATTCAATCGTTACATCGCAGCATTATGTATCGTATATATTGTATTCTTTGTTATAAAGACAATGATCAATCGCAGAAAGGGAGTACATAGTGAGGAAAAACGTAAAATCAGGGAAATCGTAAAACGGGCAGTGCCGTATGGCGAAACATATATGTCAGCTTATGGCACGGAATCAGCGTGTGAAAGTTTTGTGGGAAATACACTGACAAGGCGGCACTGGTATTATGCAGTTGCGTTTAAACAGGGAGACTTATATCTTGTGCCGCTGTCTATTTCCAGGGCATCCGGACATCAGGGTGCTTTAGGTCATTCGGATGATTATATGTCTGGTACGTATCGTCATCGGATTCAGATGCCCCATGAACCGGTGGCGGGGGATATGCCTTCAGGAATCAATATCAGCTATGGCGAGCCGCTGCACTTTAGTGTGGATAATCTTGGCATGGTGGAAGCAGGAAAAAGAATGCTCACATTGTTTGGAAAGGACAGGAGAGAAATTCTGTCTTTTTTTGTACTGCCTGTGTATACAAAGGATGGCCGATGTGATCCGGTGAATATCAGCCAGAAAGAAGAGGCAGAAGCTTTTAGCCGGTTTGCCAGAACCTTTATGGAAGAGGTGAACGCTGCCAATGGAATAGCAGACATCAGGAAAGCAAAAGAAGAAGCGTTGATGAGACAGGTAAAATAAACAAGAAGTGTTGATATGGCACGTGAAATCACGAAGAAGTGTTTATGAGATAAGTAAAATCATCACGAAGAAGTGCTGAAGAAGGAAGAAAAATCATGAAGAAACGGCACTCATGAGACAAGAAAAATCATGAAGAAGAGGCGCTCATGAGACGGGAAAAATCATGAAGAAGCGGCACTCATGAGACGGGAAAAATCATGAAGAAGCGGCACTCATGAAACAAGAAAAATCATCCGGAAAAAGCCCTCATAAAGCCGGTAAAATAACGGATTTCCGGTATGGCAGTACAGGAGCAGCAAAGGGAGAGAATCTATGAAAACAGATACATATGCAAAAGAACTGGAACGGCTTTTATATAACTGGTATTATGGCGGAGAAAATGCCTCTCCAAAGCCTGTTTTCAATGCGCTTCGCGCGGGGCTGGAAAATAATATGCAGGTGCTGGTTCCCATAGAGACACCGGCGGCTCTGGCAGAAAATCTGGGCAGTGGGGAACTTATAAAAGTCGGAGATACAGTGACTTTGGACAGAGAAGCGGCAATTCGGTTTCAGCGACTTGGGGGAAATGAACGGGGACAGTATTTTATTCCTGTTTTTACCAGTGAGAGAGAATTCAATCAGGGCAAAGCATCGTCCTGCATCATCCAGCCTTTGCAAACGTTGTTTACCCATGCCGGTCTTTGGCCGGATTGTTTGGGATTTATGATGAATCCATGGAATAAAAAACTGGTACTTGCAAAAGATATGATAAAGACTGTGACTGGCTATCAGCCCCAATCTCATATTTCCTTTGTAAGAGGCAGTGTGGTGGATATGCATGTGGGGGCAATCGTGAATGCCGCAAACAATTCTCTGCTGGGCGGCGGTGGTGTGGACGGAGCCATACACAGAGCAGCGGGGCCAGGGCTTTTGCAGGAATGCAGAACGCTGCATGGATGCAATACAGGCGAAGCCAAAATAACAGGCGCATATCAGATCAGCCATACGGATTATATTATACATACCGTAGGGCCTGTTTACCGTGGTAAGGGGCAGGATGCGGTTTTGCTGGCAGACTGCTATCGAAATTCCCTGGAACTGGCTATGGAACATGGGTGTACAAGCATTGCATTTCCATGTATTTCCACAGGCGTTTACGGGTATCCGCTGGACGAGGCTGCAGTCTTGTCTTTGCGTGCTGTGACAGGGTGGCTGGATGCACATCCTGACGTTGTGATGAATGTTTATATTTGTTGTTTCCGGGATGAGGAAGCAGAAGCTTATGAGAACATTCTGCAGGGAGTGTAACAGTGAGGCGTTTTATGAAAGGAGAATGAGCGCGTAATGGAGAAGGATATGGGACAAGAGACGTCCCTGGAAATCAGAAAGCTGGAGGAAGATCTGTTTGTGGTCAGCTACAGAGGCGAGGATGGCCTGACTGAATTTCTGAACCGGGGTGGCGCGTCCTCGGATGAAGAAGTGATCCGGTTCGTGCAGGATTGGTTGTCTTTGGAAGATACCTGTCTGCAGATGCGGGAGAGCTCCTTTGGATGCAGCACCATTTCAGCCAGGGGTTCTCAGGGGAAAGCGCTGTTTGGAAGAAATTTTGACTGGAATCCCTGTGAAGCGTGGATTGTACAATCGGCGCCTGCCTGCGGATATGCTTCCATTTCCACAGTAAATATGGATTTCATCGGAGAAAACGGGGAGGCGGGCAGAGAGAAGCTGCCGGAAACAGTGCGTGTCATTGCCGCTTTATATGCCCCGCTGGATGGTATGAATGAAAAGGGACTTTGTGTATCCGTCAATATGATTCAGGATACAGATGGAATCGGGCAGAAACGGGGCAAAACCAATCTTACCACCACCACAGCAATCCGCCTGTTGCTGAATCGTGCTGCAAATGTGGAAGAAGCGCTGGAACTGTTAGCGCAGTATGATCTGCATGGCTCTCTGGGCATGATGGTGCATTTTGCGCTGGCGGATGCAGAGGGGAACTGTGTTGTTGCCGAGTATATTGGGAATGAATTGACAATTACCGAAACACCGATTGTCACCAATCATTATCTGGCGGCGGGTGAGAAATACGGGATTGGATCAGATGAATCAAAACTTCGTTTCGGCATTTTGGAAGAAACGATGAAGCGTCATAAAATGACGGATATGGAAGCGATCAGGGATGCGCTGTGCCGTGTGAGCAAAAGCAATTTTAATTCTTCTTTTGCCGCTACGGAGTGGAGCATTGTATATAACCAGGACAGTGGGGAAGTCCGTTTTTATCACCGGGAAAATTATGATCATGTCTATCCTTTTACTGTGAAATACTCATAATTATACCTGGGGTTCCTGTGCATCGGGGATGTTCTGCATGGACTGTTGCCGGTTTGCTCTGTTTTTCCAGGCGCTTCCCCTGATCTGCTGCGGTATTTCTTATCATCTGTCAATTTTTGCAATTCCTGTATTTTGGAATTTTCTGTATTCCATATGGCGCTTCCATGTGCATTTCTGCGGAAAATAGATCAGAGGATATAAATCTGACACACGGATGCTTTGAAGAAATTTAAACCTGTTCTTCCGGATAGGAAAATCCCCAGGATTTTCTGATTTCTGTCATCATGGACATAACATCCAGGGTATAATCCAGGTGCATTGCGTTCGCGCTGCCGGATACAGCCTGCTCCATGTCCTGGATTTCATATCGTAAAGCATCCCCGGCCGTTCCGCATGCAATGGTTTCCTGACGGTTGTTGTCCGTATATGTGACAACCGCCTGTGTGGCCCGCGGATAGTCGTAGATTTCCACATACCCTTTGTCAAAGGCAATCATTCCACGTTTTGGCTGTTTTGCGTGGAGGGTAAGAGAAATGGAAGTCATTTCACCGGCCGGGTTCATCAACAGAATTCCCGCCTGTTCATCTACGCCGCTGGGCGCAAATTTTACCTGGGAAACAATCTGATCCGGCGTCTGGGACATAAACCAGCGGGCGAAGGAGAGGGCGTATACGCCAATATCCAGAAGGGCGCCGCCGGCCAGGGCGGGATTGAAAAAACGGTTGTTCATATCATAGCCTTTATAACTTCCAAAACTCATCTGAATCGTTTGCAGACTGCCGAACTGTCCGCTTTTCATACATTCATACAGCTTTTTGTAGAGAGGCATATGATAAATGGTCATTGCTTCCGCCAGAATGACCTGCTGCCTGGCAGCAATTTCGTGGGCTTTTGCCAGTTCCTGTGCATTCAAAGTAATGGACTTTTCACAAAGGACATGTTTTCCGGCTTCCAATGCTTTATTCAAATACTGGCTGTGGGTATTGTGCGGTGTTGCAATATAAATAATATCCACGGCATCGTCTGTAAAGACATCCTCTATCGTCTGATAGACATTTGTGATTCCATATGTCCTGGCGAAAGCTGCGGCTTTTTCGTAGGTTCTGCCTGCAACGCCATAGAGTGTGCGGCCTTCTTTTTCCATTGCCTGTGCCAGTTGGCTGGCAATGGCGCCGCAACCTAAAGTGACCCAGTTATAAGTGCCCATTTTTCACCCTCCCGATTTTAAATTTATTTTTCATTATAGCATAAAAATGGTTTACATTCCATGATTTGTTGGTGCTTCCAGTTATTCGATGTATTTCGGACAACATTTCGGACAGACTAATTTCGGGTACTTGAAACTGTCAAATGTAAGTCCGCGCAGGCGGGCATGGGGTAGATTGATTTATGGAAAACAGGATAAAAGATGCGGATGTATCCGCTTCTCTTGCCCGAAATACATTGGATGAAATCCCGCAGCCAAAATCGGATGCAAAAGAGATTGTAGGACTGGTAAAACATGGAGGCAAAGTCGATGGATATCAGCTTTCCGATGGAGCCGTCGTCAGCAGAGAAGAAGGTGTGAGGATGGCAAAAGAAGGTGGTATCAGAGGTGTGGGTGTAGCGCATCGTAAAGACACGGAATACTTGAAATCCATTCCGGATGAAACGGAAAGCAATAATCTTTCCAATCTTCCTTCCATATCCGGCTGAGAGGGACAGATGGGATTTCTCTTAGGGTTTAGAAACAGAGCCTTCCTATAGTGGAGGCTTTGTTTTATGCCCTGTAATACAAAGTGTATAAGTGTCAACTTTGCCTGGCGACAAACAAGGATAGATTTTTAGATTGTCAGAAGTATATTGAAAAAGATTTCTGCATATGCTATAATGCTTGTAGGCAAAAAGATGTAAGAAGTCCACGTTGACGAAGAAACGAATCCCTCGACCGTACTGCAATACAGTCGAGGGCTTCTTCTTTTCTTTTATAGTGGCAAAGCACCCACTAGTACAGCATTGCTTAAATATCAGTGATTAAATTGCTAATGGTATACCGGCATATGTCCACTTAAATGGATGTGCCGTAAGATTATATTGTTCAATAAAGCGCAGGATGCTTGCTTCCAGTTCCGCTATTGACAGGT
>CAJUSK010000032.1 GCA_910589075.1 uncultured Lachnospiraceae bacterium
CCCAGTAAGTAAGACCCCCTGAAGAGTACAGGGTAGATAGGGCGGAGGTGGAAGTGCAGCAATGCATGGAGCTGACCGTTACTAATCGGTCGAGGGCTTAACCGAGAGAAGGAGACGGGTGTTAAGGGAAGAGAGATAGATAATTTCAATGTTCGGTTTTGAGGGTATGGTGAAAGAGACCAGATATTTGAAGAATCCTGTAAGCAGGGTTCTTTTTTTGTTCATAACGATAGAAAGTTCGCAAAACCTGCTTTCTATATGTTCATGACAATAAAAGACTCGCGAAGCGTGGACTCTATTGTTATTCTGGACGCTGTATTCTGTTATGAAAAGGTATGATATGAATTCCTGTGAAAATATTGTGTATTGGATATATATTTTTCATAAAATATATGATATAATAAGAAAACACATTGCGATGCACGTGAGCCGGCAGTTTTTAACTGACGACATCATAGTATGGGATGTTATACGTGGAGAGGTGAAGGGCATGGATACAAAAATTTTATTGGAAAATGGAACGAATGAACTGGAAGTGTTGGAATTTACACTGGATGGTAATCTGTACGGAATCAATGTAGCAAAGATTCGTGAAATTATTAATTATCAGGAGGTCACACCGGTACCGAATGCACATCCCAGCATTGAAGGGATTTTTATGCCGCGTGATAAGATGATTACTGCGATAGATTTAAAAAACTGTTTGCAGAGAGGGCAGTCTAAACCGGGCGGATTGTTTATTGTAACGAATTTTAATAAACTGGACATAGCATTTCATGTAGATTCAGTGATTGGTATACATAGAGTATCCTGGAAAGATATTATTAAACCAGGCGCTACCGTATCAACACCGGAAGATGGTGTTTCAACCGGTATTATCAAGTTTAACGACAAGTTGATTATTATTCTTGATTTTGAGAAAATCGTAACGGATATTAATCCGGAGACAGGGCTTAAAGTGACAGATATTGAAGCTCTGGGAGATCGGAAGCGAAGCGATGTTCCGATTTTGATTGCGGAAGACTCTGCTCTCCTGAATAAGTTGATTGTTGATTCTCTGAGAAAGGCTGGTTATCATAATCTGATTCGCACGGAAAATGGCCAGCAGGCATGGGATGTAATTAAGGAATGCAGAGATGAAGGCACTCTGGATCAGCATGTAAAATGCGTGATTACCGATATTGAGATGCCAATTATGGACGGACATCGGCTGACAAAATTGATTAAAGACCATGATGATACAAAGGACATTCCGGTAATTATTTTCTCATCCCTTGTGAATGAGGAGATGCGGAAGAAAGGTGAGGCTCTGGGTGCAAACGCACAGCTTTCAAAACCGGAGATTGGTAATTTGGTCAAGGTAATTGACGGACTGGTAAAATAGGCAGGCTATTATAAGCCGGGATGATTCCCGGCTTATTTTTTAGGACAGATATAAGCATTGTATGAAGTGGGAAGATGGAAAATGCAGGAGAATATAACGCTGATATTAGACAAAATCAGAGAAGCGGATCTGGTTCTCACAGGGATCGGTGAAAAATTTATTCCAGGAGAGAACAGGGAGAAACTGGAGCGGGCTTACCGGAATCTGGCAGGATGTCTGGAAGGCAAAAATTATTTTGTGATTACAACATGTGACGACGGCTTAATCCGCCAGATGGGGTTCCGGGAGGGACGGGTTGTCTGTCCCCTTATGGCAGAGAAAGACGATCAGGCGGCCACAGACTGGGATATGTATATGAAGTGGCTGCAGGGAACGTTGCATAAAAAGTTGTTGGTATTGGAATTGGGAGTGGGTCTTATCTGCCCGGATGTGATACGTTTCCCTTTTGAAAAGGCGGTTTTCTATAATCAAAAAGCAGAACTGGTCAGAGTACATAATAAATTGTTTCAGTTGCCTGTGGAATTGCATGGCAGAGGCGTTTCCATCAGGGAAGATGCGGTTGACTTGTTCGCATGTGTAAAAAATGAGAAAAGTGTTTGATTGAAAACCAGATTGTGATATACTTGGCATAGAAATGTAAGTATGGCGGAGGAATTCCATGAGTTCAAATGAGGATTATCTGGATAGTTTATTACGGTCAGTCAGTGGAGAAGCGTCTTCCGGAGACAGGGAGACAGGGACACAGACCGATGTCCGGAAAGAAGAAAAGAATATAAGCGGGGCAACTGCGAATGAGGCGGGGAGCGGGACATTTGATACCATGTCCGGAGATGATGACATGGATTTTGATGATTTTGAGTTTCCTGAACTTGCCAGATTATTTGACGAGGAGCCGGAAGGCGGGGAGACAGAGAGCAATCCGCAGACAGAAAACGAAGAAATCCTGCCGGAAGAAGTGCCGGAAGGGGTGTCCGATGCCGGAGTGGCCGTGGAAGAATCGGAAGCTGTTTCGGATGTAGAGTCAGAAGAGGAGATAGCGGCTTTACTTGCAGAATCGGAGGAAGCCGCAGAATTGCCGGAGTCGGTTTCGGAAGTACCGGAGGAAGAACCGGAGCCGGAAGCAGAGTCAGGGGAAACGATCCTTCAGCCTGATTTGGATTCAGAGGCGGAAGAATCGGTACTGTTACCGGAGGAAGAACCGGAGAACGGCTTGCCGGAGGAGTCAGAGGGGCTTGAGGCAGAAGATGATGAGGCAATGGCACTGTTGTCCGATCTGGGGATGGATTCGGAAGGATCGTCGTTTTTGGAGGATGTAGATCTGGAGGAAGAGCTGCCGGATCTGGACATTGCGGATCTGGAAGCGTTGATGGCGCCTGATCCGGAGCCGGAAGAGGAGTTGCAACCTGCGTCAGAAGAGACACCGGAAACTATGCCGGATGTGCAGGCGGATTTGGAATCTGTAGATCTGATGGATTCTCTGGGGGATGACAGTGAGCTGGCAGAGATCAGCCAGTTGCTGAATACATCCGGAGACGACGGGGTTCTGGACGATGACGACGATATGAAAAGTCTGATGGAGAGTCTGTCAGCGGGCGGTCCCGATATGACAGAGGAAAGTCCGGTTTTATCCGATTCGGCGACGCAGCCTGAAGTGGCAGAGGAGACAGAGGAAACTTCCGGCAGGAAAAAGAAACGTATAAAAAAAGAAAAGAAAAAGAAGGAACCTTCCGAGAAAGGCCCTGGAGTTTTTCAGAAGCTTCTGGCGTTCTTTATGGATGAGGAAGAGTTTGATGATATTGATGCGGAAAAAGAACAGCTGGATCTTTCTCAGGAAAATATAGCGATTCTGGAAGGTCTGGACAATGACACTTCGAAGTCCAAAAAGAAAGTAAAGAAGCCCAAAGAGAAAAAGCCAAAGGAGAAAAAGCCGAAAGAGAAGAAACCCAAAGAAAAGAAACCTAAAAAAGAGAAAAAACCTAAGCCAAAGAAAGAAAAGAAACCCAAGGAGCCAAAGGAACCTGAAAAACCTTTAAAGCCCATTGGGATGAAGAAAATTATTACTACGGTGTTCCTGGGGCTTACGGTATTCGGTATGATTATGCTGTTCACTTCCTATATTCCTGATATTATGGATAAGCAGGAAGGAAGAAAGGCATTTGAAAACGGAGATTATAAAGCGGCATATGATCTGCTGGTAACGAAAGATGTCAAAGGTAAAGAAGAAGAGATACTGAACGGTGCGACGCTGTGTCTGCAGATGGAAAGGAAAATCGAATCTTATCAGAACTTCGGCAGACTGGAAGGCATGGAACTGGAGCAGCTTCACGCGCTTATCAGTGGCGTGAATAAGTATCATAAGATACAGGCAGAAGCGGAGCAATATCATGTGGCAGAGCCTGTGAAGAACGTATATCTGGATATTCTGGACATTCTTCAGTCAGAATATGGTGTTTCCGAGGAAAAGGCAAAAGAGCTTTCTCTGATTATGGACAGTGTTTCTTATACGAAGGAACTGAAACGGATATTGGGCGAAGAAGTTATGGACTTCCCGGACGAAGAGGAAGAAGCAGAAGCAGAAGAAGAGGAAGAGCGCAGAGAGGATGTGGAGGCAGAGCCTTCTTTTGCACCACAGGAATATGAAGTCGATGTGCCTGGGGAAGAGGAACCTGTCCTGCCCGAAGCAGATGGCCTGACAGAGGGAGAACAGAACGGGCAACAGCTGGAAGACGATTCTACATATGAGGAAAGTGTGGATACGGAGAGTGAGGGCAATATACAGGATACGGAAAATATTCCGGAGGAGTAGCTGATGATTGCGATTATTGATTATGATGCCGGTAATATCCTAAGCGTGGAAAAGGCGTTACAGTATCTGGGAGAAGAGACGGTATGCACAGGAGAACGGGATGTTATTTTACAGGCAGATAAGGTAATCCTTCCGGGTGTGGGGGCGTTTGGTGATGCCATGAAAAAGCTCAGGAACCGTAAACTGGATGAAGTGATTTGGGAGGTTGTGGAGAACAAAACCCCCTTTTTGGGAATTTGCCTGGGGCTGCAGCTTCTCTTTGAATCCAGTGAGGAGAGCAAAGGGATAGACGGGCTGGGGATTCTGCCAGGCAGAATCGTCCGGCTGCCGGAGGCAAAAGGGCTGAAGGTGCCCCATGTGGGATGGAATTCCCTGCATTTTCCCAGTGAGGGTACTTTATTTCATGGAATAGCGGAAGGCGCTTATGTGTATTTTGTGCACTCGTTTTATTTGCAGGCAGAAGAGGCGGCGACGGTAAAGGCAACGACGCAGTATGGCGTAACTGTCCATGCTTCTGTAGAACGGGACAATGTATTTGCCTGCCAGTTTCATCCGGAGAAGAGTTCGGACACAGGGCTTAAAATTCTGAACAATTTTATTACGTTTACAGGCAGGGAGGGATAAGATGCATACAAAGAGAATCATCCCCTGCCTGGATGTAAACGGCGGCAGAGTGGTAAAGGGCGTCAACTTTGTAAATTTGCAGGATGCAGGGGATCCGGTGGAAATTGCCAGAGCCTATGACAGGGCAGGGGCAGATGAGTTGGTTTTTCTGGATATTACAGCTTCCTGTGATGCAAGGGACACTGTCGTGGATATGGTGCGTAAAGTGGCAGAAACAGTGTTCATTCCCTTTACGGTGGGTGGTGGTATCCGAACTGTGGATGATTTCCGGACAATTCTCCGTGAGGGAGCAGATAAGATTTCTGTGAATTCTGCAGCCATAGCCAGACCGGAACTGATCAGTGAAGCAGCCGACAAATTTGGCAGTCAGTGTGTGGTCGTGGCAATTGATGCCAGGAAGAGAGAGGATGGCTGTGGCTGGGATGTCTATAAAAACGGCGGAAGGGTTCGTGTAGGCCTGGATGTTTTGGAGTGGGCTGAGCAGGTGGAACGGCTGGGCGCCGGAGAGATTCTGCTGACCAGTATGGACTGCGACGGGACAAAGGCGGGATATGACCTTGGACTGACCAGAGCGGTTGCGGAGCGGGTTTCCATACCGGTGATTGCGTCAGGCGGAGCGGGAAATATGGAGCATTTTTATGATGCCCTGACAGAGGGAAAGGCGGATGCCGCACTGGCAGCTTCCCTGTTTCATTACAAAGAAGTGGAGATCCATGAAGTAAAGGAATATTTACAAAGAAGATGCGTATCTGTGAGAATACAGTGACAGGAGACGAATGATATGGCACCGATTTCAAATGACTGGTTAGAACCGTTAAAGGGTGAATTTTCAAAACCGTATTATAAGAAATTACATGAGAAGATACTGGAAGAATATAACAGCAGAAAAATTTTCCCTGCGGCAGATGATATTTTTAATGCATTTCATTTGACACCTTTATCCGAAGTAAAGGTGGTAATACTGGGACAAGATCCCTACCATGGAGACGGACAGGCCCACGGACTCTGTTTTTCCGTAAAGCCTCAAGTTGATATTCCTCCGTCTCTGGTCAATATTTACCAGGAACTTCATGATGATCTGGGGTGTTATATTCCGGATAACGGTTATCTGGTCAAATGGGCGCAGCAGGGGGTATTGATGTTGAACACAGTACTGACGGTGCGGGCACATGCGGCAAACTCCCATCGGGGCATTGGCTGGGAAGAGTTTACCGATGCGGCAATCCGTGTCCTGAATGAACAGGACAGGCCCATTGTATTTATTCTCTGGGGTAAACCGGCACAGACGAAGAAGAAAATGCTGAACAATTCCAGCCATCTAATCCTGGAAGCGCCTCATCCAAGCCCACTGTCTGCATACAGAGGATTTTTCGGAAGCAAACCGTTCAGCAAGACCAATGCGTTTCTGAAGGAAAGTGGATTGGAGGAAATAGACTGGCAGATTGAGAATGTTCGTACAGGCGATTGAGTGTACTTGCCTGTGCAGTAGCATCTATTGGATATTCAACTATAGATCTGAAAGAAAATTCAATATATGGTAACAAGCCAATGAAAAGAGAAAAGATTGTTCTTTTGCCCGGGAGCAGTCTTTTTTCATAGTATATATGTAATCCCTCAGAATAAGCAATACTCTGAGGGATATTTTTATTTCATAGGAAAGTGCGTCCTATGAAACAAAAGGGATGCGCAGCTTCGCGCGCGGAACAAAAGCTGCGCTTTCAGGAAACTTTGAACGCGAGAGTGTGCGAAGCGCACTTTTGTTCATGACAATAGGTTTGCTGGCGAAGCCTGCAATCTATTGTTCTTCATGACAATAGAAAGTTCACAGAGCATGTTTTCTATTGTTGCTTTGTCCTCTGATAGAATGAAAAAATTGTGCCTGTACTTGTATCGGATACTCGGGCATAATCAATCGCCGTATTTTGGTAAGGATTGATTTCGATTTGGCGCCAATGGAGGAGAATCCATAGGGAGGAGGTTGACTGAATTTAGAAATTACATGTTCAAAATTCACCCGTTTCCTTCTGTTACTTTCAGCAGGTGCAAAATTTCATCCGTTACCCTGTCCAAGGCTGCTAATTGGGCACTTGACAGGGAACTGATTTTGGTTGCTATCTTTTCTGAATCAGGAACCGTCTGTTTCCCGCAAAGTAACCATTCACTGGACACATTCAAAACTTCACATAGACTGATAACTGTTCCCAGAGAAGCGCCGGCCACCCCGCGCTCGATGGTTGAAATAAATTGGGTGGAGAGGTCAATTTTTTCCGCAAGTTCTTCCTGTGTCCATCCCATATTTTCACGAGCCAGCTTGATTCGACTTCCAATCGCAATATTTAAGGATTTCCTATCCATCTGCCTTTATCTCCTAACTAATAATAATATGCTTAGTTTAATACAAATAACTATTGACATACACAGCATATTATACTTATAATACTCGTATAGATACAGATATTTTCTGCCAACTATGAATAGAGCAAAAGGAGTACTACTACCATGAAATGTTTTAACCATACCGAAAGAGAAGCTGTGGCTACCTGCCAGAAATGCGGAAAGGGATTGTGCAGAGAGTGTGCCGAAAAGCATACGCCCTGTCTGTGCGATCCCTGTGCTGTTCAGATTCAGTATGACCAGCAGCAGCAAGCTCAAAACAAAGAAGAACAACGAAAGCAGAAATACAAGGCAGCTTTGGCAGACTCCCGTGGTGACTTCATAAAAACCGCTATTATTGGCATTCTCGTTGGTATCTTTTTTGTGCGATGGGATGTTCATGGGGGAAATGGGAATGTTGACACCAGTTTTATTGATAATGTGGGTATGTTCTGCGTTGCGTTCTGTATTCCATTTGGCTGGAGATTTATCACATATCTGCAATCATTCTTCCCTATCTCATTATTTGGAACATTTTGGTTTTGGATTATATACATAGGAGTTAAGGGGTTCCTCTCGATTCTCGTCGGAATACCCGCCTTTATTTTTCAGATCGTGAAAATGATTCTGGCCCAGAGTAAAGTAAACAAGCTGAACTAGTGTACTGACTCATTTACATTTCACCAAATGACTTGCCTGAATTTCCATCTGCTGCGTTGTTGTCGGTCAACGATGCCACCGCATCGCCTCCCTCCGCCGCCTTGCAGACTGAAAATTCATTCTGCGTTATTTGGCTGAGAGTAAATGTGTCAGTACACTGGAAGCCTCGCGAAGCATGGATTCTATTGTTGAAAAAAATGTAAAAAAGAATTGCAAAACAGAACAGAGTGTGTTATTATAATATCTGTTCTAAGCAGGAGTGGCGGAATGGCAGACGCATCAGACTCAAAATCTGACGTAGGTGACTATGTGTGGGTTCAAGTCCCATCTCCTGCATACTATGTGAAACGGCAGCTTTGATAGATTTTATCAAAACTGCTGTTTTTATTCATGACAATAGGTTTGCTGGCGAAGCCTGTAATCTATTGTTTATGACAATAGAAGCCTCGCGAAGCGTAGAGTCTATTGTTTAGTGTTCCCGGTTTCAAGTCCCCGTTGTGGTTCGGTACTGTGACTTTTCCGGGCTTTGTAGGGTGTTTCAGGCTTATGTGGGAGCCTTCCTGATTGGTGGTGTATCATCCATCTTTACGAAGCACCTTTAGTATTTCCCAACTGTCATATTTTGTTTTCCTTGTATTATGTTGATAACATAAGACGAAGAAACACAAACAAAAGTTCGTCAAGAAAAAATACTTGACACCTTTTATGTTTTGCGGTATGATGATAAACGTGTCCGGGCGGGAGCAGGAGAATGGTATGGAGAAAATCGTAAAACAGGGAATTTTATATGACTTTTACGGTGAACTTCTGACGAGTCATCAGAGACGGATTTATGAGGACGCAGTTTATAACGATTTGTCCCTGAGCGAGATTGCCGAGGATAACGGTATCAGCAGGCAGGGCGTGCACGATCTTTTAAAGCGGTGCGACAAAGCGCTGGCAGATTATGAAAATAAACTCCATCTGGTTGAAAAGTTTACACATATTAAGCAGAAAGTGGAGGCCATTGAAAGGCTGACTGCCAAAGTGCCTTCCGGGGCACAGCAGGCGGAGGGCAGTATGGAAGCGCTGTATGAAGCAGGCAGACTTGCCAGAGAGATATTAGAGGAATTATAGATGGCATTTGAGAGCTTAACGGATAAATTACAGAATGTGTTTAAAAAGCTGCGCAGCAAAGGCCGTCTGACGGAAGAAGATGTCAGAACGGCGCTGAAAGAAGTGCGGATGGCGCTGTTGGAAGCCGACGTGAATTTCCGGGTTGTAAAGCAGTTTGTAAAGTCTGTGGAAGAACGCGCTGTAGGTACGGATGTTATGAACGGCCTGAATCCGGGGCAGATGGTTATTAAAATCGTCAATGAAGAGATGGTTTCCCTGATGGGATCGGAGACTACAGAGATTACGCTTCAGCCAGGCAAAGCCATTACAGTGATTATGATGTGTGGCCTTCAGGGCGCCGGGAAGACGACGACTACGGCAAAGATAGCCGGAAAGCTGAAAAAGAAGGGGAAAAAGCCTCTGCTGGCAGCCTGCGACGTCTACAGACCGGCGGCAATCAAACAGTTGCAGGTCAATGGAGAAAAGCAGGAAGTAGATGTGTTTTCCATGGGAGAGAACCACAGCCCTGTGGATATTGCCAGAGCAGCTCTGGAACATGCCGAGAAGAACGGGCATAACGTAGTCATACTGGATACGGCGGGAAGGCTGCATGTTGATGAAGAGATGATGCAGGAACTGCAGGAAATCAAAGCAAATGTGAACGTACATCAGTCGCTGCTTGTTGTGGATGCCATGACAGGCCAGGATGCTGTCAATGTGGCAAAGGATTTTGACGATAAAGTGGGTATAGACGGAGTGATTTTGTCCAAGATGGACGGTGATTCCAGAGGTGGTGCGGCGTTGTCTGTGAAAGCTGTTACCGGGAAACCTATTTTATATGTGGGTATGGGAGAAAAATTGTCCGACCTGGAACAGTTTTATCCGGACAGGATGGCCAGCCGTATTCTGGGCATGGGAGATGTGCTTTCCCTGATAGAAAAAGCCCAGAGTACCATAGATATAGATGAAGATAAAGAAAAAGAGATGGCAGCCCGGTTTAAGAAGGGCAAATTCGATTTTGAGGATTATCTGGAGAGCATGTCTCAAATGAAAAAGATGGGCGGTTTGACCAGTCTGTTGTCCATGATGCCCGGAATGGGGGGTGGCAAACTGGGGGATCTGGAATCTATGGTGGATGACAGACAGCTTGCCCGTATGGAGGCGATTGTGCTTTCCATGACACCGGAAGAAAGAAAAAATCCGAAATTGCTGAATCCCGGCCGCAAGCACCGGATTGCAAGAGGGGCAGGCGTGGACATCAGCATAGTGAACCGTTTTATTAAGCAGTTTGAACAGTCTCAGAAGATGATGAAGCAGCTTCCGGGCATGATGGGTGGTTTTGGTAGCAAAAAGGGAAAATTTAAGTTTCCTTTTTAGATACATGGTAAGGGCACAGCCCTGACAGATAAATGATGAAAATTTTTCGGAGGTGAAAGAACATGGCAGTAAAAATCAGATTAAAAAGAATGGGACAGAAGAAAGCTCCTTTTTATAGAATCGTAGTTGCAGATTCCCGTTCTCCAAGAGATGGAAGATTTATCGAAGAAATCGGGACATTGGATCCGATGACCAATCCCAGCACTTTTAAGGTAAATGAGGAGCTGGCAAAAAAATGGCTTGCAAACGGAGCACAACCTACGGAAGCTGTTAGCAGGATTTTTAAGAAAGCAGGTATTGAAAAACAATAGAAAGCACGCCATGCGGACTTTCTGTTGTGATGAAGAATAGAAAGCACGTTATGCAAACTTTCTGTTGTCATGAATAAAGGCCTGCCGGCATTCTGGAACTGGTGCAGGCGGTTTTCCGGAGGTGGATTATGAAAGCGTTGGTCGAAGTAATAGCAAAAGCCCTTGTAGACCATCCGGATGAAGTTGTTGTAACACAGAAGGAAAATGGGAAGAACATTACCGTGGAACTTCATGTGGCAGCATCGGATATGGGTAAGGTTATTGGTAAACAAGGCAGAATTGCAAAGGCAATCCGCTCTGTTGTAAAAGCAGCGTCATCAAAAGACAATAAGAAAGTGGATGTAGAGATCATCTGACAGACAGGGACGACTCATGGAGGGCCGTCCCTGTCCTAATCTGTTTCCCATAAAGGAATCTGGTATACATTCCGGTATGGAGTTACCTGCAAATAAGGAGAATGATACATGGAAGAACTGTTACGGGTGGGCGCTATCGCTTCTACCCATGGAATCAGGGGAGAAGTAAAAGTATTTCCCACAACGGATGATGTGGGGCGCTTTCAGCATTGCACTGAACTGCTTCTGGATACGGGAACGGAAAAGAAGCCATTGCAGGTTGAAGGGGTAAGGTTTTTCAAGCAGTTTGTTATCCTTAAATTCAAGGGGTACGACAATATCAATGATATAGAGTGTTATAAGGGAAAAGATCTGTATGTGACGAGAGAAAATGCAGTTCCCCTGGAGCGGGATGAATATTTTATAGCGGATTTGATCGGACTCACGGTTCTGGATGAGGACGATAAGAAAATTGGCGTGTTACGGGATGTAATAAAGACAGGGGCAAACGATGTATACAGCGTGTTGACGGAAGCGGAACAAGAGATTTTGATTCCGGCAATCAGAGACTGTATACTGGATGTAGACACAGAAGGCAGGACGATGCATGTCCATCTTTTACCAGGACTGCTGGATTGAGCCGAAACGGTGGAATTGTATGAGATTTCATATTCTGACCCTGTTTCCGGAGATGACAGACAGTTGCTTGAATGCAAGCATTCTGGGACGGGCGGCCAGAAATGGCTGCATATCCTTTCATACGGTAAATATCAGGGACTATACGGAAAATAAACATAAAAAAGTAGATGATTACACGTATGGCGGCGGTGCGGGTATGCTGATGCAGGCACAGCCGGTTTACGATGCCTGGAAGTCGGTGCAGGACGAAGAGGGCAAAAGTGTCCGTACCATCTATGTAACACCTCAGGGCCGTACTTTCACACAGGAGATGGCGGAAGATATGGCAAGAGAGGATTCGCTGATTTTTCTCTGCGGGCACTACGAAGGGATTGATGAGCGGGTATTGGAAGAAGTGGTGACAGACCATATCTCCATTGGAGATTATGTGCTCACCGGTGGAGAACTGCCGGCCATGGTAATGATAGACGCCATTGCGCGGCTGGTACCCGGCGTATTACACAATGAAAACTCTGCGGAGACAGAGAGCTTTCAAAACGGCCTGCTGGAATATCCCCAGTATTCCCGGCCGCCCCTCTGGCATGGAAAGGAAGTGCCGGAAGTATTACTGTCCGGGAACCATAAAAAAATAGAAGACTGGCGGCTGGAACAGTCCATCCGGCGGACGCGGGAGCGCAGGCCGGATTTATATGAGCTGTATATCAAAAAAAACTTGCAAATATAAAGTTTATATGATACATTATTAATGTTGCGAAAGTAAGACGGTCCTCTGTTGTGTAGATACATTAAGAACGTCTGGGATACAAGGAGGCACGAAATGAACGAAATTATCAGAAGCATTGAACAGGAACAGTTAAAACCGGAAATTACGGAATTTGGCGTGGGCGATACCATCAGGGTATATGGCAAGATCAAAGAGGGAAACCGTGAGAGAATCCAGGTCTTTGAAGGCACCGTACTGAAACGCCAGGGCGGAAGCAGCCGTGAGACATTCACAGTCAGAAAGACATCCAACGGCGTAGGCGTGGAAAAGACATGGCCCCTTCATTCACCCAATGTAGAAAAGATTGAAGTTGTCAGAAGAGGTAAGGTAAGACGTGCAAAACTGTTCTACCTGAGAAATCGCACCGGTAAGAGAGCAAAGGTAAAAGAACTGGTAAAATAAAAGCAAACGAACAGGGGCAGCTGCACGGACGTGGTAGTTGCCCTTCTCATATGGCCGGTTTTCCAAAGCAGATACCCGATTACCCCATTTCTTTCTCAGAGAGGTATATCTATGAGCAAAAAACAGGGACTGAGTTTTTACCACAAAAAGAAGAAAATCAGCAGTACCGCACTGCGGGAAATTGCAGAATGGTTTTTTCTTGTTTTTACGGCAATCCTGATAGCCACTGTACTTGTATTTTCCATAGGCATGCGGACAAGCGTCATCGGCGTTTCCATGGAGCCGGGTCTGTATAATGGGCAGGAAATACTGATTAACCACTTTCTCTATAAAATCGTTTCGCCCAAACGGGGAGACGTCATCGTATTTCTGCCCAATGGGAATCAGAATACCCATTACTATGTAAAGCGTGTGGTGGGGCTTCCCGGCGAGACTGTGCAGATCAAAGATGAAAGACTGTATATTAACGGTGTTCTGGCGGAGGAAGATGAAGGATACGATAAAATGGCGGATGCCGGGATTACAGAAAATGAGATTACGCTGGGCAGTGATGAATACTTTGTGCTGGGGGATAACCGGAATAACAGTGAGGACAGCCGATCCGGCAATATCGGTCCCATCAAGCGGGATAATATTGTCGGAAAAGCGTGGTTCCACATGGCTTCCGCCGGCGATGGCATGGGCTTTATCAAATAAAATTTCCACTGCTATCTGCTCTGTAAGGGCAGGGAAGGACAGAATATGAATTATCAATGGTATCCCGGTCATATGACGAAAGCAAGACGCATGATGCAGGAAAATCTTTCGCTGATAGACCTGGTAATAGAGCTGGTGGATGCCAGAATTCCACTCAGCAGCAGAAATCCGGATATAGACACCATGGGAAAAAACAAGGCCAGACTGATTCTTCTGAATAAATCCGATTTGGCGGACGCGGATTTGAATCAGGAGTGGATGGAGTATTTCCGGGAAATGGATATTCATGCGGTGGAGGTGAATTCCAAATCAGGCGCTGGTGTGCGGTCCATTGAGGCTGTGGTGCGTGTTGCCTGCAAAGACAAGCTGGAGCGGGACCGCAGGAGAGGCATTCTAAACCGCCCCGTCCGGGCGATGGTAGCGGGGATTCCCAATGTGGGGAAATCCACATTTATCAATGCATTTGCCGGCAGAGCCTGTGCCAAAACAGGAAATAAACCCGGAGTGACCAAAGGAAAACAGTGGATTCGGCTGCATAAGAGCCTGGAACTTCTGGATACACCCGGGATTCTCTGGCCCAAATTTGAAGATCAGCAGGCAGGGCTGCGCCTGGCGTTGATCGGGTCTATGAATGATGAAATTCTTCAGACTGAAGAACTGGCTCTGGAATTAATCAGATTTTTACGGGCAGCTTATGGCGGTGTACTGAGCGGACGCTTTGGCGTGGAAGAAAATGGGGATGATTTTTCCGTTTTAAAGGAAATCAGTATCAAGCGGGGATGCCTGTTAAAAGGGAATGAGCCAGATATACGAAAAGCTTCTTCCATACTGCTGGAAGAATTCAGGAGTGGGAAGCTGGGGAGAATAACTCTGGAAAGGCCGGAGCAGGGGGCAAAGGGATGAAAAAGATTATCAAAGAACTATTGGATACCAGTCTGTATCTGCTGATTGTACTGGTGCTGACATACCTTGTGATTACTTTTGTGGGACAGCGGACACAGGTGAGCGGCAGTTCCATGGAACCGACCCTGAGCCATGAGGATAATCTGATTGTGGACAAGATAACCTACCGGTTCAGTGATCCGCAGCGGTATGACATCATTGTATTTCCCTTTCAGTATGAGGAGGATACCTATTATATCAAACGGATTATCGGCATGCCGGGAGAGACGGTGCGGATAGACGGTGACGGCAATATTTATATCAATGATGAAGTGCTGGAGGAATCTTACGGCAAGGAGGTTATGCAGTCGCCCGGACGGGCTTATGAGGAAATTACGCTGGCGGAGGATGAATATTTTGTGCTGGGGGATAACCGCAACCACAGTTCGGACAGCCGAGAGCCCAGCGTGGGAAATATCCGGCGTCAAAATATTATCGGACGGGCATGGATCCGGATTTGGCCGTTGGGGAAATTTGGGGTGCTGAAGCATCAGTAACCCTGTGGAACGGGGTTACTGAAAATACATGCACACGGAATGCAAAAATAGCATTCCGGCGCGAGCACGGGGTCCGCAGTAAATGCGTACTCCTGATTGAAGGGTATGGCCCAATGGGGGAACCCTGTGTAAGTATGCTACAGATACAGGCAAGCAGGGAAAACCGCATTCCGGCGCGGGCACGGAGTCCGCACCCCACGCTTTTGGTTGATCATACATAGAGGAAACATGACAAATGAACAGGACAATCGGACAGATCAGGGAAGAGATGCAGGCAGCGACTTTGGAAGGGCTGCCTGCTTTTATAAAAGCATATGAAATGGATGAACGTGCAGGTGTGCGGGCGTTGGTGGAGCGGGCCCGGAAAAAGATGGACGCATATGAGGAAGAATTGAAGCGTCTTGAGGAGATGCGCCTGTATGAGAAACAGTATCAGCATTGTACATATATCTGTGGTATTGATGAGGCCGGGCGGGGGCCGCTGGCAGGGCCTGTAGTGGCGGGGGCGGTGGTTCTGCCTGAAAACTGCCAGATTTTATACCTGAACGATTCCAAACAGTTAAGTGCTAAAAAAAGAGAGGAATTGTACGATATAATAAGAGAGAAGGCAGTGTGCACAGGGACTGGGATCGTTGGTCCGGAGCGGATTGATGAGATCAATATATTGCAGGCCACATATGAGGCAATGCGGCAGGCTTTGCAGGGGCTTTCTGTCAGCCCGGATGTGCTTTTAAATGACGCGGTGACGATTCCCGGCGTGAATATACGTCAGGTGCCCATTATCAAGGGAGATGCCAAAAGCGTTTCCATTGCCGCTGCCAGTATTGTGGCAAAAGTAACAAGGGATCGGATGATGGTGGAATATGACAGGCTGTATCCGGGATACGGGTTTGCGGCAAATAAGGGCTATGGATCCGGGATGCATCTGGAAGCGCTGAAACGTCTTGGCCCCAGTCCGATTCACAGAAGGAGTTTTATCAAACAGATCACAGAGCAATAAGCCTGTGACAGGGGGAGTATATGGCATTCAGTTTATCAGGACTTTTTCGTACAAATTCACCGGAACCAAAGACGGCGGTTCCCGCCAGCACAAGAGGAGAGTATGCCGGGCGTTCAGGGAACGCCCAGGTTCGGAATATGACTCCCGGCCAGACAATCAGCGGGGAAGTTGTGAGCCGGGAGGGGGATGAGATACAGATTCGGATTGCCAAAGACACGATGGTCAATGCCAGAATGGAGAAAGAGATTCAGACGGATGTGGGACAGAACATAACGTTCCAGATTCGCTCCAATACCTCCGGCATTGTGGCACTCAGGCCGCTGTTCCAGAATATGGCACAGGAAAATACCGCGCTGCGGGCGCTTTCCCAGGCAGGAATTGAAGTAAATGGAAAGAGTATGCAGATGGTGTCCGCCATGATGCAGGAAGGAATGTCCATTGACAAAAATTCTCTTCAGGAGATGTACCGGCAGGTGGCAAATGTGCCGGAGGGGGATGTTTCCGCCATCGTACAGATGAATCGTCTGCAGATTCCGGTGACACCGGAAAATTTGCAGCAGTTTACGGCATATAAAAATTATGAGCATCAGTTGATCGAAGCCTTTACGCAGGTGGCGGAGGAGATTCCCCAGGCTGTGGCGGATTTGTTTGCGTCAGGCAATGTGGAAGAAGGGGCTGCATTTGTAAATAAACTCCTCTCCATCTTTGGAGAAGGATGGGAACAAGTGGAAAATATGACAGAGATGTCAGAAAATGCAGCGGTAACAGAGGAGGGGAATTCCCAGATTCCCACAGAAGCCGCCGGTGAGGGCGGGCGGGTTGTGATTGCTGAAGATGTGCCGAAAAATCCTGTGCAGACAGGGAATATCATCGAAGAGTTGCCATTGCCCGGCGCCGGGGCAGCGGAAGGGGTTCCTGGCGGAGAGGCAGAAGTGGCTGACCGGATTCCCCAGGAGGACAGGGCGTCCCTGGCCAGGCTCATGCAAAATGCAGGAGGCAGCCCGGAATTGGCGGAGGAGATTCTGGCGGGCCGTCTGGGAACGGAAGCATTGTACCGGGCTGTACAGGAACTGAGCAAACATGCCAGGGGACAATCGGAACAGGAAGCGGTAAAAGAACTTTTTTTATCCAAAGGGTTCCAGAAAATTTTTCAGAATAAAATTGCAAACCAGTGGACATTTACGGAACCGGAGAGTATAGAGAAAAAAGAAGTGGAAAAACTCTATGAACGTCTCAATGAACAGACAAAACAGTTAACGCAGGCGCTGGCAGGTGCAAAGGCGGATTCGCCTCTTGCCAGAAGTGTACAGAATATCCGGGAAAATGTGGACTTTATGAATCAGTTGAACCAGATGTATGCCTATGTACAGCTTCCGCTGAAATTCAGAGGGGAAAATGCCCATGGAGATCTGTATGTATATACCAACAAGAAAAATCTGGCTAAAAAAGAGGGTAATGTAAGCGCGTATTTACATCTGGACATGGAACATCTGGGAACGGTGGATGTATATGTGGCAATGGAGAAGGGCAAAATCAATACCAACTTTTATCTGGCAGATGAAAAAAGTCTGGATCTTCTGGAGAAACATATCGACAGCCTGACAGAGCGGCTGACGGAAAAAGGGTATCGTGCGGATGCAAAACTGATGCTGAAAGAAGATACCGGCAATGTGATGGAAGAAATCATCCAATCGGACAAAAATATCAGTCTGATCAGTGATATGTGTTTCGATGTAAGGGCATAAGGAGTAGAAGATGGGAAGCAAACAGGAAAAACCCAAACAGGCGATAGCGCTTTCCTATGATCCGTCGGACAACGCTCCCAGAGTGGTGGCCAGCGGACGAGGAGCTCTGGCGGAACGGATTATTGAAATGGCACAGGAGTCAGATGTGCCGGTGCATGAAGATACAAAGCTGGCAGATACGCTGTCACGGCTGGAAATTGGCGATGCGATTCCGCCGGAACTGTATGAGGCGGTGGCTGAGATTCTGGTTTTTGTGGACGCCATGGATAAGATCCGGGCGAAGATGAACAAATAGCAGGGAAAGAGACGGGCGGAGATTGAGAGAAGCAAAAAACAGTCGTGCGCTGGGCAGAAAAGGGGAAGACCAGGCTGCCGGGTATCTGGAGAGACAGGGAATGAAAATCCTGGAGCGGAATTTTATGTGCAGACAGGGTGAAATTGATCTGATCGGATACCATAAGAATTGTCTGGTTTTTGTGGAGGTCAAGTACAGGAGAGGGCAGATGAGTGGAACGCCGGAAAGTGCCGTTACGCCGGTGAAGATGAAAAAACTGTGCATTGTGGCGGATTACTATCGGTATCTTCACAGATATGGGGATGACAGTCCTTTCCGTTATGATGTGGTGGCCATCAGCGGCGGGGAAATCAGATGGTATGAGAATGCGTTTGAGCATATGGCACGGGGCGGATGAGTCTGCCCTTTTTCATTTCATAGGAAAGTGAGTCCTATGAAATAAAAGAGATGTGCAGCTTCGCGCGCGGAACGAAAGCTGCGCTTTTCGGAAAATTTGGGCGCGAGAGTGTGCGAAGCGCACTTTTGTTCATGACAATAGGTTTGCTGGCGAAGCCTGCAATCTATTGTTCTGGAAATGCAGGCAAATTGATAAGGAGGTTGTCATGGAGATACAAAGAAAAACGGCGGTGCAGGGCCGGGGGCTTACGATACACAGAGAGGGAGAACTGGTATGGCTGACTTTTCCTTCATTGGAAGAGACAGGGATTGTCAGACATTTGTTCAGCACCCGTCTGGGCGGTGTGAGCGAAGGCTTTCTGAGCAGTATGAATCTGAGTTATACAAGAGGCGATCGAAAAGAGAATGTGGATGAAAATTTCCGGCGTATCGGGACGGTATTGGGAAGGGATATGTCGGATTTTGTATGTACGGACCAGACCCATACGGCCAATGTCAGACGTGTGGGCTATGCTGATAAGGGAAAGGGGATTGTACTGGATAAGGATTACCGGGACGTAGACGGGATTGTTACCAATGAGCCGGGCATTGTGTTGTCTGCCTTTTTTGCGGACTGTGTACCGCTGTTTTTTGTGGACCCGGTAAAGCGGGCTGTCGGCCTGGCCCATTCCGGATGGAAGGGGACTGTCCGGAAAATCGGGAAAGGAACGGTTCAGACCATGACTGAGCAGTTTGGCAGCAGACCGGCAGATATTGTGGCCGCCATCGGGCCTTCCATATGCGGCGACTGCTATGAAGTGGGAGAGGACGTGGCCGGGCAGTTCCGGCAGATATTTTCTGATAGGGAAGAGGCTAAGGAAGAGCGGGAAAGAATCCATGGCCGGTTTGGACAGCGTCCCCTGCTGACAGACAGGGGAAATGGGAAATACCTGCTGGATCTCTGGGAGGCAAATTACAGGGTGATGCTGGAAGCCGGCATTCCTGCGGATCAGATCAGCGTAACGGATCTGTGCACCTGCTGCAATCCTGAGTTTTTATTCTCACACAGGGCTTCTTTGGGGAAACGGGGGAATTTGGGCGCATTTCTGATGCTGCAGGAGGGATAGGGGGATTTAAGAAAAACTTAATCAAAACATGCGGATTGTCTTAATGAGCATTTGTTACTATAGGTACAGAGCAGATAACAATACAGTGATAACGGAGAATGAACATGGCGAATATTCTGGTGTGTGACGATGACAAGGCGATTGTGGAAGCAATCGAGATCTATCTGGTGCAGGAAGGGTATCAGGTGTTTAAGGCTTATGACGGGGTGGAAGCGATGCGGATACTGGAAGCAGAGGAGATTCATCTGTTGATTATGGATGTGATGATGCCCCGGCTGGACGGTATTCATGCCACATTGCAGATACGGGAAAAATACAGTATTCCCATTATCATTCTCTCGGCAAAATCAGAGGATGCGGACAAGATTCTGGGTCTGAATATCGGCGCGGATGATTATGTGACCAAACCCTTCAATCCTCTGGAACTTACAGCAAGGGTCAAATCCCAGTTGCGCAGATATACCAAACTGGGCAGTATCGGAAGCGCGGAGGAAGCAGACCAGGTTTACCGGGCCGGCGGGTTGGTGATGAATGATGCCACGAAAGAGGTAACAGTGGATGACGAACCGGTGAAACTGACACCCATAGAGTATAATATTCTGCTGCTCCTTGTAAAGAATCAGGGCAAGGTGTTTTCTATCAGCCAGATTTATGAGAATATCTGGAATGAGGAAGCCATCGGCGCGGATAATACGGTGGCGGTGCATATACGGCATATCCGGGAAAAAATAGAAATCAATCCCAAAGAGCCACGCTATCTGAAGGTGGTATGGGGCGTTGGATATAAAGTGGACAAGCAGTAGTCCGGTTTGACGGTAACAGTGATGCGGAAAAGGAGGAATGGCTATGAAAATCAGCAAATACAGAAGAGGTATGAAATTTGCCATTGTGGCTGCGGAAGTGCTTCTTGCGACATTGAGTGCGGTCTGCGTGGGAATCGTATCCTGTAATGCCGTTATCAACGTCCGTACCAACACGATGGAAATTAATTATTATATCAGCCCTTTTTCCAAGACGGCGGTATTTGAGGATTCGGATGTGTTCAATGATATGGTCTATGACAATCTGAATGATGTGATCCGCTATGGTGTTATCCGGGGGCAACTGGAAACGGATGGCAGGTTTGATGAGACGAAGGAAATTGACATTGAACAGTTTGCCAGACATTTTGAAGAAGTACCTGTTGTGGATACCAGCGTCCGCTACCGCCTGGGAGATCTGATTCAGTGGGGACAGTCCGGTGAAACTGTGACACTGAGAGAATATTCCTATCAGGAAGCCGAGGAGCTGATCGCCCAGGCCCATGGAAAAGATACATCAGATAAGGACATGACAGATGCTGCTTCATATACGGAGAGTATAGAACACTCATATGTGGATGACGACAATGCTGTGGCAGAGGAGGTTTATAGTGGCCAGGTATTGGTAGTAGAAAATACGGTACCCACAGAGCAGGTTTCAGAAGAGCCGAAAGGCAATGGGACGCTGCGCGTTACATATGAAGAAGATGCCATGGAAGAGACGCGATATGTGACGATACCGGTAGAGCGCTATCTGCCTGTGGACGGCCAGTCCATTCTTGCCCATGTGGACAGTGTGGAAGAACTGGAAGAGATGGTTTTTTATCTGAGTGAAACAGTGCGTATGCTGGAAGAAAATTATAAATCTTACAGAGCGTATCATGAATATTTTGATAAAACGGAAAGCAGTTTTCAGTATTACATTCTCCAGGAAGACGGAAGCAGCCATACGATGTACACCAATTTACAGACGGAAGGGATGACCAGGGAAGAGATTGATGCCTATTTTACATCCATGGGGCGGCATCTGGCTTTTAAGCCTGCGGATTTTTCTTATGAGACAGATATGTTTATACGGGAAGAGCAGGTACGGAACATATGGAACAGTTATCAATACGGTTATTCCAATGACACGTCCGTATGGATTGGCATTGATACGATGTTTCCCTATGAGGATGCGTTTCACAGTGCACGGGAAAGCTATCTGATGGCAGCGCCCGGATACCTGTATATTCTGCTCAGTGTCTGCTGTGGTGTGGGGGCGCTTGTCCTGTTTGGCCTGATGACACATATGGCGGGAAAGAAAGAGGGCAGTGAGGGCGTTGCGCTGCTCTGGTTTGACCGCTGGCATACGGAGACGGCAGCGCTGGCCGCATGTATTGTGACAGGCATGCTGTTTTTCATGACAGGCCTTTCTGTTACCGAGCTTTACTGGCGCGCTGAGGAACGGCAGTTGATGCTGGTTGCACTGGCACTTGGAACGGCTCTGACCTTTGGTTCATTCCTGTTTTTCTGGCTCAGCCTGGCCAGACGGATCAAGGCCAGGATATTCTGGAAGAATTTTCTGATTTACAGGTTAATTCTGAAGCTCAAGGGCATGATTATGATGATTTATGATGACAGCCGTATTGTTATCAGAGTATGGATCCCTTATTTATTGTTTGCGGGTGTTAATATGGTATTGGCCGTTGGCGGACTGGCGTTTGTGGCGTGTATTCTGGATATTTTTGTGGGAATTTTTCTGTATCGCAACAACAAGACAAGGAAACGGATTCTGGAAGGAATTGGAAATATCCGGGACGGCAATCTGGATTATCAGATCGAAGTTGAAAAAATGCACGGGGATAACCGGATTTTGGCAGAGGCGGTTAACAGCATTGGCAACGGTATACGCCAGGCGGTGGAAACCAGCGTAAAAGACGAGCGGATGAAAGCAGATCTGATTACCAATGTATCCCATGATATAAAAACACCCCTGACTTCCATTATCAATTATGTGGATTTGATCAAACGGGAGCCGGTGGAAAACGAAAAAATCAAAGGGTATCTGGAAGTATTGGACAGCAAGTCCCAGCGGTTGAAGCAACTGACGGAAGATTTGGTGGAAGTGTCTAAAATCTCTTCCGGGAATATTGTACTACAATGTGAAAAGCTGGATCTTGTGGAACTGATGAATCAGACAATCGGGGAATTTTCCGAAAAACTGGAGGAACAGAACCTGCAGCTTGTGACGAGTATGGAAGAGGGACCGCTTCTGATTTTTGCGGATTCCAGGCGTATCTGGCGCGTCATGGAAAATCTGTTTAACAATGCCTGCAAATATGCGTTGGAGCATACAAGGGTATATGTGGAACTAAAGGAACTGAAAGAAGAAAAGGGGCCTGGCAGTGTCCGGTTGTCCATTAAGAATATTTCCGAACAGCCTCTGCGTGTGGGGATTGAGGAGTTAACGGAACGTTTTATCCGGGGCGATGTGTCCAGAACCACGGAAGGCAGCGGACTGGGATTGTCCATTGCGAAAAATCTCACAGAACTGCAGAAAGGAAAATTTGAGATTGTATCGGACGGAGATTTATTTAAGGTTGTGATTACCTTCCCACTTGTGCTATCCTAAAAGAAAACCTCTCTTTTCGGGATTCTGTTTCTGTAAGCAGAGTATAGGAGTGAGGCAAACAGGTTTGAAAATATCCTGTGCCGCTGTCCGCGCAGGAGCATGTTTCCCAAAAGAGAAAAGAAAAAGGGGTGCGTTATATGGGAAAGAAGGTAGTGATTGCAGGTCATATCTGTGTGGACATCACGCCGGCCATACCAGGAGAGCGGGTGTCCAGCCTGCATGAAGTGGTGGCGCCGGGCAAACTGATTACGGCAGGAGATATTACAATCTGTACAGGCGGGGCAGTTGCCAATACAGGGTTGGCTATGAAGATACTGGGGGCGGATGCCACATTGATGGGAAAGATTGGCAGGGATGATTTCGGCGATATTGTCTGCCGGGTACTTCGTGCATATGGCTGTGAGAACAGTATGATTGTGTCTGAGCAGACAGGAACCTCCTATTCCATCATTCTGGCCATTCCCGGCGTGGATCGTATTATTTTTCACAATCCCGGCGCCAATGATGTGTTTTATATGGAAGATCTGGATCTGGACAGAGTCCGGGAGGCGGCGCTGTTTCATTTCGGATACCCGCCCATTATGAAATCCATGTATGCTTCGGGCGGCGCCGAACTGGTGCGCCTGTTCCGGACTGTTTCCGAAATGGGAGTTCTGACTTCGCTGGATATGGCCATGGTGCAGGAACAGACGGAGGCGGGCAGTGCTGACTGGGCCGGAATTATACAGGCGGTGCTGCCCTATACGGATTTTTTTGTGCCCAGTGTGGAGGAATTGCTGCTGATGCTGGATCGGGAACGGTATCATGACATTTTAGAGCGCAGCGGCGGCCGGGATATTACCGAGGTGATTTCTCTGGAGGAGGATGTGAAGCCCCTGGCAAAGCGGTGTATTGAAATGGGAGCGGGATGTGTCCTGATCAAGTGCGGCGCGCCGGGACTCTATTATAAAACGGCGGGGACTGGGTTTGCAGAGATGCTTTCGCAGCGGACAGGGAGTGAGCGCTCAGACTGGGCCGGGCAGGAGGGCTTTGAGCACAGTTATGTGCCGGGCAGGGTACGTTCTGCCATCGGTGCAGGCGATACCACCATTGGGGCCTTTCTCACCGCCATGCTGGACGGCTATCCTCTGCAACGCTGCCTTCAGCTTGCCACAGCCACCGGCGCTTCCTGCGTGGAGACATACGATGCTCTCAGTGGCCTGAAGCCTTTTGATGAACTGGAACGGCGGATTGACAGTGGATGGGAAAAAAACAAATAAGGGGAATTTTCTGAGGGATAACAAAAAAGCACGTTTGACGTGCTTTTTTGTTCGTGATAATAGAAAGTCCGCAAAGCGAGCTTTCTATTGCCGTGTATCATAGGAAACTCACAAAGACGGGCTCCTGATTATAATGCGACTTCTTCTCTTAAATTATATCGTTTCAGAATGGTCTGTATCTTTTCCGTAGAGGTCATTACATTGATCAATGAACTGTCATGGTTGGAAAAATCAATGATGGAAGCCAGGAACTTACTCATATCCGCTTCCAGGAAATAGGGTTTGTTTCTGATTTCCGGAGGCAGATAGCAGAGATTGGTAATCACGGCTTTATCAAAATAACAATGTTCATAAGCATAGTCAAACTTGGACAGACCACTTGTAAAAAGGCCGAAAGTTGTACACAGAAAAACCCGTTTGGCATTCATGGCTTTCAGTTGTCTGGCTGTATCCAGCATACTTTCGCCGGAAGCGATCATGTCATCAATGACAAATACATCTTTGCCGTCAATGTTATCTCCCAGGAATTCATGGGCTACAATGGGGTTTTTGCCGCCGATGATCGTGGAATAGTCCCTGCGCTTGTAAAACATGCCCGTATCTACACCGAGAACTCCGGCGAAGTAGACCGCACGGGACAGACCGCCTTCGTCCGGACTGATGACGACGGTATGGTCTTTGTCAATAATCAAATCCGGAACACTTCGAAGGAGCGCGCGCAGAAACTGATAATTGGATGTAAAATTATCAAAACCAGCAAGGGGGACAGCATTCTGGACGCGGGGATCATGTGCATCAAAAGTTACAATATTGGAAACACCCATGGCATACAGCTCTTCCAGGGCAATGGCGCAGTCAAGAGACTCGCGGCCGGAACGCTTATGCTGTCTGCCTTCATACAAAAAGGGCATGATTACATTGATGCGGTGTGCCTTACCGGCAGCAGCCGCGATGACACGTTTTAAATCCTGATAGTGGTCATCGGGAGACATGTGGTTGGTATATCCGTTCACCTGATAGGTTATGCTGTGATTGCATACATCTACCAGTATATAGAGATCTTTGCCACGGACACTTTCATAAAATATGCCTTTCCCTTCGCCGGAACCGAAGCGTGGGCATTCCGCACTGCACAGATATGTGCTTTCCGTATAGCCGTGAAAGGCGGGATCATTTTTCAGAGTATGATGTATATTGCGGCGGTATTCCACAAGATAATCGTTGATTCTGCGGCCCAGGGATTCTGTGGACTGCATAGCGACCAGCTTTAACGGAGCTACCGGAAGCGCTGATTCGAGTTCTTTGACATTCGGCATGACTACCTCCAAAAAGTGACAGTTTTCAAAAATTAGTCCCATATTTTTTATATCATTATGTTAGTGACACGTCAAGAAAATTCTAGTAAAATGGAAAATATAGGAGCTGTGAAAATGAAGAAAAAAGGACATAGAATGAAAAATATACTGCCGGAAAGCATTGCCAGTGAACTGGGGCTGGAGTCCGGCGATGTGCTGCTTGCCATCAACGGGCAGGAAATTACGGATGTTTTCGATTATCAGTATGCCGTGATGGATGAGCGGATTGAAGTGCTGATTGAAAAGCCGTCCGGTGAGGAATGGCTGTTGGAAATCGACAAAGAGTATGACGAAGACCTGGGCGTGGAATTTGACAACGGGCTGATGGATGATTACCGGTCCTGCCATAACAAATGTATCTTTTGTTTTATTGACCAGATGCCGGGAGGAATGCGTGATACGCTCTATTTTAAGGATGATGATTCCCGGCTTTCGTTCCTGCAGGGAAATTATGTGACGCTGACCAACATGTCCGACCATGATATAGAGCGGATTATCAGATACCATCTCTCCCCCATCAATATATCTTTTCAGACCACCAATCCAAAGCTGCGCTGCATGATGCTGAACAACCGTTTTGCAGGAGCGGCCCTTGCAAAGGTGGACAGGCTGTATGAAGGCGGTGTGACGATGAACGGGCAGATCGTGCTGTGCAGGGGAATAAATGACGGCGCGGAGCTGGAGCGGAGCATCGGGGACCTGACCAGATATATCCCATTGCTGGAAAGTGTGTCGGTGGTTCCGGTGGGGCTGTCAAAATACCGGGAAGGTCTGTATCCTCTGGAGCCTTTTACAAAGGAGGATGCTTATGGCGTGCTGGAAATCATTCATGGCTGGCAGCAGCGTCTGTACGCGGAGCATGGGCTTCATTTCATCCATGCCAGTGACGAGTGGTATATCCTGGCGGGTCTGCCACTGCCGGAGGCGGAGCGCTATGACGGCTATCCCCAGCTTGAAAACGGTGTGGGGATGCTGAGGCTGCAGGAAGAAGAATTCCGGGAGGCATTGCGGGATGTGAGGGATAAAATAGAACGGGGGGACATTGTATTGCCGATACAGTTCCGTCAGGTATCCGTTGCCACGGGGCTGTTGGCCTGCGACCATGTGCGGGATATGGCACGGCGGCTGATGGCGCTTTGCCCCGGCCTGACAATATGGGTGTATCCCATCCGCAATGACTTTTTCGGGGAACTGATTACCGTATCCGGCCTGCTCACAGGGGGCGACCTGAAAAACCAGCTTCTGGGAAAGGAGCTGGGGGAAGGACTGTACCTGCCGGAAAATGTGCTCCGCAGCGGGGAAGCGGTTTTCCTGGACGATATGACGCCGGCGCAGTTGGGCAATGCTTTACAAACGGAGGTAAATATTGTAAAATCAAGCGGACGTGATTTTGTATGGAGCATGCTGGGCATGTAACAATCCGGTAAACGGATATAAGGAGAAGTGCATGAGTAAAACAAAAGGAAAGCCCATCGTGGCAGTGGTGGGCAGGCCCAATGTAGGAAAGTCCACACTGTTCAACGCGCTGGCAGGAGGGATGATTTCCATTGTAAAGGATACGCCGGGCATTACAAGGGACCGGATTTACGCAGATATTACGTGGCTTGAGAAGGCCTTCACACTGATTGACACAGGCGGTATCGAACCGGACAGCCAGGATGTGATATTGTCACAGATGCGTGAGCAGGCGATGATTGCCATGGATACGGCAGATGTGATTCTGTTTATGGTGGATGTGCGGCAGGGTCTTTTGGATGCGGATTCCAAAGTGGCGGATATGCTCCGCCGGTCCCATAAACCGGTGATTCTGGTGGTGAACAAGGCCGATGATTTTGGAAAATTTATGCCGGATGTATATGAGTTTTATAAACTGGGCATGGGTGACCCGATTCCGATTTCGGCATCCGGGCGCCTGGGCATCGGAGAACTGTTGGATGCGGTCATTGCCCATTTTCCGGAGGAAGCGCCGGAAGAGGAAGAAGATGACCGGCCCAAGATTGCCATTGTGGGCAAACCCAATGTGGGGAAATCCTCCATTGTCAACCGGCTGACCGGGGAAAACAGGGTGATCGTCTCCGACATTGCCGGTACCACCAGGGACGCCGTAGATACGGAGGTTGTCCATAACGGCAAAGAATATGTGCTGATTGATACGGCAGGGCTGCGCCGGAAGAACAAAATAAAAGAAGAACTGGAACGGTATATGATTATCCGTACCGTAGGCGCTGTGGAACGGGCGGATGTGGTGGTGCTCGTCATAGACGCCGGGGACGGTGTGACGGAGCAGGATGCCAAAATCGCCGGTATTGCCCATGAGCGGGGCAAAGGTGTGATTATTGCCGTCAACAAGTGGGACAACATAGAAAAAGACGACAAAACCATTTATAAGTATACCAACAGGGTGAGGGAAGTGCTTTCTTATATGCCCTATGCGGAACTGATTTTTATTTCCGCGGTGACAGGACAGCGTCTGGGGAAGCTGTTCGACCTGATTGATATGGTCATTGAAAATCATGCGCTGCGTGTGGCGACGGGCGTGCTGAATGAGATTATGACAGAGGCCGTGGCTTTGCAGCAGCCGCCGTCGGACAAAGGCAAACGGCTGAAACTCTATTATATGACACAGGTGTCGGTTAAACCGCCGACCTTTGTGATTTTTGTCAATGATAAGGAACTGATGCATTTTTCATATACCAGATATATGGAAAATAAAATCAGAGAAGCCTTTGGGTTCCGGGGGACGCCGCTCAGGTTTATTATCAGGGAAAGGAAGGAAAAGTAGATGGAACGGGTTATTTGCCTGGGAATCGGGTATTTACTGGGAAATTTTCAGACTGCGTATATTTACGGGAGAATGCATGGGGTGGATATACGGCAGATGGGCAGCGGTAATGCGGGGACGACCAATACGCTGCGGGTATTTGGCGCAAAAGCCGGTCTGATTGTATTTGTGGGGGATGTGCTTAAATGTGCCATAGCCGTTGTGGCGGCAAGGCTGCTCTTTGGCGGCAGCAGGCCGGATATTCTGTATCTTTTGATGCTGTACGGTGCGGCAGGTGCCATACTGGGCCATAATTTCCCGTTTTATCTGGGATTTCGCGGTGGCAAGGGGATCGCGGCGACGGCGGGGCTGATTGCGGCGTTTCACCCGGCGTTTATCCCAATGGGCATTGTTTTGTTCTTTTCGGTGTTTGTTACGACCCATTATGTATCCCTGGGTTCCCTGCTTATCTATGCCGGATTTATGGTTCAGCTCGTGGTAATGGGCCAGATGGGGGTATTTGGCATGGACCAGGCGGCGCTGCTGGAACTGTATGCAATAGGCGGTTTTCTGACGGTTATGGCGTATGTGAAGCACCGGGCCAACATCGGCCGCCTGTTAAAAGGAGAAGAAAGAAAGACCTATCTGTTTAAGAAGAATCAGGTGTAATACCAAAACGTGGAATATACTGAGAGTACATGCAAAACGGATATCAGTTGAATCCGTAACAGGAAATGGAGGGCATGAAAATGGCATCAATCGGCGTAATCGGTGCAGGGAGCTGGGGAACTGCGCTGGCTCTGTTATTGCATAACAATGGGCACGAAGTGACACTCTGGTCCATACTGGAGGATGAAGTGGAACTGCTTTTGACAAAACGGGAGAATCCGGATAAGCTGCCGGGAGTGAAGCTGCCGGAGGATATGGCGGTCACATCAGATTTAAAACAGGCCATGTCCGGCAAAGATATGCTGGTGCTGGCTGTACCGTCGCCTTTTGTGCGCAGCACGGCTCACAGTATGCGGGAGGTGGCGGCAGAGGGGCAGATCATTGTTAATGTGTCCAAAGGAATTGAAGAAGCCACGCTTCTGACGATGTCACAAGTGATCAAAGAAGAGATTCCACAGGCGCAGGTGGCTGTGATGTCCGGCCCTTCCCATGCGGAAGAAGTGGGCAAGGGGCTCCCCACCACCATTGTGGTGGGCGCGGATAACAGAAAGACTGCGGAATATATTCAGGGTCTTTTTATGAGCGAGGTATTTCGTGTCTATACCAGCCCGGATGTGACAGGGATTGAACTGGGGGCAGCTCTGAAGAACGTGGTGGCGCTGGCTGCCGGTATTGCGGATGGCCTGGGATATGGTGATAATACGAAGGCGGCGCTTATTACAAGAGGGATTGCGGAGATTGCCCGGCTGGGTATAGCCATGGGCGGTAAGATGGAGACGTTTGGCGGCCTTTCCGGCATCGGGGATCTGATCGTTACCTGTGCCAGCATGCATTCCAGAAACAGACGGGCGGGAATTCTGATTGGCAAGGGCTATGGCTATGAGGAAGCCATGAAAGAGGTAAAGATGGTGGTGGAGGGGGTATATTCAGCCAGAGCGGCCCTGGGCCTTGCAGAGAAATACCATGTAACGCTGCCCATTATCGAGCAGGTAAACGAAGTGCTGTTCCATGGAAAGCGGGCGGACGAGGCGGTAAAGGATCTGATGCTCCGGGATAAAAAGCTGGAAAATTCGGATATGCCCTGGGAATAGAAAAAGGAGAAGAGTATGGCAGAAAACAATTTTACAGGTACAAAGGAATATGTGGCTTCCAGTGAACTGATGGCAAGCGTGAACGTGGCGATTGCCCTCCGGAAGCCATTGCTGATCAAAGGCGAGCCGGGAACCGGCAAGACCATGCTGGCCGAGGCAGTGGCCAGATCACTGGGCAAACGGCTGATTATCTGGAATATCAAATCCACCACAAAGGCACAGGACGGCTTGTATGTCTATGATACAATACAGCGTCTGTACGACGGACAGTTCGGGGTGGAGGGCGTGGATGATATTTCACGTTATATCAAACTGGGCAAGCTGGGAGAGGCATTTGACAGTGAAGAGCAGGTGGTACTGCTGATTGATGAAATAGATAAGGCCGATTTGGAGTTCCCCAATGACCTGCTCTGGGAGCTGGATCAGATGGAGTTTTATATTCATGAGACAAAGCGCACAATCAAGGCAAAGCAGCGTCCCATTGTGATCATTACATCCAATGCGGAGAAAGAACTGCCGGATGCATTTCTGCGCAGATGCATTTTCCATTATATTGCATTTCCTGATGCGGCACTGATGGAGGAAATTGTAAAAGTACATTACCCGGAAATCGAAGAAAATCTGCTTCAAAATGCCATGACCGCTTTTTACGACATTCGCGCCATGCGGGATATCCGCAAAAAGCCCAGCACGTCTGAACTGATAGACTGGGTGAATGCCCTGCAGATCGGCGGAATATCCGCTGAACGGATACAGACAGAGCTCCCCTTTATCGGAGTGGTTGTAAAGAAAGACGAAGATTTGCAGGCAGTGCTCCACCGTGCTGATTAAGGGGCAGGGAACATCGGGGATATGTAAGCCGTAAAGCGGAGATTGGGGATTGTATGTTTCAGAAATTTTTTGATGTTTGTAAGGCAAAGGGGCTGAAGATCACGCTGAGTGAATGGCTGACCCTGCAGGAAGCCCTGGATAAAGGGCTGGCAGGCAGTTCCCTGACGGATTTTTATTATCTCTCCCGGATGATCCTTGTAAAAAGCGAAGTGGAATTTGATAAATTTGATATGGCGTTTGAAGAATGTTTTAAAGGGATACAGTCTGAGAACGCACTGACGAACCAGATGCTTCGCTGGCTCAATAAGGAAGAGATGAACGAACTGCTGCAGATCGAAGAGAAGCAGTGGCTGAACCAGTTGGAAGAAATCAAAGTGGATAAAGACGATGTGGAGCAGAAATTCAAAGATCGTCTCAAAGACCAGGACAGCGAACACAACGGCGGCAGTTTCTGGATCGGCACTATGGGGAAAACTTCTTTCGGCAACACCGGCGGCAATATCGGTGGTGTGCGCGTGGGCGGGCAAACCGGCTACCAGTCTGCCTTTGCGGTGATCGGTGACCGGAAGTTCCGGGATTTTCGGGATGACAGAGTGTTGGATAACCGGCAGTTCCAGCAGGCTTTACGGCGGCTGCGCCAGTTTTCCACCAGACTGGACATACCCAGGACAGAACTGGATATCAACGGCACCATTGACAAGACCTGCAATAATGGGGGCTGCCTGCAGATTGTGATGGAAAAGCCCCGGAAAAATGCGGTGAAACTGTTATTGCTGATGGACTCCGGCGGTACGATGATTCCATATACCCGCCTGCTGAATGAATTGTTCCAGTCAGTGAACAAGTCCAATCACTATAAAGATGTAAAAGTGTATTATTTCCATAACTGCATTTACAGTCATCTGTACAAGACGCCTGAATGTGAGAACGGTGACTGGATTGAAACGGACTGGATGTTCCGCAATCTGGACAGTGATTATAAAGTGATTATTGTGGGGGACGCAGCCATGGCACCGGAAGAACTCTATTCCACCACTGGCAACTACAGAGGGCCCAACGGTGGGCTGTCCGGCATGGACTGGCTGCTGCTTATGAAAAAGCACTATAAGAAAATCGTCTGGATGAATCCCAAAATGGCGCCGGGGAAGGCGCCCTGGCGGGAAGCTGAAACCGCCGTTAAGGAAGTGTTCCCTATGTACAAATTGACAGTGGACGGGTTGAACCGGGCCATGACCGTGCTGATGACCCAGGCAAAGCGGTAAACGGCTTTTTGTGGTGAGTGGTATGTTTCTGCTTGTCATAGATGAGACAAAAATGCTTTGTGAATTTTGCCTTGTCATATACAATAGAAAATCCGCTCTGCGAATTTTCTATTGTCATGTATAATAGAAAATCCGCTCTGCGAATTTCTCTTGTCATATACAATAGAAAATCCGCTCTGCGAATTTCTCTTGTCATATACAATAGAAAATCCGCTCTGCGAATTTTCTATTGTCATGTATAATAGAAAATCCGCTTTGCGAATTTTCTATTGTCATAAATAAAACACCCCTTTCATACACTACAGTAAGTATGGAAGGGGTAATTTTATGGACACAGGTACAATGCAGGAATATGATTTATACAACGATATAAAGTTCCGGTGTGGCGGGGAGATTTATCTGGGCGTGGTAGGGCCGGTGCGGACCGGGAAATCGACTTTTATCAAACGGTTTATGGATTTGATGGTGCTGCCTTATATGTCGGATGAACATGCCAGGGCCAGGGCACAGGATGAATTGCCGCAGAGTTCCGGCGGCAGGACAATTACGACGACGGAACCCAAATTCATTCCCAAGGAAGCGGCAGGGGTGACATTAAACGGTGGCGTGGATGTGAAAGTACGGCTGATAGACTGTGTGGGCTATATGGTGGACGGCGCAGCAGGACATATGGAAGAGAATATGGAACGGATGGTGAAAACTCCCTGGTTTGACGCGGAGATTCCATTTACCCAGGCGGCTGAAATCGGAACCAGAAAGGTCATCAGTGAGCACTCCACCATAGGCATAGTTGTCACAACGGATGGCAGCTTTGGTGAACTGCCCAGAGAAAACTACATAGAAGCAGAAGAGAGAACGGTCGGGGAACTGAAAAAGCTGAAAAAGCCTTTTATTGTTTTGCTGAATACGGAAAAGCCATATTCCAAAGAAGCAAAGAAACTGGCGCTGGAACTCACGGAACAATACGGCGTTTCCGTGCTTCCGGTCAACTGTGAACAGTTGAAGGAAAGTGATATTTATCATATTCTGGAAAATGTCCTGTATGAGTTTCCGCTTTCCATGATCGAGTTTTATCTGCCCAAATGGGTGGAAATGCTGCCCATTACTCATCCCCTCAAAGCTGATATTGTAGAGCGCATCAGCGGTCTTGTAAAGGATTTGAATACGATACGGGATGCACTGGATCACCCTGTTGAAATCAGCAGCGAATATATCAAACGCTGTAAGATGGACGGTATAGGTATGGCAGACGGCACTGTCCGGGTGGTACTGGAAGTGGAGGATGCATGTTACTACCGGATGCTCAGCGAACTGATCGGGGAGGAGATTACCGGAGAGTACCACCTGATTTCCGTGATGAAAGAAATGGCACAGATGAAAAAGGAATATGTGAAAGTACTCCATGCCATTGAATCCGTGCGTGCCAGAGGGTATGGAGTCGTTACGCCTGAGCGGGAAGAGATTACGCTCGCAAACCCGGAAGTAATCCGTCATGGTAATAAATTTGGCGTCAAGATCAAAGCGGAAAGTCCGTCCATTCATATGATCCGTGCCAACATCCGGACAGAGATTGCACCGATTGTGGGTACTCAGCAGCAGGCGGAAGATCTGATCCGCTATATTTCCGATGCGGGCAATACGGAAGACGGTATCTGGGAAACCAATATATTCGGAAAAACAGTGGAACAGCTTGTCAATGACGGCATATCAGGCAAGATTGCCATGATTGGTGACGAAAGCCAGGTAAAACTTCAGGAAACAATGCAAAAGATTGTCAATGATTCCAACGGCGGTATGGTCTGCATTATTATCTAAATTTGAAGGATCGCTTTCCGGCGCATTGGGAAGCCCTATATCCGGACAATGGGTGTCCGGGTTTCATCCGGCAGCCTTGTCCCACAGGCCTGTAAAACAAGGGCGTGGTAGATGCGGGTGGACAGAACATCTTTTTTTAACTGCTCAAGTGCCGCTTCGTCCAGCAGCCTGTCAGCATCGGCCAGTTTGGAAATCAGCGGGACAGCGGTATTTGCCTTGATGGCGGTGAGCAGCGGCGTGGCATCTGTCCGAAATCCCAGTATTTTTGCATAGGAGGCAGCAACAGGTGTATCCGCGGGAATCTGCAGCAGGATATGAAGCAGACAACGGCTGATTCTTGTATAAGTCATATCCTTTGATTTAAGGAGTTGGCAAAAAGAAGTAAATCCCTGATATTCCGGTATATATTTCCGGATACGGTCTGAAAGGTCAGGCGTAATATCCAGATAACCGGAAAATCCATTTTCGGCCTCCGTCAGCAGTTTATAGTGCAGCATCTGTGAAAGCGTTTCCGGAACTACCGGAAACGTTTTTCCATATTCCCGTTTCATCAGATCATATACATTCTCCGGCACATAAGGCCGGATATTTCCAGGGAATCCATCCCGCAGACAGGCATTGCGTATGGCCAGGGCAGAACTTTTATCGCCCCCGGACAAATCGCTGTCCAGATATTGCCCCCCTGACCGACGGATGGTCACAGGCTCTGTGGAACTGTTGCAGCCGGACAGACTTTTACAGTATTCTATACCCAGAATATTATTGGGCGAGGAAAGCAATGTTGAAATACTCGTGGGATGTTCCAGGTACAGTCGGCTGTTGACGGTTTCTTCCTGCAGATAGGAAAGCAGGGCAGCCGAGCGCGCGGCAGGATAGGACTGCCCGGCCCGCAGCAGATTTTTCAGCATTTTTTTATAATCGGCAGGTTCTGCTGCCAGAATGGACGCGGCTTCTTTTAAAAGAGAGACATCGCCGCATTCACTGCCGAACACAAGAAAGTCCACAACACCCAGACGATGCAGCAGCGTCACGGCTCCGTCGGCAAAGCCGGAGGCACTGGCACAGGCGGATGAAACCGGTAGTTCCAGCACCAGATCCGCCCCGTTTTCCAGAGCCATCCGCGTCCGGAAATATTTATCCATCAGGGCGGGCTCCCCACGCTGGGTAAAATTCCCACTCATGACCACGATACAATAATCCGCGCCTGTCACTTCCCGCGCCTGATCCAGGTGATATCTGTGTCCATTGTGAAATGGATTGTATTCTGCAATAATACCAGTAACTTTCATAACACACTCCGTTTATCATTTTATGTTTTGGGTATTATAATGTCACCAGCCGACAGGCTGCTGACCTGCTTAGTATATCATATTTGAAGCGATTGGGAAGAGGAAGCAATTTGCAAATTTTTCAATATGGCTTGTAATCAGCGTATTATATTATACAGTACATGTACTGGTTACTTTTCACACCCGCGCCATGCACTTGCTGCAGGGCGTCGGAGCCAGTGCCAAAATGCGCGTTTTGTAGCATTTTGTGTGCATCAGTTGTTGCAATTCACACCGAAATAGTTGTAAATGGGTGCGAAACCCGGCGTGGGTGTGAATTGTAACATGTACTGAATTAAACACAATTTTTTTTCCCAATGTATCTTGTATGCAAAACAGAAAATGAGATATAATTTACAGGAAGATAATGGGCGGCAGGAAAGGAGAAGCAGTTCCGTTCATTGCATATTGTATGAAGGAAAAGGAGATTGGGTGGATGAGTTACATTGATTTAATGAAAGAGAAAGCAAGGCAGGATCTGAAAACCATAGTACTTCCGGAGACAAATGATAAAAGGACACTGATTGCTGCAGCACACATTCTGGAGGAACGCATTGCCAGAATCATTATGATCGGCAATGAAGAGAAGATTCTGGACGGTGCCGGATGGCTGGAAGTAGATCTGACAGGTGTGACAATCGTAAATCCGGCAACCAGCGAAAAACTTGACAGCTATGTGGATCTGCTGTATGAAACGAGAAAAAATAAAGGTATGACCCCCGAAAAGGCAAAGGAAATCCTGCTTTCGGATTACCTGACCTTCGGTATTATGATGGTAAAAGCCAATGATGCGGACGGTATGGTGGCCGGTGCATGCCATGCCACGGCTGATACGCTTCGTCCGGCGTTGCAGATTTTAAAGACGGCAGAGGGAACCAAACTGGTTTCCGCATTTTTCATTGTGGACGTACCGGATTGTGAGTATGGGTATCATGGGACATTCCTGTTTGCGGACTGCGGATTGAATCAGGATCCCACCGCAGAAGAACTGGCTGCCATTGCAGATACAAGTGCGAAGAGCTTCCGTAACCTGGTGGGTGCAAAGCCGGTGATTGCAATGCTTTCCCATTCCACAAAAGGCAGTGCAAAACATCCATTGGTCGATAAAGTGGTACGGGCAGTCGAAATTGCCCATGAGCAGTATTCCCACCTCACACTGGACGGAGAATTGCAGACGGATGCCGCTCTTGTACCCCATATTGCCAAATCAAAAGCGCCGGGCAGCGAGGTGGCCGGGAAAGCCAATGTGCTTGTGTTCCCCAATCTGGATTGTGGCAATATCGGTTATAAACTGGTACAGAGACTGGGAAAAGCGGAAGCATATGGCCCGATGCTGCAGGGAATTGCAAAACCGGTAAACGATTTGTCCAGAGGGTGTTCCTGGGAGGATATTGTAGGCGTAGTGGCTTTGACTGCCGTACAGGCTCAGTTATCATAAATTTATTTTGGAGGAAGAGATATGAAGATTTTGGTTATCAACTGCGGCAGCTCTTCCCTCAAGTTTCAGTTGATTGATTCAGTGCATGGACAGGTTCTTGCAAAAGGACTGTGTGAACGGATCGGTATCGAGGGGAGCCGGCTTGTATATCGGAGAGAAGGAGCCAAAGAGCAGACGGTTAAGGCGCCTATGACAGAGCATAAAACGGCTGTGAAAATGGTGCTGGATGCATTAACTGCCCCTGGAACGGGCGTGATCAGAGAACTTTCGGAGATAGATGCAGTGGGGCATCGGATTGTACATGGGGGAGAGAAGTTTGCCGCCTCTGTGCTGATTGACAATGGGGTACTCTCGGCGATTGAAGAATGTGCTTCCCTGGCGCCTCTTCACAATCCCGCGAATCTCACCGGTATTCGGGCATGTATGGAATTGATGCCGGAGACACCAATGGCGGCAGTGTTTGACACGGCATTTCATCAGACCATGCCCATGGAGGCATATCTGTATGGAATTCCCTATGCATACTATGAAAAATACAGAGTCAGACGCTATGGGTTCCACGGGACAAGCCATAAATATGTGTCCAGGCAGGCCGCTAAGGTGTTGGGAGAGAGACCTGAAAAGCTCAGGCTGATTGTGTGTCATCTGGGAAACGGCGCCAGTGTGTCCGCTGTTCAATATGGAAAGTCGGTGGACACATCCATGGGACTGACTCCCCTGGAGGGACTGATTATGGGAACACGGGCCGGTGATATGGACCCGGCCATCGTGGAGTTTATCGCCCATAAAGAGGGAAAAACGCTGGATGAAATCATGGAGATACTGAACCGTCAGTCAGGCGTACTGGGGCTTTCCGGAGGACTTTCTTCCGATTTCAGGGATTTGGAGGATGCCTTTCAGGCAGGGCAGCCGGAAGGCGAACGGGCATTGAAGGCATTTGCTTACCGGGTGGCAAAATATATCGGCGCCTATACAGCGGCTATGAACGGTGTGGACGGCATCTGTTTTACGGCCGGCCTGGGGGAAAACAGTCCCCTGATCCGCAGGAAGATCTGCGCATATCTGGGCTATCTGGGCGTAAGCCTGGATGAAGAGCAGAACCGAAAGCGGGGAGAAGATCTGATTATATCCGCGCCGGGCTGTGGTGTGAAAGTGTTGGTGATCCCCACCAATGAAGAACTTGCCATTGCGGAAGAAACCTGTGCCCTTGTGCAGGCATAGAGGAATCTTATGGGAAACCGGCCTTTGGAAACCGGATCCGGATACCATGTGACAGACACAGAACGTGGATTGAAATGCAGCCGGATTTTACATTTTTATCCGGATGCATTCAAAAAAACGTTGACAAATGGGAAAAAAGTATTTATTATATCGTGTAACGAAAAAGGTTCAATGGTGATCCACTGAATCTTTTTCCGTGTATCAGCCCCTTGTGGCAGTTGTTCTGCGAATATGCATTTTGTATCCGGCTTCTGCCTGAAGGAATAAAAAGATGGAGGAGAAGATTATGAAGAGATTTTTGAGCATTGCCGTAGCATCGGCTATGGTAGCGGCTGCTCTGACAGGTTGCGGCAGCAATCCGGCAGGCGGTACGGACGCACCGGCAGAAGGCGCAGAAAACAGTGCGGCTGAAAATGACGGCGCAGCGGCAGAGAGTGGTGAAGCAGGCAGCGCATTCCGTATTGGCGGAATCGGCCCTGTGACAGGTGCGGCAGCCGTTTACGGACAGGCAGTTAAGAACGCTGCACAGCTTGCAGTGGATGAGATCAATGCTGCAGGCGGTATCAACGGTGTACAGATTGAGTTCAATTTCCAGGATGATGAGCATGATGCGGAAAAGGCAGTAAATGCTTACAATACGTTGAAAGACTGGGATATGCAGGTGCTGCTTGGTACCGTAACCAGTACCCCCTGTACAGCCGTAGTGGAAAAGACACATGAGGACAACCTGTTCCAGTTGACCCCTTCAGGTTCCGCAGTGGAAAGCATTCAGTATGACAACGCTTTCCGTGTATGTTTCTCTGACCCGAACCAGGGAACTGCATCCGCACAGTACATCGGTGAACATGGCCTGGCTACAAAGGTAGCGGTGATTTACAATAGCTCCGACGTATATTCTTCCGGTATTTATCAGACATTTGCGGCAGAAGCCGGCAATCAGGGCCTGGAGATTGTATCTGCGGAAGCGTTTACCGCAGACAGTAACACCGATTTCTCCGTACAGCTCCAGAAAGCAAAAGATGCAGGCGCAGAACTTGTATTCCTGCCGATTTACTATACAGAAGCTTCCATTATCCTGGGCCAGGCTGACAAGATGGGATATGCACCCACTTTCTTTGGCTGTGACGGTCTGGACGGTATTCTGGCAGTGGAAGATTTTGATACTGCTCTGGCAGAGGGCGTTATGCTGCTGACTCCTTTCGCAGCAGATGCGGAAGATGAGCTGACACAGAAATTTGTAACCGCATACAAGGATGCATACGGTGATATTCCGAACCAGTTTGCGGCGGATGCTTATGATGGCATTTATGCGATTAAAGCTGCTATCGAGCAGGCAGGTGTAACACCGGATATGAGCGCTTCCGATATCTGTGATGCGCTGAAAACATCCATGACGGAAATCAGCATTGACGGTCTGACAGGTCTGGGTATGACATGGGGCGCTGACGGCGAACCGAACAAAGAGCCCAAAGCTGTTAAGATTACAAATGGTGCATATGCTGCAATGTAATATATGTATCTGCCGTGCAGATGGAACCGGGCCATAAGCAAAGCCCGGTGACAGATAACATGGACAGATTGGATAACAATAGAAAGCCCGCTGTGCGTGCTTTCTATTGTTATTTTCAGGAGAAAACAGGAGATCGTCAGAGCGATGACCAATCCGGTATTTTGAAACAACTTCTGGAAAATGTTGACACCCTGGTATACAGAGGCGTATAATGTATTTGTAAGAGTTCTAATACATGTTATAAGGAGGTAACAGATATGAGAGTATTTAAAACAATTCTTGTAACTGCAGTTGCAACGACACTGGCGCTGGCTTCTTCCATGGTGGTTTGTGCGAAGGATGCTGATTTTGTGCCGCCCCGTTATAAGAGCAACTGCGATCTGATGGGATGCACCGGCAGCCATATCAGTGTGAAAGATCCTTCCACAGGATTGGATCTGTATTTCTGTGTACCTAAGAATCTGGATTATTCTGTTGATGAATACCGTACAAACGTAGCGGCATATCTGGCAGAAAAAGCTGAGAACAAACCGGAAGAAGTAACGCCTGTTGTGGAAGAAAGCAAGCCTGAGACTGTGGATGAGGATTACTTTGCACCGCCCCGCAACAAGAGTAATTGCAACCTGATGGGATGCATCGGAAGCCATGTCAGCGTGAAAGATCCTTCTACAGGACTGGATCTGTATTTCTGCGTACCTCAGGGATTGAACTACTCTGTTGATGAGTACCGCACGAATGTGGCAGCTTATCTGGCTGAAAAGGCGAAATAAATCTGCGTGATTTATTACATCAGTACGGAAGAGATGGTGACTGAATGGCAGTCGGCATGCACACGATATAAGATATAATATCAGGAGGGTTTTCCCAAAAGCGGGCTTTTGGTCTGTGGGATGATCCTCCTTTTTACTTGATTCCCTGTTATGTTCTATGGTATACTTGTGTACGTGAGAGCGGACGGTATGCTGTCTGCGTGAAAGCAGTAAATGAAAAATAAAGAGGTGTACGTATGAGTTTACTATCTTATTTAATCAACGGTATCAGCCTTGGAAGCGTGTACGCCATTATCGCACTGGGATATACCATGGTGTACGGCATTGCCAAAATGCTGAATTTTGCCCATGGCGATGTTATCATGGTGGGAGGCTATGTGGTATTTGTGCTGGCCAGCGGCATGGGCCTGCCACCTGTTCTGGCAGTGATGATTTCCATGGTGGTCTGCACTGTGCTTGGTATGGCCATCGAGCGGGTGGCATATAAACCGCTGCGCATGGCGGCTTCTCCGCTGGCGGTGCTGATTACGGCCATCGGCGTCAGCTATCTTTTGCAAAACCTGGCGCTTCTTTTGTTTGGGGCCAATACCAAATCTTTTACTTCCGTTGTAACCGTCCCGGCCGTTTCACTGGCGGAGGGACAGTTGATGATTTCCGGAGAGACGATTGTGACAATCGCGGCCTGCATCGTCATTATGGTGACATTGACCCTGTTTATTAAAAAGACAAAGGCCGGACAGGCTATGCTGGCCGTATCCGAGGACAAAGGAGCGGCGCAGTTAATGGGAATCAATGTAAATGGCACCATAGCCCTGACTTTTGCCATTGGGTCCGCGCTGGCGGCTGTGGCAGGTGTGCTTTTGTGCTCCACGTATCCGTCTCTGACACCCTATACAGGGGCGATGCCGGGGATTAAGGCTTTTGTGGCCGCCGTATTCGGTGGCATTGGTTCCATACCCGGCGCTATGATCGGCGGTATTCTGCTTGGGATTATTGAAATACTGGGTAAGGCATATATTTCTTCACAGATGGCGGATGCCATTGTATTTGCGGTACTGATTGTAGTACTGCTTGTAAAACCTACCGGGATTCTTGGTAAGGAAATTCAGGAGAAAGTGTAGGGAAGATCATGAAAAAATTAAATAAAACGACGAAAAACAATCTGGTTACATATGCGATTGTCATTGTTGCCTATCTTGTAGTTATGTTGCTGGGCGTGTCGGGACATATATCCAGCCTGATGGAAGGGCTTCTGGTTCCACTGTGCATCTATGTAATTCTGGCGGTATCCCTGAATCTGGTAGTCGGTATCCTGGGAGAATTAAGCCTGGGACATGCGGGGTTTATGTGCGTGGGCGCTTTCGCCGGTTCCTTTTTTTCCATGTGTACAAAGGAGGCCATGCCGGCCGGTCTGCGGTTTTTTTTGGCGCTTGTGATTGGCGCTGTTGTGGCAGCGTTGTTCGGGATTTTGATCGGGATACCGGTGCTGCGGCTGAAAGGTGATTATCTGGCGATTGTGACTCTGGCTTTTGGAGAGATTATTAAAAATCTGATGAATGTCCTGTACATTGGCAGAGACGAGGCGGGTTTCCACTTTTCCATGAAAGATACTCTCTCTCTGGGGCTTTCGCCGGAAGGAAAAGCGATTATCAATGGACCGCAGGGGATTACCGGTACACCTCATGACGCCAGCTTTACCATAGGGATTCTTCTGATCCTGCTGACGCTTTTTATTGTTCTGAATCTGATCCATTCCCGGGACGGCAGGGCGATTATGGCCATCCGGGACAATCGCATTGCAGCGGAATCCATTGGCATTCATGTGACCAGATACAAGCTGATGGCGTTTACCCTGTCTGCATCCATAGCGGGAGTTGCCGGGGTATTGTATGGACATAACCTTTCCACCCTGACAGCTCTCCCGAAAAATTTCGGATACAATATGTCCATTATGATACTGGTATTTGTGGTACTGGGAGGCATCGGTAATATAAGAGGCTCCGTCATATCCGCAGTGGTGCTGACACTGCTGCCGGAATTGCTGCGGGGACTGAGCGATTACCGTATGCTGATCTATGCCATTGTCCTGATTGCCATGATGCTGTTTAACTGGAGCCCCAGGGCGGTGGAATTCAGGGAACGGTATTCACTCAAGCGTTTATTTGGCATGTGGAGAAATCCGGAAAAACAGGCTGACAGATAACAAACAGTGTTACAACGGATTTTATATGAGACGAAGGAGTCGTGTATGGCATTATTAGATGTACAAAATTTGTGTATTTCATTCGGCGGTCTCCGGGCTGTGGATGATTTTGAAATTCATATTGAAAAAGGGCAGCTCTATGGCCTGATCGGGCCCAACGGCGCGGGTAAAACGACTGTATTTAACCTTCTGACCGGCGTATACAAGCCGGGAGAGGGCATTATCAGGCTGGACGGCCAGGACATTACAGGAAAGAAAACGATTGAAATCAATAAAGCAGGAATTGCCAGAACCTTTCAGAATATCCGTCTGTTTAAGGGGATGTCGGTACTGGACAATGTAAAAGCCGGTCTCCACAATCATTACAAATATTCTTCTCTGGCAGGTATTTTCCGCCTGCCATCCTGGAGGAAGATGGAACGGGAAATGGATGAGCGGGCCATGGAGCTTCTGGAAGTGTTTGACCTGGGCGGTGAAGCCGATTATCTGGCTTCCAATCTGCCTTACGGCAAACAGAGAAAACTGGAAATAGCCAGGGCGCTTGCCACAGAACCCAAACTGCTTTTGCTGGATGAGCCTGCGGCAGGTATGAATCCCAATGAGACAAAGGAGCTGATGGATACCATCCGTCTGATCCGGGACCAGTTTGATATGACGATTTTGCTGATTGAGCATGATATGAAACTGGTGTCCGGCATTTGTGAGGCGCTTTCTGTGTTAAATTTCGGACGGATCCTGGCACAGGGCGAGACGGGTACCGTGTTAAATGATCCACAGGTTATCACGGCATATCTGGGAGAATAGGAGGAAGATAGATGGCGATGCTGGAAGTGAAAGACCTGGAAGTGTATTACGGCATGATCCAGGCTCTGAAAGGAATTTCCTTTGAGGTCAATGAAGGGGAAGTCATTGCCCTGATCGGCGCCAATGGCGCCGGGAAGACAACCACACTGCATACAATCACAGGGCTTCTTCCTGCCAAAAAAGGAAGCGTGCTGTTTGAAGGAAAGGATATCACAAAGGTTCCGGGACATAAAATCGTATCCATGGGTATGGCGCATGTGCCGGAAGGACGGCGTATCTTTGCGCAGCTTTCCGTGCTTCAGAATCTCAGGATGGGTGCCTATACAAGAAAAGACAAGGATGAAATCGAAGCCACGCTCAAAATGGTGTATGAGCGTTTTCCACGTCTGGAAGAGCGGCAAAACCAGATGGCGGGTACGCTCAGTGGCGGTGAGCAGCAGATGCTGGCCATGGGGCGGGCGCTGATGTCCCATCCCAGGATTATATTAATGGATGAACCGTCCATGGGGCTTTCGCCCATTTTTGTAAATGAGATCTTCGAGATTATCAAAGAGGTAAGCAAAAGCGGCACTACGGTTCTTCTGGTGGAGCAGAATGCCAAAAAAGCCCTTTCCATTGCAGACCGGGCCTATGTGTTGGAAACAGGCAGCATTGTTCTGGAAGGACGTGCCGATGTACTGATGTCGGATGATTCCATTAAAAAGGCATATCTGGGAGAATAAGGAGTCAGGGCGGAATAAGACAGAGGGGTTAAGGAGGAGTAGCATGGATAAGGTTGTCATTACCATTGCAAGACAATATGGGAGCGGTGGGCGTACCATTGGCCAGATGTTGTCAAAAGAGTTGGGAATCCACTATTATGATAAGGAACTGCTCAAACTTGCATCGGAAGAGAGCGGTATTCATGAAAGACTGTTTGCAGGCGTGGATGAAAAGCTGAAAAACAGCCCGCTGTTGCGGATTACCAAAAAAATTTATCAGGGACAGTTGATCCCGCCGGAAAGTGAAGAGTTCACTTCCATGGAAAATCTGTTTAACTATCAGGCGAAAGTGATTAAAGAACTGGCGGAAGAGGAATCCTGTATCATTATCGGACGCTGTGCGGATTATGTGCTCAGGGATTATGACAATGTACTGAGTGTGTTTATTCATGCGCCGGAGGACTACTGCATTGAACAGGCCAGACGCAAACTGAGTATGCCGGACCGGGAAATTAAAAAATTTATCCAGAAGACGGATAAAGAACGGCGGGATTATTACTGGCATTATACCGGAAGAGAGTGGACGGATGCCAGAAATTATGATCTGTGCCTGGATAGCAGTAAACTGGGTATGGAACGGTGTATAGAAGAGATTCAGGCATATATGAAAGTCAGATTCAGATAGGCGTTTGGGCACGGATTGTGGTATGTACCAATATGAAAAAGTAGACAAACAACTTCTGGCAGTTCAGGTGGAAGATGAACTGTTACAGTATATTATAAAGGAACCGGTGGAAATCGGACAGAAAATTCCCAATGAATACAGGTTGGCAGAACTTTTCGGGGTGAGCCGCAGCACTGTGCGGGAAGCTGTGAAGAGCCTGGCGACCAGGGGGATACTGGAGGTAAGAAGAGGTTCCGGCACCTATGTAGTCAACACCTCTTTGCCGGAAAACGATCCGCTGGGGCTGTCATGTTTGCAGGATAAATATAAGCTGGCGCTGGAGCTCTTCGATGTGCGTCTGATGCTGGAGCCGGAAATTGCCGCCCTTGCGGCAGAGAGCGCCAGTCCGGAGCAGCTTGAAACACTGGCCCGGCTTTGTGATGAAACAGAGCAGATGTATCTGGAGGGGCAAAATCATATTCCCGGAGACATTGCATTCCATACCTGTATTGCGGGTTGCAGCCAGAACCGAGTGGTGGAACGGCTGATACCGGTGATAAATACGGCGGTGCTGACCTTTGCCAATCTCACTCATCGGACGCTGATGCAGGAAACCATCGAAACCCATCGGGCGATTGTCAATGCGATTCTGGACCGTGATCCGGTGGGCGCCAGGTGCGCCATGGTGATGCATCTGACTTATAACCGTCAGGCACTGGTAAAGCTGTTGAAAGAGCAGAAAGAGAACGAAAAGACTGACTAAACGGCTGTATGCAGGATTGTGGGAACATTTTTCAAACGGGGTGTTTCTGTGTTACATGGAATCATTGGTTTACAGATGAAACAAGTGCGCAGGCTGTTTGTATAAAAAAATAATATATGGTTAAAATAAACAAAAAATGAGGATTTCGATGTATGAAATCCTCATTTTTTTGTTAAAATGAGAGAAAATAAGAAACAAAACATCGTATGTATTGACAAAATTGTTCAAAAAATATATATTTTATTCAGAAAACATAAGATGTCAGACAAAAAATAAAAAATAAAGGAGGATAAGGGGATATACATCAGATGACTGACATGTATAAGAAGGAACGTGATAAACTGAGAAAGAGAGGATATGCAGTATGACAGCAGAGATTGCTTTAAATCCAACAAGGCTGGTAATTGCCGCGATTATTGGTCTGATACTTTTGTTGGTACTCATTATCAAATTTAAAATACAGGCAATGATCGCCATTCTGATCGGCGCGATTTCTATTGGCCTGATTGCGGGAATGCCTGCGGAAACCATTGTTACGGCGGTGAACGACGGCATTGGGAATACACTCAAGGGCATAGCGCTGCTGGTGGGACTGGGTTCCATGTTCGGCGCGATTCTGGAAATATCAGGTGGCGCCCAGACACTGGCTGTTACGATGGTCAAGTGGTTTGGGGATAAAAAGGCAGCCTGGGCGCTGGGCATTACCGGGCTTGTGATTGCCATGCCGGTGTTTTTTGACGCTGGTCTGATTATTTTGATTCCGCTGGCCTTTTCTCTGGCAAAGCGGACGAAGCGCTCCTCGCTCTTTTATGTGATTCCGCTTCTGGCGGGTCTGGCTGTTGGGCATGCCTTTATACCGCCCACACCTGGGCCGATTCTGGTAGCCAATATGCTGGATGTGGAGCTGGGCTGGGTAATTCTGGTGGGCATTTTCTGTGGTGTGGTTTCCATGGTAGTGGCAGGACCCATTTGGGGCGGGATCTGTGGCAGCAAATATAGCCTTCCGGTACCTGAACATGTGGCAAATCAGGAAGATTTCGATGAATCCAAACTGCCCAATTTCTGGGCCATTGTGGGGATTATCCTCATTCCCCTGGTGCTGATTATCCTGGATTCCGTAACCGGGGTGGTTCCGGCACTGGCTTCCTGGCAGCCTGTTTTTGCCTTTTTAGGTGAGCCTTTTGTGGCTCTGCTGATTGCCACGGTGGCAGCCATGTTGATTTTGGGCATCGGCCATGGATACAGTACGGAAGAGCTGGAAAAGGTCATGACCAAATCGTTGGAACCTACGGGCCTCATTTTGCTTGTCACAGCCTGTGGCGGTGTACTCAGATATGTGCTGCAATATTCCGGTATGGGTGATTTAATCGGGGATGCGGTCAGCACCATGTCTCTGCCCATTGTGATTCTGGCTTTTATTGTAGCTGCGCTGGTGCGCATCTGTGTGGGATCCGCCACGGTGGCTATGACCATGGCAGCCGGGATCATTGCGTCCATACCGGGGATTGCGGATCTTTCCCCTCTGTATCTGGCCTGCACCACAGCCGCAGTGGCAGGCGGCGCAACCGTATGTTCCCACTTTAACGACTCCGGTTTCTGGCTGGTAAAGTCCCTGGTGGGTATGGACGAAAAAACCACGTTGAAAACATGGACAATTATGGAAACCCTGGTGGGCGGAACGGGGTTTGTTGTGGCATTGATCATTTCGTTTTTTGCATAGAAGAGCAATAGGAAAGGACAGGTGTAGTATGGGCAAATTAAAAAGTCAGGAAATGCGTAAAGTGGCGCCGGAACTGGATCCGCTGCGTATTGGTACAGGCTGGAAACCGGAGGATCTGGAGAAACCGCAGGTATTGATCGAGAGTACTTACGGAGACAGCCATCCGGGGAGCGGACATTTGAATCTGCTGGTAGAAGAAGTAAAAAAGGGAATTGAGGAGGCCGGAGGATTCGGCGCCAGATATTTCTGTACGGATATATGCGATGGGGAGAGTCAGGGGACAGACGGTATCAATTTCAGCCTGGTCAGCCGGGAAATGATTTCCAATATGATAGAAATCCATGCCAATGCCACGCCCTTTGACGGGGGTGTGTACCTGTCGAGCTGTGATAAAGGGCTGCCGGGCAATCTGATGGGGCTGTGCCGGGTAAATATACCGGCCATCGTAGTGCCGGGGGGAACCATGAACGCAGGCCCTGATATGCTGACGCTGGAACAGCTTGGCATGTACAGCGCAAAATACCAGAGAGGTGAGATCGACGAGGCAAAACTGAACTGGGCAAAACAAAATGCATGTCCCAGTTGCGGCGCATGTTCCTTTATCGGTACGGCCTCCACCATGCAGATTATGGCGGAAGCTCTTGGGCTGGCGCTGCCGGGCAGCGCATTGATGCCTGCCACCAGTCCGGATTTGCTGACTTTCGCAAGAGAAGCCGGAAGGCAATCTGTAAAACTGGCATGGACGGACCATATGCGTCCCAGCGATCTGCTGACAACGGACAGTTTTGAAAATGCCATACTGGTGCATGCGGCTGTTTCCGGCAGTACCAACTGTCTGTTGCACATACCGGCCATTGCCCATGAACTGGGTATTGAAATTACAGGCGATACCTTTGACAGGCTGCACCGGGGGGCCAGATATCTTCTGGATGTGCGTCCGGCAGGCCGCTGGCCCGCAGAGTGTTTCTATTATGCAGGCGGGGTTCCTGCAATCATGGAAGAAATACGGGATTGCCTGCATCTGGATGTCATGACGGTAACCGGTAAAACCCTGGGAGAGAATCTGGATACCCTCAGAGAAAACGGTTTTTATGACCGCTGTCAGAAATGGCTGGAAGAATTCAACAAACGGTACGGGTGTTCTCTGACAAAAGAGGATATAATCCGGCCTCGTGATAAGGCCATCGGGACAGATGGCAGCATTGCCATTCTGCGGGGGAATCTGGCGCCGGAAGGCGCAGTGATCAAGCATACCGCCTGCCCGAAAGAAATGTTCCGCGCCGTCCTGCGGGCCAGACCCTTTGACAGTGAGGAAGCATGTCTGGATGCGGTATTGCAGCATAAAGTGGAAAAAGGGGACGCTGTCTTTATCCGTTATGAGGGCCCTAAGGGAAGCGGTATGCCGGAAATGTTTTATACATCAGAGGCCATCAGCAGTGATAAAGAACTGGGGCGCAGTATTGCGTTGATTACGGACGGACGGTTTTCCGGTGCTTCCACGGGCCCGGTGATCGGGCACTGCAGTCCGGAAGCAGCGGACGGGGGACCCATTGCCCTGGTGGAAGAGGGAGATTTAATTGAAATTGACATACAGGAGCGGAAGCTGAATATTGTGGGTATCCATGGAGAGAGGAAATCACCGGAAGAAATCGAAACGGTTCTGGAAAGCCGCAGAAAGAACTGGAAGCCAAAAGAGATGCGTTACAAAAAGGGTGCGTTACGGCTGTTTGCGGAGCATGCGGTCAGCCCCATGAAAGGTGCATATCTGGCATTTGAAGATATTTGAAGATGAAAAACAATCCCCATTGCGCAGGCACCACAGAGAAGTAAAAAGAGAAACACGCCTGTTACAGCGTTACCATAACAGGCGTGTGTTTCAATGCAGGAATCAGTTTTTCCTGCAGATCGGCGGTTTTAAATTTCAGGCTGGCCGTATTGATACAGGGATGACAGGCGAAATATTCCTGTTCCAGCACTTCTTTGTCTATCAGCAGTGTGACCTTTCCCTCATGGTCATTCATCAGTCCCATAATGGTGACAGATCCCGGCGTAACATCCAGCAGTTCTTCCATCATATCCCCGGAACCAAAGGAGAGCCGTGCCACGCCCAGTTGGGCGGACAGGTCTTTTGTCACAAATTTTTTTTCTCCCGGCATGAGAAGCAGGTAGAACGTTGTCTGCTGCCGGTTGCAGAGAAAGAGATTTTTACAGATTTTAACTCCCAGCAGTTTGTCAATGTCTTCGCAGGCTTCAATGGTGGCCAGCGGTTCGTGGTGCACCTGCTCATAGGGAATCTGCAGCAATTCCAGCAGATCATAACAACGGACTTCTTTTTCAGGCAGGCAGGACAGATCGGCGGGACGGCCCGGTGACAGGACAGGGGTACATGCCTCCGGGAGCTGCGGCGTGGTATCATTTGTCTGTGTACCGGCGGCGTCTTGTGGCCTTTGCGCTGTGTCATCAAAGACAGATTCCGGCAGTGTGAGCAGCACTTTTTCAATCCGGTTCTGGTTGATCACCTGGGCTACGAGTATCATACCGTCCGGTGTGATAACGCTTTCTCCCTGGGTGGGCAGACGATCCAGCATACCGATCAGGATGCCGCCGATGGAATCATAATCTTCGGAAATAAGGTTTATATCCAGTGCGCTGTTCACATCGTCCAGTTTCATACTGCCTTCCACCAGATACTGCCGGTTGCCCATATCCTGAATCAACTCTTCTTCATCTTCATCGTACTCGTCCCGTATTTCACCCACGATTTCTTCCAGCAGGTCCTCCAGTGTGATCATACCGACACAGGCGCCATATTCATTGAGAACAAAGGCCACGTTCATGGCGGCGCTCCGCATCTCCATCATCAGGTCGGCAGTTTTCTTATATTCATAGGTATAATAGGCTTCCCGGAGGATATCCTGTACTTTGAAATTCTTCTTATTGGGTACGAACAGAAAGTCTTTGATATTCACGAAGCCCTTTACATTGTCCGTATCGTTCTCGTAAACGGGAATTCTGGTATACATGGATTCCCGGAACAGTGCCAGCAGTTCGTTGTAGGAGGCTTCCATATCCACCATTGTTACATCAATTTTCGGAATCATAATGTCTTTGGCATCAGAATCACTGAAATCAAACACATTGTAAATCATTTCCCGTTCTTCTGTTTCTATGGCGCCGTCTTCATGGCTGACATCCACATAGGTTTTCAGATCCCGTTCTGTCATGGCCGATGTTTTTTCTGCCGTATGAATATGGAACAGAAGCATGATACCGCCCGCCAGTTTGTCGATGACAATAATGATCGGGGTAAAGAGCAGCATCAGCAGACGGATGACCTTGGCATAGGCAAGGGAGATTTTTTCGGAGTTGTACATGGCCCAGGTTTTGGGAGTGATTTCTCCGAAGATAAGAACGGCCAGCGTCAGTGCGCCGGTCATAAGGCTGACCGCATAACTGCCCCAGATATGGAGAGCCAGGGTGGTCGCCAGAGAAGAAGCGGAGATATTGACGATGTTGTTGCCTACCAGGATCGTACTGAGCATTTTGCTGTAGTGATCCAGAATTCCCTGGACTATGACAGCCCGTTGATTGCCTTCTTCTGTCAGAGTGCGGATGCGCACTCTGTTCACCGTAGTCAGCGCCGTTTCCGCCGAAGAGAAAAAGGCGGAAAGTAAAAGTAACAGAAACAGGATGATAAATCCTGTGATACTACCCGTATCCAATTACATAACCTCCCAGAAAATGTGAAATAATTTTTAGAGTTATCATATAATAAGATACAGCCTGTTGTCAAGTTCGGGAATCCTTACGCATATATATTATGTAACGGGAGGTGTGACAATGAAGGCTTCGCCAAAAAATAATTCCTATGTCATATTTTATCTGAAATGTCTGCTTTTTTCCTATATTCTGACCGTGGGTCTGTTGCTGTTTCTGGCGCTGTTCCTCTATCGGTTCCATCTGGCGGAAAAGACGGTTTCCATTGCGATTATTCTGATTTACATAGCGGCCTCACTGTTTGCCGGATTTATTTCCGGGAAAAAGATGGGGAATCGGAAGTTTCTGTGGGGACTTCTGGCAGGGGTTTTATATTTTACGGTTCTGCTCTGTGTATCTCTGGCCCTGGACCATGGCGCGGCGGGGATTTCCGGCAACCTGGTTACGGTATTTTTTATCTGTGCAGGCGGCGGGATGCTGGGCGGGATGCTTGGATGAGACAGAGCGCGGCTGCGTAACGGACGAAGGACAGAAACCCCACAAAAAGATTGACCTTTTTCAGCAACTATGGTATACTCTTGCACAGAATACAGTTCCCGGCAGAGTATACGGGATTGTAAGGAGGATAGAAGATGAAGCACATTAAGACATTGAACACAGGGAATCTGCAGGAATCCATGAAAAAGGGCGGATGCGGAGAGTGTCAGACATCCTGTCAGTCGGCCTGCAAGACATCCTGTACGGTAGGAAACCAGAGTTGTGAGAAGGCAGGCAGATAAGGCCGGCCAGGCGATGGGTATGATAAGGAACGGGTAAGCAGCGATTTGTGTCGCTGCTTATATTACGTTGTATTACAGGAAAATGTGTTTCCTGTATGAGGAATGCCGGGAAGCACATGAGGAAGATGTTTGGTTTCCGGTTCGTTTTTGGGCGGATCAGGATAGAGAAAGGAAAGAATACGTGATTCACAGATATCAAAACAATGGTTTCTCGATTGTTCTGGATGTAAACAGCGGCTCGGTCCATGTGGTGGATGGAGTGGTTTATGAGTTGGTTTCTGTTGTGGAGAGGGCGCTTGCAGAGGATGTGTCAGAAGCGGAGAAGATTGTCCGGCTCGCAGTGGAAGCGACCACCTATCCGGAAGGGGTATGCAGGGAGGCTGTAGGGGAAATACTGGAACTGAAAGAAGCAGGGATGCTGTTTTCGGAAGATCCCTATGCAGCCTACGCGGATACTTTGCAGAAGCGGGAGACTGTGGTAAAGGCGATGTGTCTGCATATAGCCCACGACTGCAATCTGGCCTGTGCGTACTGTTTTGCCGAAGAAGGGGAGTACCACGGCAGGCGGGCTTTGATGAGTTTTGAGACAGGAAAGGCAGCCCTTGATTTTCTGGTGAAAAATTCCGCAAACAGAGTGAACCTGGAAGTGGATTTTTTTGGCGGAGAACCTCTCCTGAACTGGCAGGTAGTAAAGGACCTGGTGGCATATGGAAGAAGCCTGGAAGAGCCATATCATAAGAAGTTTCGGTTTACGCTGACGACCAATGGCATTCTGTTAGATGATGAAGTGCAGGACTTTTTAAACCGTGAGATGAGCAATGTGGTGTTGAGCATTGACGGGCGCAGGGAAGTACACGACAGAATGCGGCCTTTTCGCGGCGGCCAGGGAAGTTATGACAGGATCATCCCCCGGTTTGTGAAACTGGCAGAGAGCAGAGAACAGAAAAACTATTATGTCAGGGGCACATTTACCAGATATAATCTGGATTTTTCGAAAGATGTACTGCATTTGGCGGATCTGGGATTTGAGCAGATTTCCGTGGAACCGGTGGTGGCTCAGGATTCGGAGGCGTATGCCATCCGGCAGGAGGATGTGCCCGGTATTCTGGAAGAATATGACAGGCTGGCAGTGGCACTTTTAGAGCGGGAGAAAGCGGGGAAAGGCGTAAACTTTTTCCACTTTATGATTGACCTGGAAGGCGGCCCCTGCGTGGCCAAACGGCTTTCGGGCTGTGGTTCGGGCTGTGAATATCTGGCGGTTACGCCATGGGGGGATTTTTATCCCTGCCATCAGTTTGTGGGACAGGAACAGTTCCTGATGGGCAATGTGGAAGAGGGGATTACCCGTACCGACATCAGGGATACCTTCAAAAGTTGTCATGTGTATGCAAAAGAAACCTGTCAGGATTGTTTTGCAAAATTTTACTGCAGCGGCGGCTGTGCGGCAAATTCATGGAATTTCCATAAAACGATATTTGACGCCTATGGCATTGGCTGCGAATTGCAGAGAAAACGGGTGGAATGCGCCATTATGATGAAAGCGGCGCTGGCAGAAGCGGCTTCACCGATGAAAAAGGAGAAAACAAGATGAAAAAGAACAGAGCAATCGTTACTTTGCTCGTTACGGTACTTGTATTGGGATGTTTATCCTATACGGCGGTATTTGGTATCGGGGCAGAGAAAACGGGCGCCGCCCGGAATATCAGGCAGGGTCTGGATCTGGCCGGCGGTGTGAGCATTACCTATCAGGTAGTGGGAGAAGAAGATCCTTCCGAAAGCGATATGAATGATACGATTTATAAGCTGCAGCGCCGTGTGGAAGCATACAGTACGGAAGCGCAGGTATATCAGGAGGGATCCGACCGTATCAATATCGAAATTCCGGGGGTGTCTGATGCCAATGCGGTATTGGAAGAATTGGGAAAACCAGGTTCTCTTTATTTCATGGCCTCCGATGGCGCCGAGGTGCTGACCGGCGAAGATGTAGCGGACGCACAGGCCGGCACACAGCAGGACAAGATGGGGAACAACCAGTATGTGGTACAGCTTACCCTGACGGAAGAGGGGGCGACCAAATTTGCGGTGGCTACCGCGCTTGCCGCGCCCAATCATGATGTGATTTTTATTATGTATGACGGAATGATTGTCAGCATGCCTTCCGTAAACGAAGAGATTACTGACGGTGTTGCTGTTATAACCGGTATGGGCAGTTTCGAAGAGGCAGAACGCCTGGCTTCCACCATTCGTATCGGTGGCCTGAAACTGGAACTGGAAGAACTGCGTTCCAACGTGGTAGGGGCACAGCTGGGGTCGGAAGCAATCCGTACAAGCCTGGTGGCCGGCGCAGTGGGTATGGGCCTGGTGGTATTGTTTATGCTCATTGTCTATCTGGTTCCGGGTTTTGCGGCATCGCTGGCTCTTGGAATTTATGTGGGCCTGATTGTTGTGCTGCTGAACGCGTTTGAGATTACATTAACCTTGCCCGGTATTGCAGGTATCATCCTTTCCATCGGTATGGCGGTGGATGCCAATGTGATTATTTTTGCCAGGATCCGTGAGGAACTGGCTACCGGCAAAACAGTACAGTCGTCCATGAAAATCGGTTTTCAGAAAGCTTTGTCCGCCATCATTGACGGCAATGTGACGACGCTGATAGCCGCGTTGGTACTGGGCGTAAAAGGAAGCGGCAGTGTGCGGGGCTTTGCCCAGACGCTGGCACTGGGTATTATCGTATCCATGTTTACGGCGTTGTTTGTGACACGTCTGATCCTGAACGCACTGTTTGCGCTGGGCCTGAAAGATGTGAAATTTTACGGGGTGGGAAAAGAGCGGAAGACATGGAATTTCCTTTCAAAGAAAGCAGTGTTTTTTGCGGTTTCCCTGCTTGTGATTGCAGGTGGATTCGTATGTATGGGCGTCAACCAGTCCTCCACGGGGGATGCGCTGAACTACAGTCTGGAATTTAAAGGCGGTACATCCACCAATATTACGTTCAATGAAGATATGACCATTGAAGAACTTGACAGCACAGTCGTTCCTGTGATTGAGGCGATTACAGGAGACGGCAATGTACAGGCGCAGAAGGTCAGCGGCAGCAACGAGGTGATTATTAAGACCAGGACCCTTTCCGTAGAGGAGAGAGAAACGCTGAATGCAAAGATGGCAGAAAACTTTGGCGTGGATACGGAAAAGATTACGGCGGAAACCATCAGCTCGACCATCAGCTCGGAAATGCGCAACGATGCTGTCATCGCAGTGGTGATTGCCACAGGCTGTATGCTGTTATATATTTGGTTCCGGTTTAAAGATATCCGTTTTGCGGCAAGCGCCGTGACTGCCCTGGTCCATGATGTACTTGTTGTACTGGCATTTTACGCTGTGGCCAGAGTTTCCGTGGGCAGTACCTTTATTGCCTGTATGCTGACCATCGTGGGATATTCCATCAATGCCACCATCGTGATTTTTGACCGTATCCGGGAAAATTTAAACGGTACAAAGAAGCGGGAAGGACTGCCAGACATTGTCAATACCAGTATTACCCAGACGCTTTCCAGAAGTATTTTTACTTCCCTGACGACTTTCTTCATGGTAGGCGCACTGTATATTATGGGTGTGACATCTATCCGTGAGTTTGCGCTGCCGCTGATGGTAGGTATTCTCTGCGGCACATATTCTTCCATTTGCCTGGCTGGGGCCTTCTGGTATGTCATGCGGACGAAACTTGTGGGAAAGCAGGAACAAAATCAGAAATCCGGTAACGGGAAAAAACAAAAAGTGTCTGGAAAATAACAGAAAACAGGCAAAAGCCCTCCCTGGTCGGGGAGGGCTCCTTTTTCATTTCACAGGTAAGTGCGACCTATGAAACAAAAGGGATGCGCAGCGGTGCGCGTGTTGGGACAGGAAGAGATCAGAGAAAGTGGGTACATATGAAACAGGAAAAATGGTATGTTGCGGCAAAACGGGCGGACTTTGAAGAATTGGGAAAGAAGTTTTCCATTGATCCGGTGGTGGCCAGGCTTATCCGGAACCGGGATATTGTGGGAGAGGAAGCGGTGGACAAATATCTGCACGGTTCCCTGGAGGATCTGTATGATCCGGCTCTGATGAAGGGCATCAGGGAAGGGGCGGAAATACTTGTGCGGAAAATTGCGGAGGGAAAGACGATCCGCATTATTGGGGATTATGATATAGATGGTATTATGTCAACTCATATCCTCTATGCAGGTCTTACCAGGACAGGAGCGAAGGTGGACACGGTGATTCCTCACAGGATACAGGATGGCTATGGGCTGAATGACGGATTGATCCGGCAGGCATATGAAGAGGGGCGGGATACGATTCTCACCTGTGACAATGGAATTGCCGCGGCAAAGCAGGTGCAGTATGCCAATGAACTGGGCATGACGGTGCTGATCACAGATCACCATGAAGTACCTTATGAAGAAACAGGCGGTGAGCGGATGTATCATCTTCCGCCTGCGGCAGCGGTGATAGATCCCAAACAGCCTGGCTGCGGCTATCCTTTTTCCGGTATCTGCGGCGCAGTTGTTGCCATGAAGCTGATGCAGGCTCTGTATGAGGCCACAGGGATTGGAGGCCGGGCCGCACTGGATGAATTTCTGGAAATGGCAGCTTTTGCGACGGTGGGAGATGTCATGGAGCTGGTGGACGAAAACCGGATTCTGGTAAAATACGGGCTGGAAAAAATCAGAAGGACAGAAAATCCGGGACTGGGTGCCCTGCTGGAAGTCTGTGAACTGGGCGGGAAGGAATTGAGCGCATATCATATCGGCTTTGTACTGGGGCCCTGTCTGAACGCTACTGGCAGGCTGGATACGGCCAGACGTGCGCTGGCGCTGCTTACCGCCAGAACCAGAGAAGAGGCGCTGCCCATTGCCATGGATTTGAAACATCTGAATGAAAACCGGAAAGAGATGACACAACAGGGTGTGGAGGAGGCCCAGGCATTGATTGAGCGGGAAGGGCTGAATACGCGCAAGGTGCTGGTCTTGTATCTTCCCCACTGCCATGAAAGCCTCGCAGGTATTATTGCCGGGCGGATACGGGAAAAATACGGAAAACCTGTTTTCGTACTGACCAGTGGAGAAGAAGGCGTAAAAGGTTCGGGCCGTTCTATAGAAGCCTATTCCATGTATGAAGAAATGAGTAAATGCAAAGACTTGTTTATAAAATACGGTGGACATAAAATGGCCGCCGGCCTTTCATTGCCCGCGGAACATGTCCGGCCGTTTATGGAACGCATTGAACAGGAATGTACTCTGGAGCCGGAAGACTTTGTGGAAAAAGTGCATATTGATATACAGATGCCATTCCACTATGTCAGCCACGAACTGCTGAATCAGTTTTCATTGCTGGAACCCTTAGGGAACGGAAACCGGAAGCCGTTGTTCGCACAGAAGGATGTGGAACTGATCAGCAGCAGGCTATTGGGAAAAAGCGGCAGAGTGGGGCGGTATACCATACGGGATGAGTATCAGATGCAATATGAACTGGTGTATTTCGGTGATCAGGAGGAGCTGTTGGCACGCTGGCGGGAGAAAAAGAAACTGAGTGTGGCCTATTATCCGGAACTGAACACGTTCCGGGGCAGGACAGAGATTCAGTTTGTGCTGCAAAATTATCTGTAGGGGAGAAAAAGATGAAAGACCATAAACATTTGGATTCTATTGACACGGTAAAGGGAATCGGGATTATTCTTGTGGTTATCGGCCATTCCACCTATGTGTCGGAACCGGTACTGACATGGCTGACTTCTTTTCACATGCCGCTGTTTTTTATTGTTTCCGGCATTTTATTCGCCCATAAAAATTCCGATCAGGAACCCTTTGGCGTATATATGCGGAAACGGTTTTGCGGGATGATGCTGCCGTATTTTTGGTTCAGTCTGATTTATATTGCTGTGGATTATTATTATCTCTATGCTCATCCGGAGGTGATCGACCAGGCGTTCATCAATTCCGCCATTTTGCAGGCGGTGTCTCTGTTTGGCATTTCTGTTCTCTGGTTCCTTCCGGCTATTTTTCTGGGAGAGATGTGTTTGTATGGGATTATCCGAAACTGGCCTGTGTGGGTAATCGTGCTGTTCGCTTCCGTAGCTTCCTGGGTGCCGTCAGTGGGCATGAAACTGATACAGGTGTATATTGACATGGAAAGGGGGCCTTTTTCTACCTGGCTGGGGAATCTTCTGATGGCACTGCTGCGGGTGTTTCCGGCGCTGGTCTTTCTGCTGATGGGATACGGAACCTATTTCCTGCTGAGAAAGTTGTGGCTGAAGGCTTCGCTGGAGGTGTTGGTGGGTGTCCTTTGCCTGCTGCTCAACTTGTTGATTGCCTTTGCCAACGGCAGAGTGGATATGCATTTTCTGGTGTTTCATGATGTGTTGCTCTATTATCTGGGAGCTTTTAGTGCATCCCTTGGGCTGATTTTGCTGTGCAGGCATTGCAGGCCATTCTGGCTGCTGGGTTTCCTGGGAAGCAATTCTTTGATTGTCATGCTGACCCATCTGGACTGTCAGGTGATGAGCTTTGCCATCCGGTTTGCTGTGGGAATGGATCAGTTTATCCCGGTGGCGAAAGGTTTGCTGTTTCGAATCCATCTGTACGGGGCGCTGCTGGCGGGAGAGCTGCTGATGATTGTGCTGGTGGGGAAAGTTGGATTTTTCCTGATCGGTCGAAAAACTCCATTGCCGCTGCAGGGGCCGGGCTGGATTCGCAAAGCTGTCCTGAAAAAACGGAGCCGGAAATTTAAACGGCTGAAATAAAAAGTTTTTCCCCTTGCCACAGAATGGATGTATAGAAATATCCCTGATGGGAAATAAATAACAGGAAATCACGAAAAAGGGGATTGTTCATATGTCAGGATGGATCATAGCGCTGATTTCCGGCGCATTGATGAGCGTACAGGGCGTGTTTAACACACAGGTTACAAAAGCGTCGAGTATCTGGATTGCCAGTGCGTTCGTACAGTTTACCGCATTACTGGTTTGCCTGGCCGCCTGGGCCTGTACGGACAGAAGTTCCCTGATGACCGTATTCCAGGTAAAACCAAAATATATGCTGCTGGGCGGGGCCATCGGTGCGTTTATTACGTATACGGTCATTAAAAGCATGGATCTGCTGGGCCCTGCCAAAGCCGCCATGTTGATTGTGATTGCCCAGTTATTCATTGCCTATCTGATTGAATTGTTTGGCGCGTTTGGGGTGGAAAGAGAACCTCTTGTCATGCGTAAGGTAGTCGGTATGGCGGTGGCAATCGTCGGTGTGATTCTGTTTAAATGGGACTGAGCCGGGATTTCACAACACATATACAATCAAGGAGTACACATGCATTGTGGGCTCCGTACATGCCTGCCAGTGCTTTTTGTGCAATTTGTATGCATACGAAACTTGCCCTTGCATTTGCGGGGCTTTTTTTATACAATAGAAACTGTCAGTGATAAAGGCTCCCTCTGCATTGGAGAAGGAGCGTATATATGAATAAAAGAATCAGAATACGGGTAGTTTTCATTGGTTTTTTCTGGACGGCGGTGGCTTTATGCGGCTGTGCCAGAAGAGAACCGGATATGCCGGAAGAATTTCTTCTGCCCGCAGAGGAGGAAGCAGAAGGGGACGTACAGGCCGGGTGCAGGAACGGCGAAGATGCATATGGGATGACCGGAGATACAAAGCAGGATGCTTTCACCGGATCCGAGGAGGTTTCCCGGAACGGGGAAGCAGGGACGTTCACTTTGCCCGGGCAGCAGGAATGTTATGTCTATATCTGCGGTGCGGTTAAGGAACCTGGCGTTTACCGGATGGAAACGGATGCCCGTGTGTTTGCTGTGATCGATAAAGCCGGCGGTTTTGCGGAAGGTGCCTGTGAGGACTATGTGAATCAGGCAAAGCCTGTGGCGGACGGACTGCGGATATGGATTCCCACGTTGCAGGAAGCCGAGGAAGCCCGTGGCGGGACCAGTATGGGCGGACATGGTATGGATGAAAATGCCGGACTGGATTATCCGGGCGATGCCGGGGCTGCGGGACTGGATGGTTCTGGCCCTGGGCTGGTGGACATCAATGTGGCTTCCGAGGCAGAACTCTGCACATTACCGGGAATCGGTGAGACAAAGGCAAAAGCGATTGTGGAATATCGCAATGGACAGGGAAGTTTTGAGAAAAAAGAGGATATTATGAAAGTAGCCGGTATTAAACAGAGCGGCTATGATAAAATAAAAGATCAGATTACAGTGAATCGGGAGTAGGACAGATGGCGTACAGGGTGTTGGTAGTAGACGATGAAAAGCTGATTGTAAAAGGAATCCGTTTCAGCCTGGAGCAGGACGGTATGGAAGTGGATTGCGCATACGACGGAGAAGAAGCGCTGGAAAAGGCAAGGACGGATACATATGATATTATTCTGCTGGACATTATGCTGCCAAAGCTGACAGGGCTGGAAGTATGCCAGCAGATTCGGGAGTTTTCCACAGTACCCATTGTGATGCTGACGGCAAAGGGCGAGGATATGGACAAGATACTGGGTCTGGAGTATGGTGCGGACGACTATATTACAAAACCCTTTAACATACTGGAGGTTAAGGCGCGGATCAAGGCGATTATACGCCGGACCACATCCCATAAGAAAACAGAGGCGGCGGAAAACGGTGTTCTGGAAGCGGGCGATATGAAGATTGAACGCGACAACAGAAGGGTGACCATTGCAGGAAAAGAGATCAATTTAACTGCCAGGGAATTTGAAGTGTTGGAGCTGCTGGTACTGCATCCGGGCAAGGTATACAGCCGGGAGAGCCTTTTGAAACTTGTTTGGGGCGCAGATTATCCGGGGGATGTCCGTACTGTGGATGTTCATATCCGGCGTCTGCGGGAGAAGATTGAGGAAAATCCCAGCGATCCCGGTTATGTGCATACCAAATGGGGCGTGGGGTATTATTTTAAACACTAACGGAGCTTTGACCGGATGTTCGAAAAATACAAACAGCTTTCTGGAAAAGTGAAAATTCTGAAAAGTCTGAAGGCTCGTCTTTTTGTGATCATTCTGCTGGCAGGCGTTATCCCCAGCGTGGGGATGCGCTATGCCATTTTGCAGAGTTATGAGGACCGGGCGGTGAACGTGCGGATTGCGGATGTGCAGAACCAGTTTAAGATTCTGGCCAATCACCTGATTATTTACGGGTATCTTCTGGATACTTCGTCGGAGGTGGTCAATACGGAACTGGATCAGCTTTCCAATCTTTACGATGGCCGGGTCCTGATTATCGACCAGAATTTTAAGGTGATTAAAGATACATATGGTATCAGTGAGGGAAGAACTGTGATTTCCGAGGAAGTGATCCGATGCTTCAAGGGAAGCGCTTCCACCAATTATGACAGTAAGAACGGATATATAGAAATCACCACACCCATTGTCAATACGGTTGTGAGTACCACTTCCGGTATCCAGGCGGAGACGGAGAGCGACACAAAGGAAAGCCTGGCAGAAGGGGTGATTCTGTCCAGTGTTTCTACCAGTACCATTATGGCGACGCTGGATATACTGAACAGGCGGGCCATGATTGTGGAGTTGATTGCCCTGGTTTTCATAGTGGCCATTGCCCTGGTCCTGTCCAATCTCCTGACTGCGCCCTTTGAGCGCGTGACGCAGGCCATCAATGAAGTAAAAGCAGGTTTTACGGACGAGGAGATTTCCGTCAATGATTATGTTGAGACGGAGCATATTGTAGATGCGTTTAACCAGTTATTGGGCAGGATGAAAGTATTGGATGACTCCCGGCAGGAGTTTGTGTCCAACGTGAGCCATGAACTGAAAACACCGCTTACGTCTATGAAGGTACTGGCGGATTCCCTGATGGCCCAGGAGGAAGTGCCGGCAGAACTGTATAAGGAATTTATGACGGATATTGCCAACGAGATTGAGCGGGAAAATAAAATTATCAGCGACCTGCTTTCTCTTGTCAAGATGGACAAAAAAGCGGCGGATATCAATATTGTTTCCATGGATATCAATGAATTGCTGGAATTGATTTTAAAGCGACTGCGTCCCATCGCCCGTACCCGTAATGTGGAAGTGATCTTTGAGAGTATACGGCCGGTGACGGCGGAAGTGGATGAAGTGAAACTGACGCTGGCGTTGTCCAATCTGGTGGAGAATGCCATCAAATATAATGTTCCGGGGGGATGGGTACGGGTGATTCTGGATGCGGACCATCAGTTTTTCACGGTGGAAGTATCCGATTCGGGTATCGGCATCCCCCAGGAAGAGCTGGAGCATATTTATGAACGGTTTTATCGTGTGGACAAATCCCATTCCCGTGAGATCGGCGGATCAGGACTGGGGCTTGCCATTACAAGAAGCGCCATACTGATGCATCGGGGTTCGATCCGGGTCATCAGCGAAGAAGAGCAGGGGACAACGTTTATTGTAAAGATTCCTCTGATCCATCCGGTATAAGGAGGTGGCAGACAATGAAAAAAACAGGCCGAATTCTGCTGCTGGTTATCTGGACGCTGGGGCTGTTTGGCTGTGGAAAGACCAGTGAGATGGACAGGACCCGGACCGTAGATGTGTATTATCTGAATAAAGAAGAAACAGGAATCGACAGTGAACCTTACAAAATGCAGAAACAGGAAACGGATGACCAGATCCGGGAACTTCTGGAGATTCTGGCCATGGCGCCGGATGATGCGGATTATAAAGCGACGATCAGCAGTTCCTTTACCATCGTGAGCGTGGAGCGGGACGAGGAACAGGTGATTCTGACAGTGGATGAGGGATACCGCAATCTGAACCCCACGGCGGAGGTGTTGACCAGAGCAGCTCTGGTCCGTACGATTACCCAGCTAAATGGCATTGAATATGTTTCAATGAAGGTACGAAATGATCCGCTGACGGATCGGTCAGGTAATCCCATCGGTATTATGGAGGCATCCATGTTTATCGACAATGCGGGGGATGAGATCAACACCTATGAAAAAGCACGGCTGACATTGTACTTCACGGATAAAAGCGGTACAAAGCTGGTGGAGGCCAGCCGTTCGGTGGTATATAATACCAATATTTCCATGGAGAAGCTGGTGGTGGAGGAGCTGATCAAGGGCCCCAACAACGACGAGATTTTTCCCACCGTCAATCCGGAAACAAAAGTAAACAATGTGACGGTCAAAGACGGGATTTGTTATGTGAACTTAAATGAAAGTTTTCTGACGCCCATGACCAATGCCACTTCGGAAGTGACAATCTATTCCATTACCAATTCTCTTGTGGAATTGTCCAATGTAAATAAAGTACAGATTTCCATCAATGGAGATACGGAAGGGACTTTCCGGGAACGGATTCCCTTTTCCACGATCTTTGAGAGGAATCTGGAACTGATTGAATGAAATAGCTGTAAAGGAGGTTTGTTTGAGGCGGTATACATTGTGTAAATGCTGTCTTGGTGTGTTACTCCTGTTATTTCTGCTGGTACGGACGGGCTGCCTGCCGTGGGATGATCCTGTGATCCCCGGTGGCCCCGTTACCGTATACGGCACAGTGACCCGCATGGAAGCGCGGGAAAATGACAGCCATCAGAGACAGATAATCTTATCTTTATGTTCCGTTACGTTCTGCAGCGGAACCTTTCCCAAAGAAAACAATCAGAAAAATGAATCCGATATGAGAAATCCGGAATATGCGGAAGGCATTGTATGTTACCTCGCCGATGGGGAGCAAGTCCCTCTTTGCGGGGAGCGGGTGGTACTGTCCGGAAAGGCTGAACCGTTCCGGGCCAGACGGAATCCGGGCGGTTTTCATGCTGCGGCATACTACAGGGCGCGCGGTGCTCTCTTTGTATTGAAACAGGCCGTGATTCTCAGACGGGGAAACACATACAATGGCTACGGGCAGTTTTTGCTGCGTTGCAGGGAATATATGGCGGAAAAACTGGAAGCGGTGTGCGGAGAAGACGCCGGCATAATGCAGGCCATTCTGCTGGGCGATAAGGCATTTCTGCCGGAGGAAGTAAAGAAACTCTACCAGAAAGGCGGCATATCTCATATACTGGCCATATCCGGCCTGCATATTTCCTTTCTGGGAATGGGGTTGTACCAGAGCCTGAAGAAATTGCGCCTGCCTGTGGCAGCGGCGGGGAGCTGTACCGGCCTGGTGCTGTTTTCTTATGTGCTTATGACCGGTGGGAGCCCTTCTTCCTGGCGTGCGGCCACGATGTTTTTTCTCAGTATTATGGCACAGGTGTCAGGACGCAGTTATGAAAGACTGACAGCTCTGTCGGTTTCCGCTCTGCTTCTGGCTGTCAGACAGCCCCTGTTGCTGGAGCAGAGCGGCTTTCTCTTATCCTATGGAGCCATACTGGGCCTGGCACTGATCTGTCCATTACTGGAACAACTCTGGCAGGGCAGACTGATCCGGCTTTTTCTGGCCGGCATTTCCATAACGGTGGTGACTCTGCCAATCCATCTGCTTTTCTTCTATGAATTTCCCATATATTCTTTTTTTCTCAATCTTCTGGTCATCCCTCTGATGGGACTGGTCATGGCGCTGGGTCTTCTGGCGCTTTTGGCGGGAATCCTTTTTCTGCCCATGGGGAAATTGCTGTTTTTTCCTGTCCACCTCCTGCTACGGCTGTTTGCCCTGGGCTGTGGCTTTACAGACAGACTTCCGGGGAATCTGTGGCTCACCGGAGAACCGGCGCCGGCACAGATTCTGATGTACTACAGTTTGGTTCTGTTGTTTTGCCTGCTTGGAAAGTATGCTACCAAAATTTCCGCGCTGCTGTTTCTGGCAGGCGGTGTATGGATTCTCAGCACATCTTTCAATGCCTGGGATACCGTTACCATACTGGACGTGGGACAGGGGGACAGCATTTTGCTGCGCAGCCGGGACGGCGGCGCCATACTGGTCGACTGTGGCAGCACATCTGAGCAAAACCTGGCAGAATATACACTGCTTCCCTGTCTGAAATCCCAGGGGATTGACAGTCTGGACGCTGTATTTCTGACCCATATGGATGCCGACCATATAAGTGGTGTGATGGAATTGCTGCAGGATGAAGAGACCAGAAGCATTACAAAAAAACTGATACTTCCTGCAATCGGAAACCCCGATGAGGCATACAGGGAACTGGTTTTTGCAGCCCGCAGGGCAGAGATTCCCATATATACCATAGGCGCCGGCGTCTGTCTGGAAAAAGACGGATTTTCCATCCAATGCCTGCACCCGCGTCCGGGCGGAATCTATGCGGACAGAAACGCAGGCTCCCTTGTACTCTACATACAAAAAGACCGTTTTTCCGCGCTGTTGACCGGTGATCTGGACGGGGCTGCGGAGAAAGGCCTGGTGGATGACCTGATGCAAACCTCCATACTTTCCAAACCGATAACACTGTTGAAAGCCGGTCATCATGGTTCTGGGAACGCCTGCGGAACGCCGCTTCTGTCTTTATGTACCCCGCAGATCACCGTGATTTCCTGTGGAGAAAAAAACCGCTACGGACATCCCGACAAAGGTACTCTGGAACGGATAAAAGCAGCAGGCAGCAATATCTATATAACAAAAGACACCGGCGCCGTCCGCATATACCTGCGAAACGGGCGGGTACAAATAACCTCGTGTCTGTAAACCAACCCTCTGCCGGAAAGCCGCTCCCGCCTGGACTTCCCGCAAAAAATATGCTATAGTAACAACTATGAAACAACTAAACGAAGACATTAAAACAAAACAATTCAAACATATCTACCTGCTCTGGGGAGAAGAAGCCTATCTGCGCAAACAATACAGAGACAGGCTGCGGGAAGCACTGGCAGAAGGGGATACGATGAACTGCCATTATTTCGAAGGAAAAGATGTGCGCCCCGGTGAAATCATTGATCTGGCGGAGACATTGCCTTTTCTGGCCCAGAGACGTGTGATTGTCATGGAGAACAGCGGGCTCTTTAAAAAGGGCGGAGAGACGCTGGCGGAATATGCCGGCAATATAGCGGAAACAGCCTGTCTGATTTTTGTGGAAACGGAAGTGGACAAGCGAAGCCGCCTTTATAAATCGATGAAAGCCGGGGGACGCATTGCGGAATTCCCTGTACAGGATACGGGAACACTGAGCCGCTGGATCGCAGGGATAGCGGCAAAGGAGAAAAAGGAGATAACCAGTGAGGATATCCGGTATTTTCTGGAGAAGACGGGAACGGATATGGAAAATATCCGGATGGAACTGGAAAAACTGTTTTGCTATACACTGGGCAGAGCACAGATTACCAGGGCGGATATGGATACCATATGCACCCGTAAGATTTCGAACCAGATATTTGATATGATGAATGCCATCGGCGACAGAAATCAGAAAAAGGCACTGACTTTGTACTACGACCTGCTGAGTCTGAAAGAACCGCCCATGCGGATTCTGTTTCTCATTGCCCGGCAGTTTCGTCTGCTTGCCCAGGTAAAGGAGTGCAAAAAAAAGGGATATGATAACAAGACCATCGCGGGCAAGACAGGGCTGCGGGATTTTCTTGTGGGAAAATATGCGTCCCAGGCGTCCCGTTTTGAGATGGATAGTCTGTATGGGGCATTGCGTGCCTGCGTGGAAGCGGAAGAACGTGTGAAAACAGGAAAGATGAATGATGTGATGAGTGTGGAGCTGTTGCTTGTGGAGTATAGCCAATAAAGTCTGGATGAACAATAGATTTAAGGCTTCGCCGGCAAACCTGTTGTCATGAAGAACAAAAGTGCGCTTCGCACACTTTCACGTCTAAATGTTCCGGAAAGCGCAGCTTTTGTTCCGCGCGCGAAGCTGCGCATCCCTTTTGTTTCATAGGACGTACTTTCCTATGAAAGAACAAAAGTGCGCTTCACACACTTTCACGTCTAAAGGTTCCGGAAGCGCAGCTTTTGTTCCGCGCGCGAAGCTTCGCATCCCTTTTGTTTCATAGGATGTACTTTCCTATGAAATACCCCGAAACTGGCAGATTCTTTTGCCAGTTTCGGGGTATTTTATAATCCACATGGCGGGAAACGTCAGTGAAAGTCTTCCTGTGTAAATGCAGGAAGAGTCAGTGAAAATGCATCCTGTAATTCTTCCAGCATAACCGGATAGGCGTCGTCAAACTGTTCCGGTATATAGGTGATCTGTGCGTACAGATAATAGTCATCCTGCTTACAGTCCGCGTATAAAATGGCCACTCTTGGCTTTTTCCCCGTTTTGGTATCTTCATAAAAGGCGATTTGCTGATAGGCGATATTGTATTCGGGGCTGTATTGGATCTCACCGGTTTCCGCCTCCAGTAGCTGGATTCCGGTGCTTTGAAATTCTTCAAAGGCTTGTTCTACAACGGCGCGGGCATCATCTTCTGAGAAGACTGTGGACTGATATACCTGCATACCATGGGCGGAAGAGGAGAGGGATTCTCCGTCATCCGAATAGATCAGATTGTCGCTGTAGGGCAGATAAGCGGTGAGAAATGCCTCTTTGCCGAACATTTCCCTGGGCGCTTTACAGTAGGCCCGCCCCACATAAGAATATCCCCGGTCATTTGCAGGCATAAAGAAAGAGCGGTAATTGGCATCTGTCAGTTCTTTCTGTATAATCCGGGTTGTTTCCTCCGCGTTTTCCGGTATTGAAGAAAGCGCTTCACGGGGAACGGAGATGGCATCCAGGCTGTTGAACGTGTGCAGTGAGACCGTAATCTCCAGTGAGCTTACATCCGGTTCCTCAGGCTTTGAACTTTCTTCTTCAAAAGATGAATCATGGACGGTGACTGGTATGTAGATTCTGTATTGCCTGGGGATACAGGTATCTTTTGTGAGCCAGATACTGACAGGAAAATCATCCGTATATAAAAATTCTGCCCAGTTGATAAGCGAGTCAAGCCCGGTTCCTTCCAGAACGGATGGCACCCCGGGATACCTGATGATTTTTTGCAGGGCATCTGCCGGCAGCGTGCCGTCATAGCGGATGGTGGTTTCCCCGTCTATGAGTTCCTCCTCTTTTGCCCGTGGGGATTTGAGCTCGGACAGGTATAAATCCAGATTGGCCATGGCGTTGTACAGGGCGAAGGCTTCTGCATTGTCTGGCTTTGATGCCCGCCAGAAAGTCTGTTCCCCCATATCCAGCAGACCGGTATACAACATGTATTGATTTGCTTCTTCCATCAGGTAGGAAACTGTGCTGATGTAAGCCTCACCATCCAGGCTTTCGGATATTTCCAGCTTCATCTGTGCAGGCTCCGGAATATATTCTATGGAAGCGTTGATGTCTATGGTCAGATTGTGCTCCCCGCCGGGAATTCCCGTATGCAGTGCCACCGAATAGCACATGCTGTCGGTACTTTGCAGATATTCCCTGGCTTTTGCAAAGGCGTTTTTTGCGGAAGTGCTGCCACAGCCTGTCAGCAGGAGGGACAGTATCAGAATAGCGGATATGCGGAATTTGTTTACGGTATTGTTGTATTGTTTCAATTCATATAGCCTCCCCTTTTGTGAATATACAAGTATATCATATCCTGTTTGCCTGCAACTGTTCGTCGTTAAAATTTAATGAAATATTAAGGTTTATATGAAAAAAATATGATATAGTAAGAAGAGCTGTGGCAGGGGATTGCCGGCGGCTGCAGAGGAGCAGTATGAAAAAAAGTACAGATGTCATCAAGGTAAAGGATTTATATAAGATATATCGGGTAGGAGAAACAAAAGTGCGGGCCTTAAACGGCGTGGAATTTACCATCCACAGAGGTGAGTTCTGCTCGATTGTGGGCGCATCCGGGTCGGGTAAATCCACATTGCTGAATATGCTGGCCGGTCTGGAGAAGCCTACCAAAGGGCAGATTGTGATTGCCGGAGAGCATATGGAGAAAAAGAGCGAGAATGAGTTGGTGCGGTTCAGACAGGCTCATATCGGATTTATCTTTCAGTCCTTTAATCTGATGGATACGATGAATGCTATAGAGAATGTAGCGCTGCCTCTGACTTTTCAGGGGATGGACCGCAGGATTCGGACAAGAAAGGCTGAACAGATGCTGGATATGGTAGGCCTTTCCAAGTATAAAAAACATAAACCGACACAGATGTCAGGTGGCCAGCAGCAGCGGGTGGGCGTAGCCAGGGCCCTGGTGGTGGAGCCGGAGATTATCTTTGCCGATGAGCCTACCGGCAATCTGGATTCCCGGACATCCAGGGAAGTGATGGAGCTGATGCAGCAGGTGGTGCGGGAGAAGAACCAGACACTGATTATGGTAACGCATGACAATGAACTGGCCGGCTTTGCGGACCGGATTTTTCATATCCGGGATGGGAAGATATTAAAGATAGAAGAGAAACCGCGGGAAGCCCATTTGGAATAACAGCAGGTGTGTTGTCTGAATTGTTTCCTTAATTGAATTAAAAACACAGGATCGGGGAGTAGAAAAAATGAACATGGGAAAGAGAATGATGTGGAAACGATGGGCAGGGCTGTTCTTGCTCTGTATCCTGCTGCTGGCGCCGCAGATGACGTCATATGCGGAAAAGGATGAGGATGAATATACGGATGAAGCGGACGATGATGAAATTGCGGATGCGGTCAACCGGCTTTCCAGATACTATAAAAATCTCAAGCTGATCAACGGAGATGATCTGGACCAGGCGCAGTTAAAAGAACTGGAAAAGATATGCAATGATGGCAGAAATTACATAGCCGGGACCGATGATATTACGAGATCCCAGGTAGAAACCCATGTATCGGAGACCAAGTCTCTGATGGATGCTTATGTGGAGAAATGCCTTTCTCTGCGTCCCCAGTCCACCATTGACTATCTGGCAGTGGGCAATATGTATGATTCACCCGTTGCGGGCTACGGGGAAGGGGTGGTGCTGATTCTGCCGATTCTCAATCTGGGAGAAGAGACGCTGACCAATGTGATTGTGACCCCTGTGATTTCCAATTCCGTGAAGGAATGGCCCTTTGAGATCAGCCGTACCGGTTACGCAGAGGAGATTGCGGAGATACCCGGCAGCCATAACATCGAAGAAGCCTATGCCAACCACGGAGAGGTACGCTATGCCCTTGCCACAAGGCAGGATGTGCTGACCGGCTACTATAAACTGGATTTTAATATTGTCTATGAGCGTAAGGGCGTACCGGAGAAAGCGGTACTCACCACATACATTAAGGTAAACGGCAAAGAGGAAAGCGGCTCTATCGATGAAGAGGAAGAGGAGGAGAAAAAATCCACGCCCCGGATTATCGTCACCGGATTTGAAACGGATCCCGGAGAAGTGTTTGCCGGCAGTACGTTTATGCTGACCATCCATGTGAAAAACACCTCTTCCCGGACGGCGGTTTCCAATATTGAATTTGATTTAAAAGCGGCGGAGGAAGGCGAGGATGACAAGACACTGTACGCTTCCTTCCTGCCCACCTCCGGTTCCAATACCATTTACGTGTCTTCCATTCCCAGCGGAGGGGAGACACAGCTTCAAATCGAGATGTCGGCCAAAGCGGATCTTGTGCAGAAGCCCTATGCCATCGACATGACCATGAAGTATGAAGACAGCGACTGTAATCCCTACGAAAATGTGACAAGTCTGTCAGTTCCGGTGAAGCAGCTCTCCAGAGTGGAATACAGCACTGCGGAGGTTGTGCCGGAATCCATTACACCCGGCGGACAGGCCAATGTGGTGTTCAGTATTTATAATACGGGGAAAACCACACTGTATAATGTAAAAGTGCGGTTTGAAGATGAATCGGTGTCCGGAGGGGACTGCTATGTGGGTAAGCTGGAATCCGGCGCCACAGGCAATGTAGACTCCATGATAACCGGCGAGATGCCGACTACGGGCGACGGCACGGTCAAAACGATTATTTCCTATGAAAATGACGCAGGGGAAGTGACGGAGGTGGAGACATTGATACCGCTTCTGGTAGAAGAAGAGATGATGATGGATAATATGGATTATATCCCGGAGGAAATTCCGGAAGAAGGGGGAGGAGGACTCTCCCTGGGATGGAAGATTGGGGCGCTGGGAATCATTGCCTTGATTGTGGCTGTCATTGTGGTTGTCAATGTGAGAAAGAAACAGAAAATCAAGCGGGAACTGGCGGAGGATCTGGAGGACCTGAAACGGGATATTCAGGATAAGGAAGAATGATATGCGGATCGGTGATCTATTGCTTATGAGCGTTTCCAGTTTGTGGAAGCGTAAGGTACGGACGGTTCTGACCGTGCTGGGTGTGGTGATCGGTACGGCTTCGATTGTGGTGATGGTGTCGCTGGGACTGGGGCTGAACCGTTCCACCATGCAGGATATTGAGGAAAACGGGGGGCTGACTTCCATACAGGTGTGGGAATCAGGCAATTATGACACGGAGACGTCGGAGAAGGACAGAAAACGTCTGGATGATGAACTGGTGAAAACCATTGAGGCAAATCCTCATGTGGAAATGGTATCGCCGGTATTGTCCATTTCCGTGCTGGCAAAATGCGGCGCTTATGAGAATAATCTGGATATACGGGGAATGAGCGGTGCAGCGCTGGAGCGCATGAAGTTCCCGCTTGCGTCGGGTGAAATACCATTGTCGGAAGATACACTGGCTTTTCTGTATGGCAATCAGATTCTGGCCGGCTTTATGAACAGCCGCACCGGTTCCGGCTACTGGCTGGACGGGACAGTCCCGGATATCGACCTGCAAAATGACGCTATTTTTGTCATCTATGATATGGACAGCTATTATAGTTCTCAGGGAAATCAGGGGGTGCCCGGGGGCGGTACGACGGCTGTGAAGCCGCCGAAAAAATATATCGCCCAGTGCGCAGGGGTGATAGACGGCGGCCTGGATACTTATAAATCCTATAGCTGGAGTGTGTATTGCAATATTGTGCCGCTGGAAGCTCAGTTGAAAAGAATGTTCAAAGGGAAAGTCATACCCGGACAGCCCACCACGGCTTCAGGAAAGCCCTATAAAGAGATTTTTTACAATGAGATTTATGTTGAAGTGGATGATATGGAATATGTGTCCGAGGTGCAGAAGTGGATCACCGATATGGGTTATCAGACATCCAGTAATACGGAATGGGTGGACTCCACAAAGAAGCAGTATGGCTATATTCAGGCAGTGCTGGGCGGTATCGGGGCGGTGTCGCTGATTGTGGCGGCCATTGGGATTACCAATACGATGATGATGTCCATCTATGAACGGACCAAAGAAATCGGCGTGATGAAAGTGATCGGCTGCGATATGAGGGACATCCGTTCTCTGTTTTTACTGGAGGCGGGCTTTATCGGTCTGATCGGCGGGCTTGCCGGCATTGCTTTCAGCTTTCTGATTTCGCTGGTCATCAATCGGATTGTGGCGGGGATGGGTATGGAAATGACCCTGTCCTATATACCGGCCTGGCTGGCCGCATCTTCCGTTGTCTTTGCTGTATTTGTGGGCATGGCATCCGGGTTTTTCCCGGCGCTGCGGGCTATGCGCCTGAGCCCTCTGGCGGCCATCCGCAGGGGTTGAAACCTGCATTGGAATCGTGTATAATATAGGTTGCGCGAATGTGCGCAGGTCATCATAAAAAATACAAAAGGAAGTATGAGACATGGGAGAAAATGTAAAGAAGAACTCAGGGGGCTGGCGCAGCAACAAATGGTTCCGCGCCGCAATCCCCGCGCTGTTGCTGCATTGCAGCATCGGAACCGTGTACTGCTGGTCGATTTTCAGTCAGGAGATCGCAGATTATATCGGTTTCTCCAAAGGCGCCACGGAATGGGCCTTTAGCTTTGCCATCTTTTTCCTGGGAATGTCGGCGGCATTTCTGGGCAATGTGGTGGAGAAGGACATTCACAAATCATCTCTGCTGGCGGCGATCTGTTTTTCCGTTGGTATGGCAGGGACCGGCTTTTTCATCTATTATGGCGGTCTTCATCAGGGCAGCCCGCTGGTGCTGGGCGGCATTTACCTCTGCTATGGCCTGATTATGGGGATTGGCCTGGGTACCGGCTATCTGTCACCGGTTAAGACACTGATGCTCTGGTTTGAGGACAGGAAAGGTCTGGCAACCGGTCTGGCCGTTGCCGGTTTCGGCGCAGCCAAAGCCATTGCAAGCCCTATTATGCAGTCTATGCTTAGCAATCTGGGCGAGGGCGGCATCTATAAGATGTTCCTCATCCTGGCAGTGGTTTACTTTATTATGATGTTTGCAGGCCATTTACTTTTAAAGAAACCGGATGGCTGGCATGAACCTCAGAAAAAGGAAAAAGGCCAGAGTGCAATGGATGTGATCCGTTCCAAACCCATTGCCAATTATATCGGTATCTGGTTGATGTTCTACATCAATATTACCTGCGGCCTGGCGCTTATCTCTCAGGAAAAGATGATTGTGAAATGTATCGGTCTGGCCGGTGCGGCAGGTATCATTTCCACAGTTTCCGCTGTGTTTAATGCAGGCGGCCGTCTGGGCTTTTCCGCCTGGGCAGATATGATGAAGGACAGGAATACGATTTACAAGATCATATTCGTGCTTTCCATTATCTTTACAGGGATTGTCCTGGTGACAAACGGTATTAAAAACGGAGAGGGCAACACCCTTCTGATCGCGCTTGTACTGGGCCTGATCTTCGTGGTAAACGCAGGCTACGGCGGCGGATTTTCCAATGTGCCCACGCTGCTTTCCGATCATTACGGAATGGGCAATATCAGTGCCATCCACGGGATTACTTTATCGGCCTGGGGCTTTGCAGGACTGACCGGTAACCAGATGGCGACCTGGATTGTGAATACGTTTGGCAGCCCGGTGGACATTGAGCATGCGCTTGCGGATGGCAGTGTGGAAATACTGACGGTGAATCCAACCGGTTATCAGTTTGTACTCTATGCAACCATCGTCCTGTATATCATTTCCCTTGTTATTTCACTGGTGATGGTACGTCCCACCGGCAAAGGGAAATAAGAATTCATCACAGAAAAGAAAACAATCGACAGCACGTTTCGCGAACTATCGATTGTCTCATGAATAAGGGGTACATAATAGAATTCCTGAAAGGCTCAGCTTTTCAGGAATTCTATTTGATTGGTGATCTCTTCCGGGATGGTGCCGTAATTTTTTTCCAGTTTGTTTTTCAGCATATCCAGATGATGTAATTTCTGATTTAAAAGCAGCTTGTAGCGGTTGATCAGTTCCATATACAGAGGGTGCTGCACCAGGTTCTGCCGGGTGGCAAGAGCGAAAGGGCAGTAAGTAAAGAGAATCGGGCGGGCCACTTTATTCAGGCGGGGCGAGCCTTTGCCCTCATAGGAAATCCAGATCATATAGTCTCTGACAAACATTTCCTTGACGCTGTTTTTCGCTCTCTGAAGACTCAGCCGCAGTTTTTCTTTTGCATCCGGGGACAACTCGCGGTTCTTTTTATAGAACTGGATATAATCAGTATACTGGCTGGTCAGAGACGGTTCGGAAACATCGTTCCAGCGGGCGCCCTGCACACGTTTACACATTTCCCAGCGGAATTCTCCTGTCATACGGGTCAGAAGCTGGGAGATATTTTCCAGCGCAATGACGGAAAGCATCATGCGGGAAGGGGTCAGCCTGCGTTTTCCTTCGATTTCCTGCCACATAGCGCCCCGGATACCGGCATTGGGCATCAGGATAAAGTCGGGCAATATTTCAACCTGCAAATATTCCCTGACAATTCCGTATTCTTCACTGGTATAGGTGGTTTCCCGGTAAAAAGCGGAAAAGTCCAGTTCACGGATGGCGTTGATGGCCTGCAGAAGCTGCGGGGGTGTAACAAGGGAGGTATTCAGTGGTTTCAACAGGTTATGAGCAGATAAAAGCGGGCAGAATGTGGAAATACGTCCGAAGGTCATCTTATTGACAACCGGGAACACATTTTCCAGTTCAAACCGTACTTTATCCACATTGGAATCCAGAAGTTGTTTCTCCTGCATTTCGTTTATTTTACCGCTCTTTTTCTGATCTCTCAGGTATGCGGGATAGTCCATATCAAATTCATTCCGGGACGGTTCTTTGTCGCCACGGTAGACTGCCATCAGCCATTCGTAGAACGTGTAGACGCCGTTTTCCGCATCGCCGCCGAAGGTATCCAGTATGGAGAGCAGATAAGCCGAGTTACCGACACCGGCCAGTTCCGCATCCACATATCCGAAATTCAGGAACAGTTTAACCGGAGCAGGCATGTTGGTTTCGTTAATGCTCATTTCAAATACTTTGGTGTACAGTTTGTAGAAATCACTCGTAAGGGAGAGGCGGAACCGTCTGTCCGCATCCTCGGTTCCATCCTTGTCGGGCATTGCCTTATAGGCGGCCACTTCCTCTGAGAAACGCCGGGCCAGTTCTTCGTCGCATTCGCTGAAGGAGAGAATTATGGAAAGTGAGTCTTCCAGTTCAGGCGGGATTTCGGAGGTGCCCAGAGCGGCGGCAGCCTTCTGAGCGGCAGCCTTTGCCTCTTCATCGTCCTTTTGTGTATCTGCCGGCTTTGCGGCAGGGGATTTCCGTGCTACGGGGTCTACCTTTGCCGGCGGTATGACTCTGTCGTAGGGGATGCCGTTATCTGTGGAACCGGAAGGATCAGCCATAGCTTCGGGGCTGTCTCCGGCTTTCCCGGCAGCGGCAGCCTGGCTTTGTATATAGGCGGCTTTATCAAATACAGTGCTTGCATGTTTGGAATCCAGTACATATTCTCCGGGTTCTCTCCGGTCTATCTGTGCACAGTATTTTAAAAGAGAACTGGAAAAACGGGCGCTGGAAGTAAAAAACAGATGCATAACATTGGGTTTGGTCTGGAACAGGGCCAGGAGCTGCTCCAGGCCATTGTACGGATAGGGCACCAGAGCCACATCTGTAGCGGCGATGTACGTGCAGGAGTGAACGCCGGATTTAATATCCTGGATACCGATAATATCTCCTTTGCGCATCATCAGTCCGCCTCCGGGGAATGCGGCACGTACATTTCCCTCCCCGATTACATACAATTCTTTTAATGCATCTCCTGCCTGACAGACAAGCTGTCCGCTTTCTATTCGCGTAATTGCCATAAATCCTCCTGTGACATAAGTGTCATATTTTATAAAACAATGTTTAAATGGTGTTGCAGAATGACTTTGCCTGTTTTTACCATGTGGAATAGCCATTTCTACAGGGAAACACTTGCTTGAGCGTTTTCTAAAATACAGTATAACGGAAAAAGCGGAATTAGACAATATCGAAAAAATTTTTAACAGGTGGGTGTACATAATCGGAAAATATGTTAAAATAAAAGACAGGTATGTCATAAATGATAACGGGCAGATAGGAGCGGAGCATGGACAGTGATAAATTGAGTGTGGAAGAGATGGTCGAATATTACAAACCGGATGTGGAAGAACTGGCAGTTTATATTCCATGGCTGGAGACGCATAAAGGCGGGGAATCTTCGTCGGTTTTTACGGGGGAAGGGGTGGAAAAGAACTCCATTACCTTTCCGGTGTATGATACGACATTGATGAACTTTGTGAAGGCGGCACAGGCCAGCAGCCTGATGAACCGCAATTATGTGTATGTATATTCCAGAAACCGGATACGGACTGAGGCGGACGAGCACCGTTTTATCCGAAATGCCACGATTAAGGAAATGGGCGATCTGTGGGGGATTCTTTCCAAATATATTTTAAAGGGCATGACAAAGGCTGCGCTCTGGTCGGAGGGTGTGAGAAATGGTGTCTTTCTGGAATTGCTGTTGAAGATGAAGGAGATTCTTGCATACTGGGACAGGCAGAGGAGTGAGGCTTAGCAGAACCGCATGTCTGCCGTACAGACGCTGCCCTATGGGAGAGTGGATTTTCTGTGAGGGAGATGTACACGGAAACTGAAAATACATTCCGGCATATGTACGGAGTCCACAGCACATGCGAATGACTGAGCCGACAGTTTAAAGCCTTTCACAGTAAGGCGATGAGGAGTTATACATATGGGAGAGAAATCAAACCAGAAGAGACAATTGATTTTGGAAACTGCCAGAAAGATTTTTATGGAAAAAGGATATAAAAATGTTACGATGAAAGATATCGTGGAAGCCTGCGGCATCAGCCGCGGCGGCTTATATCTGTACTTTAACAGTACCAAGGACATTTTTACAGAGGTACTCAGATTGGAAAGTCAGGAAACGGACGATGTGTTTTCCGCAGGGATTCCCAGGGACGCGGCGGCATCCGATATTCTGGCTCTTTTTCTGAAAGAGCAGAAAAAGGAGATTCTGCGTAAAAAAAACAATCTGACTGTGGCGACCTATGAATATTTTTTTGAGAACAGGGTGGCGAAGAAGGACAATGTACTGCGCACACGGTTTGAAGAGGCTGTGTCAGTGATGGAAAAACTGATTCTGGACGGAGTGGACAACGGCGAGTTTTACTGTGAGGACCCACTGGGCTGTGCGCGGAATATCATGTATGTTCTGGAAGGACTCAGAGCGGCCGCCCACACAATGGGGATTACGGAAAAGACAGTGGACCGGGAACTTTTGTATATCATGCAGGGACTTGTGGCAGAAGAATAGTGGAGGATGGATAATTCATGGAACAAGTGCGACGAATTTATGTGGAGAAAAAAGAACCTTATGCGGTAAAGGCGAAGGAGCTGTGGGAGGATATCCGCAGCTATCTGGGAATTGACAGTGTAAAGCGGGTGCGGGTGCTGATCCGGTATGATGTGGAAAATGTCAGTGACGAAACCTGGGCACTGGCCTGCAATACCGTTTTTTCCGAACCGCCGGTGGATGTATTGTATGAAGAAGAATTCCCGATGCCGGAAAAGGGACGTGTGTTCGGTGTGGAATTCCTTCCCGGACAGTTTGACCAGAGGGCGGATTCGGCGGTGTCCTGTATCCGGTTTCTGAATGAAAACCAGGAGCCTGTGATCCGCACAGCCGTTACATATCTTCTGGAAGGGGATATTTCGGATGAAGCGTTTGGGCGTATTAAAGCGTACTGTATCAATCCTGTGGATTCCAGGGAAACCGATATGGAAAAACCGGAAACATTAAAAATGCAATATGAAGAGCCGGCGGACATCAAAATTCTGGACGGCTTTGTCAAGATGGGGGATACGGCGTTGCGGGAGCTGTATACTTCATTGGGCCTGGCCATGACCTTTCAGGATTTTTTGCATATTCAGAATTATTTTGCAAGGGAAGAACACAGAGATCCTTCCATGACGGAAATACGGGTACTGGACACATACTGGTCAGACCATTGCCGTCATACTACATTTTCCACAGAACTCAAGCAGATTACTTTTGAAGACGGGTATTACAGATCCCCTCTGGAAACAACCTGGCAATCCTATCTGGATACCAGGGAAGAAATCGAAGGGGATCGGGAGGATAAGTTTATCTGTCTGATGGATCTGGCTCTGATGGCTATGAAAAAGTTAAAAAAAGACGGAAAACTCAAGGATATGGAAGAATCGGAGGAAATCAACGCCTGCTCTATCGTGGTGCCGGTGGAAACGGATGGCGTCACGGAGGAGTGGCTTATAAGTTTTAAAAACGAAACCCATAACCACCCCACGGAGATTGAGCCTTTCGGCGGTGCGGCCACTTGTCTGGGCGGTGCAATCCGTGATCCTCTGTCAGGCCGTTCCTATGTATATCAGGCGATGCGTGTTACGGGGGCCGGAGATCCCACCGTACCTGTGTCTGACACGCTCAGGGGCAAACTCCCTCAGAAGAAGCTGGTGCGCGGTGCGGCCAACGGCTATTCTTCTTATGGGAATCAGATCGGCCTGGCCACCGGTTATGTAAAGGAAATTTATCATCCGTCCTATGTGGCGAAGCGGATGGAGATTGGCGCCGTTATGGGGGCCTCTCCACGGAAAAACGTAATTCGTGCCACATCCGATCCGGGTGACAGTATTATTCTGCTGGGCGGCAGAACCGGACGGGACGGATGCGGCGGCGCTACGGGGTCTTCTAAGGTACATACGGAAAGTTCCATAGAAACATGCGGCGCGGAGGTACAGAAAGGAAATGCGCCTACAGAGCGGAAGATTCAGAGACTGTTCCGCAGGGAAGAAGTCAGTCGTCTGATTAAGAAATGCAATGACTTTGGCGCCGGAGGGGTTTCTGTGGCCATCGGTGAACTGGCGGACGGCCTGCGGGTGGATCTGGACAGGGTGCCGAAAAAATATGCCGGACTGGACGGCACAGAACTGGCCATTTCCGAGTCCCAGGAACGGATGGCGGTGGTTGTGGCGCCGGAGGATGTGGAACGTTTTCTGGAGTTTGCAGCCCAGGAAAATCTGGAAGCCGTGGAAGTGGCAGTGGTGACAAAAGAACCCAGGCTGGTGCTTTTCTGGAGAGGAAAGGAAATCGTCAACCTTTCCAGAGCATTTTTAGATACCAACGGCGCGCATCAGGAAGCCGGCGTGGTTGTGGAGATGCCTTCCGAAGAAGACAATTATTTTCGGAAATATGCCGTTCCGGCGGTGGAAACTGCCCTGCAGGACGGAAATCCGAAAAAAGCGTGGCTGTCCACGCTGTCGGATCTGAATGTATGTTCACAGCGGGGACTGGTGGAATGTTTTGACGCTTCCATTGGCGCGGGCAGTGTGCTGATGCCGTATGGCGGCAAATATCAGTTGACAGAAATCCAGACGATGGTGGCAAAACTGCCGGTGCTGCACGGAAAAACGGATACTGTGACGATGATGAGCTATGGATTTGATCCGTATCTTTCTTCCTGGAGTCCCTATCATGGCGCCGTTTATGCCGTAACCCAGTCCATGGCCAAGATTGTGGCTGCAGGCGGGGATTATAAAAAAATACACTTTACGTTCCAGGAATATTTCCGCCGTATGACTTCCGAGGCCAGCAGGTGGAGCCAGCCTTTCGCGGCGCTGTTGGGCGCTTTTGACGCGCAGATGGGCTTTGAACTGGCTTCCATTGGCGGAAAAGACAGCATGTCCGGCACGTTCAATGATATAGATGTGCCCCCCACCCTTGTATCCTTTGCGGTGGATGTGGCAAAGCAACAGGATATGATCACGCCGGAGCTGAAACAGCCGGGCAATACCCTGCTCGCATTCCCGGTGGAAAAGGATGAATTTGATTTGCCGGTTTACGAAAGCGTTATGCGGCTTTACAGCACTGTGACCGATTTGATCCGGGAAGGGAAAATTGTGTCCGCCTATGCGCTGGATTCTTATGGAATCGGGGCCGCAGCCTGCCGGATGGCTTTTGGCAACAGGCTGGGGATTGCGTTTGACGAACATCTGGACGCAAAGGCGTTGTTTGAGAACGGCCTGGGCGGGATACTGGCGGAAGTTTCGGGAGACATCTGTCTGCGTCTGGAGGAAGCGGACGTTGATTTTACCGTCGTGGGTCAGGTAACAAAAGAGCCGGTATTTATTCATAAGGATATGCATCTGACCATGGAGGAGGCGCTGCAGGCGTGGACGGGTACACTGGAAAAAGTATTTCCCTCCCAGGCCGCAGATACATCCGAACCGATACAGGAGCGGGGCTGTTATCAGGCGTCTTCCATCTATGTATGTAAAAACCGGGTTGCCAAACCGGTGGTGTTTATTCCCGTATTTTCGGGAACCAACTGCGAGTATGACAGCGGGCGGGCCTTTGAACAGGCAGGGGCCCGTGTGGTGACAAAAGTATTCCGGGATTTGTCTGCGGAAGACATCCGGGATTCGGTAACCGTGTTCCGGGATGCCATTGCCCAGGCACAGATGATTATGTTCCCCGGCGGATTTTCGGCGGGGGATGAACCGGACGGCAGTGCCAAATTCTTTGCCACAGCCTTCCGCAATGCACATTTGCAGGAAGCAGTGATGGAATTGCTTCATCAGCGTGACGGTCTGGCGCTGGGCATATGCAACGGTTTTCAGGCAATGATCAAACTGGGACTGGTGCCTTTCGGAGAGGTGAGAGGGCAGCAGGAAGATTCCCCCACGCTGACGTTCAATACGGTCAACCGCCATATTTCCAGGATGGTATATACCAAAGTGATTTCCAATAAGTCTCCCTGGCTGCTGGAAGCGGAAACAGGCAAAACCTATGTCAATCCGGCCAGTCATGGAGAAGGCAGGTTTGTTGCGTCAAAAGAGTGGATTGACAGACTCTTTGAAAACGGCCAGGTAGCCACCTGTTATGCCGATCCGGAGGGCAATATTTCCATGGATCCACACTGGAATGTGAATGGCTCCTATGAGGCGATTGAAGGGATCACCTCGCCTGACGGGCGTTGCTTTGGCAAGATGGCCCACTGTGAGAGAAAGGGTGCGGCGGTTGCCATGAATATCTATGGCGAACAGGATATGCGGATTTTTGAATCGGGTGTGCGGTATTTCAGGTAAAATTCAGATTTTGAGTTTTTATACAGTGAAAACGGTTTGGGATTTGACATAAGACAATTTTGGCGTTTTGGCTGAATGATTAAAATTTCGAAGTTAGGAAGTAAAATTTTGTAAAGGGGATTTGCCGGGGGCAAATCCCCTTTTGTTCTGACAATAGAAGACTCGCAAAGCGTACTCTCTGTAGGTTGAAATATGGATTTAAGAACTGAATGAAAACTGAATAATAATTGCAATGCGGTATAGTTTTGTGGTATCTTTAATATAGAAAGAGTAAGAAAGGAAAATCATGCAACAGATAAAGAAACTATATAATATCATGTCTTTTGCACTTAGAAAGGTTATGGATTGTTCAAGTGAGCGTGATTTTGAGAGAATGAGAGATCTGGAAGAAACATACAGATTGGACATTACGGACAGACTGGTGGTCAGATTTCCGGATATGTTTATTCCGGGTACCCGTAATGTTCGGGCCGTATCGGAATTACAACTGCTGTTTTCTTCCCTTTTGGAGGAGCTGGAACGATACCTGACAGAAATGTCCGATCAGGAAGAGCTGATTTTTCTCATAAAATATTTGGACTTATTTTTGGAGGATACAGTTTATGCCTGTATTTTGCCGGATGAGGAGCAGTATTTTTTTGAATGCCTGAATGATAATGTTTCTGAATGTGGCATTTGTTTATTGCCGCGTATATCCTGTAAATGGGAACATGAGAATCGGGAGGCGTACATTTCATACAATATTTTATTTTATTTGAGAAATTTTTATTATGTTACCACAGAAGATGTCAAAGATTTTAGGATTCAGCATATTTTGATGCCAAAAGAATTGTTTCGGCATGCAATTCTGAGGAGAGAATTCCGGGTGGCGGTATCTCCTGTTGTGGGAGAAAAAGTGGTGGAGGTAACAAAACCATATGTGAGAGAGCATGGTCGCTATGTGGCGGTAAAGCAAATCAAACCAGAAGTGGAAAATTGCCTGTTAGAGCATACTTTAGATTCTCTGAAACAAGCATCTGTTTTACAAGCCGATATTTTGCTTTTTCCTGAAATGTTGGGAACTGATAAAATTGTGGATGCATTGGGATATGAACTGGACCGGAGGGAAAGAATAGAAGAGAATGATTTTCCGCGTCTGGCCATATGTCCGTCTGTCTGGAAGCAGAATCGTAATTCCTGTACGATTTTGGATGATATGGGAGAGACGGTTTGCAAACAGGAAAAACATTATGGTGTGAAGCTGAAACGTTGGGATGCCAAAGAAGATATTGTATCCAATCATAATATATACATTCTTCACTGTTATGGTATTGGAAGAATTGCAGTTGCCATATGTAAGGATTTTCTGATGAATGAGTATTTAAAAATATTGGTGGAAAAATTAAAAGTGAATCTTTTGCTTGTACCTTCTTTTACAAGCAAAGACTATCAGTTTGAAACGCGCATTTCCAAATATGGCGATCAGGATTGCAGTGTTGTATGGATCAATACATGTTCGGCCAGATGGCTGGAGGAAACCGGTATGATGCGTTCGGCAGTTACAATGGCATATTTATGCGGCAGGAAAGGCAGCAGAAAACTAAAAAAAACAGTCCATGACTTATGTGCAGGGATATATGAAGGCGGACAGAGTTGTCTGTATACTTATCAGGTGAGGTGGTAAGATGAAAATGGAATCTGTATGGATGCAGCACCCTGAAATGATTTCCGAAAATACGTTTGATGTAGGAAGTTGTGTACAGGAGATGCAGGTATTAAATCAATCTTATATTCAAAGCGCTATGCAGGCGGTATGTCAGGATGCCTATGAAGGACTGCAGGGAATTCAAAAAGGGTTTCGCAAACGCCGAAGGATGATTGCAAAACTGGTGAGGACGCCCAAAGAAATGTTTGCCTATGAATGTGGTATTTTTAACGGCGTGTACAAAGTTATGGAAGAGATAGGCAGGATTCATCTGGAAGAGGAGGAACGGCACAGTTCCCTGAGAGTATTGGAGCGAAAGCATGTGAGAGATATTCTTACCTATTTATGTATGAATCCTGATGCAAAACAGGGAAATATTGCAAATGAAACAGGGATAAGCCCCAACCATTTAAGTGAGATTTTAAACTTGCTGGTAAGAGAAGGCTATGTAGTCCGATATGGAAAGAATAAAAGTACCCGGTATTGTGTGACCGGAATAGGACGAAGGAGTGTGGCTTTTCCGGTTCAAATGAAAGAACCGGACGTCTATATGGATGTTGATTTTAAAGAAATACAGAGCAAGGAAGCGTTTTTTAGAGGAAGAATCTGTGATAATAAACAGGATGGGCTGAAAAAGGAGGCGGGTTATGCAGAATGGAAACGGGATTTCAGAGCTGATCGGGAAGTTGTATTCTATAGATGAACAGTGGGAATTGTCTCTGACAGATGAAAAGCGGTCAGGCGGGGAACAGAGTGACAGGGGAATCGGGCGGCTTATCAACGCCTTGCGGCAGGAGATGAAGGAAAAAGAAGCAGACGAAGTAAAAAAATATCTGCGTCAGATGCAGCTCAGAGAAGAAACGGTTGAAATACTGATCAAAAGGGCAGAAAATATTCTCAGGCTTTACAGAGCATTTTCTGTGCTCAGAGAGTTGGAAAACAGAGATGCAGCGGCATTGAGAGGAATGCTGTCTATCATTTATCAGAAATATATAGTGCGGTTTGAACCGAAGTATATAACGCATATGGCTACGGAAAAATATAATGAAGAAGTATTGATCAATGTTGCTAACAGAATAGGAAATTTGACAGATTTTTATGTGTCCAGGAGCTATACTGTCCAGGGGATGGTAAAAGATCTCAGGGATGAAACCGGGCTTTCTCAGGTAAACTGCGAGTATTGGGCTGATTTGATAGAACAGAATTATTTGGCGCTGAAGTTAAATTATATCATAGAGGAATTAAACGGAATAAAGAGGAGCCTGCCGGAAGTTGAATGACATTTACAGGGGATGGGAGCGTCAGTATAGGCCGATAGGTGTTATGACCGTGGAAAGCTGGCGTATTGACGCATGGCCATTATGGTGAGAGCCAAAAGTTGCACAACAGAAGTACGTTCTGCCAACTTTCCGCTATCATGAGTTAGAAAAAGAGCTATGAAATGAAGTTTGTTTCCATTTCACAGCTCTTTTGACTGTATCACAATTTTTTCTTCTTTTCTACCATGCCCCGGTTGAATCGCCAAAATTCCTGTGATATAATAAACCGATTATGGGACAGTGGCCCCGCCTGTCTGCTGCACAGACGCAGCCGGCTATGAAACGGGATTTCTGCCCCCATAGTTTGTAATTTTCACAATAACAGACAATCTGCGACTGGAGGTATCTATGAAGGCGTTCTTGATTCTGGAAGACGGCACGGTATTTGAAGGGACACATATCGGCGCCGACAGGGAAATGATCAGTGAAATTGTGTTTAATACATCCATGGCGGGCTATCTGGAAGTGCTTACCGATCCATCCTATGCGGGACAGGCGGTATGCATGACCTACCCGCTCATCGGCAATTATGGGGTTTGCCTGGAGGATATGGAGTCAGGCCGGCCATGGCCGGACGGCTTGATTGTAAGGGAACTTTCCAGGACGGCCAGCAATTTTCGTTGTGATATAAGCATTCAGCAGTTTCTTGAAAAAAACGGCGTGCCGGGCATTGCCGGAATCGACACGAGGGCTCTGACCCGGCTTCTGCGGGAGAAGGGCACCATGAACGGCATGATTACCACCAGCCAGACATATCAGATAGAAAAAATCCTTCCCAGATTAAAAGAATATACCACAGGCAGCGTTGTGGAAAAAGTGACGTGTAAAGAGAAATATGAAATCAAAGGGTCAAAGTGTCTAAAGGACAACGGCCCTCTTTCCGGCAGTGCGGTTTACACCGGGGAAAAAGAGAAGAAGCCTGTTCTTGTGAGGGAACTGAACGGAGCCGGGAAAAAAGTGGCGCTTCTGGATCTGGGAACCAAATCCAATATTGCAGATTCTCTGGCCAGGCGTGGGGTGGATGTTACCGTTTATCCCGCGTTTACAAAAGCGGAGGAGATACTGGCGGATCAGCCCGACGGCATTATGCTGTCCAACGGGCCGGGGGATCCCAAGGAATGTAAGGATATAATCCGGGAGATCAGAACCTTATATGCGTCGGATGTGCCGATTTTCGCTATTTGTCTGGGACATCAGTTGATGGCTCTGGCTACGGGGGCAGATACGTACAAATTAAAATATGGCCACCGGGGCGGCAACCATCCGGTGAAAGATCTGGCCACCGGACGTGTGTATATTTCTTCCCAGAACCATGGGTATGTGGTGGATATGGACAAGCTGGATGAACAGGTTGCCCGGCCTGCGTTTATCAATGCCAATGACGGTACATGCGAAGGGCTGACATATGTGGGCAAACCTGTTTTTACTGTGCAGTATCACCCGGAAGCATGCCCCGGACCACAGGATTCCGGGTATCTGTTTGACCGGTTTATCGAAATGATGGAGGTGGGAAAGAATGCCTAAAAATCCCAATGTGAAAAAGGTACTGGTAATCGGGTCAGGTCCCATTGTGATCGGACAGGCCGCGGAATTTGACTATGCGGGGACACAGGCCTGCCGCTCCCTGAAAGAAGAAGGCGTGGAAGTGGTGCTGGTGAATTCCAACCCCGCCACGATTATGACAGATAAGGATATTGCCGACAGTGTATATATCGAACCTCTGACGGTCAAAGTGTTGCAGCAGTTGATTGAGAAAGAGAAGCCGGACAGTATCTTGCCCACACTGGGCGGACAGGCCGGGCTGAATCTGGGGATGGAGCTGGAGGAATCGGGATTTCTTGCGGCGCACCATGTAACCCTGCTGGGCACTACGGCAGCCACCATTAAGAAGGCGGAAGACCGGCAGGAGTTTAAAGACACCATGGAAAAAATCGGCGAACCCTGTGCGGCTTCCAAAGTGGTGGAATCGGTGGAGGACGGCGTTGCGTTTGCTGGCCGTATCGGCTATCCGGTGGTATTGCGCCCGGCTTATACGCTGGGAGGCAGCGGCGGCGGTATCGCGCACAACCAGATAGAACTGGAGGAAATTCTGGCAAACGGGCTGCGTCTGTCCAGAGTGGGCCAGGTACTGGTGGAGCGGTGTATTGCCGGCTGGAAAGAAATTGAATATGAGGTAATGCGGGATGGTGCAGGCAACTGTATCACAGTCTGCAATATGGAGAATATTGACCCGGTGGGTGTACATACCGGAGACAGTATTGTAGTGGCGCCTTCCCAGACACTGGGGGATAAGGAGTACCAGATGCTGCGCAGTTCTGCCCTGAATATTATCAGCGAACTGCAGATTACCGGCGGATGTAATGTACAGTTTGCACTCCATCCCACCAGCTTCGAATACTGCGTAATCGAAGTCAATCCCCGTGTCAGCCGTTCTTCCGCACTGGCCAGCAAGGCCACAGGGTATCCCATTGCCAGGGTGGCGGCGAAGATTGCCCTGGGCTATACGCTGGACGAGATTCAAAATGCCATTACCGGCAAAACCTGTGCCTGCTTTGAGCCCACACTGGATTATTGTGTGGTGAAGCTGCCCAGGCTGCCTTTTGACAAATTTATTACGGCAAAGCGGACGCTGACCACACAGATGAAGGCTACCGGTGAAGTAATGAGTATCTGCCCGAATTTTGAGGGGGCTCTGATGAAGGCCATCCGTTCTCTGGAACAGCATGTGGACTGTCTGCGCAGTTATGATTTCAGTGCTCTGTCACTGGAAGAATTAAAAGAACGGCTGAAAATTGTGGATGATCAGCGTATCTATGTGATTGCGGAAGCGCTGCGCAAGGGCATGGACTATGAAACCATTCATGAGATTACCATGATTGACGCCTGGTTTATAGACAAGCTGGCGATTCTGACAGAGATGGAACAGGCGCTGGAGGAGGGGCCGCTGACACCTGAGCTGTTAAAAGAAGCCAAACGGATGGAATTTCCGGACAATGTGATTTCCAGACTGACAGGTGTGTCAGAATCTGACGTCAGACGGATGCGTCTGGACAATGGCATTACGGCGGCCTTTAAAATGGTGGACACCTGTGCAGGTGAGTTTGCAGCCAGCACACCCTATTACTATTCCTGTTTTGGCAGTGAGAACGAGGCGGTAAAGACAACCGGTAAAAAGAAAGTGCTTGTGCTGGGGTCCGGTCCTATCCGGATCGGCCAGGGAATTGAGTTTGATTATTGTTCTGTCCATGCCACCTGGGCGTTTGCCAGGGCAGGCTATGAGACGATTATTGTCAATAACAATCCGGAAACGGTCAGCACGGATTTTGATATAGCGGATAAGCTGTATTTTGAACCGCTGACTCCGGAGGATGTGGAAAACATTGTCCGGCTGGAAGAACCGGACGGCGCCATTGTACAGTTTGGCGGCCAGACAGCTATCAAACTGACAGAGAGCCTGATGAAGATGGGGGTGCCTATTTTCGGAACAAAGGCAGAGGATGTGGACGCGGCGGAAGATCGGGAACTGTTTGACAGGATACTGGAACAGACAGGGATACCGCGTGCGGCAGGCGGAACCGTATATACGGCGGAGGAAGCCAAAGAAGTGGCAAACCGCCTGGGTTATCCGGTGTTGGTGCGCCCTTCCTATGTGCTGGGCGGCCAGGGGATGCAGATTGCCATCAATGATCAGGAAATAGAAGAGTTTATGGAGATTATCAACCGGATTGCGCAGGATCATCCTATTCTGGTGGATAAATATCTGCAGGGGAAGGAAATCGAAGTGGACGCGGTATGCGACGGGAAGGATATACTGATTCCGGGTATTATGGAACATATCGAACGCACCGGCGTCCATTCGGGAGACAGTATTTCCGTTTATCCGGCCCACACCATTGATGAGACGGTGAAGGAAAAAATCGCGGAATATACAAAGCGTCTGGCCAGGGCATTGCATGTAAAGGGGCTGATTAATATTCAGTTTATCGCCATCGGTGAAGAAGTGTATGTCATTGAGGTCAATCCCCGTTCTTCCAGGACCGTACCGTATATCAGCAAAGTGACCGGTATTCCCATTGTGGACCTGGCGGTGGAGGTAATCATCGGCAAGACCATCCGGGAACTGGGCTATGAGCCGGGGCTTCAAAAAGAAGCGGATTATGTGGCAATCAAGATGCCGGTATTTTCCTTTGAAAAAATCCGGGGAGCGGAAATCAGTCTGGGGCCGGAGATGAAATCCACCGGCGAATGCCTGGGGATTGCAGGGACATTCCAGGAAGCGCTGTACAAAGCATTCCTGGGTTCCGGTGTGGATTTACCGAAATTCCGTCAGATGATTCTTACGGTGAAAGATGCGGATAAGGGAGAAGCCATTGAAATCGGGCGCCGTTTTGAAAAGCTGGGTTACACGGTTTATGCCACCCGCAGCACGGCGGCAGCTCTGCGGGAAGCCGGCGTAAAAGCACGGAAGGTGAACAAGATTCAGCAGGAATCTCCCACAGTTATGGATTTGATACTGGGACATAAGATTGATCTGGTAATTGATACACCCACCCAGGGCCGGGATAAGTCCAGAGACGGATTCCTGATCCGGCGTACAGCCATTGAAACCGGCGTTAACTGCCTGACCAGTCTGGATACGGCCAGGGCGCTGGTGACCAGTCTGGAAAATGCCCGGACCGGGGAATTGACGCTGATTGATGTGGCATCTTTGAGCTGAGGGGTGGAGGCGTTTGATCTCTTATGAAGCAGAATTATCAGAAAGAACTGGAAAAGATACTGGCGCAGGAAGCAGAGCGCGGGAAAAGTCTCTTTCTTCACAGTTGCTGTGCGCCCTGCAGCAGTTATGTGCTTTTGTATCTGCGCACCTTTTTCAGGATCACTGTTTTTTACTATAATCCCAATATTACGCAGCAGGAAGAGTATGAAAAACGGGTAGCGGAGCAGAAGCGGCTGATCGCTGCTCTGAACCGGGATCTGGAACAGCCGGGGGCGGAGGGATTTCCCATTGCAATGCAGGAGGGGCCTTATGTGCCGGAACTGTTTTTCCGGGCTGTCAGGGGGCTGGAGACGTGCCCGGAAGGCGGCCGGCGGTGCCGGCTTTGTTTTGCCATGCGTCTGGAAGAGACGGCCAGGCAGGCAAAGGCGGGGGATTTTGCGTATTTTACTACGACTTTGACGATCAGTCCGCTGAAAGATGCAGAGGTATTGAACCGGATCGGACAGGAAATGGCCCGGCGGTATGGTATTTGCTTTCTGCCTTCCGACTTTAAGAAACGGGGCGGTTATCAGACGTCTGTTTTGCTGTCCCGGACTTATGATTTATATCGCCAGGATTATTGCGGCTGTATATTTTCCAGAGAGCAACGGGAGAAGGACAGGGAGAAGCGTCTGCAGGCGGAAGACTGAAACGGAAAAGAAGAAAAGCAGGCAGTTGGGGAACATCGGAAGAAGACACCGGTTTTTGGTTACGAAAAATTGGTGCTGCAAATGCCTGAAGACGGAAAATGGCTGAAAGGAATAAGCATAAATGAAAAAGATTCTGGATTTGATTTCAAAGGAAGTGCAGGCAGCCTTTGCGGCTGCCGGGTATGATGCGCAGTTGGGCCGTGTCACTGTCTCCAACCGGCCGGATTTGTGCGAATACCAGTGTAATGGCGCTATGGCCGGGGCAAAAAAGTATAAAAAAGCGCCTCTGATCATTGCCGGCGAAGTGGCGGAACAACTGAGGGGCAATGAGATGTTTTCACAGGCGGAGGCGGTGGCGCCCGGGTTTCTGAATCTGAAACTGACAGATGCCTTTCTCAGAGATTATCTGCGGGAAATGCGAAGCGCCGAAAAATTCGGTGTGGAAATGCCGGCGCATAAAGAAACCATTGTCATTGATTATGGCGGGCCCAATGTGGCAAAACCTCTGCATGTAGGACATCTGCGTTCTGCCATCATCGGTGAAAGCGTGAAGCGGATTCTCAGATACATGGGCCACCATGTCATCGGTGACATTCATCTGGGGGACTGGGGGCTGCAGATGGGCCTGATCATTACGGAACTGAGAGAGCGTCAGCCGGATCTGATCTATTTTGATGAAGCCTATACGGGAGAATATCCAAAGGATGCGCCCTTTACCATCTCCGAGCTGGAGGAAATATATCCCACGGCCAGTGGCAAGTCCAAAGAGGATCCGGATTATAAGGGCAGGGCAATGGAGGCCACCTTTAAGCTGCAAAGCGGTGTGCGTGGATATCGGGCGTTATGGAATCATATTATTGCCGTATCCGTGGCGGATTTAAAGAAAAATTACGAAAAACTCCATGTGGAATTTGACTTGTGGAAAGGGGAATCCGATGTACACGACCGGATTCCCGGCATGGTTGCTTATATGAAAGATCAGGGCTATGCCCACGAGAGTGAGGGAGCGCTGGTGGTAGACGTGAAGGAGGAGAGTGATACAAAGGAAATCCCTCCCTGTATGATCTTAAAATCCGATGGCGCTTCTCTGTACAATACAACGGATCTGGCGACCATTATGGAACGAATGGAACAGATTCATCCGGATGCAATGATTTATGTGGTGGATAAACGACAGGAACTGTATTTTGAACAGGTGTTCCGGTGTGCCCGGAAAACAAAGCTGGTGCGTCCGGAGACGAAGCTGAAATTTCTTGGCTTTGGCACCATGAACGGTGAGGACGGCACTCCCTTTAAGACCCGTGAGGGAGGTGTGATGCGCCTGGAGACACTGATCGGGGATATCAACCGTGTGATGTATGAGCGAACCGGCACCGGGGACGGAACGGAAATGACGCCGGAAGAAACCCGCAGTATTGCAGAGCAGGTGGCGCTGGCGGCTGTGAAATACGGGGATCTTTCCAATCAGGCTTCCAAAGACTATATCTTTGATGTGGAAAAATTCAGTTCTTCGGAAGGGGATACAGGCCCATATATCCTGTATACCATCGCCCGGATTAAATCTATCCTGAGAAAATATGAGGAACAGGGCGGCAGCCGGGATAAGACAATGCTCAGGGAGGCATGCAGCGGCGGAGAGAAGGAACTGATGCTGGAACTGGCAGGCTTTCAGGCCATGATTACAGCCGCCTGTGAAGAAACGGCGCCGCACAAAATCTGTGCTTATATGTACAATCTGGCCAATGCGCTGAATCGTTTTTACCATGAAACAAAGATTCTGACTGAAGAAGATGAGAAAAAGAAAGCCGGGTGGATCGGTCTCCTGGCACTGACTGCGGATGTGCTGGAAACATGCATTGATCTGCTTGGATTTTCCGCACCGGAACGGATGTGATTTGCAGAAATCATAACCACCCGTCAAACGGGTGGTTTGCTCTGCGGCTATAAGCCGCTGTTACCGGCCAGCGCCTAAAGACGCTGGCTTTCACTTTGTTCAAGCCACTACGCCCTTGACTCATCGCCGCCCTTCAAAGGGCGTTCG
>CAJUSK010000033.1 GCA_910589075.1 uncultured Lachnospiraceae bacterium
AGAAATGTAAATGCCAGAGTTACAAAGGCACTGACCAGCAGATATCCCCATTTTCCATTACTGTTGGCGTCTATCAAAGCCTGGAGCTGTTCCCTGCTTCCTGCCAGAAACATCTCCGGCGAAAGCTGATTTAATGCCGCGGTCAGAATCCCCTTTGCGGACAGACAGCCAAGCAGCAGACCAGCGGGAATCCCTGCCATACACAACAGCAATATCTCTGTGGCAACCACACGATACAGCTGCCCTTTCTCTGCACCGATGGCCCTGAGCGTACCATACTGCCCAATCCGACCAGAAACGGCGATTTTCAAAATATTATAGACCACCAACCCGGCCGCCAGCAGAATCAGGGCAACGACCAGTACCCCCACGAACATCAGCCAGGAAAAACCGGCATCATCCATGGACAATTCCGAATCGGCAGCCTCCGAACGATAAGAAATACCGAGCGCATTCAAAAGGGGAATATTGTAAAGAGTGTCCAGCTCATGAATCTCCAGCCTTTCGCGGAGGTCATCCATCACAGCCTGAAAGTTCTTAGGATTTTTGGTACGGATATCCATACTATAATAGAGATACTCTGGGGGAAGAACCGCCTCTGCCGTCCCCTGCCCGGCAAGGCCCAGGATATGGCCTCCGGTATAGCCCAGGAAATTACTCTCTGTAATCCCTGTCAGAGTAAACTCCGCCGTATAGTCACAGGCATCCACTACGATCCCATGACGCAGGGCCTTGGAAAGGGAAAGGCTGATGGGATCCCCAATCTTCCCGTTAAATCCAAGAAACTGCAGGGCGTCTTCCGGCAGGGCCAGCTCCATAGGAGCTTCGGGCAGCCTCCCCTCCACAAGACGGGAATATGTGGGCCTGGCGGCAATCCCTCCGTCCCAGTATTCTGCCAGATCCAGGGAAAGCTGGTCATTCAGTTTCTGATCTCCCAGAGGAACAAAACGGCCGGTATAAGACAGACGGGAATCATTCTCCAGTATCTGTGCCTTTTCTTCCGTAAGCTGCACAAAGGTTGCGTAGCGATCACCGCCGATGGCGACTGCCTGCTGCTGGCGCATGGCAGAGAGGACGCCGACGGACTGTCCTGCCGCGGTGGTCATCATGGTGGACAGAATCACCGCAATGAGAATCAGAAAAGAAGTCAGTTTCTGCGAAATCACTTCCTTAAGCGCCAGAATAAGATAGCTTTTCATCTTCCGCCCACCTCCGTCAACACGCCGTCCACAATGGAAAACCGCCGGTCTGCCATTCCGGCCACGCGATTGTCATGGGTGATGATAACCAGCGTTTTTCCCATCTTTTCGTGTATTGCCCTGAGCATTTCCATCACTTCCCCTCCGCTTCTGCTGTCCAGATTTCCCGTTGGCTCGTCCGCGAAGATCACGTCCGGCTGTGCAATCAGCGCGCGGGCAATGGCCACCCTCTGCTGCTGCCCGCCGGAAAGCTCATGGGGCAGATGGGTCAGCCTGCTGCCGATCCCAAGCAGCTGCGTGAGCTGTTCCAGATACGCCTCATCCGGCTGCTTTTTGTCAAGAAGCAAAGGCATCAGGATATTTTCCCGCGCAGTCAGAACCGGAAGCAGGTGAAACTGCTGAAAGACAAACCCGATGCTCCTGCGGCGCAGTGCAGACCGTTCCCGGTCAGAAAAGCTATAAATATCCTGACCGTCGTAAGTCAGCCGGCCAGAAGTCGGCTGATCCAATCCGGATAACAGATGGAGAAGGGTACTTTTCCCACTTCCTGACGGGCCTGTAATCGAAATAAAATCACCCGGCATGATCTGAAACGAAGCCCGGTCCAGCGCCGTTACCCGGTTTTCCCCTTCTCCATAAATTTTTGAAAGCTCATTTGCTTCAATTTTCATAAAAATACACCCTCCTTATCATCATTTTGCATCTGCATAAACAGGGACTGCCTGTGTGCATGCTTTATGCTGTAAAAAGAGTGTAATGGATAAATCTCAAGAAACGCTCAAGATTTGATGGTATCAAAAAAAGCTGCAGCCACCCCGCCGCCTTCCGGTCTGTTCTCCAGACAGAGTTTTCCGCCGTGTTTCAGGCACAGCAGGCTGCTGCTGTACAGCCCCATACCAAAATGCTCTGCATTTTCCTCCATTTTTCCAAAGGGCTTTGGTCCGTTCTTCACCAGTTCAGGCGGAAAGCCGGGACCGTCATCTGCAACCATAAGACACAGCATATGTTCGGTCAGTGTAAGACAAATCTCCAGTTTGCGACAGGCAAAACGCGCCGCATTTCCGATCAGGTTTTCTGCCACGGTCAAAAAGATTCCATGATCCATCCTGACGATCCCCAGATCCGGTACGGACAGTATGAGATCAAGTCCAGGCGCAAGCAGATGTGCAGTCTCTTGCAATTCTTCCAAAAGGACAGAGCCGTCTGTGTCACAAAGCCGCGCCTGTATCTGTTCCAGCCTCTGGATGCTGCTCATGGCCTCCACATACTGTTCCACCCTTAGCACATAGCGTTCCATCCTCTCCAGCATGTGTTCATCCGCCCTTCCCCCTTTCATCAGCTTCACGCTTCCCTTCAGGACCGTCACCGGATTGCGCAGGTCATGGGCAAAGGCCGCATTGAGCCTTTTGCGTTCCTCCGCCTGCTGCCACAGCTTTCGGTTTGTTTTCAGAAGTTCTTCCCGCATCATCTCAAATGCGGCACAGATCTGTCCCAGTTCATCTGCCGATGCCTCCGGCATGGAAAAGTCTAGATCATGGTTTCGAATGCGCTCAGTTCCCATTTTAAGAATTTCAATGGGGGCTTTCAGCTTCAGATGATAAAACAGAATCCCGGCAATGCCCAGTCCGCCTGCCGGAAACAGTACCGCCGAAAGCAGCCGGACGCCGTCCAGCAGCTTCAGGATCTGTATCTGTTCCCGATCCGGCTCGGCCAGCTCTGTAACCGTGCCGCCGGAATCAATGGCAATCCCTCCCTGGGGATATCTCTCTGCAATTCTTCCGCATAACAGATATACTCCCAGTGTAAGCAGAAGCGCAGTCACCAGGCAGAAAACGGACAGCAGAAAAAAGCACCGCTTCAGCCCCATATTTTTCAGCCCTTCCATCGGTACCCGCACCCCCAGACTGTTTCGATATAAGCAGTAAATGTATGGGCTGCCAGCTTTGCCCGGATTTTCCGGACATGCTCCATGACCACATCGCTGCTGCCCTCCCCGTCGATCCCCCACACACTCTCATAAATGCGCTCCCGGTCAAACACCTGCCCTGTATGCAGCGAAAGCAGCTCCAGGATATCAAACTCCCGCCTGGAAAATGCCACCGGCTCCCCGTTTACCGTCACGGTGCGTGCCGTATAGTCGATGGCAAGCTCTCCAAAAAACTTTACCGCAGAAGTATTCTGCCGCCTCTGTTCCCTCCGCAGATGAGCAGCAACTCTTGCATTCAGTTCGTCCAAATCAAAGGGCTTTACAATATAGTCATCCCCGCCTGCCTGAAACCCCACAATCTGATCTGCGGATTCTATACGGGCTGTCAGGAAAAGAATCGGACAAATCACATGGTTTCGTATGTTTCTGCAGACGGAAAGGCCGTCCATACCGGGCATATTGATATCCAGCAGAATCAGGTCCGGCTGCATCTGTGCTTTTTGAATCGCTTCCTTCCCATTATAAGCGGTCAAAACATCATACGTTTCGGAAAAATAACATCTCATCATATCCACAATTCCCTGCTCATCATCCACAATCAATAATTTCCTTTTCATACTTTCCACCTTCCACAGAGATTTTTTATTATATCACAGAAATCTCAAAAAATTCTCAACCATCATAAAAAGGTACGGAAATCAATTTTCAAGGATACTGTGTGGAAGGTTGAAAAAAGTTGTTGGAGCAATAAGAAATGTGGGACGCAGCGGTTACTGGGCCTTGCAGTTTTGTGATAAATGGAGAAAGGAAGTGGTATAATCAAATCTTTAAATTCCGATTTATCTACTAACTGTCTTACCTTTCCTTTATTTTCAAGGCTTTGCGGTATGCCCAACCTCAAAATATGTATCCTTTTCCCTTGTTTTTGCCCTTATTGGCAAGTTACAAGGGAAAGTTTTTGATATTCAGTTTTTGTTTTTAACTCATTCCCACAACCTTATCCAATAGCTTTGCGGAATCCCGCTTCGCCTCCCTTGTAGCGTGTGCATAGACATTCATGGTTGTGCTTACGTCCGAATGTCCTAAAAGCTCCTGCACATCTTTTGGCTGCGCCCCGTTTGATAACAGGTTTGTTGTGTAGGTGTGCCTTAATGTGTGGAAGTGGAAA
>CAJUSK010000034.1 GCA_910589075.1 uncultured Lachnospiraceae bacterium
GCACAGCTGATTTATTCCCAGAAAGTAACCATCAAATATGCAGGCAATACCATTCAGCCGGATGACCCGAAACTGCCGGATATGCTCCGTAAAAAGAGTGAAATCGGCAAGACTTCCATCAGCAAACGTAAAACCATTTCCGCTACCATGATGCGGGATGTAAAAGAAATGCTCCGTGAGTATTTCGATATTATGGATGTGCCGGATGATGAAGATGGCTTGATTCGCTTTGTAACCGAAAAATTCAGCGAACAGCGGGATTACTATGCTTCTTTGAATGACCGTTACGAAGGACATAAATACCCGGATCGTGGACTGGTGCAGAAGGCTATCAGTCTTATGGATGATGTTCTTTCTCAGAAGAAAGACAATATCGCTCTGATTGAGCGTGTACTGAAAAAAGAGGATGACTTGTTTGAAAACAAAGAATCCATGAGCAACGGCATTGAGAATTTCTTCAAAACACAGGTAACGGTATTTGACCAGGCAGTGCAGTTTGAAAAATCTCTGCATGATGATCTTGACCGTATTGCGGAAAATGAAGAAGCTCATAAGGCACTGAATACCATTCGTCTGATTACGATGGTTCAGCCAGGCAGTAAGTTTAACTATAACCGGATTCGGGAATTGAATCCACTGATGGATACCGTTCGTACTGCCCATGATAAGATGCTGGAAGAAAAACGTACTGAGGTTCTGGAAACAGTCCGTCAGTGTATGGAAGCAACCCATACTACCGCAAATGGAGATTCCAGGGCATCTCATCTGATTGATAAATCAGACAAGTATTTCAGCCAGTGCAAGGAGAAAATTGCAGAATTAAAGAGCCTTGCCCTTTTAGATGCCATGTTCCTGCCAATGTGCCAGTATAAGGATGATACGGTCAGCCATATTGAAACAGTTCTCGCACCGCCGGCTCCTAAGCCGCAGATTCAGCCGACTCAGACAGGAAAAGAACCGGCTCCGGCAAAGAAAAAGGTAGTCCGTACTTATAATCGTCAGGTTGTATTCCAGGCAAAGATCTTACAGACGGATGCGGATATTGACGATTATGTAGAAAAGATTCGTTCTCAGCTGAAACAGTTGCTGAAAAATTGCGACGAGATTAAGCTGAATTAAGGAGACGACTATGGATAAGAATGCGATTAAAAAGTTTGCTGTCTGGGCAAGAACAGAGCTGATCGCCCGTGTTTCATTGAAAGGTGTGGAATACGGTATTACAGAGGACAATATTGCTGATAGTGCAGCTGACAGCGTGGGCGGTAAAGTCCTGACGGATGCAGAGAAAAAACAGCGACAGGCTCTGATATCCGAGATTAACGATAAAGGATACAAGCAGGTTATGGAGGAGGTTGCCTACACATGGTTTAACCGCTTCTCTGCCTTGCGCTTTATGGAGGTCAATGGTTACCTTCCTTCCCATGTGCGTGTGTTTACGGATGAGGAAAATAATTTTAAACCGCAGATTATTACCGAAGCCATTCATCTGGATCTGGATGGACTGGATATGGAAAAGGTCTATGAGCTGAAAGAAGCTGAAAGGACGGAAGAACTGTATAAATATCTGCTGATTGTACAGTGTAATGCCCTGAACAAGATTTTGCCGGGAATGTTTCAGAAAATCAGCGACTACACGGAACTTCTTCTGCCGGACAACCTGCTGAGAGATGGCAGTGTCATTCAGCAGATGATTGAGCTGATACCGGAGAAGGACTGGAAAGATGCGGTGCAGATCATCGGCTGGCTGTATCAGTATTACAACAGCGAGAAAAAAGATGACGTGTTTGCTGCCCTGAAAAAGAATGTCAAAATCACAAAAGAGAATATCCCTGCTGCTACCCAGTTGTTTACGCCGGACTGGATTGTTCGCTACATGGTAGAGAACAGCCTTGGTCGTTTGTGGCTGGAAGGACACCCGGATGCAAAAGAACAGCTTTTGCCGGCTGAGGAAGAACAGTCTGCCTATATTGCCGGAAACCGTGAGCCGGAAGATACCAAATGGCATTACTATCTGGAAGAAGCTGAACAGGAGCCGGAAGTACAGGCACAGCTTGCCGAGATTCGCAAGGAATACGCCGCACTGACACCGGAACAGCTGAAAGCCATTGACCCTTGCTGCGGTTCCGGACATATTCTTGCGTATATGTTTGATGTGCTGATGAAGATTTACGAATCCTATGGCTATACCACCCGTGAAGCGGTGGCGAGTATTGTGGAGAATAACATCTATGGTCTGGATATTGACGACCGTGCGGCACAGCTGGCTTACTTTGCGGTGATGATGAAAGCACGTCAGTATGACCGCCGGTTCTTCAGTCGTGGCATTCAGCCCCATGTGGATGCTATTGTGGAGAGCAATCATGTGGATAAGTTTGCTGTGGAGTATTTCTGTAATGGGGATGCAAAGCTGAAAGCGGCTATAGATATCATTATCAGTGAACTGCATGACGCAAAGGAATACGGCTCGATTCTGACAGTAACTCCGCAGGATTGGTTTGCCTTGTATAACCGCTTTGCAGAGATTGCAGAGGATATTCATATATCCCGTGATGTGGCACTGGTAGAGTTGTTGCCGCTGGTGCAGGTGGCGGAAGCATTGGCACAGAAGTATAGTGTAGTAATCACTAATCCGCCATATATGGGTAGTAATAATATGAGTGCCAAACTTAATAGTTATATTAAGCAAAATTTCCCGAATAGTAAAAGTGACATGTTTGCTGTGTTTATTGAAAAATGTGGAAAAATGATAATGAAAAATGGCTGTCAGGCGATGATTACTCAACAGGGGTGGATGTTTGTTACGAGCTTTGAAAAGTTAAGACAAACCTTACTTAGAAAAGATTTAACAAGCATGGTACATCTTGGATCAAGAGCATTTGATGAAATCAGCGGTGAAGTAGTACAAACTACAAGTTTTATATTTGCAAATCACCATATATCGAATTATAAAGGGATATATGCACGATTGATTTCAGGAAATTCAGAACGAGAAAAAGATAGAATGTTTTGGAATAAAAAATATCATTATTATTCAAAAACAGATGATTTTGAGCAGTTGCCGGGAATGCCATTTGCGTATTGGGTTGGAAACGGCTTTATGAATGCGTTTAAAAAATTCCCTCGATTAGGAGATTTTGTTGAATGTGCAGCAGGCATATCTACTGGAGATAATGATAAATATTTGAAATTATGGACAGAAGTAAATTATAATACTATCGCAAAAAATATATTTAGTGACGATGATTTTAAGGAATCTTCATTTAAGTATGCGTATTGCAATAAGGGGGGTGGTTTCCGCAAATGGTATGGAAACAATGAGTATGTTGCGGATTGGAAAAGTTCCAATGAATTTCATCGAAATGGTGCAACATATAGGCATCTTCTTTTTGTTGAAGGTATAACCTGGTCAGAAATTTGCATGGGAAATTTTGGAGCACGATATTATTCAAATGGACAAATATTTGATCATAAATCACCTGGGTTATTCACAAATACACATGAAAATTTGATGGCTTATATTGGATTCCTTAACTCAAAGGTTGTCGCAAATATTCTTGGCGTGATTAACCCAACAATTAGCACAGGAGCAGATTCTTTGAGAAAGATTCCACTGGCTGAAAATAATTTAGAGAAAACGTGTATTGCAAAGATTGCGGAAAAGCAAATAGAAAGTTCAAAGATTGATTGGGACTCCTTTGAAACCTCATGGGATTTCAAATGTCATCCATTACTGCAATATGCTGCATTTACCCCACAAATGGTTGCTAAAGAAGAAGCTAATGGTTACCTTACAATGAACGATATTGCTGACGCATACCGTCATTGGGAGCAGGCATGTAATGAACGCTTTAACCAGCTGAAAGCTAATGAGGAAGAACTGAACCGTATCTTCATTGACATTTACGGCTTACAGGACGAGCTGACACCGGAGATCGAGGATAAAGATGTAACTGTCCGCAAGGCAGACCTTGGACGGGATATTCGCTCTCTTATCTCCTATGCTGTTGGGTGTATGCTTGGACGGTATTCGCTGTATAATGAAGGGCTTTTATACGCAGGCGGTGCAGGTGGAGACTTTGGAAGTCTTGTCGAAAAAATACAAGATTCTCTTCACACACAGGGAAAATCACGCTTTCCAGAAAAGAAATTTTATCCTGACAGAAATAACATCATCCCAATTTGTGACGATGAATATTTTGAGGATGATATTGTCGGGCTGTTCGTGAAGTTCGTGAAAACGGTCTATGGCGCAGAAACATTGGACGAAAATCTGAAATTCATTGCCGATGCACTGGGCGGCAAAGGTCAGCCGAAGGAGGTAATCAGAAATTACTTCCTCAACGATTTCTATGCTGACCATTGCAAAATTTATCAGAAACGCCCAATTTACTGGCTGTTTGACAGCGGCAAGAAGAACGGTTTCAAGGCACTGATTTATATGCACCGCTATCAGTCGGACACCATTGCCCGTATCCGCACCGATTATGTGCATGAACAGCAGGCTCGTTATCGTACAGCTATTGCCGATCTGGAACAGCGTATAGCCAATGCTTCCACCGGAGAGCGTGTGAAACTAAATAAAAAGCTGACTGTTTTGCAGGCTCAGGATACCGAGATCCGTACCTACGAGGAAAAGATTCATCACCTTGCCGACCAGATGATTTCCATCGACCTGGATGACGGTGTGAAGAAGAACTATGCAATTTTTCAGGATGTGTTGGCTAAAATAAAGTAAAGGAGGCTGGTGAGCAGTGGATCAGAACTCTCAAAAAACGAAAAAAATTCGTGTAAAAGAAAATGCAATTTTGGATCCAGTGAGTCCAAAATTCAACAGATTACAAAAAAGGAAGATGAAGAACTGGTGAGGATAGTTAAATTCTAAAGAAATATATAAGATAATTGAATGGCGTTCATACCGCCGCTAAAGTGCCGGAAAGGTGCCGGAAAACTTCCGGGAAACCGCCGGAAAAGAAAAAGGAAAGGAAGGTAGAGGATGGATACCGACAAAGTAATACAAGACTTGAACCGGCGGTTTGCTGCCCCTTTGCCGGAATTTTATCAGCGTCGTATCATCTTCTGGTACGATGAAGATAAAGAATTTGAGGACAAGTTGGACGAGGTGGTTCTTGAAAATGCAAAGGTGGTTGCACTGACTGGAAACAACGCATTTTCTGTGAAGAAGCTGCTTTCTGTAGACGATTTGACCGCAAACTATCTGGTTTACAGTCCGCTGGCGTACAACCGCCCGGATGATGACTGGCTTTTAGATATAGAGCTTTACAGCGAGGAGTTCCGGGCAGATTTGATTTCTATTTGGATGGATGAGATGGGACTTGCATCGAATCCGGCCATGAGAAAGCAGGTGAAAAATTATCGTGCCTATTTCAATGCGAAAGACCGTCGTTTGAAAATCAGCACCCAAAATAAAGTTCCGGCAACTCCGGCACAGCTGCATATGGCTGTTATGGCGACAATCTGCGGATTGAAGGACGCACAGCCGAACCAGATTTTACGCAGTGTGTTCCGTGCAGGACTTGATTTGAATCACAATGCAGTTTATCAGGATTTCGTAAAGTATCATGCAGACGGTGCGTTCTGGGCAATGATTCACCAGGGATGTGGCTTTACGGAGGAAGAACCTGATCTTGGACGGCTGGCAATTCATTTATTGCTGACCGCTGCTACTCGTACTATGCGGCAGGAATATCTTGCCGGACTGGACGGATTTATTTCTATGCCGCACCAGGCGTATTGCTACGATTTCATTTCGGAATGGCTTCATGGCAACAAGGTGAATTCCGGCGAAGTCGGAAGAGAGGGCGGCCTGGGCCGAGATACTCAGCAGCTTTATGATGTGGCAAGATATGTGGAAGATGAAGCACGCCTGCATCAGCGGTTTGAAAAACTGACGGTTGACGATCTGGTTAGTACAGAGTGCTTCCCGTGCATCAACGAAGTGATTTTGACAAAGCTGATGACTGAAATCAGCGACCATATCATTGATGTGGATACCATTACGGGGGCGGTGGAGAAACGTAGAACCTGTGCATGGTATAAGCCATTTGAGAATTTTTATGACGGTATTTTGCAGGTTGCAAATATGCAGAGCTTCTTCAAGGAACACTCTGCCGGATTCCATACCACAGAAGCAAAGGGCATCTGGAAAGAATATACCGAAAGCTATTATCAGATGGACACTTACTACCGTTTGTTCCACCTGAGTTTCCAAAAGAGCCTGGAGACTTCCAATCTTCTGCTGGACGATCTGTTCAAGCACGTTGTTGATAAAGTGGAAGGACTTTATACTCACTGGTTCTTAGGTGAACTGGGTAACAACTGGTCGGATGTGTGTGCAGACGAACTGGCAACCTATGGCAAGGTTCTGGAAGTACCGCAACAGGAAGAATTTTATTGTTCTCGCATCAAAACTTCAGATACCAAGGTATTTGTGATTATTTCGGATGCTATGCGTTATGAAGTGGCGGCAACGATGGCAGATCAGCTTCGCAGAGAAACACAGAGTAAGGTTTCTCTGGGCAGTATGCAGAGTATCTTCCCTTCTATCACAAAGTTTGGTATGGCAGCACTGCTTCCACATAAGGAACTGACGGTAGAACTTAGGAACGATATTTTGACTGTGCTGGCAGATGGGCAGTCTACGGCAAGCGGCTATCGTGATAAGGTTCTGAAATCAGAAGATCCGGCGAGTGTAGCATTGAAATATAATGATATTATTGCCATGAAGCGGGCAGAACGAAGTGCATTGGTGAAAGGAATGGATGTAGTTTACATCTATCATGATACCATTGATGAAGCAAGCCATACTTCTGATACTGCTGTTTTTGCCGCCTGTGATAAAGCTATTTCAGAGCTGAAAAACCTCGTGCGTATTATTGTAAATGAATTTGGCGGTACGAATATTTTGATTACAGCGGACCATGGATTCCTTTATACATACAGCCCGTTGACGGAGGATGACAAAGTAGGAAAAAATGAGTTTTACGATGTGGACAGGGAAAACATAAATGCTCTTAAAAAAGAAAGTGCGAAGCGTTGTGTGGAGTATGGCAGACGATATGCAATTATGCAAAAAGGCATACAGCCAAACTACTTATTGCCTGTGAAATTCCTGGACGGGAAGTCTGACTTTGGCGGTTTTGCACCAAGAGAAAGCATTCGTATTAAGATGAATGGCGGTGGCATGAATTTTGTGCATGGCGGTATCAGCTTGCAGGAAATGGTTGTTCCGGTCATCGAGTATCACTATCTCCGCAACGATTCTATGGAGTATAAACGTAATAAGCAGAAATATGATACTAAGCCGGTAACGGTTAATCTGTTGTCAGCAAGCCGTAAAATCAGTAATATGATTTTTTCTCTGAATTTCTATCAGAAGGATGCTGTTGGTGCCAATCGTGAAGCAGCTACCTATCAGGTTTACTTTACGGATGAAAATGGCAAGCAGATTAGTGATGTTCAGAAGATGATTGCAGATAAGACAAGCGATAACGGTGCAGAGCGTACTTTCCGTTGCCAGTTTAATCTGAAATCTCTGAAATACAGCAATACAGCTACTTATTATCTGGTCATTGCAGACGAACAGGGATTGCAGATGCCGCAGCGTGAGCCATTCCAGATTGACATCGCTTTTGCGGTGGATGAGTTTGATTTCTTTAGTTAAGTACCATAGGAGGATGGAAAGATGGAGCAATTTACAGAGGGTGAAAGCATCCGTGAAGAAATAAAGAACAAGCTCCGCCAGAACTTTGATGGTAAGATTGTTCGGAAAGACCTGACAAAGAAAATCAAGGAAGGGGCAAATGTTCCGGTCTATGTGCTTGAGTTTCTGTTAGGTCAGTATTGTTGTTCGGATGATGAATCGGTCATCGAGAAAGGCGTACAGAATGTAAAGCATATTCTTGCGGATAACTTTGTACGCCCGGACGAATCGCAGAAAATTCTCTCTCAGCTGCGAAAAAAAGGCAGTCACACAATCATTGATATGGTGACAGTTCGCCTGGATATGAAAAAGGACTGCTTCTTTGCAGAGTTTTCTAATCTGGGAGTTGGCAATGTGCCGATTGCGGATGAATATCCGGAAAAGTTTGACCGGCTGCTCTGCGGTGGTATCTGGTGTATTGTTCAGTTGGACTATGAAGTGGAAGGAGACAACAATTTTGGCATTGAGGATATTGACGGAAATCCGCTTCGTTCCAAACAGAAAAAGCAGAAAGATATTTCTCCAATCAGTATCCGAAAGCTGACACCGATCCAGATGCCGCACGTTGATATTGATGAATTGAAGCAGGGGCGAAAGGCATTTACCAAAGATGAATGGCTTGATATACTTCTGCGTTCTGTTGGTATGGAGCCGGATGAATTTACATATCGTGAGAAATGGCTGCTTTTGACCCGTATGCTTCCGTTGGTTGAGAATAATTTTAACCTTTGTGAGCTGGGACCGAGAAGCACTGGTAAGTCCCACCTCTACAAAGAAATCTCTCCAAACAGTATTTTGATTTCCGGTGGGCAAACGACGGTAGCAAACCTGTTTTATAATATGGGACGCAAGACTGTTGGACTTGTGGGATTATGGGACTGTGTGGCTTTTGATGAAGTTGCCGGTATCCGGTTCAAGGATAAAGACGGAATCCAGATTATGAAAGACTATATGGCATCCGGTTCTTTTGCCCGTGGAAAAGAGGAAAAAGTTGCGACTGCTTCCATGGTCTTTGTAGGTAATATCAATCAGAGTGTGGATGTACTTCTGAAAACATCCAGCCTGTTTGACCCATTCCCGCCGGAAATGGGAACCGATACGGCGTTCCTTGACCGTATGCACTGCTATCTTCCTGGCTGGGAGATTCCAAAGTTTCGACCGGAACACTTTACCGATGATTACGGGTTTATCAGCGATTATCTGGCAGAGTTTGTCCGGGAACTGCGAAAAGAACAGTATGGTGATGCTCTTGACCACTATTTCCGTCTTGGCAAGAACTTAAATCAGCGTGATACGATTGCAGTTCGCCGTATGGTGGATGGCTATTTGAAGCTGATGTATCCCAATGGTGAGTTTACCAAAGAGGAACTGGAAGAAATCATTCAGATTGCTTTGGAAATGCGTCGCCGTGTCAAGGAACAGCTGAAAAAGCTGGGCGGCATGGAGTTTTATGATGTGAATTTCTCTTATATAGACCTAGATGATATGTCAGAACATTATGTTTCTGTACCGGAACAGGGCGGCGGCAAGCTGATACCGGATGGAATGTGCAATCCGGGCCAGGTTTATACGGTATCCAGAGGAAAAAGTGGTATGCTTGGCGTATTCCGTCTGGAAAGCCAGATGCTTCCGGGCAATGGCAAGATTGAGCGTACCGGATTGGGCAGTGATTCCAAATGCAAGGAAGCTGTGAATACGGCATTTAACTATCTGAAAGCCAATGGCAACAGGATTAGTGGCTCTATCAGCACTTCGACTAAGGACTATATCATCAATTATCAGGACTTGCAGGGTATCGGAATGACAGACAAGCTGGCACTTCCTACACTGATTGCTCTTTGCTCGATTGCACTGGGAAAACCGGTGGTCAGCAATCTGGCAGTGCTGGGCGATATTACGATCAGCGGCACGATGATAAAGGTGGATGAACTTGCCAATACACTTCAGGTGTGCCTGGATAGCGGTGCGAAGAAAGTTTTGATTCCAAGTACCTCTTTTGTGGATTTCGCAAGTGTTCCGGCTGATCTGATGAGTGCATTTCAGTTGATTCCGTATCAGAGTGCGGAGGATGCAGTGTTTAAGGCATTGGGGGTTGAATAAGTATATAAATCAGGAGGGCATGAATGGCCATTGAGAAGGTAATCATTCAGAATTTTAAAAAATTTAAAGAACCATTTGAAATTAGCTTTAACGAAAATAGCAACCTTTTGGTTGGGGACAACGAATCTGGGAAATCTATCATCATTCTTATGCGGAAAGCGACATACCGATAGGACAGAACTGAATAAATAACACAACATAGCGTCAGAGCGTATAGAACCAGTCTATGCGCTCTATTTTTATGTAAAGGAGCAGAGAAAGAAAATCCTCCAAACGTGTTGCAATACAGTTGGGCGATTTTTTTCTGATTTTATAGCAGTAGAAAGTTCATAAAGCGAGATTTTTATTGTTTTAAGATGCTATTGACACATATTTTTTATTCGGATACACTGTATTCAAGTTTGCGGAAGACAGCAGAGGAAGAGAGGGAAACAACATAGATTAGGCTATTCTGATTGAGGATAATGGAAAACCTGTAACTCATATTTTTTTATGTTTCGGGTGTATCATTACCGGAATACATATGCTGCGGAAAAATGACGCAGGTAGTGTTTGAATTGCAGCAGGCAAAAAAGTAATCCAGATTGCCTTGAAATAGGGGAATTCTTCTTAGGGGTCTTTTAAACCGGGCTGTGACAGCCGGTCTGCACATGGACATTCCTAAGTTTGGATTGTAATTAAAAAGGAGGATAAATAAGAGATGTATCATTTAAGGTTAAAGGGTGCCCATTATGAAATGGGTGTGAAGCGTGGGAAGATTTTTAATAGAGGCCGAATTACCTTTCCTCTTCAGTTAGATGATTTCCAACTGGAACATGGAAAACAAAGCGAGGAAATATTAAGAAAATTTTTCCCGGAAGTGTGTGAGGAAATAAGAGGGGTAAGTGACATCGTAGGAGCAGACTATATGCATTTTGTTTCATGGATGCTATGCATGGGCTGCTGTATGTATAATTTGGAAAACAACTTCCCAGTGGAGATTCGAGGGTGCACCGCTTTCGCTTATTCAAAAAACGACAGATTGATATATGGAAGAAATAATGATTTGCCGCCTTATTTGCGTGATGGATGTAAAAGTGAAATTTATGCACCTGAGAATGGAAACAGATTTCAGATCACCACATCTTCTTTTATCAATGGGGAAGAGGGAATTAATGAACATGGGCTTGCTGTGGCAATGACATTTGTTATGACCGACCTTAAAAAGATAAAGGCAGGTTTTAACTCGTGCTTTATTGTACGGTATTTGCTTGAAAAGGCAGATAATACAGAGCAGGCAGTTTCATTCCTTATGAACCTGCCAATCGCTTCGAACTGTAATATTTTACTTGCGGATATAAGTGGAAATATGGTGGTGGTCGAATGTACGCCAGCTATTAAAAAAATTCGTGAACCAGAAATCTTTCACAGGGATAAGATCGTGTGTACTGTCAACAGCTTTATTTCTGATGAAATGAAGCCTTATGACGATGCAAACGGGAATGATTATGATTCTCACAAACGTTATAAGGTTGTCATGGACAGTTTTTCTTCAGGGTTGATAAGAGACGATTACATTGAAACTACCAGGCAACTTTTAAAAGGCAATTATGGATTTATGTGCCAATATGACAATGAGCCAGACTTTGAAACAGTCTGGAGTTCCATATTTGATTTAGAAAATTTAACTATTTACCGTGCAGAGGGCGATCCAAGAAAAAAGAAATTTGTTATTGATAACAGGCTGCATGATTTAAAATTTAAGTGAACAGGGACAAATAAAACGTAACAAAGCAAAGTATAGAATATCAGGAAATGCTATTGTTCTTTTACCATACTATGGTTACGGAAGGGGGAGAAACATGGAATGGGCGAATGGATTACAGAATTGAAAAACGGGAAGGGTTTGAGGTCATTGCAAATTGAGCCCGATTCGGAGGAGGACAGGAAACCAGCCAGAAGAATATTCACATAACATGGGCGGCTTATACAGGCGGAGACGTGGTGGCAGGGCTGACGATTGAGAAAGTGCCTGTAAATACCTGGGTGGTGTTCCCTTGCACCGGGAAAATGCCAGAAGCGTTTCAAGATCTGTATCGGAAGATTTACACAGAGTTTTTTTCGATCAGCAAATATCAGTGTTGCTTGCACTTGCAGGTTGTGAAAAAGAACGGGAAAGTTACAGGCTGCCATCGGCTTGAGCTGGTGGTGGTTTCGTTTTTTTCGGCGATATATATCCGGAAGTTGGTAAAATGTACGGATGATGCCAGAGTGCGGCGTGGCATTACATACACAATGCTTTGCAAAAGTTGCATGAAAGAAGGGGATAAAGAGGGGCCAGATGGAACGCACTGTTGTGCAGAGAAAATGGAGGGTGAGGAATACGGGCAAGAAAATCAAGGCAGTTAAGAAGTCACAGGGCATGAGCAGGAAGCTCACCCCAGGCGAACCCGTGTAGGGTTATCTCATGGACGAGGATGAAATGTGTATTCCTGTGCCTGAATGACTGAAGGCATTTGACTTGCAAGCGGAAGTATCTGATAGTATACTGTAAATTAAGAGGAAAAGGACTAAAGAATGGTTAAAAAGGTACAGGATTTAAAGCCGGATACGGTACTGAAAAATTACTGGAGCAACAATGAACAGTTTGCAGATCTGTTTAATGCAGTACTGTTTTCCGGGCGGCAGGTAATCAGGCCCGAAGAACTGGAAGACGCGGACACAGAAGAATCTTATATTATGGAGCACCGGGAATGTGCAGAGAGTATCAGCAGTGCCAGGGATATTATAAAGATCAGGAAGATATCTGCAGTGTATGGTGTGGAATTTGTGATGATCGGGATGGAAAACCAGGAGCATATCCATTACGCGATGCCCATGCGGGTAATGGGATATGATTACAGTACCTATAAAAAACAGTATGACAGAAATGCCAGGAAACTCCGAAAGGCAGAAGGTATGAACGAAGATGAATTTCTGTCAGGAATGAAACGGACAGACAGGTTTGTGCCGGTGATCACGATGGTGATCTATTACGGAGAAAAGCCGTGGGATGGAGCGACTACCCTGCATGGTATGCTGGCCATTCCGGAAGAGATAGCAGAGTTTGTAAATGATTATAAAATGCTGCTGGTAGAAGCAAGGGATGCCAATTTACAGTTTCATAACGTCAATAACAGAGATTTGTTTCGTTTGCTGGCAATATTGCGGGATAAAAGCGGAACTTTGCATGAGATGAAGAAAAAAGCCATAGAATATGCAAAAGAGAATGAAGTGGACCGAAATGTGGTTATGACAGTGGCAGGGGCGACTAACTGTAAAATAGATTATAATGCATTTGGCAGGAAGGAGAACGCTGATATGTGGACAATATTTGAAGAGACCAGAGCAGAAGGAAAAACAGAGGGAAAGGCAGAGGGAATCATAGAGACAGGGCTTGAATTAGGACTTTCTGAAACGGATATACTGGAAAGATTGCAGTGTAAGCTACAGGTGTCGATGGAGACCGCCAAAGAGTATCTGAAGGAATTTGGGAGACAGCCCGTTTAGGATTTTATCATTGTACAGCTAAATATTGGGATATAAAAAGATAAGCATTCGAAATTCAGGATGCTTATTTTTTTATATCATATGTGGTGCAAAGATGTTCAGGATATTGGTTTGTATTCGGGCGACTAATGGCAGAAGGAATTAAACTTGTAAACTGTAAGATAGATGAAAGTATATTTGACAGGCAGTCGGTCAGTATTGAATCCGGATTGGAACAGTTGGTGTTGCGAATTTCGGTTGTCAGATTTATAAAGATAAAAGAAATAGCCGCCACATCAAAGATAGTTGAAGTGATCGTTTGTCTTTACGACGCGAATAAGAAGTGAGAGACTCTGCACGATACCATGCATTTCTAAATAGGATAATAGCACGATAATGACACCCCTGCCAGGAATGAAACATACAAAAGCCATCATATCATATACAGAAAGAAAAAAAGAGGAACACTTCATGGGAACAGTCATTCATGTATTAAAACATGAAAGCGTGGAAGAGCGGGTAAAAAATTTCACTATTTTGTTTGCAAAGCTGATCAGGGAGCAGGAAAGTAATCGGTATTCACAAAATAATCTGCGGGAACGGGACAATACGATGTTTCAGAAAGAAGAACTATGAAGGAGGTAGCCGGGATATACTGTCGTCTTTCAGAGGAAGACAGATTTAAAAAATGCAGGGAAGACGACAGCGAAAGCATTCAGAACCAGAAATCCATGCTCATTACCTATGCTGTAGAACAGGGATGGGAGATCTATAGTATTTACAGTGACGATGATTATACCGGTGCCGACAGAAACCGGCCGGAATTTAATCGAATGCTCCGGGATGCGGAGGATGGGAAAATCAATATTGTGCTGTGCAAGTCTCAGTCCAGATTTTCACGGGAACTGGAAATTGTGGAAAAATATATTCATGGATATTTCCTGCTGTGGAATGTCAGGTTCGTTGGCGTCGTGGACAATGCTGATACGGCGTTAAGAGGCAATAAAAAGGCAAGGCAGATCAACGGGCTTGTGAATGAATGGTATCTGGAGGATATGTCTGAGAGTGTGAAAAGTGTTTTAAACGATAAACGCTCCAAAGGACTGCATATTGGCTCTTCAGCCGCTTATGGATATAAAAAGGATCCGGAGAAAAAAGGCCATCTTGTGATTGATGCCGAGGCTGCCGCAGTTGTACATGAAATTTTTGAAAGGTATGCTGCCGGATATGGGAAAACGGAAATCGCCAAAGAATTGAACCACAGAGAAGTACCCAGCCCTTTTCTCTATAAATGTCTGACCGGCGAATATATAGGAAAAGGAAATGGCAGCAATGGAAAATTTGCCCATTTATGGCGTTATCATTCTGTAAATAACATTTTGCACAATCAGATGTATATTGGAAATATGGTGCAGGGAAAAAGCGCGACGGTTTCCTATAAAATAAAGAAAAAATATTACAGGTCAAAAGAGCAATGGTATATTGTGGAACATACCCATGAGCCGATTATCGAGAGAGAACTGTGGGATAAGGTGCAGAGCCTGCTCGGAAAAGCCGCCAAACCGCAAAGAAGTGGTAAAGTCAGTATATTGTCCGGAAAAGTTGTATGTGCGGGCTGCGGGTATGCATTGAAAGTGAGCCATACCCGTGGAAAACGTTATCTGCGGTGTAAAGTAAATGAACGCCTGGAAGACATCTGCCAGGGATGCTGCATTTCAGAAGATTTTTTGAAACAGAAAATTCTGGAAGCATACAAAGAGATGATACGGCAGTACTTAAATGAGGAACAGGCAGAAAGCCTGGTCACTGTCCCTGGCAGCGATAACAGAAGAGAACAAAAAAAGGCTGTCCAAAAGGAGGTAACTAAACATCGACAGGAACAGAAACAATGTGAGGCGGCTCTGAAAGAATTATATATGGACAGAGTTAAGGGAAATATTACGATAGAAGAGTATCGGACATTTTCGGAGAGCTTTTCTAAAGATATCGATCGTTATGAAATGTTGATAGCAGACGGGCAGAGAAGGTTGGAGGAAATCGGCAGACAGGAGAAAGAAACACTGTCTAAAAAGGAAATCATAAAAAAATATGCTGATATACATGAGCTTAACTACGATATTATGAATATATTCGTAGACCGTATAGAAGTTGGGCGCAGAAACGGACGCCAGGAAGAATACCCGGTAAAGATATACTGGAAGTTTTGACTGTTGTGTTTGCAGAAGCACGGGCCAGGAGGAAGGGATGCCGGAGATCGTATCCGCCGTATTGATGTACATATCATTTCCGTAATAATAACGGATAATTTCTATTGCGCTGTATCCCTCATCCGCCAGATATTTGGAGCCCCACTGCTTCAACCCTGAACAGGTCACCCGTTTCCCGTCACAGTAAGAGGTGAATATCGGCTGGCGGACACCGGGCCGGGACAGATAGTTGGCAAAGATATTGTCCACAAGCACATCAATATTTTCAAAAATATTCCGTCCGTGGATCCATTTCTGGTCATAAGCAGTGGAGGATGTAATGGTGAAATCATAACCCTGGTTCCGATACCATTCCGTATAAAGTTTCGAATAGAATTAGGAAGGTTCTGTATAGGGAACTTTTGATACAGTTGGAGTCAAGAAAATACAGAACCAGCAATCAGCCTTATACAGTAATTGGATTATAAAAAGATTTGGTATCACACAAAGGCAGGACAAGCTACTCCTGCCTTTTTATTATACCATAAATTTATTGACTTAAAGCAGTATAATTGATATTTGTTGCCAGATTGCCCCAAATATAGCTATGTTTCAACTGTTTCAACTTTTTATGTTATAAAAATGAATGCGTTGGAATGGATACAGGCCTTTTATTTTTTAAAGTGCACTTTTAATTCTGCTTTAAAAAGAAAAGGGGATAAATGAGATATGTTTCAAGAAGTGTTTCAAAAATAGCATTCTTGCTCTATTGGAACAGTTTTGGTGTGTAAAAAGTGTATGATTGTTTTGCATGGATAAGGTATAGCTTTGGGGACACTTTCTGAAATGATGAAAATTTTTACTATCTCACATTTTAATGTCTAGTTAAGAAGGGAGCAGGCACTATGAAAATTGGATATGTAAGAGTGAGCACAAAGGAGCAGAACACAGCAAGACAAGAGGAACTCATGAAGTCAATGGGAGTAGAAAGAGTATACATTGACAAAATGAGCGGTAAGGATATGGAAAGACCTTTCTTACAAGAGATGATGAATTTTGTGCGTGAGGGTGATTCTGTAGTCGTGGAGAGTATTTCACGGTTTGCAAGGAATACAAAAGATTTACTGGAACTGACAGAGCAGTTAAGCAACAAGCGTGTGCAGTTTATCAGTCAAAAAGAGAATATCGACACGGACACTCCGGCTGGAAAGTTCATGCTTACGATATTTGGAGCGGTAGCAGAATTGGAAAGAGAGTACATAAGGCAACGGCAGAGAGAAGGCATAGAGATAGCGAAACAACAGAAAAAATATAAAGGCAGACCCGCAAAACAATTAGATACATTTGATGAAATTTATCAACAATGGAAGTCTGGAAATATAACAGCTACTTTTGCCAGTGAACAGCTAAATGTCAGCCGCAGTACTTTCTACAGAAAAGTCAGTGAACATGAAAAGAACGATATACCGATAGATTTTTGAAAGGAGAACTTAACGGGGGGGGGAACATATACTGTCCAGAAGATAGGAAAAATGTTGAAAAACGGGGTTTTTCCGGGATTGGTGGGGAAAGTTCACCTTAAAAAATTGGTGTTGGATTTAGGAAAGTCATGGATGGAAGGAAGTGGCTTTCCTGTTTTTATATTATTTTTGATGATAGTAGGTACAGTGATTATAACATTATTAAGATGGATAAATATAAATAAAATAATTAAAAATAAGATGGAGGTTTTGAAAATGACTGACGTAGAAAAAGAATCGATCAATATGAGTCTGGATGCAATCTGTAAAAAACTTTATGAGAAAGCGGAGCCGAGAATAACATGTAATTTGGACGCATTGAGTCATTATGAAATTATAGATAAAATTAAATTACTGGAAAACATGGTAAACGTATGGTGGGGGTTGCAGACTGAATTAGCTACATTGCAACTTGAACACCAAAAGATAGTTAGGACTGCCACAAGTAAAATACAAACTCTGGAAAGGGAACTAGACAGTCATATTGAAGGTTGGGCGAAGGCAGAAGAAAAAATAATAATATTAGAAGCTCGCCTCCGTAGGTATCAAAATAAACCAGAGGAAGAACGAGAGGTACCAGCATCTGTTCTACCGAAAACAAAAAAAGGAAACAAGAATGCAATGAGAAAAGATATTGATGCAATAGAGGTTTATAATCTGGTGAAAGGTGGCATGAGTATATCAAAAGTTGCAGAAAAGTTTCATGCGAGCAGAGCGACAATAAGAAAATATTATATTGCAGGGGAAAATGAATGTTTATATTATCTCGAAAATTAGTAGATTGTGCGTAGGGTGGAAAAAACAAAAAATTTGGTTTTGCTCAGTAAAGCATCTAATAAAAATATAATTACATAGATTATATTTATTGGTACAATATAAAAGAAAAGTTAAGGAATTAACAGAGGGCATGGGATAATAAGTTCCCAGTTCCTAATTTTATGACGGTATAAAGGTGAGGAAGTGCAGAGGCTTCCTCACCTTTTCCTTATATAGAAATTTTATATGCAACAGAATTTACATTTTAGTGACATAACAACAGATAAATTAAGAATAAATATACTATCCCCCACCTACTTATTGAAATATAGTCTCTATGCAACATAAGAAATGTCAGTGCGTCTGACATTTTTTATTCATGACAATAGGTTTGCTGGCGAAGCCTGCAATCTATTGTTGTTTCAAAGAGATTATATTTTTTACCTGTAAAAAACTTATGAATGAAGGATCAGCTATTGCCATACTTTTTACCCAGCGTTACAATTCCCATCCATTAAAAAGTAGAAAGGAGGGTGCTGTATGAAAGATATGATAAAGTTACAGACCGAATTATGCAGGATGGATGATCTGATTGATGCGCTGGGATTGAAGATACACAATCTGGCAGGTAATTTGGAACTAATATGTTTAGGACTACAGAAACTGAACAGAACAGAGGATTCCTATGAACTGTGCAGTTTAAGACTTATACTGAATTATCTGGAAATGATGGAATCAACAGATATCATAAAGCTGCATGCTGGAATGTCTGAATTAAAAGAAATGATATAACGCAGGCATCCGGAAAGGCGGTGATAAAAAACAGGAATGACAGGGAATCCGGTTCTGATTCACCTGTCATTCCTGTAAACTTAGTAAAAATGACTGTAAAAGCTGATACTGTTTATCGTTCAGCATAGATACATCGAGCTGTTTTGAATTTTCAATTTTGTCAATGCCAAGCAGATAGTCAGTGGAACAATGATACAGATGTGCGAGCGCAATGAGAATTTCCGTGCTGGGTGTCCGTTCCCCGCTCTCATAATTAGATATGACGGAAGCAGACACGCCGATAGAGGAAGAAACCTCTTTTTGAGAAAGATTCCGTAAAATGCGTTGTTTCTGTAGCCGCTGACCCAATCCATTTACCATATAAGCACCTCCATGTACTAATTGTACGTGAAACAAGTATGCTCTGGGACATTGAAAATTTGCTAAAAGCATTGAAAACTATGCAGAAAGGTGATATAATCAGCACGAAATAAATTTATATACGAAAGGAAAAGTACATATGAATATGCAGGATATTACAAAAGAACAGTTTGAAACGCTGATATTGATACGCTCATTAGAGGAATTAGTTACAGACGAGTATGAGGACTTTTCAAGTTTAAGTGAAGCCGTTGGAGCATTAGGAGAGGGTTTAGCTGGAACTGGAGAAGGACAGGAATGGGATCGGTTTGTAAAGGATATTTTAAAGCTGACCGAGACAGGCTATATTCTGTCAGATGCAACAGAGGAAAGTATAAAAGGAATGATGCCCGAAGTAGATGGGATTACTCAAAAAGGGAAATCAGCACTGGAGGCATTGGAACAGGAGATAAAGAGTGACATTGCAGAGGGGAAAAAGATCGTACTTTTTGAGAATTTCACTTTATTTAATTTTGATGTAAGCCTGCTTGGCGGAGTAGAGTCCAGCTTATTTAAGGAAGCAGGTGCATTGTTTAAAGCCATAGGAAAAGGGTTACTGAAATGGTAAATAGGAAACTGTTTAAATCAGCAGTCATAATAACAGCGGTCATGTTATCAGTAAGTGGATGTGCAGGTGGTTGCAGTAAGCAGGCAGAGCCAGTCATAGCAGATGCAACAGTAGAGACACCAGAACCAGTAACAGAAATAAATGGATACCAAGTATCACAAGACGAGGGAAGCACAGAGATAGAATTTACCATCACAGAAATGGACATTCAAATGGTAGTAAACACAGAAGCATATACATATGAAAATCCTACCAATGAATCCACAATGATAGGTGCGGCTCAAAAAGATGAAGTAGTGCATGTCATAGGTCAAGTGGATGGAACCAATTGGTTCCAAATAGAGCAAACAGACGAGGATACAGTTACATCGTTTATAGACGGAGAATTTCTCTCCGAATACACCGAGCCAAAAGAAGAAACACCAGCCGAGACACAGAAGCCAGCAGAGACCCAAAAGCCAGCTGAGACACAGAAGCCAGCAGAGACACAGAAACCGGCAGAAACCCCTCCACCAGCTCAGCCACCAGCAGAAACACAACAGCCTCCAGCACAAAATCCAGATGAAGGTACATTACCAAATGTAGGAGATGTTATGTATCAAGATGAAGATGGTGGAGTTACAACATTTGGAGGAGAATTTGGTGGACTAGGTGATTTATAAGAGATAAGCATCCATACAGGGGCCACACATCAAGTGGCCCCTAAATTATACACATAGGTCTATCAACAATTCCTTCTTATAGTTTTTATATTTTATTTACACATATAAGGAGAAGAGCATGAGATATAAAAAATTATTTACATCAGCATTACTCATAACAACAAGTCTGTTTTTGTTTACAGGTTGTGGAGAGAAAGCAGAGCCTACGGAGACAATAAATGAAGTTGATACAGAAGAAACTATAGAAAGCACAGAGCCATTACCCTCGCCTATTGTTGGATCAACAGAAGAACCAGTTGAGGAAAGTTCAGAAAGTGAACTTGATACACCAGAAACAGAAGAAGATACAGAGAATACAAGTGAATCAACAGGAATAGAAATTGTTGAAGAACTTGATTTGCAAATGTACGTTCAGACCTCTGCAAATGCAAGAAGCGGCGACAGTACAGAGTTTGAAGTAGTGACAACATTTAGTACAAATACAGAATTGCATGTTACAGGCAGAACAGCAAATGACTGGTATAGAATAGAACAGTCTGGAGGTGATGTTTATATCAGTAGTAAGTTATTAGGTACAGAAAAAGCTGTCATACAACAGCAATCAACAGGTGGAAATAATCAACAGACAAATGATAATGTGCAACAGCCACCAGCAGAAACCCAACCACCAGCACAACCATCTGAGGGTGAAATGCAGCCTGGTGATATTATAGGTACGGACCAATATGGTAATGAATGGACATACGGTGGAACTGTTGACACATCTCAATGGTAAGTAGATAAAACATTTACAGCGGTTGTCATTAAGATAACCACTGTAAATGTTTTACATGTATAAGTATATCAATAAATCTTTCTTATTGTTTTTATATTTTATTTACACATATAAGGAGAAGAGCATGAGATATAAAAAATTATTTACATCAGCATTACTCATAACAACAAGTCTGTTTTTGTTTACGGGTTGTGGAGAGAAAGCAGAGCCAGTAAGTGCAGAGCCTACGGAGACAATAAATGAAGTTGATACAGAAGAAACTATAGAAAGCACAGAGCCATTACCCTCGCCTATTGTTGAACCTACAGAGGAAAGTATAGATGATACAGTTTCATCTGAAAGCGGGGAAAATATAGAAAGTGAAGAAGATATAATAAATGAAGAAGAAATACAAAGTGAAGAAACAGAGCCAGACATAGGTTACACAATAATTGCAATAGATGAAGTTACAATGTACGCTACAACTAATGCAAATTTGCGTAGTGGCCCAGATACTACATATGATATAGTAGGAAGTTTAACCTACGGTGAATCCGCAGTCTTCAATGGATATGTTGAAGAAGGAGGCAGTGTTTGGTATGTAATTAAAACAGACAATGAAGAAATTAAGATGGTTTCAAAAAGTTTAGTATCCAGTGAGAAGCCTCAACCACAGCAACCAAGTAGTTCAGGTAATTCAGGCGGAAGCAGTTCTGGTGGTTCATCTGGCAGTAGTTCAGGTGAGGGTCAACCCTCTGGTGGAGGTCAACCCTCTGGTGGAGGTCAACCATCAGGTGGTAGTTCAGAAGGTTCTGGTGGAGGCCAACCATCTGGTGGTGGAAGCAGTAACCCATTAGATGATATATTTGGCGGTAATGGAGATATTTCGTGGGGAGATGGAACAGGTAATGGTAATGGCGCAGGTGAAATGAATTTGCACTAAATATAAAAGGTTTGTCTGGGTAGTAGTTTACAAGCTACCCAGACAAGATTTACACGTATATGTATTTATCATACAAGTAGGAGAAGAGCATGAGATATAAAAAATTATTTACATCAGTATTACTCATAACAACAAGTCTGTTTTTGTTTACAGGTTGTGGAGAGAAAGCAGAGCCAGTAAGTGCAGAGCCTACAGAGACAATAAATGAAGTTGACACAGAAGAAAGTTTAGAAAATACAGAGCCATCACCCTCTCCCGCTATTGAACCAACAGAAGAACCAGTTGAGGAAAGTTCAGAAAGTGAAGAAGATATAATAAATGAAGAAGAAATACAAAGTGAAGAAACAGAAGCAGATTATGTAATAGAATCCATAGAGCCTATGTCATTATGGGCAGCAACGAATTGTAATTTGCGTAGTGGTCCCGGAACACAGTATGGTATAGTAGGAAGTTTATCATATGCACAAGAAATAACAGTAGATGGTAAAGTAGAAAAAGATGGAAAACAGTGGTTTGTGCTTCAATCAGACACAGAAGAAAAGCAAATGGTCTCTGGCACATTAGTGGTATACCAAAAACCCCAGTCACAACCAAGCAGTGGCAACAGTGGCAACAGTGGCAATGGTTCAAGCACAGGAAACGGTGGAAATGGTAATACTCAAACCCAAACACCTCCTCCTGCTGAATCTCAGCAACCAAGCAGTAATGATGAAGGTGGAGCAACAGGTACTACTGATAATCCATGGGGCGGAGTTTTGCAAGATTCAGACCAATTTGATTGGAGTCAAGATAGTGATTGGGTATGGCAATAATCATACACCACAAATAAGCACATAATAAAAAGTAGTCAGATGCAGAGCCAAGACTTTAAATGGTCTTGACTCTGTATCTTATACAAATAAGCGTATCAAGCATACTAAATTTCATTCAAGCCATAAAAAAACATTGATAGCATTAGGTTAAGAACAAGAGATTTTATATGAAAGATAAATATGGCATAAATAGTATAATATACTATTCTGGTTTCTAAGTAAGATTAAACAAAAAGTATACAAAGAGCCACTTGAAAAACAAGCGGCTCTGGTGTATAATCTAATCAGAAAGGTTTATCGGACACGAAGTTCCGATTGCCCTCAGTATAATAAGATTAAAAAAGAAATAGCATCTTACTTTCTCAGGGTAGGGATGCTATTTCTTTTTATGATTGTCTATGTAAGACAGAGCCGCAAAAATAACAAGCAATAATGTCAAAACTTCCATCACGCTCACGGGCATCACCCTCTTTCGTAAGACTAGGGGGCACCTATCAGAAAATCGCATCCTGCTTTCTGTTCAGTTACACAAACCCATTATAACATGAATGCACATATTTCTCAATTAAAAAATCGATTCCACGATTATACAGGACAGACAGTTTGTTTCAAATGTTTCAACTTTTAAAACAGAAATAAGATACATATAAATCAGACCTGTTAAAAATGGATGTATGATACATAAATCAATACAGTATGTAAAAAACAATATTCATGAAAGAATTAAAAAGACCTGTCAAATTTTCTTCTTTAGAAATATTTGCAACAAAGTACATATCAAACAAGTACTGCATTATGAAAAAATTGATTTGTACAAGTCAATAAAAAATCTTAGCTTATCAGTATACAGTAGGTCTTTTTCTGCATTATCTGATTCAGTTTGTTTGTAGTGAGTATTTCATAATAGTAAAAACGTCATTTTAAACATCAGAAAAAATGATCTGGAGCATTAAAAGAATTTTTAAAAGTGTATATTAAAAATACCATTAAAAGGGCATGACCTCCAATAGAAAATAAAAAGCGATTGGAGGTCATGCTTATGTTATCAGAACATAATAAATTTTTAGAACAGGCATATTTAGTTTTAAACAGGGTTTACTTTGAAGATAGTTTACCGGAAGCAGTTATTACAATACAATCTTCTCAACGTGCATATGGTCATATTACAGTTGGCAAGGTCTGGCAGGACAGTTGGGATTCTTACCATGAAATAAATATATCTGCGGAATATCTCAACAGACCAGTGGAAAATATCATAGCTACTCTTCTACATGAATGCTGTCATCTGTATGCAATGGAAAATAATATAAAAGATACATCAAACAATCATAGATACCATAATAAAAAATTCAAAGAGATTGCTGAAAAAAGGGATTTAAAAATAAGTTACCATGAGAGTATAGGTTGGAGCGTGACCGAACCTACAGAAAAGTTAATAGAAACAATAAAACAGTATCATTTGGATTCCCAGATAGAATATGTGCGTATGGGTGCTTATGACTGGACTGGTGGAGAGAATGGAAGTGACGGGGATAATGGTGGCTTAACTGGTACAAAAGGAAAGAAACCAAAAAAGAAAAGCAGTACAAGAAAATATATATGTCCTAAATGTGGTAATTCTGTAAGGGCAACAAAAGATGTGAATATTGCGTGCCTTGACTGTGATATGCAAATGATGAAAGAAGAATAAATATCAAGTATTCTTCTACATATGCCCTAAAAATCAATGTTTTCAAGCAGTCTGTTTCCTTGCACTATCACGTCTGTTATTCCCCTCAATTTAGCGTTAAGATGTAGTTGAGGTTAAGGGAAATAAATATGAAAGCATTAAGAAGGAGGTCAAAAAATGTGTAAAATGCGTGTAGTAGTAAGAAGGGAAATGCTGGGAACCCGTGAAATTGGTTGGAGTATCTTCAATGGTAAATCAATACAGGAGTGTACAAGTATTCAAATAAGAAATTTGATTAAGTCTGGGCAGAAAGTTTGTGGTCTGGTATTGAAAGAAAATGATCTGGTTTTAGATGAAGAGGGTTTCTTTACTTCAAATTTAATTGAACACCGAAGTTGTGATAATTATACACCGATGGTTGAGGGAGACACTGCAGTGAATGTGTTCTATATTGTAATTGGTAAACACGAAGAAAGTGGAGTTGTTTACTATGACTGTATCAGCACAAAATTTGAGCAAGCCAAATTCAATGAATCGGACGTAAGAGCCTATCTCCGGCTGGGAATCATTTCCGGCGGCGCAAAACTGGAGGCGGATGATAAGATTGAGTTGCCACCTCTGGAATATGAGAAAGCAGAGGAAACAAAGCCTACAGAAAAGAAAGGTGCTGTAGAGAAAAAGAAATAAGGTTCAGGGGCGTCCATTGGGAACAGTGGGCGCCTTGTTGGTTAAAAGGGTTTCAAGAGGTTCCAGAGAGATTTCAGAGAGGTACATGGAGAAATGATTGAAAGGTTATTGGAGAATAAGGGGGATTGATGTATGGACTATCTGACATTTACAACCATCCATACAATGATAATCATATCATTGTGTGGAGAAGTTTATTTAGGTAAACAGTGTTTTATTTTCATACGCTGGATCGCAAAATGGACGTTAAAGGAATTAGAAGAAGAATAATAAACAGCATTATCAAAATGGTTTATCCGGCAGGAATGGATAAACTATTTTTTATTTCATAGGAAAGTACGTCCTATGAAATAAAGGGATGCGCAGCTTCGCGCGCGGAACAAAAGCTGCGCTTTTCGGATAATTTGAACGCGAGAGTGTGCAAAGCGCACTTTTATTCTATATAGTTTTCAGCAATGGAAAATTCCATTGATGTCATGTACAGATACATGGGATTGATAAGGAAGTGTAATTAAAAAAATTTTTAACAGAAAGGAAATCAGGTATGTATGAACAGGAAATGATTAAGTGCTTAAAAACTTTAAGCAAACAGATTTGGAGTATTCAACAGCTTATGGTCAATCTTGACCGTGATTTCAAGAATATGCGTGTCAGTGGGAATACCATAGTCAAAACCATGCCATTCGGAGTCAAGGATATTTCCAGCGTTCAGCTTGTGGACGCATATACAAGGGGGCTGAACATGGAACAGCTGATTGCTTTGGGAAATGGAAAATACACGGCAGAGCAAATCTACAATAAATTAAAAAGAGCGGGGGTGGCGGACTGATGCGTGCAATAGTAAAACATAATGGAAAGCCGTTGCCGGAGGTTTTGTGCCATATAAATACAGCAAGCAATATTGTCACACTGCAAACTATGTTAGAGCCAAGCATGAACCTCGACCTTGACAAGGTTTATGTTGAAGTCAATTTTTTTGGAGATTTGGAACCTCTGGAAGATGAAGAGTTTTAGAAAGGGAACCGCCCACGGTCTGAAGGCTGTGGGCGTTTTTTTACGGACGCAGATTTAAAAGTGCATATTAAAAACAGAAAATTAGAACAGACAGAAATTATGTCACGGATATTTTTTCAAAAGTGCATGTTAAGGGAAGGGGGATATGTTTTTTTCAGAAAAGTTTGTTTTGAGGTATGAAAACAGCGTTTCCAGAAAGAAAGTGTATATGGGGAGTCGGCTGTGATGAAAAAATGGATGTACGCAAAAGCCAGACTGGTTAGGAAAACAGTATTTCAGTATTGGCTTGCCTGTCTGCTGAAAAACGGGAGAATTTGAAAAGACCATAAAGGGGAGCATTTCAGAAAATCATATTATAATAGGAAGAAATACACAGGTTACAGAACGAGCCAGCATAACGGCAACAATAAATTCAAGTGGTAAAGAAAAGTACAATAATAGTTGTGGATCACATGCAGTTGAGAACTTAGGATGATTGCATAACTGTATCTTGTTGGAAGAAGGGTATTACATAGGGGGGATTGAAAGAAGAAAACAGATTGCCTCAGAAATTTGTCTGTTTGAACTGTTTCAAGTATATATTATAGAAGAAACAGCTTGAAAATGATATAATACCAGAGAAAAATGCTTTATACGGGAGGTTTATATGAAAGAGCGAGATACGGAGAAGCTTCAGAAAGAATTAGCATATAATTTAATTGTGATCAAAACATTGTGGAGAAGTAAATGGGGCACTTTGGGTGACGTCAGGGTCACTGGGAACGAATATAATTTCAGCAGTCTGTTCGGATCTATTGAAAGAGGAAAGGAAACTGTCAGAATATATATAAAATGCGATTATAAATATAAGACAAAGTCGATCAGTAAATGGGCGGAGCGGATAGAAGCAAAAACAGGAATACCACATGAGTTTCTTACAGGCGAACAAAGGATTGTATTAGGAGATGAATTTGAAAAAAAATACTATAATTACTATGTAAGTTATCTCTCTAAATTAGAAGCAGTCTATAAACAAATAGAAACGGCAGAGGATGGGAAAGCCTTTGATCGTAGCACTACAGAAGAAATAAAACAGTTTGTAAAAACATATTACAGTACAGAAGAACAAAAGAAATTTTTTGAAGGCATCAAAGATATAGAGTCGATGGCAGAAGCATTTAAGAAGTTCACTTATTTCCTTGCTAAAGAAGCTGAAAAAATCATAAATGCCGATACGGCTGTATTGATGGAAAAAAATGATAAGCTGTGTAAATTAGTTTATTTTATCAGATTCAGTAAGAAATATGATGGAATCGGTATACGAACTATAGAAGATATGCAAATAGCACTGAAAAATACAAGGACAGGTCAACTTAAACAGTTAGGAAAGAAAGGATTGGAGAATTATATTAAGTTGTTAGAAAAGCATCTAAACCTTGCCCGGTCTGTCTATACAGTTGCTATTGATATTGGAGCTTTTGAGAAAGACAAAGAAAAACAAAATTAGAAATTTTGACCAAATAATTTGGAAAACAGCCACTATAAGACCTGAATATGTGTTTTTAGGTCTTATTTTTATGCCAAAAATCATACATGTGACCAATAATATATACATTTGGTATCAATGTGGACAAAAAAAATTTTGATATACTAAGGTTATCAGTTGAGAGACAAAAGGAGGTCAAAAAAAAGTTCCTTGACAATATCATACGGTCAAATTTTCTGAACTGCGCCGGAAAGTGGCAGTATGTGTACATATGGAACTATTAATCAGAGTCGGAGGGGGAGTCCGTCCATCTATCAAGCGCAGTATAGGTGGAGTCTGCCCAAAAATAATCAACTGTAGAACAGGAAACCAAGGTCATTATAGAAAGGATATACGTTATGGTCAAAAACATGAATATAGAAAAATATGCGCAGGAGGTAAATGCAATGATGGATAATGCTGTCAAAAATTTTAACAGGGAGGAAAAGATTATGGAAAACAACAGGGCAGAGGCTATGACAGACAACGCAAATAATATGGAAGCAACTGGCACGATGGTAAGTAAAACAGAGGCGCAAGTGGCAAATAGAGAAACAGCCATGATAACTGTCGAGACTGAAAATATGGATGTCGTTTCACAGATGATAGATGATGATGAAAGAGCCATATCCAGTGAAAGTGTAAACAAAATACAAGATATGCTTAGAAAGGTAGACCAGTCTGCGTTGTTGAGGATGGGACATGTCAGGAATGTATTGAATGACGCGCTGTATGCACGAATCTATGAAGACCATAAAGGTTTCAGATATGTGGATTTCTGTCAACGGTACAACAATAACAGTCTTTCGCCACAAATGCGCATATCACAAGATGATTTAATGACAACGGCAATGTATGAATACGGTACCCGGTCAATAGATGAAGCAGGTACAGGAGTCAAAAGGAAGATTTCCAACTTCAAAGCAAAGGTACATAAGGAGTATTTTGGAAAGTTTAGAGGGAGCTTTGGGGACATGCTGCCAGTTGAGGACATCTTATATGGGATTGCGATAGCCCTGCATATGTTGCCTGTTTATTCAGATGATGACAGAACGCTTAAACGGACAGAATTTTATTATCAGGTTGTTGAAATGGCTAAAAACCGTCCATCACAGACAGTGGGTAAATTCAATTCATATTATGCACTCACTGAAGAAGAAATAGGCCACATAGCTCAAGATCTAAAGAAGGACAGGATATCATTCCTGCGTGAATTAAAAGATTATGGTCTGCTGTATCTCACAGACTCTTCTAAAGGATATCAGACAAATGTAAGATGCAAATATGATGATGGAACATCTAGGACAGAGTGGAGATATTGTATACTCAAAATGGATCATCTGGCAGGAGTGGAAGAAGAGAAAGAAGAAGGGGGCGACCTTAACAGCTTCTAAATGATATATACGGACTTTTCTTGACAAGTGGGGATGGTCAGCTGGCCATCCCCAAAACTTGACAAGGTACAGACAATACCGTAGACAAGCGCATGAAGATAAGTTTAAAAGCATTGATGATATGACATTTCATAAGTCTGAATCTACATATAATGTCATATGCTGAAATAAGGATAAGAGGTAGAAAAATATGAAAAACGATACATGTATACATATTGAAACTGCCTACAAAAAGAAGAAAGTGAAAGTCCGGTTGAGATTTTCAGAAGGAACAGATGATAAGAACGCAAAGCTGTTTTATGATGGATTAAAGAAAACCTATATAGGGAAAAATGAATCCGGGGCTTTTCATATAAATGATTCAGCGTTAACATGTAATAACTAGGAATAGTTGATAGATGATAAGGATGTGCCCATGGGATATAGGAACCATGGGCACGATGTTTAAGGAGGACAAGGGTATGGAAGTCAAAAGAGTAAGGACATTATTAAGGGTATCTTCAAGGCAACAGCTACATGAAGATGATATCCCGTTGCAAAGAGAGGAGACAAGAAGTTATATAGCAAAACACCAGGACTGGGTTTTCGATAAGGAATATATTGAGAAAGCTGTATCAGCATATAAGAACGGGGTTGAGGACAGGGAAGTTCTCATGCAGATCAAGGAGGATGCCGAAAATAAAGAATTTGATATACTTCTCACATATATGACCGACAGGATAGGTCGAAGGGAAGAATATATTTTTTACATCAACGCATTATATGAAGCCGGAATAGAAGTCTGGACTGTCAAGGATGGTAAGATAAAAAATGATGAGCATACGGACAGCCTGATTACATTTATACGGTTCTGGCAAAATGAAGAAGAGAGCCGGAAGTTAGGTAAAAGGGTAAAAGATGCCTTAATCAGAGAGGTAGAAAACGGGAATTTTATAGGAGGCAAGGCTCCTTACGGATACCAGCTTGTGGAGATAGCTGAAAAAGACTCACATAAAAGGAACAGGCATAAAATGGAGATCATAGAGGAACAGGCAGAAGTTGTACGAATGATATATGACCTGTACATACATCAAGGATATGGATATGAGAAGATAGCAAAAGAGTTGAACAAAGCAGGGATACCAGCTGTTACGGCAGGCGAATGGAAAAACGGTACGGTATGCAGTATACTAAAAAATCCTGTCTATATGGGATATTATTCCATACACCGTAGAGAGAGGGGGAAAAATTTTAAAAGACTGGACCGTAAAGAATGGATATTATCAAAAGAACAGGTCAGGGACATTGTGATTATTTCACAAACTGACTGGGAGAAAGCACAGGAAATCAGAGAATCAAGGAAGTCACATTTAGAAGAAAGGAAAAACCATTCGCTCGCATTATACGAACAACAATATTCTGCACCATTCAATCCAAGAGGTAAACTTTCATTACTGGGAATAGCATATTGCGGCTATTGTGGCAAGCGGTTAAAAAGTGCCGGATATAACAATCACTGGATCACAAAGGATGGAACAGAAAAAGTTTCATGTATAGGCAGATATGGCTGTCAGGAAAAATGCGCTGAAAGAAGTTATTATTCACAGGATTTTTTAGAGAGTGTCGTGTTTGAAGTTGTTGAGAACTATTTGGAAAACCTAAAAGAAGTAGACATTGCAAAAGAACTGGGCGAAATGAAAAGGCAGAAGATGATGAGCGTGGATAAGGAACAAAAGAGAATATCTAAAAAAATAGATAAAACAGCAAAGGATATAAAAACCTTTGAAGATGCTTTGCCGGATGCGCTTAGAGGGGAAAGTAAAATCCCTATAGAAAGGCTGACACGACTGATAGATGAAAAAGAAAAAGAATTAACAGAGTTAAGGCAAGACAGGGTAAGATTGCAAAAGCAGATAGAGCAGACCAATATTACCTATGACGAATTTTCAAAATTTATTAATATTGCGCCTGACTGGAAACAGGTATTTAAAGAGTCGGATGTACCAACAAAAAGAATGTTACTGGCTTCACTGATAGAAAGGATTGATGTCAAGGACGAGGATATCAGCATCAAATTCAGAATTAGAATTGAGGATTTTTTGAAGGATTCCAGTGATAAAGAAATACTCGATACTATTGGCTCGGGGACCATTCCGTATACACCCGGTTTAATGTAAAAGACATAATCACAAGAATATTGGCGTATATGGCAGATTCCGGCCATGTGGCATAGATTTCACAGGAAGCTACATTCTTAATATATTCTTTGTAACGGACATAGTAATTCTGGGCCGAAGAGTCGGAGGGGACGCCGTCATGGACGATGATATATTCAGGAATGACCACACGGCTCAGGACGATTTCCCCGGATTCATCCATAGGTTTGATTTCATCTTCGGGAATTTTGGGAGGATATTCCCCATACAGGGTGTGCTCCGGAATAAAGATATCTTCCTCCTGTTGACTGGATTCCAGCGGATTCATGGAGATGGGTTGGATGGCGGTGACATGGGGTAAGATCTCTGTGCCGGATACCAGTACCGGTTCATAGCCCTGGGCAGTTACTTCTATATTATATTCGGAATAGGGCTGCACAAGCTGTTCCGGCTCCAGACTGTATTCCACATCAGGGGCCGGAAGCATAACGGGTGGTGTCTGTCCGCTCTCATCGGTTGTCAGCGTCATTAAGGGCGGCATCGGATCACCGGTATAGGAAATGGTAACAGTTGCATTTTTTATGGGAATCATGCCCACAGAGGAAATAACTGAAATGCGCAGTTCGCCTTCCGAAGGCGGAAGCTGTGGTTCCTGCTGGGCTTTCCATACGGGATATTCAGGCATAACAATACCTCTGCATTTTTTGCTATAGTATGCAGAGGCATTGTTTGTGTTACTATAGGTCAAAAATAACACATTGGAAAGATGTTTAATCGAGATTTAATTTCTTGTTCATCATATACATTGTAATGCAGTAATAGACGATGCCTGAAAACAGGCAGAAAATGGAAACGGATGTCAAAATATGGGACATATAAGACATTGGATTGAAATCCACTGTGCCAATATAAAAAGTCTGAGGTATGATCAGCATACTGGTGAAAGTCTGTGTCATACAATAAAAACCAATATAACAGAGGATGGATCCCATAACCTTATGCCTGTGAAATGTCTGTCCCAGCACAATGGCGCAGTACATGGTCAGTGTCCCGCTGAAAAGACCCACAACATTGGAAATCAGGGATAACAACACCATGGCAGATACAGAGATGCCTGCGGAATCCAGCATTTCCAGAAGGTCGGGTACGATATGATTGAGGAACAGATAGGGCATATCCAATACAACGGCAAACAGCGGGAAAAGCAGCAGGATGACACTGATCAGAAGCAGCACCTGTGTAATAAACTGACACAGCGCATGAACCAGCAGTTTGGAAAGGACAAGCTGGCGTTTGGTAACAGGGAGGGTGTGCATCAGATAGCCTTCATCTGTATACAGGTTTCTGTAGAATCGGATAGCCATATAGACGGACATGGCAAAGGATACGCCGATAATGGTCATGTAATATAACATAAAGAGGATGACCATGGGCATGCTTTTTCCTGCGATATGCCATGTATCTGCGGATTTTAGGACAACCATGCCAATCAGTGTGCTGACCACCGTGAAGGCGTTGATAATAACAAGTACCTTCCAGACAGCTTTCCATTCGTATTTTAATAATTTTCTCAACATGTGAATACCTCCCTGAAATAAGCATCCAAAGACTTTCCTTTTTCCTCGCGGACCTGCTCTGCCGGTGCATATAACAGGACATTGCCGTTTTTTATAAAAATGACATCGTCCAGCAGGTTTTCTATATCCGAAATGAGATGTGTGGAGAGCAGGATGGTGGCTTTTTCATGATAGTTGGAAATAATGGTTTTTAATATATAGTCTCTGGCGGCCGGATCTACACCCGCAATGGGTTCATCCAGTATATACAGCTGTGCGTTCCTGCTCATAACGAGAATCAGCTGAACCTTTTCCCTGGTTCCCTTGGACAGGGTTTTTAACCTTTCATCGGGATGGATCTCCAGGGAAGCGAGCATATCATATGCTTTTTCTACGGAAAAGTCAGCGTAAAAATCCGCGAAAAACGAAATCAGTTCCCGTACCCGCATAGAGCCTGACAGACAGGTGCGCTCCGGCAGATAGGAAATGACAGCTTTGCTTTCTGTGCCGGGCATATGGCCGTTGATGGTCAGTGAACCGGACGTGGGAGTCAGCAGGCCGTTGATCAGTTTGATCAAAGTGGTTTTGCCGCTTCCGTTGGGGCCCAGCAGACCGATAATACGTCCCTGCGGGATGTTCAGGGTCAGTCCGTTCAGAGCGGGTTGTTTCTTTTTACTATAATATTTGTACAATTCTCTGGTTTCCAATAAATAACTCATGTTATCCCTCCTCATATTCTGTCTTGAGAAAAGACAGGATTTCATTTCTTTCGTATCCGAGCTGGTGCATATTCTGGAAAAAGCATTCCAGATATTCCTTTGCCAGTGACTGGCGGAGCTGTTCGATCAGGGAGACGTCTTCCGTGACAAAACGTCCGGCAGTCCGCCGGGTCAGGATCAGGGCGCTGCGTTCCAGTTCGGAGAATGCTTTTTGCATTGTATTGGGATTGACGCCCGCTTCCGCGGACAGCTCTCTGACACTGGGCAGCCTGCTTCCGCAAGGGTATTTGCCGGAAACAATCCGCATCTGAATTTCTTCCAGAAGCTGTGCGTAAATCGGGCGGTCCGAATCCAGTTTCCATGCCATGCATATCTATCCTTTCTTATGTATTATTGTATTATCTAATTAATACAATAATACATAAATGATAAACTGTCAATACTCTGGGGAAAGAATTGTAGTTTGGTTGTTTTTGTATGTTTCTGAATATACAGGAATTGGTCAGGGGCCTTTGGGGCAAACTTTCCGGAGATACAGATGTGTCCCGCAAATTTTCTGTTGACAAGCGCCGGGGTTCGGTGTCATAATAGAACCATATTATTCATACTGAATTTATAGGAAATGGAGGAATAGATTGATTATGGGAAAAATTTATCAGGGAACAATGGAACTGATCGGTCATACGCCGCTGATGGAGGTGGCCAATATGGAGAAAGAGCTGGAACTGGAAGCCACTGTGCTTGTAAAACTGGAATATTTTAATCCGGCAGGCAGCGTGAAGGATCGGATTGCCAGGGCAATGATTGAGGATGCGGAGGAAAAAGGGCTTCTGGGCGCGGATTCCGTGATTATTGAACCCACGTCGGGCAACACAGGCATCGGCCTGGCATCCATAGCGGCCGCAAAGGGATACCGGATGATTCTGACCATGCCGGAAACCATGAGTGTGGAACGGAGGAATATTTTGAAGGCATATGGGGCGGAGCTGGTGCTGACGGAAGGAAGCCGTGGCATGAGCGGCGCCATTGCAAAAGCGGAAGAACTGGCAGCAAAGATTCCGGGCGCTTTTATTCCGGGGCAGTTTGTCAACCCTGCCAATCCCGCCATGCACAGGGCCACTACCGGGCCGGAGATTTGGGAAGATACGGATGGACAGGTGGACATCTTTGTGGCCGGCGTGGGAACGGGTGGTACGCTCACCGGCGTGGGAGAGTACCTGAAAGAACAAAATCCCAGGGTGCGCATTGTGGCGATTGAGCCGGCGGGTTCCCCGGTTTTGTCGGAAGGAAAAAGCGGTTCCCACAAGATACAGGGAATCGGTGCGGGATTTGTGCCGGAAGTATTAAACACCCATATCTATGATGAAATTCTGAAAATTGAAAATGAGGAGGCTTTTGCGGCGGGCAGGCTGCTGGCCAGAAAGGAAGGCATCCTTGCTGGCATCTCTTCGGGCGCGGCCTTATCCGGTGCAATCCGTCTGGCAAAACGACCGGAAAACAAAGGCAAAACCATCGTGGCGCTGCTCCCCGACAATGGGGATCGATATTATTCCACACCACTGTTTACAGAATAAATGGGATGTTGTATGATGAAATGAATTACGAAATACTTTTACAATCAGAAAAGGGGAAACGATATGAGTAAAAAGGGCAGAGAGAACAGAACCTTTCAATTTGAGACCCTGCAGCTACATGTGGGGCAGGAACAGCCGGATCCGGCCACAGACGCCAGAGCCGTGCCGATTTACCAGACTTCTTCCTATGTGTTCCGGGATTGCAGCCATGCGGCGGCCCGGTTTGACTTAACGGATGCGGGGAATATATACGGGCGCCTGACCAATCCCACCCAGGATGTATTTGAAAAGCGGATTGCGGCGCTGGAGGGAGGCGTTGCGGCACTTGCCCTGGCTTCCGGGGCGGCAGCGATTACCTGTACCTTCCAGAATCTTGCCCGGCAGGGGGATCATATCGTATCCGCTCAGAATATCTATGGAGGCACCTATAATCTCCTGGCTCATACCCTGCCCCAGTATGGCATTACGACCACATTCGTGGATATTTTTGACTGTGATGCGGTGGAAGCGGCCATAACAGAGCAGACAAAGGCTGTCTTTATCGAAACGCTGGGCAACCCCAATTCTGATGTGGTGGATATAGAAGCCGTTGCGAAGATTGCCCATGCTCATCAGATTCCGCTGGTTGTAGACAATACCTTTGCCACTCCTTATCTGGTGCGTCCCATTGCATATGGGGCGGATATCGTAGTGCATTCTGCCACAAAGTTTATCGGGGGCCATGGCACCACACTGGGCGGTGTTGTTGTGGACGGCGGCAGATTTGACTGGGCGGCTTCGGGAAAATTCCCGTCCCTGACCACGCCCAACCCCAGTTACCACGGCGTCGTATTTACACAGGCAGCAGGTCCGGCGGCTTTTGTCACCAAAATCCGTGCCGTGTTGCTGCGGGATATGGGGGCATGTATTTCGCCTTTCCATTCCTTCCTGCTGCTCCAGGGCCTGGAGACCCTCTCCCTGCGGGTGGAACGGCACGTGGAGAATGCGCTGAAAGTCGCTGCATTTCTAAAAAATCACCCCCAGGTGGAAGCAGTGCATCATCCCAGTGTGTCCGAAGATGAGAGCCAGAAGGCGCTGTACCGGAAGTATTTCCCCCGTGGCGGCGGTTCTATCTTTACCTTTGAGATCCGGGGCGATGCGAAAAAAGCCATGGAGTTTATAGACAATCTGGAACTGTTTTCGCTGCTGGCCAATGTGGCGGATGTAAAATCCCTTGTCATCCATCCGGCCACCACAACCCATGGACAGTGTACGGAGGAAGAACTGGCAGAGCAGGGCATCCGGCCCAATACCATCCGCCTGTCCATTGGCACGGAGCATATCGACGATATTCTGCAGGACCTGGAAGAAGCATTTCGGGCGGTGGAGTAATCATGACAGGTCATTGAGAACGTCTGAAATCGTGCGGTGAAATTGCGTATACCGCTTTCACATTACCTGAGGAATCAAAGGAAAAGGAGCAACACTTATGTCCTCTGTAGAGATGGAGGTAAGGCAGGCATTGCTTGCCATGCAGGATTTAGGATATCGGGAGTTTCACAGCAGGCTCATACCCGGTGTGGATCCGGAAAAGATCATCGGTGTGCGTACGCCGGCGCTTCGAAAATATGCAAAAGAGTTTGGAAAGACAGAGAATGCGGCAGAGTTTTTGAAAACTCTGCCTCATGCCAGTTATGAGGAAAACAATCTCCATGGCTTTCTGATTGAAGGCATGAAAGATTATGACACTTGTGTCGCATATCTGGATGCATTCCTTCCCTGGGTGGATAACTGGGCCACCTGCGATATGATCTCGCCCGGAATATTCAAGAAGAATCGTGAGAAGCTGGTGGGAAAAATCCGGGAGTGGATTGTTTCCGGGCATACATATACCATCCGGTTCGGAATCGGGATGCTGATGAGTCTGTATCTGGATGAGGACTTTGCGCCGGAGTATCTGGAACTGGTGGCTTCTGTCACTTCCGGGGAATACTATGTAAATATGATGATTGCCTGGTATTTTGCCACGGCGCTGGCGAAACAGTATGAGGCGGTACTGCCATATCTTCTGGAGCGGCGGCTGTGTGTCTGGGTACACAATAAAACGATACAGAAAGCGGTGGAGAGCAACCGTATTTCAAAGGACATCAAACAATATTTGCGGACGCTGCGGATCAGAGAACGGAGTTAGATTCATGGCAGACGGATGAAAGAGAGGGATTCAATGGAGGTTGGGACTTTGCTGGCTCTGATTTTCGGCCTGGTAGGCCTGATTTTTCTGGCCGTGGCGCTGTGCCTTATGCGGATAATCGGAAAGAGAAAGGCTGCAGCGTCAGGGAAGACGCTGGCGGAAGTGGTGGAATTGCGGCTGAGCCGGGATGAATACAGCGGTGGCAGACAGTGCAGCTACCGGCCTGTATACCGGTATTATGCGGGGAATGTGATGCACGAGACTGTGTCTGTCCTGTCCCGGCGGCCCTGCCCGGTCAAAGTGGGGGACCGGGTGGAATTGTGTTATGTACCGGGACAGCCGGAAAAAATTTATGTCCCATCGGAACAGAGCGGCATGCGGGTGATTGCGGGGGTTTTTCTGGGATTCGGAATCGGGTTCCCGGTTCTGGGCCTCTTGTTATTCATGCTCATATAAAACTCGCTTTACTGTAGGAGACGGAAATGAAAGAAAAAAATATTTTATCCAGTAAACTATATCTGTATTTGACGGAATTTTTTGCGGGCATGTCCGTGATGGCAGTGGAACTGGGCGCCAGCAGGCTGTTGGCGCCATATTTCAGTTCGTCTCAAATTGTCTGGACGATCATTATCGGCACCATTATGATTGCCATGGCGCTGGGAAATATATATGGCGGCAGATCTGCGGATAGAGATCCCAATCCGGACAGGCTGTATGGGCGGATCGTGATTGCCGCAATCTGGATCGGCCTGATTCCCGTTGTGGGTAAATATATTATCTTGGGTATATCAGCCGTGCTGATTTTTTCGGTCAGCAGTAATTACCTGATTTGGGCGGCATTTGCGGCCTGTATGGCGGTGTTTGTATTTCCCCTGTTCCTTCTCGGTACGGTGACCCCCAGCCTTGCCAAATATACGGTGGATTCCCTGGATGAAAACGGCAGGACGGTTGGCAATCTGGGCGCTTTCAATACCATTGGCAGCATACTGGGCACATTCCTGCCCACGTTTGTGACGATACCCGCGGTGGGAACCAGCATCACGTTTCTGATTTTTGCCGGGATATTGCTTGCGCTGGCATTGATTTATTTTATCAGCGTAAAGCGCGGCGCCGTCCGGGCCGGCGTGGGCAGCGGGATCTTTGTACTGTGCTGTCTGTTTGGTGCATCCGGCAGCTTTGCTTTTTGGGAAGAGAACCTTCTCTATGAAGGGGAATCCGTATATAACTATCTGCAGGTGCGGGAGGATGACCGGAGTGTGATCCTCTCCACCAATGTCCTGTTTGGCGTCCAGTCCATTCTGAGAAAAGACGGCGGACTGACCGGTATGTATTATGACTATGCTCTGGCGGCGCCGGTGATGGCGGGGGCGGCCGATAAGGAGGGAATGGACGTTCTGATCCTGGGCATGGGGACAGGCACCTTTGCCTCCCAGTGTGACCGGTATTTTGACAACATGCATATAGAAGGAGTGGAAATTGACGAAAAAATTACCGCTCTGGCCCGTCAGTATTTCAGGCTGCCCGAATCTATCCATGTGACTGCCTATGACGGCCGGGCGTTTCTGAATGCGTCGGATCAGACTTACGATGTGATTATGGTAGACGCTTACCAGGATATTACCATCCCTTTTCAGATGTCCTCTGCGGAATTTTTCACGCTGGTCAGAGAGCATTTGAAGGAGGACGGCGTTATGGTGGTCAATATGAATATGCGGGGGACAGAGGAAGGCAATATCAATCAGTACCTTGCGGATACTATCTGTGACGCATTTTCCCATGTATATACGGTGGATGTGGAGTATTCCACCAACCGGGAGTTGTTTGCGTCCAATGTGCCGGGGATGACGGAGCGGCTGCAGGCCGGAATGGAGGAACTTGAGCCGGAGCTGGCCGGGATGATGGAAGAGGTGCAGGCCGGTCTGACGGCCTATGAGGCAGGCCCCTATAAGATGACAGATGACCGGGCGCCTGTGGAATTGTTGGGGATGCAGGTGATTGATGACCTGATCGGGGAAGAAGTGGAATATTACAAAGCCATTTATCAGGAAGACGGTATCGGAGGGCTGCTGGATGTGCTGGGGTAAAAGGCCGCTGGCGGTTTTCCTGGCGGCATTGTTATTTTGTGGGGTGCCGGCGGCTGTGGCACGGGCAGACGATGCATCCGGCCGGGAGAAACATGAGACGGAAACCATGATACAGTACCGTGAATACCAGAAACGCCTGGAGTCGGTGGAGACCCGGTGGGATATTGCGCAGCAGGGGTTTGAAGTGGTGGAGGAGCACATATTCCCCATTGAAATGAAGGGATACGGAGAAGTATCCATGATTCCGGCGTTTGACCGGAAATATGGACGCCTGCTGCTTTTTTTTGCCGATGAAGACGGGGAGATTGTCTACCGGACGGATCAACTGGAAGCCAATAACCGTGCGGCAGGTGTGATGCAACAGCCCTGCCGGAGCGTGGCGGCCATTGTGTTTAGAGATTTGAACCGGGACGGGCTGCAGGATATTGTGCTTCTGACCACCTGTGTCAATGTGAGCGGGGACTATGCGGGAAAGCCCTATCGGGTGGGGGACGTATTGTTCCAGAGCCCGGAGACGGGTTTTTACCGGGATTACCGGATTGCGGATAAAATCAACCGGTTTGGCATGAATAAAAATACCGAACTGATTACGGCATTTGTCAGAGACGGTTATTCCACTGAATTTCTGTATACGGCGGCAACGCTGGACGAGTTGTTGTCCAAGGGGCTGCGGATTGTTTCGGAGCAGTACTATCCCAGAACCTTTGGAAAGCTGGGGCGGCTGAAACTGGTGCCGGGCGTATATCATGTGGCCAGCTTCGATATTTTTATGGTGTATCTGGTCAATGAGCAGGGGGATATTATTTCCAGTCTGCAGCCCATGGGCAACTATGACAATCTGTATGCGCTCAAGGGGATTAACTGTAAAGATATAGACGGAGACGGGCTGAAAGATATTGTGATTCTGGCCAAATACAGCTATGAGGATGACGACGGACAGATGGTGGTGGAAAGCGATTACTCCATTTATTATCAGCGGACCGGCGGTTTTTCGCCGGATATGAGTATCAAAAACCGCTATCGTTGCGAAGACGATGATACGATGGAAACACTCATTGAGAAAGCAAGGGCTTATTGGGGATGGAAGGCGGAAACACCGTAACAGGATACGTGCCGCGGGGTATGTAACAAAGGAAGGGAACATGATAAAAATACTGATTGTAGATGATGAGAAACCGATTTGTGATCTGATAGATCTGAACCTGTCTTCTGCGGGGTATCAATGCTGCGCGGTACAGGACGGTTTGGAAGCGCTGGACCGGATTGAAAAGGAGTCTTTTGATCTGATCCTGCTGGACATTATGCTGCCGGGAGCCAATGGTTATGATATTCTGGAATATATACGGCCGCTGGAAATCCCGGTGATATTCATTACTGCCAAACATGAAGTGAAAGACCGGGTCAAGGGGCTGAAGCTGGGAGCGGATGACTATCTGGTGAAACCTTTTGATGTGGTGGAACTGGTGGCCAGGGTGGAGGCGGTGCTGCGCCGTTATAATAAGGCGGAGCAGAAGCTGACGGCGGGCGATGTGACCGTGGATGTGGATGCGCGCAGAGTGACAAAAGCCGGCCGGCCGGTGGTGCTGACCAATAAGGAATTCGGTCTGCTGGTTTTGTTTATCAAAAATAAAAATGTGGCTCTGTTCCGGGAGACACTGTACGAAAAAGTCTGGGAAGAAGAGTATTATGGAGACAGCCGGACGCTGGACCTCCATGTACAGCGCCTGCGGCGGAAACTGGGCTGGGAACGCTGTCTGGTAGCAGTGTATAAGGTGGGCTATCGCTTAGAGGTATCATAATGAAATTTTCTTTAAAGATCCTGTTGTGGATGATCGCCGTCATGGCGCTGGCGCTGGGATTCAGCGGTTTCTATCTGGTGAACTTTGTCTTTGAGACTTCCCTGGAGCGCGAGGTGGGCCAGGCGCTGGATGAGAGCAGTATCCTGAGTTTTGCCTTTGAAACGGCTGCGCTGAGCGTGCCATCCAAGTATAGTGTGATGCCGGACAGCACGGTGGAGGAGATTGCCTCCAATCTGGAGTCTGGCGGGAAGGACAGCCGGCGCCGGGTGCGTATTTCCGATGAGGGGAAACATGTGTTGTATGTCAGCGACGGTTTTGAGACAGATTTTACAATACTGACCCAGACCAGTGAGACGGTGAAGGCCTATCAGGTGATTTCCGCAGGGGAGAAGTACTATATTCATACAGGCGTTTCCGTCAATGCCCTGGGGCGGGTACTCTATCTGGAGACTATGCGGGACGTGACGGAAGTGTTTTCCGAGCGTTCCGTGGGATTTTCTCTGTACCGCCGGGTGACACTGGTGATGCTGCTGGCAGGGGCGGTGATTATGCATCTGATTTCTTCTGTACTGACCAAGCCCATACGTCTTCTCACAAGGGCGACGAAGCGGATGGCGGCGGGTGATTATGCTTATCGGGCCAGGCAGATCAGCCGGGATGAACTGGGGCAGCTGACACGGGACTTTAACAGGATGGCCAAAGCGCTGAAACGGAACGTTGACAGGCTGGAAGAGGAGATCGAAGCCAGAGAAGAGTTTATGGGTGCCTTTGCCCATGAACTGAAAACGCCGCTGACGGCGATTATCGGTTATGCGGACATGCTTCGCTCCCACAAACTGGACGAGGAAAAGAGTTTCATGTCCGCCAATTATATTTATACCGAAGGAAAGCGGCTGGAGGCTATGTCCCTGCGCCTTTTGGATATTATTGTGGCGGGGAAGAACAGCCCCGAGCTGGCGGAATTTTCTGCGGGTTCAATTTTCGACTATCTTCGCAAAATGTTTACGGGCACCAGGGATATGGAGTTTTGTTTTTCCTATGAGGAAGGCACGGCGGTGGCGGAAGTGAATCTGATTAAGACTGTGCTGGTGAATCTGATTGACAATGCCTGCAAATCGTCGGAACCGGGCAGCCTGATTGAAGTACAGGGATACGCATTGGAGGAAGGATACCGGTTTGCGGTGCGGGATCATGGAATTGGTATTCCTGAGGAAGAAGTGCGTAAGATTACAAAAGCCTTTTACATGGTGGACAAATCCCGTGCCAGAAGCAAGAACGGAGCCGGGCTGGGTCTGGCGCTCTGTGTGGAAATCCTGAAAATCCATCACAGTAAACTACAGATTGAGAGTGTGCCGGGAAGGGGTTCCTGCTTCAGTTTTGTGCTGCCGGTCTGTATGGACTTTGATGAGGAGAGGAAGGCGGAGACAACATGAAATTTGGGATAAAGGCATGGGCGCTGCTTGTGTTTGCGGCATTTTCCGTGATGCTTTCCATCTGGGGGCCGGAGGCGTTTGCCAAGTATCAGGATACGAAGATACTCAATACCATCCATACGGAGACGGTGGAAGCGGCCGGCGCCGGATACCGGTATCGGTTGAAAGCCAATGAAAAACTGTATATCCTGTCCCGCTGCCTGAGCAGTCAGGTGCTGCCGGAGAGTGAAAGCAATGCCATGACCCGGCTGGACGGCGAAGAGGCTTTGTACCAGGAGCCGGAAGGTTCCTATGCTTTTGTGCCCAATTATCGGGGGCCTTCCGTGGGGGAAATTACGGATGAGCAGATTTATGAGACATGCAACAAAACCCTGGCGGTTTTGAAAGAGAATGGTATACTGCCAAAGGAAATCCGGGAGGTGGAACCGGCTCTGTATGATGCCACGCTGTATTCCGCCATCGATGTGCTGGAGCCCCGGAATAATATTGCGGTCTGGAAGATGAGTCTTTCCGACAGCCGGGAAAATGCCGATAAGGGAAACCGGCTGATTGACGCCTACATCGATGCGGATGACGGAAAAATCTATGAGTTTTATGTGAGAACCCCGCTGTTGTGGGAGGAGATTGATGCCGATGCGGTGATGGAAACCTGGAGCAGATATATGGGTCTGGACAGTCCGGAGCCCTATGAATCGGAAAACCCGCTGTTGGAAACCACCCCCTATTTCAAAAAATATGTGTTCCCCGGAATGGGTGATGAGCGGACCATTGTCACTGTGGGATTCTATGAAGGGATCAATGAGTTATTTCTCAAGATTTCCAAATGATGCAAAAATGATGCAAAAATGATGATACTTTGATGCAAAAATGATGAAAGTTTGATGCAGCCCATGTGTAATCTTAGATCAGAAGATCACACATGGGCTGTTTCTGAGTGTAAAAATACAGATGACACTGTGGAGACAGAATTCATTTTTCATTTTATAAGGAGTATCGACAGATGTACAAAAGCGAAACCTATTTCAAACAATATTGCCATAAAAACCAGATGAGAAAAAAGATTATCAAAACCGGAAAACGGATACTGGCCGCGACGCTGGCCGCATGTCTGCTTTGTTCCACAGGCTTTTTGCTCCACAGACTGCCGCTGACGCAGGTATTTGCGGCGCAGGAAAAAGACCTGGAAGGGGAGGAAAGCGTACTGACGCTGAACGGCTACACACTCAAAATGATTTCCGCAGACGCGGTATCCGGTGAAGCGGCAGCGGGTGAAGAGGCGCCTGCCCGGATTGAAGTGGAAACCAGGGCGAAACCGGTGGTTTTTCTGGATGCAGGACATGGAGGGGCGGACGAAGGCTGCGCGAGAGACGGAATACAGGAGAAGACAATCAACCTGGCGATTGCAAAGCAGACCCAGGCAAAGCTGGAGGCGTTGGGCTATGATGTCATTATGGCGCGGGAAGGCGATACGTACATATCAAAGGAAAACAGGGTGAAGCTGGCAAATGCCCTGCAGGCGGACATTTATATCAGCATCCACCAGAATTCTTCCGAAGAGACAGATGTCAGCGGGATGGAAGTATGGTATGCCGGCGCAGATACGCTGCGTGATAATAAAAGACTGGCATTGCTCATTCGGCAGCAGACAGGGAAGAGCACGGGTACGCTGGAGCGGGAGCTGCGGGGAGATGCCGATTTCCATGTAACGGGGAGTACGGCCATGCCGGCCTGCCTTATTGAGACAGGATTTCTGACCAATGAGGAGGAACGCCGCAAACTCATCACACCACAGTACCAGGAACAGATTGCAGCGGGTATTGCAGCGGGCGTTGACTATTATTTTCATCCCAAAATCATGTATCTGACCTTTGACGACGGCCCCTCCGAAGAAAATACATCCAGAATCCTGGATATTCTGAAGGCCAGAGGCATTCATGCAACTTTTTTCCTGGTAGGGGAAAATGTGAAAAAACACCCGGATATTGCCAGAAGAATTGTGGCGGAAGGGCATACGGTTGGAATTCATTGTAATGATCACGATTATGATACGGTTTATCAGAGCGCGGACAGTTTTATTCAGGATTTTGAAGCCGCATATCAGACAATCTATGAAGTGACAGGTGTGGAAGCGAAGCTGTTCCGGTTCCCTGGCGGCAGCATTAACAATTATAACAAACAGGTAAGCGAAGAGATTATTGAGAAAATGACAGAAAGGGGGTACATTTATTATGACTGGAATGCCAGTCTGGATGATGCGGTAGGAACCAGGGAGCCTGAGGAACTGGTGGCAAAGGCGGTGGAAACCACACTGGGGCGGGAAAAAGTTGTTATGCTGGCTCATGATGTGGTGTACAATACGGGAATCTGTCTGGAAGATTTGCTGGATTCGCTTCCGGAATACGAAATCAGACCACTGGATGAGGAGGTGGAGCCGATACAGTTTTGATAAGGGAATATTGCGGGAAACAGGAAAGGACATTGGTGTGTAGCCGATGTCCTTTTTGCATGGAATCCATGCATCTTTCCTAAATTAACTCGTTGTGCTACTTAAATAATTCATAAATTAGTTAAAAATATTTCACCTTGTTGTGAGTTTACATGAAAAAATCGTGCTATTGTTTGTCAAAAAATAAATAGGAGGATTGTATTATGGCAAGACGGGGTGAAAACATCAGAAAAAGGAAAGACGGACGGTGGGAAGGCAGATTTACGGTCTATGACATCGAAAAAGGACAGCCGTATGTGCGTTCCGTTTATGGGCGCAGCTATGGGGAAGCAAAGGAGAAGCTTTCCCAGGCAAAGCGTTCTGTGGAATTGCTGCTGGAAGGATTTATGGGAACTGCGATGTCGGGGCCTGTGTTCCACATGGCTGCGCAGGGATGGCTGGAAGAGGTAAAGCAGACCAAAAAATATTCCACTTACAGAAAGTACAGAACCGTTTATGAAAAACATCTGCGGGAACGGCTGGGCGGCGTACCGTTGTCAGAACTGGACGAGCAAACGATGGACAGCGTATTTGCCCGTGACGGGGAACAGATGCTTTCCACCAGCTTAACGAGCAGTATTCTTTCCGTGCTGAACCGTATATTGGATTATGCGTCTGTCCGGTATCATGCGGGGCCGGAGACGTATACCTACAGGAAACGGCATCCGGACAGAAGGCCGCTGGAAATTCTGAATCATACGCAGCAGGCGAAACTGATCCGGCGTCTGTATGACCGGATGGATATTTATAAACTGGGAATTTTACTGTGTATTTCCACGGGACTGCGGCTGGGGGAAATATGCGCCCTGAAATGGGAGGATATTGATCTGGAAGGCGGGCTTTTGCATGTGAATGCCACAGTACAGAGAATTGCCATAGATGATGCCTCCACCAAGACCACCCTGCTGGAAGGGGCGCCCAAAAGCGTTTTTTCAAAGCGGGAGATTCCGCTTTCGGATGAGGTGATGAAACTGCTGTGTCCGTATTACGGGAAGGGAATTTATGTCCTGAAAGGCAGCTGCCCCATGGAGCCCAGGACCTATCAGAACCGGTTTCAGAGATATCTGGAGGAAGCGGGAATAGAGCGGAAAAATTTTCATATACTGCGGCATACCTTTGCGACAAACTGTGTGGAAGGCGGAGCGGATATCAAAAGCCTCAGTGAAATACTGGGCCATTCGGATGTAAAGATTACCCTGAACCGGTATGTGCATCCGGATCTGGAAATGAAACGGCAGCACCTGAATGCAATATCGGCTGTCTATGGGCAATATCTGAGTGCGGGAGCCGGCAGATAAGCATGGCTGAAAAGAGCAGAAAAAACGGTAAAAAAACGGTAAACAGATTGACAAACGGTTAATTGACGGGGATAATAATGGAAAAGGGGCAATCACAAAAGGAGGGCTTTTATGAGAATCGAGGAAATGAAAGCAATCAAGCAGGACAAAGGGTATACCTATGAGCAGATAGCGGAATTGTCCGGTGTGCCGCTGGGCACGGTACTGAAAATTTTCAGCGGAGAGACGCAGTCGCCCCGCTATGCCACGCTGCAGGCTCTGGAACGGTTTTTTGCGGAGGTCAGCGCAGTGGGGGAAGAAGCGGCGTATAGTATCCGCAGCCGGCAGGGGGAATACACGGTGGAGGATTACTATGCACTGCCGGAAGAAGAGCGGGTGGAACTGATAGACGGTGTTATCTATGAGATGAGCGCTCCCTCATCCCGGCATCAGATGGCTGCAGGAGAGATTTATTACCAGTTCCTGCACTTTATCAGAAAGAATCAGGGGGGATGTATGCCATTGATTTCCCCCATTGATGTGCGCCTGAACTGTGATGAGCGGACGATGGTGCAGCCGGATGTGATTGTAGTGTGTGACCGGGATAAGATACAGGAAAAATATGTATATGGCGCGCCGGATTTTGTTGCGGAAGTACTGTCGCCGTTTACACGGCACAGGGACTGTATCCGGAAACTGGACAAGTACCGGGAAGCAGGCGTGCGGGAATACTGGATCGTGGATCTGGAAAAGGAGAAAGTCATTGCCTATCGTTTTGAAGAAGAACTGTATCCTTCCGTTTACGGATTTGATACACCCATTCCGGCAGGGATTTTCCGGGGCAGGCTGGCGATTGATATGCGGGAAATCGGTGTGTTGTAAATTTCGGAAAGCTGTAAACTTTTTCCTCCTGTTTGCCGATATTTGTTATAGCAGGCCGTCTGTCTTTTTGACCGGCGGCGGGAGTTTCAGTTCAGCCTGTGTGGGTGGACCCGCAGGGATGCCGCAAACGGATTTGCAGCAGGATTTCAGGGAGGATGATCAATGAACGACAGTGCAATGGTACAGGTGGAAAGCAATCCGGCAGCCGCCTCCGGATACGCCTGTGTACAGAAACATGACAGGGATGGCAAGACCGAGACCGCCGCAAAGGCCAGGCCCGGCAATTATGGCAGGACCGTAGGCAACCCGCAGTTGAGTGAAAAGGCGGAAAAATATTATCATGAATTAAAAAAGAAATATGGCAATATGGAGTTTATTCTTGTCAGTGAAGACATGAAGGCGCAGACACAGGCGCAGGCATCTCAGTATGCGAACCCTGGCCGTATGGTGGTACTGATCGATACGGATAAGGTGGAGCGTATGGCGGAGGATGAGAATTACCGGAAGCAGTACGAAAGCATTATTTCCAATGCTGCTCTGAAGATGTCCATGTCAGGCAAAGGATTTGGCGCCGCCGGCAGTCATGTGAAATCCTTTGGCATGAAAGTGAACGATGGCGGACTCACTTCCTTCTTTGCAGTCGTTGACAAGTCATTGGCCTCTCAGAAGCAACGGCTGGAAAAGAGTGCTGCGAAAAAGAAAGCAGACAAGAAGAAAGCTGCAAAGATGGCAGAGGAAAAACGGGCGGAAAAGAGAAAAGCTGCAAAGGCAGAAGAGAGAAAGCGGCCGGAGGATTTGGAACAGGATGACGACACCGTTACTGTTACCGCCTCCTCATGGGAAGAGCTGGTTCAAAAAGTAAATGATGTATTGTATGAAAGCATGAGCGATTATGCCCGCACGGAAGAAGAACTGGCGCGGGGACAGCATTTTGATTTCCGGAGTTGAGAGCGGAGGCGATGGTATGCGCTTAGTGAATACGGGAGAAAGGGAACAGAGCCGGATTCATGCGCCGGAGCATCCTGCACAGATGGCAGACACCGGGCAGATCAAACAGAAGAACAGCCGGAAGGAAAGCATCCGGGAAAAAGCAAAATGTGATAAACTGGAACTGTCAGAAGCTGCGTTGGAGATGTTGCAGAAACAGGCAGAAGAGAACAGGAAGGCTGAGGAGAAGTCCGGCGATGCACTGGTGGATCTGGGCAAAATCATGGAAATTGCCCGCCGGATTGCCAGAGGTGACAGTGTTCCACCCAGAGATGAAAAGAAGCTGATGGAATACAGCGACGAACTGTACCAGATGGCAAAGTCGGCGGCGATGTTAAGCCGCCGGAAAAAACATAAAAAACACAAATCCCTCTTTGATGAAGAAGAGGGCGGGACGATGGAAGAGAAAATGCGCAAACTGCTGAGAGAAGACGATACTGCCGGTGAGACTGCAGTGTCCGGCGGCAGCGAAACCGGAAATCCCGAAGAAACCGGTGCCTGAAAGGATCGGGCACCAGAAACCCGGAGACCCTGCGGCGGGCTGCCGGCAGGAATATAACAATCATATCAGGGAGGATATGCGACATGAATGGAATCAACAATTATCAGGTGTACCACAACAGTTATAACAATACTGCGTCATATGCCATGGCCAATGAAAAGGCCGGCGCCAGAAGCGCGGAAGGCAGTGCAAAGAAGGCTGGAGGTGTATCTGACAGCAGCGCAAAGCCGTCGGCGTTAAGCGATGATGCAAAGGATCTGCTGGGACGTCTGAAGAAAAAATATGGCAATATGGATTTTATCATTGCCAACTATGACAGTGAAGAGGAAGCACAGCAGTATCTGGCCGGCGGGACAAAGGAATACAGTGTGTTGCTGGAGCCGGAAGTGCTGGAAGAGATGGCAGCCGATCAGGATGCGGAAAAGAAATATACGGGTATGATTGAGGATGCCACCGCAAAACTGGCCGATATGAAAGCAGAACTGGGCGAAGACGATACGGTAACACGTATGGGTATCACAATCGGCAAAGACGGCAACGCTTCTTATTTTGCAGAGCTGGAGAAATCCGGTGAAAAGCAGAAAGAACGGATTGAAAAATCCAGAGCGAATAAGAAAGAAGAGGCTGCCAAAGCCAAGAAAGCAGAAGCGAAAAAGGCGGAAGAAGAGCGGTTGCGCAAGACCGGTGAGTATGCTGTAAAGCGTACTATGGTGACAGCCGATACCGCCGACGGTTTGCTGGAAAAGATCCGGAATGTGGACTGGGATGCCATCAAACCGGAACAGAGAGCTGCAGTGGGAGGCGTGATTGATTACGGTATTTAACCGGTTCCATGAAAACGGATAAACAGACGAAAAGAGATAAAGTCCCTGGAAACTTAGTTTTCAGGGGCTTTTACTGTATATGAAAAGACGGGCCGGCATTTTACCTGTTATGTTCCGGAAAAGTTCTTTTCCGCCTGTTCCCAGTTGATTACGGAAAACCAGTCGTCTATATAATTTTTCCGCATATTGTAATATTGCAGATAATAGGCATGTTCCCATACGTCAATGCTGACAATGGGCTGGTCTTTGGAAGAAAGCAATGTCCCCTGATTGTCGGTGGTTCGGAATGCCAGTTTGCCGTCGCTGTCAAGTACCAGCCAGGCATAGCCGGAACCGAATACGGACAGAGCCGCGGCGGTAAACAGATCCCGGAAGTTTTCAAAACAGCCAAACTGCCATTCAATCAAATCAGCCAGACTTCCGGAAGGGGGCCTGTTATCATTTTTTTTCAGGGTAGAAAAGTAGAAAATATGATTGTAGGCTCCGCCTGCATTGTGCAGGATGGAACTGCGTATATGGGTGGGCATATTGTCCGCATAACAGATAAGCTGCTCCAGAGAAAATTCCTGATATTCCGGGTAATCCACAAGCACCTGATTCAAATCGTTGATATAGGTCTGCAAATACCCGTTGCGATGGAGTTCCATGGTTTTCCTGCTGATAAAAGGTTCCATGGAGTCATAGGCATAGGGAAGCGGCGGATTGACAAAAGGATAGTGTTCGTTCAACAAAAAACGCTCCTAAAGCTGTTTATTATTCACTATATGAACAAACTGAAAAATTGTTACAATGGGAGTTTTCCGTCTGTTTGCGCAAAGATTTCCAGGTCAATGCAGGCTTGTATGGATCAGAATCCGTTCTATGCATTCTGTTTGCTGTTTACATATGTTTTGATGGCTTCAAAACTCTCCCTGCTGAGAATATGTTCCATTTTGCATGCGTCCTCAGCGGCAATATCCGGCGCCACACCCAGAGAAGTGAGCCAGGAAGTAATGAATTCATGCCGTTCATAAATCATTTCTGCGATTTCTCTGCCTGCATCGGTGAGATAGATAAATCCCGCTTCGGTGACCGTGATGTGATTTTTTTCCCGCAGATGTTTCATGGCGACGCTGACACTGGACTTTTTGAAATTCAGCTTTGTTGCCACATCCACAGAGCGGACAACGGGCAGTGTTTTACTGAGAATAAGTATGGTTTCCAGATAATTTTCAGCAGATTCATTGTAACTCATTATTTTTATCTCCCTGGCAGTGATTTCTGTCGATTATAACATATTTTGTGGCGGGTTTCCATATATGTGTTTCATAAAAAATAATTTGGTTGTTGACATCTAATAATAGTTAGTATATACTAATCAAAAAGGATAACAATACTTTGGAAGGGGGATTGCATCATGCCATTGACATGGATGAAAGCCGGGGAGCCTGGCACGATTAAAAAAGTAGGCGGCAGAGAAGACACCAGGAGATTTCTGGAGAATCTTGGCTTTACGGCAGGCTGTGTGGTGACGGTTGTGTCAGAGATGAGCGGAAATATCATTGTAAATGTAAAGAATGCAAGGATTGCCATTGGGAAGGATATGGCGAATAAAATTTTGGTGCAGTAAATATACCGGCTTGTATGGGCCGATCTGTTTGCCATTGTTATGACAGGGAGAAAAGTATGATGAAAACGTTAAAAGAAGTGGGCTGCGGCCAGACTGCCACGGTGAAACGGTTGAATGGGGAAGGGCCGGTGAAGAGAAGGATTATGGATATGGGGATTACAAAGGGGACTGCGGTGTATGTGCGCAAGGTGGCGCCTCTGGGCGATCCCATAGAGGTCAGGGTACGCGGGTATGAGCTGTCTCTGCGAAAGCGGGATGCAGAGATGATTGAGGTGGAATAAACGCTGTCCGGGGGAACTTTTCAGGCAGAGAATTTTTTTTATACAGTAGTTAGTTAAAACTTACAAATGATAGTTACAACAAAGTACAATGAGAAAAAAGTAACCAATAGAATAAAGCATCAGAAAAGAAGGAGAAGGTTATGGCGATAAAAATTGCCCTGGCGGGCAATCCCAACTGCGGGAAAACAACACTGTTTAATGCACTCACCGGATCCAACCAGTTTGTGGGAAACTGGCCGGGGGTGACTGTTGAAAAGAAAGAAGGGAAATTAAAAGGATATCAGGATGTAGTCGTTACAGATCTTCCGGGTATTTATTCCCTGTCACCCTATACCCCGGAGGAAGTGGTGGCAAGAAATTATCTGCTTGGAGAACATCCGGATGTGATTTTGAATCTGGTGGACGGCACCAATCTGGAGAGGAACCTGTATCTCACCACACAGCTTATGGAATTGGGGATTCCGATGATTGTCGCTGTGAATATGATGGATATTGTGGAAAAAAGCGGAAGCAGGATTTGGACTGATGAGCTGAGTCAGAAACTGGGTTGTGATGTGGTGGAAATCTCTGCACTAAGGGGGACGGGCGTCGGTGAAGCTGCCGAATGGGCGGTTCGGCTGGCACGGCAAGGGACGACGGCAGTCTGTGCCTGTGCATTTGGGGAGGCAGTGGAACGCGCTGTCCATCAGGTGGAACAGAAGCTGGGCGATGGTATTTTGCAGGAACGGAAACGTTTCTTTGCCGTGAAATTGCTTGAAAAAGACAGTCAAATCGCTGGCTGGCTGGAGGCTTTGCCGGATGTTTCCGGTGAGACCGGGGCGCTGGAGGAAGCGTTTGATGACGATGCTGAGAGCATTATAGCCAATGAACGGTATGAATATATTTCTTCCGTTGTACAGGTATGTTACAGGAAACCGGATTGTGAAAACGTTCAGGGAGGCGGCAGTGAGACACTGACAGTTTCAGATCGGATAGACAGATTTGTAACCAACCGATGGCTGGCACTGCCCATATTTGCGGCAGTCATGTTTCTGGTTTATTATGTATCGGTTACGACGGTGGGCAGCTGGGCCACGGATTGGGTGAATGACGGCGTGTTCGGCGAAGGATTTCGTCTGGCAGGATTGGTGGAAGTACCGGGGATTCCTGTGCTGGTGGAAGGTGCACTCTCTGCCATTGGATGTGCGGAATGGCTGCAGGGGCTGATACTGGATGGCATTGTGGCAGGCGTTGGCGCGGTGCTGGGATTTGTGCCGCAGATGCTGGTGCTCTTTCTGTTTCTTGCCTTTCTGGAATCCTGCGGATATATGGCGCGTGTGGCGTTTATTATGGACCGGGTATTCCGGCGGTTTGGCCTTTCCGGAAAATCTTTTATCCCCATGCTCATCGGTACGGGATGCGGTGTGCCTGGCATTATGGCCTCCAGAACCATTGAAAGCGACCGGGACCGGAAAATGACAATAATAACGACCACATTTATTCCCTGCGGCGCAAAGCTGCCGATCATTGCCCTGATTGCAGGCGCATTGTTTGACGGTGCATGGTGGGTCAGCCCCAGTGCATACTTTGCAGGTATCTGTGCCATTGTCTGCTCCGGCATTCTGTTAAAGAAAACAAACATGTTTGCGGGGGATCCTGCGCCCTTTGTTATGGAACTGCCTGCCTATCATATGCCGGTTGCGGGCAATGTGCTGCGGAGTATGTGGGAGAGGGGCTGGTCCTTTATCAGAAAAGCGGGAACCGTTATTCTGGTATCTACCGTGATCATCTGGTTTGCCACCTATTTCGGCTGGGTGGACGGACAATTCAGAATGCTGGATGCCCTGGAGATAGATCACAGTATATTGGCCTTTATCGGCAATCTGTTTGGGTGGATATTTATTCCGCTGGGCTTTGGAGACTGGAGATCATCGGTGGCAGTCATTACGGGGCTGGTTGCAAAAGAAAACGTGGTGGGAACATTTGGCATACTGTTCGGATTTGCGGAAGTTGCAGAGGACGGGGGAGAATATTGGCGTGTACTGGCCGGCAGCATGTCAGCGGCATCGGCTTATTCCTTCCTTGTATTTAATCTGCTCTGTGCCCCCTGCTTTGCCGCCATGGGTGCTATCAAACGGGAGATGAACAATATCAGATGGTTTTGGTTTGCCATTGGTTATCAGTGTTTGCTGGCATATGTGGTGGCGTTATGTATCTATCAGATCAGTATGCTCATTACAACCGGCATTTTCGGTGTGGGCACAGCGGCAGCCTTTGTCCTGATGGGAGGTTTTGCATATCTGCTGCTGCGTCCTGTGCAGGAAAAGAGATATCCGCATCTGCGGATACATAGAAATGTATTGGCAAAATAAACTGACGGAAGTAAAATAAGACAGGACGGGAGTGAGTACAATGGGAACTGTTGTTACGGGCATGGTATTGGCGGCCATTGTGGCATGTATTATCAGAAATATGATACGTGACAAAAGGAACGGAAAATCCCTTCAGTGCGGTTGTGACTGTCAGCATTGCAAAGGTCACTGCGGTACGGATTTTGAAACACAGGATTTTTGACGGGGGATATTTTTCCCGGTGGATATTCCGCCGGGCAGGTGACATAACTTGGAGGCTTTGGCCCGGATGGATATGCGTGTATGCTGTCAGATGGCAAATCAGGTATATTCACGGAGGCCAAAGCCTTTTGGCGTAGCAAAGTGCAAATTATTAAGGCTTTGTTAAAAAAATATAAATCCTGCAAAAGGAATTGACATAAGTATAGAAGAAGTATAAAATACATAGCGTGCTATGGATATTTTGTTCTTTCATAGGAAAGTGCGTCCTATGAAACAACAGGGATGCGCAGCTTCGCGCGCGGAACAAAAGTTGCGCTTTCTGGAAAATTTGGACGCGAGAGTGTGCGAAGCGCACTTTTGTTCCACGACGACGGGGAGGAACGGGCAGTGCTTGAGTTTCAGGACGAGTTTTTAAAGTTACATCATATGGATATTTGCAGTCTGGAGGACGGGGGGGCCATTGACAGGAATCTGGATGCGGTTGATGATGTCCGGGTGCGTATTATGGCGACTATGGGCCTGATTGACAAGCTGATGAAGAATCGTTTTGACCGGGAACTGGAGCGGGTGGGACTGACAATCTCACAGGTACAGGTTTTAATTTACATATTGCGTGAACAGCGCAAAAAAGACAGGGAAATTACCGCAAAAGAACTGGAGCAGCGTTTCCGGGTCAGCAATCCGACGATGTCAGGTATCCTCAGAAGACTGGAGAAAAAGGACTTTATTAAAAGGAAACCGGGGAGCCTGGATAAGCGGAATAAGCAGATCTGTATCAAATCGGATGTGGAAAAGCTGTACAGACTGGTGGAAGACCGGGTTGCACAGGAAAATGAACGTCTCTTTCAGGGAATCACGAAAGAAGAACTGCAGTGTTTGGCGAAATGTCTCACACAGATTTTGCGCAATATAGATCAGGATAGAAAAGAGGAGTAGGCAGATGGAAAAAAGAAATGTGATGGAATGCAGAGTAAAAAGGAAAGTTTCCCGCGCAGTGGCTTTTGCCTGTACGGCGATGATTTCTTCGAGCCTTGTGCTGGGCGGGTGCGGCGGGCCGGGCGGTGCCGAAGGCGGACCGGGAGAAGCGGGAGCAGAAAAGGATACTTCTATTCTGGTGGAGACAGCCATACCTGTGATGGAGAGTATAGAACTGGACGGTGACTTTATAGGCAGTGTGGAATCAGAGGATGCCATTACCGTGATGGTCAAAGCAGGCGGTGACGTCACGGGCGCTTATTTTGAAGAAGGGGATCGGGTCAATGCCGGAGATCTGTTGTTTACGATCGACGATACCAGTGCGCAAATCAGCATGTCCCAGGCGCAGGCAAGCCTGGAGAGTGCCAATGCTTCGGTGGCCAGCGCCAATGCTTCGGTGGCCAGCGCCGGCGCTTCGGTGGCCAATGCCAATGCCAACGTATCTCTGCAGGAGTTGAACCTGCTCTATACCCAGGAACAGATCAAACAATCTCTGGGACAGGTGGAGACCAACGAAATGCAGCTGGAAAACGCGGTGGCCAGCGCCAAATATGCATTGAAAGCGGCCCAGGAAAATGAAGCCCTGGCAGCCGAACAGTTCGGGCTGGCAAGAGACGCTTACGAAGATCTGGAGGACAGCCTGGACGACCTCAAAGACAGTGCCAATCACATGAAAAAATATGTGGGGCAGCTTGAGCAGGTGAAGAAACGGTACGATGAAATTCAGGATCTGAGTGATGCCGATGCCATAGCGGCCGTGGGGAATATGGGAATCGATACGAGCGGCGCTTCCACGGCGCAGGATGCGGCCAATCTGTATCTGGAAAAGATGGTCGGCGTAAAGACCGGCTATGATCTGGGTGTGATGATCAACGCCGCACAGTCCCAGGAGGATACATTGCGTTCATCCAGGAGCACTCTGGATGGGAATAAGGATTCCGCGCGTCTGGCCCAGTTCCAGGCGGCAGTGGGCAAGGAGACGGCGAAGAACAATGTGTTGTCCGCCGAGGACGGACTGCGTCTGGCAGAGAAGATGCTGGAAGATTATGAATTGTATACAAAGGCGGTTGTCATTGCGGGAGCCAATTATCAACTGGCAGGTTCCAATGCGGGCGTGATTTCGGCGCAGAGCGGACTGACCCAGGCCCAGGCGGGCGTAACCCAGGCCCAGGCAGGGGTAAAGCAGGCCCAGGCAGGGGTGAAGCAGGCCAGGGCAGGAGTGGAAGCAGCACAGCTTCAACTGGATTATACAAAGGTGTCCTCACCGGTTTCCGGCGTGGTGACACAGAAGCATATTACGGTGAACAATATGGCGGCGCAGGGTTCGGCGGCATATGTGATTACCCCGGACGATGCCGTGGGGATTACCTTTTATGTGGCGGAAACCGTAATGAAAGCGTTGACGGAAGGCCAGGAGATCCGTGTGGAGCGGAACGGTGTGGAATATAAGGCGCATATTTCCGAAAATGCGGGTGTGGCAGATGCGGCCAGCGGCCTGTTTAAAGTGAAGGCGCAGCTTGACAGCGGATCCGGAGAACTGATTACGGGTACCAGTGTGAAAATCACCCTGGCTACGCAGAAAGCGGAAAATGTGATGACCATTCCGGTGGACAGCGTGTACTACGAGAGCGAGCAGGCGTATGTGTATTGTATGGAAGCCGGTAAGGCTGTGAAAACTCCCATTGAAACTGGGATTACAAATAATGAAAATGTGGAAGTAAAGTCCGGCCTGACAATGGACAGCCGGGTCATTACCACATGGGCTTCCCAGTTAAAGGACGGCTCGGACGTGAAATTAAAAGAAGAAACAGGCGGAGCCGGCCAGCCTCAGGACACAAATGCCGGCTCTGAGACAGAAGAACTGGAGGAAGCCTCCGTATCGGAGCTGACGGATACACAGAGACTGAACCATGAAATAGAAACAAGAATTATGCAGCCGGGCCTGGCACAGTAAAAGGAGAAGCAGCGGATGAGCAAATTGACAAAAACAGTACTGCAGCGGCCCGTTGCCGCCATGGTAATCGTCGCGTCTTTGATTATATTCGGTATCAATTCCATTATGGGCATGAACCTTCAGTTGATCCCGGACATGGATATGCCGGTTATGCTGGTTATAACCACCTATCCACAGGCGGGGCCGGAGGATGTGGAACGGCTGGTGACAAAAGAGATAGAAGATGAACTGGGTACACTGGCAGGTTTGGAGAACATATACTCCTCCTCCATGGAGAATATGTCCATGGTTATGTTCTCCTTTGAATATGGCACGGATATGGATGATGCCTTTATTGATATGCAGGAGGCCGTGGAGCGGGTGAAGCGGAGCCTGCCGGAGGACGCAGACGATCCTACCATCATCGCCATGGATATGAACGCCCAGGATGTGATGACTCTTTCCGTGGACTCGAAAGAAGAGGGCATAGATGTACTGAGTTATGTGGAAGAAACGGTGCAGCCGGAGCTGGAAAAGATCAGCGACGTGGCAGATCTCTCAATTTCCGGCGGTGACAGCGAATACATAAGTGTGGAACTGGTGCCGGAGTTGATGCAGCAGTATAAACTGGACATTTCCACGGTTGCCCAGACAGTGGCGGCAGCCAACTATACCATCCCCGCGGGAACGGCGGAATACGGAAATCAGAACCTGAATATCAGCTCCACCACAGAATATAAAACGCCGTCGGAAATTGCCACCATCCCCATTACCACGGCTTCCGGCAATGTGATCCATCTGTCGGATATTGCCAATGTACATTACGCGGTGGCAGAGCCTTCCAGCTATAGCCGGTATAACGGATCGGACAATGTCAGCATCGGTATTTCCAAAATACAAAGTTCCAGTGCCGTTACTCTGTCGGGCAAAGTGATGAAGGTGGTGGACCGCCTGAATGCGGAAAATCCCGATATTACAATCAAGTCGGTCTATGACAGCAGCGAAACCATCATTGACTCCCTGGTTTCCATTGCACAGACGCTGGTGGTGGGCATTGTGATCACCATGCTGGTTCTGTTTATCTTTTTCGGGGATTTCAAGGGCAGCCTGATTGTGGGCAGTTCCATGCCGGTATCACTGCTGGTAACATTCCTTTTAATGAAATTCATGGGTTTTTCCCTGAACATGATTACCATGGGGGCCCTTGTAATCGGCATCGGTATGATGGTGGACAATGCCATTGTGGTCATTGAGATGTGTTTCCGGAAAAAGGAAGAGGGCATGAGCTTTATGGATGCGGCCTATGAGGCGACCAAAACGGTTATGGCGTCCATTGTGGCTTCCACCATCACCACCATTGTGGTATATTTGCCCCTGGCTATGATGAAGGGAATGTCCGGGCAGATGTTCGGGCAGTTGGGCTATACCATTGTGTTTGCCCTGATTGCATCCCTGGTGTCCGCCGTGACACTGGTTCCGCTGTGTTTCTCTCAGTATAAGCCGGTGGAAAAGAGGGATACGAAAGTCAATCGGTTTCTGGATGCAGTGGGTGAGCGGTATGCGGCTGTTTTGCGCAAAGCGCTGCACCGGAAACTGCTGGTATCTGTGACTGCCATAGGGATATTTATAATTTCCATTTTTCTGTTCAGGTTTGTCAATATGGAGCTGATGGGACAGACAGACGAAGGGCAGGTAACTGTTTCGGTGGAATTCCGTCCGGGCACCAATCTGGAGACTGTGGATGCAAAAGTCCGGGAACTGGAGCAGTTTGTGGAAGAAAGCCCCTATATCAGCGATTACAGCGCCATGGTGACAGAGTCCTCTGCCAGCGGCACGATTCAGGCGTATGTGGCGGACGACTGCCGGCTGGGCACTTCGGAAATCGTGGATGAGTGGACAAAAGCGCTGGACGGCTATAAGGACAGCTGCGAAATCAGCGTTGCTTCTTCTTCCACCATGGGTATGAGTTCCATGGGAGGCGGCAATACCTATGATGTTTCCCTGGAAGGGAACGATCTGGAAAAGATAAAAGAGGCCTGCCGTATCGTATCAAATGCAGTGGTAAAGGCGGACGGAGTCATCAGTGCCACTTCCTCCTTTGCGGATGCGGCAACCAAAGCGGAAATCGTCATTGATCCGATTAAGGCAGCGGCGGCGGGGATGACGCCCCAGATGGCCAGCGGCATGATTTACTCCATGATGAGCGGATCCGATGCCATGGACGTCATGATTGACGACAGTAAATATACGGTGAAAGTGGAGTATCCCGCGGATGAATATCCCACGGTCAATGATGTATTTGGAATTACACTGACCAACACCAGAGGCGCAGCGGTCCCTCTGTCGGATATTGCGGAGATTGTTTATACAGATTCGCCCCAGACCATCAGCCGGAAGGACGGCAGTTATATGGCCAGCGTCACGGCCACTCTGGAAGCGGATGCCAAATTTACGGCGCAGGAGACCATCCGCCGGCAGATGGAGCAGACGATTTTGCCGGAAGGCGTGCAGCAGGTGACCAATACGATGGATGAAATGATGCAGGAAGAATTCGGTTCCCTGATTAGCGCCATTATTACGGCGATTCTGCTGGTATATATTGTTATGGCCATTCAGTTTGAAAACCTGCGTTATTCGGGCATGGTTATGTTCTGTATTCCCTTTTCGCTGATCGGTTCCATCGTACTTCTGCTGATTACCCGGTGCAGCGTGAGCATGGTGTCTCTGATGGGATTCTTGATGCTCATTGGTATCGTTGTAAACAATGGTATTCTCTATGTGGATTATACCAATATGCTGCGTAAAACCATGAGTACGGAAGAAGCGCTGATTGAAACGGGCAAGTCCCGTCTGCGCCCGATTCTGATGACCACTTTAACCACCATACTTTCCATGATTCCCATGGCTGTAGGGGTGGGCAAGAACGGTGAGATGACCCAGGGTATGGCAGTGGTCATCGTAGGCGGTCTGACAGCTTCTACAATACTGACACTGATCCTGCTTCCGACGTTCTACATGATTATACATAAACGGAGTAAGGACAAAAAAGCAAAAAAGAAAGCAAAAAGAGCAAAAAAAGAATTGTCACCGGATGACTTATGATGCGTGGAATGCCCTGGGGAACGGAATGGTTCCCTGGGGTATTTTTCTTTTTCCTGTCAAAAACTGACAAAATACGATGTCTTTCTTGCTGATTCACATAAATAATGCTATACTTGTTCCATACGGGTATTACGAAGCATATGGCGGGGTGACGGTAAGCATATTCTCATTAAATTGGTACTTTCCTCCCGCTATATTGTGTGATACAATCAAAAGGGAGTTTGTTTATTTATGTCAGATGTAACCAGCAGCAAGAGAAAACGGCGGGTATGGGTCTTAAAGAAGCTGATTGTTGCCAGCCTGCTGGCGGCTATTTTGATACCGACGACAGTGAGTATATATCTGGGTGTCCGTGTCAGTTCTCTGAAGGAACAGGTGAAAGCGCTGGAAAATGAAGCGGCACAGTTGGAGACGGCGGTGGCGGAGATGCAGGCAAAGGCCGCAAGGGATGCAGAGCCTGAGATACTGACCGAGGAGGACGGTATCAGGGCCTGGGAAGAACAGGCAGAGAAGTCAGAAGAACCCCGGCCGGCAGCCCCGTCAACGATCAGAAAGGTATATCTGACTTTTGATGACGGTCCCAGCATTTACACGGATGAAATTCTGGACATTCTGAAGGAATATGATGTAAAAGCCACTTTTTTTGTAGTGGGAAAGGGAAAAGAACCATATGAGGAAGCCTGCCGCAGGATTGTGGAAGAGGGACATACGCTGGGGATGCATTCTTACAGCCATGTGTATCAGGAAATTTATGCGTCCAGGGAAGCCTTTATATGGGATGTGAATATACTACAGGATTATCTGTACAAGGTGACCGGCGTACATCCGGAAATATACCGTTTCCCCGGAGGCAGCAGCAATCGTGTGAGCACAGTGGACATGCAGGAATTGAAAGACTACCTGAATGAAATCGGCATAGTGTGGTATGATTGGAATATATCCAGCGGTGACGCCACCGGCCATCCGGGTTATGAGCAGATTGTCAAAAACTGTACTTCGGATCTGGAGAACTATGGAGAAGCTGTGATACTGCTTCACGATGCGGCGGATAAAAAAACAACGGTACAGGCATTGCCAAAGATTATAGAGACAATACTGGAAATGGAAGATACGGTGATTGTTCCGATTACGGATGAAACAGTCCCGGTACAGCATGGAAAGACAAAATCATAACAGGAATCAAAGAAATGGAGGATATAAAAAATGGGTTTTTTTACGGACTTGAAAGAGGATTTATCGCAGGCGGTGAATGAACTGATTCCGGAAGAAGAAGGCGGGAAACCGGAGACGGCCCGGTCGGTGATGGAGACTGCCGGGGAGCTGGTTCCTGCAGAGGATGAATTCGCATCAGAAGAGGAAATCTGGGCGGAGAAAGAAAACTGGGCGGATGAAAGCTGGGCAGATGCATCTTCGGATGAAGATATGACAATAAAAGAGGATATGACGGAAAAGCTGAATTCAATGCTTGAAAATCTGGATGAAAACGAAACACCGGAAGAGATGGCTTTCGGGTCGGCAGTGGAGCAGACAGAAACTCTGTCTGTGACGAAAGGAATGGCATGGGCGGACCTGAAGGAAACCGCGCCGGAAGTGGCAGTGGAAACGGTTGCTGTGTCGGCAGCAGTGACAGCAGAGACGGTTGCCGTACCTGAGCCCGGTATGGCGGAAACAGCCGCTGCATCTTTGACAGGGGACACCGGTGTGGGGAGTGAGATGGGGGCTGCAGCCGATATCCCGGCGGCGCCTGTTCCGGTCCAGGAAGCGCCGGCTGCTGAACCGGTGGCGGAAACCAGCCCTGTCATGACAGAGGAAACTGTAACAGAAACAAATACAAACATATTAGCGGAAGAGGCAATGGCAATGGAAGAATCAATGGTAGAGATGACCGCGGCAGAGACTGCCGCAGCAGAGGAAATGACAGCGGTGGAACCTATGGAGACAGTGGAAGAGGCAGAAGCAGAAGCTGTTACGGAAGAAGCGGCGGCGGAAGAAGCTGCTGAACCGGAGCGGGTGATCAGTGACGAAGTGGCAGTGGTAACGGCAGGGATGAAAATTGTCGGCGATATGACTTCCGACGGTTCCATGGATGTAGTGGGAACGGTACAGGGCAATATCGATATATGGGGCAAATTAAATATATCGGGAACCATTGTGGGCAATTCCAAAGCCATGGAAGTGTATGCGGAAAATGCCCGGATTACAGGTGAGATTACAAGCGAAGGCAGCGTGAAGATCGGACAGAGTTCTGTCATCATCGGGAATATTTATGCCAACAGCGCGGTTGTTGCAGGTGCGGTAAAGGGTGATATTGATGTGCAGGGGCCGGTGATTCTGGATACCACAGCCATTGTAATGGGCAATATCAAATCCAAATCCGTACAGATTAACAATGGCGCGGTCATCGAGGGTATGTGTTCACTGTGCTATGCAGATGTGAATCCTACATCCTTCTTTGAAGCGTTTAAGTAATGAGGGAAAGTCATATGCAGAGACTGTTATTGAAACTCAGCGGAGAAGCGCTGGCAGGAGATAAAAAAACCGGCTTTGACGAACCCACTGTCAAGAAAGTGGCCCTGCAGGTGAAAGAGCTGACAGACGATGGGATCCAGGTGGGAATTGTCATTGGAGGCGGCAATTTCTGGAGAGGACGTTCCAGCGAAAATATAGACCGGACCAAAGCGGACCAGATCGGTATGCTTGCCACAGTGATGAACTGTATCTATGTATCAGAAATTTTCCGCAGTACCGGTATGAAAACCAACATACTGACCCCCTTTGCCTGCGGCTCTTTTACGGAACTTTTTTCCAAAGACCGTGCGGTCAGCGCTTTTGAGCAGGGCAGGGTGGTATTCTTTGCAGGCGGAACGGGACATCCTTATTTTTCCACGGATACAGGCGTGGTGCTGCGGGCGGTGGAAGTAGAGGCGGATGTAATTTTGCTGGCCAAGGCAGTTGACGGTGTATACAATGATGACCCACGGACCAATCCGGCTGCCACAAGGTATGAGGAAGTTTCCATCGGGGAAGTGATCGAGAAAAATCTGCAGGTTGTGGATATGACCGCTTCCATTCTGGCACGGGATAACAGGATGCCCATGTGGGTGTTTGGACTGAATGAAGAAAACAGCATTGTCAATACTGTGAAAGGGACATTTCACGGAACAAAAGTTACGGTTTAAACGGGAGGAACGGCTATGGATGAGAGAATTAAAAAACTGGAAGGCAAGATGCAGAAGGCCTATGATTTCCTGCTGTCGGATTTTGCGACGATTCGGGCTGGCAGGGCCAATCCCCATGTGCTTGACAAGATCAGAGTAGATTATTATGGAACGCCCACACCGATTCAGCAGGTGGGCAATATCTCCGTACCGGAGGCCAGGATGATTCAGATTGCCCCCTGGGAAAAGAATCTGTTGAAAGCGATTGAGAAAGCAATTCAGACTTCGGATCTCGGTATCAATCCCACCAATGACGGCTCTGTGATCCGTCTGGTATTTCCGGAACTGACAGAAGAGCGAAGAAGAGATCTGGTTAAGGAAATCAAGAAAAAAGGGGAAGAGAGCAAGGTCGCAGTCCGCAATATCCGCCGTGACGGGAATGATTCCTTTAAGAAACTTGCCAAAACAGAAGTTTCCGAGGACGAGATCAAACAGCTTGAAGAGGAGCTGCAGAAGCTGACGGATCGGTTTGTCAAAGAGATAGATAAAGCTGTGGAAGAGAAGTCGAAGGATATTCTGACCGTATAGAAATACAGTACTTACGAAAGACTAAGGGGTAGGCGCCGTTTTTCAGATGCGCCTCCCCTTTCTGTTAAAAGAGGATTATCACATGAACATACCGAATCACGTAGCAATCATACTGGACGGAAACGGCAGGTGGGCAAAGAGCAGGAATATGCCCAGAAACTATGGACATGTACAGGGTGCAAAACAGGTGGAACTGATCTGCGAGAAGGCTTATAAAATGGGCATCAATTACCTGACGGTGTATGCTTTTTCCACGGAAAACTGGAACAGGCCGAAAGACGAAGTGGACGCGTTGATGAAGCTTCTGCGCAACTATATGAAAACCTGCCTGAAAACGGCAGAGAAAAACCGGATGTGTGTGCGGGTGATCGGGGACAAGACCGGACTGGCGGAAGACATCAGGAAGCGGATTGCAGAACTGGAGGAAGCCACCAGGGATAACGATGGGCTGCATTTTCAGATTGCCATCAATTATGGCGGCAGGGATGAGATCCGGCGGGCCGTACAGAAGATTGTCAGAGAGGTGGAGGACGGGAGTCTGCGCCCGGAGGACATTTCGGAAGAAACGGTGTCCTGCCATCTGGATACTGCCGGAATCCCTGATCCGGACCTGCTGATCCGGACCTGTGGAGAACAGCGTATATCGAACTTTCTGCCCTGGCAGCTCGCCTATACGGAATTTTATATTACACCGGTACCCTGGCCGGATTTTGACGAAGGGGAATTGGGAAAGGCCATAGAAGCATACAATACGAGAGAGAGACGTTATGGCGGCGTAAAGGAGGCCTGACATGGGAAAGAGGATTGTAAGCGGCGCTGCCGTGATGATACTCGCCGTGGCGGCGTTGCTGGCCGGCGGTACATGGCTTGCGGCTGCTTTGCTGGTGATTTCCTGCATTGCCTACAGGGAACTGTGCAGAGCCACAGGAGTGCACGGAAAAACGGGAATGGGAGGCCTGGAAGCCATAGGTTATATCTGCATTCTTCTGTATTATTTCCTGCTCTGGCAGGAGCAGACGTTTTCCGGCGGGATATTCGGCGGGAACATGCAGTTGTTTCTGTTTATGCTGCTGATCGTTTCGCTGATGCTGCTGATGGCAGTCTATGTGCTGACTTTCCCCAGATACACTTCGGAACAGGTGATGGCAGCTTTTTTCTGTATGATTTATGGCCCTGTCATGCTTTCTTTTATTTATTTGACAGAATGCATGCAATATGGCATATATATTGTATGGATGATATTTATCAGCTCATGGGTATGTGACACCTGTGCATATTTTACCGGTGTAACACTGGGAAAACATAAAATGGCGCCTGTACTCAGCCCTAAAAAATCCATAGAGGGAGCTGTGGGCGGCGTGGCAGGTTCTGCTCTGGCCGGTGCTCTGTTTGCCTTTTTCATTGTGGAACGGGCTATTCCTGACAGAAGTGTCATATGGGCGTTTGCAGCGCTGGGCGGTATCGGGGCAGTGATTTCACAGATTGGGGACCTGGCCGCGTCTGCCATTAAGAGGAACCATGACATTAAGGATTATGGTACATGCATACCGGGGCACGGCGGCATTATGGATCGGTTTGACAGTGTGATTTTTACGGCACCGGTCATTTATTTTATGGCAAGGATACTGATAGGGGCATAGACAAATGAAAAAGATTGGAATTTTGGGATCTACCGGTTCCATTGGAACACAGACACTGGAAATTATCAGACATCACAGAGACGAAATCCAGGTGACGGCACTGGCGGCGGGCGGTAATGTGGATCTGCTGGAGAAGCAGGTCAGAGAGTTTGCCCCGCAGGTGGCGGCCCTCTGGAGTGAGAAAGCCTGCAGGGAACTGCGCGAGCGGATCCGTGATTTGGACGTAAGGGTTGTATGCGGCATGGACGGCCTGCTGGAAATTGCGGCCCTGGACGGGATGGAGGCGCTGGTGACCGCAGTGGTTGGGATGATTGGTGTCCGTCCTACGCTGGAAGCCATTTCTCATGGAAAGGATATTCTCCTGGCGAATAAAGAGACACTGGTAACGGCAGGCCATCTTCTGATGCCTATGGCCAGAGAACAGGGTGTATCCATTCTGCCGGTGGACAGTGAACACAGTGCTATTTTCCAGTCTTTAAACGGAGAGAAGAAAAGCCGGATCAAAAAGATTCTGTTAACAGCTTCCGGCGGTCCTTTCCGGGGAAAGAAACGAAAAGAGCTGGAAGGAATGCGGGCGGAGGATGCCCTGCGGCACCCCAACTGGTCCATGGGCAGAAAAATTACCATTGATTCTGCCACTCTGGTCAATAAGGGACTGGAAGTCATGGAAGCGGTCTGGCTGTTTGGTGTGGAACTTTCTCAAATACAGGTGGTTGTGCAGCCACAGAGCATTATCCATTCCATGGTGGAATATGTGGACGGCAGTGTCATTGCCCAGCTTGGACTGCCGGATATGAAACTGCCGATCCAGTATGCGCTGTTTTATCCGGACAGAAGGCCTATGGCAGGGCCTTCCCTGGACTTTTACGAGCTGGCAGGGATTACCTTCGAAAAACCGGATATGGAGACGTTCCGCGGGCTGGCCCTGGCGTTTGATGCCATGAAGGCGGGCGGAAGCATGCCGGTGGTGTACAATGCCGCCAATGAGCAGGCAGTGAGTCTGTTTCTGGATCATCGTATTTCTTTCCTGGAAATAGCAGAAATCATAGAAGACTGTATGGGCAGGCATCAGGTGGTTGCGCATCCTGATGTGGAGCAGATACTGGAGGCGGAGCGCTGGACAAATGAAGTGATTTCCCGCCGGCATGCCCGGTAAGGCCCTGTCAGTCTAAGCGAATAAAAAGATTCTGAACTGAGAAGGTGTTGATTTGTCAATCATAATTTTTATTCTGATCATTTGTATCATTGTTATATCCCATGAGATGGGACATTTCCTTCTGGCGAAAGCCAATGGCATTACCGTCAGGGAATTCTTTATCGGTATGGGTCCCACCCTCTGTTCTTTCCAGAAAGGCGGCACGAAGTATTCTGTCAAGCTGTTTCCGGTAGGCGGCGCCTGTGTGTTTGAAGGGGAAGACGGCAAAGAGGAAGAAGATGAAGAAGGGAGTGTGCGGCCCCTTTCGGAGGGCGCATTTCCCAACGCGGGGGTCTGGGCACGGATTTCCACAGTTGTGGCAGGCCCTGTATTCAATTTTATTCTTGCCTATCTCCTGGCATTGATGATCGTAGGTACAACCTATTCCGACAAGCCGGTGGTGCAGGATGTAATTGCCGGATTTCCGGCGCAGGAAGCAGGGATGCAGGCGGGTGACCTGATTACGCGCCTGGACGGGGAACGGGTCTATCTGTCCAGAGAGATTGGCCTGGTTACCACCATCCGGCAGGGAGAGACGCTGGATGTGGAATATGAGCGGGACGGCGTAATCTATGAAACGACGCTGACGCCCCGGATGGATGAAGAAAGCGGCAGGTATCTGCTGGGATTTCAGGGATATGCGGAATATTTTAAGTGCTCCCCTCTGCAGGTATTCCAATATGGTTACTATGAAGTGCGTTATGGCCTGAAAGCCACCGTGAAAAGCCTGCAGATGCTTGTACAGGGAAAAGCGGATAAGGATGAAGTATCCGGGCCGATCGGTATTGCCGTGTTGGTGGACGATGTGGCGGAACAGACCAGACCCTACGGGCTGTGGGTGATGATTGTCAATCTGATGAACCTGGCAATGCTTTTGTCCGTCAATCTGGGTGTGCTGAATCTGCTGCCCCTGCCTGCGCTGGACGGCGGCAGGCTGGTGTTTTTGCTGCTGGAGGTGGTGCGCGGTAAGCCCATTCCCCCGGAAAAGGAAGGCATGGTGCATCTGGCAGGGTTCGCGGTTCTGTGCGGCCTGATGGTTTTGATTATGTACAATGATATTGTAAAACTGATTCAATGATAAAGGAGAAATAATGCGGATACGAACCGGTGTGTACTGGCCGGCGGCCGCAGGATGCGGGAGGAATCAGGACTCTCTTTCTCTGCAGCATGTTATGCTGCAAAAAGGAGAGTGCCTTCTGGCCGCAGTCTGTGACGGCATAGGCAGCCTTGCACGCTCTGAGGAGGCGAGCGGCTATGCCGTCCATTGCATGACCGACTGGTTTTATCACGAAGGAAAAGAACTGATCTGTGGAAACAGTTCGAAAGAGCATATCTTACTTGCCCTGCAAAGGCGGCTTTGCCATATGCAGGAACATCTGAAAGAATTCCAGAAAACAGAACAAATACAGACAGGTACGACCCTGAGTGCGCTCTTTCTGAGCAGGGGCAGATATTACCTGATCCATATCGGCGATAGCCGAATCTACCGAATCCGGAAACGAACAATTCCAATAAAGAGACAATTATATCATACACGCTGCCTGACAACGGACGACAGGACACCGGAAGGCTGCCTTTTGAAATGCATGGGTATGGCAGGGGCTGACAGAGCCATCCTGCAAACAGGCAGAATCAGAAAAGGAACCGTCTTTCTGCTCTGTACGGACGGATTTTATTATGGTAACGATGCGAAGAGACTGGGACAGGTGCTGGGGCCGCTGCTGGCAGAGAAGAGCGGGTGGAGAACACTGTCAGATCCGGCAGAACACCAGATGAACCGCAGGCTGGAACTTCTGGGCATTGAGGCACAAAAAGCCGGAAGCAGAGACAATATGGCGGCTATCGCCGTCTGTATTTACTGACAGGGAGGAAGGGAATGGAAGAGCGGTATCGTATATTAAAGAAACTGGCAGAGGGAGGCAGCGCCTCCACATACCTGGTGTGGGACAAGCGTTTGGAGCGGCACTGGGTAATGAAGCGTATTCGCACCATGGAGACAGGACAGCGGGAGGCTCTGGAGCGGGAAGTGACAGCGCTGCGTCAGATCCGAAAGGCAGGAATACCGGTATTGGCGGATATCTGTTATGAGAGGGATGCGGTCTGTCTGATTATGGAATATATGACAGGTGTGTCATTAGAAGAGCGTATCCGAAAAGGCGGTGCTCTGGAAGAGATGGAAGCGCTGGATGTTGCCTGTCAGATTGGGAATTTGCTGCAATTTCTCCATGGGCTTTCCACCCCGTTGATCCATGGGGATCTCAAGCCTCAGAATCTGATGTTCCATCACGGGAGAATTGCACTGTTAGACTTTGGAGGCGCGGTGTTTGAAAACAGAGAGGGGACATACACAGGATGGCATTGTACGCCGGGCTATGCATCCCCTGAGCTGGAGGCACATGGTAAGGCCAGCGTCCAAAGTGATATCTACGCCTTTGGGGCGGTGTTGTTTTTTATGATCACCGGAGACGCGCCTTTGGGGCCGCGCGGCATATATCCTGTCAGAGAACAGTATCCTGACATTTCTGCCGGCATGGAACAGATGATTTTAACCTGTACACAAAGAGAACCCGGCAGGCGATACGGTTCCATGGACGAAGTTCTGGAAGTGCTGCAAAACCTGCGTCGGTTTGGCGGTATGCAGCATGGAACGGGAAAACGCTCTCCGGTCTTCAGAACGGTTCGAAGCGTTTTGCTGACAGAAGGGACGTTCCGCGGGATGCCTGCGGGCCATGTCGGCCGGGCGCTGCTATTGCTGTTGTCGGTTATTCTTTCCGGTATTTCCCAAATGCCCGGCGATATGTGGCGCCTGCCGGGGAGTGAGCAGGTAAGGGCCGCAGAACTGCTTCCGGTAAGCATGAGAAATACTGCCGGGGAAAAATTGCTGGTGGATTTCGGCGCCGTGTACCATACGGATGAAAACCCTGTTTTTGAACTGCCCCTGAAATATTTTGAAGCGGGCAGAGAATACGAGGTCACAATCAGTCAACGGGAACGGGAGGCGGGAATCCTGCGTGAGCGGACGATTGTGATATGCGCACAGGAACAGGGGCAGGCAGAAAACCAAAAATGAGAATCGCCCATGCAGACAGCGCAGACGAGAGAATCAAAGGGAGTGGGAACCGGCTGTTTTCGGAAAAAATTCCGGCGGTTTGCCAAGGATGTTTCCCCCACAGGAATGCGGAACGGTTGTCATTTCACCGGATTGATGGTAAGATAAAGTCCATATGAAACAACGGAAAGGGCGCTTTGGGAACTTTCTATTTGTCGTGAATGAAGGGAAGGGCCCGGCCATTCCCCGGAGAACAGGAGGAAATACAATGCATCGCAGACATACCAAAACGGTCCGGATCGGCAACTGTGTGATCGGCGGCGGGAATCCCGTCCTGATTCAGTCAATGACCAATACACGGACAGAGGATGTGGCGGCTACAGTGGGGCAGATACACCGACTGGAGGCAGCCGGTTGTGAAATAATACGCTGTACGGTGCCAAACCAGGAGGCGGCCCGGGCAATCCGGGAAATCAAAAAGCAGATTCGGATACCTCTGGTGGCAGACATACATTTTGACTATAAAATGGCGTTGGCGGCTATGGAAAACGGCGCCGACAAAATTCGTATCAACCCGGGAAATATCGGAAACCGGGACAATGTAAAGGCTGTGGTGGATATGGCCAGAGAGCGGGAGATTCCCATTCGGGTAGGCGTCAACAGCGGTTCCCTGGAGAAAGAACTGCTTGACAAATACCAGGGTGTGACAGCGGAAGGCATTGTGGAAAGTGCGTTGGACAAGGTGCGGATGATTGAAGAGATGGGATATGACAATTTGGTTATCAGCATTAAATCATCCGATGTGCTGATGTGCATCCGGGCGCATGAACTGCTGGCACAGCAGACGCAGTACCCCCTGCATGTGGGCATTACGGAAGCGGGCGGCATTGTCAGCGGGAATATCAAGTCGGCGCTGGGGCTGGGAGTCATTCTCTATCAGGGCATCGGGGACACCATCCGGGTATCTCTTACCGGGGCGCCCGAGGAGGAGGTAAGAAGTGCGAAACTGATACTCCGTACGCTGGGCCTGCGCAGAGGCGGTATTGAGGTGGTATCCTGCCCGACCTGCGGCAGGACGAAGATTGACCTGATCGGTCTGGCTGCACAGGTGGAAGAGATGGTGGCGGATATTCCCCTGGATCTGAAAGTGGCGGTAATGGGCTGTGCGGTAAACGGGCCCGGAGAGGCGCGGGAAGCGGATATCGGCATAGCCGGCGGCGACGGTGAAGGGCTTCTCATAAAAAAAGGTGAAATTATTCGCAAAGTACCTGAGCATATGCTGTTGCAGACACTCAGAGAAGAATTGCTGGGCTGGCAGGAGTAGCATATGGCAAAAGTTTTTTTTGAGGTATTTCCCACATTACAGGTAAAGGATGAGGTAAAGGCGCTGTTTGAGCAGGTATCGGTGGAACGGATTACCGCCACCAAACGCAGGGACTTTCTGCGCATTTATCTGTCCAGCACCCATCTGATCACAAAGGATGCCATACTGGGGATGGAGCGGGAAATCGGGCGGCAGCTTTTTCCCCAGGTGGAAATGGTGATTAAAATCTATGAAAAGTATGCGCTGTCTGCCCAGTACACCCTGCGTACGCTGATGGATGTATATCGGGACAGTATCCTGCTGGAGCTGAAAGAATACAGCCATATGGAATATATGATTTTTAAGGGGGCCGAGATTTCATTCCCGGAGGAGGGAAAACTCTGTCTGACTGTAAAAGACAGTGTACCTGCCAGGGAGAAGGGGGCGGAACTGATCCGGATACTGGAAAAGATATTTGGTGAGCGTTTTGCTGTTTCTGCCCTGGTGGAAATCGAATATAAGGAAACCGGGGAGAGCGCTTCCGCCCAGGAGGATATGCGTATTGCCGGCCAGGTGGCGGAAATTGCCGCCAGAGCTGCCATGGAGCAGGGCGGCTTTGCTGAGGCGGGAGGCGAATCCGTAAAGGCGCCGGAAGAGACTCAGCAGAAAAAAGCTGCCCAGGGACAGCACGCCGGCGTAGCGAAGAGCACCGTTTCCGGCAAAGAACGGGAGAAGAGCGGATGGAGCGGCAAAGGCAGGGGAGATACCGGTAAAAAGGCGCTGCGGCGTTCGGACCATCCGGATGTGATTTATGGCCGGGATTTTGAGGACGATCCCATCGCGATAGAAGAAATAACAGGCGAAATCGGTGAAGTGGCCATTCGGGGCATGATTCTTGTTGTGGACCAGCGGGAGATCCGGAACGAGCGGACCATCCTGATTTTTGATATAACGGATTTTACGGATACCATCACTATCAAGATTTTTGTTCATAATGACCAGCTCCCCGAAATTTCCGAACATATTAAGAAAGGCGCTTTTATCAAATTAAAAGGTGTGACCACCATTGATAAGTTTGACAGCGAACTGACATTGGGCTCTGTATCGGGAATTAAAAAGACGGCCGATTTTACCACAGGACGGATGGACAACAGCGCCAGAAAGCGGGTGGAACTGCACTGCCATACGAAGATGAGCGATATGGACGGCGTGTCTGATGCAAAGGATATTATCAAACGGGCCTGGAAGTGGGGCCATCCTGCCATCGCCATCACCGATCACGGTGTCGTACAGTCGTTTCCGGATGCAAACCATGTGTGGGAAGATTTGTGGAGGGGAGAAAAGGCGAGACGGAAAGAGGCAGGGGAAGAAAATCCTGATCCACAGGACTTTTTCAAAGTGATCTATGGTATGGAAGCCTATCTGGTGGATGATCTGAAAGAGGTGGTTATGAACTGCAAAGATCAGACGCTGACAGGGAACTTCGTGGTGTTTGACCTGGAGACAACCGGTTTTTCGCCTGTGAGCAACCGGATTATCGAAATTGGCGCTGTAAAAGTATCCAATGGGGAAATCACAGAGCGGTTTTCCACCTTTGTCAATCCCAGGACACCCATACCCTATCGGATTGAACAGCTCACCGGTATCCGGGACGAGGATGTGATGGACGCGCCGGGGATTGAGGAGATTTTGCCGGATTTTCTGGCTTTCTGTGGGCAATGTGTGCTGGTGGCCCATAATGCGCCCTTTGATATGAGTTTTATTACGGAAAATGCGGGGCGGCTGGGGCTTGACTGTGCATTTACCTGTGTGGATACGGTGGGGATTTCCCGGCTGCTGCTTCCGAACCAGGCAAAACATACATTGGATGCGGTGGCCAAAGCCCTGGGTGTTTCCCTGGAAAACCATCACCGTGCGGTGGATGATGCAGAGGCCACGGCGGAGATATTTGTCAAATTTATTTCCATGCTGCAAAAAGAAGGTGTCCATGGGCTGGCAGACATCAATGCCCTGAGCGCCAGCAGCCCGGACACGGTGAAAAGAATGCCTACCTATCATGCCATTATGCTGGCGCAGAATGACGTGGGCAGAGTGAATCTGTATACGATGGTATCGGAATCCCATCTGACCTATTATTCCAGAAGGCCCAGAATTCCCAAGAGCCTGTTTCAGAAGCACCGGGAGGGCATATTGCTGGGCAGCGCCTGTGAGGCCGGCGAGCTGTACCAGGCGGTGCTGGGGGGCAAGGCGGATACGGAAATCGGCCGGATTGTAAATTTTTATGACTATCTGGAAATTCAGCCCCTGGGTAACAACGAATTTATGATTGCGTCTGAACGGGTGGAAAATATACATTCCATGGAGGATATTCAGGCGATCAACAAGCGGATTGTAGAACTGGGAGAACAGTTTCACAAACCGGTGGTTGCCACCTGTGACGTACATTTTCTGGACCCTGGCGACGAAGTGTACCGCCGTATCATTATGGCGGGCAAGGGGTTTGCCGATGCGGACAGACAGCCGCCTCTGTATCTGAGGACCACGGAAGAGATGCTGGAAGAGTTCTCCTATCTGGGAAGTGAGAAAGCCTATGAGGTGGTGGTGGAAAATACCAATCTGATCGCCGGCCGGATTGAAACCATTTCCCCGGTAAGGCCGGACAAGTGTCCGCCGGTGATTCCCGACAGTGACCGGACACTGACGGACATCTGTTATAAAAAGGCCCATGAAATGTACGGTGATCCTCTGCCGGACATTGTACAGGCCCGGCTGGAGCGGGAGCTGAACTCCATTATCAGCAATGGTTTTGCGGTGATGTATATTATCGCCCAGAAGCTGGTATGGAAATCGGTGGAGGACGGGTATCTGGTAGGTTCCAGAGGCAGTGTGGGATCTTCCTTTGTGGCTACCATGTCAGGTATTACAGAGGTGAATCCGCTGAGTCCCCATTATTATTGCACGAATTGTTACTACAATGATTTTACGTCACAAGAAGTCAGACAGTATGCGGGACGGGCAGGCTGCGATATGCCGGATAAGCTGTGTCCCGTATGCGGGGAGCCGCTGAAAAAGGACGGATTTGATATTCCTTTTGAGACTTTTCTGGGGTTTAAAGGAGACAAAGAGCCGGATATCGATCTGAACTTTTCGGGAGAATACCAGAGTAAGGCTCACAAGTATACGGAAGTTATTTTTGGCGCGGGACAGACTTACCGCGCGGGAACCATTGGCACACTGGCAGACAAGACTGCATACGGTTATGTCAAGCGGTACTACGAAGAGCGGGGCAGCAGAAAACGGAACTGTGAAATCAACCGCATTGTAACGGGTTGTACCGGTATCCGGCGGAGCACCGGACAGCATCCGGGCGGTATTATCGTCCTGCCGCTGGGAGAGGATATCAATTCTTTCACGCCTGTACAGCATCCTGCAAACGATACCACAACGGACATTGTCACCACCCATTTTGATTATCATTCCATCGACCACAATCTGCTCAAGCTGGATATTCTGGGCCATGATGATCCGACCATGATCCGTATGCTGCAGGACTTGACCGGTATTGATCCGGTGAAGATTCCCCTGGATGATCAGCAGGTGATGACACTGTTTCAAAGCACAAAGGCCCTGGGCGTTACACCGGAACAGATCGGGGGCTGTAAGCTGGGTTCTCTGGGCATTCCGGAGTTTGGTACGGAATTTGCCATGCAGATGCTTCTGGATACAAAACCAACCTCTTTTTCCGATCTGGTGCGTATCGCAGGACTGGCCCATGGTACGGACGTATGGCTGGGCAATGCGCAGACGCTGATCGAAGAGGGAAAAGCCACAATTTCCACAGCCATATGTACCCGTGACGATATTATGGTCTATCTGATCGGGATGGGAGTGGAGAGCAGCTTATCCTTTAAGATTATGGAATCCGTGAGAAAGGGGAAGGGGCTGGCACCGGAAATGGAGGCGGCCATGGTGGAAGCGGGGGTGCCGGACTGGTATATCTGGTCCTGTAAGAAAATCAAATATATGTTCCCCAAAGCCCATGCGGCGGCCTATGTGATGATGGCCTGGCGTATAGCCTACTGTAAGATCAATTATCCTCTGGCATATTATGCCTCCTATTTCAGTATCCGTGCTTCTGCCTTTTCCTATGAACTGATGTGTCAGGGCCAGGAACATCTGGAACGGGTCATGGCGGATTACCGGCGCAGAAGTGATACACTGAGCAAAAAGGAGCAGGATTCCTACAAAGATATGAAAGTGGTACAGGAGATGTATGTCCGTGGCTTTGACTTTGTGCCCATTGATATTTTCACGGCGAATTCCCGGACATTCCGCATTGTGGAAGGAAAACTGATGCCATCTCTGAGCAGTATCGACGGATTGGGCGATAAGGCGGCGGATGCCATTGTGGAAGCCGCAAAAGACGGACCGTTTTTGTCCAGGGAAGATTTCCGGGAGCGGACCAGAGTATCCAAAACCATTACGGATCTGATGGACAGCCTGCATCTTCTGGGGGATCTGCCGGAATCCAATCAGATCAGCCTGTTCGATCTGGTGATCTGACAGAGAACCCGATGTAAAAAAAATTAAAAAAAATGAAAAAAACACTTGCTTTTTCTGCTAAAATGTAATAGAATAAGCAAGTGTTAAATATGGCGTGTTGGTCAAGAGGTTAAGACGCCGCCCTCTCACGGCGGAATCAGGGGTTCGATTCCCCTACACGCTGCGACTGTTTAAATACAGCCCAACCCGGAGACGCTGGAAATACCGAAGGATGGTATTTGCAGCGTTTTTTATCATATGGAAAAGTGCAATTATTTCCATTTGCCTTTGTCAGGATATTTCTCTCTTATTATTGACAATATGGATTAAAAAATGTTATGTTAGTAAAGGGAAAAATTAAAAATGTATAAAGAAATGATTCAGGAGAAGAGATGGAAAAACAGCAGATATTAATTGTTGATGACGAAGAAGTAAACAGAGAGATACTGAATGAAATGTTCAGGGACTCCAAGGAAGGATACGAGCTGCTGGAAGCGACAAACGGACAGGAAGCCATTTCCCAGATCGAAAATCACAACAATATTGTACTGATTTTACTGGATGTGGTCATGCCGGTTATGAACGGTTTCAGTGTGCTGGAATACATGCATAAGGAAGGGATGCTTCAGTCTGTTCCGGTGATTCTCATTACCAGTGAAGACGAACTGGACACGGATGACCAGGCATATTCTTATGGTGTGGCCGATGTAATACATAAACCTTTTTATCCCCATATTGTAAAAAGAAGAAGCAGGAATATTATCGAACTTTACCAGAGCAGACATAATATGGAACTGCGCCTGCAGATGCAGGAAGAAGAGATTCGGGCACAGCATAAAGAGATCCGTGAGACCAATGAGTTTATGATTGACGCCCTCAGTTCTGTAGTGGAATTCAGAAGCGCGGAAACGGGAGAGCATACAAGGCGTATTAAGTACTTCACAAGGATACTGCTCAAGTATGTGATGAAGTATTTCCCCAAATACGGCCTGACGACTTCCAAGATTGATATGATTGCAAGAGCATCGGTTTTACATGATATTGGTAAAATCGGTATTCCTGATGCCATATTGCTGAAACCTGGAAAACTGACAGAAGAGGAGTTTGAGGTGATCAAGAGTCACACCACGATCGGCTGCAGCATATTGGAACGCTCCTATAAAAACCAGGCCAGCGAGTTTTACCGCTATTGTTATGAAATTTGCCGCCACCATCATGAGAGATGGGACGGAAGAGGGTATCCGGACGGCCTTGTGGGGGATGCGATTCCCTTCAGTGCACAGATTGTGGCCATTGCCGACGTCTATGATGCGCTTGTGAGTCCCCGGGTATATAAAAAGCCCTTTGTAAACGATACTGCATATGAAATGATTTTAAACGGTGAATGCGGACAGTTCTCACCGGATATACTTGAGTGCTTCGAACTTGCCAAGGAAGATTTCTTTAATATCGTGGAAGTAATTAAGATGTTTGAATTCAAATAACCCTCTTGAAACGGATAACAGGCAGTGAAAAGTTTTTTATTTTTGCTGCCCTTTTTTCATGACAATAGGTTTGCTGACCAGGCCTGCAATCTATTGTTCTATGCTATGGGAGGAAACGCTATGGATCTGAGGGAAGATTATATTTTTCCCATGGAAGATGCCCTGGAGATGATTCTCATATTTAACGCTTCGGGTGAAATTTTCTATGCCAATGGGGCTGCGAAGAAGAAGCTGGAATATGGTGAAGCGCTGTGTGGCAAATATATAAGCGATGTGTTCCCGAATACGTTCAAAGCTTCAGAAGGATGTTTTGAAACGGACTATCCATTCGGGCATGAGCCGCATAATCTGGTGGCATACCGCAGGAATCTCACCTGTTTCCCGGTAGAAGCCCGGATTTTGCGCAGCGAATCGGCGGCGGGCATGTACATATGTATGGCCAATGACATACTGGAAAAAGAATTTCTGAGCCGTGAAGTGGAACAGGTAAGACAGGAGGCGCAGGAAGCGCTCAAAGTCAAATCTGAGTTTGTGGCCAATGTGACGCATGAATTACGGACGCCGGTGAACGGAGTGCTCGGCAATGTCAGGGAACTGATGGATGACGTGACGGATGAGCATACGCTGAAAGCTCTGCGGCTGATTGAACGCTGTTGCGGCGATATGAATAAAATTATAAATAACATACTGGATTTCTCCAAACTGGAGGCGGGGAAGTTCACACTGGAGCCCCGCAGGTTCCATTTCCGGAATATGCTGGATTATGTTAAGTCCCATCATCTGAACAAAATCACGGAAAAAGGGCTGGGATTTTTTATGACAGTGTCCCCGCAGGTGCCGGAGTATATGATCGGGGACGAACTGCGGATCGTACAGATTCTGAACAATCTTCTCTCCAACGCGCTCAAGTTTACCGCAGTGGGTAAGATTACACTGGAAGTAATCCGTACTGCGCGGGTCAATGACCGGATGGAACTGTTTTTTATTGTAAAGGATACGGGCATCGGCGTAGACAAGGCGGATAAGGATAAACTGTTCCAAAGCTTTTCACAGGTGGATGCGTCCATATCACGCAAATATGGCGGTACCGGGCTGGGACTGAATATCTGCAAGCAGCTTGTAGAACTGATGGGCGGCACGATTGAAGTGGAAAGCGAGAAAAACAGAGGCAGTACATTTTCCTTTTCCATATGGGCCGGAGTCTGTGAGGAAGATGAGAATACACTGTCCATGACAAATGACATCCGGTCGCCTCTGCTGACGGGAGCGCCGGCGGCAGAGCCGGAAGAGGAAACGGTGAAAACCTATGGTTCGCCGGAAAACATTAAAACATTGAAGCGCAATCTTTCCAAACTGATTCTCTGTGTGGAAATGGAAAACTGGGAAAAGGCGGAGATGTTTATGGAAACCGTGCGACAGTTGACGGAGGAAGCGCCGCGTGAAGTAAGCCGGAAGGCGCTCAGGCTGAAGATGGCGATTCAGAAAGAAAACTATGATAAAACAGCGGCCGAGTACCGTGATCTGGAAGCGATGATCGGGGCGGAGCAGGCTTAAAAAGATATGGAAGAAGGTGTGATATGCCTTACGGAAAAAGGGAATGGGGACAGGAAAAGATTCTCATTGTGGATGATGTGGAAACAAACCGTCTGGTTCTGGAGGAGATTATCCACAGCATGGGATGCAGTCCGGTGCTGGCCGAGAGCGGGGAAGAGGCGCTGGCGATGGTATCCGTATCCCATCCGCAGCTTGTCCTGACAGATATTTCCATGCCGGGCATGGACGGGTATGCGTTGTGCCGTGCCCTGAAAGGAAAAGAAGAAACCAGGGAGATTCCCGTTATATTTATTTCGGCTTATGATGATCCTATGGACATTGTGGAAGGCCTTTCCCTGGGCGGGGAAGATTATATTACAAAGCCGTTTATTCCGGAAGTGGTGCAGGCGCGGGTGGGCGTGCATTTAAACCTTCATGTGGCAAAACGGGATCTGATGGAGATGAACCGGCGGCTGCAGGTTTCGGTCAGTGAACAGTTACACCAGATGGAGCAGGAGAAAAAAAGTATTCTCTATGCACTGGCAGGTATCGCGGCCAAAAACTCCGCATATGAAAAAGAACATATGGAGCGTCTGGGGAAAAACTGCAGGATCCTGGCACAGGGAATGCAGCTTTCGCCCTTGTTTGAAGGGCAGATTTCCGATACATATGTGGATACCATTGAGCTGGCGGCGCCGCTGTGCGATATTGGCAATATCGGGGTCCCGATGGAAATCCTGCAGAAGCAGTCCGAACTGACCCCGGAGGAAGCGGCTGAAATCGCGTCCCATACGGAGATTGGGGCGGGGCTGTTAAAGGATCTGCATGTCAGCAATGATTACAATGATTTTATCAGTACATCCATTGAAATCGCCCATTATCACCATGAACATTATGACGGAAGCGGCTATCCGGCCGGCCTGGCAGGGGGACAGATCCCCTTATCGGCTCAAATTGTAGCCATTGCCGATGCATTTTGCCGTCTTACAGGTGAAGGGGGACACAGCAGGGAAGAAGCGTTGGAGGAGATGGGCAAAGAAGCCGGCAGCAGATTTAATCCGGATATTTTCGGAATCTGCCGGAAAATATTGCGCCAGTTGTGCTGAAACCGATTTTTTGAGGGGAGGAGCATAAATTGATTTCAGATGAGGAATTTTTACGGATTGCGGTTTATATGAAGCAGCGGTATGGGATTGACCTGCATCAGAAAAAGGTCATTATCAACGGCAGGCTGGAGAACCGCATCAAAGCGGAGGGGTTCCGGAGTTTTGGGGCTTTTATGGATGGTGTGGAGCGGGATAAGTCCGGCAGGCTGGAAAAGATGCTGGTGAATGTTTTGACCACTAACCATACCTACTTTATGAGGGAATTTGAACATTTTGAGTATTTTAAAAATATAGTTCTTCCCTGGCTGAAAAAGCGGGAGAGCGCGCGGAAAGATTTACGTATCTGGTGCGGTGCGGCTTCTTCCGGGGAAGAACCTTATATGATCGCCATGGTCATGGAAGATTTTTTTGGGCTGGAGCGCGGTCAGTGGGATAAAAAACTACTGGCTACGGATTTATCCACCAAGGTATTGCAGGAGGCAATGGCGGGTGTCTATAATGAGGAGCAGCTGAAAAATCTTCCGGAACAGTGGAAACGGCATTTTTTCAAAGCAACAGGAGGCGGGCAGTACCAGGTAACGGCGGAACTGAAAAACGAAGTGATTTTCCGCCAGTTTAATCTAATGAATCCATTTCCTTTTAAAAAGAAAATGCATACTGTATTTTTGCGCAATGTTATGATATATTTTGATGAGAATACAAAACGGGAACTGGTTCAGAAAGTATATGATATACTGGAGCCCGGTGGGTATTTCTTTATAGGCACGACGGAAACGCTGGATCGGAGCAGTACGCCTTTCCAGATTATACAGCCGTCGATATTCAGAAAAAGAGAAGGGAATGGGTAATGTATGCGGCCAATTAAGGTATTAATTGTAGAAGATTCCATCGTATTTCGGGAACTGCTGGTGCAGAATCTGAGCAGGGACCCGGCCATACAGGTAGTGGGGACTGCCAGGGATCCTTTTGAAGCCAGGGATGCCATCCTGGAAAAAAAGCCGGATGTAATGACACTGGATGTGGAACTGCCCAGGATGAGCGGAATCGAATTCCTGCGCAAGCTCATGCCCCAGTACCCGTTGCCGGTTGTGGTCATCAGTTCCCTGAGCGATAAAGTATTTGACGCGTTAAATGCCGGCGCAGTGGACTTTGTGGCAAAACCGGCTGTGTCCAGCCGGGTGCAGCTCGAAGAGTTTATCCGGAATGAGCTGCTGGTAAAGATTAAAATTGCCTCCACTGCCAAGATCAGCAATATCAAGCGCAAAGTCATGGCCCAGGAACAGGATGTCCATCGTCTTTCCACACGGCGCAATAATCTGATCGTGGCGATCGGTGCGTCCACAGGAGGGACAGAGGCAATCTTTGCGGTGGCAAAAGAATACGGGACGGATATTCCGGGCATTGTGGTGGTGCAGCATATGCCACCCGGATTTACGTCCATGTATGCCAAGAGGCTTAATGATCAGTGCCGGATTCAGGTGAAAGAGGCGCAGACCGGAGACCGGGTTATGCCGGGACATATGCTGATAGCGCCCGGCGGTGACCAGCAGATGCGCCTTCTGAAAGTGAACGGCGTATATCAGGTGGAATGCCGGAAGGGGCCCAGGGTGAACGGGCATTGTCCTTCCGTGGATGTGTTGTTTGATTCCGTAGCCAAATGTGCCGGCCCTGATGCGGTTGGAATTATTCTGACAGGGATGGGCGGAGACGGTGCAAAGGGCCTGCTGGCGATGAGAAAGGCAGGTGCCAGAACCATTGGCCAGGATGAGTCCACCTGTGTGGTATACGGTATGCCCAAGGTGGCCTATGATCTGGGCGCCGTGGAGTATCAGGAGAAATTGACGCAGATCGCAGGAAGAACCTATGCGTTATTGAATAAAATGTAAAGGAGAGAAAACATGAAAATTTTATTGGCAGAGGATGATTTTGCGACAAGGAAGTTTATGGTGAATTTCCTGTCAAAGTACGGAGAGTGCGACGCTACAGTGGATGGTATGGAAGCAGTGGATGCATTTATGATGGCTTTGGAGGATGATGAACCGTATGATCTGGTATGCCTTGACATTATGATGCCGGTTATGGACGGGTATCAGGCGCTGATGGGAATCCGCAATCTGGAAAAGGATCGCAACATTCCGGAGGATCAGGCAGTGAAAGTGATTATGACAACGGCATTGAATGAAGAGAGAAATGTAAAAATGGCATTCGAACTGGGCTGCACCATCTATTCCGGTAAGCCTATTGATCAGGAACGCTTTGAGCAGGCGCTGAAAAAGCTAAATCTGATATAAGACGAAAGAATACAGGTTAGACTGTGCAGGAAAGGAGAATGTATGGCTGAGGAATTTAGTACGGAAGGCATGCTTGACATATATCTGTTTGAGAATGAACAGCTTCTGGAGCAGCTTCAGGAGATGGTTCTGGAACAGAAAGATGCGGAATGCTTTGACGAAGACAGCATAAACGAAATATTCAGAACCATGCATACCATCAAAGGCTCATCAGGTATCATGATGTTCGACAATATCACGGCAATATCACATAAGCTGGAGGATGTGTTCTATTATTTGCGGGAATCCCATCCCGAACATGTGCCGCATGTAGATCTGGTGGAGCATGTATTGACAGTAGAGGATTTTATTTCCAGTGAGATGGAAAAGATACGTGGCGGTGATACGCCGGACGGGGACCCGGCTGAAATCATAGCGGATCTGGACAGATTTCTGGAACAGCTCAAAAGCGGCGGAGCGGACGATGACGAAACGCCGCCGCCGGAAAATGTCCATGTGGAGCCCAAGCAGTTTTATATTGCGCCGGTGGCTACCAGTGCCAGCAGATTTTATAAAATATATATTCATTTTTTCCCGGAAACGGAAATGGCCAATGTGCACGCATATAAGGCGGTATACGCACTCAAGGAAGTTGCGGAGGATCTGTTGTATTCCCCGGAGGATATTATTTCGGATGCCGAGAGCGCGGCTGTCATTCTGAAAGATGGCTTCCGTATCCTGCTGCAGGCACAGTGCAGTGAAGAAGAAGTGCGGAAAATCATCGGTGTGGGTTATGACATCGAGAAGGTGGATATTTTCGAATGTAAAGCGGAAGAGTTCCTTCAGGGCTTTGATTTCGGAGAAAGCAATGATCTGCAGATTGATCTGGAATCCAGCGTGGAAGATATTGAAGCGCGGATAGAGGATGCTTCGGCGGAAGAGGGCAGCGCTCCGGCAAAACCGGCGAAACCTGCCATTGCGCCAGGTGATTTCGTTATTAAATCCAGAGAGCCGGGCAGACAGAAAAAACTGGCCAAGGATAAGCCGAAAGGGGAAAAAGCCTCCTTTATCGGCGTAAATGTAAGTAAGATGGATCAGCTCATGGAACTGATCGGAGAACTGGTTATCTCCGAGTCGGTGGTACTTCAGAATCCTGACCTGAAGGTGCCGGGCCTGAACCTTGACAATTTCAATAAAGCGGCGGCGCAGCTGGCAAAAATATCCACAGATCTGCAGAACGTTATTATGTCCATGCGTATGGTACCTTTGACAAATACATTCCAGAAAATGAACCGGATCGTATTTGATGTGTCCAGAAAGCTGGGCAAGGATATCGAATTTGTAATGGTCGGTGAGCAGACCGAAGTGGATAAGAATATTATCGAACATATTTCCGATCCTCTGATGCATCTGGTGAGAAATGCGGTGGACCATGGAATCGAGACAAACGAAGAACGTATGGAAAGCGGTAAGCCGGATAAAGGCAAGATCATCCTGTCTGCCAGAACCGAGGCAGGTAAGGTATGGATCAGTGTGGAGGATAACGGCAAAGGCCTTGACAGAAACAAAATTTTAGAGAAGGCCAGGAAGCAGGGACTGCTGGAAGAAGGCAAACCCGACAGCGCGTACCAGGATAAAGAAGTGTATCAGTTCATCACCTATCCGGGCTTTTCAACCAACGAAGAGATTACGGAGTATTCAGGCCGTGGGGTAGGCATGGACGTGGTGGTACAGAACATACAGGCCATTGGCGGTGCGTTGGATATTGAGAGTACGCCGGGCTTTGGAAGTATCATGAATCTGAAGATTCCGCTAACGCTGGCGATTATAGACGGTATTGTGATGGAAACCGGTAATTCTTCCTTTGTAATGGAAACCGGTATGATCAAGGAATTTGTCCGTGTCAAGGAAGATATGATGATACATGAACCTGACGGACAGGAATATATCATGATCCGCGGGGAATGTTATCCGGTTCTCAGGCTGGGCAAATGGTATGGACTGGAAGAATACCAGGAGTCTGTGGAAGACGGGGTTATGCTGATTCTGGAAGTGGAAGATAAAAGGGTATGTCTTCTGGTAGATAAACTGATTGGCGAGCAGGAGATCGTCGTGAAACCGATTCCCTCCTATATCAAAAAGGTCAAGGGCCTGTCCGGCTGTACGCAGCTCGGAGACGGCAGTATTGCACTGATTTTGGATGCCGGCGGGTTGATTGAATAAAATAGCAGAAAGGAACAGAACACATATGAATGAAATGAGCGAATTGAAGAGACAAGAAGAGCAGGCCGCTTCAAATGAGCACGATACGCAGAAGGGCAAATATATGACCTTCAAATCCGGAAACGAGTATTTCGGACTGGAAATTCAGTATGTCAATGAAATTATTCAGTTCCAGGCAATTACGGCCATACCGGAGACAGAAGACTATATCAAGGGTCTGATCAACCTGAGGGGAAAGGTGATCCCTGTGGTGGACGTACGTCTGCGTTTTAAACAGGAACCCTTTGAATATAACGACAGAACCTGTATTATCGTTATTAACGTAAAATCCATGATGGTTGGGTTGATCGTGGAGAAGATTGCCGAAGTGGTGGAGATCAAGGAAGAAAACATACTGCCGCCTCCCAGCATTGGGCGTGCCGATAAATCCCATCATAAATATGTATACGGCATTGGCAAGGTGGGAAATACGGTAAAACTGTTGCTTGATCCGGATAAGCTGCTGAACGATGATGATCTGACTGTGATGGAGCAGGCCAATGATATGGTATTAGAAGAAGAGTGAGGGGAGAAAACTGATGAAAAACATGAAAATGAAAACAAAATTGATTTTGGGGTTTATGGTGCCCATTATGATTACAGTGATCAATATCCTGATCAGTGATCTTACCACCAAATGGGTGGCATCCATTTCAGACCCCGCGGAGCAGCAGATTTTTACAAGGATCGCCACCATTTCCACTCTGATATTTGCGGTTATCTCCGTGGTCATTACGGTTTGTATTGCGCTGGCGCTGATTAAAATCATTGAAAAATCCGTTAAGCAGCTCTCCGATGCGGCCAAGGAAATCGCAATGGGCCATGTGAACATCAATCTTGTGAAATATAACAATGATGAGTTTGGTGACCTGGTAGACGAATACAACAGTGTAATTGATAATATCAAGTATCAGGCGGAGATTGCGGAGGCTGTATCCAATGGTAATCTGACCGTGCAGGTAAATCCCAAATCCCCTGAAGATCTGCTGGGCAATTCCCTCAAGAAGCTGGTGGAGGACAATTTAAACGCATTGTCCAATATCAGTGATGCAGGTTCCCAGGTTACAGTAAGTTCTTCTCAGGTGGCAAGTGCAAGCCAGGCGCTGGCACAGGGCTCTACACAGCAGGCAAGCGCTATTCAGGAGATTACCGCCTCCATTGATGAGATCGCGGAAAAGACAAAGCAGAACGCAGAAGAGGCCAATCAGGCGGCAGGTCTGGTTGCGCATGCAATTACGGACGTTCAACAGGGAAACAGCCAGATGCAGAATATGATGGCTGCTATGCAGAGCATCAATAAGTCATCAGAAAGTATCTCCAAAATCATCAAAGTTATTGATGATATTGCATTCCAGACCAATATCCTTGCACTGAATGCGGCAGTTGAGGCTGCACGGGCAGGAGAAGCGGGTAAAGGTTTTGCCGTGGTAGCGGAAGAAGTCAGAAGCCTGGCGGCAAAGAGTGCTTCCGCAGCAGCAGAAACGGCAGAATTGATTGAAGATTCCATTGAAAAAGTCAATGCCGGTACGAAGATTGCGGATGAAACCGTAAAATCCATGGAAGCGATTACCAAACGGGTACAGGACAGCGAAATGATTATCAATGGTATTGCAGAGTCCTCCAATTATCAGGCAACTGCCGTGGCACAGATCGAGCAGGCGATTACTCAGGTATCCCAGGTTGTACAGACCAATTCCGCTACCAGCCAGCAGTGTGCGGCAGCCAGTGAAGAATTGTCTAACCAGGCATCCAGAATGCGTGAAATGCTTGCCATTTATAATCTGGGAGAAAGCAGCAACTCTTATTCTTCCTATAAGAGTGACTCTTATTCCTCCTATTCTCCGGCAGCCAGTGCAAATGAACAGGTAATATCTCTGGGAGATGATTTTGGAAAATATTAAAAAAGTAAAATCATGGCACAGGGACAAAAAGCTCCTGTGCCTTTTAAATCAAAAAATGATAAAGGAGAACACATACATATGGCTTTATTTGATGAATTAAAAGATTTGGGTGTGGATGTTGACGGCGGGCTCAAGCGTATTAACAACAACGAAAAACTGTATACAAGACTTTTGGGTTCTTTTGTAAAATCTATTGAAACACAGTATGTTCCGGCGGATTTTGATGCCGCAGACTGCGAGGGCGCTGTGGAAAAAGCGCATGCCATCAAAGGAACCGCAGGGAACCTCTCCATTACACCCGTGTATGAAGCATACACGGAAGTGGTCAACCTGCTGCGTACCGGACAGCCGGATGAGGCAAGGCCGGTTCTGGAGCGGGTACTTCCGGTACAGACGGAAATTGTTGCCTGCATCAAGAAATACATGTAAAAAGTTTTCGCATAACTCTAAGACATTGGAGCGAGAAGAATGAATAAAACAATGATAAGATTTTTCAGAGGCAGCGTAATTGCTGTTGTGTCAGTATGCCTGATTGTGTTTGTGTTTCTGACATCTTTTATGACAAGTCAGACAAAGCGGACAGTTATGGAAATCAGCGACAAATATATGGCTGAGATGAGCAGACAGATCAAACAGAAGTTTGAAGCGATCATTACGCTGCGTCTGGAACAGGTGGATGGCATAGTCAAGCGTACACCGCCGGAAACGGAAAGCTATGGCAGGGTTATGCTGAAAGAATTGCAGAACAGTGCGGAAATCCGGAATTTTTCCTGGCTGGGATTGTATGCCGAAGACGGTGAGATCGAGAAAGTTTACGGAGAAGACGTTGAATTAAATGATAACAGCGATTATTTGGCATCCCTGCAGCGGGACGGCACGATGGTGGCGCAGGGCCTGACAGCTTCCGGGGAGAAAATGCTGCTTCTCGGTGTGGAAGCGGCCTATCCCATGGGGAGCGGGCAGCATAGTGCCGCCCTGATTGTGGGCCTGCCCATGGAGTATCTGAGTATGATCCTTTTTCTGGATGAAGATGATACGATGGCATATTCCCATATTATAGATGTGGAAGGAAACTTTGTGGTGCGGAGTGCGGATGCTTATCGTGAGAATTATTTTACCCGGATCAGAGAACAGTATGACAGTTTTGAGGGAAAAGACGCAGAAGACTATGCGATAGGGATGCGGGAAGCCATCAACAACCGGGACGTCTATTCCAGTGTGGTCTCAATAAGCGGGCAGCAGCTGCATGTATATTGTGTGCCCCTTTCGGAAAATACTTCCTGGTATCTCATATCAGCCATGCCCAATGATTATATGGAAGATTCCGTGTCCAGACTGGATACGGTGCGTACCTGGGTGATGGTCTGCTCTGTGGCAGCGATTCTGCTGGTGATGACGGTTATCTTTGTCATCTATTACAAGCTGTCCAAACAGCAGATACGGGAGCTGGACAAGGCCATGGCAGATGCGGTACATGCCAATATGGCAAAGAGTGAGTTTCTTTCCAGCATGAGCCATGATATCCGTTCCCCCATGAATGCCATTATCGGTATGACGGAAATTGCCCAGAGGAATATTGATGATAAAAACAGGGTGGTTGACTGCCTGCGCAAAGTTTCCCTGTCCAGTAAGCATCTGCTGGGGCTGATCAATGACGTACTGGATATGTCCAAAATTGAGAGCGGCAAGATGACGCTGAATGAATCTCCCATGTCTCTGCGGGAAGTAATGGATGATATAGTCAATATCATTCAGCCTCAGGTGAAGGCCAGGTATCAGTTGTTTGATATTTATATCCAGAAAATACTTGTAGAAAATGTGCACTGTGATACGGTGCGTCTCAACCAGGTACTGATTAACCTTCTGACCAATGCGGTGAAATTTACTCCGGAAGGGGGCAGGGTGGACGTGCATGTGTTCCAGGAGCCTTCTCCCAAAGGCGGTGGATACATCCGCACCCACTTTGAGGTGGTGGATACGGGCATCGGGATGTCGGAAGAATTCCAGAAAAAGATCTGGGACACCTTTTCCAGGGAAGAAACTGACGAAGTGCGCCACATTGTAGGTGCCGGCCTGGGTACTTCCATTACAAAGAAGATTGTAGAACTGATGGGCGGGACCATTGAGCTGAGGAGTGAACTGGGAAAAGGCAGTACCTTCCATGTGACGCTGGATCTTCGTAAAGCGAATGACATTGAGATGGAAATGCAACTGCCTGAATGGAATATTCTGGTGGTGGATGATAATGAATGGCTGTGTCTCAGCGCTGTTTCCAATTTGGAAGAACTAGGTGTGCATGCGGAATGGACGCTGGACGGCAGAGATGCGGTCAGAATGATTGAGGAACGCCATAATAAGGGAGAGGATTACCGGTTTGTACTGGTAGACTGGAAGATGCCTAATATGGACGGTATAGAAACCATCCGGGAGATCCGCAAACGTGTGGGCAGAAGCGTTCCCATATTCCTGATTTCCGCTTATGACTGGAATGAACTGGGAGAGGACGTGGCGCCCGAAATCGAAGGTTTTATTTCCAAACCCCTCTTTAAATCCACATTGTATGAACGGCTGAGACAGTATGTGGAAGGATTTGATGCCAGTGCGGTTGAGGCCGAGGAGGAAGTGGACTTCACCGGGAAACGGATCCTTCTGGCGGAGGATATGGACATTAACTGGGAAGTGGCAAGCGAGATCCTTTCTGTCACCGGCATGCTGCTGGAACGGGCAGAAAACGGAAAAATCTGTGTGGAAATGTTTTCAAAATCCGAAGTGGGTTATTACGATGCCGTTTTGATGGATATCCGTATGCCGATTATGAACGGATATGATGCCACAAAGGCCATCCGGTCTCTGGGGCGCCCGGATAACAACCTGCCGATTATCGCCATGACAGCAGATGCATTTTCCGATGATGCAGAGCACTGTCTGGAATGTGGTATGAACGCACATATCCCCAAACCGCTGGATATCGAGGAATGTATGCGGACATTGCAGAAGTTCCTGAGCTAGTACACTAGCATACAGAAGAAGCCATAACGGTTCAGCCAAAAGGCCGGGCTGTCACGGGGAAGGCATTGGAAATTCCTGCCCTGACTTGCTTTTTACGACATAAAATGATATACTGAATTGTGAACTGAACAGAACGCGGAAAGAGTGGATAAATCCACTCTTTCTTGCATCATGGGAAATTATTAAGATTTTCCTAAGAGGAGGTTTTTATGAAAAATAAACTGTATATTCTGTTGATTGTCGTTTATATCCTGACATTCGGGTTTATTTTGGATATTAACGGCGTTTTTGCCGAAGAGATGATTTTAACGGCCAATCTGATCATCAATGTATCTTTTCTGGGGATCATCGGTATTCTGTTCCTGATCTCCATCATCAGCTTTATCAGGCTGAATTCCGTAACAGGCGCCCTGGTACGGACAGCGGGGGAGATGGAACGGCAATATGAGCCGGATCGGAAAAATCTCTGGCCGGATTACCGGAAGAAACAGGAAGTTTTTTCCAGTGCCCTGCTGAACCGCAGGTTTGCCAAATATCAGAAACATGTCAGTGTACATACAGACAAAAAGGGGAATATAACCGATGTCTGCCCCATAGAGACATATATCAATGAAGACCTGCTCAATCAGGTGGCCAGCACTTGGTTCAATACCAATATTTCCGGCGCCATGACAGGGCTGGGTATTCTGGGCACATTCCTGGGATTGTCGCTGGGGCTCAGTTCCTTTTCCGGAAATGATATTTTCACCATTTCCGAGAATATAGCGCCTCTTCTGGATGGTATGAAGGTGGCGTTCCATACTTCCGTTTATGGTATTTTCTTTTCTCTGATCTTTTCCTTTGTATACAGAAGCCTGATGTCGGATGCCTATGAAAAGCTGGACAGGTTTCTGGATGTGTTCCACGAGTATGTACAGCCCAGGACACATACAGGGGATGAGGCGTTGAGCAGTATGCTGCTTTATCAGGCCAATATGGCAAGCTCTCTGCGAAAGATTCAGGAACTCCTTCAGGGGAATGCCCAGACACAGATTGACGGAGTGGAAAAGATTGTCGGCCAGTTTATGAAATGCATGTCGGAAACCATGGGCGCAGAATTTGGGAAACTGGGGCGTTCACTGGAGCAGTCCTGTGAAACCCAGAGCGTTTGTGCGGAGGATTTCAGGCATCTGACGGAGCGTATGCAGAAGATGCTGGAATCCTGTAATACGATACAGGAAGTGCTGGGCGATACGGCGGATAAGCAGAAGCGTGCGGAAGAGGCTCTTGCCGATACATGTGAAAGAATTGGCAATGAACTGTATGCATTGGGCCGGATGAGGGATATGTATGAGGAATAAAAGAAAAGAAGTATTTGAAGAGCCGGGTTACTGGCAGTCCTATTCGGATATGATGGCGGCACTTTTGCTGATCTTTATTCTGCTGATTGCCATTACCCTGTTCGTATATAAACAGAAGCGGACGGATCTGGAAACGGCAGAGATGCAGTTGAATACCACCCGGCAGGAACTGGAAGATTCCGAATCGGAACTCAGAAATTCCATGAAGGAGCTGGAGGAGGCCTATGCCAAGGCAACCATGACAGAGGACGAGCTGGCGACGGCTTATCAGAAGATTGATGAAGCGCAGGCGGAACTGGATTCCACCAGAAGCGAACTGCGGGACATCGTAGGTATCCGGACGGATATTATCGGGGAATTGCAGAAGCGTTTCGACAATTCCTCCATGAAAGTAGATGCCCAGACAGGGACGATTACGTTTTCTTCGGATGTGCTGTTTCGTTATAACAGCGCCCTGCTGACACCGGAGAGTAAAGCCACGCTGCAGGAGATTATCCCCATGTACCTGGGCGTACTGCTGCAGGACGGATTCCGCCCTTATATATCAGAGATTATCATTGAGGGACATACGGATACGGATGGTGGGTATCAGAGTAATATGGTGTTGTCCACCAACCGGGCGGATTCCGTGGCGCAGTTCTGCCTGGAGGAAGAAAACGGTCTGAGTGCAGATCAGATAGAGCAGCTTCAGAAGATGCTGACTGTAAACGGCAGGTCCTACAGTGTGCCCATCTATGATGAGGCTACCGGCGAGGTGGATATGGCCGCTTCCCGGAGGGTGGAGATTAAATTCCGCCTGAAAGAGGACGAAATGATAGAGAAAATTACTGAAATCCTGGAACAGAAAGAAGAACCGGCGGATTCAGAGGGGCAGGAAGAATAATTTTTCCAAAATTTCTTGCAATTACCAGATACCGGTGCTATAATGTATAAGATTCAATAGTATAGGATATTTAGTGTGAAGAGTGGAACGAGTTCCACTCTTCGTTTTTGATGACAATAAAAATGAGCAAGGTGTACTTCTATTGTTAGACACGACGGAAATATCAGACAGAAGCAGTAGGAAAAAGAGGTGAACATATGGCAAAAAAGAATTATGAACAGCGGACGCAGGAACTGCTGGAGCCGATTGCGGAAAAGGCCAGCGTATCCATATATGATGTGGAATATGTAAAAGAAGGCAAGGACTGGTATCTGCGTGCTTTTATAGACAAAGACGGGGGCGTTACCATTGATGACTGTGAACGGGTCAGCAGGGCGTTGTCGGACAGCCTGGATGCGGAGGATCTGATTGCGGATGCCTATATTCTGGAAGTGAGCAGTCCGGGTCTGGGCAGGACGCTGAAAAAGGATAAACATCTGGAGATGAGTATCGGGGAAATGGTGGAACTGAAAACATATACACCCATAGAAAAACAAAAAGAGTTTTCGGGTATTTTGCAGGCATTTGACAAAGAGACCGTTACGCTGGAGACAGATGGCACGGCCAGGGTGTTTGTGAGAAGTGAAGTTGCCCGTATCAGACTGGCGCTGGATTTTTGATGATAAAGGATGAACTGACAACTGTGCATGGCAATGCATATCTGCTCGCAGGGGCGTTTGGGAAAGGATTAGGAGGAATCGGGAAAAATGAACAAAGAGTTAATGGAAGCGCTTGATATTTTGGAGAGGGAAAAAGAGATCAGCAAAGACACTTTGTTTGAGGCAATAGAAAATTCTCTGCTTACGGCATGTAAGAACCATTTTGGTAAATCGGATAATATCAAGGTTGAAATTGACAGGGATACCTGTGATTTTATCTGCTATGCAGAAAAAGAAGTGGTTGAGGACGGGGAAGTGGAGGACGACTGTCTGCAGATTTCTCTGGAAGATGCCAGAGAGGTATCGCATAACGCGCAGTTGGGCGATATGCTTCATATAGAGATTAAATCCAAAGAGTTCGGGCGCATTGCAACTCAGAACGCCAAAAATGTTATCCTGCAGAAAATCAGAGAAGAAGAAAAGAACGTAATCTATAACCAGTATTGCAAAAAGGAAAAAGATATCGTAACCGGCGTGGTGCAGCGGTATCTGGGACGCAATATCAGCATTAACCTGGGCAAGGCCGATGCCATTCTCACTGAGGGAGAGCAGATCAAAGGCGAAGTATTCAAACCCACGGAGCGGATTAAAGTCTATATCCTGGAAGTCCGTAATATGACAAAGGAGCCCAAAATTCTTGTAAGCCGTACCCATCCGGATATGGTAAAACGTCTTTTTGAAGCGGAAGTAACCGAAATCAAGGACGGAACGGTGGAAATTAAAAGCATAGCCAGAGAGGCGGGCAGCAGAACAAAGATCGCGGTATGGTCCAGAAATCCCAATGTGGATGCGGTGGGCGCCTGCGTGGGTATGAACGGCGCCAGAGTCAATGCCATAGTGGAAGAACTGCGCGGAGAAAAGATTGATATTATCAACTGGGATGAAAATCCGGGTAATCTGATTCAGAATGCGTTGTCTCCGGCAAAGATTGTGGCAGTGTTTGCGGATCCGGATGAAAAAACAGCCAAAGTGGTGGTGCCGGATTACCAGCTCTCACTGGCAATCGGCAAGGAGGGACAGAACGCCAGACTGGCAGCCAGGCTGACCGGATACAAAATTGATATTAAGAGCGAGACACAGGCGAAAGACACACCCGGTTTCCGCTATGAAGATTATATGTATGATGAAGAAGATGAAGCGTATGAGGAGGACGGCGTATACGAAGAGGATGGCGCCTATGGTGAAGCGGATGCATCCGGCTATGAAGATGTGGAAGCGGACGAGAATGAGATGTCTTATGCGGAAGATGCGGCAGCAGGCGGGAATGAGACGTCTTATGAGGAAGACGGGGAAACAGACGAGGGTGAGATGGCTTACGGGGAAGCGCCTGAAGCGGATGAGGATGAGACGTCTTTTGGGGAAGAGCCCGAAGCCGATGAAGATGAAATATCTTACGGGGAAGAGCCTGAAGCGGGTGAAGATGAAATATCTTATGCGGAAGCGTCTGAAGCAGGTGAAGATGAGCCGGCTTATGAAGAAGAGGAGGAAGAGATAAGAACCGGCGACGGATATGAGGGAGAGGCCGAGACGGCAGAGGATGCCTATGAAGAATAAAAAGGTACCCGTCAGGCAGTGTATCGGCTGTGGAGAAATGAAAAACAAGAGCGAAATGATGCGTGTGTTAAAGGATTCAGACGGTACGGTCACACTGGATGTAACGGGGCGAAAGAACGGCAGAGGCGCCTATCTCTGTATTTCCGGGGAATGCCTGCATAAGGCAAGAAAGAACAGAGGATTGGAGCGTTCCTTTAAAATGAGCATTCCGGAGCAGATTTATGAGAATCTGGAAAAGGAGTTTCGGGAGAGAAATGAACGATAAAGTTTTATCATTGCTTGGGTTGGCAACCAGATCCGGCAATCTGGTCAGTGGTGAATATATGACAGAGAAAGCTGTGAAAGCGTACAAAGCTTATCTTGTCATTGTAAGTAGCGAAGCATCCGACAATACAAAAAAGAAGTTTACGAATATGTGCAGCTTTTATGAAGTGCCTCTGTATTTCTATGGGACGAAGGATGCGTTGGGACACTGTATGGGAAAAGAATTCCGGGCATCGGTGGCAGTGACGGATAAAGGATTTGCCGGGAGCATCATAAAGAAGCTGGAATGTGAAAAATAACGAATACGGAGGTAGTGAGTATGGCGAAAATAAAGGTACATGAGCTTGCAAAAGAAGTGGACAGACAAAGTAAAGAAGTAATCGCTTTTTTACAGAATAAAGGGATTGAAGTAAAGGCGGCGCAGAGCAGTGTGGAAGATTCGGCTGCGGAGATGGTGCGCCAGGAGATGAAGAAAAAAGCAACACCTAAAGGGGCAGAAGCTGTCAGTGAGCCGGCCCCTGCAGTAAAAGAAAAAGGGATTGCCGGCCCCAAAGCCGGGGAAGGATCAAAGCCTGCGCCCCGGACAGAGCAGGTAAAAGGAGACCAGGCAAAACCGGAGCCTGTGAGAAAAAAGAAAAACATTATCTTTGTCAGCAATCCACATAACAGCAAACTGCCTCAGCGTTCGGGTACATCCGGCAATGGTAACAGCCATAACAATAACAATAATAACAGTGGAGGCGGAAACCGGCGCGGCGGCCATAACCGGAACAACAATACGAACAACAACAGCAATATGAATCGGCCTCTGATTCGTCCGCTGACACCTCCGTCGCCTGCACCGGCGGTAGGACAGATCAAGCCTGTGAACCAGCAGAAGCGCAACCCGGCGAAAGCACAACAGGAGAATCGCGGGCAGCAGGAGAACCGCAGACAGCAGGACGGCGGGCGTCCCCAGCAGGATGTAAGGCGTCAGGAAACGGCTGCGTCCAGAACCGGGGGCGTTACCAGAACCCAGGGGACAGAGAACCGGCAGGATCGCAGAGGACAGGAGAGAACAGGTGGCAATCATGATTACAGAAGCCGTCAGACGGATAATCGTCCCGGTGGCAACCGTTTCGGCAAGGATGGCGGCAGCTTTCAGGGCGGTGCAAACCGTGGCAGGAATTTTCACGATAGCAATCGTCCTGAAAAGGGAACTGGCAGGGAGGACAATAAATTCAGGAAACCTGTGGGTGCGAAAGCCTTTGCACCGGAGACTTCGGCAAAAGAGGGAGAAAAGCACCGGGACGATGAAAAACGCAGGATGAATCAGGAGCGTGATAAACGATCCAGAAAAGATGCCATTTACGAGGACGGCAACGGAAAGAACAGAAACAAACCGGGCAGATTTATCAAACCGGAGAAAAAAGCAGAAGAAAAACAGGAAGAAAAGATCAAAACCATTACATTGCCGGATTCTCTGACAGTCAAGGAACTGGCAGATAAAATGAAGATTCAGCCGTCCGTGATCGTGAAAAAACTGTTCCTCCAGGGGCAGGTGGTCACAGTCAATCAGGAGATCAGCTTTGAGACGGCAGAAGAAATTGCCATTGAATATGAGATCATTTGTGAGCGGGAAGTAAAAGTCGATGTCATTGAGGAACTTCTGCGTGAAGAGGATGAAGACGAAAAGGCAATGGTAAAACGTCCGCCGGTTATCTGCGTGATGGGACACGTAGACCACGGGAAAACCTCACTGCTGGACGCCATTCGGAAAACCAATGTGACTGACCGGGAGGCCGGCGGTATTACACAGCATATCGGTGCGTATACTGTCAATATTAAGAATGAAAAGATTACGTTCCTGGATACGCCCGGCCATGAAGCGTTTACGGCAATGCGTATGCGGGGCGCAAATTCAACGGATATTGCCATATTGGTGGTTGCCGCAGATGACGGCGTGATGCCTCAGACTGTGGAGGCCATTAACCATGCCAAGGCGGCCGGGATTGAGATTATCGTTGCCGTCAATAAGATTGATAAGCCAGGCGCCAATATTGACCGTGTGAAGCAGGAACTGACAGAACATGAACTGATTCCCGTTGACTGGGGCGGAAGCACAGAATTTGTTCCCGTATCTGCCAAATCCGGAGACGGTATTGAGACATTGCTGGAGACCATTCTGCTGACAGCGGAAATACTGGAACTGAAAGCCAATCCGGAACGCCGTGCGAGAGGTCTTGTAATCGAAGCCGAACTGGACAGAGGACGGGGCCCTGTGGCCACGGTACTGGTACAAAAAGGTATGCTCCATGTGGGCGATTTCATCTCCGCAGGCGCCAGCCATGGTAAGGTAAGAGCCATGATTGACGATAAGGGCCGCAGAGTCAAGGAAGCAGGTCCCTCCACACCTGTGGAAATACTGGGTCTTTCCGATGTGCCGGGGGCAGGCGAAATCTTTATTGCCCATGAAAATGATAAGACAGCCAAATCTTATGCGGAAACGTATCTGGCACAGAACAAGGAAAAGAAACTGGAAGAGACAAAATCCAAAATGTCTCTGGACGATCTGTTTACCCAGATTCAGGCGGGCAATCTGAAAGAACTGAACCTGATCGTGAAAGCGGATGTACAGGGAAGTGTGGAAGCCGTGAAACAGAGTCTGCTCAAGCTGTCCAATGAAGAGGTTGTGGTAAAATGTATTCACGGCGGCGTAGGTGCCATCAACGAATCGGATGTTACGCTGGCATCGGCTTCCAACGCCATTATCATCGGCTTCAATATTCGTCCCGATGCCACAGCCAAAGCCATTGCGGAGCGGGAAGGCGTGGACATCAGGCTCTATAAAGTGATCTATCAGGCCATCGAAGATGTGGAAGCTGCCATGAAGGGCATGCTGGATCCTGTTTTCGAGGAAAAGGTCATTGGCCATGCGGAGGTGCGTCAGTTGTTCCGTGCTTCGGCAGTGGGAAATATCGCCGGTTCCTATGTATTGGACGGTATATTCCAGAGAGGCTGCAAGATTCGTATTACCAGAGAGGGAACACAGATATTCGAAGGAGCACTGGCGTCTCTCAAGCGGTTTAAAGATGATGTAAAAGAAGTAAAGGCCGGTTTTGAATGCGGTCTTGTATTCGAGGGATTTGACCAGATGCAGGAACTGGACATTGTGGAGGCCTATATTATGGTCGAAGTGCCCAGATAGACGGAAAGTAAGGAAATCATATATGAGAAAAAACAGTATTAAAAACACCAGGATCAATGGCGAAATCCAACGGGTTCTGGCGGAAATTATCCGCACACAGATCAAGGATCCCCGTATAGCGCCGTTGACTTCGGTGGTATCGGTGGAAGTGGCGCCGGATTTAAAGACCTGTAAGGCGTGGATCAGTGTGTTGGGGGATGAAAAAGCCGTTGAGGATACACTGGCCGGTCTGAAAAGCGCCGAAGGCTTTATTAAAACGAAGCTGGCACGGGAGGTCAATCTGCGCAACACACCGGAAATCCGGTTTATCATGGACCAGTCCATTGCCTATGGCGTATCCATGTCCCGGAAAATTGACGAGGTGAACCGGGATCTGCATAAAGAAGCATCTGATGAAGAAGTGCAGACAGAAGGGGAAGAATAACAGCAGGTGGATTGCAAGAAAGGGGTAGTATGTTTCAGTTATCAGAAGAAATCAGGGGCGCCAGAACAATCGGTATCGGCGGTCATATCAGACCGGATGGAGACTGTGTGGGTTCCTGTATGGCACTGTATCTGTATTTAAAGAAATGTGTGGGGGCAGACACGGAGGTATCTGTTTATCTGGAACAGCCGGCAGATATTTTTGATACCATAGCAGGTGTATCAGAAATAAGACAGGCGGAAGAGGGACAGACACCACCGGATGTATTTTTTGCGCTGGACTGTGAGGACAACAGACTGGGCGCTGCCCAGCGGCTGTTTGCCGGAGCGGGGAAGAAGATTAATATTGATCATCATATCAGCAATCAGGGGTGTGGATCTGTGAACTATATTGATCCGAAAGCCAGTTCCACCAGCGAGATGGTGTACCGGCTGCTGGACCCGGAGCAGATGGATGAAGAGATTGCGAAGGCCGTGTATATCGGGATCATTCATGATACGGGGGTGTTCCAATATTCCAATACATCACCGGAAACCCTGCGGATTGCAGCTACATTAATCGGGTATGGGTTTGATTTTTCCACCCTGATTGAAAAGACATTTTACGAGAAAACCTATGTTCAGAACCAGATCATGGGCAGGGCGCTTCTGGAGAGCATCCTCTTTCTCCACGGCAGATGTATTGTCAGCGCTGTGGACAGGAAGCTGATGGAGTTTTATCATGCCGGGCCTCAGGATCTGGACGGTATTGCCAGTCTGCTGCGCAATACGAGGGATGTGGAGTGCGCCATCTTTATGTATGAAACGGATGTGATGGAGTATAAGGTCAGCATGCGGTCCACGGATAAGGTGGATGTGGCCAGGATTGCTTCCTATTTCGGAGGCGGGGGCCATAAAAAGGCGGCTGGCTGCACTATGGCAGGAACGTTCCACGATGTGGTCAACAACCTGTCCTTACATATTGAAAAACAGCTCCATGAGGAAGAATGATGAAGGCAATGATCAGCGGCGTTATCAATGTATATAAAGAGAAGGGATACACATCCCACGACGTTGTAGCCAGACTGCGGGGGATTTTCAAACAGAAAAAAATCGGCCATACAGGCACACTGGATCCGGAGGCGGAAGGCGTATTGCCCGTATGCCTGGGGAACGGCACGAAACTCTGCGGCATGTTGACGGATAAGGAAAAGGAGTATGTGGCAGAACTTCTGCTGGGTATTGTGACAGATACCCAGGATATGACAGGACGCGTTCTTTCTGAAAAAGAAGTTACTGTAACAAAAGAAGAAGCAGAGCGGGCGGTTATGGCCTTTCAGGGGGTCTATGAACAGCTTCCACCCATGTATTCCGCCTGCAAGGTGGACGGAAAGCGGCTGTATGAGCTGGCAAGGGAAGGAAAGGAAGTGGAACGGAAAAGAAGGCCGGTTACGATACATGCGCTGGAAATTCTTTCCATGGAACTGCCCAGAATCCGCATTCGGGTGGTATGTTCCAAAGGAACCTATATCCGTACCCTCTGTCACGATATTGGAGAACGTCTGGGCTGCGGCGGGGTGATGTGCAGCCTGCTCCGTACCCGTGTGGATCGTTTTACGCTGGAGGAAGCGAAAAAGATTTCTGAGATAGAAGCTGCCTTCCGGGAAGGAAACACACCGGTGATTCCGGTGGAAGAGATGTTTTCCCACCTGCCTTCCATTGCGGTGAAAGAAGCGTTTACGGGAGCCCTGCACAATGGAAATCCGCTATTTTTACGGCAGATTACCGGGAAATCCGGATGGACGGACGGGGAAGAGACAAAAGTATATGACGCACAGGGACAGTTTTACGGAATTTATGCATTTCAGGTGATGAAAGGTAAGTTTATGCCTGTCAGGATGTTTCCGGCAGCGCGGGAAACTGTATAAGGAGATACCATGCAGTTGATAAAGGGCACAACGGATTTTATGTTGGATGGGGCATGTGCAGCCGCCATCGGAAAATTTGACGGCATCCACAGAGGCCATCAGGCGCTTCTTGAGAATATATTGGAAAGAAAAAAGAGAGGACTGCTTTCGGCGGTCTTTACCTTTGACCCCACGCCGGCTGCATTTTTTGGGAAAGCGGCGGTGCGGGAACTTACCACCAGAGAGGAAAAGCGAAGAATTTTCCGGCGTCTGGGAGTGGATGTACTGATTGAATTCCCGTTATGCGCAGAGACAGCTTCCATGCCGCCGGAGACTTTTATTGAAGAGATTCTGGCGGGACGGATGCGGGCGGCTTATGTGGCGGCGGGAACGGATGTGACTTTCGGGAAGAATGGTGCGGGGGATGGCGCCATGCTGACGGCCTGCGGAAAGCGTCTGGGATTTTCTGTGGACATCATTGATAAAGTATGCGTGGACGGCCGGGAGATCAGTTCCAGCCGTATCCGCGAAGAACTGCAGGCGGGCCATATGGAGGCGGTACAGGAACTGATCGGCTTTCCGTACAGTGTTACGGGAGACGTCGTTCATGGAAAGCAGATTGGAAGGACGATTGGTATGCCCACGGTCAACCTGCTTCCTCCCGGTGACAAGCTGCTGCCGCCCAAAGGCGTCTATTTTTCCAATGTTTCTTATAACGGGAAACATTACCGGAGCATCAGCAACATTGGCTGTAAGCCGACGGTGAGCGCTGAGCGTGTTATGGGCGTGGAAACCTATCTGTATGATTTTCATGAAGAGATCTATGGCCGGGAAATTACCGTAAACCTTTTGAAATTCAAGCGTCCCGAAAAGAAGTTTGATTCGGTGGAATCCCTGAAAAAACAACTGGAGGCGGATATTGCGGAAGGCAAAATGGTAAATTAGTACTTGTAACTTTGCTGTCTTTCACGTACAATAATATTGATGTGCAAAAATATGCCTGTGAACGGATCCTATACAGATGCATATATACCGCAAGGATTTCAAGAGATAAAACGAAAGGGTACATAAGATGGATGCTTCGGTGCTGTTGTCTATGTCAGGGGGGCTGGGCCTGTTCCTGTTTGGCATGAAACTCATGAGTGAAGGTATTGAGAAAGCGGCCGGCGCAAAGCTGCGCGGAATTCTTGAATTTTTTACGACCAACCGCTTTACGGGAATGCTGGTAGGTATTGTTTTTACCGCCGTGATCCAGTCGTCCAGTGCCTGCACGGTGATGGTAGTCAGTTTTGTAAATTCCGGCCTGATGAATCTGTATCAGGCTGCCGGCGTGATATTGGGCGCCAATATCGGTACAACGGTTACTTCTCAGCTTGTGTCTTTTAATTTATCCGAAATTGCTCCGGTATTTTTATTGGGCGGCGTCATTGCCGTGATGTTTGTAAAAAATAATATGATTAAAAAAATCGGGGAGATCGTCCTGGGATTTGGCGTGCTGTTTATGGGGTTGTCCGGTATGTCAGGCGCCATGGCGGGACTGCGGGGTGATCCGGCCATCGTACACCTCTTTGCATCCCTGACCAGCCCGTTTCTGGCGGTGCTTTTGGGTACAGTGGTAACAACGGTTATCCAGAGCTCTTCCGTAACCGTGAGTATTGTGCTGTTGATGGCCAACCAGGGATTGCTGGAACTGCCTGTCTGCATGTATATTATACTGGGCTGCAATATTGGCGCCTGTGCGTCCGCAACCCTGGCCAGCCTGGCAGGAAAGAAAGATGCCAAACGGGCAGCCATGATCCATTTGTTATTCAATGTGGTGGGAACGATTATTTTCTATCTGATATTCCTGGTAGCGGTAGATCCCATTGTGGGCATATTCAACGGCATATCAGGAGGCAATCCCGGCAGATGTGTGGCGAACGCCCATACTATCATTAAGATTCTGCAGGTAATTTTGCTGTTCCCCTTCTCCGGGCTGCTTGTAAAGATGACTTATATTTTTGTGCCGGGAGATGACAAGAAGGTGGGCGACCGTGACAGCTTCCAGCTTAAATACATAGGGGACAAGGTGGTATTTAACCCTGCTACGGCAGTGGTGGAAGTAATCAAGGAAATCGAACGGATGGCCGGCCTGGCCAGCGAAAACCTGAACCGGGCCATGAATGCCCTGATTACGCTGGATGAGGAAGACATAGAGGAAGTGTATGCGGTAGAGAAAAATATCAACTTCCTGAATCATGCCATTACCAATTACCTGGTGAAAATCAACCAGACCACCCTTCCCATCGAAGACCTGAAAAGTATCGGCGCGCTGTTCCATGTGGTAAACGACATAGAACGGATCGGTGATCATGCGGAAAATGTGGCCGATTCAGCCCGGCAGAGAAAGGAAAAGGGGACCAGTTTCAGCAAGGACGCTCAGAGTGAGATGGGGGAAATGCTGGATATGGTCAATAAGATCGTGAGATACTCCATTGAAATGTTTGCCACAAGCAATGAAGAACATATGGGGGAGATTATGGAACTGGAAGACGCCATTGATGAGAAAGAGCGGAAACTGCAACAGCTCCATGTGGAACGTCTGACAAAGAACGAGTGTACGCCGGAAGCAGGTATGCTGTTTTCCGATATTGTATCCGGCCTGGAGAGGGTATCGGACCATGCCACCAATATTGCATTTGCAATTTTGCACAGTGACAGCGATGATACCGATGAGAAAAAGACGGTAAAGGCGTAGGATGTAAGTGCGGGCACCTGTTATCACACAGGTGCCCGCACTCGCGCATATTGCAGCCTGTGGCAAAAAAAATCAGGAATGCGTCAGAAATGACATTGATTGACATAAAATTCTTCTTTATAATCAGGAATGTCGTATAAAATTTACCATACAGGAAGGACTTTTCTATATGAAGATTGCAATATGTGATGACTGCCGCCAGGATGCCCTGTATTTACAGGATCTGCTCAACGGAATGCATGATACGAAAATATATCCCGATGCGGAACAGCTGTTGGCAGATGTAAAAGATGATCGGGTCCATTATGACTTGTATCTTCTGGATATTTATCTGGAAGTCATGGACGGGATTGAGCTTGCCAGAGAACTCAGGCATCTGGATGAATATGGGGCTGTCTGCTTTATTTCATCCAGTGACGCTTTTTATCGGGATGCGTATGATGTGTACGCCATACAATATCTGTTAAAACCGGTGGAGCCGGAGGCGATCAATCGGTTGTTGGAGCGGGTGTCCCGTAATCTTGCCAGAAACAGGGAAATATCCCTTTATTTCAAATGGAGAGGAAAGATCGGATCGATTCCGTACAATAAGATTCTGTACATCAGCAGCCGGGCCCATACCCTCTTTATTCACTGCGAGGACGGTTCCATACAGGAGTGTGTGGGACGTCTGGACGAAATTGCCGACAGGGTGTCGGACAGTGTATTCTGCCGCTGCCACCAAAGTTACCTGGTGAATATGTATTTTGTGGACAATCTGGAAGGGAATGAGCTGGTTGTAAGAGGACAGGGCATTCCGGTATCCAGACGTTATTTTGCAGATGTAAAAAAACGGTATCAGGAGATTTTGTTTGAGGAGATGGATTGATGCGTCCCAATGTATTGCGTGAATTATCCATAATCTGGTCATTATTTCATACGCTTGTTTTATTTGTGCTGTTATACCGTTCCCGGTTTTCAAACAGAAAGACATTTGTGCTGACAATCCTTACAATGTTTCCTGTGATTGGTGTAAATATATGGGGATTGATATATTTTGGGCCGGCGCAGATGGGACGCATATTTCTTCTGACCTGTACCCTTCCCAGTATTATTTTTTACTATTATATGTCCGTAGACCGGCGGGCACGTTTCCTGTTTACATTCTGTTTTTCCGATACGATGGCCTACTGGGTGATTGTGATTACCAATCTGACGGAGTTTTACTTTGGAGACGGAAGATGTATACTAATGTTTTTGGGCAGGCTGATTCTCTTTCCGCTCATTGAATGGTGGGCTTATAAAGTGTTGCGCAGGCCGTACCTGGAATTGCAGAGTTCTGTGAATAAAGGCTGGGGTGTGTTTTCGGGGATGTCGGCTGTTTACTATCTCCTGCTGGCAATTATGGCCAACTATCCATCCCTGATTACGGACCGGCCACAGGAGATGCCCGCTTTTCTGCTGATACTGGTTCTGATGCCTTTGAATTATGCCACCATATTCACGGCTATGTACAGGCAGCTTCTGTTATACCGCAAAGAGAAGAGTGAGACGGTTTTACGTGAGGTAAACCAGCAGATGCAGGCACAGTTGGAGAATCAGAAGCGTATTTACCGGATGAAACATGATATGCGGGCGCATACCATCACATTGTCGGGCCTGTTGAGTCAGGATAAGGTCGATGAGGCACGGACATATTTGGAAAAGCTGATTTCCACACAGAAAGTATATGAGGAACGTTTCTGCGCCAATCCTTACCTGAATGCAGTGCTCAGCCGTTATGTGATGAAGTTTGAGGAATTGGGTATCTCATTTCGCCTGGATATCCGTACCGGAGAAGAAAAACTGCCCCATATGGAGCTGTGCCAGATCATATCAAACGGCCTTGAAAATGCCTGTAATTGCGTCAGTCAACTGGAGACTGATTCCGACAGAGAAGTTTCCATCCAGATGCAGTATCATAAAAACTGGCTGGTTATCCGGATGAAAAACCGGTGTCAAAAAGGGTTGAGAGTTGAAAAAGGAGAAATTCCAAAAACAGACCAGTTTGGCAGAGAGCATGGATTTGGATTGCAGACCATACAGGAGGCTGCGAAGAGTCTGGGCGGAGATATGTTCTGCTATACGGAAAACGGATTTTTCGTATTGGATATTATGGTGAGGGGGGGGGTAATACAGTATGTCTGGAGTAACGCCGAAAAAGCCAATTTTCACCGGATTTTCGTACATATGCATTATGGTTGATGATGTAAACGAAGCCTTTCCATATTATGAAAGAATTCTGGGCGCCGTTCCCAGGGAGTATTTTCCCTATTGGAGAAACAAAGGATTTTTTAAAGGAATGGGATTTATGAAAGAAGCCGGAGAAAGCGAAGTGTCCGTAGGCATAATGGATGTGCCCGGAACCCGGCTGGTGCTGGTACTGATGCGTTATCATTATCCGGAAGGCAGAAAAACACCGATTATTTTTAAAGCCAACGATATGAGCGGCGCGAGATTTGTGTCCCTGGAAACGGAAAATATAGAGGAGGCTTTTGCGTATATCAGCGCACAGCCGGACATTACGCTGATTCATACGGATGATGATGGGCATGAGTATAAGGTAGCACAGCTCAGTATTACCAGGCCGTTTGATTTCCTCTGTTTTGACTGGGAGATGGAAGGGAACTTCGATAAAAAACAGGAAGAGGCGGAGCGGATCAGCAGCCGGAAATTTTTTCACTTTATAGACAAATACGGACTCCAGTGGGAGTTTATGCAGGAAAAGAAACAACTGTAGGCGGTGAAGAGAAGGGAACATCCATGGAACAGGATATTGAAAATATACTGAAGATTCTGGACAGCTTTGCGTTGGGTGAAGAGAGCAGGATGCGTCTGGATGTGGTGGAAACAGAAACCGGCGCCGGCATGACAAAAGTACATCATCACGGCAGATGTGATATCGGCAGTCCCTGGGCCAGAGGAGACTGCTTTGATGCCGGCGAAGGGGAGTGCGATCTCTGAAAAGGCAGCCTGGACAATCCACGGCGTATGCGTTACAGGAGCATTTTCAGTACTGGAACATATTAGAATTACACGTCGCACATTGACAGCATTTCTTTGATTTGTTACAATTCGTTACAGACGTAATAAATTCGTAACAAATTTTAAGGAAGAGATGAGGATGGCGATGGCAATAGACAAAAAAATGACGGGACGGGCAGGGCTGCTTGCGGCAGCACTGCTTGCAGGCTGCGGACTTCGTTTGGAAGCGGCGGGCCCTGGCGGGATTGTGCGGGTACAGGCAGGGTTTGACCGTATGATCGCGGACGCGGGCCAGACATCCACCAGCCCGGAGATGGAAAAATGGGCCGGCAGAGCGGTGGAAGAAGAAATGAAAAAACGGGAAGCGGAAAAGGAAGCGCAGCAAATGACTGAGACGGAGCCGGAGGAAGCCGTGGATGCGGAGATTCTGGAAACGGCGGAGGCCCAGAAAGAAGCCAACAGCATAAATAATCTCTGGGGCTATACCAATCTGGGAATTGCCCAGGTTGACAACCATTTGAATGTGCGGGACAAAGCAGGCGAGGACGGGGAACTGGTGGGCAAGATGACCAAAAACGCTGCCTGTGAGATTCTCTCCATCGAAGGCGACTGGGCTTATATCAAATCCGGCAAGGTGGAAGGATATGTGCATACAGATTACCTTCTGACCGGAGAAGCGGCCAAAGCCAAAGCCCAGGAAGTGGTCTATACGGTGGCGAAAGTCAATACGCAGACCCTGAAAGTGCGTGAACAGCCCAGCACAGAATGTCCGGTCATCACGCTGGTGGCACAGGATGAGCGTTTGGAAGTGGTGGAACAGCAGCCGCAGGGATGGGCGAAAATCATGCTGGATGATGAAGAAGCCTATGTATCCACAGACTATTGCGTGGTGGAGGAAGAGCTGGAGACGGCTGTTACGATGAAAGAATTGCTGTATGGCAACGGCGTTTCCAACACAAGGATTGATTTGTGCCAGTATGCGAAACAGTTTGTGGGCAATCCTTATGTATGGGGCGGTACCAGTCTGACAAAAGGGGCGGACTGTTCCGGATTCGTACAGAGTGTGTTTAAGAAGTTTGGGGTGTCTCTGCCCCGTACTTCCAGGGAGCAGGCCGGTGTGGGAACGAAGATTTCTCTGGCGGATGCAAAGCCGGGGGATCTGATCTTCTACGCAAAGGGCGGAACGATTAATCATGTGGCCCTGTATATTGGGGACGGACAGGTGGTACATGCCAGCAATCCCAGGACAGGGATACGTATTTCCAATGCCACGTATCGGTCACCGGCTACGATCAGGAGGGTTTTGCCTTAGACATGTGAAAGGGACTACGCGGACTGCATTTTCTCCAGGTGTGTCAGCTACGTTTGAAAAATTTATTCTTTACATTCATCCGCGGATATGCTAAACTAATCCGGTATGAAATTTACCGTCGCTTGGAACCGGGAGCAGGGCAGTCTGTTCAGAGATACTGCCATATCCTCGAACCCGTTTCTCAGTGACAGGCGGATCAGGAACAGGAGGAGACAAACAGTGATTTCTAAGGAAAAGAAAACAGCAATCATCAAAGAGTATGCAAGAAGCGAAGGCGATACAGGTTCGCCGGAAGTGCAGGTAGCGGTTCTGACAGCAAGGATTGGAGAACTGACAGAGCATTTGAAAACAAACCAGAAGGATCATCATTCCAGAAGAGGTCTTCTGATGATGGTTGGTCAGAGACGTGGTTTGCTTGCTTATCTGAAAAAGAAAGATATTGCAAGATATCGTGCTTTGATTGAGCGGCTGGGACTGAGAAAATAACAGGGCAGAGCAGGCGGATTGACTTTTCATCCGCCTTTTCAATATGTCCGGGATATTGAATCTCACCATCGGGAGGCAGAAGACTGCTTCCGAGACCACTGAGGCGTATACAGAGGCTGGCTTTGTGTATGGCTCAGTAGTTTCGGCATCTTCTGTCTGTCACAAAGAAAAACAGTGAAACAGGTAGCGGTTTGGTCTGTCTGAAACGCTGCCCTGAAAAGGAGAAGAGTATGTTTAAGACTTACACAATGGAACTTGCCGGGCGCACTTTAAAGGTGGAGATCGGCAAAGTGGGAAAGCAGGCAAATGGCTGTGCTTTTATGCAATATGGAGAAACGACGGTGCTCAGTACGGCTACGGCTTCGGAAAAGCCCAGGGAAGGGATTGATTTCTTCCCGCTGAGTGTGGAATTTGAAGAGAAATTGTATGCTGTGGGAAAGATTCCCGGCGGCTTTAACAAGAGGGAGGGGAAGGCTTCCGAAAATGCGGTTCTGACCAGCCGTGTGATCGACAGGCCCATGCGCCCTCTGTTCCCCAAAGATTACAGAAATGATGTGACGCTGAACAATATGGTGATGTCTGTGGACCCGGCGTGCCGTCCGGAGCTGGTGGCTATGCTGGGCGCATCCATTGCCACATCCATTTCCGATATCCCCTTTGCCGGGCCCTGTGCCATGACACAGATCGGATTGGTGGACAGGGAATTTGTTGTGAATCCTTCCCAGGAAGAATGGAAGAACGGAGATCTCAAACTGACAGTTGCCTCTACGACGGAAAAAGTGATCATGATTGAGGCAGGGGCCAATGAGGTACCGGAGGATACAATGCTGGAGGCAATCTACAAAGCCCATGAGATCAATCAGTCAATCATTGCCTTTATCAACCAGATTGTTTCTGAAGTGGGCAAGCCCAAGCACACCTATACAAGCTGCGCCATCCCGGAAGAGATGTTCGCGCGGATCAGGGAGATCGTTCCGCCCTCAGAGATGGAGGATGCGGTATTCACAGACGTAAAGCAGGTGCGTGAGGAGAATATCAGACAGATTACGGCGCGTCTGGAAGAGGCATTTACGGACAATGAGGAATGGCTGTCCGTACTGGATGAGGCGATTTACCAGTATCAGAAGAAAACCGTGCGGAAAATGATTCTGGAAGACGGAAAGCGTCCGGACGGGCGTGAGATGACCCAGATCCGTCCGCTGGCGGCAGAGGTGGATCTGATTCCCAGAGTGCATGGTTCTGCCATGTTTACCAGAGGACAGACCCAGATCTGCAATGTGACCACGCTGGCACCGCTGTCGGAGGTACAGAAGCTGGACGGACTGGATGAGAATGAAGTCAGCAAACGCTATATGCATCACTATAATTTCCCGTCCTATTCGGTGGGCGAGACAAAGCCTTCCAGAGGGCCGGGGCGTCGTGAGATCGGTCATGGGGCTTTGGCAGAACGGGCGCTTTTGCCGGTATTGCCTTCCACGGAAGAATTCCCCTATGCGATCCGCTCTGTTTCGGAGACATTCGAGTCCAACGGTTCCACATCTATGGCGTCCACCTGCGCTTCCTGTATGTCCCTGATGGCGGCAGGGGTGCCGGTGAAAAAGATGGTGGCAGGTATTTCCTGTGGCCTGGTAACAGGAGATACGGACGATGACTATGTACTGCTGACCGACATCCAGGGACTGGAAGATTTCTTCGGCGATATGGATTTCAAGGTGACAGGTACGACGGAAGGGATTACAGCCATCCAGATGGATATTAAGATCCATGGTCTGACAAGACCGATTGTGGAAGGCGCTATCCGCAGATGCCGGGAAGCCAGAGAGTTTATTATGGATACCTGTATGAAGCCCGTGATTTCCGGGCCTCGCGGGGAAATCAGCAAGTATGCGCCTAAGATTATGCAGATTCAGATCGATCCGGAGAAGATCGGTGATGTGGTGGGACAGCGTGGCAAGACCATCAATACGATTATTGAGAGAACGGGTGTCAAGATTGACATAAGCGATGACGGAGCAGTGTCTGTGTGTGGTACGGATCAGGCCATGATTGATCAGGCCATTGACATGGTGAAGATCATTGTCACCGATTTTGAAGCCGGACAGGTATTTACCGGCACGGTGGTGAGCATCAAGGAGTTTGGCGCGTTTATTGAATTTGCACCCGGCAAGGAAGGCATGGTGCATATTTCCAAGATCGCCAGAGAACGTATCAACCGTGTGGAAGATGTGCTGACACTGGGTGATAAGGTGACGGTTGTATGCCTCGGAAAGGACAAGATGGGACGGATCAGCTTTTCCATGAAGGATGTAGCGCAGAAATAAAGACGGAAGCCGGCAGTGAGATTCTGCCGTCATGATAAAAGGCTGAATACATCCTCTGCTGATGGTTCAGCCTTTGTGTTTTCTGAGAGGAAAAATTTGCATGTTTGTCCTGTGGAAAACATGGACATATGGAGGAATGGATATGAAGATTACATTAAAAGACGGAAGCTTTAGAGAATATGCGCAGGCTATGCGTGTTTATGATATTGCCGCGGATATCAGCGGGGGGCTTGCCAGGGCGGCCTGTGCAGGAGAAGTGGATGGCAGCGTGGTGGACCTGCGGACGGTGATTGATGGGGATTGCAGCCTGAATATCCTCACGGTTTCGGATGCGGGAGGTTTACAGGCACTGCGCCATACCTGTTCCCATGTGTTGGCGCAGGCGGTGAAGCGGTTGTTTCCCGATGCGAAAGTGACCATTGGCCCTTCCATTGAAGAGGGATTTTACTATGATTTTGACCATGCACCTTTTTCCAGGGAAGATCTGGACAATCTGGAAAAGGAGATGAAGAAAATCATAAAAGAAGGTCATAAACTGGAGCGCTTTACCCTGGGGAGAGAGGACGCGATCCACTATATGGAAGAGCGGCAGGAGCCATATAAGGTGGAACTGATCCGGGATCTGCCAAAGGACGCCGAGATTTCCTTTTATGACCAGGGCGGATTTGTGGATTTGTGCGCCGGCCCGCATCTGATGAGTACAAAGGGGATCAAGGCGTTTAAACTCATCTCTTCTTCCATGGCTTACTGGCGGGGAGATTCGGATAAGGCACAGCTTCAGCGGATTTATGGTACTGCTTTTGCCACAAAAGATGAATTGGATGCTTATCTGGCTCATCTGGCAGATATTAAGAAACGGGATCATAACAGACTGGGCCGGGAAATGGAGCTGTTTACCACGGTGGATGTAATCGGTCAGGGCCTGCCGCTGCTGATGCCCAGGGGCACAAAGATGGTGATGAAGCTGCAGCGCTGGATTGAAGACCTGGAAGACCGTGAGTGGGGATACGTGCGGACAAAGACGCCGCTTATGGCCAAGAGTGATCTGTATAAGATTTCCGGTCACTGGGATCATTATAAAGAAGGAATGTTTGTGCTGGGGGATGAGGAAACAGATAAAGAAGTGTTTGCCCTGCGCCCCATGACCTGTCCCTTCCAGTATTATTGCTATAAAAACGGACAGCATTCTTATCGTGACCTTCCCATCCGTTATGGTGAGACATCCACTCTGTTTCGGAATGAGGACTCAGGGGAGATGCATGGCCTGACGAGAGTCCGTCAGTTTACCATTTCAGAGGGGCATCTGGTTATCCGCCCCGATCAGGCGGAAGAAGAGCTGGGCAACTGCCTGAAGCTGGCCAACTATGTGCTGGGCACGCTGGGGCTGCTGGAGGACGTGACCTATCGTCTGTCCAAATGGGATCCCAATAACCGGGAGAAATATCTGGGCGATGAGGCTTACTGGGAAAAGACCCAGGATGCCCTGCGCCAGATTCTGACAGAGAACAGTCTGCCCTTTACGGAGGCGGAGGGGGAAGCCGCTTTCTATGGCCCGAAGATTGATATTCAGGCAAAGAATGTGTATGGCAAGGAAGACACGATGATTACCATTCAGCTTGACTGTGCCATTGCCGAGAATTTTGATATGTATTATATTGATCAGAACGGGGATAAGATCCGTCCTTATATTATACACAGAACTTCGCTGGGCTGCTATGAGCGGACGCTGGCCTGGCTGATTGAGAAGTATGGGGGCAAGTTTCCCACCTGGCTCTGCCCGGAGCAGGTGCGTATTCTGACAATTTCCGAGAAATTTGATGCGTATGCGGAAACCGTGAGAAAGGAACTGGCGGCAAACGGCATTGATGTGACCGTGGATAATCGCTCCGAAAAGATCGGCTATAAAATCAGAGAGGCCAGAATGGCCAAACTGCCCTATATGCTGGTGGTGGGCGCCAGCGAACAGGAACAGGGGCTGGTCAGCGTCAGAAGCCGTTTTGCGGGAGACGAAGGACAAAAGAGCGTGGCGGAATTTATCGAACAGATCTGTAAAGAGATACGGACGAAGGAGATCCGCAGAGAAGTGCCGGAAGAAGAGCGGAAACAGGAAAAGTAAAATGGACGTATTATGCAGGAGCCGGAAACCGGGATGGGGGTTTCCGGCTCCTGCCTGTCTGTGCCATGCCGGAGCATATACAATCACTGTTACGGATTTCGGTGGTTTGGGCGTATGATGAAATGCGGCTATGGTGCAGCGGGAATCTGTATCCCGGCTATTTGACGGAAATGAACGGATACGGTACACTGGTATTTTAAGATACTTGAAATTTTAATCTTACTCATGTAATATTTAAAAGATACAGACCGTATTTTGTCAATGATTTTTTGACTTCTACAAATTTTAAAAATGCATTTTTACAAGGAGGAACAAACAGATGTATGATACCAGAAACCGGAGGGCCAAAATTCAGAATTTGTTATGTATGATTTTGTGTATCAGTCTGCTGGCATGTCCGCTCCGTGTGTACGCCACTGATGCCGGAGAAGGGCAGGCGGCGGAAGTTTCCTGGCCCCAGGGGCCGGCGATAACGGCAGAGGCAGGGGTTGTGATGGAGGTGTCTACCGGCGCCGTATTGTATGAGCAGAATATGCATGCAGTACATTATCCGGCGAGCATTACCAAAATTATGACAGCCCTTTTGGCTGTTGAGAACTGCAAGATGAATGAAGTGGTGACCGTGCCGGCGGAAGCTGTCTACATGGAGGACAAGGGGACGCATATTGCGCTGGATGTGGACGAGCAGTTGACGGTGGAGCAATGTCTGTATGCGGTTATGCTGGCCTCTGCCAATGATGCGGCATACGCACTGGCCGTACATGTGGGCGGCAGTCTGGACGGATTTGTGGAAATGATGAATGAAAAAGCCAGGGAACTGGGCTGCCAGGACACTGTTTTTACAAATCCCCACGGGCTTCCCGATGAGTCCCATGTGACCAGTGCCTATGATATGGCGTTGATTACGAAGGCGGCTTTGGAGTATGATGCCTTCCGGACGGTTTCGGCGGCCTCCTATTATGAGATTCCTTCCATGCCCTGGCAGAAAGACCAGATCTGCATGTATAACCATCATAAGATGATCAGTAAAAGCGATTATCATAACAGCGAGGTTTTTGCAGGAAAAACAGGGTATACCATAGTAGCCGGACATACCCTTGTCACCTGTGCCCAGAGAGACGGCATGGAGGTCATCTGCGTGGTGATGAAGGATGTAAAGGATCAGCTCTATGTGGATACGGGAAATCTGCTGGCGTATGGACTGGATCATTTTTCAAAAGTCAGGGTAGACAAAGAAGCGCAATTTTATGAAGACTTATTAAAGCAAGAAGATTCCATATATGATAACAGCCATGTTTCACTGCCGGATGACGACAGTCTGTATGTGGTGCTTCCCAAAGGCGCGGACAGTACAGAACTCAAGACGGAAATTACATATGGAGAAAATCCGGAAGATGTGACCGTTGGCTGGTACTGGAGAGATCATTTTGTTGGAAAAACGGCAATACAGGTGAGCAGCACGGGCGGGGAAAGCGAGATACAGGAAGAAACGGCCGGGATAGAAGAGGCAGAAGAAAAAGAGCGGGAAAAGAAGCCCTTTCCCTGGAAGTATGTTCTCTGGACAGGCATAGGCATTGTCCTGGCAGCAGGCGTGGCCGGAGGGATTGTGCTGATCCGGCAGCGTTCCCCACTGAACCGCAGACAGAGATGGGAACAAAACGAGCGCAGGAAATATGCGCGGAGAGTAAGCCGGCGCAGAAGGAGAAGACGCCGGGGCAGGAGATGGTTTCGATAATGAGCAGGCGCAGGAAAAACGGCTTTGAATGCTGCAATTTCTCCCACCCAGGCACCCCTTATAGTACTTATTATACAACCAAAACGCTGTAACAAAATTGTAATAAAATATTTAAAAATTTTTAATATTTGAATACAAAAATGTTATAAAAGGGCACAAATATGCTGTTTTTAGCAAATTTTGTCGTGCAAAGTCAGCCTTTAGAAACATAAGTTCCCCTTGTAATGCAATCCAATCCGGGTTAAAATATGTGTACGAGTGGTGGAAAGTGGTTCAAAGTGGATTAAAGTGGTGATATAAAACCACAAAGTGGAACAGACCATTTTCCGTGGCAGACCGCTCCGACAGGTGAACGCTATGTTTATGGGAGAATATAACCACACAATTGATGCAAAAGGCAGGGTGATTGTACCTTCCAAATTCCGTGAGACACTGGGTGATGAGTTTGTAGTGACGAAGGGATTGGATGGGTGCCTGTTTGTGTACGATCATCAGGAGTGGGCTGCATTCGAAGAAAAACTCAAGGCGTTGCCGATTACCAATAAAGATGCAAGAGCGTTTGTGCGTTTCTTTCTGGCAGGCGCTGCCAGTGTGGAAGTGGACAAACAGGGAAGAATACTGTTGCCGGGTTCTCTCCGCGATTTTGCGGCCCTGGCAAAAGATGCCGTATTGATCGGCGTGGGAAGCAGAATTGAGATCTGGAGCAAAGAAAGATGGGAAGAGGCGGCATCCTTTGACGATATGGATGCTGTTGCGGAACATATGGCAGACCTGGGCCTGAGCATATAGCTGTAAGTTCGTGTCTGCCGATTCATGACAATGAAAAGTTCTCAAAGCGGGCTTTCTGCCGTTCATGACAATGGAAGGTTCCCAAAGCGAGCTTTTTGCTGTTTCCCGGCTCTTGCCTTAGCTTCATGGAAATTGCAGTTCAGGAGGGTCATGGGTGGAATTTCAGCACAAATCCGTATTGCTTAACGAAACAGTTGCCAATCTGCAGGTGAAACCGGACGGCATTTATGTGGACGGAACACTGGGCGGCGGCGGGCACAGTGTTCAGATTGCCCGGGCGCTTTCGGAAGGCGGCAGACTGATCGGTATCGACCAGGACGATGCGGCGATCCGGGCGGCAGGTGAGAGGCTGGCTCCCTTTGCAGACAGGGTTACGCTTGCCAGAAGCAATTTCAGCGGGATGGACAGTGTCCTTGCAGGACTGGGCATCCGGGCTGTGGATGGTATTTTACTGGATTTGGGCGTTTCCTCATATCAGCTTGATACACTGGAACGGGGATTTTCCTATAAATATGATACATTGCTGGATATGCGGATGGACAGGCGTCAGACATTGACTGCCAGAGAGATTGTCAATACATACTCCATGCAGGAACTGAGCCGTATCATCAGAGAATACGGAGAAGACAAGTTTGCTCAGAATATTGCCAGACATATTGTGGAGGCAAGAGAAAAAGCGGCCATAGAAACTACGGGACAGTTAAATGAGATTATCCGCGGGGCCATTCCCGCAAAAGTGCGGGCAGGCGGCGGACATCCTTCCAAACGGACTTTTCAGGCCATTCGGATTGCCTGCAACCGGGAACTGGAAGTGTTGCAGGAATCTCTGGATGCGATGGTGGATCTGCTGCAGCCGGGAGGCCGTTTCTGTATTATTACCTTTCATTCCCTGGAAGATCGGATTGTGAAGGCCGCCTTTCGAAGATTTGAGCAACCATGCATTTGTCCGCCGGAATTTCCGGTCTGCGTATGCGGGAGAAAACCAAAGGGAAAAATAATTACAAGAAAGCCAATTTTACCAAAACAGGAAGAAATGGAAGAAAATAAAAGAGCAAAAAGTGCAAAACTCAGAGTATTTGAAAAGAGGGAGTAGCTATGGCCATGAGAAATCAGCGAAGACCATACGAAAGCAGAAGAGCAGGTACTGAGGGTAGCGGAACACGGAATCAGATATATGTATATGGGAATACAGCCAGAGCGCTTGATGTAAGACAGGCGATCCGGGAGAAACCCAGACGTACAGTCAGTCATGCCGTCAGAAAAAACCAGGAAAAGGCAATGCGGATGAATCCTGCATGTGTACTGTTTCTGGCAGTTGCCCTGATGGTGTCAGGTGCAATTTTAATCAGTTATATTCACCTGCAATCTGATATTACCAACAGTATGAATCGTATTGCGTCTCTGGAGAGCCAACTGAATGATCTGAGATTATCCAATGACGAAGAATACAGCCGAATAGAAAGCAACATTGACCTGGAAGAAATTAAACGGATTGCCATTGAAGAACTGGGCATGACTTATGCGGTGGAAGGACAGGTGGTGGAGTATTCTTCCGAAGGAAGCGATTATGTAAGACAGATAGCGGATATACCAGAATAAGACAGCGGGTGTTTGGGTGAGAAAAATCATACAAAGCAATAAATTTACAACAAAGATGCAAAAGAAGCTGGTAGTACTGTTTTTGTTTGTACTGTCAGCTTTTGTCGGGTTAAGCGTCCGGCTGATCCTGATTAACCGTGATAACGGAGAGCAATATAAAAGACAAGTACTGTCCCAGCAGCGTTATGACAGCCGTGTCATACCTTTTAAAAGGGGAGACATTGTGGACTGCAAGGGAACGAAGCTGGCTGTCAGCGAGAAAGTGTACAATGTGATACTGGATGCCAGTCTCATGACGGAAAAGGAAGAATATGTGGAGGCCACATTGCAGGCTTTGGGGAGCTGCTTCGGGATGGATACTTCTGAAATCCGTTCTTTTGTCAACTCCAATCCGGATTCCAAATACAAGGTACTGGCAAAAAAACTTTCCTATGACGAGATCAGCCCTTTTGTGGAATTGCAGAACGATACGGAAAACAATCCCGATATAAAGGGTATCTGGTTTGAAGAGGAGTATGAGCGGACTTATCCGGGGGGCAGTCTTGCCTGCCATGTGATCGGATTTACCGGAAAAGATAATACGGGTACTTATGGTCTGGAAGAATATTATAATGATACGCTCAATGGAATTAACGGAAGAGAATATGGGTATCTTAATGATGATTCCACACTGGAGCGGACGACCAAAACGGCGATAGACGGCAATACAATCGTAACCACGATTGATGCGAACATTCAGAGTATTGTGGAAAAGTACCTGAAGCAGTTCAATGAGGACAATCAAAATGTGGCGCGGGAGGGCAACGGGGCCCATAATACAGGCTGCATTGTCATGAATGTAAATACCGGGGAGATCCTTGCCATGGCAAGTTATCCCTTCTATGATTTGAATGACATCTATAATCCCCAGGTACTGCTGGGGATGAATCAACTGGATGAAGAACAGAAGGAAACAAGTGAAGTGGTTACCCAGCAGATGATTGACTCCATGGATCACGACACCCTGTATATGCATCTGAACGCTGTATGGAAAAATTTCTGCATTTCCAGTACGTATGAGCCCGGCTCCACGGCCAAGCCTTTTACTGTGGCCATGGGTCTTGAAACCGGCAAAATGAGCGGGAATGAAACCTATTTCTGCGGCGGCTTCCTCTGGTATGGAGGACATAGGATCCGTTGTCATAACCGTATGGGCGACGGTGAACTGACGGTAAAGGAAGCGGTGGAAAAATCCTGTAACGTGGCGCTGATGCAGATGGGAGAGGTGATCGGAAAAGAGAACTTCCTCACATTTCAGGAGAATTTTGGCTGGGGGCTGAAAACCAACATTGATCTGGCGGGAGAAGCCCGGACGGCGGGGCTGGTATACACATCTTCCACAATGGGAGAAACGGAACTGGCCACATCCACATTCGGACAGGGATTCAATGTGACGATGATTGAAATGATCGCTGCTTTTTCCTCGCTGGTAAACGGCGGATATTACTATGAACCCCATGTGGTCAATAAAATACTCAGTTCTGACGGTACCGTAATTAAAAATATAGAGCCAAGGCTGTTGAAACAAACTGTTTCTGCCAGTACATCAGAAAAAATTGTGGACTACTGCAATGGCGTGGTGGAGGAAGGGACAGGTGTTACAGCCAGACCGGCCGGATATGCAATCGGCGGTAAAACAGGAACGGCAGAGACGGCTGGCCGTAATAAGCAGGACTATGTCTGCTCATTTCTGGGATTTGCGCCTGCGAATGATCCTCAGATTGCGATTTATGTAGTGGTGGACAGACCCAATGCCGCTAAACAGGACGATGCCAAATTTGCAACCCGGATTGTCAGAGGCATACTCACGGAAGCACTGCCTTATCTGCACTATTTTATGACAGAGGAACTGTCAGATGATGAAAAGACAGAGATCAGTGAGAGCGGCCTGGCTGTCCGGATTCCGGGTGTGGAACCTGCTCCGGGAGAGGACCAGGAGGATCAGGATCCGGAGGAACTGGATATTATGGGCGGTGAAGGCGGTGATCCGGAAGATGGCAGCACCGGCCCGGAGGGCGGCGAAGGCGGCAGCAGCGAAGGCGGCGGCAGCGAAGGCGGCACCGGAGAAGCAGGCGAAGAGGAGATGTCAGAAGAAGAAAAAGAATGGCGGGATCGTATTGCAACATATGAGACGGATCCGGAGACAGGCTATCTGATAGAGCCGGAAACAGGCGTGCTCATTGATCCGGCCACAGGACAGGCCGTGGAAAGCGCGCCGTTAATGGATTAGAGCAAAGCATAACCCGCAGGGCTGCATCATAAAATGGTAGAAATTGTTTTTATGAGGCCTTTGTGGAAAAAAACAAAACATTTCACCGGAAAAAGGTTCTGGTTTCTTTTGCAATTTTTCTGCTTTCCTTTGTGGGGCTTTCCCTGCGGCTTTCGTATTTGATGGTCGGATGCTCAGAGTACTATGGAGAGCAGGCAAGGGAACTGCATGAGCGGGAGCGGAGCATCAAGGCTGCCAGAGGCCGGATCCTGGACCGCAACGGTGTGGTGCTGGCGGATAACAAAACCGTGTGTACCATATCGGTGATTCACAGCCAGATAGAAGACAAGGAAAATGTAATTGCCATGCTCTGCCGTGAGTTGTCTCTGGAAGAATCGTATGTGCGGGAGAGGGTGGAGAAAGTAACCGCCATCGAACGGATCAGAAGCAATGTGGATAAGGAAACAGGGGACAGAATCCGGGACTGCAATCTGGCGGGCGTCAAGGTGGACGAAGACTTTAAACGATATTACCCTTACGGGGAACTGGCCTCCAAAGTACTGGGGTTTACCGGCGGGGACAATCAGGGGATTATCGGGCTGGAGGTCGCCTATGATTCTGTGCTGGAGGGAGAGCCGGGGACCATACTGACGGTTACGGATGCCAGAGGCATCGAACTGGATGCAGAGGGAGAGAACCGGATTGAACCGGTGGACGGCAGAGACCTGATAATTTCCATGGATATGAATATACAGAAATACGCCACACAGCTGGCCTGTCAGGCGATGGAAACAAAGCAGGCGGACAGCGTGTCCATTATTGTCATGAATCCTCAAAACGGGGAATTGCTGGCAATGGTGAATGTACCGGAATTTGATTTGAATGAACCGTTTACTCTGCCGGATGGCGATACGGCAGGCCTGAGCGGACAGCAGAAGCAGGATGCCCTGAACAGGATGTGGCGGAACGGCTGCATCAACGATACCTATGAGCCGGGCTCCACCTTTAAAACGGTGACGGCAGCGGCAGGGCTGGAAGCGGGGGTTGTGCATACTTCCGACACATTCCACTGTCCGGGATTTATCATGGTGGAGGATCGCAGGATACGCTGCCATAAAGTGAGCGGCCATGGAAGTGAGGATTTTATCCAGGCCACAATGAACTCCTGCAATCCGGTATTCGTCACAGTGGGTATGCGGCTGGGCAGCGACCGGTTTTACGAATATTTTCAGAAGTTCGGACTTCTGGAAAAAACCGGCATTGACCTGCCGGGTGAGGCCGGTACCATTATGCACCAGAGAGAAAATATCGGTATGGTGGAGCTGGCGACGATTTCTTTTGGACAGTCTTTTCAGATTACGCCGATTCAGCTTATGACGACGGCAGCTTCCTTTGTCAATGGCGGCAGACGGGTGACACCCCATTTCGCACTCCGTTCCGCGGAGCCGGATGGAACCGGGGCAAAAGAATTCAGGTGGCCGGTGAAGGATGGGATTGTATCGGAAGAGACTTCGGAAACCATGAAAATGATGTTGGAACAGGTGGTGGCAAACGGCGGCGGTAAAAATGCCATTGTGGAAGGTTATCGCATCGGTGGCAAAACGGCCACCAGCCAGACACTGCCCAGGGGAAGCGGCAGATATATTTCCTCTTTTTTGGGGTTTGCGCCGGCAGACGATCCCCGGGTAATGGCAATCGCCATCATCAACAATCCACAGGGCGTCTATTACGGCGGACAGATTGCGGCTCCGGTGGTCAGACAACTGTTTGAAAATATTCTTCCGTATATGGACGGGACAGATTATCATAAACGGTAATTGCCATCAGGCAAAATACCGGAAAGGACAAAGAGATATGGGTATGGACAGTTCGGTAGCAATACCGGTTATTTTAGCATTTGCAATCAGTGTTCTTGCAGGACCGCTGATTATTCCTTTTTTAAAAAGACTGCATGTGGGGCAGACAGAGCGGGAGGAAGGCCCGAAATCCCATCTGAAAAAATCCGGTACGCCGACGATGGGAGGCATACTCATACTGGGCAGTGTGCTGCTGGCTTCTGTTCCGTATGTAAAAAGCTATCCCAAAATCATTCCGATTCTCTTTCTGACACTGGGATTTGGACTGATCGGTTTTCTGGATGACTATATCAAAGTGGTTCTGAAACGTTCCCTGGGGCTGACACCTGTTCAGAAAATGGCGGGGCAGATTGTTGTTACGGCAATCTTCGCTTATTATCTCCTGCATTATACGGATGTGAGTCTGGCTATGAAAGTTCCCTTTTTTCCGGACTGCTATCTTGATTTTGGGATACTGAACATACCGATTCTCTTTTTCGTTGTGATTGGTACGGCAAATGGCACCAACTTTACCGACGGGCTGGACGGACTGGCCAGCAGTGTCACCATTATGGTAGCCACTTTTTTTACCGTAGTGGCCATCGGGACCGGCAGCGGTATTGATCCGGTGACTTGCGCGGTGGCGGGATCGCTGCTGGGATTCCTTCTGTTCAATGTCTATCCGGCGCGGGTGTTTATGGGCGATACGGGTTCCCTGGCACTGGGCGGATTTGTGGCTTCCTGCGCTTATATGATGCAGATGCCGCTGTTCATAGTCATTGTGGGATTTATTTATCTGGTAGAAGTATTATCGGTGATCATACAGGTGAGTTATTTTAAAGCCACCGGCGGAAAACGTATATTCAAAATGGCCCCCATTCATCATCACTTTGAGCTGTGCGGATGGTCTGAAACCCGTGTGGTGGCAGTATTTTCCATTGTAACCGCCATTTTGTGTCTGGTGGGTCTGATGGCTTTATAAATGTGACAAAGGAGAGATACCCCATGGAACTGAAAGGAAAACATGTGCTGATAATCGGCTCCGGCATCAGCGGTATCAGTGCCGCGAAGCTGGTTGCAGAAGTGGGGGCATATGGTGCATATATAACGATCTTTGACGGCAATGAGAATCTGGATCCAGGACAGATTGCAGAGAAACTGCCAAAGGAGCTGCATGCGCAGATCTATACAGGGACACTGCCCACAGAGGCAATCGATGGGACGGATCTGGTGATTGTCAGTCCCGGAGTGCCGGTGGATACGGAATTTATGGAGCAATTCCGCCGCCGGGGCATACAGATCTGGGGCGAGGTGGAGCTGGCATACCGTTATGCACAGGGAAGGCTGATTGCGATTACGGGAACCAATGGAAAGACGACAACCACCGCGTTGGCCGGACACATTATGAAAGACTATATGGATGAAGTATTTGTTGTGGGGAATATTGGCATTCCCTATACGTCCATCGCCTGTGAGACGACAAAAGATTCTGTGACAGTGGCGGAAATCAGCAGCTTTCAGTTGGAAACCATCCATGCGTTTCGACCGGATGTATCCGCTGTTTTAAATATTACGCCGGATCATTTAAACCGCCATCATACGATGGAAAATTATGTGGCAATGAAAGAAGCGATTGCTGCAAACCAGGGGCCGGACAGTCGGTGTATCCTGAATTATGAAGATGCGTATACGAGAGCGTTCGGGGAGAGGACGTGTGCGGAGCCTTTCTATTTTTCATCAAAACGGGTTCTGGAAAAGGGGATTTACCTAAAAGACGGCGGTATTTACCTGGCAGACGGAAACGGGCCAAAGCCGGTGATGCATCTAAGCGAGACACAGCTGCCCGGCATCCATAATGCGGAAAATATGATGGCAGCCATCGGGCTGTGCCACTGTATGGGCGTACCCCTGGCACAGATCGGGAAATCGGTGAGAACATTCAAAGCGGTGGAACACCGGATTGAATTTGTAACGGAAAAGAAGGGTGTTGTATACTATAACGATTCCAAGGGCACCAATCCTGATGCGGCCATCCGGGGTATCCGGGCCATGGACCGTCCCACGGTACTGATCGGAGGCGGCTATGACAAAGACAGTTCCTATGACGAATGGGTTGAGGCATTTGACGGGAAGGTGACATGGCTGGTACTGCTGGGACAGACAAAGGAGAAAATCGCGGCTTGTGCCAGACGGCACGGCTTTACAAATATTGTGATGGCGGAAACTCTGGAGGAAGCGGTACATATCTGTGCCGGGAAAGCCCGAAGAGGCGACGCCGTACTGTTATCCCCCGCCTGTGCAAGCTGGGGGATGTTTCCCAATTATGAAGTGAGAGGGAATCTGTTTAAAGAACTGGTAAATAATCTGGAGGATTGATTTTGGATAGATTCAGGGAAAGGAGAAGAAAGAAAGCGGCGGATCATTATTTTGATTACAGTCTGCTGTTTATCGTCCTGTTTCTGCTGGGCTTTGGAATGATTATGATTTATTCCACCAGCTCTTACGAAGCCAGCAAGGATTACGGGGATGCCGCCTATTATCTGAAAAAACAGGCGCTGGCTACGACGCTGGGGATTGCCGCCATGATTTTTACAGCCAATGTCCCCTATCATTTCTGGGAAAAATTCGCTGTGTTGGGCTATGTTGTATCGGTTGTCCTGATTGCACTTGTCCTGACGCCTCTGGGCGTTAAAGTAAAGGGGGCCAGGCGTTGGCTGGATATTGGTATTGGCCTGCGTCTGCAGCCTGCGGAGATTGCGAAACTGTGTATGATCCTGTTTCTTGCCAGTATGGTGTGCAGAATGGGAAAAAGCATACGAAGCAGAAAGGGATTTACTACCATATTACTTGTGCCGCTACCGATTTGTATCATGATCTGGAAGATTACGGATAATCTGAGTTCTGCCATCATTGTGTTTGGCATTGCAGTTCTGATGTTGTTTGTATCCAGCCCCGATTATAAAAAATTTTTCCTGATGGGACTGGCGGGGATAGCGGCTGCCGCAGGGATTGTGTACATAATTACCCGTCTGGCATCTGCGGAAACACTGGATTTCCGTGGAGAACGTATCCTGGCGTGGCTGGATCCGGAAGCCTATGCCAGCGGTAAGGGGTTTCAGACTTTGCAGGCTCTTTATGCCATTGGTTCCGGAGGGATTTTTGGCAAGGGCCTGGGGCGCAGCATGCAGAAGCTGGGATTTATCCCGGAAGCACAGAACGATATGATTTTTTCCATTATCTGCGAAGAATTGGGACTGTTTGGGGCGATTGCCATTATCCTGCTGTTTCTGCTTCTTATCTGGCGGTTTATGATTGTGGCCAATAATGCGCCGGATCTGTTCGGGGCGCTTCTGGTGGTAGGTGTGATGGGCCACATTGCCATACAGGTTATTTTGAATATTGCGGTTGTTACCAATACCATCCCCAATACGGGTATTTCCCTTCCCTTCATCAGTTATGGCGGTTCATCCGTTATGTTTCTGCTGATTGAAATCGGGCTGGTGCTCAGCGTATCTCATTCGATACGGTTCAGGGAAGTGTAATTTACACAAAAGAGCCGGAAATCTCTGGTACAAGATACCAAAACGGGAAGACATCATAAGATAGAATAGGTCTTTTTTCATCAAATTCGTTAGAAGGTGGATCAGTGGATTCTATTCATATCTGTGGCGGCTGCCCGCTGAACGGAGAAACACGGATACAGGGTTCCAAAAATGCGGTACTGCCCGTACTTGCGGCCACGGTACTCGTAGACGGGGTAAGTACACTTTATAATTGTCCGGATATAGCCGATGTACATTGTATGATACGGCTTCTTCGGAGCACAGGATGCAAAGTTAAATGGCAGAACGGGGAAATCCGGGTGGATGCCCGCCGGATAGCCTGTACCAGCCTGCCCCAGGCATATGTGCAGACGATGCGGTCATCCGTTGTGATGATGGGTGCTCTTCTGGGCAGGATGGGGGAGGTCCATATCAGCTATCCCGGCGGTTGTGTGATTGGAAAACGCCCCATTGACATGCATCTGCAGGCGTTTGCCCGGATGGGCGTAACGCTGGAAGAAGCGTGTGATGGCCTGACGGCGTGTGCGAAGCATCTTGCAGGCGCGGTCATAACACTTGCATTTCCCAGTGTGGGCGCTACGGAGAACTGTATACTGGCTGCGGTACTGGCAAAAGGAGAGACTCTGATCCGAAATGCGGCCAGGGAACCGGAGATTGATGCCCTGTGTGATTTCCTGCGGTGTGCCGGCGGGGATATATGCAGAGAGGCGGATGGCAGCCTGCGCATCCGGGGGCGGGAAAGACTTTGCCGTTGTGCATGGCGGGTTCCGCCGGACCGGATTGTGGCGGGGACCTATCTTCTGGGCTGTATGGCGGCCGGCGGCCGGATTCGTTTGGCGGATGTGGATACTACCCAGCTTGACGCGGTTCTTGCAGTGATCGAACAGATGGGCGGGAAGTATGAGAGCAGTGGGGACGGAATCATCCTCGCGGCGCCGGAGCGGGTAAAGGCAATTCCGTATATCAGGACGGAGGTGTATCCGGGGTACCCCACAGATCTGCAGTCGCAGCTTCTGGCTGCACTGGCATTGGCGGAAGGAGAGAGTATTGTTGAAGAAACCATATTTGAAAACCGTTTTCGTGTTGTACCGGAACTTGTCAGGATGGGCGCACATATTAATATAGAAGAAAATCATGTTACCATAAAGGGTGTTGCACGTCTCCATGGCAGCCATGTGAAGGCAGAAGAACTGCGGGGCGGGGCGGCGCTGTGTATGGCGGCGCTGGCGGCACAGGGGGATTCCTGTATTACGAACCGCCATTTTATCGACAGGGGATATCAGGCGCTGGAACAGGACATCAGAAACCTGGGAGGCAGAATATGAAGAAACGGACAGTGATACTGATCAGCATATGCGCCGGTTTTCTGACCGTGGGGATACTGGCTGCGGTGTTACTGCGGTATTACCGGGTGACGACCGTATATGTGGAAGGAAACATACATTATGATAACGAAGAAATCATGGAGATGGTGATGACGGGCAGACTGGGAAATAATTCTCTCTACCTGGCAATGAAATATAAAAACAAAGGGGTGGATAACATCCCCTTTGTGCAGACGATGGATGTGGACATCCTTTCGCCGGACACAATTAAGATCACCGTATATGAGAAAGCCATGGCAGGTTACATAGAGTATCTGGGCAAATATATGTATTTTGACAAAGACGGCATTATTGTGGAATCGTCGGAACAGAAAACCACCGGAATCCCGCAGGTGACGGGACTGAATTTTGGATATGTGATTATGCATGAGAAACTTCCGGTGGATAATCCTGAAATATTCGAAGACATATTGGATATTACCCAGCTTTTAAATAAATATGGCGTACAGGCGGATAAAATCCGGTTTGACAAAGCCATGCATAAGACACTGTATTTTGGAGAAGCGAGAGTGAGTCTGGGCTCCAATGAGAACATTGGGGAAAAAATCATGAAGCTGAAAGGCATTCTGCCGGAGCTGTCCGGGAAAAAAGGAATGTTGCGTATGGACAATTATTCGGAGGAGATGCGGAATGTTACCTTTGAACTGGATTCGGAATAGAGAGTCTTAAAAATAAAAGAAATACAAAAAAACTGTTGATTAATTGGGTGAAAAATAATAATATAGTCTATATGTAGTTATTTGGGACTAAAATAAGGAGGACTACCTTTGTTAGAGATAAAGACGAACGATGCTGAATCTGCAGCCAAAATTATTGTAGTCGGTGTTGGCGGTGCAGGTAATAATGCTGTAAATAGAATGATTGATGAAAGTATTGATGGTGTGGATTTTATCGGTATCAATACGGACAAGCAGGCATTACAGCTCTGTAAAGCTCCCAGGTTGTTGCAGATCGGGGAGAAACTGACAAAGGGCTTAGGTGCAGGCGCCAAACCCGAAGTTGGTGAGAAAGCGGCCGAAGAAAACATAGAAGAGATTACAGAAGCGCTGAAAGGCGCGGATATGGTATTTGTTACATGTGGTATGGGAGGCGGAACCGGAACCGGCGCCGCGCCCGTGATTGCCGGGATTTCCAAACAAATGGGCATCCTGACAGTGGGGGTTGTTACCAAACCCTTTCGATTTGAAGCAAAAGCCCGTATGGTAAATGCCATCGGAGGCATTGAAAAGCTGAAATCAAATGTGGATACGCTGATTGTCATTCCCAATGACAAACTGCTTGAGATTGTGGACAGACGGACAACCATGCCGGATGCTCTGAAAAAGGCGGACGAGGTATTGCAGCAGGCGGTTCAGGGGATTACGGACCTGATTAACCTTCCGGCGATTATCAACCTGGATTTTGCAGATGTACAGACTGTTATGAAGGACAAGGGCATCGCCCATATCGGTATCGGTTCCGGCAAGGGCGACGACAAAGCGGCAGATGCGGTTAAGATGGCCGTGGAAAGCCCTCTGCTGGAGACAACCATTTCCGGCGCCAGCCATGTGATTATCAATGTTTCCGGTGATATTACCCTGGCGGATGCGGCAGATGCGGCAGACTATGTACAGGGTCTGGCAGGAGACGAGGTAAATATTATCTTTGGTGCCATGTATGACGAGACGGCGACAGACAGTTGTGCCATTACAGTCATTGCCACAGGTCTGGAGGCTGGCAGTGGCAGTGTACCGCCCCGCATTACACCTGCCGGCAACTATCAGACTTATAAGGCACAGCCCGTAAGGCCCGTTAACAATAAAAACATGAATGTAAACGCAGGGACGGCGCCGATTCCCATGCAGGTACAGACCCAGATTCCCACACCCGTTCCGGCCCCTGCCCCGGCTCCGATACAGATGCCCCAGCAGAAACCTGCTGCTCCGGCGATGAATGTACAGCCCCTGACGGGTATCCGCAGGCCAGGCAACATAAAGAGCAATGTGGAAGAAAAGACATTGAGTATTCCCAGTTTTCTACAGAAAAAATAACATAACAGAGAGCTTTATAAAACGTCAGAAACCTGAAAAGGAAAATCCCTTTTCAGGTTTTTTGTATTTTTTTGTCAATAAATATTGCATATGGCAGGTTCGATTTTGACAAAATATTCACAGAAGAATTCTTATAATAAAACCAGTGAGAAATACAGGAGGTGAGTGGTGAAATATAAACTGTATATTGATGTGTTCTTCCTGCTGAACTTCTTTATGGATACTTTGCTGTTATTTCTCATAAGAAAGGTTCTTAACTGTACTGCCACACATGTAAGAGTGCTTTCGGGTGGAGTGTTCGGCGCAGTGATGGCATGTGTTGTTACGGTCATTCCGTCCGTGCCTGTATGGATCAGGCTGCTGGCAGGATATGGGCTCGTCAGTATATGTATGATCAGAATCAGTTTTTCCGGAATGAACTTCAGAATGGTTCTCAGGGCAGCCATTTACTTATATGGATTTGCATTTCTGTTTGGCGGAATTTTGTTAATTTTGTCGGTACAGATACCGATTTTCAGGAAATCCGGAATGGGGCTTCCCGCGGTGTGTATCACAGGGATGATAACTTATGTCCTGGTTGCGGGGTTCCATCAGCGGCGGCAGAGACGAAAGCGCGGATGTATCCTGCCGGTGAAAGTTGTCTGGAATGGCAGGGAAGCCGTTGTGCAGGCGTTGGTGGATACAGGGAACAGCCTGTATGAGCCAATCAGCCATAAGCCGGTGTCCATTATAGAGAAACAGGCGATGGAAGCGGTTTTTGCCGGGGTATGTCCTGCCGGCTTCCGGGCGATTCCTTTTCACAGTCTGGGAAAAGCCCATGGGATCTTAAACGGCTATGAGCTGACGGAACTGATTATTTTTGGGGAGAATGAAAAAATAAAAATAGAGAGACCGATGGTGGGACTGTTTGACGGGAATCTGTCGGCAGGCGCGGCATATCAGATGATATTACATCCCACATTGACAGAAAGACAGGAGGAACATTTATGATATTTAAGGTTGCGATACCGGGCAAGATACAGTTTCGAATGATTCGCAGAGAAGCCGGTCTTCTGATGCGCAAGCAGGGGGATATCCACTACATAGGAGGCGCGGAAGTACTCCCGCCGCCACTGGAAGCCATGGAAGAAGAGGAAGTCATAAACGATCTGGGGACAGAAGATGAACAGGAAGCGAAAGCCACACTGATCGAGCATAATCTGCGTCTTGTAGTGTACATAGCGAAAAAATTCGATAATACGGGAGTGGGAGTGGAGGATCTGATTTCCATCGGCACCATCGGCCTGATCAAATCTATCAATACGTTCAATCCCGGAAAAAATATCAAGCTGGCAACCTATGCGTCCAGGTGCATAGAAAATGAAATATTGATGTACCTAAGGAAAAACAATAAAGCGAAAGTGGAAGTATCCATTGATGAACCGCTGAATGTGGACTGGGATGGCAATGAACTTCTCCTGTCGGATATTCTGGGAACAGATGAAGATGTGATTTACAGAGATATTGAAAATGAAGTGGAAAGGGGGCTTTTATTCAAAGCAGTCAACAGGCTGTCTGAACGGGAGAGGACAATCATCAACCTCCGCTTTGGTTTAAATACGCCGGACGGAGAAGAAATGACACAGAAGGAGGTGGCGGCGCTGCTGGGCATTTCCCAGTCCTATATTTCCAGGCTGGAAAAAAAGATTATCAAAAGACTGAAAAGAGAGATGGTAAAGGAGGCATAAACGGGGGCTGTCACAGGTTGGAAGAGCCCTGAAGTAGTGGCATGAAAGGATGCCGGAGGGATCGTCAGAACGCGGTGTAGAAATTGGTCGTTCACAGACGAAAAGAAACATACGAAAATTAAAAAATGGACGCATAGTTCAGCGCCATAGTGAGAATCATTTTAAGTGTGACAACAGAACATCCGATAAGAACAGTTTCTGTTGCGAAAGAAAAATGCAGGAGGAATCGCTATGGCGCTGAACAAAGTAGAAATCTGCGGGGTCAATACAGCAAAGCTCCCTTCCCTGTCCAATGAGCAGAGGGCGAAGCTGTTTCAAAGAATCAAAGAAGGCGATATGGAGGCCAGAAATGAGTACACGGAAGGAAACCTGCGGCTTGTGTTAAGCGTTATCAAACGGTTCTCCGGCAGCAATGAAAACCCGGATGACCTGTTTCAGATCGGTTGTATCGGGCTCATGAAAGCCATTGATAATTTTAATACGGAATTGGATGTTAAATTTTCCACCTATGCAGTTCCGATGATCATCGGGGAAATCAGAAGGTTCCTCAGAGACAACAACAGTATCCGTGTCAGCCGTTCCCTCAAGGACACCGCCTATAAAGCGATCTATGCGAAAGAAAGTCTGACGAAAAAGAATTTAAAAGAACCGACCATTATGGAAATCGCGGAAGAAATCGGCGTTTCCAAGGAAGATATTGTCTATGCGCTGGATGCCATCCAGAATCCCATGAGCCTGTACGAACCGGTTTACACCGACGGCGGTGATACATTGTACGTCATGGATCAGGTCAGCGACAAAAAAAATAAAGAAGAGACCTGGGTGGAACACCTGTCCCTGCGGGAAGCCATGAAACGCCTGAACGAGCGGGAAAACGAAATCATTACCCTGCGGTTTTTCGAAGGTAAAACACAGATGGAGGTGGCAGAAATTATCGGCATCTCCCAGGCTCAGGTATCCCGGCTGGAAAAAAATGCATTGAAAGTAATGCGCAACTATCTGGCCGGCTAGAGCAGGCAAAGGAAAGTATGCTTTGCGGATTTTCCGTTTCCATAGACATGAAGAAAAGATTCAAAAACAGGGGCATGACACGCCCCTGTTTTTGTAGTATACTATAGGCAATGAGCAGTGCGAAAACAAAAAAAGACAGATCGGCTGCTTGCAGACGCATTTGTCTTTTTCTGTTTTCATAGGGCGAATGCCCTATAGCGAAGGGACGAAGTTCCTTCCTGAGCGACGCACTGTGGCGCCGGCCGGAGAATGCCCCAAAAGCCCCGCTGCCCTACATATCCCAGGGCGGCACAGTTTCCTTTCATATGCGCCCGCCACAAAATAACTTGCACTGCAACAATGATGCTCAAAGACCACCCCGACCCCGGAGGTATCCTTATGAATGCCCAAAAGCGCATTACCTGGCTGGATATGGCAAAAGGCGTGGGTATCGTCCTGATGGTAGCGGGCCATCTGATCGGCGCCCTCCAGACCATCGACAACAAACCATACTTTTCACCGGTCTACCAGTTTATCGCTTCCTTCCATATGCCGCTTTTTTTTATCGTTTCCGGCATACTGCTCCGGATTACAAAGGAAGAAGAAAAAGATATAAGGCTGATTCTGTACCGCAAGGCAAAGACATTGCTTCTTCCCTATGCGTCTTTCAGCCTGATGTATTTTGTCATAAATATATGTACCTGTATTTTTTATCCGGACCTGCTCCGTTTTTCCGAACTGTGGAAATACTTTATCTACAGTGTAACGTTTCGGGGGGTATCGGTACTCTGGTTTCTGCCCGCCCTGTTCCTGGGAGAAACACTGTTTTTATGGTGCAGGAAAAAGACAGATGATGCCGGTCTGTTACTTCTGTTTACCGTAACCGGATTTTGCATCTGTTTCTTTTCCCCTGCATTACACTGGGAAGGCTGGGAGGCGAATCTGGCTCTGATGGCCATGGGATCTCTCCTGCATACGCTGGCGAGAGGCATTTTGGCCTGTACATTCCTGCTGATCGGCTATCAGTCTGCCCGCCTTCTGACGGCAAAGGAGAAACCATCGCCGTTGTTTTTGCTGCTGGGCGCTGCCATGCTGGGGGCGGACGGTGTTTTATGCTTTCTCAATGGTTCCGTAGACCTGAACTATATGGTATTTAACAATTTTTTCCTCTATATGCTCTGTGCCTGCCTGGGGTCATTTGGCGTCATACTGGTGTGTAAGAATATGTACCAGTCCCGGCTGCTGATTTTTTACGGTGTGAATTCCCTGGTGATTATGGCGACCCATATGGAGTTTAAAGTGATGTTCCATACCATCCGTTTTTCCTACTGGCTCAATCAGTATGTGACCAGGGCAAAGGAATGGGTGCTGTATTTAACCATGGCTCTTATGATCACTTTCATTGAGGCGGGGATTCTGTATGTGTTCAATCACTGGCTGTATTTTCTGATTGGGAAAAAGAAGCCGGAAAATCAAAAGGATAAAAGAATGAAAAAAAGTGAGGAGGAGGGTGCAATATGAACTTGCATATGAAACATCTGATGAGGAAAGGGACAATTCTGCTGTGTGCGGGTGCACTGCTGGTTTCGCCGGCCTGTGTGCAGGCCAAAAGCGGTTCCAAGTCTGAGTCCACAACCGTGCCGGCAGATGCGGTTTCAGGCGGCGTGATCAAGTCCAACGTATACGGAGAGGTACTTGTTACCAGAGAGGCAGACGGCACATATAATTATACGTTTTTTAATGATGACTGGCCTGCGGTGCAGTCACTGCTCAGTGCGCTGAATTCCGGTGCCAAAATTGACCTGGATAAACTGCTGACGGAATCTTCCACATCTATCCGGGAAATTACCACAGATGACAAAACGGCCATTCCCAACGATATTGTCAATTCCGGCGCGGCGGCAAGCGGTAATCGGGGCAGCTTTTCCGTGGGCAGCGTGTATGGGCCGGATCTCAATGCAAATGAGATTCAGCAGGTGCAGACTGTGGTATCCAACTTTATGATTCAGAACAATGTGGCCTCCATGAGCGATATTAAAAAAGTGCGCACAGCCCATGATTATCTGATGCAGACCTGCGTGCCGGCGCCAAATGGCAACCGGAACCATGCGGACAATGCATGGGGCGCCCTGATATACCATGAAGCCAATTCCAAGGGATATGCCAGAGCCATGAAAGCCCTCTGTGACGCCATGGGTGTAGGCACCTATATTGTTACCTCCAACAACAGCTCTTCGCTGAAAGACTATATGTGGAATACGGTTTTAATCAATGGGGAATGGTTTATTGTGGATGTTTTCTGCAATGACAGCACATCCGACTATCTGATGTATTTGGTTTCGGATGAAACCTACAGATCCTTTGGAATGCGATGGAATTCCGGTGACAATATACCGGTGGCCAAACGGAATTATAAGTAAAGGGAGACAACGATGGCAAAGCTATATTTCCGTTATGGAGCCATGGGCAGTTCCAAGACAGCCAATGCCCTGATGGTGGAATATAATTACTATGAGCAGGGGAAAAAGGCGCTTCTTTTAAAACCCCGGCTGGATACCAGGGATGGTGAACAGGTTATTAAGAGCCGCATGGGGCTTTGGAAAGAATGCAGTTTTGTGGAAGACTTTGTGAAATTTCCCAGAGAGAAAATCCTGGAATATGACTGTATCATAGTGGATGAAGCACAGTTCTGCAAAAAGAGCGAAATCGCTTATTTTGTGGATGTGGTGGATTTCTGCGATATACCGGTGATCTGCTATGGACTGCGGACCGACTTCCGGAGAGAACCTTTCGAGGGTTCTCTCTGGCTGATGGCCTGGGCGGATGTGATCGAGGAAATGAAAACGGTCTGCTGGTGCGGACAGGGGGCGACCTGTAATGTGAGATTTACGGAAGAGGGCAAAGTGATCCGGGAAGGAGAGCAGGTATGTCTGGGCGGCAATGATAAGTATACGGCGCTCTGCAGGAAACATTACCGGGAAGGGAATCTGGGGCCGGAATGGAGCAGCAGATGCATACAGCCGTCGTAAAGCAGAGCCGTTTTACGTATTGCAGCACAGGTCTACAAGGATGATGTCGGGACCGATCTGTTTGATGTCTCTGTAGCAGATAACAATATCGGAGTTGCCTTCAAAGAGACGGCAGAAATGAAAGCCTTCCGATATGACGATTTTCTGTATCTGACCGGTGCATTCATCAAATTCCATGTCCACAACATTCCCGATCTTCTGACAGTTTCTGATATTGATAACTTCTTTTTTCTGAAAACATGAAAATAACATGGCGCGACCATTTTCCCTTTTCCACATTGTATGTCGGTTTCCGGAAAAGGTGTATGGCCGCCGGAAGGGAGGATACTATGAAGTGTCCGTTCTGTGGTCATGATAATACGCGGGTGATTGATTCCAGGCCGGCGGAAGAGAACAATTCCATCCGAAGGCGCCGGATGTGTGATGAATGCGGCAAACGGTTTACCACCTATGAAAAAGTGGAAACCATCCCTGTCATTATTATTAAAAAAGATAACAACCGGGAAACCTATGACCGTTCCAAAATTGAGGCGGGGGTGCTCAGAGCCTGTCATAAAAGGCCGGTGAGCGCCAGTGCGATTACACAACTTGTGGATGAAGTGGAGACGGAAATTTTCAATCTGGAAGAAAAGGAAGTGCCCAGCCAGGTGGTGGGTGAACTGGTGATGAACAAGCTGAAAAGCCTGGAAGCGGTAGCCTATGTGCGGTTTGCGTCTGTTTACAGGGAATTCAGGGATGTCAACACGTTTCTGGAAGAACTCAAGAAAGTGCTGGAGTAGCCGAAGCCGTGCTGCGGCGGGGAAGCCGGGAGAGACTTTGGCGTGTATGCATCAGGGGAGGAAAAGGATGGGAAAGAAAATTGGGGAAATGGGAAACAGCAGACCCTGGATGAGAGCAGGGGCCGTGGCCTTATCTGTCTTGTTGCTGACAGGGTGCGGGGCCGCTTCGGGGAGTGGGAATGATTATGGGGCGGAGGCGCCGGCATATGAGGGAGACAGTGGTGCCTCCGGGACCCAGAGGCAGGACTATGCGTATGGGTATGCGCCTGGGGGAGAGGCATATGAAAAGGCGCCGGAAAACGGATTCTGCAATACGGAAGATTCTCCTCTGTCCACTTTTTCAGCGGATGTGGATACGGCTTCCTATGCCAATGTCCGCCGGATGATTGAGGATGGATACGGGCCGGATGAAATACATCCGGACGCAGTCCGGGCGGAAGAATTTATCAATTATTTTTCCTATGATCTGGATGCACCAAAAGACGGGGATTTGTTTGGCGTGACGACCCATATCGCGCCCTGCCCATGGCAGGAAGGGCATTTGCTGATGATGGTGGGCATGTGCACGGAAGAAATTGATATGAGTGAAGCACCCGACAACAATCTGGTCTTTTTGCTGGATGTCTCCGGTTCCATGTCGGATGCGGATAAGCTGCCTCTTTTACAAAAATCTTTTAAAGAGCTGGTAAGTACCCTCAGTGAACGGGATACTGTGTCCATTATCACATATGCCAACGGCGTGGAGACAGTCATCAAAGGGGTAAAGGGCAATGAAAAAGCCAAAATCTGCCGGGCGCTGGACAGTCTGTATGCGGACGGAGGTACCAATGGCGAGGGAGGCATACAAAAAGCGTATCGGCTTGCGGAGGCAAGTTTTATCGAAGGGGGAAATAACCGGATTATCATAGCCACGGACGGAGATCTGAACATTGGCATTTCCCAGCCGGACGAGTTGGAGCGGCTGGTGGAAAAGAAGCGTGAAAGCGGCGTGTATCTGTCCGTGCTGGGCTTTGGAACAGGTAATTTAAAGGATCACAATATGGAGCGGCTTGCGGACTGCGGCAATGGCAATTATGCGTACATAGACTCTCTCTTTGAAGCCAGGAAGGTGTTGGTGGAGGAAATGGGCGCCACGCTTGTTACCGTGGCCAATGACGTAAAGCTGCAGGTGGAATTCAATCCGTCCAATGTGGACGCCTATCGTCTCATCGGCTATGAAAACAGAATGCTGGACGACAGAGATTTTCAGGATGATACAAAAGATGCCGGGGAAATCGGCGCGGGGCACAGCATTGTGGCCCTGTATGAAATAACCCCTGTGGGCGGCGGGGAAAAATCGGGTCTGAAATATCAGCAAAAGCAGGAGAAAACAGAAAAAGAGGATCCCTATAGCGATGAGTTTGCCACAGTGAGTGTCCGCTATAAGAATCCCGGTGAAAGCCAGTCCTGGCAGCTCTCTTTTACGGTGAGCACCCGGGACTGGACAGAGACGCCGGATGATGATTTCGTGTTCGCGTCTCTTGTGGCGGAATTTGCCATGATTTTATCCGACAGCCCCTATAAAGGGACAGCCACACTGGACGGTATTATGGATACATACGCCGGCCTGGAGACGGATGATGAATACAAAGAAGAATTTTATCAACTGGTCAGGATGATGGCCAAGCGGCAATAGAAAGGGAACGGAATGTTACAGAGGTTTTATCCGGATGTGTATGTGGATTCCGCATATAACATCCCATATGAAGAACTGTACGCAGGGGGCCGGCGGGGAATTATCTTTGATATTGACAATACACTGGTGCCCCATGGCGCGCCTGCGGATGGGCGGAGCAAAGCCCTGATCAGGCGCCTGCAGGGGATTGGTTTTCGGGTGATGATGCTTTCCAACAACCGGGAGCCCAGGGTAAAGACGTTTTGTGATGCAGTGGGGTGCCTTTATATCCATAAGGCGAACAAACCTTTTCCTGAGAGCTATCAGAAAGCCATGAAGCGGATGAAAACCGGACCGGATACCACACTGTTTGTAGGCGATCAGCTTTTTACGGATGTATGGGGCGCAAAGAAAGTGGGGATTTTGACTTATCTGGTGCAGCCCATCCATCCCAGGGAAGAGATACAGATCGTGATCAAACGTTTCTTTGAAAAAATCGTTTTGTATTTTTACAAGAAAGAAAGGGGCAGGTCATAATGCGTATAGATGGCAGAACCAGGGTCTGCGGACTGATGGGGTATCCTGTGGAACATACCCTGTCTCCGCTGATTCACAATATGCTGGCAGAGGATCTGGGCCATCATCTTTTGTATGTCCCCTTTTCCGTGGAACCGGACCGGGTAGGTGAAGCGGTAAAAGGAGCCCGTGCCCTGAACCTGATGGGACTGAATGTAACAGTGCCTCACAAGAGCGCGGTGATTCCCTGGCTGGTGGAAGTGGATGAACTGGCAGAGAAGATCGGAGCGGTGAACACGCTGGTACGCTGTGGGGATGGCTATAAGGGGTACAATACCGATATGACCGGCTTACAGAGCGCTATGCGCACGGACGGTATCGAGCTGTCCGGTGAGTCGGTGGTTGTGTTGGGGGCGGGCGGCGCCGCAAGGGCGGTGGCGTTTCTCTGCGCCCATGCTGGCGCCAGGGAAGTGTGGCTGCTGAACCGGACGCCGGAACGTGCGGTGCAGATCGCCCGCGAGGTAAACGATGCGTTTGGCAGAGACTGTGTCCATGGGCTGGCATTGGCCGCACATGAAGAGATTCCAAAAGGGCAGTATCTGGCAGTGCAGGGAACCAGTGTGGGCCTGTATCCCCACACGGAGGAAGTGGTTATCCGTGAGGAAGGATTTTACGAAAAAATACATACAGGGTATGACCTGATTTACCGGCCCGGCGATACCCGGTTTATGCAGCTTGTCAGGGCCCATGGAGGCAAAGCGTATAACGGGCTGAAAATGTTGGCCTATCAGGCCGTTCATGCGTATGAACTGTGGAATGGCGTGAAGGTGGACGAGGCGGAGACGAACAGAATCATACAAATACTCAGAGAAGAGACAAACGTGATATGAAACATATAATTTTAACCGGATTTATGGGCAGCGGGAAAACCAGTGTGGGAATCCGGCTGTCCTACCGTCTGCGCCGTGCCTTTGCGGACACGGACAGGCTCATTGAACGGGAACAGGGGAAAGCGATTTCGGATATATTTGCGCAGGACGGAGAGGAAGTTTTCCGGAAGATGGAAACACAGATGCTCAGAAAACTGGCCGGTCTGAAAGAGCCGCAGATTATTTCCACCGGCGGCGGACTGCCGGTCAGGGCGGAAAACAGGCCGCTTCTGAAAGCGCTGGGCACAGTGGTCTATCTGAAGGTTTCCCCCGAAACCGTATATGAACGTCTGCGGGACGATACAAGCCGACCCCTGCTGCAGTGTGAGGATCCCCTCAGCCGTATACGGGAACTGCTGGCGGCGCGGGAAGGGGCCTACCGGGAAGGGGCAGACGTGACCGTTGCAGTGGACGGGAAGTCTTTTGATGTCATTCTGGAGGAAATAGAGGAGAAAACGAAATGAAAATTCTTGTGATCAACGGACCCAATATCAATTTTCTCGGTATCAGGGAAAAATCTGTTTATGGTACACAGAATTATGATACCCTGCTGGGGATGATTGCAAAAAAAGGGGAGGAGAAGGGATGCCGGATCGAAGTATTCCAGAGCAATCATGAAGGTGCCCTCATAGACCGGATACAGGATGCCTACAGCGACGGGACAGAAGGAATTGTCATAAACCCCGGAGCGTACACACATTACAGTTACGCCATCCGTGACGCGCTGGCATCCGTTCCCATGCCCAAGATAGAAATTCATATTTCGGATATTACAAAACGGGAGGAATTCCGCAGGATTTCGGTAACGCGGGAAGTCTGTGACGACCAGATATACGGACACGGGCTGGAAGGGTATCTGATGGCCATTGACGGAATTTGCGCTTTAATTGATAAAAAGTAGTTGAAAAAGAGCAGAATATGGTTTACACTATATGGGAATTATAACGTGAAAATTTTAGGAGGATCAGAATATGATTTCTGCAGGTGATTTCAGAAATGGCATTACCATTGAGTTAGATAATAACATTTATCAGATTATTGAATTCCAGCATGTAAAACCCGGCAAGGGCGCAGCTTTCGTCAGAACCAAGCTGAAAAATATCAAGAGCGGCGGCGTGGTGGAAAAGACTTTCAGACCTACAGAAAAATGCCCGCAGGCGCGCATTGACAGAAAGGACATGCAGTATTTATACTCCGACGGAGATCTGTACAACTTTATGGATGTGGAAACCTATGATCAGATTGCCCTCAATCAGGAAACCATCGGTGACACACTGAAATTTGTAAAAGAGAATGAGATGGTTAAGGTATGTTCCCATAACGGCAATGTATTTGCCATTGAGCCGCCTCTGTTTGTAGAGCTGGCCATTACGGAAACAGAACCCGGCTTTAAAGGAGATACTGCCACAGGCGCCACCAAACCCGCTACCGTGGAAACCGGCGCCAATGTACTGGTTCCCCTCTTTGTGGAAATTGGCGATGTAATCAAAATTGACACAAGAACGGGAGAATATCTGTCAAGAGTATAAGAATTTTGGGCTTTTAAGACAATAGAGTTGGTTCTATTGTCTTTTTTGCATGAAACGGTATTACAGAGAGAAAGGAATGTTTCGGAAACAGGTGTTTCAGAAGCCGGCGTTGCAAGAAGCCAATATTCCGGAAACAGACATTTCAAAAACAAGTATTTCAGAAATAGCACTTCAGGAACAGCATTTCAAATAACAGATATTAAATATCGTATGTTATCAAAACAAATGTTATTAAAGCAAATCTAATGAACAACAAATCTTATCAGAAAGGTGAACCCTGTCATATGACAACATATCAGAATTTTCTTAAAAAACTCGTCAATGGCCTGTCCCGGCATTATGGGGAACAATACAAAATTAAAATAACACAGGTGAAAAAGAACAATGGCATTCTATACTGTGGCCTCACAATTACATATGAAGATTCCAATATTTCTCCCACAATTTACATGGAGGAGCTGTATCAGAGCTATCTGGACGGAGAGCCGCTGTCAGATATTATGCAGCAAATCGTGGGTGTGTATGAGCGTTGCAAAATAGAAGGGACTGTGGATACACAGTTTCTATGTGATTTTGAACAAGTCAGGGACAGAGTTGCCTATAAACTCATTGGTTATGAAGCCAACAGAGAACTGCTGCGTGAAACACCCCATGTCCCTTTTCTGGATATGGCCATTGTATGTTATATCCGCCTGATTCATGACCGTCTGGGAAATACGTCAGTCCTGGTCAACAACAGAACATGCCATATGTGGGGGATTGACAAAAAGGAACTGCTGGCGCTGGCAGAGAAGAATACGCCATGTATCCTGCCGGCAGACCTGGTGGATTTGCGCCAGGAAGTGAAAAGAGCGACAGGAGAGTCATATGAAGAGCGGGAAGACGCATATATGTATCTACTGACAAACAGGCAGAGACAGTACGGGGCAGGATGCATTCTGTATCCGAAAATACTGGCAGATTTTGCCGCCCGGACAGGAAAGGATTTTTATATTCTGCCATGTTCCGTACATGAGGTGATCCTGGTGCCGGAGAGGAGGGGACTGGAGGCATGGGGGTTTCGGGAAATCGTGCGCAGTATAAACCGGACACAAGTATACCCGGAAGAAGTGCTCACGGATTCGGTCTATTTTTATGACAGAAAAAAAGAAAAAATTTTAATACTGGACAATTCAGAAAAGCTATGATATAATCGGTCAGAGTGATGTAATAAATTTGTGATAAGTTTGTAATAACTTTTCTCTGCACCCGTAGTCTAACGGATAGAACGAAGGCCTCCGACGCCTTTAATGCAGGTTCGATTCCTGTCGGGTGCATTTTACATCACTCTGACAAAAAAAGGATAGAAGGAAATATGGATTTGAATTCGGATGGATGGAAGCAAAGAGTCCTTCTGGCCCTGGAAGCGGCGAGAGACTGGACAATTCAAAACAGAAAAATATCCGTTCCCGTAGCAGTGGTCGTATTGATCGGCCTGTTGGTGGGTGTTTCCCTGCTCCATACACAGAAAGGGACGGAGGAAGAAACGGCGGAGTCTGTTTCAGTGCCGGATGTACCTTTGGAAGAGAATGCGGTAGCCGCAGTAAATGAGTTGATGAATAGTTACTATGCGGCCCTGGAAGATGCCGATATAGAGAAGCTGGAGAAGCTGATCAACTATATCAGCGATGTAGATAAACTGGGAATCCAGAAAAAGAGTAATTACATTGACCGGTATAACAATATTACCTGTTATACGAAAAAAGGTCAGGCAGAGGATTCTTACATCGTCTATGCCTACCAGGAAGTAAAGTTTTATGATTACGAAACGCCGGTGCCGTCACTGAACACATTTGTAGTTTATAAAAATGAGGACGGCTCCTATTATATTTACGAAGGCGATCTGGATGACAACGTACTGCAATATTTCAACGGACTTTCCGCACAGGATGATGTAGCCAATCTGTGTACCACCGTGCAGGCCAAGTACAATAAGGCGATTGCAGGTGACGAAGCGCTGGATGAGTTTATCAGCGGTTTCAATGACCGGATCAGTGAGGAAGTGGCGCAGTCCCTTGCCGAGAGCGAACAACAGGAAGCAGCCGCTCAGGCAGAGGGAGACGGCAGTGAAGCCGAGACTGAAACTGAAACACAGGAGCAGCCCCCGGAACCTGTTGAAGAGACCCCACAGGAAGCCAGGGTAACGGAAGTCGAGACCATTGATACGGTCAATGTCAGAAGTTCGGACAGTGAAATGGCCGATAAGGTTGGCAAAGCGGAAAAAGGCATGCGTCTTCCGCTGGTAGAAAAGAAAGAAAACGGATGGAGCAAAATCCAGTTTGAGGGAAAAGAAGCCTTTATCAAGTCAGAATATTTGGCGGATATCGTAAATACATCCCAGGAGACGGCGTCCAATACTCCGTCAGAAAATCAGGAGACAGAGAAGCCGAAAGAGACTGAACAGGAAAATACTTCTTCAGGCGGTGGCGGCTTTGTAGGAACAGACGGCAAAGTTACGGCCAAGACAACCGTCAATGTACGTTCTTCCGCAAATGAAAGCGGCGAGCGCCTGGGTGTGATTTATGCAGGCGAACAACTGGAACTGGTGATGCAGCAGGCAGATGGCTGGTGTAAAGTCAAATATGACGGAAAGACCGGTTATGTAAAAACAGAATTTGTAGAGTAAGTGAGAAAGACATCGCTCAGGCGGTGTCTTTTTTCGTGACAACAGAAAGTTCACAAAGCGTACTTTCTCTGCAGAGTGCTCAAATGGAAATGCTCTTTATACCTCTCTGCCAGGATAAGCCCTGTTCCACGGATTTGCCGGAAATCCTGTTTTTGTGATATATTGCATACCATTGTATGATTTTGGGAATACTGTATGCAAAAAAAGGAATGGTCAATCATATGAGACGGGAAGATATTCAGGTATTTCGGGACGTACAGAAAAATGCGGAGCTGGCAATGAAAGCCGTGGACACAATCGCCGGAAAAACGTATGATGATGCCCTGGCTCTGCAGCTTTCCAGACAGTCATTAAAATATTCCCAGCTGCGCAATCAGGCAGCAGAGAAACTCCTGTCCGCCCATCTGGAGCCGGCGCGTTCCAATGTGGTGGAAGAGATGCTGGTCGCAGGCAATATTCATAAGGATACGCTGCTCAACACAAGCACAAGCCATATTGCGGAACTGATTATACAGGAGAGCAGCAGAAAAATCAGCAGACTTTGCCAGTCATTGCATAAATATGAAAATGCAGGGGGCGAGGCGGTGGAAATGGCAAGGGAGTTTATGGATTTTGAGGAGTGTAATATCAGGCAGTTGAGGAAGTTTTTGTAAGGAGGGGAGGGGGCGACGCCGGTGGAGACGGTAAGAGAACCACAGGCAGGCCCAGGCAACGCTGAGATGAACTAACTTTTAACTACAACTAAGGCGCTCCGGAAAGCCGTCGCGCCTAAGTTTCCGTAAAAAGTGGATTTCATCTCAGCTAAAAACGCCTTCCAAAGCCTGTCTGTGGCTCTCTTACCGTCTCCACCGGCTGGTGATTGGCAGGCGCTATGTAGGTGTTTTCTGTTGTTGTGGAAGGGGGGAGTGGTTCGGGGAGTTGTAGATATTGCGGGAGTGTGTGGGGGATTCATGACAATGGAAAGTTCGCAAAGTGTGTATTCTTTAGTGTTTATGACAATAGTAAGTTTGTAAAGCGTGTATTCGGTTGTTTCTGGCTGTTGTGGTGTTTTGCGTAGAAAATGCTACTTTCGTTACTTTTCACACCCGCGCCATGCACTTGCTGCAGGGCGTCGGAGCCAGTGCCAAAATGCGCGTTTTGTAGCATTTTGTGTGCATCAGTTGTTGCAATTCACACCGAAATAGTTGTAAATGGGTGCGAAATCTGGCGTGGGTGTGAATTGTAACCTACTTTCGTTTCTTTTGCAGTTTAATTGAATAAAGTGCTTGCCATCCGGAAAATGTCGTTATATAATACTAGATGGATTAAAACAATTATACGTGTATACAATTTGAAGGAGGAGATATTATGTCGTATGTAGATGAAGTGATTGATCAGGTGGTGGAGAAGAATCCTGCCCAGCCGGAATTCCATCAGGCAGTGAAGGAAGTTCTGGAATCTCTGCGTGTGGTCATCGAGGCCAATGAAGAGGCATATAAAAAAGATGCATTGTTGGAGCGGCTTGTGACGCCGGAGCGGCAGCTTCTGTTCCGTGTTCCCTGGGTGGATGATCAGGGGCAGGTACATGTGAACAATGCGTTCCGTGTACAGTTTAACAGTGCTATCGGGCCTTATAAGGGTGGTTTGCGTCTGCATCCTTCTGTGAATCTGGGGATTATCAAATTCCTGGGTTTTGAACAGATTTTTAAAAATTCTCTGACAGGGCTTCCTATCGGCGGCGGCAAAGGCGGTTCCGATTTTGATCCCAAGGGAAAATCTGACAGGGAAGTGATGGCATTTTGCCAGAGTTTTATGACAGAGCTGAACAAATACATAGGCGCTGATACGGATGTGCCTGCCGGTGACATCGGAACAGGCGCACGGGAAATCGGCTATATGTTTGGTCAGTATAAGAGAATTCGTGGTGTATATGAAGGCGTGCTGACAGGGAAAGGGCTTTCCTATGGCGGCTCACTGGCAAGAACGGAGGCAACCGGTTATGGTCTGCTTTATCTGACTGAAGAGATGTTAAAGTGTAATGGCCATGACATCAGCGGTAAGACGGTGGTGGTATCCGGTTCCGGCAATGTGGCTATTTATGCGACCCAGAAGGCACAACAGCTCGGTGCAAAAGTGGTGACAGTATCCGATTCCACCGGCTGGGTATTTGATAAAGAGGGGATTGATGTGGCGCTGCTCAAAGAGGTGAAAGAGGTGAAGCGGGCACGTCTGACAGAGTATGCGAAGGCAAGACCCAGTGCGGAATATCATGAAGGCAGAGGCGTATGGGGTGTGAAGTGTGATATTGCTCTTCCCTGCGCTACACAGAATGAGCTGCATCTGGAAGATGCCAAAGCGCTTGTGGCAAATGGCTGTATTGCTGTGGCAGAAGGTGCCAATATGCCCACGACCATGGATGCGACAGAATATCTGCAGGAAAAAGGTGTGCTCTTTGCACCCGGCAAGGCAGCAAATGCAGGCGGTGTGGCTACTTCCGCACTGGAAATGAGCCAGAACAGCGAGCGTTTGAGCTGGACCTTTGAGGAAGTGGACGGTAAGTTGAAACATATTATGGTAAATATTTTCCATAACCTGGATGATGCGGCTAAGAAGTATGGTATGGAAGGAAATTATGTGGCAGGCGCTAATATTGCAGGCTTTTTGAAAGTGGCTGACGCTATGACCGCACAGGGGATTGTGTAAAAGACAAAAGATTGCTTTTTTCAAGAGCAAGCAGCTTTGCTTTTTTATCAATTCCACCGGCATAACCCGTCAGGCTGCCATCTGTTCCCATAACTCTGTGGCAGGGGATAATGAGTGAAATGGCGTTGTGTCCCACAGCGCCGCCCACTGCCTGGGGGGACATATGGGTGCGTCCCATCTGTTTTGCGGCTGTGTCTGCAATTTCTCCATAGGTCATGGTACTTCCAAAGGGGATGGTCAGCAGAATGTCCCATACCAGTTTCCTGAACGGGGTGGTTTGCATATGCAACGGCGGAATGAAGACAGGGGCCTTTCCGCTGAAATATATATCCAGCCAACGGGCAGTCTGTTCAAAGACGGGCAGTTCTCCGGGACGGTGTTCTTCCAAAAGGGTGCTGCCGAAATATTTCTGGCCGTCAAACCACAGGCCCGTCAGGGAATTGCCGTCGCTGGCAAGCGTTATGCCGCCCAGCGGTGAATTGTAGTGAGCTGTATAATACATTGTGTCTCCTGAAAGATAGAATAAGAATCCATCAAAAACCGGTACAAAGTGTTATTTCTATGATTGTTGCATGTGCAATGCAGCCATTGCCTGTATTGCCTGTGCCTGTGGAACAGGAAGGTTATGCCTGACAGTCCCACAGGCATTTTTTCTTCATAGGAAAGTGCGGAAACAAAAGGGATGCGCAGCTTCGCGCGCGGAACAAAAGCTGCTTTACTACCCGATGGCGTGGATATGTTCCGTAGTATTGAGACATACTTAACACTTTTCCCACAAGCCGGGCGTTTTTTTCACGACCGGTTATTTCTGCTATCCGGCCATAGGTTGTGACCTTACCTTTCGGTATTTCCTCTACGACAGAGAGGATTTCATAGATCTTAGTATCAGTCAGTATCGAATTCATATGATAGATTATCTGTGATTCATAACAATAGTCTCTGAATGGATGATTTTTACAGTCTGTAATTGAGGGCATTATATAATGACAGATGAGTCCTGTCAAGAATATGGCAGCGTTTTCACACATATCGATTTATATTCATGGGAGGCTTTTTGCCGCCTGTTTCCGGTATAAGTCCTTGAGGATACCGGCCCATGGTGGTATAATCTGGTGAGAGTGAAGTAGACCGGAGATAGCAGAGAAAATATATGGATAAATACGAAATATTGAAAAAGCATTTCGGATACGATACGTTCCGTCATGCCCAGGAGACGTTGATTGACAGTATACTGGAAGGAAAGGACACTTTGGGGATTATGCCCACGGGAGCCGGAAAATCGCTGTGCTACCAGATTCCGGCGTTGTTGCTGGAGGGGATTACGCTGGTTATCTCTCCGCTGATCTCGTTGATGAAGGACCAGGTGGGAAGCCTGAATCAGGCAGGGATCCATGCGGCGTTTCTGAACAGTTCCCTGACACCGGGGCAGTATATGAAAGCCCTTGGGTATGCCAGAGCGGGCCGCTATCCGATTATTTATGTGGCGCCGGAGCGGCTGGTTACACCGGAGTTTCTGGATTTTGCCTTACATACGAAGATTGCCATGGTGGCGGTGGACGAGGCGCATTGTGTTTCCCAGTGGGGGCAGGATTTTCGGCCCAGTTATCTGAAAATCGTGGAATTTATCGGGCAGTTGCCAAAGCGCCCCATACTCAGCGCTTTTACGGCCACGGCCACAACAGAAGTGCGGGACGATATCATTGATATTCTGCAACTGCACGATCCCACGGTTATGACTACAGGTTTTGACCGCAGTAACCTGTATTTTGGTGTGATGGCAGTAAAGGACCGGTATGGGGCGGTGAGAAATTATCTGGAAACCCACCGGGAGGAAAGCGGTATTATATATTGTCTCACAAGGAAACATGTGGAAGAAGTCTGTGAACGGCTGATCAAAGACGGCTTTTCGGTGACGAGATACCATGCGGGGTTATCCGATGAAGAACGGCGGAAGAACCAGGACGATTTTATTTATGACAGGATCCCCCTGATTGTGGCCACCAATGCTTTTGGTATGGGAATCGACAAAAGTAATGTGCGCTTTGTACTCCACTATGGCATGCCCAAAAATCCGGAATCCTACTACCAGGAAGCGGGACGGGCCGGACGGGACGGCGGGCCTGCCCAGTGTATTCTGTATTACAGCGGACAGGATGTGGTAACCAATCAGTTGTTTATTGAGCACAACCAGGACAATCAGGAGCTGGATGAAGTGACCAGGGCCATTGTGATGGAGCGGGACAGACAGCGGCTGAAAAAGATGACCTTTTACTGCTTTACAAACGAATGCCTGCGGGACTATATTTTGCAGTATTTTGGGGAATATGGAAGCAATTACTGTGGAAACTGTTCCAACTGTCTGACTCAGTTTGAGGAAGTGGATGTAACGGATATTGCAACTGCCCTGCTGGGCTGTATTCGGACAAGCCACCAGCGGTACGGCGTGACGGTCATCCTGGATACAGTCCGGGGCGCCAGGACAGCAAAGATCCGGGACTATGGCATGGATAAAAACCCCTATTACGGCACCTTGGAAAAAGTACCCATATACCGCCTCCGTCAGGTGTTGAACCACCTCCAGTTGCAGGAATACCTCTTTGTAACCGGTGACACCTATGCGGTGGTAAAGCTGACTGAGAAATCAGCAGACGTTCCGGATCAGGAGGAACGGATCATGATGAAGCTGGCCAGGGAGGTGGAGAGAACAGCCAAAACCCAGGAAGCGGGGAAAAAGAAAAGAAAATCTTATGGCCTGCCTGCTGATACGGATTTTTCCGAAAAAGAGGAAACGCTGTTTGAAAGACTCCGGCGTCTGCGTATGGAACTGGCAAGAGCGGCGCAGGTGCCTCCCTACATCGTTTTTTCGGATAAGACATTGACACATATGTGCATTGTCAAGCCGGTAACCAAAAGTGAAATGCTGACGGTTTCCGGTGTGGGCGAATATAAGTTTGAAAAATATGGGGAACCGTTTTTGCAATGTATTACTGCCTTTAAAAAGGAGACGGGCAGATAAGGCCAGGGAGATTGTGACCGGGGCGATAGCCGGGGAAACAGAAGATGGATTGTGACCGGGGCGAAAGGTCAGGAATCAGATAAGCGTTTATGGTTAGGGCAAAGGTATGGGAATCAGATGATTCGTTTGTATAACAGGAGGGCAGACCCATGTCAATTCAGCGGGCAACAGAGCATTTGAAAAAATATGGAATGGAAGGGCGGATTCTGGAATTTTCGGAATCCAGCGCCACGGTGGAGATGGCGGCGGAGGCAGTGGGCTGTGAGGCTGCACGGATTGCCAAAACAGTGTCCTTTGTAGCAGGAGAGGATACGATACTGATTGTGACGGCAGGGGATGCAAAAGTGGACAATGCCGGATATAAGCGCCGCTTCGGGACAAAGGCAAAGATGCTGCCCAGGGAGGAAGTGGCACCACGGATCGGACATGATGTGGGAGGTGTCTGCCCCTTTGGTGTGAATTCGGGGGTTGTGGTGTATCTGGACCGGTCCCTGCAGCGGTTTGAAACCGTATTTCCGGCCTGTGGCAGCAGCAACAGCGCCATTGAGCTGACCATACCGGAATTGGAACACTGTTCGGGATTTGCCGACTGGGTGGATGTGTGCAAAGGCTGGCAGGATACGGACGTATAAAGGAGACGGTGATGGAACAAAGAGAGAAACTGATGGAGCAGATCAGACAATACAGGCCATGGAATGAGCAGGAAGCGGCAGACCGGACAGAGCTGCTCAGGGCTCTGTCCCAGGAGAATATTTTCCTGCGTGAGAACAAAGCGGCCCATATGACGGCGTCGGCCTGGGTGGTAAACCCGGCGGGGGACAAAGTACTCATGGCCTATCATAATATTTATGATTCCTGGTCCTGGCTGGGCGGTCATGCGGATGGGGATATGGATCTGCTGGCGGTGGCAGTGCGGGAAGTCAGGGAAGAAAGCGGCATCCCGCAGGTATTGCCGCTTTCCGAAGATATTTTTTCCCTGGAGATACTGACTGTGGACGGCCATGAGAAGAAAGGAGCCTATGTGCCGTCCCATTTGCATCTGAATGTGACGTATCTCTTACAGGCGGATGATGGCGCTGCATTGTCGGTGAAACCGGATGAAAACAGCGGCGTGGCCTGGTTTACGCCGGATAAAGCGGTGGAAGCTTCCACAGAACCCTGGTTTCAGGCGCGGATTTACAGTAAGCTGAACCGGAAACTGGAAGCCTGGAAGGCGGTCAGAGGGGCTGTATAACGCCGCATGCGATTTTGTCCCCCGCGTTTCCAGCGGGCTGAGAGGTGAAATCGTCTCTCCCTGCATGGATGATTACGGATCGCCCAGGCAGTTCATCCGGTGAGATACGTTTGTCATAAAAGGACATCCATGCATATCCCTGATTGGCTAAGAGCGGCATGAGATCGCCGGCATGGAAGGGGTGTGGCTGCGTGGTAGGATTGTAATGTCCGCCGGTGTGGCTGAAGGAATCGGAACAGTCCCCCGTTTCGTGAATGTGCATGGCATAATAGTCTGTGGAATTTTGGATGTTGATATTGGGAAGCCCGAAAATCTCCGCTTCCACCAGGGTGCCGCCGTAGGGTGTGCGGTAGAATTTCACAAGTCCGCTGATTTGTGGATATGCCGCGCCTCCCGTTACCCAGGCGGTGGCGGCAGGGGTGTTGTTGTCCAGAAGTTTGGTAAATGTCAGACGGGGTGTTGGTGTTTGCATCTGCATTCGTTTCCTTTCGTTATTTGGAATTGTTTTTGCTATTTTATGCAGAAACATCCGGAAGGGGATAGGGTACATGCCACAGGCAGCCAATGCACGGGCCTGTTTTCGGGGCGGGATGGGAGTGGACAGGAACTACAAAATATCTCCTGAAAATATGTAACAGTTTGATATGGACAAAATGGTGCAAAAAGTTTAAAATAAACAAGGAAGGTTAAATTATCAAAAATTTACCAAGATCGAAAGGAAGGTACGCGAATATGGCATTGGTAACAACGAAAGAAATGTTTAAGAAAGCATATGAAGGGCATTATGCAATCGGCGCTTTCAATGTAAACAACATGGAGATCGTACAGGGTATTACGGAAGCAGCAGGTGAGCTGAACTCCCCGATTATCCTTCAGGTTTCTGCAGGCGCAAGAAAATATGCACAGCACGAATATCTGGTACATCTTGTAAAGGCAGCGCTGGAATTGAACGATATTCCGATTGCTCTTCATCTGGATCACGGCGCAGATTTTGATATTTGCAAGTCCTGTATCGACGGTGGATTTACATCTGTTATGATCGATGCTTCCCATTATTCTTTTGATGAGAATATTGCCATCACGAAGAAAGTAGTTGAGTATGCGCATGACAAGGGCGTAGTAGTGGAAGCTGAGCTGGGCAAACTTGCAGGCGTTGAAGATGACGTAAAGGTAGCAAGCGACGATGCACAGTATACACAGCCTGGTGAAGTTGAAGAATTTGTTGACCGTACAGGTGTTGACTCTCTGGCAATCGCTATCGGTACAAGCCATGGTGCATTCAAATTCAAACCGGGTCAGAAACCGCAGCTTCGTTTTGATATTCTGGAAGAAATCACCAAGAAACTTCCTAATTTCCCCATTGTTCTTCATGGCGCATCTTCCGTATCTCAGGATTATGTGAAGATTATCCAGGCAAACGGCGGCAACCTTGCAGACGCTATCGGTATTCCGGAAGACATGCTTCGTGAGGCTGCACGTTCCGCAGTATGCAAGATCAACATTGACTCCGATCTGCGTCTTGCTATGACAGCAGGTATCAGAGAAGTTATGTGGAATGATCCCGCTAAATTTGACCCCAGAGAATATCTCAAAGTGGGCCGTCAGTATGTAAAAGACGTAGTGGCTCACAAGATTACAGACGTACTGGGCAGCAACGGAAAGGCTTAATCTGCCGGGCAAATCGGATCGCTAATACAATCGAAAACAGACTTTCGAACGTTATGAACAATCAAAGGCACGCTGGGTGCACTTTGAGTATCATGCATAAAAGGGTGTACCCTCAGAGAGAGGATACACCCTTTTTTCATTATCATAGGAAAGTGCATCCTATGAAACAAAAGGGATGCGCAGCTTCGCGCGGGGAACAAAAGCTGTGCTTTCAGGAACATTTGAACGCGAGAGTGTGAGAAGCATACTTTTGTTCTGACAATAGAACGTGCGCAAAGCGAATTTACATCTCAAAAGAAATCTCCCTTTTCACAAGAAAACGCCCAAATGCCTCGTCCCATAGTTTTTCCGGCGTTTTATCCGGAAGGAAACCGGAGAAGGAGACACCGGTGATACAGGTCATGGTAAGCCCGTCATAGCGGATGGTCAATACAAAGTCTTTCACATAACCGGCAGGAATATTGACTTCACTTCCCGCAATCAGCTTTTCCCGTATATCCGGTTTTACATGGAGGACGAATTTCATGCCGGTGGGTGTTTTTTTGCCCCGGATCAGGGAAAAGCAGATGGGACGGATATCTGACCAGCAGGATAGTTCATAGGGGCGTATGGAGGGGTCTTCCCATTCTTCCGTGGAAAAAAAGCCTTTCTCCAGATGACCGTCAATGGTAAAGGTATTGTAGGTGGTGATAACCGCTTCTTTCAGCAAAAACGTATCAAAGCAGTCTGTTGCCAGGAGTTTTCCCATAAATTTTTTCAGTTCGGTGATTTTATATGCTGTCATAGTCCGTTCCTTTCTGTTAACGAAAGTATAACAAAGGTGTAGTTTGGCTGCAATGAAAATTTTAGAAAGAGGTAAAACACCTTTACAGAACTTCCGACCCATGATAAGATAATGTAGTAATAAAAACTACGTGTCAAAATGTCGAATGCAGACTTCTGGTAAGAGAAATAACTTGATGCGGAAAGCTGCCCGGACTGGCAGGAAGTTTTCCCTTTTGTCAATAAAAATAGAAAACCGGGAAATACTTTCTTACAGACGAAACAACCGGCATATTGGATACGTTGAACAGGCGGAGGCAGAAATGGGTTATAAAATTATACTGGACAGTTGTGGGGAACTGCCGGAGGGATTGCAGAATGATCAGAGATTTGAAAGAGTTCCGTTGAGTCTGGAAGTGGGCTCCTATCATATTCTGGATGATGAGACATTTGACCAGAAGGAATTTCTGCAGAAGGTGGCACAGTGTCCCGAATGTCCCAAATCTTCCTGTCCGTCTCCGGAGCGTTATATGGAAGCCTGTCATACGGAGGCGGACCATGTTTATATTGTGACGCTTTCTTCTCATCTGAGCGGCAGCTATAACAGCGCGCAGCTGGGACGGCAGTTGTATCTGGAACAGTACGGGCAGAAAGATATCTGCGTGGTGGATTCCCACTCCGCAAGCTGCGGACAGACGCAGATCGGCCTGCTGGCTATGGAACTGGAAGAAGCGGGGCTGGAATTTGCAGAGATAGAAAAGCGGCTGCATGCATACCGCGATGAGATGATGACCTACTTTGTGTTGGATAATCTGGAGACACTGCGGAAAAACGGGCGGCTTTCGGCGGTCAAGTCCGTGGTGGCGCAGACACTGAATATCAAGCCGGTCATGTCAGCCATCGAAGGCGTTATTATACAGAAAAGCCAGGCCATCGGTATCAGGAAAGCCCTGAATAAAATCGTTGAATATGTTCAGAAGGAAGTTGCCGGGCTGGAGCATAAGCGGATTATGATTACCCATTGTAATTGCCGGGAACGGGCAGAATATGTAAAAGAATTGCTGCAGTCTAGGACCAGGGTAAAAGAAATCGTGATTCTGGATACGGCGGGTGTCAGCAGCATGTATGCCAACGACGGCGGGGTGATTATTACGGCATAGACGGGCTGTCAAAATGAGATGTTAAAAACCGGCGTTTTTAACATCTCATTTTGATTCATGGAAATAGAATGATCACAAAGTGTGCTTTCTCTTATTCATGACATATAGAACGTTCGTAAACTGTGCTTTCTGTTGCTCATGACAATGGAACGTTCGTAAACTGTGCTTTCTGTTACTCATGACAATAGAACGTTCGCCCGGCGTTTTTCTATGGTTAAAAGATAACGCCGGATTCCCATTACATGATCTGAAAAGTCAGCGAGGAATGGGTCAGAAGATAAACAGATAAAAGCTGCAGTGCCAGAATGGCGGGCATACCCCAGACAAAGTACCAGTGCCTTGTTTTATGGCGAAAGATATACATGCCCAGAATGGAGCCCACACTGCCGCCAATGATGGCGATGATGAAAAGTGTGGCTTCAGGAATCCGGAAGGCGCCTTTGCGCGCCTTCCATTTGTCGATTCCCATCAGTGACAGCCCCAGAATATTCAAGATGGCAAAATAACCGGCAATCGTTAAAATTACGTCCATGTGTTTTCCTTATCTCATCTCAGTCCGAACTCAGTTCTTTTTTTCCGCTTCCTGCATTTTCATGGCGCGTACCTTACAGGAAAGCCCGAACAGATTGATAAAGCCTTCCGCATCATGGTGGTCATACAGATCGCCGGTGGTAAAGGAAGCGATACTTTCATTGTACAGAGAGTAGGGAGATGTGGTTCCTGCCTTAATAATGTTGCCTTTGTACAGTTTGAACTTCACTTCTCCGGTGACATACTTCTGGGTGGATTCAATAAAGGCCTGGGTTGCCTCGCGCAGGGGGGTGAACCATTTCCCTTCGTAAACAATCTGCGCCAGTTTGTTGCCCATTTCTTCTTTTTCACGGTATGTGTCACGGTCCAGAATCAGTTCTTCAAGCTGTTGATGTGCTTCGTAGAGAATGGTTCCGCCGGGGGTTTCATAGACACCTCTGGACTTCATGCCAACCACACGGTTTTCCACAATGTCCACGATACCGATGCCATGTTTGCCGCCCAGATCATTGAGTGTGCGGATAATATCGCTGACTTTCATCTGTTTACCGTTGACAGATGTGGGGATGCCCTGTTCAAAGGTCATAGTTACATATTCCCCTTCCTGGGGCGCTTTTTCCGGTGTGACGCCCAGTACCAGCAGATGATCGTAATCGGGTTCGCTGGCAGGGTCTTCCAGCTCCAGGCCTTCATGGCTGATATGCCAGAGGTTTCTGTCCCGGCTGTAGCTGGAATCTGCGGAGAAGGGCAGATCAATACCATGGGCCTTGCAGTATTCTATTTCGCTTTCCCGTGAGTCCAGAGTCCATTTTTCATTTCTCCAGGCAGCGATGATTTTCAGGTCGGGCGCCAGTGCCTTGATACCCAGTTCAAAACGGATCTGGTCATTGCCTTTGCCGGTAGCGCCGTGGCAGATGGCGGTGGCTCCTTCTTTTCTGGCGATTTCCACCAGTTTCTTTGCGATCAGGGGCCTTGCCATGGAAGTGCCCAGCAGATATTTGTTTTCATAAACAGCATGTCCCTGTACACAGGGAATGATGTATTCGTCACAGAACTCATCAACCACATTTTCGATATATAACTTTGCTGCGCCACAGAACTTTGCGCGTTCTTCCAGGCCGTCCAGTTCTTCGGCCTGTCCGCAGTCCACGCAGACACAGATTACCTCATAGTCAAAATTCTCTTTTAACCAGGGGATGATTGCGGTGGTGTCCAGACCACCGGAATAAGCCAGAACGACTTTTTCTTTCATAATGAATACCTCCTCAAATTCCAGATTTTCTGTTGTATTGTTATGCGGAAAGGGCCGCATATTTTCCCTCCACCTAATATACAACATACAGATTCATAATGCAAGTGAAAAAATATACATGTTTTTTTATCAATTTAATTAAATATTCAATAAAATGCTAAAAAAATGAAAAAATATACAATTAATATGTATAATTATGCACATTGACAGAGGCAGGTTATTAGTTTATATTATTAAAGTAGATTTATGTGGATAATAACGTAAAATACAGGCCTGTCCAGAGGGGCTGGCCGGAGAAAGGAACTGATATGATCAGAGCAGGAATTATTGGCGCCACCGGATATGCGGGGGCGGAACTGGTACGGATATTGACAGCGCACAGAGAAACGGAAATTGTCTGGTATGGTTCCAGAAGTTATATAGAGCAGGCATATGGTGATATTTACAGGAATATGTTTGAAATTGTGGAGGCCAGTTGTCTGGACGATAATCTGGAAGAACTGGCAGATCGGGCGGATGTGATTTTTACGGCGACGCCCCAGGGGTATCTGGCCTCCGTTTTGAATGACAGAATACTGGAAAAGGCAAAGATTGTGGATTTAAGCGCCGACTATCGGCTGAAAGACGTGCATGTATACGAAAGCTGGTACGGTATTTCCCATGGGTCGCCCCAGTATCTTGCAGAGGCTGTGTATGGGCTGTGCGAGCTGAACAGAGAGGAGATTAAAAAGGCCAGGCTGGTGGCCAATCCGGGCTGTTATACCACCTGTTCCATTGTAACCGCCTGGCCTCTGGTGAAAGCAGGGCTGATTGATCCGGATACATTGATTGTGGATGCCAAAAGCGGCACATCGGGTGCGGGAAGAGGTGCCAAAACGGCAAACCTGTTCTGCGAAGTCAATGAAAACATGAAAGCCTACGGCGTGGCTTCCCACAGGCATACGCCGGAGATAGAGCAGCAGCTCGGATATGGGGCGGGCAGGCCGGTGACGGTGAGCTTTACGCCGCATCTGGCGCCCATGAACCGGGGCATCCTGGTGACGGCCTATGCCTCCCTGCGCAGGAAAGCGGACGGCAGTCTGCCGGGAGATGATGAGATCCGTGCTGCTTATCATACCTGTTATGAGGATGAAACCTTTATCCGCATACTTCCGGAGAATATCTGCCCGGAGACGAGATGGGTGGAAGGAAGCAATTATGTGGATGTGAATTGTAAGACAGACCCAAGGACCGGAAGAGTCATAATGATGGGCGCCCTGGATAATCTGGTTAAGGGGGCGGCCGGGCAGGCCGTGCAAAATATGAATCTGCTGTTTGGTCTTCCGGAGAGCGAAGGGCTTTCCATGGTTCCGGTATTTCCCTAATGCGGCCGGACGGATATAACAGATAGGATGGATTATGGCGACAAAGAAGAAAAAAGACGCGTTTATCCTGCAGGCGGGAATTCTTGCGGCGGCAGGCATCCTCTGCAGGATTATCGGTATTCTGTACCGGAGTCCTTTAACCAGCATTATCGGGGATGAGGGAAACGGATATTACAGCGCCGCATATAACTTTTATACCATTATCCTGCTGGTGTCTTCCTACAGTATACCTTCCGCAATATCCAAAGTGATTGCGGGGAAACTGGCGCTCAGGGAATATAAAAACGCTTACAGGGTATTTCAGTGCGCGCTGATTTATGTGCTGGTCATCGGGGGGATTGCCAGCCTGTTTACATTTTTCTGCGCGGGGTTTCTGGTCAAGGAAAACTCTGCCGCAGTGCTTCGCGTATTTGCCCCGACGATTTTCTTTTCGGGGCTTCTGGGGGTACTCAGAGGATATTTTCAGGCCCATGGGACTATGATGCAGACATCGGTGTCCCAGATTCTGGAGCAGATATTGAATGCGGCGGTGAGCATCGGTGCCGCCTATGGCTTTGTGTCGCTGGCAGAGCGGGAGTCTGATACCACACGGGCTGTTTATGGTGCCGCGGGAAGTGCCCTGGGAACAGGCGCGGGCGTTTTGATTGCGCTGCTGTTTATGTGCGGGGTATATGTGCTCAACCGGAAGATGATCAGCCGAAGGATCCATAAAGATACGGAACATGCAGAGGATTCCTATAAAAAGATATTCGGCATGATTATCGGTATGGTGACACCGATCATTCTCAGCACCTTTATTTACAATTTCAGTACCTCCCTGAACCAGACGATTTATACCAATATTCTGTCGGAAATCAAGGGGATGGCAGAGGCGGAGATTGCCACCATGTACGGTATTTTTGCCGGAAAGGCGGTGGTCATCTCCAATGTTCCCATTGCGCTGGCTTCGGCTATGTCGGCGGCGATCATTCCGGCGGTATCTTCCTCTTTTGCACTGGGGGATATGAAACAGGTACGGGAGAAGATTGCAGAGGCGGTACACACCACCATGCTGATTGCCATTCCTTCGGCGGTGGGGCTGACTGTCCTGGCCAGGCCGGTGACAGAACTTCTCTTTCCGCAGAAGGCGTCTCTGGATCAGGCGGCCATGCTGCTTTCTTCCATCAGTGTTACCGTTATATTTTACAGTCTTTCCACCATTACCAACGGGGTATTGCAGGCGGCGGGGAAAGTCAACCTGCCGGTCATCAATGCGGCCGGCGCCCTGGTGGTGCAGACCGGCGCTTTGGTGGCGCTGCTGCTCTATACGGATGTGGGACTGTATGCGCTTTCCATTGCCATGGTTGTCTATTCTTTCCTGATGTGCGTGCTGAACCAGATTGCGGCCAGACGGACCCTGCGCTATAAACAGGAGCTGATGAAAACATTTTTCAAACCGTTGTGCGCGGCTTTTCTGATGGGAATTTGTGCGTATTTTGTATACCAGGGCATTTATGCTCTGCTGCCTGTGAACATTGCAGCGCTGGTGCCGTCCATTTTGCTGGCGTTTATTGTATACTTTGCGGTGCTGATGGCATTGGGCGGTGTGGAAGAAGCAGATCTGCGTCGTCTGCCCAAAGGATATCTTCTGGCGAAAATCGGAAAGAAATGTTATCTGCTGAGAGATCCGGAGCATACAAAAACACCACCGAAATCAAAAGGGAAAAGCAGCGGGCAAAAGAAGAAGACAGCAGGCGCTTCCCGCGCTGCAGACGGAGAAAACAATCTGGAACGGCAGAGAACCGTAAAAGGCAAAACCATGGAGACGGGAACCAATACGGCAAAACCGGAACGTCTGTCCAAAACTGCTGCCATGCCGGATCAACGCGCATCGGAGAGCGGCAGAATACCGGTGAGGAAACGGACATCGGAAACCGGCCGGGAGCCGGCCAAGAAGAAACGGCCCAGGCCGGAGCAGGCAGGAGCCGGGGAAAAACGGCCCAGGCCGGAGCAGGCAGGAGCCGGGGAAAAGCGGATCAGGCCGGATCAGACAGGAGCCAGGGAAAAACGGCCCAGGCCGGAGCAGACAGGAGCCGGGGAAAAGCGGCTCAGACAGGGGCAGGCAAAAACCAGGGAAAAACGGCCCGGACAGGGGCAGGCAGGAGCCGGGGAAAAACGGTCCGGACAGGGAGCCGTAAAGAAAAAGAGGAAAGAGCCATGATACGGGAAATGAGATTGGAAGATTACGACCAGGTGTACGCGCTTTGGATGAGCGTAAAGGGATTTGCCATGCGGAGTGTGGATGATTCCAGAGAAGGGGTGGAGCGGTTTCTTGCCAGAAACCCCCATATCAGCGTGGTGGCGGAAGAAGAGGGGCAGATTGTAGGTGCGATCCTCTGTGGTCATGACGGCCGGCGGGGCTGTCTGTATCATGTATGTGTATCCGACAGGTGGCGCAGACGCGGGATCGGTACGGCGATGGTGGTATTTGCCATGGAAGCGCTGAAACGTGAAAAAATCAGCAAGGTGTCCCTGATCGCTTTTACTGCCAATGACATTGGCAACGCTTTCTGGAACCGGATCGGCTGGACAAGGCGTGAGGATCTGAACTACTATGATTTTGTATTAAACCGGGAAAATATTGTGGCGTTTAATCAATAATGGGTGTGAATAAAGGCGCGGCAGCAGATCGGGCCTGCGTACCATGAAGCGGGGAGAGGCAGGCAGGATAAGGACGCGGTGGAAAGAGGAGAAAAGAAAACAGATGATGGATCAAATGGAATGGATACAGGGCGGTGTAACGGCAGCCACAGGATTTTTGGCAGCGGGTGCGGCGGCCGGGGTAAAATATCAGGGCAGAAAGGATATGGCGCTGATTTACAGTGAAACGCCCTGTGTGGCAGCCGGGGTGTTTACCGGGAACCTGGTGAAAGCGGCGCCGGTTTTGTGGGACCGGGAAATTGTGACAGGAGATAAGACTGTGCATGCGGTGGTTGTAAACTCCGGAATTGCCAATGCGTGCACGGGGCAGCAGGGACGTGACTGCTGCCGGGAGACCGCCGATGCGGTGGGTCTTGCACTGGATATTCCGGCGGACGGTGTGCTGGTGGCTTCCACAGGTGTTATCGGCATGCAGCTTCCCATGGATAAGGTGAGAGCGGGGGTATCTGTGCTGGCCGGGGAATTGTCAGATACATTGCAGGCCGGAACGGATGCGGCGTGTGCCATTATGACCACAGATACCCTGTGCAAAGAGGCGGCTGTCACAGTGACCATTGGCGGCAGATTGGTGACAGTGGGCGGTATGTGCAAAGGTTCCGGGATGATTCACCCCAATATGTGTACGATGCTGGGGTTTGTGACAACGGATGTCTGTATTACAAAAGAACTGTTGCAGGAAGCGCTGCGCAGCGATGTGCAGGATACTTTTAATATGATTTCGGTGGATGGGGACACTTCCACAAATGATACGCTGCTTGTCCTGGCCAACGGAGGTGCGGGAAATCCGGTGATTTCTGAAAAGGGAGAAGACTATGAACGCTTCTGTACTGCCCTCCATGCGGTGAACGAAACACTGGCCAGAAAGATGGCGGGAGACGGAGAGGGAGCCACGGCTCTCTTTGAGACGAAAGTGATTCATGCGGCCAGCAAGGAAGAGGCCAGGAGGCTGGCCAAATCCGTTATCTGTTCCAGTCTCACCAAGGCGGCTGTTTTCGGACATGACGCCAACTGGGGCAGGATTTTGTGTGCGCTGGGGTATTCGGGGGCTTCCTTTGATCCCGAGCGTATGGAACTGTATTTTGAGAGCAGCGAAGGAAAGATGCTGATCTATCAGGACGGACAGGCTGTGGACTACAGCGAGGAAGCGGCGGCCAGAATCTTGTCTGCGCCGGAAGTGACGGTGATTGCGGATATGAAAATGGGAGATGCCTGTGCCAGTGCATGGGGATGCGATCTGAGTTATGACTATGTAAAAATCAATGCGGATTACCGTTCCTGAGCGGCGGGGTATGCCGGCGCGGGAATGGGTGCAAAAGGGGAGAATGTGAAAAAATGCGTGAGACAGAAATGAAACAGGTGTTGCAGAAGGCAGAGGTATTGATTGAGGCACTGCCTTATATTCAGAAATTTAACCGGAAAATCATCGTTGTCAAATACGGCGGAAGTGCCATGAGCAATGAGGAATTGCAAGAAAATGTTATTAAGGATGTGACACTTTTGAAGCTGGTAGGCTTTAAACCTATTATTGTCCATGGCGGCGGCAAGGAAATCAGCCGCTGGGTGGGAAAAGTGGGAAAAGAAGCGCAGTTTGTAAACGGTCTGCGGGTGACAGACGATGAGACCATGGAGATTGCCGAGATGGTGCTGTCCAGAGTGAACAAACATCTGGTGACGATGGTACAGGGGCTGGGTGTGAAGGCTGTGGGCGTCAGCGGTAAGGACGGCGGTCTTCTGACAGTGGAAAAGAAGTATGCGGACGGACAGGATATCGGTTATGTGGGGGAAGTGACACAGGTGAATCCCAAACTTCTCTTTGATCTGCTGGAGAAGGATTTTCTGCCCATTGTGGCGCCAATCGGATTGGATGAGAAGTTTCAGACCTATAATATCAATGCGGACGACGCGGCCTGCGCCATTGCCAAGGCGGTCAATGCGCAGAAACTGGCTTTTCTGACGGATATTGAGGGATTATATAAAGATATAAATGACAAGTCCACCTTTATTTCCCGGCTGACAGTGTCCCAGGCGGCGCAGCTTATGGAGGACGGCCTCATTGGCGGCGGTATGCTGCCTAAGCTGAGTAACTGTATTTCTGCCATACGCAACGGGGTAAACCGGGTGCATATACTGGATGGCCGGATTGCTCATTGTCTGCTACTGGAGATTTTTACCAACCACGGCATTGGTACGGCCATTATTCTGGATGAGGAAGGTGAATCGTTATGATGAAAGAAGTGATTGCAGAGGCGGAAGCTGCGTTGCTGCATACGTATAACAGATATCAGATTGTGCTGGAGCGGGGCGAAGGCGTGTATCTGTACGACCTGGAAGGGAAGAAATACCTGGACTTTGCCTCTGGTATCGGCGTATTTGCCCTGGGGTATCATTACGGAGATTTTGATGACACACTGAAAGGGCAGATTGACAAGCTGCTCCATACATCCAACTATTATTATAACAGGCCGGCGATGGAAGCGGCCGGGAAACTCAAACGTATATCCGGTATGGACCGGGTGTTTTTTACCAACAGCGGCGCGGAAGCGGTGGAAGGTGCCATTAAGACAGCCAGAAAGTATGCGTATCTGAAGGACGGGCGGACGGATCATGAAATCATCGCCATGGAACATTCGTTCCACGGACGCACCATGGGTGCCCTTTCCGTAACAGGCACGCCCAAATACCGGGAGGCTTTTGAACCGATGATCGGCCATATACGCTTTGCGGGCATGAATGATCCGGACAGTGTAATCGCGCAGATGAACGACAGAACCTGTGCAGTGATACTGGAAACGGTCCAGGGAGAAGGGGGGATTTATCCTGCGGAAAAAGCCTTTCTTCAGGAAATACGCCGTGTTTGCGATGAGCGGGATATACTGTTGATACTGGATGAAATACAGTGCGGCATGGGGCGTACCGGTTCGTATTTTGCATGGCAGGCGCTGGGTGTGAAACCGGATATCATGACTACGGCCAAGGCGTTGGGCGGCGGTGTGCCGGTGGGGGCGTTTTTGATGACAGGAGCGGTGGGCGCCCATTCTCTGGAAGCCGGGGATCATGGAACCACCTATGGGGGCAATCCTTTTGCCGGGGCGGCGGTGTCCAGGATGATTGATTTATATGAAGAGAACCATATTCTGGAGCATGTGCGGGAAATCACGGTTTATCTGGAACAGAAACTGGATGAACTGGTGGGCCGGCATGACAGAATCCGGCAGCGGCGTGGCAGCGGGCTGATGCAGGGACTGGCGTGTGATGAGCCGGTGGGGGATGTGATTGCAAAAGCGCTGGAGCGGGGGCTGATTCTGATCAATGCAGGACCATCTGTACTCCGGTTCCTGCCGCCACTGGTAATTGAGCGGAAACATGTGGATGAGATGGTGGAAATACTGGAGGAATGCCTGTGATTAAAAAACTCACTTCCCTGTTTTGTATTGTCCTGTTGCTGGCCGGCGCGGCGGTTGCTTCCGGGGTGATACCGCCAAAGGAGGAACACAGACAGCAGGAAACGGTGTTTGCCTCCGGAGATACGCTGTATTTCTGGTATACAGATGACTCTCTGACGGAGTATCTCACAAATGTGTCGGCTTCTTATTATGAGGAGAGCGGCAATCATGTAATACCGGTGCTGCAGTCGGGGCTTGAATATCTGGAGACGATCAATACGCTTTCTGTGCATCCCACGGAAGACTCCCCTCCGATGCCGGATTTGTATGTGATCAGCAATGACAGTCTGGAAAAGGCATATCTGGCCGGACTGGCTGCGGAAATCGACGATGGGGGCAATGTATGCAATACCGATACCTTTCCCCAGACGGCACTGGACGCGGTGACCTATCAGGAAAAATATGTGGCCTATCCCTTTTATTATGAGACAAGCGCCTTTCTGTACAATAAGACCTATATGGAAGAAGGAGAACACCAGGTTCCCCGTACCATTGACGATATTCTTGCTTTTGCGGAGACATATGATGCGCCTGAGCAAGTGGAAGCGGTGTTTAAATGGGTGGTATCCGATATTTTTTATAACTACTATTTTACCGGTAATTATATGGTGGTGGGCGGGGAAGCCGGGGATGATCCCGGTCAGATTGATATAGATAATGATAAAACACGGGAATGTCTGATGATTTATCAGAATCTGAATCAGTTTTTTTCCATTGACACAAAGGAAGTTACCTATGACACGGTACTACAGGATTTTATAGACGGCAAGATTGTGATGACTGTGGCGACCACCGGTGCAGTGGCCAGACTGGAAGAGGCGAAGGCATCCGGCGCGTTTCCCTATGAATACGGAATCACCGTTATGCCCGATCTGACAGCTTCCCTCAAGGGGAGAAGTCTGTCTGTAACCAATGGCATTGTGATCAACGGATATTCGGAGAAAGCGGAAATTGCCAATGATTTTGTCATCTTCCTGACGAAAAACCATGCGGAAGGACTGTACGATCACACAGGTAAAATCGCTTCCCGTTACGGTATACAGTATGAAAACCGGAATGTGGCCGAATTTATGGATGAATACGAAAATTCCATTTCCATGCCCAAACTGCTTGGAACCGGCAACTATTGGGTACAGCTTGAAATTTGTTTTTCCCGCGCCTGGAAAGGGGAAAATGTGGAAGAACTTTTGTCAGAACTGGCTGCGCAAATCAAAAGACAGATTGTATAAGAGAGCAGAATGCATGAATGCGCCCCAGGGCTCGTGGAGTTGTCCATGGCCTGGCAGCGCATTTATGCATTTCTTTTATTCATGACAATAGGTTTGCTGGCGAAACCTGCAATCTATTGTTTCACAGGAAAGTGCGGAAACAAAAGAGATGCGCAGCTTCGTGCGCGGAACAAAAGCTGTGCTTTTCAGAAAATTTGGACGCGAGAGTGTGCGAAGCGCACTTTTGTTCGAGAGATAATTACCCGTTTGTGAGACAATAGTATGTATAATACTGTGGCAGATTGTCCCCGAACATAGCGGCCAGTTCAGGATTGGCATCCCGATAGGTCCAAACATTGAAAGCGGCGTTGCCCTGCCTTCCTTCCTGCATGCCCGCAGTGAGGAAGTGCTGCAACAGAAGCGCCGTATCCGTTCCATAGAGGGCGGCCACATCCGGATTGGCTGCCGCATAAAAAGCTGCATCGAATACAGGCGTATAGTCCACTGACGAAAGGGCCGGCTGCGTGGCAGAGCCAGGCTGCGGAACTGTTGGCTGGATGGTAAGCGCAGGCTGTGGAACCACCGGCTGTATGGTAATCAGATCCGGCTGCGGGATAACTGGCTGTATGTCCACAGGAGCCGGCAATGGCGTGATCGGCTGTACCTCCGTAAGTTCCGGCGTCACAGGCACAGTTGTCTCATAGGGGCAGACACCGCCGTCATGGAGATGTGCGGGGTAGCCGTGATGATAATGATAAGAACCCAGCCCGCTTTTGTTTTTGTAATCATGATGCCCGCCATAGCTGTCTGTCCTTCCGGAATGGGCAGAGACGGTCAGTTCTGTTTCCGGTCCCATAAAGACGGAAACAGAAAGAAACAGTGCCAGCCCACAGGCGGCCAGATGTTTCAGATACTGTTTTGTAAGTTGCATGTGCATTCCCCCTTGTTGTGAAAGTATTCAGACTGTCGGCCCGAAAGTTCACATATATCACGTATTTTGTACATGGGTCTTATGCGTTCTTTACATTTTTTGCGCCGCCAGTTTTACAGGAACCCCCGCTTTTATTCATGACACAATAGAAAGTTCGCAAAGTGTGGATTCGATTGTTCGTGACAATAGAAAACCCGCGAAGCGTGGATTCTATTGCTTATGGCATTGACAGAGTGTTTGCAAAGCAGACAACCCGGACAAGCAGGTTTTCCCGTAAAAATTTTACCATATTTTTCCGGGCAGTAAAAGAGAGGAACGCTCATTCCAGACGATGATTTGATAGAATGTGCGCCGATTGTCCGTTCCCGCCTGAAAACTTCCTTTCCATACCCTTTCTTTTGCAGGATGAAAACCCCTCTGTACACAGTCCCGATTTGGTAGTAAAATAATGCGTATGGACAATCAAACGTCCCAAAATAAAAAACAGGAGAAAAACAGTATGTCATATGATTATCTGGTAGTAGGCGCCGGACTGTTCGGCGCCATATTTGCATATGAAGCAGGAAAAAAAGGAAAGAAAGTGCTGGTAGTGGACAGGCGTTCCCATGTGGGCGGCAATATATATACAAAAGAAACCGCCGGCATTCATGTGCACGAATACGGCGCCCATATTTTCCATACATCCAATGAGGAAGTCTGGCGGTATATCAATCAGTTTGCAGTATTTAACCGTTATACCAATGCGCCCGTGGCACGGTACAAAGAGGAATTGTACAATATGCCCTTTAATATGAATACATTCCATGCCATATGGGGTGTGCGGACACCGCAGGAAGCCAGAGAAAAGATTGAGGCACAGATTCGGGAAGCGGGCATCGGGACACCCCGCAATCTGGAAGAACAGGCCATCAGCCTGGTTGGCAGGGACATCTATGAAAAGCTGGTAAAGGGTTATACGGAAAAGCAATGGGGAAAACGGGCCACAGAGCTGCCGGCTTTTATTATCAAAAGACTGCCGGTGCGTTTTGTGTATGACAACAATTATTTCAACGATATATACCAGGGCATTCCCATCGGAGGCTATACACAGATCATTGAAAAAATGCTGGCGTCGGATACCATTGAAGTGCGTCTGAACACGGATTTCCTGGAAGAGCGGGAGGCACTTAGCGCTTTGGCTGACCGCATCGTCTATACGGGCATGATTGATGCGTATTATGATTACTGTTTCGGCGAACTGGAATATCGCAGCCTGCGTTTTGAGACGGAAGTGCTGGATGTGGAGAATTATCAGGGCAATGCGGTTGTGAACTATACGGAATATGAGGTGCCTTATACCAGAATTATCGAGCATAAGCATTTTGAATTTCAGTGCCAGGCGGGAGATGTAAACCCCAAAACGGTCATTACAAAAGAATATCCTCATGTATGGAAGCACGGGGATGAACCTTATTATCCTTTGAATGATGAGAAAAACAATGGTATGTATGAACAATACCGCGCCAGGGCGCAGCAGGAGAAGCGGGTGATTTTTGGCGGCAGACTGGGTATGTACCGGTATTATGATATGCACCAGGTTGTGGAGGCGGCCCTTTCCTGTGTGAAAAGCAACCTGTAGGGAATCCCGCAAATCTGCTGCGGGGACGGCGTGATGCATGGGTGTGGGTTTCCTGTAGAGACGATTGTATACAGAATGTGGGGAACGCGTTTCGCCGCGGGTAGAGAATGTGCGGGAAACGCGTCCTTTGTGTCCGCCGTTTTGAACAGGCATTGCAGGCCCGGCTTTTACAGCAGGCTGTTCAGATCTTCGTAGAAGGTCGGATAGGAGATCCGGACACAGTCCTGATCGGGAATGACGGTTTCCCCTTCTGCCAGCAGGGAGGCAACTGCGAAACTCATGGCGATGCGGTGATCTCCGCGGACATCCAGAGACGCCCCATGGAGAGGACGGCCTCCGCGGATGATCATACCATCGTCGGTTGCTTCGATGTCGCAGCCCATGGCCTGCAGATTCCGGGTCACGACATCTATCCGGTTGGATTCCTTTACTTTGAGTTCGGCGGCGTCGCGGATGACGGTAGTGCCCTGGGCAAAAGCCGCCATAACGGCAATGACAGGCAGTTCGTCAATCAGTGTGGGAATGATGGCGCCGCCGATTTCAGTGCCGTGCAGGGAAGCGGAGCGGATCAGAATGTCTGCGGAAGTTTCCCCATCGCCGGTGCAGACATGTTCCAGTGTGATGTCAGCGCCCATGTCCCTGGCAACTCTCAGGATGCCGTCTCTGGTGGGATTGATCCCCACATGTTTCATGTAGATTTCCGAACCGGGGACAATGGACCCGGCAGCAATAAAATAGGCTGCGGAGGAAATATCTCCCGGCACATGGATTTTTTGGGCAGTGAGAGGACGGCCGGGCCGGATGATGGCCGTCGTATCTTCTGTGGTGACATCAGCGCCAAACTGTTTCAGCATCAGTTCGGAATGGTTTCTGCTGATATGGGGTTCTGTCACACTGGTTATGCCGTCCGCATACAGACCTGCCAGGAGAATGGCGGATTTTACCTGTGCGGAAGCCACCTTTGTGGTATATTGCATGCCATGGAGGGGGGCGCCTTCGATGAACAGCGGCGCACAGCCATTTCCACGTTCGCTTGTAATCCTGGCTCCCATTTGGGACAGGGGATCTATAATGCGGCCCATAGGGCGAGTCTGTATGGAAGCGTCTCCGGTGAGCCGGGTGTTAAAATGCTGGGCGGCCAGAATCCCGGAAATGAGCCGTGTGGTGGTGCCGCTGTTTCCCGTATCCAGTGTGGCCGCAGGTGGCTGCAGGCCATACAGTCCGTTCCCGTGGACGGTGACGCAGCCCTGATCCTGTAGTTGGATGGATATGCCCAGCTTCCGAAAACAGTCGATTGTGGACAGACAGTCGGCGCCCTCCAGGAAATTGGTGATTTCGGAAGTACCTTCTGCCAGGGATGCAAACATAATGCTCCGATGGGAAATGGATTTGTCTCCGGGAACGGTCACGGTTCCCCGGAGCCCGGTTTTTGCTGGGTGTTTCATTCGTATGTTTCCTTTCCTGTTTACTTTTTTTCATGTATGGCATATCCTTTGCCGCTCAGTATGGATGTGGCGTTCTGCATGCTTTTCTCTTCATAAAATTCAATGCCCAGCACACCTTCTTCCAACTCGCGGTTATGGGCGATGCCTATATTTTTGATACTGATGCCGTTCAGAGCCAGGATGGTGGCAATGGCGGCCAGTGCGCCCGGTTCATCGGCAATGTCGATCTGGATGGAGAATACCTTTTTGATGGGGCCGCTGGAGGCTTCGATAAAGGAATCCCGGTAGCGGCGGGCACTGTCAAAAAAGCCATAGATCTCTGCTTTGGCACTTTCATCGATCTGTTGCCGGATTGTTTGGAGGGTATCAATATATCCTCCCAGAAGCGCGGATATATTTTCCCGGTTGGACAGGCATATCTGCTGCCACATGTCGGGAGAAGAAGAAGCGATACGGGTAATGTCCTTAAAGCCTCCGGCGGCAATCATTTTCATAATCCCTTCTTTTGAATCGGAATCTTTTACATAATTGACCAGTGAAGAGGCGATGACATGGGGCAGATGACTGACTGCCGCGGTCACATAATCATGGGTGTCAAAAGGCAGTACCAGCGGGAGAGCGCCCATGGAAGAAACCAGTTCCCGGTACAGCTGCAGTTTTTCATCCGAAACGGATGAAGTGGGAGTCAGGATATAATAAGCGTTTTCCAGAAGCTGGGCCTTGGAGTTGGCATAACCGCAGCGTTCGCTGCCTGCCATGGGATGTCCGCCAATAAACAGATGTTCCAGCCCCAGGGCGCTAACCTGCCTGTGGATACCGGTTTTTACACTTCCCACATCGGTAAGGATACAGTCTTTTGGAAGAAAGGCGGCAATTTGCCGCAAATTTTCATCATTGTGGGATACGGGCGCGCATAAAAACAGGATGTCGCATTCTGCCAGTGTTTCATCGGGCAGGGGAGAAATGCTGTCCGCAATCCCTTCCTTTTTTGCCAGCAGAAGGGTGTCCTGATTCTTATCACAGGCATGGACGGTAATATTGTTTCGTTTTTCTTTCAGCGCTTTGGCAATGGAACCGCCGATCAGGCCGAGGCCGATAAAGCCGCAGGTAATCTGTTTCATGGTAAAATCCTTTCTGCCTGTTTGCATGTATGATAATAAAAAGTTCGCGGAGCGTGCTTTCTATTGTATATGACAAATAGAAAGTTTGCAGAGCATGCTTTCTATTGTATATGACAAATAGAAAGTCTGCAGAGCGTGCTTTCTATTGTATATTATCCATTGTACATAGGAACCATCAACAATATAGCACGCTGACGTATGAAAGTCAATGAAACCAGATTCCGGGACTGTCTCCGGTTCCGTGCAGCAGGTGCATCTCATCGGTTAAACAGGAACGCGCCATCACAGAAAACTGTTGAATTTGTGCAAAATAACTTGTAATTACCGGTGGAATTTAGTAGAATATCCACATGGGGAATGTGAAAGGTCAGAATTCCTGTCAATCTTGGCAGATACCCAAAACAGCATAAATTGGAGGGAATTTAATATGAATGTTTACACAACTGACAAAATTCGCAACGTAGTATTATTGGGCCACGGCGGTGCGGGAAAGACCTCGCTGGCAGAAGCGATGGCGTATCTGGCAGGCCTGACTTCCAGAATGGGCAAAGTGACAGATGGCAATACCGTCAGCGATTTTGGAAAAGAAGAACAGAAGCGGAAATTTTCCATCAGCACTTCTGTGATTCCGTTGGAGTGGGAAGGCGTCAAGATTAACATTTTGGACACACCTGGTTATTTCGATTTTGTAGGCGAGGTAGAGGAAGCAGTCAGCGCTGCGGATGCGGCAGTTATCGTCGTATCCGGCAAGGCAGGCATGGAAGTGGGAACGGAGAAAGCATGGGAGCTGTGTGAAAAATACAAACTGCCCCGTATGATTTTCGTAACCGATATGGATGTAGACAATGCGTCCTACCGGCAGGTCGTGGAAGATATGACAGATAAATACGGCAAGAAGATGGCACCATTCCATCTCCCGATTCGTGAGAATGAGAAATTTGTGGGCTACATCAATGTGATCAGCGAGACCGGCCACAGATGGAAGGATAAGGAAGTGGTGGACTGTGAGATTCCGGAGTACAGCAGACCCAATCTTCAGGTATGCCGTGATACGCTCATCGAGTCTGTGGCAGAGACCAGCGAAGAATTTATGGACCGCTATTTTGCAGGGGAGACTTTTTCCGAAGCGGAAATCCGTGCGGCAGTCCGTCTCAATGTTATGGATGGCACCATTGTTCCCATGTCCATGGGTTCCAACATACTCTGCCAGGGTGTTTACACGCTGCTGGATGATATAGTAAAATATTTCCCCAGCCCGGAGAACCGGGTAATGGCGGGCGTGAATATGAAGAGCAATGAAGTGTTCCAGGCCGATTTTGATTTCTCCAAAGCCAAATCAGCCTATATATTCAAGACCATCGTGGATCCTTTTATCGGAAAATATTCCCTGGTAAAGATCTGTTCCGGCGTGTTTAAATCGGACGATGTGATTTACAATCAGGATAAGGATATGGAAGAAAAAGTGGGCAAACTGTATGTTTTACAGGGAAATAAGCCCCTTGAGGTACCGGAACTGCATGCAGGGGATATGGGCGCCATTGCCAAACTGACCGCGGCCAGGACCGGGGATACCCTGTCCACCAAAGCAACACCCATCCGCTATGGTAAAACAGAGATTTCCACACCCTATACGTACATGCGCTATCATGCCAAAAACAAGGGCGACATTGATAAGATTTCCCAGTCTCTGCAGAAAATGATGCATGAAGACCTGACACTCAGGGCAGTCAATGACAGCGAAAACAGACAGACACTGCTCTACGGTATGGGCGATCAGCACCTGGATATTGTGGCAAGCAGGCTTTTGAACGAATACAGGGTGGAAATTGAACTTTCCAAGCCTAAGGTTGCATTCCGGGAGACAATCAGAAAGAAATCCGATGTGGAATATAAATATAAGAAACAGTCCGGCGGACACGGACAGTATGGCCATGTAAAAATGCGTTTTGAAAGTTCCGGCAATCTGGAAGAGAGCTTTGAATTTTCACAGGAAGTTGTGGGCGGCGCCGTACCCAAGAACTATTTCCCGGCAGTGGAGAAGGGATTGCAGGAGTCAGTGATCAGAGGACCGTTGGCGGCCTATCCGGTTGTGGGTGTGAAAGCTGTTTTGTATGACGGTTCTTATCATCCGGTGGATTCTTCCGAAATGGCATTTAAGATGGCGACGATCCAGGCGTTTAAGAAGGGATTTATGGAAGCGCAGCCTATTCTGCTGGAGCCCATTGCTTCTCTCAAGGTAACGGTTCCGGATCAGTATACCGGCGATATTATGGGGGATCTGAACAAGCGCAGAGGCCGCGTATTGGGCATGAATCCTATGGCAGGCGGCAAGCAGGTGATTGAAGCGGATATTCCCATGACAGGGCTGTTTGGATACTGTACAGACCTGCGTTCCATGACAGGCGGACGAGGCGTATATTCCTATGAGTTTGCGCGGTATGAGCAGGCGCCTTCGGATGTACAGGAAAAAGAAGTGGCAGAGCGGGCAGCCAAAGTAGCGGAGAATTCCGATTTATAAAAGAGATACAATCATTGTCAGAGGACGGTCATTGTACCATATGCATATTGAACCTGTGGAAATGGGGATCAAGAGAGGTTCCTTTTCCACAGGTTTTGTTTGTAATGATGGAATGTTCTGAAAGAATGCTTTCTCCTGTTGATGACCATAGTAAACCCGTACAGAAAGTTTTCCAAATGCTTTGCCATTTTGTTTAATAATAATTTAAGAGACGAAAACGGGAATATGTAGTATAATTTTCCACATACTATTGTAAACCAAAAAGAAATGGCATTTAAAGGGTGACAACATATGAAAAAGATAACAAAAAACCTGTTGTTTATTGTATTGGGTATTCTGATTGCGGGGATTCTCTATTATATTTATCTGCCTGCGGTCAATATCCATTCGGCAAATTTCTGGTTTTTCCTGATGGGACTGTTGATTGTCTGCATGCTGATCTATGGATTTAAAAAAGCGGGCAGGCAGTTTCTGCTTACGGAAGGCAGGCAGCTTAGGCTGAATCTGGATTTTCAGGAGATGAAGGGCCTGAAATATATGGGTATTCTGCTGATTGCCGTGTTTCTGGTATATCTTGTGGGCAGTATCCTGTCTTCCACGATTGTAAATGCAGGAAAATATCAACAGCTTCTCACCATTGAAGAACGCAATTTCGCAGCCGATATCAAAGAGGCGGATTATAATACGATTCCCCTTCTGGACAAAGGCTCTGCAGCGTTGCTGGGCAATCGGAAGATGGGCAGCCTGGTGGACATGGTGTCCCAGTTTGAAGTCAGCAATGACTATACACAGATTAATTACCAGGGGAAACCGGTCCGTGTAACGCCCCTTTCCTATGCCAGCCCGATTAAATGGCTGACCAATCAGAAAAAGGGGATTCCTGCCTATATTTTGATCGATATGGCCACACAGGATACGGAGTGTGTGAAGCTGCCGGAAGGGATCAAATATTCCAAGTCTGAGTATTTTAACAGAAACCTTTATCGGCATCTGCGGTTCCGCTATCCGACCTATATTTTTGATGACCAGCTTTTCTTTGAAATTGATGAAGAAGGTACGCCCTACTGGGTATGTCCGGTAAAGAAATTTAACATCGGGCTTTTCGGCGGACAGACAGTGGGGAACGTGGTGCTCTGCAATGCCGTAACCGGAGAGTGCGTTGACTACCAGGTGGAGGATGTGCCCCAGTGGGTTGACAAGGTATATTCTGCGGAATTATTGACCCGGCTGTATGATTATTCCGGTATTCTCAGGCATGGTTTTCTAAACAGTGTGTTGGGACAGCGGGATTGCCTGCAGTCCACCAATGGTTATAACTATATCGCGTTGGATGACGATGTATGGGTGTATTCCGGTGTGACCAGTGTGAGCGGCGATCAGTCCAATGTGGGCTTTGTGCTGATGAATCAGCGTACGATGGAGACGCGGTTTTATAAAGTGGAAGGCGCCATTGAGGATTCGGCCATGTCCTCTGCGGAAGGGCAGGTACAGAACCTGGGCTATGTGGCGACATTCCCGCTGCTTTTGAATATAGCCGATGAACCTACGTATTTTATGGCGCTCAAGGATGCGTCTGGCCTGGTTAAGAAATATGCCATGGTGAATGTACAGAAATACCAGTGGGTGGCCATCGGGGATACAATACAGGAATGTGAAAAGAGCTACAGCGAGCTGCTTAACACCAATGGGATTATAAGCCGTAACGCGGATCAGATAAAGACGGTTTCGGGTACGGTGGAAGCAATCGCTCCCATTGTGCTGGAAGGGACGACCCATTATTATATCTGCCTGGAAGGGGTGGAGGATCTGTTTGATGTGGATATGTCCAATGAAGACCTGATTGAAGTGATCCGTTATCAGCCGGGAGAGAGGATCACATTGGGGTATACGGAAGGATATGGCCTTCACAGTGTCAAAGAAATCGGTGGGTCAAAGCGGGGCTGATTTGCGAACAGACAGACGGCAGTCAGCGTCTGCCCGTCAGGGATTGATTCGAAAGAAAACAGCAGTCCCGTCGGTTGTTTCCTGGCAGTATTTACCTGCGGGGAAACCGCCGTTTTGGTTGACAAATACAGACAAAATACGTAAACTGAAAGTATGAAATATCTGGAAAGGAGAGATTGCATGCGTAGAATGGGGAGAAGGATTCTTTCGGCGGCACTGGCGTTTGCCCTCTGCCTGACATGGGCTATGCCAATGAAAACGGAGGCGAAAGTTCCGGAGGTGCGGCATACGCCGGACTGGACAAAGACATCTGCAGTATGGCAGGTCAGCGACGGAGTAACGGCCTATATCAAAGATGGCGTATTATATTTTGAAGGAAACGGGGTTATTCCGGATTATACCAATGACAATCTGGCTGACCGTCCCTGGCATACATCCATTTTTGGAACGGTTGTTGTGGGAGCCGGCATTACGGACATTGGTACGAGAGCATTTGCAGAATTTAAAAATTTAAGATATTTTTTCATACCCAGCACGACCTTTGTTTCCAATAGTACGGTATTCCATAAGATTGACAGCAAACCGGTGATCCGTATTCAGGGAAGTGAAGAGACGACGCGGATGATCGGGGAGAAGATTCCCTATACCAGCCTTGACAGCTGGGCGGCGGTTGCACAGAGTACTTCCTATAATACTGTCTATATTGTGGATAACGGTACGGTCAAGACATATTTCCGTCAGAAGACTTATCCCAATATTGAACGGGTATTCAGCGCAGACAATCCGGATATTGACCAGCCCACCAGATTGACGGAAAGCGACGGAGAGAAATTGCCGCCCTATCAGTCACCGCTGCGTTTTGCACCGGGTTACGAAGTGCCGGGGCAGGCTGTTACCACCAAAATGATTCAGCCGGGTGTGGAGTATTTGAATGTGATTGCATACTATCTGAATCATGTATATCCCGGCTACTCGTATGGGAACAGCTATTCCAATATGGTAACTACAGGCGATAAGATATATGAAGAATTCAGCGAACCCAGGAAATATCAGCTACAGATTCCGGCCAGATTACAGAGTCCGGGCAGAGAGTTCAAAGTAATCCAGCTCGTGGACGGACAGCCTGCGGTGCTGGAAGATATGGATGATTCCGATACCACCATCACTTTTATGTCGGCCAGAGGGACATTCAGTTACAGTATTATATACAAATAACCGAAAACGGACCAGGACACAGGAGCATGTGAAAAGGCGCAGGGGATATTTCTGTACCCCCGGCGCCTTTTTGTATACCTTATACTGCACATTTACTTGACAATCCTTTTCCGGAAAACTAAAATGGTATAAGCTAGGAGGAATGAAAAATGGCAATACCTTACAATCACAGAGAGATAGAAGAAAAATGGAGAAAGGAATGGGAAGCCCATCCTGTTAATGTAAATGATGGCAAAAAGCCGAAATATTACTGCCTGGATATGTTTCCCTATCCTTCGGGAAAAGGGCTTCATGTGGGGCATTGGAGAGGATATGTAATCTCGGATGTGTGGAGTCGTTATAAAATGCTGAACGGAGGTCATTATATTATCCATCCTATGGGATGGGATGCATTTGGGCTGCCGGCAGAAAATTTTGCAATTAAAATGGGCGTGCATCCGGCCAAATCCACAGCGGAAAATGTGGCGAATATCAAATCACAGATGAATCAGATCGCTGCTCTGTACGACTGGGATATGGAAGTAAATACCACGGATCCGGATTTTTATAAATGGACCCAGTGGATTTTTGTGAAAATGTTTAAAGAAGGTCTTGCCTATGAAAAGGAGATGCCCATCAACTGGTGTCCCTCCTGTAAGACCGGCCTTGCCAATGAAGAAGTGGTGAACGGCAAATGTGAACGCTGTAATGCGGATGTGACAAAAAAGAATCTCAAGCAGTGGATGCTGAGAATTACAAAATATGCCGACAGGCTGCTGGCCGATCTGGATAAACTGGAATGGCCGGAAAAGGTTAAAAAGATGCAGGCTGACTGGATCGGCAAATCCTATGGCGCGGAAGTGGATTTCCCGGTGGAGGGCAGGGAAGAGAAGATTACGGTCTATACTACCAGGCCGGATACTCTGTATGGCGCTACGTTTATGGTTCTGGCACCGGAACATGCCATGGCCGGAAGCCTTGCCGTGCCGGAGACAAAAGAAGCGGTTGAGCGATATATTTATGAGGCTTCTCTCAAGTCCAATGTGGACAGATTGCAGGATAAGGAGAAAACAGGCGTATTTACCGGCAGTTATGCCATCAACCCCTTAAACGGCGCCAAAACGCCCATCTGGTTGTCGGATTACGTATTAGCCGATTATGGTACGGGGGCGATTATGTGTGTGCCTGCCCATGACGACAGAGATTTTGAGTTTGCGAAGAAATTCGGCATTCCCATTCTGCAGGTCATTGCCAAAGATGGAAAAGAGATTGAAAACATGACGGAGGCTTATACGGAAGCCAGCGGCATTATGATCAATTCCGGCGAATGGAACGGCATGGAAAGTGCAGTCCTGAAAAAAGAGGCGCCTTTGATGATTGAAAAACGGGGGCTGGGAAGGAAAACCGTCAATTATAAACTGCGCGACTGGGTATTTTCCAGACAGCGCTACTGGGGTGAGCCCATTCCCATTGTACACTGCCCGAACTGTGGCTGTGTGCCGGTGCCGGAGGAGGAACTGCCGCTTCTGCTGCCGGAAGTGGAGTCTTATCAGCCTACAGGTACGGGAGAGTCCCCCCTGGCTGCCATTGAAGAGTGGGTGAATACCACCTGCCCCATATGCGGCGCGCCGTCCAGACGTGAAACCAATACCATGCCTCAGTGGGCAGGTTCTTCCTGGTACTTCCTGCGCTATGTGGACAGCAAAAATAATCAGGAACTGGTCAGCAGAGAAAAAGCAGATAAATATTTACCGGTGGATATGTACATCGGAGGTGTGGAGCATGCTGTGCTGCATCTTCTGTATTCCAGATTCTATACAAAGTTCCTGCATGATATTGGTGTCATTGATTTCGACGAACCTTTTGCCAGACTGTTTAATCAGGGGATGATTACAGGTAAGAACGGGGTCAAGATGGCAAAATCCAAAGGCAATGTAGTATCTCCCGATGATCTGGTACGGGACTATGGATGTGACTCACTTCGTATTTATGAATTGTTTGTAGGGCCGCCGGAATTGGATTCCGAATGGGACGACAGAGGAATTGACGGCGTTTACCGTTTTCTCACAAGGCTGTGGAAACTGGTTCTGGATCATCAGGATACACAGGTGGAAGCTACAAAAGAGATGCTTAAACTCAGGAACAGGATGATTTTCGACATCACCCAGCGCCTGGAGAATTTCAGCCTGAATACGGTTGTTTCCGGCTTTATGGAATATAATAATAAAATGATTGAAATGGCCAGGGCAGAGGGAATTGATAAGGAGACACTCAAGACGGTGGTAATCCTGTTAGCGCCGTTTGCGCCTCATATCAGCGAAGAACTCTGGAGAGCTCTGGGCAATGAAACTTCTGTATTTCATGCGAAGTGGCCTACAGCGGATAAAGAAGCTATGGCCGATACGGAAAAAGAAGTGGCCGTACAGGTGAATGGAAAAACAAGGACCGTTATTAAAATACCGGCTGACAGTACGAAAGAAGCTGCCATTGCCGCAGGCAGGGAAGCTCTGGGAGACAGACTCACCGGGAATGTGGTAAAGGAAATTTATGTGCCGGGAAGGATTATTAACATTGTCGTGAAATAGAGACATGGGAGAGGGGAGATATGAGGAACGGCAGGGAAGTTGTCTTACTGGTGGAAGGAAATGAAGACATACGAAATGCATTGAAGGCTTTGCTGGAAAATAATCACTATGAAATCATTGTGACCGGGGATGGGAAACAGGCTCTGGACTATCTGAAAGAAAATGCATATGATATGGATCTGGTAGTGGCCGCGCTGGACATTCCTGTGATAGGCGGCATTGAAATGCTGAAACTGATGAAGTTGTCGCAGCGTATGAAGGATATTCCGGTTGTAGTTATGCTGCCCATGAACAGGGAGAGTGAACAGAAAGATGTCATGGACAACGGGGCAGAAGATATTCTGTTCTTTCCCTTTGACAGCAGGGTGGTACTCAACCGGGTTCACAATATACTGATGTCCGGCAGGCGTCCCACCTGTGTCAATATTATGGAGGAGCTGGCGGCAAGAGAGCTGAACCGGTGCATTGACAGTCTTGGGATCTGCAAATGCAGACAGTGCAGGAAAGATGTGATTACGTTGTCTCTCAACCGTCTGAAACCCCGCTATGTTTCTTCTGCAAAAGGAAAACTTCTGTCGGAACTGGACCAGATGTCCTATGATTATGTTCCGGAAATGCTTCGCGCTCTGACAGAGAGCGCGGAAATCGTAAAGAAAAATCCCAGGCATTCATAAACATGGATCATAACGGAAAGCAGAAAAGAGGTCTTTTCTGCTTTCACTGTTTTTTCTGCCGCATAAATGTGGCAATTTTATCCATGCGCGCGATTTCTTCTTCCGTACTGTATTTTTTTACAACGGAAATAATCAGATCCATTTCTTCTTTGGAAAAAGAGACTGACTGGTCCTGGCCGCGTTTTGCAATGTTCATGAGAAAAGGCAGCAGTTCTTTGGGGGAGAGTTTCTTCCCTTCAAACACCATCATTTGCAGAAAGTCAAGTTTGGCTTTATCAATCCCCATAAGCGAGGGGTCTTTCATCCATTCGGGTTCATTCATGACCCATTCCTCCTTTTAACAATTCCATGATTGCCTGCTGTTCAGGACCCAGCATGGACAGCAGTGTGTCAATATCCGGCATCTGCATACCGCTTCCCTCCGAGGAGCTGCCATCTCCGTCGGCTTTCGCCATGCCTCCCATAGCCTGCATCATTTCCATCATCTCCATCATTTCCTGATACGTTTCCAGTGAAGACATGATCTGTTCAAACTGGTGCAGCATTTTTTGCTGAGATTCGGTGCAATAGGGCAGAAGCGCGGGGAGAACAGACCGAATGTCCTGTTTCTGTTGCTGCGCACCGCCTAAGAGAGCGCCGCCATGGGTTTCGAAATAGGAAATGGTATATTGCAGTTCCTGATATTTGATATAAATGGCAAGATATTTCTGCACGGGACGGTCAAAACATGGCAGGAGCGTTTTCATGATCTGTATCTGATTTGTGGTGAACAGCATATCAAATGCCGCTACATTGTCCTGCTCTTTTTCGTCCATAGGAATAATCTCTCCATCATTAATTTTCAGGGAAATGCTGGTGAGGGCATTTCCCGCGCCGGATTTGCGCCGCAGAGTGACATATTCCCCTGCAAATCCGTATGCATCCGCCGGAGGTTTTCAGGAAGCGATGACAGGTCAGCGCTTTCTAAGACTTATGCCGCCAGAGCGGAAGATATGCGGAAAAAGGGGCAGCGCCTGCCGCCCCTTTCCATCTTTCATGACAATCGAAAACCTGCAAAGCGTGTCTTCGATTGTACAGATCAACAGAAAACACGCTAAGCACATGTTCTGTTGTTCATGACAATAGGTTTGCTGGCGAAGCCTGCAATCTATTGTTGACAGGAAACGTTTCCGGCTTTCCTGTATCGGGCAAAAGACTGCCCATATGAGCCAGAACGGCTCTTTTAAAAGAACTGATTAGCAGCAGCACAGAAGGATCAGAATCCAGAGAATATTGCTGCCACATCCACAACCGCAACCGTCATTGTTTCCACCGCCGCAGATATTGAAGTTGCCGCATCCGCAGTTCATGCCGCCGCCAAAGCCGCCATTGCCGCACAGGCAGAATAAGATGATGATCCAGAGGAAGTTGCCGCATCCGCAATCGTTGGAAGGAGCATTGTTGCATCCACAGGAAGTAGCTGTTAAGTCGCTCATAAAAGCCTCCAAAAGTTTATTTATGGTTTATACTATGAGCGGGGGCTTGCCTTGTTTCTGGAAAAATAAAAAATTTTTTTCGGACAGGGGTTTCAGGCGTATTTTGTGTGTATATGGTGGAACTGCTTTGAGAGATATGTTACGATATATAGAAGACAGCCGATGGGAGAATGAGGACAATGATATACTGAAACAGACACAGAAGATTGTGGAAATGGCCAGTCAGGATGATAAAGTGGGGGGGGAAGTATATGCGTACATGGGAAGTGATGGAGCGGGAACGAGAAGAGGGACTCAGAGAAGACTTCAAAGAAGACATCGTGCAAAAGTACTAATTCTTGACAAAGGGCTTGCAATTCTCACAAGATATTGTAAAATATAGAATATATGGAATAAAAAACTGGAAAAGAATGTGCAGGAGGAGACGGACAGATTGGCGAAAAAAAGTTTGAAAAAGCTGGCCGCCGAGTATCATCTGGAAGAATACGATGAGAAGATGCAGGAAGCCATCCTTCTTCAGCTCAGGCGACGGGCTACGAGGAGAAAACTGATCACTCTGTTTTGTACGGTGCTTGCCGTGGGATGCCTGGGATATTTCGCAGGCTATTATTATCTGGCGGACCGTTCAGGAAATCGTTTTGAAGAACTGGCCGAATTGAAGAACAAGCCGCCGGTAAACAGGAAGACAGCGACAAATAAGCCGGAAGAAGAGGTTCCTGAGATTCTGGATGAGTATAAAAATTTATATAATAAGAATAAAAGTCTAATCGGATGGGTGAAAATTGACGATACAAATATAGACTATCCTGTGATGCAGTCCAAAGATGAGGAGTACTATTTGACACACAATTTTAATCAGGAATATGACCGGAATGGCTCTATTTTTATGGATCCGGCCTGTGATGTGTTGAAATCCGGTACAAATCTGATTCTCTATGGGCATCATATGCGGTCCGGCAATATGTTTGGAGATCTGGATAAGTATGAATCAAGGGAGTATATGGAGAAACATGCTACCATTGAATTTGACACTCTGTATGAGAAAGGGACTTATAAAGTGATGTATGTATTCCGTGACAGGCTGCGGCAGGATACGGAGATTACTTTCAAATATTATCAGTTCATCGAGGCAAATTCAGCAGAAGAGTTTGCGTCCAATATGAATGCGATGGCAGAGATGTCTTTTTATGACACTGGCGTAAAGGCAGCCTGGGGCGATCAGCTTCTGACATTGTCCACCTGTGACAGCAGAGAAGAGGACGGCAGGTTTGTGGTAGTGGCTAAACGTGTGAAATAGTGCATGTTTCAAGGGAGAGCGAATAAAATGGCTAAGACAGAAAAAAAGAAAAACAGAAAATTGCGCAGACGCATGCGGCGTACTACGGCAGTGATTATGCTGATTACGTCGATTATTGTTGCGGCGATTCCTGTGCCTGAGAATGCGGCGGCGCCGAGAGATGTTGTGACAGACGCCGATGGGAATATTACAGATATAATAAGAGATGCCAGTAAATATGAGTATGATGTGGAAGCTGGTACTTATGATTCTGCGAATAAGGTACTGCAGACAGCAAATGATTACATGCTTCCCAATGTGCTGTTTCCCAATATGAATCTGTCCCAAACCGGATCAGATGTAGCTGAGACGGTGCTGAACGTAGATGGGAACTGGGTATACCAGTGGCAGTTTAAATATTATACAAAAGATACATATGTTATCATAAGCGAGTATAATGGCGCGTATCCGGCAGAAGAAGTAAAGCTGGGTCTGAATGTGCCCGGTGCGTATGAGCAGATATCAGATGCTACTTTCACAAATTATGTGGACGGATTACAGGCAAACGGAGGCTTAGTAATCACATTAAACAGTCCTACGGATCCGGGGTATGAGTTTATCAAGAAATATTTCCCGGATAAATATGAAGAGTATGTGAAACAGTATGATCAGACAGATGTAAGCACACACAGATGTGATTTTAATATGGGCGATTTGGGAGAAGCCGCATACAGAGAGTATTATTGTTATGAAAAGAAAACTTCTTCAACTTTGGACGGAAATGCCAGTCGTTCTTTAAAAGGGTGCACGCTGGTACATGTACAAAAGCCTGTGGCAGGTGGTACGCCAGAGTGGGTCTGGATACCGAAGAAGCTGGCTGATGAGGATAACCCGTATACAGGAGTTGCCGATTTGCTTGTAGATACCAATGGTTTTGTCTGTGGTAAGGTAGGGAATCCTGTTTACGCTATTGGGAATGCAGCATTTACAAATGTAACCAATGTGAAAACGCTGTCTCTGCCCAGTTCCCTCAGATATATAGGGGATCAGGCATTTGTGGGCTGTTCTAATATGCAGAAGTTCGAGGCGTCCAACCTGGAGGCCGTAGGTAATGCAGCTTTTAAGGGCTGTTCTGCACTGAACACTTTTACTGTACAGAACCCTATGAAGAATATCGGTGCGGAGGCTTTTTATGGCACTGGGTTGCAGGAATTTAATGTGACGAATAGTGTGGCTGAAATAGGACCGGGCGCTTTTGCGGAATGTCAGGAACTTACAAAGCTGAGCTTTTCTCCGGGTCCCCATACAAACTCCTGTATTATAGATAAATTTGCTTTTTATAACTGTCCGAAGCTCAGGGATGTATCCTGGGGTGATAATAACAACAATGTAAAGAGTCTGGGATATGCGGCGTTTGCCATGCAGGCCGGCGGCGATTCTCTGGAAGAGTTTAAATTTCCGGAGATTAAGGAAGAAAAGGATCTGGGAGACTACGTTCTTGCAGGACACAGCAATTTGAAAAAGGTAACAATGCCGTCAGTGAATTTCGGAAGATATACGGATGTAAAACTTCCCAGCGGCCTGTTTATGGACTGTGTCAGCCTGGAGCAGGTGATCTTTCCGGATGACGGTTCGTATTCCTGCGGCAGTATTCGATTTGATGCCGATTTGTTTTATGAAGTGACCAACCCGGATTTCTATGTGCGTGGTCCGGAGCAGAAGCGGCAGAACAATGCTTTTTCGGAGGCTGATCCGAGAGTATCCACCTGGGATGCACTGTCTATAGCACATGATGGGAAGACGGGAATTCCATATGTATATAACCGGAATGGCACGGATTATTTTGAAATCTGTCAAAACAACATGATTATGTTGATTGACGGAAAGGGAAATCTGGCATCCTGCTCGTTCCATCCCAAGGTAAAAACTCAGGCTGATAAAGATAAACTGGCCGGAGAACTGGTGATTCCCGCAGAAGTTGCCGGAACTACCGTAAAGACAGTCGCAAAAGGCAGTTTTGGCGATGGCAATGAACCCAATGATATTAAGAAATATATAAAGAAACTTACATTCCCTGACGACGGGGAACTGGCAACCATTGAAGAGGGGGTATTTGAAGGCTGTCCCAAACTGGAAAAAGTTGTGATTGGCAATACGATGAAGAATATAGGCGCAAATGCGTTTGCCAACTGTGGTACGAACATAGATGCGCCCAGCAGTGTTGTACTGGAGGTTGTGTTCCATTCTCCTAAGGATGGCGATTATGCCAGCTTTAAGATTGGTCAGAATGCTTTTACAACCGGAGGAGAACCACTGATATTCAGCGGTGATATTGTCAAAGGATATGCTCCTTTTGAGCATGCCATGGATCCAGGTACAAAGATAACGGAGGACGGTCTGCGTGTCTGCTATAAATCATTAAGTCCCCAGAATCTGATTGTGATGCAGAACAATTCGGAGAACGGAATTGGCGAAACCAATGCGCCCACACTGGTGGATTATCCTCATTATGAGGACGTAGATGATGACAATAAAGAGTATATAGAATCCATACAGAATGCTTTTTATGAACAGTATGGCGCTGCCCGGTATGATGAAGAGCGGCAGAAGTATCAGGACGCGATTGCTGCAGGCAGGACCAAAGAAGAACTTGATGCAGAAGGAATCTATGGCCCCTGGGTTTTGCCTCAATACGATACAAATGGTAATGCAATACCAGGTACAGGTTATTTTGCTGATTTTCCTTACAAACTCCTGGATTCCTATGAAAACAATGGCAATCCGGAATATATGAAGCCATGGAAGCAGATTACGGCGCCCGGCATTGAGATTGTGGAAGCCACCCTGAATATTGATATACCGGCGGGCATTACGTCTATTGACGCGGCAGGTTATTTTAACGATACGCTGTACAATGGTATGTGTATTTCCAGTTATGCCTGCCTGCAGGATGCCAGAAGCAAATATATGGCGGAAGATGACGGATCCGAAGAAAATGTAGTAAAGGGTCTGTTCAGCGGATGGTTTGAAGAGGAAGGGCTGGACGAAGACGAACAGAAGTTTAAAAAAGGAAACGACTACATTAAAAGTGTAACAATGCACACCGTTTCCTACCTGCCTGACTATGCGTTTGACAACTGTGAAAATCTGGAGTCAGTGGCTCTGGGCGAAAGCATGGAGGACATTGGCGTTGCGCCTTTCCGGGGTTGTACAAAGCTGACCGGCGTGGCAGGCAACGAGAAATTTATCGGTGAAAATGGTATTGTGTATTCGGTCAATACGGATGGCAAGTATGTAATAGAAGAATGTCTGCCAGCCAGAGGAGATCTGGTGGGTGACCCGTCCGTAAATGTGTCAAATGATCCTCTGCTTGCAAAAGTAGGCTATATCAAAGAAGGTGCTTTTGAAGACTGTGATGAGATTTCGGAAGTGGATCTGACAGGAACAGATGGTGTGGATACGATTCCACAAAAATGTTTCAGAGACTGTGAACATTTGAACAGTGTCATATTACCGGAGTCCGTTACTTCTATTCAGGATGAAGCTTTTGGCAATATTGAACGTGCCGTGGTGGAAATCAGAGGCCGTGAGGTAGATATATCCACAGATGCCTTTGAACATGTGAGTACAATGACCATTTATACCCACAGAGACAGTGCGGCTGCCAGATACGCGGATTACCATCAGATTACTCTGAAACTTATGGAAGAAACCCATAAAGTAACGTTTGTGGATTATGACGGTACGGTGTTGGGGATAGAATTTGTGGAAGACGGCAAAGATGCTGTTCCTCCTTCATCTCCTGAGCGGAATGGATATCGGTTTACAGGATGGAGCGGAAGCTATCAGAATGTCTATGAAGACAGGACGGTCATTGCACAATATGTGCCGAATACGGGCGATCCTTCGGATCCCAATAATCCGAATAATAAGCCCGGTGGCGACGGGAATAACGGGAATAACGGCAGTAACGGTGGAAATAATGGCAGTAACGGCGGAAACAATGGCAGCAATAGTGACGACGATGATGACGATGATGATGATGACGATGATGATGACGAAATCCATACTGTAACAGTAGTAAATGGTATGGGCAGCGGACGTTACAGAGAAGGTCGTACCGTTACAATCACGGCCAATCCGGCGCCGGAAGGAATGAGTTTCAGCCATTGGACAACAGAGTCTCAGAATGTGGTTCTTGCCAATGCACAGAATACCACAACAACCTTTACCATGCCGGACAATCGTGTTACTGTGACAGCTAATTTTAAAGAAGGCACCAGTGGCAGTGGTACGACGTACAGCACAACAGCACCTACTGTCAGCACCGGAGGCGGCAGTGGATCAGGAACCGGAACCGATTCCGGTGACGGCACAGGAAGCGGTGGTTCCGGTGACAGTGATATCACCGTATCGGACAGCAGTCCGGACAGTAATGCACGGGTTATAATTTCCAAACCCGGAATTTCCAATACAGGTGTTGCTTCTGCGACAGTGGAAGGGTCAGATGATGATTTTGTGGTAATGATTACACAGAATGATCTGGCAGAGCAGGAGGTACAGAACGCCTTACTCAAAGAATTTGGCAGCCTGGACAATATCGTATATACGGCAATGGATATTTCACTGTATGATTCCACAGGCACAGTTCCCATATCGGATGTATCTGGTTTGCGGGTTAACATTACGATGCCGATTCCGGATGCGCAGATTAGCTATGGCGGTAATAACAAAGCCGCAGGTGTGGTGGACGGCAGCCTTGATAAGCTGAATGCAAGATATAATACGATTAATGGTGTAGATTGCATTACCTTTACGGCAACGCACTTCTCACCCTATACGATTTATGTGGATACGGCAAACCTGACGGCGGCAACGGATATGTCTCCCCAGACAGGTGATCCGATCCATCCCAAGTGGTTCCTTGCCATAGGCCTTGCCTGTGTTTCCATTGTTTTGTTTATGAAACGTGACGAGAAGCCCAGAGCAAAAGCCAAAGCGGCTGTTTAATCAATATAAAAAAGAATCCTGTACTGTCATGCAGGATTCTTTTTTATTCATGACAATCCAATACTCACAGAGCTGGTTATCTGCTATTTTTCTGATACAAATTGTTCCACCAGCCGTTTTACATCTTCCAGACATGCACCGCATACTGTACCTGCACCGGTTTTTTCCTGTACTGCTTCCAGTGTCGTTGCGCCTGAATCAACAGCATCTTTAATCATGCCGTTGGTAACACCCAGGCAATTACATACAATTTTGTCAAGATCCATATTGCACCTTCCTTTCGAACTATATTGTATACATGTAGAGGAAATTTATACAGATTTCTATATATCCGTTCAGTGAATCATACCATTTTTATTTGTGACAGCAGTAGAAAGCACGCTTTGAGAACTTTGTACTGTCATGAATAAAAAGTTCGTAAAGCGTTCTCTCTGTTTACTTGTTTGACTTATTTTGACAAAATGAATCCATAAGCAACATAGAAGCGTTCTCCGCATAGGATAATAAAAAAGCCGGGAGTTTATTTTGTTACGAGTCAGAAAACAGGTATATTGCGGTGACAGGTATACCGGAAAGGATATTACAGTGGCAGTTCTGGATACCGGCATCTCCCGGCATCCGGATTTTGGCAGTCGTATTCTGGGCTTTACGGATTTTGTGAATGGCAGGGTTGGGTTATATGATGATGATACACATGGGACCCATGTTACAGGCATTTTAGCCGGCGATGGAAGTCTTTCCGGGGGAAAGTATCGGGGAATTGCCCCGCAGTGTTCTCTGGTCATAGGCAAAGTACTGAACAGTAACGGGGACGGAACCATAGAACATATGCTGAAAGGCATTGAATGGATTCTGCGGAAAAAACGAATTTGGAATATACGCATTCTCAACATTTCCATTGGCCTGGGTCTGGATTTGAGAAGCAGCCAGCGTGAACGGCTTCTTTCCTGTGTGGAGGAGGCATGGGTACAGGGGCTTGTGGTAGTGGCTGCGGCAGGAAATGCAGGGCCTATGCCGGGGACTATGTCTCCCATTGGGAACAGCAAGAAGATAATCACAGTGGGGTGTCATGAGGGCGGTTATTTTGGCGAAAGAAATTCTCTGTGCGAGCATTATTCCGGCAGGGAAGCGGAAGGCTCAGAACTGAGAAAACCGGATATTGTGGCGCCGGGGACGGATATTGTTTCCTGTAATGGCCATGCTAGGCGGACACTGTATGGATGGCAGAACGGGTATGCGGCCAAAAGCGGTACTTCCATGTCAACCCCCATTGTATCGGGTGCTGCCGCTTTGTGTCTGGAAAAATCTCCGGATGCGCTTAACAGTGAAGTAAAACGCAGAATGATATATACTGCTACAGATTTAAAAGAACCCTGGTTTAAACAGGGCTGGGGAATGCTGAATATAGAAAGAATGCTGGATTTTTAATATTGACACACCCCGTATAATTGTATACAATTATGCGGGGTGTATTTTTATAGTATGGTAAATTTCGTTGTCATTTGCCGGAATATTTCCGTATAGGATAAAATGCCCTCCTGACAGGATTGGGTTATGGCGGGGAAACATACATAGCAGGAGTGACATACCGCAGACAGAGAATCCTGAAAAGAGAATTGTTTATATAGGGACAGAACAGGCAGGAAAAATGAAAGTGGAGAGTTTTGATGTAAAAAAAGAAGTCACGGATAAGTACTCTTTGCGTGGCCGTGTATTTCACAAGATCCGGGAAGATATATTAAGCGGACGCTATAAGGTGAGAGAAGAATTACGTGAAGTTGCCATTGGTGAGGAGATGGGAGTCAGCCGTACACCGGTCCGTGAAGCGTTCCGGCAGTTGGAGCTGGAAGGGCTGATACGGATTGTTCCCAATAAGGGGGCCTATGTAACAGGGATTACGGTAAAGGATGTAGGGGATATTTATATGATCCGTTCCCTTTTGGAGGGGTTGTGTGCCAAATGGGCCACCGAACATATTACAAAGGAGCAAATGGAAGAGATGGAGGAAAATATATTTCTTTCTGAATTCCATGCATCCAAAGGACATACGGAACAGATGGCGGAGCTGGACAACCGTTTTCACGAGATTCTCTATGAGGCATGCGACAGTAAAATGTTGGAGCACGCACTGAAAGATTATCATCAGTATGTGCTGCGGGTACGGAAGAAAACATTGTCCACACAGACCAGAAGCACGGCTTCCAATGCGGAGCACCGGAAGATCATGGAAGCCATTAAGGCAGGGGATCAGGATCTGGCGGAGCAGCTTGCCAACAGACATATGATTAATGCCTATGAAAATATGGTGAACAATGGTTATATGGAGCATTATGAGGAATAGCCAGAGCAAATCCAAAGCAGGCAACGGTCCCGGATATACGGCGGCCAGTACAGAAAGGAAAGAAAAAATATGGACAAAATTCAGATGAAAACACCTCTGGTTGAGATGGATGGGGATGAAATGACCAGGATTCTCTGGAAAATGATTAAGGAGGAACTGTTATTTCCCTATATTGATCTGAAAACAGAGTATTACGACCTGGGGCTGGAACACCGCAATGCCACAGAAGATCAGGTGACATTGGACAGTGCGCAGGCTGCCAGAAAATATGGTGTGGCTGTGAAATGTGCCACCATTACCCCCAATGCGGCGCGTGTGGAAGAATATCACCTCAAAGAGATGTGGAAAAGCCCCAATGGGACAATTCGTGCTGCGCTGGATGGCACTGTGTTCCGCACACCGATTATCGTTCAGGGAATAGAACCCTGTGTGCGCAACTGGGAGAAGCCTATTACACTGGCCAGACATGCTTACGGAGATGTATATAAGAACACGGAGATAAAGGTGTCCGGGGCCGGGAAGGCAGAACTTGTGTTTACCGCACAGGATGGCACGCAGACACGGGAAGTGATTCATACATTTGACGGACCGGGAATCCTTCAGGGCATACATAATACGGAACAGTCTATCCGCAGCTTTGCAAAGGCATGTTTTAAGTATGCGCTGGATACGAAGCAGGATTTGTGGTTTGCCACAAAAGATACCATCTCCAAACAATATGACCATACATTTAAGGATATTTTTCAGGAGATATTTGACCAGGAGTATAAGGAAGCCTTTGATAAAGCGGGCATTACCTATTTTTATACATTGATCGACGATGCGGTTGCCAGAGTAATGAAAGCGAAAGGCGGTTTTATCTGGGCCTGCAAGAATTATGACGGAGATGTGATGAGCGATATGGTGTCCTCAGCTTTTGGCTCTCTGGCCATGATGACAAGCGTGCTTGTATCACCGGATGGAGTCTATGAATATGAAGCGGCTCATGGAACGGTGCAGCGTCATTACTATAAGCATTTGGCGGGAGAAGAGACTTCCACCAATTCTGTGGCGACGATCTTTGCCTGGACAGGGGCACTGAAAAAAAGAGGAGAACTGGACGGGATTCCTGAGCTGACTGCATTTGGGGAGAAATTGGAGCAGGCTACTTTGCAGACCATAGAGAGTGGGCGTATGACAAAGGATCTGGCACTGATGACATCCCTTGCACATGTGCAGGTATTAAACAGTGAGGCATTTATCAGAGAGATCAGGAATACCCTGGAAGGTATCCTGTAAGAAAACGGCAGAACATGGATAAAAACTTCCGGTGTCATATGAACAATACATCATATGGCGCCGGAAGTTTCAGGTTCCATTGCGGTTTTTTATTTCACTTATTCATTTTCCGCTTTCTCATTCAGTTCTGCTTCTTCGCTGAGCGTTTCCCATTGTGCATACAGAGCTTCCAGTTTCTCCAGATTTTCTTCTTTTTCAGAGGAAAGGGCAGTGAGTTTGGACACATCACTGCAATTTTCCGGCAGGGCCATCAGCCGGTCTAACGCTTCGTTTCGCTGCTCCAGTGTTTCAATGGCGCCTTCGGTTTTTTTCAGGTCGTTTTCCAGTTTTCGCTTTCTGGCCTGTTGCCGGCGCTGGCTTTTCCAGTCCAGTTTGGCTTCCGTATCTGACGGTGAGCCGGAAAGGGAAGAAGTGTCCTGCAGGTTTTCACAGGCTGCTGCTTCTTTCTTTTCCAGATAATAATCATAATTGCCAGGATATCCGGTCAGGGCATGGGCTGACAGTTCCAATATCCGATGCGCAGTCCGGTTAATAAAATATCTGTCGTGGGATACATAGAGGACCGTGCCTTCATAATGGTTCAGTGCATCCTCCAGTATTTCCTTGGACATAATGTCCAGATGGTTGGTTGGCTCGTCCAGAATGAGAAAATTGGCTTCGGACAACATCAGTTTGGCCAGGGAGACACGGCCCCGTTCTCCGCCGCTGAGATCCCGGATCAGCTTAAACACATCGTCTCCTGTAAAGAGAAACGCAGCCAGCGTATTGCGGATTTCCGTGTTGGTCAGGGTTGGATAGGCATCGGAAATCTCTTCGAACAGGGTTTTTTCCGGATGCAGCACATGATGTTCCTGATCATAATAGCCGATCTGTACGTTGGCCCCGGTGCGTACCTGTCCCTGATCTGCCGGCAGGAGCTCATTGATTATTTTCAGAATGGTGGTTTTACCAGTGCCGTTGCTGCCGATCAGAGCCACATGTTCGCCGCGTTTCAGCTCAAAATCCAGATTTTCAAACAGTGTCAGATTGTCGAAGGATTTGGCCAGGGAAGAGACTGTCAGCACATCATTTCCGCTGAGAATCCGGGGAAGAAGACGCATTTTCATATCGGTCCGCGCTTCTGTGGGCCTGTCGATCACATCCATTTTCCTGAGCATTTTTTCACGGCTTTCCGCACGGCGGATGGATTTTTCCCGGTTGAAGGAACGGAGTTTTTCAATCACTTCTTCCTGATGACGGATTTCGCGCTGCTGATTCTGATAAGCATTCCAGCGGGCGAGGCGCAACGCTTCCTTTTTGGAGGCATAGTCCGTATAATTGCCGGAAAAGACGGTGGTTTCTGTCTGATCAATTTCGATGATTTTCGTTGCAATCCGGTCCAGAAAATACCGGTCATGAGATACCACCAGCACGGCGCCTTTATAATTTGACAGATAGGTTTCCAGCCAGGTGATGGAAGTCATGTCCAAATGGTTTGTGGGCTCGTCCAGCAGGATCAGATCCGGTTTCAGCAACAGCAGCTTGCCCAGTGCCACGCGGGTTTTCTGGCCGCCGGAGAGGGTGGTGATTTCTTTTGTGAAATCTTCTTCGGGGAAGCCCAGGCCTTTCAGTATCCCTGTCAGTTCGCTTTTATAGGCATAGCCGTTTTCCATTTCAAACTGATGGGTCAGATTGGAATACTTGTCCATCAGTGTGTCCAGATCACTGCCCTGGGCCTGTTTCATGGCCAGCTCTGTGCTGCGTATCTGTTCTTCCAGTTCAATCAGATCCTGCTTCACTGAGAGCAACTCTTCATAAATCGTATGCCCGCTGTCAAATACTACAAGCTGGGGCAGATAGCCCAGTGTCTTGCCTCTGGAGAGGGCGGCTATACCGTCATCCGCCTCCATTTCCCCCGCCAGGATACGCAGAAGAGTGGTTTTACCGGCTCCGTTGATACCCACCAGGGCGGCTTTTTCGTAGTCTTCTATATGAAAGGAACAGCCTTTCAGTACGGTTATTTCTCCGAATTGTTTTTTGATATTTTGACAGGATAAAATCATAGGTGTTTCCTCCGCTGTTAATCTACTCTATTTTAATGGAAATGCTTTACAAATACAAGTCTGCAATTCATTGACAGGAATTTAACAATTTTATATAATATAGTATAAATGCTTGCACGGAAGTGCGGGATTTGTGTGAATATTTGAAGTCGGGGGCAATACAAGATGGAAGGAAAAGGAATTTCACAGGCAGTCATCGGCAGACTGCCGCGGTATTTCCGGTATCTTGGGGAACTCAGGGACGAAGGGGTGGAGCGCATCTCTTCGCAGGATCTGAGCAGGCTTATGCAGGTGACAGCTTCCCAGATCAGACAGGATTTTAACAATTTTGGCGGCTTTGGCCAACAGGGCTACGGGTATAATGTAGAATACTTATATGAAGAGATTGGCCGGATACTGGGGCTGGACCAGCACCATCATCTGATTATCATTGGCGCGGGCAATCTGGGCCAGGCGTTGGCCAACTATATGAACTTTGAAAAAAGAGGCTTTATCATGCAGGGGATCTTTGATGTGAATCCAAAGCTGTTCGGAAGCCAGGTGCGGAATCTGACGGTGGAACCTATGGAACTGGTGGAACAGCGGATTCGTGAGAAGAATATTGATATTGCGGTGCTGACAGTCCCCAAAAGCTGTGCGGTGGAAGTGGCAGATCGGCTGATTGCCTGCGGGATCAAGGCAATCTGGAATTTTGCCCATGTGGATCTGCATGTGCCGGAAGGGGTACAGGTGGAGAACGTGCATCTGTCAGACAGTCTGATGAAGCTCTCCTATACGATCAGTTGTTATGAAAAGCAAAGAGGGTAGAGGGGTCTATGGTAAGGAAAAAGAGTAAGGGGAACCGGGGCAATGACAAAAAATACAGAGCTGCACTGGCAGGTAAGAATATTCCTGTTCTCACGTTGGACAATAAGTGGTATCAGCTGATCAAGCGGCTGGGCAGTACGACGGAAATTGTACGCCTCACGGAAAAGCTGAACGATCTGTTAAAACGCCAGGGGAAGATCAATACAGAACTGAAAGATATACACAGGCTGAAAAAGAAGCTCATGGAAAATATTGTGGCTTCTATGGATGAGATTGAGTCTTCTTCCCCGCAGGTGGACAGGAAGATGGACGAGAGCAGACGCCTGATTGAGGAATGCAATGCAAAGATGGACAAATACCGGGATGAAAATCTGGAACTGCCAAAGGAGATTGAAGAGGTCAACTATCGGCTGATGGTAGCTACCATGGAGCTGTGTTATAGCAGATTACAGCAAAACACAAAGGAAATCAATGAGATCAATGAATGGCTCACCAGCACCAGGATTGAACTGAAAAAGAAAGTACTCAGAAAACAGGACAGCGAGACAGTGAACTTTGAGTTATATTCCTATATGCATGATATTTTTGGCTCGGAGGTGCTGGAAATATTCGATATGCAGTATAATCCGGGCGAGAAGCCGCCCATTCCAAAACAGGACAGAACATAATCCGGAGAGGAAGATGCGTCAAAGAGAGTGCTTTGGCGCATTTTCAGATTCATGACAACAGGTTTGCTGGCGAAACCTGCAATCTATTATTCATGACAATAGGTTTGCTGGCGAAGCCTGCAATCTATTATTCATGACAATAGGTTTGCTGGCGAAGCCTGCAATCTATTGTTCATGACAATAGAAGACTCGCGGAGCGTGGATTCTATTGTTTGTGCATCATATATAGAAAGTCTGCAAAGTGTGCTTTTTATATGTTTGGCGGCAGGACGCCGGGGAGGATTTATGCAGTATCTGGTAAGCAGTGATGAAATGAAAGCATTTGACAAATATACAATAGAATCGGTGGGTATTCCCGCACTGGTTCTGATGGAGCGTGCAGCCTGTGCCACCACAGAGGAGATATGCAGGCGCTTTCCGGCAGGCGCGGCGGGAGCAGATTGCGCCGGCCGGCGGGTGCTGGTGCTGGCGGGCTGTGGCAACAATGGGGGTGACGGACTGGCCATCGGGCGGATTCTCCGGGAACATGGATTTGTAGTGGAATACGTGCTGGCAGGCCCGCGGGAGAAGTGCAGCCGGGAGACATTAACGCAGCTTGCAATTCTGGAGCATATGGGTGTACATGTTTCCGGAACGTTGCCGGAAGGCAGCTTTGACCTTATAGTGGATGCACTCTTTGGCGTCGGTCTGTCCAGGGCGGTGTCGGGTTTTTACGGTGAATTGATCCGTTATATCAATGCCGCATCCGCTTTTGTGGTGTCTGCAGATATTCCCTCGGGTATTCATGCCGACACAGGCGCCGTTATGGGAGAAGCAGTACGTGCGGATCTGACAGTTACTTATGGCTGTATCAAGCGGGGACTGGTGTTATATCCCGGCGCATCCCATACGGGTGAACTGATCTGCCGTAAAATTGGCATTGTCCCGGCGTGGAAGCCTTCTGCATATACCTTTGAGCCGTCTGATCTGGCAAAACTGCCGTTCCGGCGGCCGGATGGCAATAAGGGTACGTTTGGCAAAGTACTGGTCATTGCAGGCAATGAGCGGATGTATGGCGCCTGCCAGTTTGCGGCGCTGGGTGCATACCGGATGGGGGCCGGTCTGGTCAGGGTGCTGACAGCACCGGAAAACCGGAATATCCTGATGCAGGCTGTGCCGGAAGCGATTGTGGACATCTGCGGGGAGGAATTTTCAAAACCTTTGTTTGCAGAGGCTCTTGCCTGGGCGGACTGTGTGGTGATTGGGCCGGGGCTGGGCACGGATGGGCGGGCCTGCCGGATTGTGGAATATGTATGGGAACATGCACAGGTTCCCCTCGTCGTGGACGCGGACGGACTGAATATACTGGCGGCCCATCCGGATCTGCTGGAAGGAAAGCGGCCAAAGGGAGAGAGAATGGTTTATTTTACGCCTCATATGGGAGAATTTTCACGACTGGCGAAAAAAAGCATAAAATGTTGTAAGGAAGAAATGGTTTCATCTGTGATGTCCTATGCACAGGAACAGCGGGTGATCCTTATATGCAAAGATGCGAGGACTGTGGCGGCGGATCAGACCGGGGCGGTTTACATCAATACTTCCGGGGACAATGGTATGGCTACCGGCGGGAGCGGCGACGTGCTGGCCGGTATTCTGGCCGGCCTGCTGGCCCAGGGTATGCATGGGATGGAGGCGGCGGCCATGGCCGTTTATCTGCATGGACTTGCGGGAAACCAGGCTTCTGCCAGAAAATCGGCTTATGCCGTTATGGCAGGGGATTTACTGGAGGCATTGCCGACAGTACTTACAGAAGGAGGAGACGGTCGATGGGTTTGACAGAGAAGTTGGAAACATATGCACGTGTATGGGCGGAAGTGGATCTGGATGCCATATGCCGGAATATGGACCATATGAAAGCCAATCTTGCCGATAAGACACAGATGATTGCCGTTATCAAGGCGGACGGGTACGGACATGGGAGTGTGCCTGTTGCCAGGGTGCTGGAAGGGCTGCCTTATCTGTATGGTTTTGCCACAGCCACTTATGAAGAAGCCGCTATTCTCAGAAAGGCCGGCGTGGAAAAGCCGATTCTCATATTGGGGTATGTATTTCCCTATTGCTACAGAGAACTGATCCGGCAGGAAATCCGGGCAGCGCTGTTTCGGTGGGACAGTGCGTTGGAATTGTCAAAAGCGGCCGTTTCCCTGGAGAAGGAAGCCCTGGTTCACATCAAAGTGGACACGGGAATGTCCAGGATCGGCATCCGTCCCGATGACAGCGGTCTGGAATTTCTGAAAAGAGTGGCGGCACTGCCTGGGATTCGGGTGGAGGGCATCTTCACCCATTTTGCAAAGGCAGATGAAACGGATAAAACCCCGGCCCTGGCTCAGTTTGAGCGATTCTCACGGTTTACGGACAAAGTGCATCAGGAAACCGGGCTGCATATTCCGTTTTGCCATTGTTCCAACAGTGCGGGGATTATCCGGCTGCCCCAGGCGAATATGGATCTGGTGCGGGCGGGGATCGCGCTGTATGGGCTGTGGCCGTCGGAAGAGGTGGAGAGGGACATTGTACCGCTTTGGCCGGCCCTTTCCCTGAAAAGCCATATTGTATTTGTCAAAGAGCTGGAAGAAGGTGCAGAGGTCAGCTATGGCGGCACATTTACCGCAGAGCAGGGAATGCGGGTTGCCACCATACCGGTGGGATATGGGGACGGCTATCCGCGCAGCCTGTCCGGAAGGGGCCATGTGCTGATCCGGGGGCAGCGGGCACGGATTCTGGGCAGGGTCTGTATGGATCAGATGATGGTGGATGTGACGGGGATCTCGGAGGCGGCAGAAGGGGATCTGGTGACACTTTTGGGGACGGACGGGGAAGAAACCATTACGGCGGAATATCTGGGGGATCTGTCCGGACGTTTTAATTATGAGCTGGTGTGCGATATAAACAGCCGCGTTCCCAGGGTTTATAAAAGAGGCGGCATTGTTACGGAAACAAAAGATTATTGTATGGATTTTGAATACCTTCCGGAAAAGGGGCAATAATATTGCTATATTGAAATGAAGGAAGTGTAACGAAGCATATGAGACGTGGAGATGTGTATTATGCGGATTTAAGACCCGTTATCGGCTCCGAGCAGGGCGGTATACGGCCTGTGCTGATTGTGCAGAATGATGTGGGCAACCGGCACAGCCCAACGGTTATCTGCGCAGCCATTACCTCGAAGATGAACAAGGCGAAGCTGCCCACACATATTGAACTGGATTCCCACCGGTATGAAATGGTCAGGGATTCCGTGGTATTGCTGGAACAGCTCCGGACCATAGACAAAAAACGGTTGAAAGATAAAGTATGTCATCTGGATCAGGACGTTATGGAAAAAGTGAACAGAGGGCTTTTGATCAGTCTTGCGCTGGATACATAAAAGGAGAGAACATGCGGCTACGAGACAGAACGGGAACCATCGGGGCACGCCTGACTGTGTGTCTGTTATTTCTTTGTTTGTCAGTCCTGTTGCAGGCATGTGCCCCGTCTGGCGGGGATGGGGCCGGTGCAGGCGAGGCGGCAAAGACGTCGGAACCGGCAAAAGAACAGGGGCTGAACGTCTGGTTTTTTGCATGTTCCCAGGATGCGGACAGTATTCTTCTACAGACAGAAGAAGCCACCGTAATGATTGATACGGGACTGGAAGAAGACAGCGATGCGCTGATCCGGAAACTCAGGGAACTGGGTGTGGAGCGGGTGGATCTGCTGATACTGACCCACCCCGACAAGGATCATATCGGCGGCGCGCTCAGACTTCTGGAGGAATTCAGGATACTGCAGGTGATGCAGACTGCCTGTGATAAGGGGTCAGCGCTGCAGGATCAGCTGGATCTGCGTCTGGAAGGGGAAACAGTTACCATACCGGATAAAAGAACTCCACTGGAACTGGACGGACTGCATCTGACCATCTATCCCCCTGTGGAAGGGGAGTATGACAATGCCAACAATTATTCCCTTGCAGTGCTGGCAGAGTATGAAGGATGTACATTTTTCTTTCCGGGAGATGCGAAAAAGAAACGCATCAGAGAACTTCTGCAAGAGGATTTGCCAAAGGTGGATGTCTATAAGGCGGCCCACCACGGAAGGGATAACGGAGGAAGCGATGACCTGATTGAGCGGCTTTCCCCACAGATTGCGGTTATAACGGCAGAGGATGCGGAAAAAGAGACAAAGGAAGCGCTGGAGGCAGCAGGGTCGGCCGTTTATACCACGCGGGGACAGGATATACATATAACCGTTGTAAATGGCGTTCTTGACGTCCGATAGAGAAAATGCTATATTCTTACTGAGCATCCATATGGGTGGTGCGTGTTGCCGTATATGGAAACGGAGATTTGGCAGAACAAAAAAAGAGGAGATGACGAAATGGAGGACGGCGGGCCTACTGCCGTGAAATACGGTATTGTAAAAAGAGGCTTTTCCAAAATTGCAGGAATAATCGGCAGACAGACAGACGGGGATGTTACGGAGAGAGAAATAATCTCCATGGTCAACGAAGGGCATGAGCAGGGTGTGTTGCAGGCCAGCGAAGCGGAGATGATTACCAATATCTTTGAGTTCGGGGACAAAGAAGCACAGGATATCATGATCCACCGTAAAAATATTATTGCGCTGGACGGCAATATGACATTGCAGGAGGCGCTGACTTTTATGATCAGTGAGAATAAGAGCCGCTATCCGGTCTATGATGGCGATATTGACCATATAATCGGGATTCTGCATTTCAAAGATGCGGTACGAGCAAGGGAAACAGGCAGAAGCAATACCATTACGGAAAAGAAAATCAAAAGCATAAAAGGGCTTGTCCGGGAAGCGAGGTTCATACCGGAAACAAGGAATATTGATGCACTGTTCCACAATATGCGTGCCATGAAGATACATATGGTCATTGTAATTGACGAATATGGGCAAACGGCAGGGCTGGTTGCCATGGAAGATATTCTGGAAGAGATCGTAGGCAATATTATGGATGAGTATGATGAGGAAGAAGGCCACATTGAAGAGAAAAGCGAGAACGAATATGTGATAGAAGGGCTGACGCCTCTGAAAGAGCTGGAAGAGAGGTTTGGCATTTCCTTTGAGGAGATGGAGTTTGAAACGCTGAACGGATTTCTGATTTCCAGGATGGACAGGATTCCGGAGGACGGAGATACTTTTGAAACCGACGCAGACGGCTGGCATTTTCAGGTGCTTACCGTAAAAAACAGAGTGATAGAAACAGTACTGGTAACCAGGCTGCCGCAGCAGGAAGAGGACTGTGCCGGGGCGGGGCCGAATTAAAATAAGGAGAAAACAATGTCAGGACATTCAAAATTTGCTAACATCAAACATAAAAAAGAGAAAAATGATGCCGCAAAAGGTAAAATTTTTACCATTATCGGTCGGGAAATTGCGGTTGCCGTCAAAGAAGGCGGACCGGATGTCAACAACAATTTCCGCCTTGCGGCAGTGGTTGCCAAGGCGAAAGCCAACAATATGCCCAATGACACAATCGAGCGGGGAATTAAAAAGGCCGCCGGGGATGCGGGCAGTGTCAACTATGAATATGTTACATATGAAGGTTATGGGCCTGGCGGTATTGCCGTAATTGTGGACGCGCTCACTGACAATAAGAACCGCACGGCTGCCAATGTGAGGAGCGCTTTCACAAAGGGAAAGGGCAGTATCGGGACACAGGGATGCGTATCCTTTATGTTTGACAAAAAAGGGCAGATTATCATTGACAGGGAGGCATACGACGGAGACGGCGATGAGTTGATGATGATGGCGCTGGATGCAGGCGCGGAAGATTTTTCGGAAGAAGAGGACAGCTTTGAGATTTTAACGGATCCGGACACATTCGAAACGGTCCGGGCTGCGCTGGAAGAAGCAGGCATTGCCATGGCTTCCGCAGAAGTAACCATGCTTCCGCAGAATTACGTGGCCCTGACGGATGAAAATGATGTGAAAAACCTGCAGCGCACGCTGGATCTGCTGGATGAAGATGATGATGTACAGGCGGTTTATACCAACTGGGATGAGTAAGGGAATGTGGCGCATATATGGCGGCATGTGGAGGATAATGGTATGGAATACAGAGAAGGAAGATGTCCGGGCTGCCGGGAAGTGATGCAGATACCTATCGGAAGGGACCGGATCATCTGTATGTTCTGCGGAAAAGAGTTTTCCGTAGAGGAAGTAAAAAAAGAAGAGGCACAGGCATGCGAAGCCGGAATGGCTCGTTTTCGGGAACATGCAGGCGCTTTTTTCACAGATATGGAAATGACTGTCAAGGGATTTAAGAGAAACGAATATGAGGGCAGTTTCAGCCAGTATCTGGTGACACATCAGGAGAATCTGAAAACCATCCGCAATATTATGCTGGCCGCTTGTGACAGAACAGAAACCGCAGACCGGATTGCGGAAATCTTTCTGGAACAGGGGAAGGCAGTTATGGATGCCCAAAAAGGAAAACTGGGCAGGGAATCCATGCAGATGACGCTGAATATGTACATGGTGACGTATGTGCTGCCGTCTCTGTTGTCCGTGGACACGCCGCTGCTTTCCGAAGTGACGGATCAGATATGCCAGAAATGGGCCGCCACATTTAAAAACAGCAATATTCAGGCGGCTGACTTCAATTCTCTCAAGGATGGTTTCCGCAGGAAGCTCTGTTATATTACCACTGCAGTCTGCGAAGGGCTGGAGAAGCCTCAGGACTGTTATGAACTCAAGGTGCTGAAAGCCTATCGGGACGGGTATCTGACCGGATCTCCGGAGGGAGAAACATTGATTGCCCGGTATTATGATATGGCGCCTACGATTGTAAAGCGGGTGAACCGGAGAAAAGATTCTAAAAAAATCTATCAGCGGCTGTATCAGGAGTATATCTGTCCCTGCGTGCGGCTTATTGAAGAGGGAAATAACGAAGCCTGTCTGGAGAAATACGAAGAGATGGTGGAAATGCTCAGGGAAAAATATATGTAGTGCGTGGAGGAGAGTACAATGGCAGAGCAGACCAAGGAACAGAGCATGCAGGAAAAGACAGGAAAAGAGCAGGAGATTCATTATATACCCAATCCCCTTCCGCTTCCCAAAAAACATGTAAAAAAAGAAATCGGATTTGATTTTGAACCTGCGCCGGATATGCTGGAATTTGATGTGGAACTGCAGGAAGGCCAGGACGATTTTGATATTTGATTTAGCAGGTTCAGCGTGTCGGAGGGATGTGCCGTGCATTTTGCTGTTTTATGTATGATTCTTAAAAACAATGCAGATAATAGAGGGCATAACGCTCTCTTTTTTTATTTTCATAGGAAAGTACGTCCTGTGAAACAAAAGGGATGCGCAGCTTCGCGCGCGGAACAAAAGCTGTGCTTTCCGGAACATTTGAACGCGAGAGTGTGCGAAGCGCACTTTTGTTCTTTCATAGGAAAGTACGTCCTATGAAACAAAAGGGATGCGCAGCTTCGCGCGCGGAACAAAAGCTGCGCTTTCCGGAACATTTGAACGCGAGAGTGTGCGAAGCGCACTTTTGTTCATGACAATAGGTTTGCTGGCGAAGCCTGCAATCTATTGTTCTGTGATAAAAGAAAATTTGCAGAGGAAGAAACTGAAAGCAAATGCAGGAAAGGAGTCATTCATGTCGAAAAATTCCGGGAAAAACCATAAAAATATAAAGAAAACAGACAATCATCCGGTCAGTAAGGCAGATAACCAGGAAGAAAAGCGGGAACAGGAAGCACATCAGGATGAACGGATTGAAAAAACAGGGCAGACAACCATGGGCAATATCCATCTGATCACGATCATAGGAGAAGTGGAAGGGCATGATAACCTGGGAAGCAATGCAAAAACCACCAAATATGAGCATGTTCTGCCACAGCTTGCAGCCATCGAGGACAGCAGTGAGATACAGGGCCTGCTGGTGCTGCTCAATACGATGGGCGGTGATGTGGAGGCAGGGCTTGCCATTGCGGAAATGATCGCTTCTCTGAGCAAGCCCACCGTATCCCTGGTGCTGGGCGGCAGCCATTCCATTGGCGTGCCCATTGCCACCAGTACAGATTATTCCTATATTGTTCCCACGGGAACGATGGTTATCCATCCGGTGCGGATGAACGGGATGGTGATTGGCGCACCCCAGACATTTGACTATTTTAAACAGATGCAGGACCGCATTACCGGTTTTGTGTGCAGCCACTGCCGGATATCGCGGGAGCGCATGGAAGAAATGATGATGGCCACCGGGATTCTGACCAAGGATATGGGCACCATACTGGTAGGCGGGGAAGCGGTCCGGGAAGGACTGATTGACGAGGTGGGCGGAATCCGGGAAGCGGTGAAAAAGCTCCATACTTTAATGGAACACAGTCCTGAGAAACAATAAAACCTACATCCGTTTTTTATACCAGTGTTCCAGATACTGGATCATCTGGTAAAGTCCCATGGCGATGACACAGAGAATGATAATGCTGGTAATCACAAGATGAAGCTGGAAAACCTGGCTGCCATAGATAATCAGATAGCCCAGTCCCCGGCGGGCGGCCAGAAATTCCCCGATGATCACCCCCACCAGAGCCAGACCGATATTGACTTTCATGGCGCTTAAAATGGTGGGAATGGAAGCGGGCAGCACAACCTTGAAAAAAGCATCTTTTTTTGTGCCGCCCAATGTATAGATCAGTGTGATTTTTTCTTCTTCCACCTGCTGGAAACCGGTGTACAGGCTGATAATGCAGCCGAACAGAGCCACCGAAATACCGGCCACGATGATGGTACCGGTCCCTGTGCCCAGCCAGACGATAAACAGGGGCGCCAGAGCGGATTTTGGCAGGCTGTTCAGAATGACAAGATACGGTTCCATAATTTCCGACAGACTTTTGGAATACCATAAGATGGTAGCGGCAAGGATGCTGATGAATATAACAAGAAAAAAGCTCACCAGGGTTTCCAGCAGGGTAATGCCGATATGGGGGAAAATGGAATAATCGGCCAGCATGGACAGAAGACAGGAAAGCACTCTGCTGGGACTGCTGAAGAAGAAACTGTCAATCATGCCGGTATCGGCGCACAGCTCCCAGATGCCCAGAAAGAGGAGCAACAGAAGGAAACGCATGCCAAAGATCCGGTGGTGGTGTATCTTATGCTGCCTGATATACAGCTCCTGGGCGGAAAGGACATGTTTGGGGCCGTTATTTTTCATGGGAAAGCTCCTTCCATAATAGATTGAAATACTGATGGAATTCGGGGGCGCTTCTTGCTGCCAGGGGCGTATCCTCTTCTTTGGTCAGATGGACAGACAGCTCTTTTTTCACAGTGGCGGGCCGTCCGGTGAGGATGATGATGCGGTCGGCAAGGCTGATGGCTTCCGAGAGGTCGTGGGTGATCAGGATGGCAGTTTTTCCGGTGGTGCGTATAATATTACCAATATCGCCGGATACGGTCAGCCGGGTCTGATAGTCCAGCGCGCTGAACGGTTCATCCAGCAGCAAAATATCCGGATTTAGCACCAGGGTACGGATCAGAGCGGCGCGCTGGCGCATTCCTCCGGACAGTTCCCCCGGATGTTTGTCTTTGAATTTGTACAGATCATAATCGTCCAGCAGTTGCTCTGCGTAGGCAACCTGCTCCGGCGTATTTTTATGGGTAATTTCCAGTCCCAGTGTGACATTTCCCAGAATGGTCCGCCATTCCAGCAAATGATCGTGCTGCAACATATATCCCGTTTTCGGATATTCCAGAGAACCGTCGGGATTCTGGAAAGCGATGGTGCCGCTTTCCGGTTCCAGCAGTCTGGCAATAATCGACAAAAGGGTGGACTTACCACAGCCGCTGGGGCCTACGATTGCCAGGAATTCCCCCTGCCTGACATGAAAGGAAATATTCGAAAGTGCGGGGATTTCCCCTGTCAGACTGTGATAGGCATAGGATATATCGTGCAGTTCCAAAATTGAAGCATTCATAACATCACTCCCAAAATATATATCATATAGTATGAAAAATCCGTCGTTTTGCAACGGCATATACGGAATTTGTCGCTGAGGCAGGAATTTTATATCCCTTTCTTGCAGGGGAGAAAAAAATATGGTATTATCAAATTCAGATTTAAGATTAAGGAGGCGTGCTATGGCGCAGCTTTGGGGCGGTCGTTTTACAGGAGAAACAGATGCACTTGTATACCGGTTTAATGCATCCATTTCTTTTGACCAGATATTTTTTGAAGAGGATATTGCAGGCAGCATTGCCCATACGGCTATGCTGGCTAAACAGAATCTATTAACCCGGGCAGAGGCGGATGCGATTACGCAGGGGCTGACTGCCATCCGGGAAGATGTAAAGAGCGGGAAACTTGCCATTACAGAGGAATATGAGGATATACACAGTTTTGTAGAAGCTGTCCTGACCGAGCGGATCGGAGAAGCAGGGAAAAAATTACATACGGGCAGGAGCAGAAACGATCAGGTGGCCCTGGATATGAAGCTGTATACGAGGAAGCGGGTGCAGGAGACAAAGACGCTGCTGAGGGCGCTGCTGGAAACATTGCTCTCCATGATGGAAGAGCATCTGGATACCTATATGCCGGGCTTTACCCATCTGCAAAAGGCACAGCCTGTGACACTGGCGCATCATCTGGGCGCATACTTTGAGATGTTCAAGCGGGACGTACAGAGAATGCAGGATATTTGTGTGCGGATGAATTACTGCCCTCTGGGCAGTGGGGCGCTGGCGGGCACCACCTATCCTCTGGACCGTGCATACACGGCGCAGCTGCTGGGATTTACAGGGCCTGCGGCGAACAGCATGGATGCGGTGTCGGACCGGGATTATCTGATTGAATATTTATCGGCGGCATCTACGATTATGATGCATTTGAGCCGTTTTTCCGAGGAAATTATTCTGTGGAACAGCAATGAATACGGATTTGTGGAAATTGACGATGCTTTTTCCACCGGCAGCAGTATTATGCCGCAGAAGAAGAATCCGGACATTGCGGAGCTGGTGCGCGGGAAAACGGGCCGGGTCTATGGCGCGCTTATGTCGCTTCTTACGACCATGAAAGGGCTTCCGCTGGCATATAATAAAGATATGCAGGAAGATAAGGAGCTGACCTTTGATGCCATGGATACCGTTACCGGATGCCTTTCCCTGTTTACCGGCATGCTCAGGACAATGAGGTTCCATAAAGAGGTGATGGCCGAGAGTGCCATGAAAGGGTTTACCAATGCCACCGATGCGGCGGATTATCTGGTATCCAAAGGTGTGCCTTTTCGGGATGCCCACAGACTGACGGGTCAGCTTGTGTTGTACTGTATCGGGAAAGAGACATCCATAGATGCCCTGACACTGGAGGAACTGCAGGCGGTGAGCCCTGTGTTTGAGGCGGATCTGTATGATGCGGTGAGCCTCAGGACTTGTGTGGAAAAGCGGCTGACTGCGGGTGCACCGGGCAGGAAGGCAATGGAAGAGGCAATTCAGGCAGGCAGAGCGTTTCTGGAGCAGGAACAGAAGCGATAATATACAGACAGGACAGTTATGAGGAGAATGAAAAGATGAGCAGAAAATTAAGAGCAGGCATTTTAGGCGGAACCGGTATGGTAGGGCAGAGATTTGTTTCACTGCTGGAGAACCATCCATGGTTTGAGGTGACAGTTATTGCGGCCAGCCCCCGTTCCGCAGGCAAAACTTATGAGGAGGCAGTGGGTGAGCGATGGAAAATGGATACGCCCATGCCCGAAGCAGTAAAACAGATCGTTGTTATGAACGTAAACGATGTGGAGCAGGTCGCTTCAAAGGTGGATTTTGTATTCAGCGCCGTGGACATGACAAAGGATGAAATCCGTAAGATTGAAGAGGACTATGCAAAGACAGAGACGCCCGTGGTATCCAACAACAGTGCTCACCGCTGGACGCCGGATGTGCCCATGCTGATTCCGGAAGTGAATCCGGAGCATATGGACGTGATCCGGTTTCAGCAGGAAAGACTGGGGACAAAGAGAGGTTTCATTGCCGTAAAGCCCAACTGTTCCATTCAGAGTTATGCGCCGGCACTGGCTGCCTGGAAGGAATTTGAGCCCTGTGAGGTTGTGGCAACCACATATCAGGCTATTTCCGGGGCGGGAAAGACTTTTCAGGACTGGCCGGAGATGGAGGGCAATATTATCCCCTTTATCAGCGGAGAAGAGGAAAAGTCTGAGAAAGAACCTTTGCGTGTCTTGGGCAGTGTGGAAGACGGTGTCATCCGTCCTGCAAAGGCGCCGGTCATTACCTGTCAGTGTATCCGTGTACCGGTTTTAAACGGGCATACTGCCGCCGTATTTGTCCGGTTTCACAAGAAACCCACAAAAGAGCAGTTGATTGAGAGACTGACAAATTACAGGGGCCTTCCTCAGGAATTGGAACTGCCCAGTGCGCCGGTACAGTTTATCCGGTATATGGAAGAAGATAACCGTCCGCAGGTGGCTCTGGATGTAGACGTTGAGAAAGGCATGGGCATTTCCATCGGGCGGCTTCGGGAGGATACCGTCTATGACTGGAAATTTGTGGGACTATCACATAATACGGTGAGAGGAGCGGCAGGCGGCGCCATACTCTGTGCGGAACTTTTGAAAGCAAAAGGATATATTACGGAAAAATAGAAATTGCCTGTATGTAGGAGGTTGATGATCCGTGGATGAGTTCCAGTACCAGATAGATCTGTTAAAGGCACAGAACCAGAAGCTGAACGGGGAATGCAGTATGTACCGCACCCTTGTGAATACATCCGGCAATGCATATCTCTACTATTCCTACAGGGAGGATGCCTGCCAGGTGATGGGCGACTGGGACCGGTTTTTCGATATACAGGTGAGAAACCGGAATGATTTGACAAAGCTCTTTTCACAGGTCAGAGAAGAGGACGTGGAGCCTCTCAGAAATGCTGTTTACATAGACGAAAAAGATGCTTCGTTTGCTGTAAGGGATTTTTGCAAGAAAGACAAAAAGCAGTGGCTGGAATGTCAGGTCAATGTCATTCGTGATGAGATGGGAGAGCCGCAGGAGAAATTGCTGCGGTTTCGGGATATTACCCAATTTAAAAAGCAGAATGATGATCTGGCCTATATGGCATATTATGATACACTCACCGGTATGTATAACAGAAACCGTTTTATTCAGGAACTGGCGGGGTGGCTTAGGCAGGCTGAGGCGGAAAAAACCATGGTCAGCGTGGCGTTTATCAATATCAACGATTTCCGCAAGATCAACGACGGGATCGGTGTACTGGTAGGCGACGAACTGTTACAACAGTTTGGACGATTTCTCAGGGGGTTGTGCACAGATGAGAACATGATGTGTGCTCACCTGAACGGGGATGCCTATTGTATGGCGGTCTATGATCCGTATGGCAGGCGTACCGTGGAAGATTTATACCGCCAGATCCATGAACGTCTGGAACAGCCCTTTGTTCTCACAGAGCATCAGGTTTCCATTACGGTCAGTGTGGGCGTGGCAGAATACCCTGAGGCTGCGCAGGAGCCTCTTGCGCTGATCGAGCGGGCGGAGATCGTCATGTTTAAAGTCAAACATGAAGGGAAAAGCGGTATCCGCTATTTTGACGCGCCCATAATCGAGGATTTTGTGCAAAATGCGCAGATGGAGCGGAAATTAAAGCATGCAGTGCTGGAGAAAGAATTTCTTCTGTATTATCAGCCGCAGTTTGATACGGAGACGAAACATCTGCGGGGCGTGGAGGCTTTGATTCGCTGGAAGGATGAGGATGGCAGGATTATCAGTCCGGGCGAGTTTATCCCCATTGCGGAAAAGAGCAGCCTGATTGTCGATATCGGGGAATGGGTGATGGAAAAGGCTGTTTCCATATTGGCCCGGCTGAAAAAGAAATTTGGCATCAGCCTGATTATGTCCATCAATATTTCAGCCGTTCATTTTGCCATGGAAGAGTTTTCCGACCACCTGATACAGCTTGTGGAAGAATACGGGATTTCTCCGGAGGAAATTGAACTGGAATTTACAGAAACGGTGCTGATGAATGACGCAAGCGGTGTTATCAAAAAGCTGGAGCTTCTCAGGCAGTACGGCATACAGACTGCCATTGATGATTTTGGCACAGGGTATTCGGCGTTTTCCTATTTAAGAAGCCTTCCCGTGCAGACCATCAAAATAGATAAATCTTTTATTGATTCCATGTTGCAGGATGAAAACGGGAACATTATCGTGGAATGCATCGTGGATATGGTGAACCGGCTGGGGTATGACACCATTGCAGAGGGCGTGGAACAACAGGAACAACTGGAGTATCTCAGAGACATCGGTTGTGAATATATTCAGGGATATTTGCTGGGCAGGCCCATGCCGGAGAAGCAGCTGGAAGAATTGCTGGAAGAGCAGCTTGAAAAGCAGGTATGGGAATAGCGGGGAGTACGTATGGCAGGGAAAGAGAGAGCCGAGCTGCAGTATCTGAGACGGCATTATGAGAAGCCGGGCAGCCAGTTAATCGTACTGTATGGACAAAAGCACACGGGCATGACGGAAATGACAGAGACATTCTGTCAGGGCAAGCCGGTTATCTATTATAAAGCCAGGCCCTGCTCCGAACGGCAGCAGTTGTTTCTGTGGGGCAATGAATTGCGGGAAATGGGGATCATGCTCCCCGAATATCCGTCATATCCGGAACTGTTTGTATCATTGGACTTGAATCAACCGGGAAAGAAAGTTATTATAATAGAAGAGTTCCAATATATTGTAAAGCAGAGCCAGCTATTTATGCCGTCTCTGGTTTCTTTCCTGCACGGGTTGCAGGAAGGGCATATGGTCATGGTGGTTCTGAGCTCTACTTCCATCGGCTGGGTTGAGAGCAGTATGGTACAGAAGATGGGAGGTGCAGCGCTTGCAATTACCGGGTTCCTGAAAATGAAAGAACAGAGTTTCTTTGATATGGTGCGGTATTTTGCCGGCAGCACAAGAGAACAGCAGGTGGAAACCTATGCGGTTCTGGGCGGTTTTCCGGGGTTATGGAGACAATTTGATAAAGAATTGTCCGTCAAAGAGAATATATGCCGCTTTATATTGCGAAAGGGCAGCTTTCTGCATGAGGAAGCGCCTGGCCTGGTGGCGCGGGAACTGCGGGAGACAGGGGTGTATGATACCATTTTGTCGGCGCTTGCCTGCGGGAAGCAGAAGCTGAATGAACTGTATATTCATACGGGGTTTTCCCGTGCCAAAATCAGTGTATACTTAAAGAATCTGATGGAGCTGGAAATTGTGGAAAAGGTATTTTCCTTTGAAACGGAAGGAAAGGATAATACGAAAAAAGGGGTCTATCGGATTCAAAACCATCTGATTTATTTTTATTTCCGTTATTTATATCCGCATATGAGCCGTCTGGCGGTTATAAAACCGGAAGATTTTTACGATACTTATATTGCACCGGACTTCCGGCGTTTTACAGCATTTTCTTTTGTACGGGTATGTCGTGAATATATGGCGTATCTGAATCAGGGGAAGCGGCTGCCGTTTGTGTACACCAGAATGGGCGAATGGGCCGGAAAAGCGGGAGATATTGATATGGTTGCCCAGGATGAGGCAGGACATACCCTGATTGCTCTCTGTAGCTGGGAAAAACCTGTGATGTCCTTTGATGATTACGAATGGCTGCTGTTCTGCGCCAGAAAGGCCAGACTGCAGGCGGATCATATTTATCTGTTCTCAGCGGAACGGTTTGACAATATGCTGCTACGGGAGGCTGAAGCAAAGAACAGCCTGCATCTGATCGGCTTGCATTCATTTTGAGGTCATACATGGGAAAAAGTTTGTTTATTGCCGAAAAACCCAGCGTGGCAAGAGAGTTTGCCGCGGCCCTTGGGTATCATATGACGGGGAAGGATGGCTTTATGGAGTCCCCCGAAGCGGTCATCACCTGGTGTGTGGGACATCTGGTGACTATGAGTTATCCGGAAAAATATGATGAAAAATACAGACGCTGGTCGTTCGAGACGCTTCCTTTTATACCAGATGAATTTCAATATGAAGTCATTGACAGTGTAAAGAAGCAGTTTGAGATTGTGAGTGGTCTGTTAAAGCGCAGTGATGTGGATATAATCTATGTATGTACGGACTCCGGACGGGAGGGTGAATATATCTACAGACTGGTGGAAAGACAGGCGGGGGTTACGGGTAAGGTCAGGAAGCGTGTCTGGATTGATTCCCAGACCCATGAGGAAATCCGCCGGGGTATCAGGGAGGCCAAAGATTTATCCGATTATGATAATCTTTGCGAAGCGGCCTATCTGCGGGCAAAAGAAGATTATCTGATGGGTATTAACTTTTCACGGGCGCTGACTTTAAAATTTGGCAATTCCGTTAAGGAATATCTGAAAATAGACAAAGCAGTGATTTCCGCAGGCCGTGTGATGACCTGTGTACTGGGCATTGTGGTAAAGCGGGAACGGGAGATCAGGGAGTTTGTCAAAACCCCTTTTTACAGAGTTGTGGCGAATCTGTCCCTGGGAGGAAAGCCTTTTGAAGGAGAGTGGCGTGCCGTGGCAGGCAGCCGGTATGAGAATTCACCGCTGCTCTATAAAGAAAACGGGTTTCTGAAAAAAGAAACGGCGCAGGCGTTGACTGATCTGCTGGAACAGGCGCCGGTGCCGGAGCCCGTGGTGGAGAAGGCAGAAAAGAAAAAAGAAACAAAGAATCCGCCGCTGCTCTATAATCTGGCGGAACTCCAGAATGATTGTGCACGGTATTTTAAAATCAGTCCTGACGAGACATTGCGGATTGCGCAGGAGTTGTACGAAAAAAAGCTGACAACATATCCCAGAACCGATGCCAGGGTACTGTCAACTGCTGTGGCGAAGGAAATCGTGAAACAGATCAAAGGCCTGTGCCAGTATGGCCAGTGCGCCGCCTTTGCAGAGGAAATATTGAACAACCAACTATATCAGAAGCTGGCAAAATCCAGATATGTAAATGATAAACAGATTACGGATCATTACGCCATTATCCCGACAGGACAGGGGCTGGGAAATCTGAAAGGGCTGCAGGCTACCTCTGCGCAGGTGTACGAACTGATTGTCCGGCGGTTTTTGAGTATTTTTTATCCGGGAGCCGTATACCGGAAAATAGCATTGACTCTGCTGATGAAAGGAGAACGGTTTTTCTCCGGTTTCAAAGTACTGGAATCGGAAGGGTATTTAAAAGTTATGGCATATTCCTTCCTGAAAAAAAAGAAAGAGGAGGAAGAGCCGGACAAGGCAAAGGATGCCGGATTTATGGAAGCGCTGGGGCGTTTAAAGAAGGGAAGCACTTTGTCTTTGGACAAAGAGAAGCCCTATGAGATAAAAGAGGGGGAAACCACACCTCCCAAACGGTACAATTCCGGCACGCTGATCCTGACTATGGAAAATGCAGGGCAGTTTATCGAAGATGAGGAGCTGCGGGAACAGATCCGGGGCAGCGGTATCGGGACTTCCGCGACCAGGGCGGAGATCTTGAAAAAGCTGGTTCATATAGGGTATCTGGCTCTGAATAAAAAAACGCAGATCATTACCCCCACATTGATGGGTGAGATGATATATGAAATTGTAGACTATTCCATCAGGCCGCTTTTAAATCCTGCGTTGACGGCAAGCTGGGAAAAGGGGCTGACCCAGGTTGCCGAGGGGACAATTACAGGAAAGGAATATATGGGCAAACTGGACGATTTTGTATCCAGACGCACCAATCTGGTCAGACAGTCTGCCGGAGGGCGCAGCCTGTATGGAAGGTATGATATGGCCGCAAAAAATTATGAGAGGTGACAAAAATGGAGTATCTGAAGATTCAAAACCTGTACAAAACGGATGAAACCATTGCGGAAGAAATTTTCGCAGGAAAGACATATCCCTGGGAGGTGTTGCCCCTGATTGGTGAATATATCATCCGGCTGGGCAAATTGCTTCCTGCGGACCGGTTTGAGCAGAGAGGAGAGAATGTATGGGTTGCCAAATCCGCCAAAGTATATCCTTCTGCTTTTATCGGAGGCCCTGCCATTATAGATGAGGAAGCCGAAGTCCGGCACTGTGCGTTTATCCGTGGCAATGCCATTGTGGGCAAAGGGGCTGTGGTGGGAAATTCCACGGAACTGAAAAATGTGATTCTGTTCAATAAGGTGCAGGTACCCCATTACAATTATGTAGGAGACAGCATATTGGGATACAGGGCGCATATGGGAGCCGGTTCCATTACGTCCAATGTAAAGAGTGATAAGACCCTGGTCGTAGTGAAATCCGGGGAAGGCAATATCGAGACAGGACTTAAAAAATTCGGTGCAATGCTGGGAGACAATGTGGAAGTGGGCTGTAACAGTGTCTTGAATCCGGGCAGTGTAATCGGGAGGGAAACGAATATCTACCCACTTTCCAGGGTGCGGGGCTATATTCCGGAAAAAAGTATCTATAAAGACAGTGGAAATATTGTGAAAAAAGAGATATAATAGATACAGGACAGGTCACAAAGGGGATATTATGGCAAACAATCTTGATTACAAAACAATATGTGAGATGATGGAAAATATGCTGACAGGCGTGGCATTCCTGGGGCTGCAGGAGGATAAGCTGGAATTCCTCTATATGAACAGCGGCGGTTTTCGGATGTTAGGCTACACGCCGACAGTCGGCTACAAGTATTTGAACAATCTGGTATCGCTTATTCTGGATGAAGATAAGCCGAAATTCTGGCAGGCGATTGAGGATGTGCTCAAGGATGACGGGGCGGTGGATCTGGAGATGCGTACCGTAACGGCGTCCGGCAGCCTGCGCTGGTTGCAGATCCGGGGGAATCTGTATGAGCGGACAGCAGAGCGCGCCGTGATTCTGTGTGTATTTCTGGACGCCACAGACAGGAAATTTGTGGAAAACGAAATCCAGACACAGTCCGAGTGGTATCAGATGCTTCTGGAGACAGAAGGCGAGATGCTGGCGGATTATAATGCAAAGACAGATGTGCTCAGTATCAAGACTGCCAGTGAATATGGTCTGGAGAGTACCCGGATCATAGATAAGTTTATGATGAAGCTGAGGCGGGATATGTCCGACACCGTCGAGGAAAGAAAGCTGGTTGAGACGATAGAAGAGGCGCTGAAATCTCCCCGGACGGATATTGTGGAATTGAAAACCAATATTATGAATGGCGGGGAAAAACGGTGGTATCGCATTCATACATCCAGTATTGCCGGCGTGGATGGTTATGTGACTCATATTGTGGGTAAGATTACGGATATTCACGAGAATAAACTGCTTCAGGAAGAACTGCGGGGAAAAGAAAAACTGGATACGGTTACCGGCTGGTATAACAGGCAGGCGACAAAAGAGCAGGTCAATCAGATTCTGGCTTCTTCCGACGACCACAATGTACACGGATTTATTCTGATTGATATCAGTGATTTCAGGATTCTCTCCGAGAGCCTTGGAGAGGATATGGGCAACCGGATCCTGAAAGATATTACAAAAAAGATGAGCCGGGGCTTCAAACGCTCCGATATTCTTGGACGGATCAGTGAAGATGAGCTTGTTATTTTCGCACAGAATATCGGTTCCGTACACAATCTGGACGCGCTGGCATCCATGGTATGCCACAGCACAGAGATGACGCTGGGAAGCGGGGCGGACGGTTTTACGCTGGCAGGAAGGGTTGGTATTTCCCTGTATCCCTATCAGGGTGACAACTGGCAGGAACTGAACACAAAGGCAGAGAGGGCGGTCAATTCTCTCAAGGGAGGCGGTAAGGTCGGTTATCATGTCTATGATCTTTCCGGCATTTTGAAGATAGAAGGAGCAGAAAACGAAAGACAGCAGCGGCTTCTGGAAGAGACAGACAGCGATGAAAATCTGGAAAGTCTGCTGGAGAAAATTATCAACGAAGAAAAGCAGAATGAAAACCTGACCAGAGCGATGCTGAAGATGGTAATCCGGCATTTTGGCTTTCAAAAGGCGTGTCTTTCCATGGAAGGAACGAATGGAAAAGCCGGACTGGAGCTTCGATATTTCAACCCCGGCTATGAGCAGAAAGAAGAACAGAATTTCACTGATGAGACACAGCAGTGGGTTTCGTTCCTGAAACGGATAAAACTCCTTGGAGGGTTCCAGATTATACATAATTATGACGATGTTCCCGAAGAACTGGCTTCCTATATGCTCAGGAACAAGATATACACCCTTTTGATACAGCCGATGATGGCCAAAGGGGAGATTAAAGGGGTATTTCTGATGGGAGAATGTACCGGTAAGGAATGGCACCTGAACACGGAAGAAGAAAAGGAACTGAAACGTATCCTTCAGTTGATTCAGATCTATGTATTAAAAATAGAAAGAAAACAAAACGGGTGCACTTCTCTGAACGATGCACGTCTTTTGGATGACTTTGACAGTTATGTAATGGCAGTGGATTATGATACTTATGAATTGTGCTTTGCCAATCGCAAGATGCTGAGTGCGCTGCCGGATCTGAGAATCGGGGATTACTGTTATCGCACCTATGCCGGACAGGACAGGCCGTGCGAGAGCTGTATCATGAAAAAACTGGACAGAAATAATCCCCATTCGAAATGGTCGGAAGAATGGTTCAGCTCTTCTCTCAGAAGTTGGCTGAAGGTACATGGATCATGGATGCAGAACGATGCAAACGGTGCAACCTGTGTGTTGAACAGCATGGATATTTCAGAATATTTTATGGGAAATATCCATATGTAACCGGATGTGTCCGGGATGTGGCAGTATTGTCTGTGAAATAGGTTTTGGCAAATAGAAACTGATAAGGCCGGGATATGTGCTTTATATAAAATAAGCGCATATCCCGGCTTATTTATGACAACAGAAAGGCGACAAAGCGCACGTTCTGTTGTTTTTGTTCATGACAATAGGTTTGCTGGCGAAGCCTGCAATCTATTGTTCTGAATAAGGTTCCTTTCATAAAATCCTCTTGACGTATGCAGCAAAATGGAGTATAGTTATCAACGGAGTTTATAATCGCGTTGACGCGTTAAAGCGTCAATGTAGAAAACGGTGAGGAGAAGAAATTTATGAAAAAGGCAGTAGCATTGTCTCTTGCGGTTGCCATGGTGATCGGTATGGTTACGGGCTGTGGTTCCGCAGACGGACAAAATCAGAATGCAGAAACGGAAAATTCCACAGATGTGGTTGAAACGGAAAATGCGCAGGAAGGCGCAGAAGCGTCAGGAGATGCAGATGGCAGCGGGGAAACCTATAAAATCGGTGTGATCCAGCTGACGGAACATGCGGCGCTTGACGCCGCAAATGAAGGGTTTGTGGCGGCGCTGGATGCAGCCGGCATCAATTATACCATTGACCAGCAGAATGCGCAGAATGACCAGTCCGCATGTCAGACCATTGCCGAGAAGCTGGTAAATGACGGTAACGACCTGATCCTTGCGATTGCCACACCTGCGGCACAGGCGGTGGCCGGTGCTACGGAAGAGATTCCGGTTCTGGTAACGGCTGTCACAGATCCGGCGGATGCAGGTCTTGTTGCATCCAATGAAGCACCCGGAAACAATATTTCCGGAACTTCCGATCTGACACCCGTTAAAGAACAGATTGAGCTGTTGACAAAACTGCTTCCTGAGGCAAAGAAGGTGGGTATCCTGTATTGTTCCGCAGAGTCCAATTCGGAGTTCCAGGCGGATCTTGCCACGGCGGCATGTACAGAGGCAGGACTGGAGACAGAGATCTTTACAGTGTCTTCCTCCAATGAGATCCAGCAGGTAGTTGAATCCATGGTGGGGAAAGTAGATGTGCTGTATGCACCTACAGACAATACCATTGCTGCCGGTATGGCCACAGTAACCATGGTAGCCAATGACAACGGTCTTCCTACCATCTGCGGTGAGGAAGGGATGGTAGATGCAGGCGGACTTGCCACATATGGTATCAATTATTATGAAATTGGTTATATGGCAGGCGAGATGGCAGTGGACATTCTTGTAAACGGTGCGGATGTTTCCACAATGCCCATCGGTTATCTGAGTGCAGACAAATGTACTCTGAAAACAAATCAGGAAACTGCAGATATGCTTAATATTGATTTATCCGTATTGGACTGATCGGATATTTCAGACGGACAAAAGCAGTGAATCTCAAAAGGATTTGCTGCTTTTTTCTCCTTTGGCCGGAATCGGAAAATGCTTGCATTCACTGAAGCAAATCGTTAAAATAGACTTTGTATGAAATTGTGACGGAGGATGAAGAAATGAATGGAATTTTGCTTGCGATGCAGGGCGCCGTCTCACAGGGGGTCCTGTGGGGAATTATGGTGCTGGGCGTCTATATCACTTATAAGATACTGGATATTGCGGATCTGACAGTGGATGGGAGCTTTGCCCTGGGAGGGTGTGTCTGTGCCATCCTGGTGGCAGATAAGGGCATGGACCCGCTGTTGGCGCTTGTGATTGCTACTTTGTCAGGTATGGCGGCAGGTGCCATAACAGGTATGCTGCACACCCTGTTTGACATTCCGGCGATTCTGGCGGGTATCCTGACACAGATCGGACTATGGTCCGTGAATCTGCGCATTATGGGAAAGAGCAATATACCGCTTTTGAAAGTGGATACCATTTTTTCCAGGATTGTGGATATGCTGGGTGTAAAGCAGTCAGCGGTTTCGCTTGTGATCGGTATTTTGATTGCGGTTCTGATTATTGTATTTTTATATTGGCTGTTTGGTACGGAAATTGGCAGTGCGCTGCGTGCTACCGGCAATAATGAAGCGATGATCCGGGCACTGGGCGTTAATACGAAATTTACGAAACTCCTTGCACTGACGATCAGCAACGGCCTGGTGGGGCTGTCCGGCGGACTCGTATGTCAGAGCCAGAAATATGCGGATATTGGTATGGGGACCGGCGCGATTGTCATTGGCCTTGCGGCCATCGTGATCGGAGAGGTGCTGATGGGACGTCTGAAGGCGTTTGGCAGTAAGTTATCCAGCGCGGTTACAGGCTGCGTAGTATATTTCCTGATACGCGCCATCGTGCTACAGATGGGTATGGATGCGAATGATATGAAGCTGCTTTCCGCAGTGATTGTGGCATTGGCTCTCTGTATCCCGGTTGCCATTGGAAAATGGAAAATCTGGAAATCATATTCGAAGGAGGATCCCACATGCTGAAAGTACATCATATATACAAGACATTTAACAAAGGGACAATCAATGAAAAAAAGGCGTTGCGGGGCCTGAGCCTGCATTTACAGCCGGGTGAATTTGTAACTGTGATCGGCGGCAACGGTGCGGGAAAATCCACTCTGCTCAATATGATTGCAGGGGTGTATCCCATTGATAACGGGCTGATTGAAATCGGCGGCGTGGATATTTCCAGGCAGCCGGAACACCGCCGTGCCAGGTATATCGGCAGAGTATTTCAGGACCCTATGCGGGGAACGGCAGCGGGTATGGAGATCGAAGAAAATCTGGCGCTGGCATACAGGCGCGGTATGCGGCGGACACTGCGGTGGGGCGTCACCAATAAAGAGAGAGAACTGTACAGGAAGAAACTGGAAATCCTGAATCTGGGACTGGAATCCCGGATGAATTCAAAAGTGGGGCTGCTTTCCGGCGGCCAGCGCCAGGCGTTGACATTGTTGATGGCCACACTCATCGAGCCCAAACTGTTGCTTCTGGATGAGCATACGGCGGCCCTGGATCCCAAAACAGCCAAAACCGTGCTGGATCTGACAGAAAAGATTGTTGTGGGAAATTATCTGACGGCCCTGATGGTCACACATAATATGAAGGATGCCATCCGGCTGGGGAACCGTCTGATTATGATGCATGAAGGGCAGATTATTTATGATGTGGCAGGCGAAGAGAAGAAACAGCTTCATGTATCCGACCTTCTGGCCAAATTTGAAGAGGCCAGTGGCGGTGAGTTTGCCAATGACAGGATGATACTGTCATAACGCTTTTATAATTTTGAGAATTCTCATGAAAAGCACTGGATTTTTTGACATAAATATGAGAAAATAGTAGAAGCGATTGAGGCAGGGAACCGTTTAAGGGTGCGGATCCCTGTTAAAAATAACAATCTACATATTGAAAGGAGTTTTCACATGATTTATTCAAAAGAAGTGGAAGAAATGACTTGTGTGGCACAGGGCGTTCACCATGGCTGTGCTCCCATCCCGGAAGAAGCTAAATGGGTTCAGGCGAAAAAAGTGGAAGACATTTCCGGCTTGACACATGGCGTAGGCTGGTGTGCTCCGCAGCAGGGTGCCTGCAAATTGACACTGAATGTTAAGGAAGGAATTATCCAGGAAGCGCTGGTAGAAACAATTGGCTGTTCAGGTATGACACACTCTGCAGCTATGGCCTCCGAGATTCTGCCGGGGCTGACTGTTATGGAAGCTCTGAATACTGACCTTGTATGTGATGCAATTAATACGGCTATGAGAGAGCTGTTTTTACAGATTGTATATGGACGTACCCAGTCCGCTTTCTCCGAGGACGGACTTCCTGTGGGCGCAGGTCTGGAAGATCTGGGCAAAGGGCTCAGAAGCCAGGTTGGTACGATGTACGGTACATTGAAGAAAGGTCCTCGTTATCTTGAAATGGCAGAAGGCTATGTAACAGGCATCGCTCTTGATAAGGATGATCAGATTATCGGTTACAAATTTGTAAGCCTTGGCAAGATGACAGACTTCATTAAGAAGGGTGATGATCCGAATACGGCATATGAGAAAGCCTGTGGTCAGTACGGACGTGTGGACGATGCTGTGAAGATTATCGACCCCAGAGCAGAATAATAGGAGGAGGACAATACAATGGCATTATTTGAATCATATGAAAGACGTATTGATAAAATCAATGGTGTATTAAACGGCTATGGCATCTCTTCCCTTGAAGAAGCTGAGAAAATTACAAAAGATGCCGGACTTGACGTATATGAGCAGGTGAAGAAAATCCAGCCCATCTGTTTTGAAAATGCATGCTGGGCTTATACGGTGGGTGCTGCCATCGCTATCAAAAAAGGCTGCAGAAAAGCTGCTGATGCGGCTGCTGCCATCGGAGAAGGACTGCAGGCATTCTGTATCCCCGGTTCTGTTGCAGATACCCGTAAGGTTGGACTGGGCCACGGCAATTTGGGTAAGATGCTCCTGGAAGAAGAGACAGACTGTTTCGCTTTCCTGGCAGGACATGAATCCTTTGCCGCTGCAGAAGGTGCAATCGGTATCGCTGAAAAGGCAAACAAAGTGCGCAAGAAACCTCTTCGCGTTATCTTAAACGGTCTTGGCAAAGATGCTGCTCTGATCATTTCCCGTATCAATGGCTTTACATTTGTGGAAACAGAGTATGATCCTTATACAAACGAAGTAAAAGAAGTGAGCAGAACACCTTATTCCGAGGGACTTCGTGCTAAGGTTAACTGCTATGGTGCAAACTCCGTACCGGAAGGTGTTGCCATCATGTGGAAAGAAAATGTAGATGTATCCATCACAGGTAACTCTACCAACCCCACCAGATTCCAGCATCCGGTAGCAGGTACATATAAGAAAGAGAGAACCGAAGCAGGAAAGAAATACTTCTCCGTAGCTTCCGGCGGCGGCACAGGACGTACACTGCATCCTGATAATATGGCTGCTGGCCCTGCTTCTTACGGATTTACCGATACACTGGGACGTATGCATTCCGATGCACAGTTTGCAGGTTCCTCTTCCGTACCGGCTCACGTAGAGATGATGGGTCTGATCGGTATGGGCAACAACCCGATGGTTGGCGCTACTGTAGCTGTTGCGGTTTCCATTGAGGAAGCGGCTGAGGCTGGGAAGTTCTAAGAAACAACGTATTTTCAAGGGTTTCCGTTGATATGGATTGTCAGCGGAAGCCCTAAATTTTTCCATGTAACACATGAAAAGTGAGCATAAAAAGACCATCACCCTAAGTAAGGGGCAACAGTCTATTATTTTCCTAACGGTTTGCATGAATGGAATTTAAGGGGAAAATATAAGCAAAGACAGAGCGTTAATCCCCTGCCCTGTATGCATATTTATTAAAGTGCTAACTTGTATAATGCCAGCTGATTAAGGCTTACACCCTCTTTTTGCGCTTCAATGGCTAATTTTTGATGTAAAGATTTTGGAAGCCTTACGACAAATTTTCCGCTATAATTGTTTGCTGCTTCAGGAATTGGTATAGGGAGATTATTTTCTATTTTTATTTCTATATATCCTTCCAGTGCTTCGTTAAGGTTTTCATATAATTCTTCAAGCGTATCACCGGTGCTCTGGCATCCGTCAAGTTCCAAAATTCTGCCATAGAAATAGTGTCCGCTTTCATCATTCATTTCCTGCACCAGTCTTGTATAGGGCAATCCCATATAATCTTTAACTTCCATGTTTTCGTGCTCCTTTCCGCTTGTTATGTTATGCCGGGATAAGTGGATTATTCCCCTATCCTATTCAGTACATCCACAACATAAGCCTTCTTTAATGGATTTTCTTGTTTTATAGTTAACAAATCCCCGGTTTCTTTATTCAGGTAATGCTTGTGGCTTCCTTTTTGCCTTGCCGGAACGTAGCCATATGCGGCTAAAACTTTGTCTATTTCTTCGGGCCGTATTCCGTTTGGCTGTTGTTTCATCTTTTCAATTATTTTTTTTACATTTGGCACTTTAATATCTCCCTTCGCAAATATAGTATCATATATAGTACTATTTATCAATAAAAAGATGGAACCTATTTATGTGCATATAACAAGTATCAAAACAGACAAATGAGCCGTCCCCGGCAGCACAATAGGAAAACGCAGCAAAGGGTAGTTATTACATTGTTACAGGCGGCAGATGATCAGGATCATTTGCCGCCTGTATAGTTTATGCCAGTAAAAAATGATCAGTATCCATTGTCGGTTTTTGCGGATCTATTCCACAAGCCATTATCTGCGGTCTTCAATGATCAGTGTTCTGATCGCTGTGGGGGATTCGTTCCAGTTGAACATATAGATTGTATACTGAGAATTGCTCCGGGCCGTGATTTCTGTGGAAAGCAGTGCTTCATTCTGATTGGACACAAAAATTTCATAACGTGCGGGAACAACTCTGACATAATTGGTCACTTCCATAAATTGAACATTGCGGAATACAATGTTGCCGGAGTAGGTAGAGAGGGTCAGAGGACCTGCATTGTAAGAGAGGTTGCTGACGCGTATACAAGAGCCGCCCATGGGCGTATAGCAGGGTGCATCATTGATTTCCACAAGGTTCAGGCCGCCGGCGGTGTTGACAATGGCGATTGTCATGGTAGCCCCTACCGTAACCCGGATCTGTTTGGTAATATAGATATAACCGTTTCTGCCGGAGACAGTTATGGTCTGATAACCGGAAGAAATCCTGCCATAGTCACTGACTTCTGCATATTCCAGCGTGTCTACCGCGGTGCGGTTGTTGACGGAGACTACAAACGGGTTATAGCCGATGGCAGCATTCAGGAAGCGGATGGTGCCATAGCTGTTGGAATTGCAGTAGAAGCACGGTGTAACCGGGCGGGGCAGGACGGTGATAATGGTACCCTGAAAACCGGAAGAATTATTGCCGGAAAATACGGGTCCGCCTTCACCGGGATTGGGAAGGGGGATTACCGGCCTGACAGGGACATTGTTATTGCCGGGATAAACCGGTCCGCCCTCACCTGGATTGGGAAGCGGAATTACGGGAACATTGTTATTGTTGCCGGGATAAACCGGTCCGCCCTCACCTGGATTAGGAAGCGGAATTACGGGAACATTGTTATTGTTGCCGGGAAATACGGGTCCGCCTTCACCGGGATTGGGGAGAGGAATTACGGGAACATTGTTATTGTTGCCGGGAAATACGGGTCCGCCCTCGCCGGGGTTGGGAAGGGGAATCACAGGTGTGCCCCCATTGTTATTATTGTCGCCGTTCCCACAACTGCCAAAATCATTACCGGGAAATACCGGCCCGCCTTCACCGGGATTGGGAAGGGGAACAATGGGAGTGGCGCCATTGTCATTCATGTACTCGTTGGAATTCATAATAGCCCTCGTTTCAGATCATGGTATATTGTATTGTATGATATGGGAATGGAAGTGTGAGAAAAGATTGGAGAACAAAAGAAAAACCTCCGGGGCAACGGAGGTTTTTCTTTCTTATGAGGGGGAGATAGTGAGTTGTTGTTCGACTATCTGTTTATACTATAAACGATAAATGTGTTGAAAGTGTGTCCACTTTCTGAAATAAATATAATTTTATAAAGAAAAAATAAAGGGGCTGTAAAATAATGGAAAACAGTAACTGTTTCTGTGGGAAAGTATGCGATTTTTGGATAGAGACTTTGGTTTTGTTGAAAAGATATGTATTTTATGCTATTTTATTGTGGTAGGAAATTATTTATGAGGAAGAGAAAAGAGGGACAGCTATGGTTTGTGCTTCCACATTATTGGAGAAAGTTGCATATACTTGTGTACAGGGGAGTCCTGACAGGCAGGTAAGCGCTCTTGTCTATGACTCCAGAAAAATAGAAAAGGATTGTATGTTTGTCTGCATTGCAGGCGCAAATGCAGACGGCCATGATTTTGCGGCGGAAGCGGTGGAAAAGGGCGCCGGAGTGCTTGTAACGGAAAAAGAGGTGGCACTTCCGGAGGGATGTGATGTGACGGTGATCCGGACGGAGGATACCCGATATGCCCTTGCCTTTTTATCCGCCGCCTGGTTTGGGTATCCGGCGCAGGAGATGAAAATCATCGGTATTACCGGTACGAAAGGAAAGACGACTACCACATATCTTGTAAAATCTATTCTGGAACATGCGGGCAGAAAGGTGGGCCTGGTCGGAACCATTGAATCCATCATCGGAGACAGACATATTCCTGCGGGGAATACCACACCGGAGTCCTATATTTTACAGGGATATTTCAGACAGATGGCAGACCGGGGGTGTGATACAGTGGTCATGGAAGTGTCTTCCCAGGGCCTGATGATGCACAGGACACAGGGATTTACGTTTGATATGGGGATTTTTACCAATATTGAGCCGGATCATATCGGACCCAATGAACACAAAGACTTTGATGAATATATGGCTTGCAAGGGGCTTTTGTTCCGGCAGTGCCGGGTGGGGATTGTGAATTGTGACGATGCCCACTGGCGGAAGGTCGTGGAGGGGCATACCTGTACATTGGAAACCTTTGGGTTTTCAAAGGAAGCCGATCTGCAGGCGGACAATATGCGTCTTGTAACAAGGCCGGGCAGTCTGGGGGTGGATTTTGATGTAAAGGGGCTGACAGAGTTGTCTGTGGAGACCAACACACCGGGACGGTTCAGTGTATATAATGCATTGACGGCCATTGCCATATGCAGGCATTTTGGAGTTTCCGGAGAGGATATCAGAGAATCGCTGCTCCATGCCCATGTCAGGGGCAGAATTGAAATTGTGAAGGTGTCGGATGATTTTACGCTGATGATTGATTATGCCCACAATGCCATGGCGTTGGAAAGCCTGCTGGTCACCCTGCGGGAATATCACCCCCACAGGCTCATTTGTCTCTTTGGCTGCGGCGGCAACCGTTCCAGACTGCGTCGGTATGAGATGGGTGAGGTCAGCGGCCGGCTGGCGGATCTGAGCGTTATCACTTCCGATAATCCCCGGTTTGAGGAACCACAGGAGATTATAGATGACATCAAAGCAGGGATTGGAAAGACCACAGGCGAATATGTGGAAATTTGTGACAGAAAAGAGGCCATCCGCTATGTGATTGAACATGGGGAGCCGGGTGATATTATTGTGCTGGCAGGAAAGGGGCATGAAGATTACCAGGAGATCCGGGGAAAGAAATATCCCATGGATGAACGGGTGCTCATCCGGGAAATCTTACAGGAACAGGGAGCCGGTATATGAACCCGGACGGCTCGGTGAGACCGGATGCAGAGGAGCCGCAGAAGGACGTATACCGGTATGCCAGTGTTATTATTGATATTTCGCATGAGAAGGTGGACCGCCCCTTTCAGTACCGCATACCGGATGCATTGCTGGGAAAGATTACTGTTGGCACGTGCGTGCAGATCCCTTTCGGAAAGGGCAACCGGGAACGGAGCGGGTATGTGGTGGAACTGACGGACAGTCCGGTATATGCGCCCGACAGGATCAAAGAGATTATGGATATATCTCCCAGGGGCGCATCAGCCCGAAGCAGACAAATCCTGTTGGCGGCATGGATACGGGAACGATATGGCTCCACGATGATCACCGCTCTCAAGACGGTACTCCCTGCCCGGCGGAAAACAAAAGCACAGGAAAAACGCCGGATTGTGCCGGCAGTTACAAAGGATGTAATGGCGGCGTCTGTGGAAGAATGCCGCAGAAAGCATCAAAGCGCAAGGCTCAGGCTGTTGGAGTGTCTGCAGGCGGATGGGGAAATCTCATACGAATATGCTACAAAGACCCTTGCCGTAAGTTCCTCCGTTATACGGGCGGTGGAACAGATGGGAATTGTGACAGTTGTGTCGGAAACTTTATACCGCAATCCGGTGAACCGGTATGGAACGGCAGGAACCCCTGTGATATTGAGCAGTGAGCAGCAGGCGGTGGTGGAAGCTGTTCTTGCGGATTACGGACAGGGAAAGACAGGGACGTATCTGGTTCATGGCATCACCGGCAGCGGCAAGACAGAGGTTTATATGGAGTTGATTGCCGGAATCATAGCGCTGGGCAGGCAGGCGATTATGCTGATTCCGGAGATTGCCTTAACCTATCAGACCGTATCCCGCTTTACGGCCAGATTCGGGGCGCGGGTATCCGTGCTGCATTCCAGGCTTTCCGCAGGCGAGCGGTACGACCAGTGTGAGAGGGCGGCCAGAGGGGAGATTGATGTGATGATCGGCCCACGGTCAGCGCTTTTTACACCTTTTGAACGTCTGGGCCTGATTATTATGGACGAAGAACATGAAAACAGTTACAAGAGTGAGTCCATGCCGAAATATCACGCCAGAGAAGCGGCGGAAAAGCTGGCGTCCCTTTGCGGGGCCAGCCTTGTACTGGGGTCTGCAACACCGTCACTGGAAGCCTATTATGCCTCAGAGCAGGGGCGGATACGACGGTTTACTCTGACAAAGCGGCTGACGGGAGGAAGGCTTCCCCAGGTATATGTGGAGGACTTACGGGAAGAACTCCGGCAGGGGAACCGTTCCGTTTTCAGTGCCAGACTGCAAAATCTTCTGGAACAGCGTCTGCAGGCGGGGGAACAGAGCATCCTGTTTTTAAACCGGCGGGGCTATGCGGGATTTGTATCCTGTCGTGCCTGCGGCCATGTGATGAAATGCCCCCACTGTGATGTATCTCTGTCGGAACATGGAGGCGGGCGTCTGAGCTGTCATTACTGTGGGTATGAACAGCCGGCTGTCAGCCGATGCCCGATATGTGGTTCCGGGTATATTATGGGATTCCGGGCGGGGACGGAGCAGATTGAGGCCACATTACACCGTCTCTGGCCACAGGCGCGGGTATTGCGGATGGATGCGGATACCACAAGAAAAAAAGGCAGTTTTGAAGAAATCCTGGCGGCTTTTGCCCAGGGCAAAGCCGATATACTGGTGGGAACACAGATGATTGTCAAAGGGCATGATTTTCCCAATGTTACCCTGGTGGGGATTCTGGCGGCAGATTTGTCACTGCATGCAGGAGACTATCGGGCAGGCGAACGCACTTTTCAGCTTCTGACGCAGGCAGCGGGCCGGGCGGGCCGGGGAAAGCGGCCGGGCGAGGTGGTGATTCAGACTTATCAGCCGGAGCACCACAGCATCGTATACGCAGCCCGGCAGGACTATGAGGGGTTTTATGAGGAAGAGATGGCATATCGGTCTCTGCTTGGGTATCCGCCGGCGGGGCATATGCTGGCAGCGCTGGTACTGTCTGCCGAGGAAGAACGGGGAGCGGCCCTGGCCCGGTGGCTGGTGAAAAAAGCAGGACGTCTTGCACTGGAAATACAGGGCCCCCAGGTACAAAAAGTCTTACCGGCAATACAGATTATCGGGCCTTCACAGGCGGCGATTGCAAAAATAGGCGATCAATATCGTATGATATTTTATATAAAAAGCAATGATGGCAATGTGCTGATACGGATCAGAGATGCGTTGGAGAGACGTCTGGGAGAGATACACTGCCGGACGGAGACAGTCCAGTTCGATTTTGACCCTATGATCAGCTATTAACAGCAGGAGAAGGAGATGGGTATATGGCAATCAGAAATATCCGGATCATCGGAGATGAAGTATTAAAAAAAACATGTAAAGAAGTAAAAGAGATAACACCGCGTATCAGTCAGTTGATTGACGATATGCTGGATACAATGTACGAGGCAAACGGTGTGGGTCTGGCTGCTTCGCAGGTGGGCATCCTGAAGCGGATCGTGGTCATTGATACGGAAGGAGGTTGTCCCTATGTGCTGATCAATCCCCGTATACTGGAGACAAGCGGCGAGCAGACCGGACAGGAGGCATGTCTGAGTGTGCCTGGAAAAACAGGTGTTGTGACACGTCCGAATTATGTAAAGGTGAGAGCATATGATGAGGAGATGCAGCCATTTGAACTGGAAGGGACAGAGCTTCTGGCACGGGCGATCTGCCATGAGGTGGAGCATCTGGACGGCTGCCTGTATGTGGAACGGGTAGAGGGCGAACTGATGGATGTGGAAGACCTGGAAGAGGAGTGAGCGCATGAAAATATTGTTTATGGGGACCCCTGAATTTGCCAGAGGGGCGCTGCAGGCCATTCTGGATGCGGGGCATGAAGTGGTATGTGTGGTAACGCAGCCCGACAGACCCAGCGGCAGAGGGCGGGCAGTGAAGTATACGCCGGTGAAGGAACTGGCAGTGGAGCGTGGGATTCCCGTACTGCAGCCGGTGAAAATCAGAACCCCGGAGTCGGTAGCCCGGCTTTTGCAATATCCGGCAGATTTGTTCGTGGTGGCGGCTTTCGGCCAGATTCTTTCTTCGGAAATTCTGCACATGCCTTCCTACGGATGTATCAATATCCATGCTTCCCTGCTGCCAAAGTACCGGGGTGCGGCGCCTATCCAGCAGGCGATTCTGGACGGGGAGACACAGACCGGAGTGACGATTATGCAGATGGAGGAAGGACTGGACACGGGCGCGATACTGACCTGCGCAGTGGTGCCCATTTTGCCCGGGGATACAGGGGACAGCCTGCATGATAAACTGATGGAGGCCGGCGCGAAACTGGTGGTGGAAACCATTCCTCTGCTGGAGCAGGGAAGTGTAACGCCCAGGCCGCAGCGGGAAGAAGACGCCTGCTATGCGGGAATGCTCAAGAAAGCGGCAGGAAAAATAGACTGGAGCCGGGATGCGGCCACACTGGAACGACTGGTGCGGGGACTGAATTCCTGGCCCGGCGCATATACAGATTTTCGAAATAAAACTCTGAAAATATGGGAAGCACAAATCGGTGAGGCGGCCGGAGACGGGACATTGCAGCCTGGCATCGTGCGGGCTGTGACGAAAGAAACCATTGAGGTGCAGACCGGGAAAGGGACCCTCATCCTGAAAAGCGTTCAGCCGGAAGGTAAGAAAAAGATGGCAGTAAGAGATTTCCTGCCGGGGTATCCGGTGAAGCCGGGCGAATACCTGAGCGGACAGCCATCTGCGGGGAACGTGGAAACCAAACAGTCAAACTGAGAAGGAGTGATGTTTATGATGCCATATCACGGTTATGGATATTATTTTGATCCCACATATATATTGGTGATCATTGGCGCAGTGCTGTCTATTCTGGCCTCCGCAAAGGTAAAAAGCACATATCGCAAGTATGCGCATGTGCGCAATATGGCCGGGCTGACCGGCGCACAGGCGGCGGAACGGATTCTGTATCAGGCAGGTATCCGGGATGTGCGGATCGAACATGTAAGAGGGAGTCTGACAGATCACTATGATCCTTCCAGAAAGGTGGTCCGGCTCTCGGATGACACATATGGTTCCACTTCCGTGGCGGCGGTGGGCGTGGCGGCGCATGAGTGCGGCCATGTGCTCCAACACCAGGAAGGCTATGCGCCGCTGAAATTCAGGACTGCTCTGGTACCGGCGGCCAACATCGGTTCCAGATTGGGGATTCCGCTGATTCTGATCGGCATTTTACTGGGGTATAACCAGGCGCTTGTTTCCATCGGCATATGGGTGTTTGCTCTGGCAGTTCTCTTCCAGCTGGTGACCCTTCCGGTGGAATTTGACGCATCCAGCAGAGCTGTCCGGATACTGGATCGGCAGAGGATGCTGGTGGGCGGGGAAGTGGCGCAGTGCAGACAGGTATTGAATGCAGCCGCCCTTACCTATGTGGCAGCCGCCGCGGCTTCCATTTTGCAGCTTCTGCGTCTTGTCTGCCTGTTTGGCGGAAGAAGGAACGACTGATGAAGGGCGGAAGCAGGCAGGGCAGTGTGAATGCCAGGGAACTGGTGCTGGACGCATTGATGTCGATTGTAAAAGAAGAGGAATACAGCCATGTGGTGATCGGCGGTATCCTTGACAAATATAATTATCTGGAGACACAGGAGAAGGCGTTTATCAAACGTCTTACAGAAGGGACACTGGAGCGAAGGACAGAACTGGACTATTGTATTGACAGTGTTTCTTCTCTTCCGGTGAAAAAAATGAAGCCTCTGATCCGGGAATTGTTGCGTATGGGCGCATATCAGATTCTCTATATGGATGCGGTGCCGGACAGCGCCGTCTGTAATGAGGCGGTGAAGCTGGCAGGCAGGCGGGGATTTTCTTCTCTGAAAGGATTTGTGAACGGTGTGCTGCGCAGCCTCTGCAGAAATAAAGAGAGTATTGTCTATCCGGACAGAGCTGCGGACAGAAGGGCATATCTGTCCATCCGGTATTCCATGCCCCGTTGGATCATTGAAAAATGGGACAGGGAACAGGGTCAGGAGAACACAGAATTGATTTTGCAGGGACTGCTGGAAGAGAAGCCCGTCACAGTCCGCTTCAGAAACTGCCATGAGGACGGGCAGACAGAAGCTGTCAGGCAGGAACTGGCAAAAGGCAATGTCCGGGCTGTGGAGAGCGGCATTCTGCCCTATGCTTTTTATCTGGAGCGGACAGAAGGCATGAAAAATATTCCGGCGTTTGTATCCGGCAGGATAACCGTACAGGATGTCAGTTCCATGCTGGCTGTGGAAGGCGCGGGGATTCACCCAGATGACTACGTGATGGATTTGTGTGCCGCGCCTGGCGGAAAAGCCATATTTGCAGCGGAAAAGGCATACAGGGGCCAGGTACTGGCACGGGATGTCTCCGCCGGACGGCTGTCCCTTCTGGAAGAGACTGCGGGCAGACTGGGAATTGAGAATCTGACCCTGCAACAGTGGGATGCAACGGATTTCGATCCGGAAAAAGAAGGTGTGGCGGATGTGGTGCTGGTCGATGCGCCCTGTTCCGGCCTGGGCGTTATCGGGAAAAAAAGAGACATTAAATACCGTATTACACCAAAGGCAATAGAGGAAGTGGCCTTACTCCAAAAGCGTATTCTGGAACAGGCCAGCCGCTATGTAAAGCCTGGCGGCGTGCTTCTGTATTCCACCTGTACTATATCCCAGGCGGAAAACGGGGAAATCCGCAGATGGTTTCTGGAGCGGTTTCCATTCTGGGAGGACAGTCTGGAGCCGTATCTGCCAAAGGCCTGTCACAGTGGTACGACCGGACAGGGATATATCCAGTTTCTGCCGGGCGTACATGGTATGGACGGATTTTTTATTGCACGGTTTGTGCGGGAATGATAAAAGAAATGTTGAAAACAGACATCAAATCACTTACAATAGAAGAACTGCAAAAAGAATTACAGGGAATGGGTGAGAAACCTTTTCGTGGTGCGCAGATCTATGAATGGCTGCATGGAAAACTGGCGCGGACATTTGAAGAGATGAGCAATCTGCCAAAAAACCTGCGCCGGCGTCTGGAAGAGCGATTCCTGCTTGTGGCACTGGAGCCGGTGCAGGTGCTGGAGTCCCGTCTGGACGGGACGAGGAAATATCTGTTCCGCCTGTGGGACGGCCATGTCATAGAAAGTGTGTTTATGCGGTATCATCACGGCAACAGCCTGTGCATTTCTTCTCAGGTGGGGTGCCGGATGGGATGCAGGTTTTGCGCTTCCACACTGGATGGCCTGGCCAGGTCCCTTCTCCCCTCGGAGATGTTGGATCAGGTATATGCCGCTTCCCGCCATACGGGAGAGCGGATTTCCAATGTGGTGGTGATGGGCACGGGAGAACCGCTGGATAATTATGACAATCTTCTGCGCTTTATGGAGTTGTTGTCGGATGCGCGGGGACTCCATATCAGCAGGCGCAGTATAACGGTGTCCACCTGTGGGATTGTACCGGCGATGCGGCGTCTGGCAGATGAAAAACTGCAGATTACGCTGGCATTATCCCTTCACGCCGTAACAGATGAAAAACGGCGGGCACTGATGCCTGTCGCCAACCGGTATCCGCTGGATGAAGTTTTGTCCGCCTGTGAATATTATCAGGAACAGACAGGCCGCCGGATGACCTTTGAGTACAGTCTGGCGGAAGGTGTGAATGATACGGATGAGGACGCCGCAGGGCTGGCACGCCTGGCAGGGAGGCTGAGCTGCCATGTCAATCTGATTCTGATCAACCCGGTTTCCGAACGGGATTTTTCTGCGCCCAGGCGGGCCCGGGCAGAAGCATTTAAAAATAAACTTGAAAAAAACAGAATTAATGTTACCATTAGAAGGGAAATGGGACGCGATATCAATGGCGCATGCGGCCAGCTCAGACATGGGTATATAAAAAACGGACAGCAGGAGGCGTAAAAGTGGTACAGGCATTTTCCATTACGGATATTGGAAAACGGAGAAAATTGAATCAGGATTATGTGTTTGTATCGGTGAGTCCCATTGGGGCGCTGCCGAATCTGTTTATTGTAGCGGACGGCATGGGAGGCCATAATGCGGGCGATTATGCGTCCAAATATACAGTGGAGATGATTGAGCGGCAAATCCGTGAATCAGAGCTGAGGGAACCTGTAAGCATACTGGACGAGGCTATCTGCAGAGCCAATGACTACATCCGCTCCATGGCCAGGGAAGATATACATCTCTCCGGAATGGGAACGACAGTGGTGGCGGCTACGCTGGAGCAGGCAGGCCTGCAGGTTGCCAATGTGGGGGACAGCCGTTTATATATAGCTAATGAAAAAGAAATCAGACAGATAACAAGGGACCACTCTCTTGTGGAAGAGATGGTGCGCATGGGAGGCATCGACAGGGTAACTGCCAGAAGCCATCCGGACAGAAACATTATCACACGGGCAATTGGCGCGCTGGACACAGTGGAAGCAGATTTTTTCCAGGTGGATCTGTATCCGGGGGATATCATTCTGCTTTGCTCCGACGGACTGACCAATATGCTGGAGGATGAGGAAATCCGGCGGATTGTGACGGGTACGGGCAGTCTTTCCGAAAAGGGGAAGCAGCTCGTTTGTGCGGCAAATGACAATGGCGGCAGGGATAATATTGCGGTGATTCTGATCAATCCGTTTGCAGATCAGGATGAAGAGTAGTTACTGTGGAGGTCAAAATGATTAAAATAGGAATGCTGTTAGGTGACCGGTATGAGATACTGGAAAAGATCGGCACCGGTGGTATGTCTGATGTATATAAAGCTAAGGATCACAAGCTCTATCGTCCTGTGGCAGTCAAGGTATTGAAACAGGAATTCAGCGAAAATACAAATTTTGTGGCGAAATTCAGAAGCGAGGCCCAGGCGGCTGCGGGTCTGATGCATCCCAATATAGTCAATGTCTATGATGTGGGAGAAGAAAACGATATTTACTATATTGTTATGGAACTGGTGGAGGGGATCACCCTCAAGAAATATATAGAAAAGAAAGCGCGCCTGTCGGTGAAAGAGGCGATCAGCATTGCCATCCAGGTTTCCATGGGAATTGAAGCGGCCCATAATAATCATATTATCCACCGGGATATCAAACCGCAGAATATTATTATATCCAGAGACGGGAAAGTGAAGGTGACGGATTTTGGCATAGCCAAAGCCGCCACCAGCAATACCATTACTTCCAACGTAATGGGTTCCGTCCATTATACTTCGCCGGAGCAGGCGAGAGGCGGGTACAGTGACGCCAAGAGCGATATTTATTCCCTGGGTGTTACATTGTTTGAAATGCTGACCGGGCGAGTTCCCTTTAACGGTGAGACGACGGTGGCCATAGCCATCAAGCATATACAGGATCCCATGCCTTCTCCACGGGACTTTGTGCCGGAGATTCCGGTCAGTGCGGAACAGATTGTACAGAAGTGTACCCAGAAAAGTCCGGACAGACGATATCAGACAATGGTGGAGGTGATTGAGGATCTCAAGCGCTCCCTCATTAATCCGGATGAAAACTTTGTGGTGATTGATGATGGGGAGACATCCGGGCAGACCAGGGTCGTGGCGGATGGAGATATGGCAAAGCCCCGAAAAAAAGCACCCCGGAAGGAACATGAGGAAGAACATCTGCGCCTGAATGATGCGGAAAAGCCACGCCCGAAAAAAAGCAGTTCCGGAAAAAGCCGGGAACCTGTCCATACAGAGGATGAAGAAGAGGATGAATATGATCCCAAGATGGAACGTGTCACAACAATCCTGGCGGTGATTGCCGCTGTGCTGATTGGCTGTATCATTCTCTTTATTGCAGGAAAGACACTGGGAATCGTGGATCTGGAGGAAATCAAGTCCAGATTCGGTACTTCGGAGAAGAGTGAGGAAGTGGAAATGCCGGATGTGGCCGGTATGTCTCTGACCCGTGCCAAAGAGATGCTCAGTGGGCTGGGACTGGATTATGAAGTGACTTATGAGGAATCTTCCGAATATGAGGAAGACATCGTAATCGGCAGCAATATCAAAACCGGCAGGACCGTGGCGACGGGTACCACCGTGAAACTCACCGTCAGTGCGGGACGGGAAGGAACCAATATTCCGGATGTATCCGGCAAATCACTGGCAGAGGCCACGGCGCTTCTGGAAAAAGACGGGTTTAAGGTGAGCAGAAATGAAACACCTTCCGATACGGTGGAAAAGGGATATGTAATCGGTCAGTCTCCGGAGAGCGGAGAAAAAGCGCCCAGAGGCACGACGGTTACGCTGCAGGTGAGCAGCGGCCCGGATTCCAGCAAGGTCAGCGTGCCCAGTGTTATGGGAATGTCAGAGATGGATGCGACAGTCACCATTACGGAAACGGGTCTGACCGTCGGCAATGTGGAAGAAGTTAATTATGAGGATCCGGCGTTTACCGGTCTGGTATGTTATCAGAGCTATTCTGTAGGAGACTATGTGGATCCGGGTACGGCGGTGGATATTAAAATCAGCAAAGGACCGATGGATGTGACCTATGGATTCAACGCCAATGTGGAAAGTCCGATTCTGGAAGATCCGGCGTTTATATCCGGTACGGTGGTGACGGTGATTTTGATGTCGGCGGAAGGGCAGGAACTGATGCGGACCAGTACGGCCACATTCCCTGTTACCATGAATGTGTCAGGCATTAAGGGCAGCGGTGTGGGTAAGGTGGTATTCCAGTATACAGCGGCGGCGCAGCCTGTCACAACCACGGATCCGGTCACAGGGGAGGTTATGACTGTGCCGGGTACGGAGGAACCCAGGATGATTGAGCGTCCCGTGCAATTTGTGCCTGAGACACAGAACTGAGTTTACAGAGGCGGAGAGGGTTGTATGAAGGGAAAGATTATCAGAGGGATTGCAGGATTCTATTATGTCCATACGGCAGACTGCGGGATATATACCTGTAAAGCGAAGGGGATTTTCAGAAAACTGCATGTAAAGCCTCTGGTAGGGGACGATGTGGAGTTATCCGTTCTGGATGAGGGGGCAAAGGAAGGGAACGTGGAGGCGATCCTTCCCCGCAGAAACACATTGATCCGGCCTGCAGTGGCCAATATCGACCAGGCGCTTGTTATTTTTGCCGTACAGCAGCCGGAACCGAATTTTAACCTGCTGGACCGTTTTCTCGTCATGATGGAGCAGCAGGGACTGCCCAGTCTGATCTGTTTTAACAAAGCGGATTTGCTGTCGCCTGAAAAGGAGGAGAAGCTGCGCCGGATGTATGGGGCCTGCGGTTACCGCCTGCTTTTCACAAGCGCAAAGGCGGGACAGGGAATTGAGGAATTGAGAAGCCTGCTGCGGGGCCGGACAACGACGGCGGCCGGACCCAGCGGTGTGGGAAAATCTTCTCTGACCAATCTGCTACAGACGGATGTGCAAATGGAGACGGGGGCTGTCAGTGAGAAAATTGCCCGGGGCAGACATACCACGCGCCACAGCGAGTTGATCCGGATAGAGGAGGATACGTATATTATGGATACGCCGGGGTTCAGTTCTCTGGAACTGCTTCCCATGGAAAAGGAAGAACTGCGGCATTGCTATCCGGAGTTTGCCTCCTATGAAGGAACGTGCAGGTTCCAGGGCTGTGTTCATATCCATGAACCGGGATGCCAGGTGCTGGAAGCGCTGGAGAAAGGGAGCATCAGCCGGGAACGTTATGCAAATTACTGCCTTTTGTATGAGGAATTGAGAGGACAGAAACGGTATCAGAGCAGAAAAACACAGTAGAAAAAGCAGGAGAGGGTTACAGTGGAAATCGGTAAGATTCGTCTCGGGAGTCTGCTTTTGCCGTCCAATGTGCTGATGGCGCCCCTGGCGGGATATACCTGCTATCCGTTTCGGATGCTGGCATATGAGCTTGGGGCCGGTTTATGTTTTACGGAGATGGTAAGCGCCAATGCGTTGAAATATCAGGACAGGGCAACAAAACGTCTGTTGCTGACGACAGACCAGGAGAAAATCAGAGCAGTGCAGTTGCTTGGGGGCAATCCTGCGATTATGGAGCAGATGGCCGGGAGCGATCTTCTGGAAATGTTTGATATAATTGATATCAATATGGGCTGTCCGGTTCCCAATGTGTTTAAAAGCGGTGAGGGCAGCGCTCTGATGCTGGACTGGAAACGGGCGGAGGGGATTATCCGGGGCTGTAAAAAGAGCGGAAAAGTGGTGACAGTGAAGTGTCGTACCGGTATCCGGGAGGATGCCATGTTTACGGCTGAGTTTGCCCGTATGTGTGAAGCGGCAGGAGCAGATATGATTACTATCCACGGACGGAGCCGAAGTATGATGTATGACGGGCGGCCCTGTCTGGAAGAGATTGAACAGGCGAAGGCGGCAGTTTCCATACCGGTGATTGCCAATGGAGGCATTTTTTCGGCAGAGGACGCGGAGACGGTGATGGAGTATACCGGCGTGGACGGAATCATGGTGGCCAGGTATGGCCTGGAAAATCCTTTTATTTTCAGTGAACTTACCCATACACCCTGCAGGAAGGACGCATTTCTGATTCTGACGGAGCAGTTGGAACTGACACGGCAATATTATGACGAAACGTTTACACTGAGTTATATAAAAAAACTGGCCTCTTATATGATGAAAAAGAAAAAGGGGACAAAACAGTACAAAGAACGTCTGCACAGAAGTGGAAGCCCGGAAGAACTGATGGAAGTGCTGGCGTTGATTTTTGATGGCGATTTACGGTTTTAGAAAAGACGGAAAACTGCGATACAAAGGCGGCAGTCCGTGGTGTAAAAGGGGTGAGTCTGTGGGGGAAATGATGGAGGCGTATTATCATATAAGAGAGGGTGTGCTGGAGCGTTATACCGGCCGGGAACAACATGCTGTCATTCCCAAAGGGGTACATACCATCAAAGCGGGCGCGTTGAAAGGATGTGTGTCCCTGAGGAAGATAACGCTGCCCAAAGGACTTCAACGGATTGGCGACGGGGCATTCAAAGGCTGCCGGAATCTTGAAGAGGTGGATATACCGGAAGGTGTACTGCTTCTTGGCAGTTATGCGTTTCACCGTTGTCATGAACTGAAACGGATTTCTCTGCCTTCCACAGTGGAAGCACTGGGAGATTGTGTATTCCTGTATTGTGACAGTTTGCAGGAAGTGCATATACCGGGTGTAAAGCGTCTGGGAAAGCAGGTGTTTGTCAATGATGTGTCGCTGGAAAAGCTGGAAATATCCCCGGAACTGGACGGAGACTGTATTTGTGATGTATTTACAGGCTGTGGCAGGGTCCGGGAAATTTCTTTTAGAGATGGTTCCTGCTGGCAGACAGATCATCTTCTGGAAGTCATGGAGGGGAATCAGGATGTGCCATCACTGGTGCGCCGGATTGTTTCTGATATTTTGAGTATGGCAGAGCTGGACGGCAGGCGGCTGGTGCGGTTCGTCTCCAATCTCAGGCATGTAGAGATTCCCGAAGGGGTGGAATGCCTGGCCCGCAGCAGCTTTTTTGATATGCGGGGGATAAAGTCTGTTACATTCCCTGCTTCCTTACGGGAAATCGGAAGCCGGGCATTCCGGAACTGTATAAATCTGGAACGGATCATTTTCAAAGGGGCAGATGTGAAGATTCACGGGGATGCCTTCAAGAACTGTTCTTCCCTGCAGACTGTCAGGACGTGGGACGGTGCGGAATATACCTTTGCAGGGATTGACGGACTGGGTGTAAAGGCCGTGCCGGAAATGGTGGGACAGATATATCGGCAGATGCTGGGAAATTTCCGCATCAGCCATACAATGCTTTTGCAGTATCTGGGTGAAGAGTCGCGTGTGGTGGTTCCGGAAGGGATCACAATAATCGGGGAAGAAGCCTTTGCGGGAAAAGAAACCATTGACCGGGTGATACTGCCGGAAAGCCTGCTTGAAATCGGCGCCGGGGCTTTTCGGGACTGCCTGCTTCTGCAGAATATTTCTCTGCCACCGGGGCTGCGCCGGATTGGCGCCGGGGCTTTTGAAAATTGTGTAAAGCTGCTTCGTATGCATGTGCCTTCCACTGTCCGCCGGATAGAGGCAAGGACATTCAGACACTGCCATGTGTTGCGCGAACTGACATTTTCCGACGGGCTTTGTGAGATAGGTGAAAGCGCTTTTTATGGCTGCCATGCCATAGAAGCCGTAGAGTTTCCAAAAAGTCTTACATCCGTGGGACCTATGGCGTTTTACCGGTGCCGGGGACTGAGGGAAGTATGCCTTTTGGAGCAGACAGAATTTGTGGGAGCGCTGGCGTTTGCCGGCAGCGGCGTACAAAGAGCGCAGATATGCGGCAGTGGTCGGGCGTTTGGCACAGATCTGTTTGCAGGCTGTGAGGAGCTTACGGAATTGATTCTGGAGGACGGTGTCTGCCATATTCCGGACAAGCTGGCTTTTGGCTGTAGTAAACTTGTGCATGTAAGGCTGCCGGGGCATCCACTGTCGGCAGGCAGGCATTCTCTGTCGGCAGGCAGGCATTCTCTGGAGGGGACTGCTTTTCTGGCGCAGTGGAGGAAACAGGAGCGTTTACAACAAAAGGGCGAGTGGTCTGCTTCAGACGGCATTTTCTGGGACGGGCGGGATCTGGAAGGGGTTGTATATCTGTCATCGGAGATACATACCATCGCCGGCGGCGCTTTTTATGGGAATACAAACGTAACGGAAATGATTGTGCCGGAGAGTGTGACATGGATTGGGCGGGGAGCTTTCAAAGGCTGCCGTGGCCTTAGTAGGGTGTGTTTGCCCGTGGACATGACCCATGTGGAGGCAGAGGTATTTGCGGGATGTGAGAATCTGCTGGACGTTGTTACTTTAAAGAATACGGTGCCGCGCTGGCAGTCTGTAGGAGAACGTGCGTTTTATCGTTGTACCGGTCTGCGCAGCATTTTTCTGGAGGATGCAGTCTGTATAGGCCGGGAGGCCCTGGCAGGCTGCCACTGTCTTGAAAAAAGTCCGGTACATCCCGATTTGCAGGCAGGAGAGAGGGCATTTGCCGGAACAGACATTCCCAGACAGATGCCTTCAGGCATATGGATGGCAGGCACGGTGGTTGTTTCCGGGGAAGAATGCGCCGGGGAGATCCGGCTGCCGGAGGGGACACGGCGTATTGCACCCTATGCATTTGCCGGAAACGGCGCCGTCACGAAGGTGGCGCTGCCGGAAGGGGTTCTGGAGATTGGAGAAGGCGCTTTTTTTGGCTGCGGCGCACTTTTGGAAGTGGAATTTCCAAAGAGCCTGTGTCGGATGGAAAGCCGTGCCTTTGAAAAATGTGGGTCTCTTGTGCATGTACAGACAGCCGCAGCAGAGGTAGGGCCGGGGGCCTTTGCCTTTTGTACGGGATTGCGGGAAGCCAGGCTTTCGGGCGTGCGGGGGATCAGCAAAGGTGTGTTTATGGGCTGTGGCGCTTTGGAACGCTGTGTCTGTGCACTGGCGGAGTCGGTGGAAGAGCAGGGTTTTTGCGGATGTGAAAGTCTGGAGACATTTTCATTTGCCCGCATCAGGCACGTGGGTGCTTATGGCTTTTGCGGCTGCGACAGCCTGAAGGCAGCAGTGTTTCGATCGGATATTGTTCTGTTCCCATACGCGTTGAAAGATTGCGGACGGCTGAAGGAAATCCACATTTTGAAAGGGGCAGGTTCCATGGAACTGCGGGAGTATGCCCTGGCTGGCTGTACGGCATTGGAGCGGGTGTGCTATGGGGCAGAGGCGTGGGAACTGACCTGCTATGGGGACTTGTTTCGGGAGGAGATTCCCGGGGCGGTAAGGCATCTCTTTTACAGTGCGCTCAGTTGTTTCCTTGTGGAGGAGGAAGAGCGGATTGTGGGGTATCGGGGAACGGGGCATATCCTCAGGATACCCCGGGGCATACGGAGAATTGAGGCAGAAGTATTCCGGAATGTCACCGGGATCAGAGAGGTAGAGATACCCGAAAGTGTGGAATATATCGGTGCCAGAGCTTTTCACGGGACAGCCTGGATGGAGCGGCAACAGGAAAAGTACACGGTTGTAACAATACGGCATATGCTGCTGGACGCTTCCCGGTGCTGGGGAGAAGTGGTTATACCGGCGCATATCCGTCTGATTTGTGGTTGGGCGTTTGCCAATGGCCTGGGGATTCTGTCGGTCCGGTTTCAGTCCGCACAGGTACGGGTGGAAGCGTATGCTTTCCGGAATTGTATCTTTTTGCAGAAGATTGTGCTGCCGGGTGGTGCGGTCATATGGTTTTCAGGGCTGGGGGATCGGGAGAAGGCTTTGCCGCCGTTGGCGAAACAGGCAGCCATTGAGATGCTGAACTGCTTTAAGACAGATTCCAAGGGTGTGCTGCTGGAGTGTACGGGGAATATACCCAGGATACAGCTTGCCCATGGCATTACGGAAATCGGAGAAGGTGTTTTTCAGGACGGAAATCTGTTGACAGAGGTGATTTTCCCGGCCACCATCACGAAAATTGGAAAGCGGGCGTTTGCCGGCTGTAAATGGCTGTTTGCCGTTTCACGGGCCTGGAATCTGGAGTATATCGGTGAACAGGCGTTTTCCTGTTGTAATATACTCAGCCGTGTGGAACTGTCGGAACGTTTGCGCTATATAGGCCCGCGGGCCTTTGAAAACTGTATCAGCCTGGAAACACTCCTGTTGCCGGAGGGAATCGAGGAAATACCGGACCGGGCTTTTTACAGATGTCACCGATTGAAATACATTCAATTTCCTTCCACCCTCAGGCGGATCGGTCAGGAGGCCTTTGCATTTTGCCGTGTGTTGAACGTGGACGAATGCCCGATGCCGGAAGAGACTGTGGTGGAAGACCGGGCTTTTTATGGAGCAGGCGTTGACTGTGCAGAGCCGGAAGAAAATGAAGAGGAAGACGAAATAGAAGAATGAAGGAATGGAAGCATAAAGAGCTGCCGGCATTTTGCAGGAAGCCGGATTGAGGAAAAGGATGAATTACCGCAGATTGGGAAAAACGGGCTTGCTGGTCTCGGAGCTGGGTTTCGGGACCATTCCCGTGTTACAGGGAAATGCACTGGTATTGCCGGATACCTTTCAACTGGATATGGACGCTGCCCTTGCGGTGATGGAACATGCCTTTTCTCTGGGCTGCAATCTGTTTGATACGGCGATTGTTCCTGAATATGGGGATGCCGAGTATAAGCTGGGAAGATTTGCGGAACGTGTGGGCAGAGAACGGATTGTTATTTCGGACAAGGCGCGCTTTTATGACGGCAATGAACTCTATCAGGCAGTACATACCTCCTGTGAAACACTGGGAACCTGTGCGGATTTGTATTTTGTACATCAGGTGGACGGGGAACATGAGGAAACCGTGTTTGCAAGGGGCGGTGCGCTGGACGCTCTGGCGGAGTTGAAAGCAGAGGGAAAGATTCGGTTTGCAGGGATTGCATCCCATTATTACGACACGTTGCTGCGGGGAGCCGGTGACAGCCGGGTGGATGTATTACAGGGCAGCGGCAATCTGCTGGAGCGGGGAATGCTGGACCGGATCAAAGAAGAACCACTGTTTGCAGAAAAAGGATTTCTGCTCAACAAAGTGTATGCAGCGGGATTGCTGCTGGCATTTTTCCCGGTGGGACAGTTGATTGATATGGCAGTATCTTATCCCCTTTCCAGTGTGCTGATCGGTTTGGGAAGCCGGGAGCAGGTGGAAGCGGCGATGAACCGGGAGGGAAGTGGAGCCTGTGGTGAGGGTGGAGAACATGGAATCTCCTTTGAAGAAGTGCTGACAGTTCTGGAGACTGTATATGATCCCATTCCCTGTGACCGCTGTCAGCGGTGTAAATGTCCCTGGGGAACGGAGATCCACACGATTTTCAGGCAATACCAGTATTATTTTCTCGGCAAGGATTACTGGGCACTGAAAAAACTGGGCCTGGGCATTGAAGAGAGTGCAAAACACTGCCAGACCTGTGTGCAGATGCCCTGCCTTTCCATGTGTCCCAGAAACATAAGGATTCCGGATGAGATCAGAAAGGTGGCGGAACTGGTGAGGGCGCATCCCATCCGGCGATTCTGACTTTGCCGGTATAACGGGACTTAAATGGATTTTCATGTGGCAGGAGTAGACCTGCAAAAAACAGCGTAGCAGTCACAAACTGCTACGCCTGAAAAGTTTAACTGCTTGAGGCTGTCGCCTTTTATTGCGATCCCAGTCTCATATACAACATTTCTTTCATCATATCCGAATTGCATGTATTGATAAGATTCTTATATTTTTCCATTACTTGAGGGTTTTTCTCAAAATCGTTGCCAGGTATACAGCTTTCTATACAGTGCAGCAGTGACCATTCGATACCGGCCATCCTGTCAGTAGGACAGCATGTTATAAGAATTTCAGCCTCTTCCCATGTAACAGGCTGAATGATGGATATTACAGCATCCTCATATGCATCCCATAAGTCCAGGATTTCATCCGGAGGAATATTTTCAATGTCTGTAAAACCTTCCGGCGGCGCTCCTATTTCCTGTATCTTTAAAACTGCTTCCTGCATTATATGGACCTCCTGTATTCCTGGTTTGCCGCCGGCGGCGTTATTCATGACAATAGGTTTGCTGGCGAAGCCTGCAATCTATTGTTTTGTATCAGTCTCTTCGGGCAAACGGGTTCTTTTTCATTTATTATACGATACCGGCTCTTTGTACACAAGAGTCAGTACTTCAAACAGACTTGGGAAATGGATATTGTGTAAATATCTCTTTAAAAATAAATCATGATGTTATATAATTACCTGCTGAGGGGAAATGATTGACAATTACATGAGAGAGAAAATGTGGAACAAATACAATCCGGGCGTGCAAGCCGGTATTTGATTGTCAGGCAGCAGGAGAGCGGGACTGCTAAAAGAAAAGAACTGGTATGATCCCGGACAGACAACGAAATAACCACAGATGAGGGGAGATGGAATCTATGAAAAAATTGATATTGTTTTTTCCATGTGTTTTGATTATATTGCTAGCCGGCTGTGGCACTGCAAAGGACAGTGTCGCGCATCGGGACGGCAATCTGATCATTACGAATTACGCAAGTTCTGAAATTACAGACATTACAATTACGCACCAGGGGGAGAGCGTAGCTGTTTCCAAAGGAGCGATTCAGGACACGCAGCTTTGCTATTTTACCATTGATCCTGCGGATGACTATACATATACGGTTTCTTTTGTGGATCACAATGGTGAGGAACATGCGCAGGAATTTACCGATCAGTTTACCAAAGATACGCGGATCCTGATTGCAGTGCACTGCACGGAAAATGTCTGGACGATGGATTATGATAAGTAAGAGTCGGCTTCGCGGGATTTTGTCAACAGTGCCCTGAAAGCAGCCGGATCCATACAACACTGATGAAATGCAATCGCAAATTCTTTCAGCACCTTTTTGACGGAAGTGCGCACAGAAAAAGTATCCGCTTCACAGTCAAATGTAAATTTCGACTGTAATTCAGCCATATTTTCTTTTATATATGTGACTGCAATCTGTTCCCAGTCATATCCGCTTCCTGACAAGCCTGCTTCTGCGAAAATTTCATAGTTTAGGGCGTTGGCATCGAGAGTCAGCGTGTAAGACCTGTTTTCCCCGATCCACCGAAAGGGCAGAATGGTTTCTTTGAGTGTTTTATCCATGTCACGTGGCCGGGGATATTCATCCTTGCGCCCTGCAACGGTCTGCTCGTAATCAAGTTCCACGCCCTGCTCTGCCAAAATCTGACGGATGTTACATTCCACGGCCACAGGGCCATTGATTGCCGGAAGGGCTATATCGCCGGAATGCCACAGTTCATGGTGCTGTTGTGGTGTAATGGGTATATCTTTACCGCCTTTCCAGACAGAAGTGCCATATAAAAAAGAAATTGTATCATAATCGGAATCTTTCCATTTGTCATACGCCGGATGTTCAAATAAAACACGCCAGCGTCCCCGATGAAACATTCCGCCTGCAATGAGCGGTTTCAAAAGCCGCCCTGATTGAATGATACATTCCGGGCTGTCCGGAATGCTGCCCGTATAACGGAAAATTTCCATGATATATAAGTTTTTGGCATAGGGTTCAATGATTCTGCCAAAGGCGAACGGATCGTCCGGGTGAAACCTGTATCTTTTATAGTCTATGAATTCATCAAATAATGGATCTCTCCATTTCTGGTAAGACGGCAGATACAGGGGAATCATAAAGATGTCTCCACAGGCAGGGATTTTCTTGATTTTATCCATAATTGTTCTCCTGTTTCACAGAGGCTATTCACGGGTATCAGGAGTCTATTATAACATAACCCCCGGTGTTTTTCCACCTGCTTTATGCGATTGTCACAGATGGTTTTTGTGGAGACTGGCTCTGTATAAACATTGGTTTTTTCTACAAATGGGGTGAAATATCCGTTGACAAACTATGGCAGGTCCGATATAATATTACGAGTATGAGCAGGAGTCTGACATGATTTTAAATATAACAGATGTGTTAACAGCAGAAGGAAAGACAGAATGCCTTTCGGTGGCATTTACACCTTCCTCTCTGCAATATGGAAGTCATTCGTTTACCATCACCGAGAAGTCCCCGGTGTCTCTCACCATCACCAATATCGGGAAGGGAAGAGCACAGGTTACGGGCAGGATGGAACTGACCCTATTGCTTTGCTGTGACCGCTGCCTGAAGGATGTGCCTTATACGCTTGTTCCGGAATTTTCAGACACGGTGTCGTCGCCGGAGTTTGGAGCGGCTGTTCCGGAAGATGCGGACGAGGGGATGACAGGGTTTGAAATTGATGTGGATGAGCTTATATGCCATGAGATTTGGGTTAACTGGCCAATGAAAGTCCTGTGCAGGCCGGATTGCAGAGGCATCTGCAGTGTGTGCGGCAGGGATTTGAACGAAGGGACGTGTACATGTGATACTTTTGTTCCTGATCCGAGGCTGGCGGCCATAAAAGATATTTTGAACGCGGATAAGGAGGTGTAACGATGTCTATCTGTCCCAAAAATAAATCTTCCAAAGCAAGAAGAGATAAACGTAGAGCGAACTGGAAAATGAATGCGCCTACTTTGGTAAAGTGCAGCAAATGCGGCGCTTTGATGATTCCTCACAGAGTGTGCAAGACTTGCGGGTCTTACAATAAGAGAGAGATCATCAACGTTGACTGATCCGGTGGGGATCGGTTCTGACAGGAAAAGCAGTTATGATGGCAAATCATACGCGATAGCAGAGCATAAGCAGACTGGTACAGGACATTTCTGATTGAAGAAGTGTCCTTGCTTTTTGTCCCTGAATCCAGTATATTTATAGGAGATACAGTTTGGGTTGGAGGAAAATGGAAATGAGTGAACGGATCAATGTGGCAGTGGATGCCATGGGAGGCGACAACGCTCCGGCAGAAGTGGTGAAAGGTGCTGTGGAGGCAGTGCGGGAGAGCGCGAAAATAAAGGTATTTCTGGTAGGCAGGGAAGCGGCTGTGAAGGCGGAGCTGGCAAAGTATGACGCAGCACAGGACCAGATAGAGATTGTGGATGCATCGGAAGTCATCGAAACAGCCGAACCGCCGGTGGCGGCTATTCGTGCGAAGAAGGATTCTTCCATTGTAAAAGGTATGAAATTGGTAAAGGAAGGCAGATGTGACGCATTTGTATCCGCAGGCAGTACCGGGGCGGTACTGGTGGGCGGACAGGTGCTGGTGGGCAGGATCAAAGGCGTGGAGCGGCCTCCGCTGGCTCCGGTGATTCCCACGGCGAAGGGAGCGGCTCTTTTGATCGACTGCGGCGCAAATGTGGATGCCCGTGCTTCACATCTGGTGCAGTTTGCCAAAATGGGTTCTATTTATATGGAACATATTCTGGGCGTGAAAAATCCGCGGGTGGGCATTGTCAATATCGGTGCGGAAGAAGAAAAGGGAAACGCCCTGGTGAAAGAAACTTTTCCTCTTTTAAAGGCATGTAAAGGCATCAACTTTATCGGAAGCGTGGAAGCCAGGGATATTCCTGCCGGCGAAGCGGACGTGATTGTCTGTGAGGCCTTTGTGGGCAATGTGATCCTGAAAATGTATGAGGGTGTGGGCGGCACGCTGATCCAGGAAGTGAAACGGGGCATGATGTCCACACTGCGCAGTAAAATCGGCGCTCTGTTGGTAAAACCGGCCCTGAAAGAGACGCTCAAGGCGTTTGACTTAGAGCAGTATGGCGGCGCTCCGCTGCTGGGGTTAAAGGGCCTTGTTGTCAAGACCCACGGCAGTTCCAAATCTGTTGAAGTGAAAAATTCCATTTTACAGTGTATTGCTTTTCAGGAGCAGAAAATCAACGATAAAATCAGGGAGCAGATTGTACAACAGGAAGAAACATAGGGGGTTACTATGGAATTCGATCAGCTGAAGACTGTGATAGCAGGCATACTGAGCCTGGATCCCAATGAGATTACGGAAGAAGAAACCTTTGTGGAGGATCTTGGGGCGGATTCTCTGGATCTGTTCCAGATTGTTATGGGAATCGAAGAGGTATTTGAGATTAAGATACCGCCCCAGGAAGCCGAGAAGATCACAAAGGTCGGTGAAGCTTTGGCTTTGGTTCATCAGATGGTGGAAATAAAAGAACAGGCGGCAGAACATGACAATCTATAATACAACAGAAACGGAACTGCTGGAAGAGCGGATCGGTTATACCTTCCGGGATAAACGTCTGCTCAAACAGGCGCTGACGCACAGTTCCTTTGCCAATGAGCAGAAAATTAACAAATGGGACGACTACGAGAGAATTGAGTTTCTGGGAGATGCGGTGTTGGAACTGGTGAGCAGCGATTATCTGTACAGGGAGAATCCCCGCCTGTCAGAAGGGGAATTGACGAAGAAGCGCTCTTCCATGGTCTGTGAGCCTGCCCTGGCATTTTGCGCCAGAGACATTGAACTGGGCAAATTTATTTTCCTGGGCAAAGGAGAAGAGGCTACCGGGGGACGGCAGAGGGAGTCCATCACCTCCGATGTGCTGGAGGCATTGATCGGCGCGATTTATCTGGACGGGGGTCTTAGCTGTGCCAGAGCGTTTATCAACAGATTTGTGCTGTCCGACCTGGAGAATAAACAGTTGTTTTATGACAGCAAAACCATATTGCAGGAACGGGTCCAGAAAAAAGGCGAAGGAAAACTGCATTATATACTGGTGGAGGAGTCCGGGCCGGAGCATGACAAACAGTTCCGTGTGGAAGCGATGATTGACGACCGGAAAATCGGGGAAGGCTGTGGCAGGACAAAGAAACATGCGGAACAGCAAGCGGCTTATCAGGCCCTTCTTTCTGAAAACAGGATCAACGGGTAACGGCATTTATGTATTTGAAAAGCATAGAAGTGCAGGGATTCAAATCCTTTGCCAATAAAATAACATTTCAGTTCCACAACGGCATAACCGGTATTGTAGGGCCCAACGGAAGCGGAAAGAGCAATGTGGCCGATGCGGTCCGCTGGGTGCTGGGCGAGCAGCGGATTAAGCAGCTCAGGGGTGCTTCCATGCAGGACGTTATTTTTTCCGGGACAGAGACCAGAAAGCCTCTCAGCTATGCCTATGTGGCCATAACGCTGGACAATGGGGACCATCAGCTCGCCATTGACTATGATGAGGTAACGGTGGCCAGAAGGATATACCGCTCCGGTGAAAGCGAATATTCCATCAACGGAAGCATTTGCCGTCTGAAGGACGTAAATGAACTGTTTTATGATACGGGTATCGGCAAGGAAGGGTATTCCATTATCGGGCAGGGACAGATTGACAAGATCCTCAGCGGGAAGCCGGAGGAAAAGCGGGAACTGTTTGATGAAGCGGCCGGGATTGTCAAGTTCAAACGCAGAAAAAACACCGCTCAGAAAAAGCTGGAAGATGAGAAACAAAACCTCCTCCGTGTCCGGGATATTCTGGCGGAACTGGAAAAGCAGATCGGGCCGCTGGAGAAACAGTCAGAAACAGCCAGAGTATATCTCAGGAAAAAAGAAGAACTCAAGACGCTGGATGTGAATTTGTTTCTCGTGGAGAATCAGCACATCCGGGAACAACTGGGCACTGTGGAGGAAAAATACCGCATTGCAGACGGTGAACTACAGGAGACGACCGATACATACGAACAGATAAAAGAAGAATACGGACAGATTGAGCAGCAGTTGGAACAACTGGAAGAAACCATAGAAAACGCCCGCCAGACGATGACGGATACCAGTGTGATGCGCGGAAAGCTGGAAGGCGAGATGAACGTGCTCAGGGAGCAGATCCGTTCCGCCCAGGGCAGTGAAAACCATCTGAAAAACCGCAGGGAAACGGTGGAAGGCGAGATTTGTGCCAGGGAAAATGACAAGCATGTCATTCTGGAAGATAAGCGCCAGACAGATGAAAAGGCGGCCCAGGTAGAGCGGGACAGAGAAGAAGCAGCGTCGCTGCTCGCCCGGATACAGGCCGTCATTGAGGAATACAATACCAGGATAGAAACCGGCAAAAATGCCATTATCAGCGCATTGAACGACCGCGCGGCTGTCAGGTCCCGTCTGGAGCGTCTGGATACCATGCTGGAGCAGGTACAAATCCGGAAAGCGGAATTGAATTCCAGATTGCTGCGGGCCAAATCGGACGAGGCGGAACAGAAGGAAAATATCCTTCGTCTGAAAGAGGAATTCCAGGCTGTCTGCACTGATATACAGGCGTTAAATGAGCAGCAGAAGGCGCAGGAGACGCGCATAGGCCAGGTGAAACCGGAGCTGACAGGGAAGGATGAAAAACTCCGTCAGACACAGGCGCTGTATCACCAGGAGAAGTCCAAGCTGGAAGCGCTGATGGGACTGACAGAACGATATGAAGGCTACGGCAACAGCGTCCGGCGTGTGATGGAGCAGAAAGAGAGTCCGGAGGGCGCAGGCCTGGAAGGTGTTGTGGCGGATCTGATCAAGGTGGACAAGCGGTATGAAACCGCCATTGAGACGGCTCTGGGAGGGAATATCCGGAACATTGTAACGGAAGATGAAGAAACGGCCAAACGCATGATTACGTTTCTGAAACGGACCAAAAGCGGCCGTGCCACCTTCCTGCCCCTGACAGGGATCAAAAACATACAGGAATTCAAACAGACGCAGGCTCTTTCGGAAACGGGTGTGATCGGGCTTGCGGATTTGCTTGTAAAGACAGATAAAAAATACGAGCGGGTTATGAAATCTCTGCTGGGCCGGATTCTTGTGGTGGATCATATGGATCATGCGGTGCAGATTGCCCGGAAATATGATTACAGCATCCGTATGGTCACGATTGACGGAGAACTGCTGGCGCCGGGCGGCTCTATCAGCGGCGGTGCGTTTAAAAATACTTCCAACCTGCTGGGCAGGAGAAGGGAAATCGAAGAACTGGAGAAAAGTGTTTCCGGCTATGGGCAGGAGATTTCCAGGATCCAACAGGAAATCGAGGACATCAAGGAAGAAAGAAACCGTCTCAGAAGAGAATTGGAAATCACCCGCCAGACCATGCAGGCAAAATTTATCGAGCAGAATACGGCGCGCCTGAATGTGATGGCAGCAGAAGAAAAATGGAATGCGACGGAAGCGGGGTTTGGCTCTCTGCAGGAAGAGCAGGAGGAAACCGCCCGTCAGGTACGTCAGATTGGGGAAGATAAGGAAAAAACGCTGAAAGAACTGGCCGAGTCCGAAAAGCTGGAACGGGAGGTACAGGAGCAGATTGCAGAGTATCAGAAAGTTCTGGAAGAGCGCCGGGCAGAGGAATCCAGACAGACCGCTCAGGTATCCGAGTGGGAAGTGGAAGCGGAAAAATTCCGTCAGCAACAGAAATTCAAGCAGCAGAATCTGGATCGTATTGACGGGGAAATCGGACATCTGCGGGAAGAGCTGGCCGAAATCAAAGGGGCTCTGGAAGAAAATGCCGCAGAGATGGAGAGAAAACAAAACAATATAACAGAAATCGAGAAAACCATTGCAAGCTCCCGTACCACCGGTGATGCGGCGGAAGAAAACATGCGGGCCAACATGTCCAAGAAGGAAGAGCTGACACAGCGGCAGAAAAATTTCTTTGCCGTGCGGGAGGAACTGGCGGAGAAAAAAAGCGGTCTGGACAAGGAAACCTATCGTCTGAACGCCCAGAAAGAAAAGCTGGAAGGTTCCATGGAAGCGCAGATTAACTATATGTGGGACGAATACGAAATTACCCTCAGCAATGCGGCGGCTCTGCGTGACGAATCTCTCAATGATCTGTCGGTCATGAAAAAGGACATTTCTTCCCTCAAGGATCAGATCCGGAAGCTGGGCGATGTCAATGTCAATGCCATTGAGGATTACAAGAATCTGATGGAGAGATATGGTTTCCTGAAAAATCAGCATGACGATCTGGTGGAGGCCGAACAGACGCTGCTGGGGATTATCGAGGAGCTGGACAGCGCCATGCGCAGGCAGTTTCAGGAGAAATTCGGACAGATTGGCAGAGAGTTTGACAAAGTATTCAAAGAATTGTTCGGCGGCGGCAAAGGGACGTTGGAGCTGCAGGAAGAGGAGGATATCCTGGAAGCAGGTATCCGTATCATCGCCCAGCCTCCGGGCAAGAAACTGCAGAATATGATGCAGCTTTCCGGCGGTGAGAAAGCACTGACAGCCATAGCTCTTTTGTTTGCCATCCAGAATCTCAAGCCATCCCCTTTTTGTCTGCTGGATGAGATCGAAGCGGCGCTGGACGAGAACAATGTGGGGCGCTTTGTGAAATATCTGCATAAGCTGACGAAAAATACCCAGTTTATCGTCATTACGCACAGGCGGGGCACGATGGAGCAGGCAGACCGGCTGTATGGGATTACCATGCAGGAAAAGGGGATTTCCACGCTGGTTAGTGTGAATCTGATTGGAAACGAACTGGAGGCATAGAACGATGAGCGGAGAAAAAAAGGGATTTTTCAGCCGTCTGAAGGCAGGACTGAGCAAGACAAGGGATAATATTGTCCATGGAATTGATGCTGTTTTCAACGGATATTCTATGATTGACGAAGATTTTTATGAAGAGCTGGAAGAGATACTGATTATGGGAGATATCGGTGTCAATGCCGCGGGCGCCATATTGGACCGTCTGCGGGCGCAGGTCAAAGAGCGGCATATCAAGGAGCCCTCTGCCTGCAAACAGCTTTTGATAGACAGCATCCGGGAACAGATGCAGGTCGGAGAAACGGCCTATGATTTTGAAAAGGAACAGTCGGTGGTGCTTGTAATCGGGGTCAACGGCGTGGGGAAGACCACTTCCGTAGGCAAACTGGCAGGCAAACTGAAAGATCAGGGCAGAAGAGTGATTCTGGCGGCAGCGGATACATTCCGGGCCGCGGCCGGAGAACAGTTGACCGAGTGGGCCCATCGGGCAGGCGTGGAGATTATCGGGGGCATGGAAGGTTCTGATCCGGCCTCGGTGATTTTTGACGCCGTGCATGCGGCGAAAGCCAGGGGGGCCGATGTATTGTTGTGTGATACGGCAGGCAGGCTTCACAATAAAAAGAATCTGATGGAAGAACTGAAAAAAATAGACCGGATTATCGAAAAGGAGTTTCCTGCTGTGCACCGGGAAAACCTGGTGGTACTGGACAGTACCACAGGGCAGAATGCATTGCAGCAGGCCAGGGAGTTCGGAGAGGCCACCCATCTGACCGGCATTATCCTGACCAAGATGGACGGAACGGCCAAAGGCGGTATTGCCGTGGCGATTCAGTCGGAACTGCATGTGCCGGTGAAATATATTGGCGTAGGCGAGACCATTGACGATTTACAGAAGTTTGATCCGGATGAATTTGTGAATGCGTTGTTTGATATTAGGGGAGTGGATGCAAATGAGTGATAAGATGCTGACGCTGGAGGCGTTTGAGGAAGCCTCTGAAATCGTCAAAAAAGTGACGTTGGAGACAAAGCTTGTATACAGCGATTATCTCAGCAGGCAGACCGGGAACAAAGTGTATTTAAAACCGGAAAACATGCAGTTTACAGGAGCTTATAAAGTGCGTGGCGCCTATTATAAAATGAGTACCCTCAGTGAAGAAGAGCGGCAGAAAGGATTGATTACCGCATCGGCGGGCAATCATGCCCAGGGGGTGGCTTATGCGGCCAAATGTTACGGGGCCGGAGCGACCATCGTCATGCCTACCACCACCCCTCTGATGAAAGTGACAAGAACCAAAAGCTATGGCGCGGAAGTGGTACTCTATGGGGATGTATATGATGAAGCCTGTGCGCATGCGCTGGAACTGGCCGCAGAGCACGGTTATACTTTCATTCATCCCTTTGACGATGAGGCTGTGGCCACCGGGCAGGGTACCATAGCCATGGAAATATTCAAGGAACTACCGTTGGTGGACTATATTCTGGTACCCATCGGCGGCGGCGGGCTGGCCACAGGCGTATCCACACTGGCCAAGCTGCTCAATCCCAAGATTCAGGTAATCGGAGTGGAGCCTGCGGGCGCTAACTGTATGCAGACCTCTCTGGAAAACGGAAAGGTAACGACTCTTTCCGGTGTCAGCACCATAGCGGACGGTACAGCCGTCAAAACGCCGGGTACAAAGATTTTCCCCTATATACAGGAAAATCTGGACGGTATACTGACTGTGGATGACAAAGAGTTGGTTGTTTCGTTTCTGGATATGGTGGAAAACCATAAAATGGTGGTGGAAAATTCCGGCCTGCTGACAGTGGCGGCGCTGAAGCAGCTGAAACCGGAGAATAAAAAGGTGGTTTCCATTCTGAGCGGCGGCAATATGGATATTATTACCATGTCCTCTGTGGTGCAGCAGGGCCTGATTTTCCGGGATCGGATTTTCTCCGTTTCCGTACTGCTGCCGGATAAACCGGGAGAACTTTGCAGAGTGGCTTCGGTGATTGCCAGAGAAAACGGCAATGTGATCAAGCTGGAGCATAATCAGTTCGTGTCCACCAACAGAAGTGCGGCTGTGGAACTGCGTATTACAATGGAAGCCTTTGGCACGGAGCATAAAAACCAGATTATTGCCGCACTGGAACAGGGAAATTATCAACCCAAAGTTGTAGCTACAAGTATCTGACCGGATGGGTTTTCCGGGATGTTTGCCGGTTACGGTATTCCTTTTGCGGATGTCTGTATAGGTTTGTGCAAGGATGGACAATCTGATGAAAAGGAAGCCGTGCAGACAGGCAGGGCTTTGGGAACCGGAAAGGAACAAAACAGAAATGACTGTGAAGGATATAAAGCGAAAATGTCTGAATTACTGTATGATTACGCTGGCAGCAGGTATTTACGCGGCAGGAGTCAGCCTCTTTTTGGACCCGAATAATCTGGCGCCGGGCGGGATTACGGGTATTGCCATACTCATTAACCGCCTCACCGGAATCGGGACCGGTATGTTGATTCTGTTGCTGAATGTACCATTGATTCTGTTGGGTATCTGGAAATTTGGATGGAAGTTTATACTCTCTACATTTTATGCCATTTTTGCCATTTCCATAGCGACAGATATACTGGCGCCGATGGGTGCGGTGACGGGGGACCCCCTGCTGGCGGCGGTGGCAGGCGGCACACTGGTGGCGGTGGCGTTGGGGATGGTGTTTCGGACAGGGGCGACAACCGGTGGCATGGATATTGTGATTAAAGTATTGCGGATTCGTTATCCCCATATGCGTACAGGCTCTCTGTTTTTAATAACAGATGTTATGATTGCGTCTCTGTCAGGACTTGTGTTCGGGAATGTGGATGTGGTTTTATATGCGCTGATTGCGGTGTTTGTCATGTCCGCTGTAATGGACAGAGTTCTCTATGGAACAGACGAGGCAAAACTGATTTATATTATCAGCGACAGCCCGGATCAGATTGCGCAGCGGATTCTGGGCGAAATAGACATCGGCGTTACGTATCTGCAGGGAAAAGGTGCTTACAGCAGTCAGAATAAAAAAGTGATTATGTGTGTGACGAAAAAGCAGCAGGCCCCTGGAATCGAAAGCATTATCAAGGAAGAAGACCCCCGTGCGTTTATGATTATCTCAAGTGCTTCCGAGATATACGGGGAGGGCTATAAAAATATTTTTGCGGACAAAATATAATATTTATGCCGGAAAATAATATACGGTGCCAAAGGCCGAGATTTCCGAATCGGCCTCACATGCCGTATGGAAGGTATCGCTGTGGGAATACCCCTGGTCACGCAGATAGGCTTCAAAAATCTGCTGTGTACCCGGATTGGCGGCGATTTCCGCACCATCCGCATTCAGGACTCTGACACTCATGTCCTGCCCGTTCATAATCGGGCCGATCAGTATATTTTCGCAATTCTGGACAAAATTTCTGTGCGAGATGGATTTGTACAGATCGCTGGTAAACTGCATCTGGTTGTGAACCGGGTCATAAATCAGATAGTTTTTTTCTGTATGCCGTTCCGATTTGTGATATTTCTTAAAAATCATTTCCATACCTGCCACCTCCTGATATAGATACTATATCAGGCATTTTTTTATACTTAAATAATAAATATTGCTTTGATTATTGCAAAAAATGCTGTTTTATGGCATACTATCGAAAAACAGGCTGACGGACTGTACAGAACATAGGTTGTCGGTAAACGGGACTTTTGAGGAGACGTGACAGGTGATGGAAAATTATGAAAAAACAGGGTATTTGCGGGAACCGTTCAGACTGTTTCACTTAAAGGACAGCCATGGCGGGGAAATGCAGCTTCACTATCACGATTTTTATAAGATGATCGTGTTTTATGGCGGGAATGTGCGGTATATGATAGAGGGCAAGTCCTATGTGCTGGAGCCGGGGGACATTGTTCTGGTGAACCGGTTTGATATACACAGGCCCACCATAGACAGTGCGGTGCCCTATGAGAGGACGGTGTTGTATATATCTGCGGATTGCCTGGAGAACTGCCGGGCCCCCGGCTATGATTCTCTGTTTTGCTTTTCCCAGGCGGCCGAGAAAAAATCCTATGTTCTGCGGGTGGAAGATCTGGGGGACACAGAAGCCGGAAGACTGCTGGACAGAATGAAGGCAGGCGGGGACGGGTATGGATGGAAACGGGAGGAAACACTGCTGTTTGAGCTGTTTCTGCTGTCTGTGAACCGGCTTTGTATGGAACACAAAGAGACGCGGGATATTCGTCCGGGTGCGGTATATAATCCCAAAGTCATTGATTTGCTGGCCTATCTGCGGGAGCATCTTTTTGAGGAGATTTCCATTGACGCGTTGGCGGAAACCTTTTATATCAGTAAATACCATATGATGCGTCTCTTTAAAAGCGAGACCGGTTATACGATACACCGGTATATGACGGAAAAACGGATTGCAGCGGCAAAGGAAAAATTATTGGATGGCCTTCCCGCCGCAAAGGTAAGCGAAGAATGTGGTTTTCAGGACTACTCCACATTTCTGCGCGCCTTTCAGAGCTGTGTGCATATGACGCCTACGGCTTTTGCAGAAGCCCGGAAAGACCGGAGGTGGGGTACAGCGCATAATCTTCCGTGATGAAGACCGCTTCCACGCCCGGCAGGGATTCCACATAAGCCATGCCTGCGTCTTTTCCCAGCAGGAAGCAGGCGGTGCTGAGTATATCGCCGTCCGCAGAAGAGTCTGAGAGGATGGAAACACTGAGCAGGCCGTTTTCTTCCGGCATACCGGTACTGGTACTTAGCAGATGATGATACCTGACCCCGTCCACTTCAAAACAGCGTTCATATACGCCGGAGGAAACAAAGGAGGCATCGGTCACGGCCAGGGCTGCAATGGGGGTATTTCTCATATCAAAGGGTTTCTGAATGCCCAGCCGATAGGGGGAACCATCCGGTTTATTGCCCAGTGTCACAACATTGCCGCCCAGGTTGAGGATGGCGCTTTGGACGCCCTGCTCTTTCAGAAAGGCTTTCAGCCTGTCCGCGATATAGCCTTTGGCGATGCAGCCCAGGTCCAGCGCGGCCTGGGGATCTGTCAGCGTCACCACAGTGCCTTCTATTTGGACATTGTGATAATCCACATGAGGGAGAAGGGCATTGATCTGTTCCCTGCCCGGCAATGTATGCCCCGTTGCCGGCGTATCCGCTGAGAAATCCCACAGAGCCGACAGGGGAGCGATGGTAATATCTACAGCGCCGTCTGTTTCCTCACAGTAGTGGAGGGCTTTTTGTAATAGCTGCGCCGTTTCCGGCGATACTTCCACAGGCGCACCGCCTGCATGGTTGATCTTCCAAATATCACTGCCTTCTCTTGTCCGGCTGAACATGGCTTCATACGTTTCGCAGAGAGCGAAGCAGTCGTCAAACAGTTGATCAGAGGCCTGACTGTCCTCTCCATAGAGTGTGATGGTAATGGCAGTATCAAAATAGAAACCGGTTTGTGACATGCTTGTCACATCTTTGCCGCATCCGGACAGTGTAAAAGCGGTGAGAAAGACACAGAGCAGCAGAGAGAGTGATTTTATATTCATGGAAATTCCTTTCTCTTGTATCATTGGGTCATATGGTGGTATAATTCGATATTGTAAAGAAACGCCTGGCTCAGCGTTTCCATAACAGTATACCACAGGTTTGCCCTGGGGAAAATATGATTAACATGAGGAACTATCTATGAGATTGTCAGATGATTTTGATGACAGAAATTCCGGCATACCACTGTTGTATATGATGGTAGGGGTACTTCTGTTTGTGGTAACGGTAATCGGCGCAGTGGTGATGGCAAACCGGAAACCTTCCGGAAGCGGGCAGAAGAATCCGGTTGTGGAGGAGACTGTCCAGGCAGGCGGCGAGGACGGGGAAGAGATGGCAGACGGAGCGGACCCGTATATTTCCGGCAGCACCCTGACCAGTGATGATCTGGATTTCTGGCATATGTACGATGAAACGGAAAGCCCGGAAGAAGAGGAAAAAAAGAAAAAAGAACAGGAAGAGGAAGAGGAAAAGGACCCTTCCACAGACGGCCGTCATACAAAACTGGTGGCAGAGGACGGAACGGAAGAGTGGGTGAGCATCAATCCCTATCTCACAAAAAATACCTATGACTTTTCCGGTCTGGTGTATCAGTATCCCATTATGAAGTATTACGAGGACAGTGAACGGGTGTCCCGTGTGGGTATCAGTGTGTCAGCCGACGACGGTGATATTAATTTTGGAAAACTCAAGAAAGCCGGCGTGGAATTTGTAATGATACGCATGGGTTCCAGAGGTTACGGCAGCGGGAATCTGATGGCAGATGATATGTTTTATGAAAACATGAACAAAGCTGAGGAGGCAGGGCTGGATATTGGCGTGACATTTTATTCCCAGGCGATTACAGAGGAAGAGGCGCTGGAGGAAGCCTACCGGGTAATCGAGGGCCTGCAGGGCTTTTCCATTGTATATCCGGTTGCCTTTCATATGGAATATGTAAAAAATGATACGGCCAGGGTACAGGGGCTGTCAAAGGATACAAAAACGGAAATCGCCCGGACATTTCTGGATGCGGTAGAGCAGGCCGGCTATAAAGTTATGTTATATGGGAATAAGGAATGGCTGCTGCGCAGAGTGGATCTGTCAAAACTGATCAGCTATGACATCTGGTTTTCACAGGAAGAGGACACACCGGACTATCCGTATAAATTTACCATGTGGGAATATACAAAAAGCGCCAAGCTGGCCGGGATAGACGAACCGGCCAAGCTGAGCATCTGCATGATTGATTATGCTTCCAAATAGAGGAAGCGGAAAAATAAAGCAGAGTCAAAGCACAGGAAAGAGAAAGCCGTGAAATAAAGCAGAGTCAAAGCGAAGAAAAGAGGAAGCTGTGAAATAAAGCAGAGGCAAAGCGCAGAAAAAAGGAACCGATAAAATCAAACAGAGCCAAAGCGCTGAAAAGAGGAACCGATAAAATCCAATAAAGCCAAAGTGCGGAAAACGGGAGAATGTGTATGGAAGAGAGAATCGCGGCGGTGAGCCGCAGTACGAAAGAAACGGATATTACAGTACAGCTCAATCTGGATGGCCGGGGGCAATACGAAGTGAGCACAGGGATTGGGTTTTTTGATCATATGCTGGAAGGATTCGCAAGGCACGGGCTGTTTGACTTAAAAGTTACATGCAAAGGGGATTTGCAGGTGGATTCCCATCACACCATTGAAGATGTGGGCATTGTGCTGGGGGAAGCCATCCGGCAGGCGCTGGGGGAGAAGAAGGCCATCCGGCGTTATGGCAGTATACTGCTGCCCATGGACGAGGCTTTGGTACTCTGCGCCCTGGATTTATCAGGTCGTCCCTGGCTGTGCTTTGAGGAAGAGTATACAGTGCCCAAAATCGGGGATCTGGATACGGAGATGATACATGACTTTTTTTATGCCGTTACCTATTCTGCGGGAATGAATCTGCATCTGAAACAAATCAGCGGCAGCAACAATCACCATATTGCGGAAGCCAGCTTCAAAGCCTTTGCCAGAGCCCTGGATGAGGCGGTGATGCATGAGCCGAGGATTGACGGAGTCTGGTCTACCAAGGGCTTACTCTGATGCGTCGGGCCTGTAGGATAAGATCCGGGGAGATATGGCCAGTTGATCGTACAGGTCGGCATAGAGGGACGGGGACAGCGTTTCCAGATAATTGGGTACATACTGTTTGGTAACACCGGATTTTTTTAACAGGTCAATGGCTTTATTGTAGGCGATGGCGGCCAGGACGTCTGTTTCATAATAACCGATGATATAATCGCCGTTGATATGAATTTTGGCTTTATAGCAGGGTTTTCCGGCTTTCGTAACCCGGCTCACGCCGTGAAAACGGTTCATGATTTCAATGTTTTCATAGCGGTAATCCAGGGGATCCCCGTTGACAAACCGGTAATCCCGGCCTTCCACGGCATAATTTTTAATACCATACCGGGCGGCAATGCCCACCTGCATGCCATAATCAGATACAAACAGATGATTCCCACGTCTCATGATTTTATGGGAGGAGTAGTAAAACAGATCGTCCAGGTCAAATTTCAGAACCATGTCCATTGTGAGATAATATTCAAAATACCGGCGTCGGATATAGACAGGATTGGCAATATAGATTCCATTGTCCCTGAAGTTCATCAGACTTACCCACTTTCCAAACGGAAGCAGCATATCCTCCCGGTAAGCCTGAAACAGGATCGTAGTGTCATTGATGATCTCCAGGGCTTCTCTGTATGCCTGATGGGCGGACTGCCCGGATGTGAAGCTGCCCAGGCTGATATGTTTGTTTTGATATGTGACGGAAGCGCGGAAATAGACGCTTCCGTCTTTTTTTCGTGTTGTAAAAACTCCGGGTAGGCCCATAGGCAGACTCCTTTTACGGTGGGCAGATGGATTGTTCTCTGCCTTTTCAAGGATTATAGCATGCGGCGGCGGTTTTTGCCAGTGGCAGGACCGGGAGGAGATAAAAGGAATCCCAACGCCCGGGATTTATCTGGAAAATTTTACTAAAAATTGCATAAATTGGGTACAACCTGTATAGAATAATATGGGTGAAGACATTATGTATAAAAAATATATTCTTTCGCTTTTTCTGTGCAATATGGTGGTGCTGGCATCATTCTGTTGTCTGAAAATAGCGGAAAGAAGCCGTTTTGCCGCCACACCGGCATTTCAGATGCAGCTTCGGGAAGGGTTTCAGGAGGAAGAAGCCAGCAGTCTCATCGGCAGCCTGGACCGGGCGGATTCCGGACAGCGTGTGATTGATTATCAGGTGATGGAACGCCAGGGGGAGAGTCTGTCCGAACATGATTTTCAGATTCTGTGCAGAATCGTGGAGGCGGAGGCCGGCGGCGAAGACATGAATGGCAGAATTCTGGTGGCGAATGTGATTTTAAACCGGGTGAAGAGCAGTACCTTTCCGAATTCCGTGGAAGGCGTTGTGTTTCAGAAAAGTAACGGGACGTTTCAGTTTTCTCCGATACGGGACGGGCGTTATCAGCGTGTGCGGATTTCGGACGAGACAGTGGAAGCGGTGGAAAGGGCACTTCTGGGGGAAGACTATTCGGAAGGGGCTCTCTATTTTGTATCCAGAAAAGGGGCGGCGCCGGAGAAAATGCAATGGTTTGACAATCATCTGACCCGTTTGTTCCAGTATGGGGGCCATGAATTTTTTTCCTGAATATTGGGACAGGCGTAAATTGCGCTTGCCTGTTGCGGGATAATCTGCTTTATGATATACTTTGGCATGGTTGGATTTCTGAAAACCATAATCGAAATACGAAAGGAAAGACGTAAATGGAAATTTTATATAAGAGTACCAGAGGCGGCGGTGAACCTGTCAGCGCTTCCCAGGCCATTCTCAAGGGGCTGGCGGATGATGGCGGCCTGTTTGTTCCGGACAGGATACCTGTTTTTGACAAAACGCTGGATGCGTTTGCCGAGATGAGTTATCAGGAGACAGCCTATGAGGTGATGAAACTGTATCTGACGGATTTCACCGAGGAGGAGTTAAAACACTGCATAGCCAGAGCTTATGACGACAAATTTGATACAGAGGAGATCGCGCCGCTGGCGGCAGTGAATGGGGCCTATTATCTGGAACTGTTCCATGGATCAACCATTGCATTCAAGGATATGGCGCTTTCCATTCTGCCCCATCTGATGACAACGGCTGCCAGAAAGAATCAGATAAAAAATGAGATTGTCATATTGACAGCCACTTCCGGGGATACAGGCAAAGCGGCCCTGGCAGGCTTTGCAGATGTGGAAGGCACCCGTATTATCGTATTTTATCCAAAGGACGGTGTCAGCCCCATTCAGGAAAAGCAGATGGTTACGCAGAAAGGGGACAATACCTTTGTTGTGGGAATCCATGGAAATTTTGACGATGCCCAGACAGGGGTAAAACGTATTTTTGCCGACGAGGCGTTGAAAAACAGGCTGGATGCCCATGGTTTTCAGTTTTCTTCTGCCAATTCCATCAACATCGGCAGACTGGTGCCTCAGATTGTCTACTACGTACATGCCTGTGCCGTATTGTTTAAAGAGGGAAAACTCAAACAGGGAGAGAAGATAAACGTGGTGGTGCCCACCGGCAATTTTGGCAATATCCTGGCGGCTTATTATGCAAAACAGATGGGACTGCCCATTGACGCCCTGATCTGTGCATCCAATGAAAATAAGGTGCTGTTTGACTTTTTTCAGAGTGGTACATATGACAGGAACCGGGAATTTATCCTGACCAGTTCCCCCTCTATGGATATTCTTATATCCAGTAATCTGGAGCGGCTGGTTTACCGGATTTCAGGGGAAGACGGAGAAAAGAACCGCGGGTTTATGGATGCCCTGGGAAAAGATGGGAAGTATACGATTGACGAAACCATGAGAGAAGCTCTGGACGGTTTTTATGGCGGATATGCCACACAGAAAGAGGCCGGCGAACGCATTCGCGCCGTATACGAACAGACCGGCTATGTGCTGGATCCCCATACTGCGGTGGCATCCGTGGTATATGAGAAATACAGGCAGGAAACCGGCGACGGAAAACCGGCTGTTATCGCTTCCACAGCCAGCCCGTTTAAGTTTACCAAGAGTGTTATGGAGGCAATTTGCCCTTCCTGTGAGGAAGCGGATGATTTTGCCCTGGCAGACAGGCTTTCCGAAATGGCCCGTCTGGATGTGCCCGGAGCGGTGGAAGAGATACGCAATGCGCCGGTCCGTCATGATCATGTGTGTGAAAAGGGCGAAATGGAACAGATGATCTGCGGCTTTTTGCAGATTGCAGATTAGGAGCGTACAGGAGAGAAAAAATGGATTTAATGTTGGATATGTTCATGGCGTTTTTTGGTGGGTATCTGGTTTATGCGGCTGTCAAAATGAAACAGACCGGCGAACTGGCAAAAGGGATTATTGTCAGTAAGGATCTGGATTTGTCCAGAGCCAGGGATATTCCGGGGTATATCCGGTATATGTACGGAAAAACGGTTGCAATGGGCCTGTGTGCCCTGGCCTGTGGCGTGACCGGTGTGCTGAACGATTTGTATGGCGGACTGACTACCATACAGCTTGTTATGTCAGTTGTGTTTTTTATTGTTGTGGTTGTGTTTGGCGTCATTACTTCCAAGGCGCAGAAACAGTTTCTGGGACGCTGAAGCAGAATATAAAAAAGTACCTGTCTTTTCAAATGAATGGACAGGTACTTTTTTGTTCATGACAATAGGTTTGCTGGCGAAGCCTGCAATCCATTGTTCATGACAATAGAAGACTCGCGAAGCGTGGATTCTATTGTTGTTTCATAGGAAAGTGCGTCCTATGAAAGTTTGCAAAGAGACTTTTAGGGTTATGTATTGTCCGGACGTTTTTCCATGGGTATATACAACTGGTCCGTGCACAGTGTTTTGTAGGCGGGACGCATAATTTTGCCGTTGGTGGCCAGCTCTTCCAGTCTGTGAGCGCTCCAGCCCACGATCCGGGCGATGGCGAAAATCGGTGTGTACAGTTCCATGGGCAGGTTCAGCATTTTATATACAAAACCGGAATAGAAGTCCACATTGATGCTGACGCCCTTGAACATCTGGCGTTCCTGTGAAATAATCTGAGGTGCCAGCCGTTCCACGAGAGAGTATAGTGCAAACTCTTTATGAAGCCCTTTTTCCTCTGACAGCTTTTCCACAAAGGAACGGAAAATTTCGGCTCTGGGGTCAGATTTTGAATAAATGGCGTGACCTACGCCGTAAATGAGTCCGGCATTGTCAAAGGCTTCTTTGTGAAGCAGTTTGCGCAGGTGATTGCCCACTTCTTCTTCGTCTGTCCAGTCGGATACCTGTTCCATCATATCGTCAAACATCTGTACGACTTTGATATTGGCCCCGCCGTGCCGAGGACCTTTCAGAGAACCAATGGCAGCAGCAATGACGGAGTACGTATCGGTCATGGTGGAAGATACTACATGAGTCGTAAAGGACGAGTTGTTACCACCGCCGTGCTCCATATGAATAACAAGGGCGATGTCCAGGAGTTTTGCTTCCAGAGGGGTGTAGGAACTGTCCGGACGGAGGATGTGCAGGATGTTCTCCGCGGTGGAAAGATCGGGACGTGGCTGGTGCACATACAGGCTGTCGCCATTGTGATAATGGTTGTATGCCTGATAACCGTAGATGGACAACAGGGGGAACAGGCTGATCAGCTCCAGACACTGTCGCAATACATTGGGTATGGATGTGTCATCTGCCAGCATATCATAGGAATATAACGTCAGTACACTTCTGGCAAGGGTGTTCATCATATCTCTGCTGGGCGCCTTCATAATAATATCCCTGACAAAGTGGGTGGGGAGGGAAGTGCGGTAATTGGCCAGCATGCCGGTAAAGTCTTCCAGTTCCTTAGGGGTGGGAAGCTTGTTGAACAGGAGCAGATAGGTAACTTCTTCGTAGCCGAAACGTTTTTCATCGGTAAAGCCTGTAACAAGGTCTTTAATATTGTATCCGCGATAAAAGAGATGCCCGTGATCCGGGACGGTTTTGCCATCCACAGTCTTTGTTGCGCGTACATCGGAAATATTGGTTAAACCTGTCAGGACACCTTTGCCGTTTAAGTCGCGGAGTCCTCTTTTTACGTCGTATTTTGTATAGAGTGCCGGATCAATAGTGCCCGCCTCCTGGCTAAGCTCTGCCAATGCCAGTATCTCTGGTGTAATGGTTGAATAGATATTGTGGTCCATAAAATGCTCGCCACCTTTCTGTGAAAAATTTGAACCGGTGAAATCCAATCCGTACCGTACCGGACAATAAGCCTGTACAGCAGAATATCCTGGGATATACCGCATGAGATAGGGTTGTGTCTTTCCTGAAAGTCTGAATCGGGAAACGCCCGGACGGGTATGGGATGGTAATGGTATCATACCAGGGCATGATAAAGGTTACTTTTATGAAATGAATACGTTTTATGATACCATGAGAGTGGGAGCAGGCGCAAGAAAAAGATTTCAATTTAGAAAAAATTAATAGACTTGTAAAAAACAGGGAAAGGATATTATAATAAAGTAAAATGCCATTGAGGCAACGAAACAAAAGGAGGAAAAATATGTCGAACGAAGAAATGCTGCGTCATGTTGATCATACTCAGTTGAAACCTTTCGCCACATGGGAGGATATTGAAAAGTTATGTGAGGAGGCCATTGCATATCATACGGCGTCGGTCTGTGTGCCCCCTGCTTATATCAGGCGGATACATGATCGGTTTGGAGAACAGATCAATATCTGTACCGTGGTGGGATTTCCGCTGGGTTACAGCGTAACAGAGGCCAAAGTGGCGGAAGTTGTAAAAGCCCTGGAGGACGGCGCCGGCGAGATTGATATGGTGGTGAATATCAGCGATGTAAAAAATCATTTATACGATAAGGTGGAAGCGGAAATCCGGACCCTCAAGGAAGCATGCGGCGGGCATATCCTGAAAGTCATCATTGAAACATGCTTCCTTACAAAGGAAGAGAAAATCGCCATGTGCAAGGCCGTTACAAAGGCAGGGGCGGATTATATCAAGACATCCACCGGTTTCGGCACGGGCGGCGCTACCATGGAGGATATATTGCTGTTTAAGGAGCATATCGGGCCAGAAGTAAAGATTAAGGCAGCAGGCGGCGTAAAGACAAGGGAAGACCTGGAAGCCTTTTTAAATGCGGGATGCGAGCGCATCGGAACATCTTCCGCAGTCGGCATATTAAACGGCGGGGCAGCTCAGGGGTATTGAGCTTAAATTGATTTTGAGAAAAGAGGCCATTTCATGACGGATAAAAAAGTAATCAGGCAGCGGCTGCGGATGCTGCGCACTGCCATGCGTGAGGCGGGGGTGGACTATTACCTGGTTCCCACGGCAGATTTTCATAATTCAGAATATGTGAGCAGTTATTTTAAAGAAAGGGAATTTCTGTCGGGGTTTACCGGTTCGGCGGGTACACTTGTCATTTCCCAGGAAGAAGCGGGGCTCTGGACAGACGGACGGTATTTTGTCCAGGCGCAGCGGGAACTGGAAGATACAGGCATCAGTCTGTACCGGCAGCAGGAGGAAGGCGTGCCGGATATTCCGGAGTGGCTGTGCCAGAATATGTGGGAAGGTCAGAGCCTGGGATTCGATGGCAGGGTGGTAACAGCGGAATTCGGCAGAAGGCTGGAGACAGCCCTTTCCGAAAAAAGAATCCGATTTGTCTGGGAGCGGGATCTGGTGGACAGCATCTGGCAGGACAGACCGGCGTTTCCCTGTAGTCGTGCGGAAGCGGTACCGGCGGAGTACTGCGGGGAAAGTGTGGCACAGAAGCTGGAAAAAGTCCGTAAGAAAATGAAAGAAAACAGGGTGTCAGCGCTGTTTATCAGCAAACTGGATGACCTGATGTGGCTTTTTAATCTGCGGGGGAATGATGTGGCATTTAATCCGGTGTTGATGTCCTACGGTTTTATAACGGAAACAGATGCTTATATTTTCCTGCAGGCAGGTTCTCTTCATAAAGAGACGCTGGTCTGTATGCGGGAAGCGGGTGTGTGGATACGGGATTACTGGAGCATTGTTCCCTTTCTACAGGAATATTTCCCGGCGGGCCGGCGTAATCAGGGGATATTGATGTATGACGTCCGGAATGTAAGTTATGCCATGTATCGTATTTTCTGGAATTATGGAAGCTGCAGAGAAGGAGTCAGTCCCACGGAGCTTCTGAAAGCGGTTAAAACGGAGACGGAACTTGCGTTTATCCGAAAAATCTATTTAAAGGACAGCATTGCGGTGACGAAGTTTATATACTGGGTAAAACACGCCGTAAAAGAGCAGTCTCTGACAGAATACAGTGCGGCAGAGTATTTGGACAGCCTGCGCGGGGGGATTCCGGAATTTTTGGGAGTGTCCTTTCCCACCATCAGCGCCTATATGGAAAATGGGGCGATGATGCATTATGAAGCCGACGCGTCGGCTTGCGCTGCGCTGGAAGCCGCCGGGCTGCTTCTTGTGGATTCGGGCGGGCAGTATCTGGGCGGCACCACGGATGTGACAAGGACCATTGCGCTTGGAGATGTTACCCAGGAGATGAAAGAGCATTTTACGGCAGTGGCGTCGGGGATGCTGCGGCTGTCAGAAGCAAAATTCCTGTATGGATGTACCGGGCGGAATCTGGATATACTGGCCAGAGGCCCTCTCTGGGATATGGGCATGGATTACAAATGCGGGACGGGACATGGCGTGGGATATATGCTGAATGTCCATGAAGGCCCCCAGAGCATACGCTGGAGATATGTGCGGAGCGTACCGGAGGCGGTATTGGAAGAAGGGATGCTGGTCACGGACGAACCGGGTGTCTATCTGGAAGGGCAATACGGTATCCGCACGGAAAATGTGCTGGAAGTGAAACAGGGCGTCAGGTCGGCTGACGGACAGTTTATGGAATTTGCCCCTCTGACATTTGTGCCCATTGATCTGGATGCGATTTTGCCGGAACGGATGACGCAGAGAGACCGGGAAGCGCTGAACCGGTATCATGGGATGGTGTATGAAAAGATTTCCCCATATCTGACAGAAGCGGAAAAAGAATGGCTGGAGGAAGTGACCAGGGCGGTGTGAGGATCGGAAGTGTTTCCGGGCGGAGAAGCACGCCGTCATTCATGACAATGGAAGACACGCGAAGCGTGGATTCTATGGTACTGCGTTTGCCTGTGTTTACCATGCAGGCAGCGGCAAAAGGTTATTGACTTTTTGCAGGCATTTTGAGATAATATGTAAGGTATACCAGAACATGGAATGCCATAATTTGCATGTATCGGTTTTCTGTTATGGGGACAGGAGATTCGATATCAAATACACATTTATATAAGGAGGACGTAATATGTCAACAAAAGCGTATTATCCGCTCAATGAGATCGGCGCCGGAAAACCTGGTTTTTCCAAAACACGTTCCATCATTGAAGCAGCTTTCTACGGAAACAATGTGGTAAAGGTGAACACATTGAAGGAAGCCTATGAATTAGCAAAGAATTCTCCGGGTACTGTTGTAACAGACATGCCTATTTACCATGGAGAAGAATTTGGCCTTGAGAAAGATGCAAGGGTTCTTTTATTCAACGATGGCGCTGTTACAGGCCGTTATGCAGCAGCACGCCGTATCAAAGGTGAGCCTGGTGTGGATGAAGCAAAACTTGACAAAGTGGTAATGGATGCTGTTTATGAGACACGTTGGAAAACACTGTATCATGCAGAGTGCTTTATCGGTCTGGATCCGGAGTTTATGGCAAAAGCACATCTCCTCATTCCGGAAGGTGAAGAAAATATTCTTTACAACTGGATGCTGAACTTCCAGTATATGTCTGACGAATATGTAAAGATGTACAAGAACTCCAAACCCATCGGCGACGGCAAAGAGCCTGACATTTACATTTTCTCCGATCCGCAGTGGGCACCTCATGATGCACCGGACGTAGACTACAGCTGCCTGAGTGATCCTCTGACACTGTGCTATTTTGATACAAACCAGAACTGTGCTGCAATTCTTGGTATGAGATATTTCGGTGAGCATAAGAAAGGCACACTGACTATGGCATGGGCGCTTGCAAACAGAAATGGTTATGCATCCTGCCACGGCGGCCAGAAAGAGTACACACTGGCTGACGGATCCAAATTCGTTGCATCTGTATATGGTCTGTCCGGATCCGGAAAGTCCACTCTGACCCATGCAAAACATGACGGCAAATATCCGATTACCGTTCTGCATGACGATGCATTTATCATCAATACAGATACATGCTCTTCCGTAGCGCTGGAGCCTACTTATTTTGATAAGACAGCAGATTATCCGACAGGCTGCCCGGACAACACATACCTTCTGTCCGCACAGAACTGCTCCTGCACACTGGATGAGGACGGCAAGCTGCAGCTTGTAACAGAAGACATCAGAAATGGTAACGGACGTGCTATCAAGTCCAAATTATGGTCTCCGAACCGTGTGGATAAGATTGATGCACCTGTTAACGCAATCTTCTGGATCATGAAAGACCCCACCATTCCGCCTGTACTGAAACTGAAAGGTTCCGCACTGGCATCTGTAATGGGCGCTACACTGGCTACTAAGACTTCCACAGCAGAGCGTGTTGCAGCAGGTACAGACCTGAACGCACTTCGTATCGTACCTTATGCAAACCCGTTCAGAACCTATCCTCTGGTTCACGACTATGATAAGTTTAAGAAACTGGTAGAAGAGAAGAACGTGGCATGTTATATTGTTAACACCGGCGATTTCATGGGCAAGAAGGTAAAACCTGCTGATACACTGGGTATTCTGGAAACAATCGTGGAAGGAAAGGCAAACTTTGAGAAGTGGGGACCGTTCGAAGACATCGAAATCATGAACGACTGGTCCGGCAAGACAGGCGATTTCACACCTGACTTAAACGACAAGGAATATGTGGCTGCACTCAAGAATGCTATGCAGAACCGTGTAGACGCAGTAGAAGGCTTTGCTACAAAGAAGGAAGGCTATGACAAACTGCCTGACGAAGCATTGGCAGCAGTAAAGAAACTGGTAGATGCTCTGTAAATCATCAACCGGTTGTAATCATACATGATAAAAAGACAGGCAGAAGGCTGTGGCTTTCTGCCTGTCTCTATGCATACGGACGCGGAATGGAAATATGCAGCAAATGCTGCACGTGTTTGGTGTGAGACGGAAGAGAAGACGATGGAATTTTTCGAAAAGAACTGACAGAATGAGAAAATTTATGATAGAAAATTTTTCTATCATCTACATATTGTAATTTTCAGACCGATTGGGTATAATGATAATAACCTGAGATGTGGACAAAATTCTTGTTATTTTTGAACCTACATTTACTTTAAACGGGATTCCTATATCGCCGGACTAATGTCAAGCCTTCATTGCGCAGAGGAAGACAGGCATCCGTGCTGCGGTCACCCACCTGGCGCAAGCTAGGAGTCAAAAGACAGGAACCACATTTTGGGGACACTGAAGATAAAAGGCAGTTGCGAAGGCGGCTGCCTTTTTTATCGTACAGGAAATGCTGCGACAGGAAACTGTTCCTGTGGTACAGTTCAGTATTCACGACAATAGAAGACTCGCGAAGCGTGGCTTCTATTATTCATGACAATAGGTTTGCCGGCGAAGCCTGCAATCTATTGTCTGCATCAGGAGGCTATATGGAAAAAAGGATACGTATGTGGTTGAAAGCATGTCTCATTATAGCAGGGCTTTTGTTTTTCTGCTTTCTGGCAGGCAGGCGGGAGCGGGGGACTGATTATGAGAAAGAGGCAAGAATCAGACAATACGAAGCGGATGAAAGCGTGGAGAAAATACGGACCACACTGTTGGCATGTGGAGAGATGATACAGAAAGTGGAAGATGCAGAACTGGTGGCCGGGGAAGGTCAGCTGCCTCTGCTTGTAACCACAGACGGCGTTTATACATATGAGACGGAGGAAGTGGAAGACTGCATCTATAAACAGGTAACAGCCTATATTCGGGATGATTGTGTACTGGAGGTGGTGGAAGAAGCGCAACAGGAAGATACCGTGTTGTCCAATCTGTGGATCAGTGAAGTGGAGGAAGAACGGATTCTGTGTTTTTTATCCGGGAATCTGTTTTATCTGCCCTTTCAGATTTCCGGTGATAACCGGGAACAGGTAGCAGATGTTATTTTAAAAAACGGAGCAGTTACAGATTGTACGGTGAAAAAAGAAAAGGTAAGCGGCAAACTCATTGGTGTGACAGATGATATGTTAAATCTTCCGGGAAAGAATTTGCCTGTATCGGATACTGTGCGCGTATATCGCCTGTATGGGGAACTTGCCGAACTATCTCTGGGGGATCTGCCGGTAGGATATGAAAACACGGATTATGTAATAGTGGATGGGGAGGTATGTGCCTGTCTGATCACCTCGGAAGAGAAGATGGAAACGATACGGGTTTTGTTACAGAGTGGAAATTACAGTGGACGTTATCATGAACATGTCGCATTGACGGCGGATTGCGATTTTACGCTTGCATGGGGCGGGGAAGAAGAAACTTACGGAGCGGGAGACATGGTCAGGATTGAAGGGGACAGTGGGTACTATGAGGACAGTGATCGTATTTTTGTCACATTGTCTGCAAATACGGGGCGGATTTCCCTGATGTCCCTGGAACGGAACCGGGAGCGCACAGACTACAGAGGCAGTATGGAGATTATCAAAACGGACGAGGGGCTGGCTGTGATCAATGAACTGTTGCTGGAAGAGTATCTGTATGGTGTGGTACCCAGCGAGATGCCGGCCTCCTATCCGGAGGAAAGTCTGAAAGCACAGGCTGTCTGTGCCAGAACTTATGCGTACCGGAATATGAAACACGCCGGATTTCCTCAGTTGGGCGCCCATGTGGATGACAGCACGGCTTTTCAGGTATATGGAAATACAGAGGAAAAAGCGGAAACCACAGCCGCAGTCAAGGCGACCAAAGGACAGTTGCTGTTATATGGGGAGGAGCCTATAGACGCCTATTATTATTCCACGTCCTGTGGTTATGGAACGGATACGCGGGCATGGAACGGTATGGAAGCCGAGCCGGTGCCATATTTGCAGGCAAAGGAAATCAGGACAGCGGCAGAATTGACGAAGCAGGAATATTCCCCGGAAGGGCTGCAGGAGGAAGCGGTGTTTGCACAGTATATACAGGAAGAGGAGACGGCGTCTTATGAGCAGGAAGAAGCCTGGTTCCGGTGGCGCTATGAGGTGGAGTCTGTGGATGTGAAAGAGATGGAACGGCGTCTGGCGGACCGGTACGGGGTACAGCCGGGTTTTATATTGACCAGAGAAGAGGACGGTGCATATGTGAGTAAGCCCACGGGGAACATTGGAACCCTGCGGGAAATATCCATAACCGGCAGAAATGCAGGCGGGAACAGCGCACAGGTTCTGATTGAAGGAAGCGAGGGCACCTATCTGGTACAGACAGAATATAACATACGTTATGTATTAAATAATGGCGGTTATCCCATTGTGAGAAAGGATGGGAGCGAGGTAACTTCCAATACTCTGCTGCCCAGTGCGTTTTTTATGATAACAACTGGCAAAGAGGATGGGAATGTGGTAGGATATACCATAGTCGGAGGGGGCTATGGACATGGTATCGGCATGAGCCAGAACGGGGCAAAACATATGGCGGAAGCCGGATTGACAGAAGAAGAAATACTGGCATTTTTTTATGAAGGAAGCCGGATCGAAACTATGTACTGATGACTGGAGGGAATATGAGCCGTAAGCTGTTTCGCATTATGCGTAATTTTATAAAGCAGGTTTCCAGAGACAATGTGAGCGCTCATGCGGCAAGCACTGCATTTTTTCTGTTTTTATCATTGATTCCGTTGCTGATTCTGATCTGTGCCATTTTGCCGTATACTCCGGTGACGGAAGCCATGCTGATGGAAATTGCGGTGGATCTGACGCCTGATTCAGCCAATGGGCTGATGATTTATCTCATTGGAGAAGTGTATGACAGATCTGTGGGAGTGCTTTCTGCGGCGGCGGTGGTTACGGTATGGATCTCAGCCAAAGGCATGATGGCATTGATGCGGGGGCTGAATGCGGTCAATGGTGTAACGGAGCACAGAAATTATTTTGTCCTGCGGATACGCGCCTGTCTGTATACCGTATTAATGCTGGCCGCAATGGTGCTGGCGCTGGTATTTCTTGTGTTTGGCAATGCGCTGGCAAGACTGTTGCTGCGGCAGTTCCCACAGCTCGCTTTTCTGGTTGAACTGGTAATGCATATCCGTTTCCTGCCGGTATGGCTGTTTTTGACGGTTGTGTTTGCCATTTTATATACATATGTGCCTGAAATCCGGACAAAGTTCTGGTATCAGGTTCCGGGCGCCCTGTTTTCTGCCGTTGCATGGAGTATATTTTCCTGGGGATTCTCTGTGTATGTAGACAGGTTTAATGGGCTCAGTATGTATGGAAATTTAACAACAGTCATTATTATTATGTTATGGTTTTATTTCTGTATGTATTTATTGTTGGTAGGTGCAAATATCAATCGCTATTTTCATCCGGCCATCCGTTATCTCTGCAAAAGAAGAAGGGAAAAGAGGAAACTGCAACAACAATAGATTGCAGGCTTCGCCAGCAAACCTATTGTCATGAACTATAGATTGCAGGCTTCGCCAGCAAACCTATTGTCATGAATAAAAAACCGCCAACGTCATCCGGCGGTTCCATTGTTACTATATTTTGTTTTATCCGTTGTTGTTGTTCTGGGCTTCCGGGGAGTAGTGGATGTTATTCTTCATTTGCCTTTGCCAGGAAATATGTTCTCATATCCGAGGACGAAAGCCATCCCTTTTCCTCTCCGGATTTTTCCCTTTTGCAAGCTCGCCCATGAGCTTCAGGATCGCCTGTGTCCAGTCTCTTTTTTATTCCAATGTTTTTAAAACTGTCACCGGAAATACGGTGATTTTCACTCAAAGAGTTGACAAATTCAACTCTTTATCTTAAAATATCAGTTGACAAATTCAACTCATATCAAGGGAGAAACTGTTTTGGAAAAAGATACGATTAAGAACATTCGGGCGTTTAACAGATACTATACTGTATGGTTAGATGTAATAAGTAAAAGTTATTTAGGAACCGGTTTTTCATGGCCTGAATCAAGGGTGTTGTTTGAAATTTATATTTCTGATGATATTAGCGCAACAGAATTATGCGAACATTTAAATATGGATAAAAGTTACGTTAGCAGAATACTTGCTAAACTTGAAAAAAATAAACTTATAACAAGAGAACTTGTTGTAGGGAGCAAAGGAACAAAAAAATTACATTTGACTGATCTTGGAATTAAAGAAGCAAAACAAATAGATAAAAATGGAGATACACAGATTATTCAAAAGTTGAAAGCTATGGATACAGAAAATTGTGAAAAACTTTGCGAAGCGATGATGCTTATTGAAAAAATATTACGCGAAAATGATAATAAAACTACCAATAGTGAGGATGAAATATGCATGTAAAAATTATTCCGGCTTACAATTATCCACAGGAAATATGTGAACTATTTTCAGAATATACAAATATGTTAATAGCTGGTGAAAACTCATTTCAAAAATATCTTGAGATTCAACATTATGATATGGAATTGGAACATTTAGAAACAAAATATGGATATCCTGATGGAAGATTATATTTAGCTTATTATGACGAAAAAGTAGCAGGGTGTATTGGATTAAGAAAAATTGATAAACAGCATTGTGAAATGAAGCGTCTTTATATACGGCCGCTATTTAGAGGCAAAAAGATTGGAGAGCAACTCATACAACAAATTATAGCTGATGCAAAAAAAATAGGATATTCTTACATGCTGTTAGATACATTGCCTTTTTTAGAAACAGCAATTTATATGTATAAAAAATTGGGGTTTTACGTGACAGATCGTTACAATGACAGTCCTATGAATGCGTCTATATATATGAAAATGGATTTATAATTGTGATATACCGATGAATCAATAAAAATATACAATATCTGCTGGTCAATAGCAAAATAAAAAAGTTGTCATCTGGCAGACAATTTTCATACACCTGTGGAACGGTGGCTTTGATTTTCAAGGCTGCCGTTTTCTTTTATGTCCATTTTCTTTGTCCATAATTTCTATGGTTGATAAAGAAAAAATACAAATACAGGATCAATATGCAATGTATGCCGAAAAATATGCGAACTGTGCCGGAGAATGGTTTGAGGAGGCAATTTCTGCTATAATCGGAACTGGCAGATGGTCTTAATCTGCGACAAAAGATAAAATGCAGGAGGTGCGGTAAGTGTGTTAGACGCAATGATCCGTTTTCTGATGAATCTGGCAGGGGTGACTATGCTGTTTCTTCCGGGAAGCAGACTGCGGTTTGACAGGAAAAAGACATTGATTTGCTATGCCCTTTTCAGTCTGTTTCTGCTTCTGGCATTGTGTGTCTTGTATGTGCCGGAAGGGGGTAGCGGCCTGAAAATAGCGATGCCCATACTGTACATAGTATTTTTTGTTTTTTCCATTTGTATGAGCAGTGATCCGATGGATCTGTCGGTATACAGGTTTGCAGTTGCCGTTTATTTTCTGACGGTTTTTCAGATCGGGGGAGTGGAGATTTCCGCCACTCTTTTTAATCAAAATGAATGGGTGAACAGCCTATTGCCCATTGCATTGACTCTTGTTATGGCTTATTGGATTGAGCGGAGAATGAAACGGTTTATCCAGGGATTTGCACATTTGACGGAGAGTGAAACGGATCGGTTCAGTCTGGTGATTATGGTTGTCAGTATTGTATTTGGCATTGCCTATATTCTGCATCCGGCTGTACCCTGCCGGCTGTTGCGGGTGTTTGTCAATGTCTGTCTGACCGGTTCGCTGCAGTTTCTGGTATTCCGGCTTTACCTGCATATCGGGAAAGAGAAGACGTACCAGAGAGAGAATCAGTTGATACAGATGAATCATCGGCTGCTGGAAAAAAATGTGGAACTTCTGGAGGATGCAGTCAGGGCCGGGGACCGGATACGGCATGATGTTCGGCATCACAACGCTGTGATTGGGGAATATGTGCGCAGAGGACAAAACCGGGAAGTTTTGCAGTATTTAAAGGAATATGAAAAAGAGATGGATGTGGTCAATATAAAAAGCATTTGCGCCAATACAGTCGTCAACAAGCTCCTTTCTGCATATACCAGAAGGGCGGAAATGGCCCGGATTGAAGTGTCACTGGATGTGGAACTGGGCAGGGATGTGGCCATACCGGGTATTGATCTGGTGGCCATACTGGCCAATGTTTATGAGAATGCGATTTTCGGTTGTATGGAAGTGCAGAAGCAGTCGGCGGAGCGTGTATGCTTTATTCATCTGATGCTCAGGAAACGGCGGAATAAACTGGTGATTCGTTGCAGCAATACATGCAGTATGGAGACCGCGCTGACATGGGGACAACCTAAGGGGGGATTTACAGGTGGTATCGGCATACTGAGTATTACCAGAACAGCAGATAAATATAATGGGGAGTATGATTTCAGAAATGATAACGGGGTCTTTGTATTCAGATTGATTATGAATATTCCCCAGGCTTTGCGGCGGGAGAAATGAAAGGGGCGGACATTGTGTATCTGATAGCGCTCTGCGACGATGAACAGGCGGAACTGCGCAAAACGGAGCAAATGCTTTACAGCTATGGGAAAAAACATCCCGAAACAGATCTGTTGGTAACCTGTTTTGAAAGTGTGAATGAACTTCTCCGCAGGATCCGGGAAGAAGCGTATATGCCGGATTTGGTGTTGCTGGACATTTACATGCCTGAAAAAATGGGGATTGAAGCGGCCAGGGAACTGCGCGATATGGGAAACCGAAGCCGGATTGTATTCCTCACCATGTCGAAAGAACATGCGCTGGATGCGTTTGGGGTGGATGCTGTCCAATATCTGGTCAAGCCGGTATCGGAAGCGGCTTTTTTCTCTGTTTTAGACCGGTTTCCGGGGAGCATGGAGCGGAAAAATTATGTTGTACTGCGGATAAAGGGGAGGATACAGCGTGTGGCAGTTGATGAGATTTTGTACTGTGAAGCGCAGGGGAAAATCCAATGCCTGCATCTTTTGGACGGTACTCAGTGTCTGTTGCGTATGACTATGAAAAAGATATTTGATATGCTTTCCGGTTATAAAAAGTTTGTCAGGGTGGGGATTGCCTATATTATGAATCTGGAGCACATTGACAATCTGAATGCGCAGGACATCTGCCTGTATACAGGAAAGCGGATTGCCCTGCCCAGAGGGGCTTACCGGGCTTTGAAGGAGCAGTATTTCCGGTATTATTGTGGATGAAACGGATTAAAAAATGATCCGGACAAAATGAAAATACCCAAAATAGGCGCAAAAAAACAGGGCTCCTTTTTCTTGCTTCCCTGTTTCAATGTGCCGCTCTGTATGTACGGCTGTTATTTAACTTTTAGCTGGCTATAATTTTGCAAACCGGAATTCGTCAACAAAAAATATGTTCTTTGTGATATTGGATAAAATCCTCTTTGTTAAAAGATGGTAAATACCCATATTCGTCTGCAATCAATTTAAGGATTGCGGCAGCTCTTGCCTGGGTATTGATGCTTTTTGCGGGATTAAATTCAATATCTGTAAAATAATTGTAACGTAAAATTGTATTGACTTCATCTGTTATAAAGGATTGTTTTATGGCAGTAATGTAAATGAAGTCATAAAATACTGTCTGAGGAATTAAAGGAAACTCTTCATTTTGGTAACGAAACGCTTTTAGGCTTCCTGATTTATGCAGTCTTTCGTCACGTTTTGCTTCTTTTGGCGACACATCAAGCAAATCAAGATAAGGCCCTCCATGCTCAAAAACTTTAGCACTCTGAAAAACATTCTCAAGGGTATCGTTATTGATCTTGAGATGCAATGCGCTTGCTTTGATTCCAATGTGTTCCATGCTCTTCGTGCTGATTTCTAATGGCCTGGCGTTTAAATCTGCTTTTTTAATTGCATTGTGCAGACTTTTTATAGATTTTTGTTTTTGAGATACTGCAAAACCAGAATACCATTCAAACGAATATATTTCACGAATGACTTTTCCTTGTTTAACAAAGAATGCAGGTCGTTTTGCCATGGTTCCTCCTATATAAAATATGGTTTATTCTTCTAATGTACTGATTATTTCTTGTATTTCCAATGCAGCATCTTCCACTCGCAATTCTACTTTTTCACTCCAAAACTGACTTCCGCCAGACAACTCATCAATTAAGTTGAAGAGGGAGACTGCATCAGCAACGGGTATAAAACCAGTCGATTTCCATTCGGACAAATGCTTATTCAGATAGTTTATAATATCTGTATAGATTTTCTCATTGAAAGAATTATGGCAACGTAATTCTACCAACAATCCACTTTCTCCTACAATCATATCAGAAAAACGCATTTCCACATACCTCCGGCTCTCTATTTAGCGATGACTTTATTATAGTACTTTATTCCCCAAAAGGAAACAGATTTCTTTAGCGTATATGCGCATTCGCAGGCGGTGGTGTCAACAGTAGTAAATGTGCAATAAGATTGACTGGAATGGTCTTTGGGTATGTGGTACAATCAAACATATTGAAAGGCCATCGGAAAACGGAAGTTTCCGGCGTGGGCGGATTGGAGGGACTATGAAAATAAAGCTTGACACAACCTCAGGCAATGACAGAGGCGTGTGTGGATTTGGCCAGACCGTTGTATTTGATTCCGGCTGTGAAGTGGAAAACGGCGTGGTCAATCTTTGCCCTGATGTGACATATGATACCTTTGAAGGATTTGGCGGGGCCATTACGGAAGCGGCAGCGTATGTGTATTCCTTGTTGGATGAGACACAGAAAGAAGAGCTGCTTCTGGCCTATTTTACACCGGAGCGGATGAATTATACGATGGTGCGTATTCATCTGGACAGTTGTGATTTTTGTCTGGGAGAATATGAGGCCATGTCAGAGCCCCGGGACTATGCGTTAAACAGTTTTTCTTTTGCCCGGACAGAGCAGTATATTCTCCCCATGCTCAGAGATGTGGAAAGAATCACAGGAAAAAAACCGGAACTGATGTTGTCTCCCTGGTCGCCTCCGGCCTTTATGAAAACCAACGGAAAACGGCAGCAGGGCGGCGGGCTGAAGCCGGCCTGTTATGAGATGTGGGCTGCCTATCTCTGCCGTTACATAAAAGCGTTTCAGGAGTGTGGCTTTACGGTGCGGCGTATTTCACTCCAGAATGAACCCCATGCTGTCCAGACATGGGATTCCTGTGTGTATACGCCAGGGGAACAGAAGTTGTTTCTGGAAGCATATATGTATCCGGCCATGGTAAAAGCCGGGCTGGATGATGTGGAAATCTTTTTGTGGGACCATAACAAAGAGCGGTTGTATGAATGGATGTGCAGTGTGATTGACAAGCATACGGATTCCATGGTGGCGGGCGGTGCGTTCCACTGGTACAGCGGAGATCATTTTGAGATGCTGGATATGGTGAAACAGCGTTTTCCGGATAAGCAGCTTATATTGTCGGAAAGCTGTATTGAATTGAGCAAATATGAATCCCATGAGACAGACAGGGCCTGTGTCAGCCTTTCTCATGAAATCATCGGAGATTTGAATCATGGGATGACGGCGTTTTATGACTGGAATCTGATATTAGATGAGCAGGGCGGGCCAAGCTATGTGGAAAACCCCTGTATGGCACCTTTTCATTATAATCGGGAGAGCAGAAAGCTATCTGCCATGCCCCATCAGAAATGCCTGGAGTTTTTCTCACACAATCTGGTAAAAGGCTCTGTGAGAATCGGTTCCAGTTGCTACACGGAGCAGATAGATGTAACGGCGTGGAAGCAGCCGGACGGGACACTGGTTGTACTGCTGCTGAACAAGTCGGAACAGTTGCTGCCGGTTTACCTGCGAATCCGGCAGGAAACCGCATCCTTCCTGCTTCCGCCCCGCAGCCTGACCTCCGGGATTGTGGAAGTGGAATGAGGGCAGATTTTTTGGCAGGAGTGACAACGGGAACCTCCGGGGACAGACAAGTGCATGTTGGTTTGTTGCGGGCTTTTTTGAAATAGTATTTGACATTTTCATATAAAACCAGTAGAATGGAAGAAATTTGATACACAAAGGCAGTGATGGTGTCAGTAGAAGTGCATTTTCCTTCAGAGAGAGGGAGTCGGCGGCTGTGAGCTTCCTCAGGTTCAGATGCAGTTTGAATTTCCCACCGGAGCCGCCTGGCTGAACGGCAGGACTGCTCAGTAGGCTGGGACGCAGGAGCGCGTTATGCCGGCAAAGTGTCTGTCCGATGACAGGAATATGGGTGGTACCGCGGATTTGTCCGTCCCTTACATAGCAATATGTAGGGGACGTTTTTTTATGCGCAGCCCCATGCAGAGGAAGTATGCTGCTGAAGCGGCGCATGGGCCGCGGTGCGGGCAGGATGAAAAAGAAGCAAGGAGACAATGACTATGAAGGAAAAACTGGAACAGATCAGAGAAGAAGCGTTGAGGCAGATCGGGGAAGCCGGGACACCGGAAGCCCTGAATGAGGTCAGAGTCGCTTTTCTGGGCAAGAAAGGCAGTCTGACGACTGTGTTAAAAAGCATGAAGGATGTGGCCCCCGAAGAAAGGCCCAAAGTGGGGCAGCTTGTCAACGAGGCCAGGGCGGAAATCGAAAGCGCACTGGAAAGTGCAAAATTAAAGATGGAACGGGCGATTATGGAGAAACGGCTGGAGGCGGAAGTGATTGATGTGACGCTGCCGGCGCAGAAGAATCCCATGGGGCACCGGCATCCCAATACGATTGTCCTGGAAGAAGTGGAGAGAATCTTTATCGGTATGGGTTATGAGGTTGTGGAAGGCCCGGAGGTGGAAAGGGATTATTATAATTTCGAAGCCATGAATATTCCCGCGGATCACCCGGCAAGAGATGAGCAGGACACATTCTATGTAAATGGAGATATTTTGCTCCGTACACAGACGTCTCCCGTACAGGCGCGTGTGATGGAGCAGGGAAAGCTGCCCATCCGTATGGTCGCGCCGGGGCGGGTGTTCCGCTCGGATGAAGTGGATGCCACCCATTCCCCTTCCTTCCATCAGATTGAGGGGCTGGTTGTGGATAAGAATATAACGTTTGCCGATCTGAAAGGGACGCTGGCGGAATTTGCCAAAGAGTTGTTCGGAGCGGATACAAAAGTAAAATTCAGACCCCATCATTTCCCATTTACGGAACCCAGCGCGGAAGTGGATGTGAGCTGCTTTAAATGTAAGGGAGCCGGCTGCCGGTTCTGTAAGGGCAGTGGCTGGATTGAAATTCTGGGCTGCGGGATGGTACATCCCCATGTATTTGAAATGTGCGGCATTGATCCTGCAAAGTATACGGGCTTTGCCTTCGGAATCGGCCTGGAGCGTATTTCCCTGCTGAAATATGAAATAGACGATATGCGTCTTCTGTATGAAAATGATATTCGGTTTTTGAACCAGTTCTGAGACAGACAGGGTAAATTCCACGAAACTGACTGGAGTCGGTTTCGTCATTACCTGTGAGATGGAGCGATAAAAGGAGAGAGAAACAGTATGAATACAGCATTATCCTGGATTAAAGCATATGTGCCGGGGCTTTCCTGCACGGATCAGGAATATTTTGACGCCATGACATTGTCCGGTACAAAAGTGGAAGGCATGAAACGGCTGGACAAAAATCTGGAAAAAATTGTAATTGGCCAGATTGTCACCATTGAAAAACATCCCGATGCGGATAAACTGATTGTATGTCAGGTGGATGTGGGCACGGAAACCATTCAGATTGTGACGGGTGCACCCAATGTAAAAGAAGGGGACAAAGTACCGGTGGTACTGGACGGCGGTAAGGTGGCGGGCAGCGCCCATGGAGACGGTACCCTGCCGGAGGATGGCATCGTCATCAAAGCAGGGAAACTGCGGGGCGTATCTTCCGCAGGTATGATGTGCTCTATTGAAGAGCTGGGAAGCGACCGTTCGATGTATCCGGATGCGCCGGAATACGGCATCTATATTTTCCCGGAGGATGCCCGGGTAGGTGCGGACGCTGTGGAAGCCATGGGACTGAGAGATACGGTATTTGAATATGAGATTACGTCCAACAGAGTAGATTGTTACAGTGTGCTGGGCATAGCCAGGGAAGCGGCGGCAACATTTGGGCAGCCCTTTGAGATGCCGGTTGTGGAAATCAAAGAGGAACAGGGGGATGTATCGGAATATGTCAGCGTGGAGGTACAGGATAAGGATCTGTGTATGCGCTACTGCGGACGGGTATGTACGGATATACGGATAGCGCCTTCTCCCAAGTGGATGCAGCGCCGTCTGGCCGCCAGTGGAATCCGTCCCATCAACAATCTGGTGGATATTACCAACTATGTGATGGAAGAATATGGGCAGCCCATGCATGCATATGATCTGGATACCATTGCAGGGCATAAGATTGTTGTGCGCCGTGCAAAGGAAGGGGATGTGTTCAGGACGCTGGACGGACAGGAACGGAATCTGGACAGTGATGTACTGATGATCTGCGATGGAGAGAAGGAGATCGGCATTGCCGGTATTATGGGCGGTGAGAACTCTATGATTACGGACAGCGTGAAAACCGTGCTGTTCGAAGCAGCTACATTCGACGGGGCAAATATCCGAAAATCCGCCAAGCGGATCGGCCTGCGGACAGAGGCTTCCGGCAAATTTGAAAAAGGTCTGGATCCCAGGAATGCCCAGGCAGCCATTGACCGTGCCTGCCAGTTAATCGAAGAGCTGGGCTGTGGTCGGGTCGTAAGGGGTATGGCCGAGGATGGCATTGCGCCTGCGCCGCTTGTGGAGATACCATTTGAACCGGAGCGGATAAACCGTTTTCTGGGGACAGAGATTCCCGCCGCCGCAATGCTGGATATTTTCCGGAGGCTGGAACTTGTATATGAGGAGGAAAAACAGGTATTGGTCATTCCGTCCTTCCGGCAGGATCTGACAGGTTTTGCAGATATTGCGGAGGAGGTTGCCAGATTTTACGGGTATGATAAAATACCCGCCACGCTGCCCTGCGGTGAGGCCACAACGGGCAAGCTGCCTCTGAAACTGCGTATTGAGGAGAAGGCGAGGGATATGGCGGAGCATTGGGGATTTTCCCAGGGGATGAGTTATTCCTTTGAAAGTCCCAGGGTATTTGATAAACTGATGATTCCGGCTGACAGTGAACTGCGAAGGACAGTGACCATTTCCAATCCGCTGGGGGAAGATTTTTCCATTATGCGGACTACGCCGTTAAACGGTATACTGACTTCCCTGGCTGTCAATTATAATAGAAGAAATAAGAATGTGCGTCTGTATGAATTGGGCAATATTTATCTGCCTCATCAACTGCCGGTGACAGAGCTGCCGGATGAGCGGATGCAGTTTACACTGGGAATGTACGGAGAGGGTGATTTCTTCACAATGAAAGGCGTTGTGGAAGAATTCTTCACATCCGTTGGCATGCGGGCAGGCACCGTGTATGATCCGGACGGCGGCAAACCCTTCCTGCATCCGGGGCGGCAGGCGCTGATCCGTTATCAGGACAGGGTTGTGGGATACCTGGGCGAACTGCATCCCCAGACAGCCGAGTCCTATGGTATCGGCACACGTGTGTATCTGGCGGTGCTGGATATGCCGGAAGTGGTAAAATCCGCCACCTTTGACCGGAAATATGTGGGGATTGCAAAATATCCGGCCGTGGTACGGGATCTCAGCATGGTTGTTCCCAAAGCGGTGCTGGCCGGGCAGATAGAGGCCATCATCCGTCAGCGGTGTGGCAAGTTGCTGGAGAGCTGTCATCTGTTTGATTTATATGAGGGAGCCCAGATCCGGGAAGGATTCAAGTCCATGGCCTATTCTGTCACCTTCCGCGCCGCGGACAGGACACTGGAAGATGCAGATATTTCGGCCGTTATGAAGAAACTGTTAAACGGTCTGGAAGGACTGGGGATTGAACTGCGTCAATAAACGGCGTTTGGTGTATGCCGGATTGCAGGTGCATAAGCCGGGATAGCCCAGTCAGATCATTGTTCCCATGTGAAACCGCTGCGACGGTAGGATACAGGGAAGAGTACGCGAGGATCTGGAGGCTGCCAGAAACGAAGAAAGGAAACAGAAAAGTCAATGGAAAAACAAAACGTATGGGAAACCTATGATGCCGGCCGGTTAGAGGAACTGGAAGGTTTTACAAAAGAATATATGGAATTCCTGGATGAGGGAAAGACAGAACGGGAATGTGTGGACTATCTGGTCAACAGAGTGGAGGCAGAAGGTTACCGGGAACTGGAAGCAGTGCGCAGGGAAGGCGGGACTTTGCAGGCAGGGGACAAAGTATACCATGTCTGCATGAATAAATCCATTGTGATGTTCCATATCGGAAGCCGCGCCCTGGAAGAAGGGATGAATATACTGGGGGCCCATATTGATTCTCCCAGGCTGGACATCAAGCAGGACCCCCTCTATGAGGATGGGGGATTTGCCTACCTGGATACCCATTATTATGGCGGTGTGAAAAAGTATCAGTGGGTGACGCTGCCCCTTGCACTGCATGGTGTTGTCATCAAAAAAGACGGGACGACAGTGGAAATCAAAGTGGGAGAGGACGGGGATGATCCTGTATTTTTCATTTCCGACCTGCTGATCCATCTGGCATCGGAGCAGTTGGAGAAAAAAGCCAATAAAGTGATAGAGGGTGAAGCGCTGGATATTATCGTGGGAAACAGGCCGCTGTGTCTGGAGAAGAAGGAAACTTCCTTATCAGAGGGGACGGCCTGTGAGGGAAAGAAGGAAAAGGATCCTGTAAAGCAGGGGATTCTGCGCTATCTGAAAGACACCTACGATATGGAAGAAGAGGACTTTCTCTCAGCGGAGCTGGAAGTGGTACCGGCGGGCAGAGCCAGAGAAGCGGGGTTTGACCGCAGTATGATACTGGCTTATGGACAGGATGACCGTGTCTGTGCATTTGCTTCCCTGAAGGCCATGTTAGAACTGGAGGCGCCGGAGCGCACTGCCTGCTGTATTCTGGTAGATAAAGAGGAGATTGGCAGTGTGGGGGCCACCGGTATGCGTTCCCGGTTTTTTGAAAACAGCGTTGCGGAATTGATGGCGCTCTGCGGCGGATATGACGAGCTGTCTCTGCGGCGGTGCCTGGCAGGTTCCACCATGCTTTCTTCCGATGTGAGCAGTGCCTTCGATCCGGCCTATGCTTCCAGCTTTGATAAGAAAAATGTGGCATACCTGGGCAGAGGCATGGTATTTAACAAGTTTACGGGCTCCAGGGGAAAATCCGGTTCCAACGACGCCAATGCGGAATATATGGCATATATCCGGGATATTTTTGAAAAAGAGCAGGTGGTGTTCCAGACTGCGGAACTGGGCAGAGTGGATCTGGGCGGCGGCGGAACCATCGCGTATATCCTTGCGCTTTATGGTATGAATGTGATTGACAGCGGCGTGGCCGTATTGAATATGCATGCGCCCTGGGAGGCTACGAGCAAAGCGGATGTCTATGAGACAAAGCGGGGTTATGCCGCTTTCCTGAAATACAACGGGATGGATGGAAGATAGGCGTCGGTCGGCGGATACGCGGGAGGAAAGAATGGATCAGGTACAACAGAATATGGAAGGTTTGAGGACATCCGATTATGATTTTATGCTGCCGGAAGAACTGATTGCCCAGGATCCTCTGGCGGATCGGAGCAGTTCCAGGCTGCTGGTGCTGGATAAGCAGACCGGTGAAACCGCTCATCATACATTTCGGGAGATTGTGGATTTTCTCCGTCCGGGCGACTGTCTTGTACTGAATAATACGCGGGTTATACCGGCCAGACTCTATGGTGTGAAGGCGGATACAGGCGCAGCCATTGAGGTACTGCTGCTGTCCAGGAGAGAAACGGATCTGTGGGAAACTCTGGTAAAGCCGGGCAAAAAAGCCCGGCCCGGCACAAAGCTGGTATTTGGGGACGGACGGCTCCGGGGGGAAGTGACGGATGTGGTGGAAGAGGGCAACCGGCTGATCCGTTTCCGGTACACGGGTATTTGGGAAGAAATACTGGACAGTCTGGGCGAAATGCCGCTGCCGCCCTATATTACGCATAAGCTGGCGGACAAAAACCGGTATCAGACCGTGTATGCCAAATATGAAGGATCTGCGGCGGCGCCTACGGCGGGACTGCATTTTACGGAGGCGTTGCTGGGAGAGGTGCAGGCCAGGGGGATAAAGATTGCCTGTGTGACTCTGCATGTGGGACTGGGTACATTCCGCCCGGTGAAAGTAGAGCGGATTCAGGCCCATCACATGCATTCCGAATATTATGAAGTGACAGCGGAGGCGGCGGATACCATCAATGAGACGAAACGCCGGGGCGGACGTGTCATCTGTGTGGGCACCACAAGCTGCCGTACCGTTGAAAGCGCGGCCCGGCAGGGAATGGTACAGCCCTGCCGGGGAAATACGGATATTTTTATCTATCCGGGGTATCGTTTTCAGATACTGGACGGCCTGATTACCAATTTCCACCTGCCCCAGTCCACACTGCTGATGCTGGTATCTGCTTTGGCCGGACGGAAACAGGTGCTGGCGGCTTATGAAGAGGCAGTCAGGGAACGGTATCGGTTTTTTAGTTTTGGGGATGCGATGTTTATCTGTTAATACCCTTTCACTACATTAGTAAACAGACGTACATTTGGAAAAAGGCTTGGGAACAGGATTCCCGGGCCTTTTGTGAATAAAATGTTGATGGAAAAGAGACTGCCTGACGCGAGGCAGATGCGCACACGGACGTATCATGATCGCAGTCATCTTTCACAGAAAGACGTATTTGCAGCTTCTGCACATTGCAAATTAGAAGTTGTCTGTTATAATGAGGATGACAGAGTATATACGAAAGTGCGTTTGAAAATGCATTCCGTGTGACGCACGGCTGCCGGAAAATAATTTTCAACGTGCTCCGGATAACGACAATGCAGAAAAACGTCTGATTGTATCGGACAGACATCTGCAACAAAAGTATGGTTTAAGAAAGGAAACAGACAGATGAGTGAGGTATATGAAAAATTAATGCGCTGCCTGGAAAGCGTAAGAAAACACACGGATTTTTGTCCGGAAGTGGCGCTGGTGCTGGGTTCCGGGCTGGGCGATTATGCGGACTCCATCCAGGTGGAGGCGGAGATCTCTTACAGTGAGATTGGGGAGTTTCCCGTTTCCACTGTGCCGGGGCATGACGGAAGATTTATTTTCGGGTATGTGAACAAGGTGCCTGTAGTCTGCATGAAGGGACGGGTGCATTATTATGAGGGCTATCCCATCAGTGATGTGGTGCTGCCGGTGCGGCTGATGAAGCTGATGGGGGCAAAGACACTGTTCCTGACCAATGCTTCCGGCGGGGTGAATCCGGATTTTAAGGCCGGAGATCTGATGCTGATCCGTGATCATATCGCCTGCTTTGTACCCAGTCCCCTGATGGGGCCCAATGAGGAAACGCTGGGTGTGCGGTTCCCGGATATGTCGGAAGTCTATGACAAAGATTTGCAGGACATCATCAGGGATTGTGCAAAAGAGGCGGGGATTTCGCTTAGGGAAGGGGTGTACCTGCAGTTGACCGGGCCTGCGTATGAGTCCCCGGCAGAGGTGCGTATGGTAAGCAGGCTGGGCGCTGATGCGGTGGGCATGAGTACGGCTGTGGAGGCTGTGGCGGCCAATCATATGGGCATGAAAATCTGCGGGATTTCCTGTGTATGCAATCCGGCAGCAGGTCTGTCACCCACCCCTCTGAGCCACGAGGAGGTACAGGAAGCGGCAAATAAGACGGCGCCGCTGTTTAAAAAGCTGGTGACGGCGGCAATTACAAGAATGGGACAGGATGTGAAATAATGGATGAAAAAAAACTGATAGAAGCGGCGCTGGAAGCCCGCACCCACGCCTATACGCCCTATTCTCATTTTCAGGTGGGCGCTGCTTTGATGACCAAAAGCGGAAACATCTACCAGGGCTGTAATATAGAAAATGCAGCCTATTCACCTACGGTCTGCGCAGAGCGATCCGCTTTTTTCAAAGCAGTGTACGAAGGGGAGAGAGGGTTTGCGGCGATTGCCATTGCAGGCAGCCCCGAAGGTGAGTGCAACGCCTATGCGCCGCCCTGTGGTGTGTGCAGGCAGGTGATGATGGAATTTTGTGATCCAAAGGAGTTTCGGATTTTTCTGGTGAAATCTTCTGAGGAATACCAGGAATTTTCTCTGGAAGCGCTGCTTCCCATGGGCTTTGGCCCGGTGAATCTGGACAGACAGGAGAAGCCTGAATGAAAATTACCTATTTGTACCACAGTGGATTTGCGGTGGAACTGGACCGTCATGTGCTGGTATTTGATTATTATAAGGGAAAACTGCCAGTGTGGGAAAAGGATAAAACAATTCTGTTTTTTGCTTCCCACAAACATCCGGATCACTTTGATTTCCGTATATTTGACTGTTTTGGTCAATATAAAAAGACCCGGTATTTCCTGGGCTCCGATATCCGGCTGAATGAAAGCTATTTGGCGCGGAAAGGAGTGGATGCGGCGGTGATTTCTGCGATGACCCGTTTGAACAAACATACGGAGATTACATGGGAGGATGTGACAGTGGAGACGCTGCGTTCCACAGACGAAGGGGTGGCTTTTCTGGTCAGTGTGGAAGGAAAGCAGATATATCATGCGGGGGATTTGAACTGGTGGCATTGGGAAGGGGAAGATCCCGGATGGAACGCCGGGATGGAAAAAGCGTACAAGGAGGAAATCGCCCGGATTGCAGGCCGGCATTTCGATGTTGCTTTTGTGCCCCTGGATCCCCGGCTGGGCAGCAGTTACGGACTGGGCATGGAAGTGTTTCTGGAACAGACAGATACAGAGGTGGTATTTCCCATGCATATGTGGGATGACTATGGTGTGATCTCCCGTTTCCGGGCAGAGCGTAAGACTGGCAGAACCTACGCCGGGAGAATCATGGAGATCACTGAGCCGGGGCAGGTATTTGTTTTATGAGCTATGGGCTGATTGCGCTCCTGATTCCCGGTGTGCTGGGGATGCTGTTTTTGAAAGGGCTGCGGGAAGACAGACGGGAAAAGGAAGCCCTGCGCAACAGATTTCTGACAGGCTGCGGCAAATTGCCCTGGGAATACGAAGCAGAAGAGAATTTGGAGAAGAAGGCAAATGCGGGTGACAGTGTAACAACCAAAGGTACAGACGCGGCAGGAAGCAGGGAGGAAACCGGGACAGGGAACGGTCTGGGAAACAAAATAAGAGGCGTAGCCGGGAACGGGCCGGAAAACAAAACAGGAGACGCATCCGGGACTGTGCCGGAGTTTGTCATAGACGAAATTACCTGGAAAGAACTGGATATGGAGAAGGTTTTTCGCCGGATGGACTATACGCTGTCCCAGGCCGGTACGGACTATCTGTATGCCGCGCTGCACCATCCGGTGGATGATATGGAGAAGCTGGAAAAATGGGACAGGGCCGGCGCCTGTTTTCTGGAACATCCCGAACAACGGGTCCGAGTGCAGATGCTGTTGCATGAAATCGGAAAAGATAAAAAAACGGCGCTGCATGACTGCCTGACAGCGATGGAAAGAATGGACTCTCATAAGCTCATAAAGGAGTATGCCGGGGTTCTGGCATACATTCCTGGGCTTCTGGCGGCGGCGTGCCTGGGCGGCGCCGGTTTTTTTCTGCTCGCCTGTGTGGTGATGTATCAGGTCGTAACCTATTTTCAGGAAAGAGCCGGGATCCTGCCTTATCTGCGCAGCATTGCCTGGCTGTTGCGGATGATCCGGAATCTGGAAAAACTGTATAACAGTCTCGGCGATGACCTGCGGGCAGTACTGGAATCTGCGGACGGGCCGGATATGGGCGCCTGTATCCGGAAGCTGAAACGGCTGCGTCGTCGTAGTTTTTGGGTGATGCAGTGTGGCAGATCAGGGAGCAGCCCCCTGTCTTTGGTTGGGGATTATATCCGTATGCTGTTCCATCCGGACATTATACAGTTTGTGAACATGCAGGACGCAGTCAGGGCGCTGAGAGGGGAAATAGAAGCTGGGTATGCGTACATCGGCTTTGTGGATGCCGGTATCAGCATTGCCATGTACCGTATGTCGCTGGAACAGTATTGTATTCCGGAATTGTTTCAGGCAAAGGACAGAGGTATCTGTCTGGAGACAGAGGGGTGCGTGCATCCTTTACTGCGTGCGCCGGTTGCCAATGGGATTGTAGTGGCTGACGGCAGGGGGGTATTGCTGACCGGTTCCAATGCATCCGGGAAGTCCACTTTTTTAAAGACAGTGGCTGTCAACCTGTTGTTGGCACAGACGGTTCATACGGCGCTTGCCGTTCGTTTTTCGGCCCCCTTTTGCCGTATCTTTACTGCTATGGAGGATGGCGGGGCGATTGAGACGGGGAAAAGCAGCTATATGGCGGAGATTCTTTCTCTCAAGCGGATACTGGATAGGGGCAGAGAACCCTGTGGGCCGGTATTTTGTTTTGTGGATGAAATTCTGCGGGGAACAGGGACGGTGGAGCGTATTGCAGCTTCCACGCAGATTCTGAGGTTTCTCCGTTTCTCGGGAATCTGTTGTTTTGCCGCTACGCATGACAGGGAACTGACCCGTCTTCTGGAGCAGGAATACGACAATTATTATTTTACGGAAGAGATCCGGGAAGGCGATATGCTGTTCCCCTATCGGCTGCTGCCGGGCAGAGCGGATCAGAACAATGCCATACGGCTGCTGGCAGCGGTGGGGTATGACAGGGAGATCGTGGAGCGGGCATCCCGGCAGGCGGCATATTTTCTGAAGGAAGGAGTCTGGAAATGAAAGTAACCATTTATACGGACGGGTCAGCCAGAGGCAATCCGGACGGCCCTGGCGGCTATGGAACGATTCTGCACTACACGGACAGTACGGGACATTTGCATACCAGGGAATTCAGCGCGGGGTATCGTAAGACGACCAACAACCGGATGGAGCTGATGGCGGTGATTGTGGGGCTGGAAGCGCTTACAAAGCCCTGTGAAGTGGAGGTTATTTCTGATTCAAAGTATGTAACGGACGCGTTTAACAAAAACTGGATTGGGGGATGGCTGAAAAAGGGCTGGAAGGGCTCTGCCGGGCCGGTGAAAAATGTGGATCTCTGGAAACGGCTGCTGGCGGCGAAAACCCCCCATCAGGTGCGTTTTACCTGGGTGAAAGGACATAACGGGCATCCGGAAAACGAGCGCTGTGATCTGCTTGCCACGACGGCGGCGGACGGTGATCATCTGTTGGCGGATATTTTTTCGGCATGATTGCTTTTTAGAGACAGATTGTTTATAATGGCTTTGTATGATTTTGAATTTTAAGGTTTGAAAGGGTGAGTAGGACATGGAACAGGTAAATGCGTTTTTGGGTTATTTTTTCTCATATCTGATTTTGTTTGCCGTTTTTGTGGCGCTGGCTGTGACCGGCTGTGTTACGGGGGCGAAATGGAGAAAGGCAAAGGATGCCAAAGCCGTGCAGAGCGGTCAGGCGGAAAATGCGGGGATTGACGGCTAGGAAGTCATTTTGCGCATATATGCAGCAGAAACCGGTGCCGGAAGCGCCGCAGAAAAAAGGGATGGCGTTTCCGACGGGAAGCAGTCGGCAGAACGCAGGGAGGATGACCGATGTATACGACAGCGAAGGAACAGGCAGATACGACAGATTACAGTAAAGAGTTTCAACCCGGCAGGCCCACCTGGGTCATTAAAAAGGACGGCAGCAGGGAAGCATTTCATGTGCAGAAGGTCATTGATGCGGTGGGGAAATCCGCATACCGTGCGCTGACCAGGTTTACGGACAAGGAGAAACGGCACATCTGTCAGTATGTGATTGCCAAAGTGGAAGAAATGGAAACGGATGCAATCCCCATTCCGGTGATGCACAATATTGTGGAGAGCGCGCTGGAACAGGTGAAGCCCATCGTAGCCAAGAGTTATCGGGATTATCGGAATTATAAGCAGGATTTTGTCCGTATGCTGGACGATGTATATAAAAAGAGCCAGTCGATCATGTATGTGGGCGACAAGGAAAACGCCAACACGGATTCTGCGCTGGTATCCACCAAACGGAGTCTGATTTTTAACCAGTTGAATAAGGAACTGTATCAGAAGTTTTTTATGACGACGGAAGAGATTCAGGCATGTCGGGACGGATATATTTATGTGCATGACATGTCTGCCAGACGGGATACGATGAACTGCTGCCTCTTTGATGTGGAACATGTGCTTTCAGGCGGCTTTGAGATGGGGAATATCTGGTACAATGAGCCTAAAACGCTGGATGTGGCTTTTGATGTAATCGGGGATATTGTCCTGAGCGCCGCCAGCCAGCAGTATGGCGGGTTCACGGTGCCCAGTGTGGATCTGATTCTGGAACCCTATGCGGAGAAATCTTATCGGCGTGCCATCGAGAAATATATACGGCTGGGCATTGAACGGGAACGGGCCGAAGAGGAGGCTTATGCCGATGTGGTGCGGGAGTTTGAACAGGGCTTCCAGGGCTGGGAATATAAGTTTAATACGGTTGCCAGCAGCAGGGGCGACTATCCGTTTATTACCGTGACAGCAGGAACGGGCCGGGGCAGGTTTGCCAGGCTGGCCACCATATCCATGCTGAATGTCAGACGAACAGGGCAGGGAAAAGCAGAGTGCAGGAAGCCGGTGCTGTTTCCCAAGATTGTATTTCTGTACGATGAAAATCTGCACGGGCCGGGCGGAGAGCTGGAAGATGTGTTCGAAGCAGGCGTAAAGTGTTCTGCCAAAACCATGTATCCAGACTGGCTGTCGCTGACCGGCAAAGGGTACATTGCCAGTATGTATAAGCGGTATGGAAAGATTATTTCTCCTATGGGCTGCCGGGCATTTCTGTCACCCTGGTATGAGCGGGGCGGCATGCATCCGGCGGATGATGCAGATGTGCCGGTTTTTGTGGGACGGTTCAATATTGGTGCCGTTTCCCTCCATCTCCCCATGATTCTGGCAAAGGCCAGACAGGAAAGCCGGGATTTTTATGATGTGCTGGACTATTATCTGAATCTGATACGCCAGCTTCATATCAGGACCTATGCCTATCTCGGAGAGATGCGTGCTTCCACCAACCCGCTGGCTTACTGTGAAGGCGGTTTTCTGGGCGGGCATTTGAAACTGACAGACAAGATTAAGCCCATTTTAAAATCAGCCACGGCATCGTTTGGGATTACAGCCTTCAACGAGCTCCAGGAGTTGTACAATGGCAAATCTCTGGTGGAAGACGGGGCGTTTGCGCTGGAAGTGCTGGAACATATCAATCAGAAAGTCAATGAATTCAAAGAGCAGGACGGCAATCTGTATGCGATTTACGGAACACCGGCAGAAAATCTGTGCGGCCTGCAGGTTCGGCAGTTCCGTGAAAAATACGGGATTGTGGAAGGGGTATCTGACAGGGAGTATGTGAGCAACAGCTTCCACTGTCATGTGACGGAAGAGATTACGCCCATTGAAAAGCAGGATATGGAATACCGTTTTTGGGAAATGTCCAACGGCGGTAAGATTCAGTATGTCAAATATCCCATTGACTATAATATAGAGGCCATTAAGACATTGATCCGCAGGGCTATGGATATGGGGCTGTATGAAGGCGTCAATCTGTCCCTGGCCTACTGCGACGATTGCGGGCACCAGGAACTGGAGATGGATGTATGCCCCAAATGCGGCAGCCATAACCTGACAAAGATAGACCGGATGAACGGTTATCTCTCCTATTCGCGGATTCATGGGGATACCCGTCTGAATGATGCGAAAATGGCGGAAATTGCGGATCGGGTCAGCATGTAGGTACAGGCAAAAAGCCGGAAAGGGAAAAAGGAAAACCAGGAGAGAAGCAATGCGGTATCATAATATTACAAAGGATGATATGCTCAACGGGGACGGCCTGCGGGTGGTTCTCTGGGTGGCGGGCTGTTCCCATTGCTGCAGGGAATGCCATAATCCGGTGACATGGGATCCAAACGGCGGCCTTTTGTTTGATGATGCGGCCCGTGAGGAAATTTTTGAGCAGCTTGCAAAACCCTATATTTCCGGGATTACTTTTTCCGGCGGAGATCCGCTTCATCCGGCCAACAGGCCGGATGTGAGAAAGCTGATCGGGGAAATCCGCAGGCAGATGCCGGAAAAGACAATCTGGGTGTATACCGGCGATTTGTGGGAAAATGTGGCGAAGGACCCGATGATGGGTCAGATCGATGTACTGGTGGACGGAGAGTTTCATATGGAGGAGTTTGATCCCCGGCTGATGTGGAAGGGAAGCCGGAATCAGAGGGTCATTGATGTAAAGAAAAGCCTGTTGCAGAAAGAGGGCTGCGGCCCCATACTGCACTGTGGCGACTATGCATAAGGCTGGTCGTGCGGGTGACAAACGGAGGATGAAATGAAACGAATTGCAAAATTTTACAAAGTGAGCAAAGAAAGATTTACGGAGGATTTAAACGAGGCGGTTCCGGGTTTTACGGAAGCGGAAATCAATGAAATATATGAACAGATCAAACTGCCTAAGCGGGCCACCAGAGGCAGCGCCGGTTATGATTTTTATGCGCCCATTACATTTAATATCAGTCCGGGCAGAGAACTTCTGATTCCCACCGGTATCCGGGTGGAAATGGAAGAGGACTGGGTACTGATGCTGTATCCCAGGAGCGGGCTGGGCTTTAAATACCGCCTGCAGTTGAACAATACGGTTGGGATTATTGACAGTGATTATTTTTATGCGGACAACGAAGGGCACATCATGGTGCGGATTACCAATGATTCCAAAGTAGGCCGGGAATTGCGCGTAGACCGCGGCATGGGCTTTATCCAGGGAATTTTCCTGGAATATGGCCTGACCAGCGATGATGACACGGACACGGTGCGTACAGGCGGGTTTGGAAGTACGAACTGACCGATTGGATAAGGATTGACGGAATGTGGGCAGCCTGCACACTCTTTTTGGGGAGTGCAGGCTGTTTTGATGGAACGGATTTGAAAGTATAAAAACACCTGATTTCAGTCATACTAAGGGCAGATTGGGGGTTTTTAAATTGCGTAATCAGACACAGGCAAAGATGGCAGGAACACTCAGCGCAGACATGGAATATATGAAAGAAACTCTGTCTGTGGGGAAAAACTTTGATATTGTGTATCGTGTCATTCATATTGGCGGGAAGGAAGCCTGCTTTTATTTTATTGACGGGTTCTGCAAAGATGAGCTGATGGAAAAGCTGTTGCAGTATCTCATCGAGCTCAGTGATCAGGAGATGGCCGGTACTGTCCATGAGATGTTGAAAAAGCATATGCCCTATGTGGAAGTGGATGTCAATGATACATGGGAAGAGATTATCCATAATCTGATGTCCGGTGTGCTCATATTGTTCATTGACGGATATGAGAAGGCCATTTTGATTGATTGCCGCACATATCCTGCCAGAAGCGTATCAGAGCCGGAAAAAGATAAGGTGCTTCGCGGTTCAAAAGACGGTTTTGTGGAGACGGTTGTGTTCAATACGGCGCTGATTCGCAGAAGAATCCGGAGTACGGATCTGCGTATGGAAATGATGAATGCGGGTGAAAGTTCCCAGACGGATATTGTACTCTGCTATATGGATTCCAGGGTGGACCATGCATTTCTGAAAAAGGTTCAGGACGGTATCCGCAATATTCAGGTGGATGCTCTGACCATGAATCAGGAATCTCTGGCAGAGTGTTTGTATAAACGAAGCTGGTTTAACCCTTTTCCCAAATTTAAGTTTACAGAGCGTCCGGATACGGCGGCGGCCCATGTGCTGGAGGGGAATATTGTAATTCTGGTGGACAATTCACCGTCAGCCATGATTACGCCCACGACGGTATTTGATGTGATTGATGAAGCGGATGATTATTATTTTCCTCCCATAACCGGCACATATCTGCGGTTTTCCAGATTTTTGATTGCGTTTATCACATATTTTTTAACGCCTACCTTTCTGCTCCTGATGCAGAATCAGGAGTGGATACCGGAGGCTTTTGACTTTATTCGCATACAGGATGAAATGAACCTGCCTCTGCTCTGGCAGTTTCTGGTACTGGAACTCGCCATTGACGGTTTGCGGCTGGCAGCAGTCAATACGCCAAACATGCTCAGCACGCCGCTCAGTGTGATGGCAGCGCTTGTCTTGGGGGAATTTTCTGTAAACAGCGGCTGGTTTAATTCAGAAGTGATGTTGTATATGGCTTTTGTGGCCATTGCCAATTATACCCAGTCCAGCTATGAACTGGGTTATGCCCTTAAATTTATGCGGATAATCAATCTGATAGCCACGGCACTGTTCGGCCTGTGGGGATATATTGGGGCAATCTTGCTGTGCATTATAAGCATCGCGTGCAACCGGACTGTGGCGAATACCAGTTATATTTATCCGTTGATTCCGTTCCATGGGAAAGAATTGATGCGGAGGGTGTTCCGATTGCGCCTGCCCGGGGCGAAGCAGTAAAAAGCGGGAGCCGGACAGGGATAAAACAGTGGCTGAAACAATAGAAAGTATGCTTTCTGTTGTCTCAGCCGGCACTGGCAGCGGGGTGGCAGCCACACCATAAAACGTTGCCAGTCTGACAAGGGATTTTAAGGTTTATATAAATGGCATTTTTTTACATGGTCATTGACAATTCCCACTGCCTGCATATAGGCATATAGAATCGTACTGCCTACAAATTTAAAACCGCGTTTTTTCAAATCTTTGCTGATACGGTCCGAAAGAGGAGTCCTTGCAGGTATTTCATCTTCTGTGCTGAAATGATTGTCAATGGGTTTATAATCAACATAAGACCAGATAAATGAGTCAAAACTGCCATATTCTTCCTGTATTTTTATGAATTGCTGTGCATTTGTTATTGCGGATTTGATTTTTAATCTGTTGCGGATGATTTTTTCATTTTGCATCAGTTCCTCAATTTTGGCTTCGTCATAGAGAGCCACTTTTCGGCAGTCGAATGTATCAAAGGCTTCTCTGAATGCCTCTCTTTTATTTAAGATTGTCAGCCATGATAATCCCGCCTGCATCCCCTCAAGGATGAGCATTTCAAATAATTTGTCATCATTATGAACAGGTTTTCCCCATTCTTTGTCATGGTATTCCTTATACAAGTCTGTTGTTGCCCATGAACATCTCTCTCTATTCTCTTTTTCCATCGTATCCCCTTTTCTGTCATTTCTGATGTGTATCTTAGCTGTTTTCATTTTACCACAATCCCACCTGGTGAGAACAGCAAAACTGAGTGGCCGGAGACGGCTGCGGATGTGGTGTTCTGCAAATGGAGACGTTGTTTTTGTGGTTATTTTTCACACCCGCGCCATGCACTTGCTGCAGGGCGTCGGAGCCAGTGCCAAAATGCGCGTTTTATAGCATTTTGTGTGCATCAGTTGTTGCAATTCACACCGAAATAGTTGTAAATGGGTGCGAAATCTGGCGTGGGTGTGAATTGTAACGTTTTTGTGTAATGAGATGTGTGGATTCTTTTTGGATCGTTGCAATCATCAGGTGATTGTGATAAAATCGAACATGGAATTGAATGAGAAGAAAGCAGGGAGGAAGAGCCGATGCCTGAGATAGGCGTACAGAGCAAAAATATTGTAGACGAAAAAAATCCGGCAGAGGGGTTTGAGATGATGAGGCGGACAGGTTTTACCTGCTGTGATTTCAGTCTCAATGCCCGTCTGACAAACAATTCCCTATATCGCGCTGAGGTAAACAGTTTTTTTGATTGCTCCTTACAGGAACTGGAGGCCTATTTCCAGCCTCATAAGGATGCGGCCGCAGCCGCAGGCATACGGGTCAATCAGATGCACATGCCATATCCTGTACATGTGCCGGGCGGTCCGGATGAATTGAATGCATATCTGCGGACGGTGGTGGCGCCCAGAAGTATACAGGTATGTGCCTTTTTTGACTGTCATTATATTGTGGTGCATGGTTTTAAGCTGGCATATTATCTGGGGTCAGAAGAAGCGGAATGGGAGCAGACAGAAAATTTTCTGGAGTATCTTGCACCGGTGGCAAAAGAGTGTGGCGTTACCCTGTGTATCGAAAACCTCTATACGGCTTTGGGGAGTCGTCTTGTGGAGGGGCCCTGCTGTGATGTGGCGAAGGCTGTGAGACGGATTGACAGGATGAACGAGAAATATGGGGCTGAAATACTAGGATTTTGTTTTGATACAGGTCATGCAAACCTGGTGGGGCTGGACTTTGAGGATTTCATTACCACCCTGGGAAAACGGTTAAAAGTGCTGCATATGCATGATAATGACGGAATGGGCGATTTGCATCAGATTCCGTTTACATTTACCCGAAGCAGAGAAAATCTGCCTTCTACGGATTGGGAAGGGTTTGTGAAGGGAATGCGGAATATACAGTTTGACGGTGTGCTCAGCTTTGAGACAGCGCCGACGCTGACAGCTTTTCCCGACTCCATGAAAGAGGATACACTTGCTTTTATAGCTAAGATCGGCAAGTATTTTGCGGATGAAATTGAAAAGAAATAAAAGTGCAAGGCAATCAGAACCATTGGCTCAGACGGGCATATGGTTCTGATTTTTTTATTCATGACAATAGGTTTACTGGCGAAGCCTGCAATCTATTGTTTCATAGGAAAGTGCGGAAACAAAAGAGATGCGCAGCTTCGCGTGCGGAACAAAAGCAGCGCTTTCAGGAAAATTTGGACGCGAGAGTGTGCGAAGCGCACTTTTGTTCTAGTCTCCCATAAGCAGGAGGTTATAAACCGGTGGCAATATCAATTCCAACACCATGAACAAGAAAATCTGTCAGTGTATCAGAAATTTTTTCAGCATTTTCTAAGTCTAAACATCCCGCAGAAGTACGATATAAGCCAAAGCCGTCCTTACCGGTTCCAAAAAAGTAAACCAAATCTCCTAAGTCATTGCCAAATAACCATGCATTGCTCATAAATTTCTGGTTAGAAGGCCGATTCAATTCTTCTGATTTTTCCAATGCCATTTTAGCACTCCAGATCCAAATAGACAGCCCTTCGTCTTCCACTTCAAATTCAGGACCATAGCTATCTTCCCCGGAAATTTGTTTCAAAAATTCAATGTAGTCTTCGGGTAAAGGGACTGGTGTAACACGAATGACTTCTTCAATATCGTTTTCACCGCCGGCACAGATTTCATCTTCGTCAAAAATCAGCTTTTTGTTTATGTTCCCGATGATGTTCATTTCTTCTCCTCCCATATAGATTTGTCGCTCAATAAGAAAAATCATAGCATGACAAAGAGAGAAACACAATAGGCACTTAACTCTATTTTGCCTGTCCGGACGGTCAAGGTTTAAGTCGTCTGGGAACCAACACTGTGGAAGTTGTAAAAGGTTTGGAGAAAGGGAGTGCATAGGCGTTCCCGCTTTTTGCGGTCTTCTGTCTTTTGAAACGATGACGTCTGGCGTTTAAGGAAACATTTACTTAATATTGATACCTTTTCCGATATTTCAGGAACATGACAATGGAAAGAACCAGAGCCATCAGTTCCGCGACCGGTGTAGCCAGCCAGATACCGTTTACACCCAAAAGAGCGGGAAGTACCAGCATGGTAATCAGCATAAACACAAAGGAGCGTGAAAAGGCAAGGACTGCGGAAACGATTCCGTTGGACAATGCAGTAAACATTCCGCTGGCAAAAATATTAAAGCCGATAAAGAACAGTGCCAGTGTGCAGATTCGGTTTCCGGTGACAGCCAGTTCAAAGACCGGATGATCCGGGCGGGCAAATATGGAAACCAGCGGCTTTGTTGCGGCAAAGGAAGCGATCACTGTGACAAGGGAAATAACCGCAATTACTTTCAGGCTGGTGGAAACCAGTTTTTTCAGCTTCGTAAGATTTTTTTCTCCATAGTAATAACTGATCATAGGTGCAACACCATAAGAATACCCTGTGTAAAGGGAACTTGCAAACATCAGGACATACATGATGATGGTCACGGCGGCAACGCCATTCTCGCCAACATAGTGCAGCATCGTCCAGTTGAACATCATGGTAATTATGCCTGTGACCAGAGCTGTAGCCATTTCAGAACAGCCGTTGGTTGCTGCATTTGCAAGTACTTTTATACGAAAAACGGGTTTTGTGAAATGAAGCAGGTTTTTCTTGCGGCTGAACACAAACAGGCCAACCAGGGCTGTTACGGAGTAACCCAGACCTGTGGCAATGGCGGCACCGCCGATTCCCAGGTCAAAAACGGCGATGAAGACAAAATCCAGTACCATGTTCAGCACACCGCCTGTTACGGAGCAGAGCAGTGAGAGCGCTGCTTTTTCAGAGGCAATCATATAGAGAGTAAAGTTGTTCATCAGCAGAATAGGGATGGTAAACAACAGATAGTGGCGAAGATATGTGGTACAGTAGTTTGCCACCTCTGGAGATAACTCCATGTGTTTGAAAAGGCTGTCCATAACTGAGTATCCAAGTATGCACATCACCAGGCCAACCATCACATTGGCGAAAATCAGAAATGTGAAATCTTCTCTGGCTTCTTTGGTTTTATGTTCTCCCATTTTTTTCATAATGACCGCGCTGCCGCCTGTGGCCAGCATGGTGGAGATGGCGGTGACCAGCTGGATCACCGGGGCTGTCAGGTTGATAGCCGACAGCGCGTTTGTACCAATCAAATTGGACACAAAGAGTCCGTCAACCATTGTATAGAAAGACATAAAGACCGACATGGCTATGGTGGGGACGGCAAATCTGAGAATGTTTCCCAATGTAACCGGCTTGCTGTAAGCATTTTGATTATCCATCATGTTTCTCCTTATTTTTTGTTTTTTGGAATATGCCTTATCATAATCCGTACAGTAACTGTACAGTCAAGAGGGGATTTGAAACATGTAGAAAAAGGAAGCGGTTTATTGTCAGACAATTTGCGGTTTTTATAGCGTCAATGAACAAATAGGGGAATGAAATCAAGACGGAAGAAGCACAGATGGGTGCGGGAAGTTTTGGTTTTCATGACATTCTACACAGTATTTTATAAGGCAGATTTAGAACTGTGTATTTTCTTTTCCTGTTTAAGTTATTCGCTGCTGTTTTTGGCAGCTCTTTATTTATTATTCTCTGAGAACATATTCATTTCCAGGGAAGAATGGTATGCCTTAGAGCATAACTTTCTGCTTCTTCCGATGAAACAGGTCTGGATTCTACTGTTGTTTGTTTATACTTATATCATTAAAGAAAAAGGAACTGAATGACCATGGCATTTAATGAGATATGTGCATAGCAAGGCTTAGACGTAGCCTTTGCTAATCCTGTTGAGATCTTAGGAGGTGCATATTGGGCGATTATAAAGCAATGAATATTCTTCTACCCGAAATCGTAGAAATTTTGCAGGATTATGTTGACGGAATGTCATTTACTCAATTAGCAAATAAATATTTTTTGCTGAAAAAAGTATTCAGAGCGTTATACGACAAGAGAAGCAGAAATAATTTTAGGGGGGATGTCGGTTAATGCCGATTTTGGGTCCTGATCCCTAAGAAAAGAGGGTATGAAACTTTGGACATGTTGACAAACGCAACCAGTTCTTCATAGAGCTGTTGGATCTGTGGTTTTCTTTGTCCTTTTCCGATAGTCCCAGGACTGTGGCATCAAAACAGTCAAATATGGCAGATATACAGACTTTTTCGACTGTGGTGTGTGCAAGCTGGGATCGATGTCCAGCCGTCCTGTTTTTCGTTAAAGTTTATTGGGTTGGCAATGACTTTTCACTTTTTCTGTTATGGCTTTCGGAGGATGTGCGGGATAAGAATAAAGGTTTACAATATTTCCTGAAACTAAGAATACCTAAGAAATACAGAATGGGTATCATTTTCTGAATCTATATATTGTGTGTCTATACTGAATCTATCAATGCATTATTGTATATCAAATATCTACCTGTCTATCCCGGCAGATTTCACAGAATACTTCCATCTGCGAAAACGAATTTCACTAAAAAATATTGCTCTTTTTTTGGTTTTTCAACAACAAATACCTGTTGTGCATGGTTAATTATACTGATAACTACCAGATTTGTCAACCTATTATGTTCTGACACATATTGGACAGGCGAGTATCAGTTACAATTTACACCTGAACCAGTTTTGTATCAGCTTGCGATTCATCGGGGTGAATTGCAGCAAGTATGATACATATTTTACTTTGCTTGCATTCTATAAGGGGTCATTTTGGTGGTCTGACACAGTGTTAGAAAAGAGCCGTAAAGAAGGGCCGTTTTGTTACTGTGTATTGTGCCATACGGAAAAATAATGGGTCGCGAACATGGGTCAGGCGTTTTGGCAGTCTGATTTTATGGATAAAAAAGCGGTTTTCGCAGATGGAAGTAATCTGCGAAGTTTTCAGGCGTATATCACAATAGGGTATTTAAAAATGTGATCTATGCGAAAAAGTCCGGAATAAGTCCCAAAGGAGTGCGAATGCAGGAAGCGGTTCTGTCTGCAAAACAGACAGGGGCGGCCTGGAACCAGAAGGGAATGACGGGCAGAAAGAGGAAAGAATGCATGGAGGAGACGCTGTACAGGACACTGCGTCAGTACAGCAGGGGCCGGGTTCCCGATGGGGATATGGAAAAACTGCTTGAGATTGCGATGGACTGCCGGAAGGTGAAGAACTATGTATATGCCCGTTATGGCGGCATTGGGAGTCTTGGCAAGCTGTATCCGGGTTATGACATACAGAATGAAATGACCCGGTGCGGCCTCAGAGCGCAGTTGGGAATGCCTTCTGTATATTACCATCTTGCCGCAGCCGAGGCGCTGGGGGATATCCGTACACAATGGGCATGTACAACGACAAAAATTTCCTCCCTTGTGTGGAAAAACGAACATCTGGAGGCGCAGGAGAAACAATATTTATGCCAGATGCTCAGGCGTATGGATGTACTTGGGGGCATATTAAGCGGCAGGCCTGCGGTTTTTACCGGTGAACCGGGCGAGCGGTATGAGAAGCTGGCAGGACAGGTGGATACGGATCGGATGGGACGCTACCTGTGCAGGCAGGTAAGGAAAATCCACAGGGCAGAGTCGCAGGCCGAGAGCCTGGCCGGGTTTCCCATTTCGGAACGGGCATACCGGTATGCTGACCACGGCATCTATATATCCACAAAGGAAAAAAGGAAGCGGGTGTTTATCCCTCTGACAGATAATAACCGGTATAAAAGCCAGATGCGCATTATGCTGTATCCGCAGGAGGGAAGACTGGAAATTTTAGTGCCAGTGGAAAAAGCGGTGCGGACGTATGGCGGGAACGGAAAAAAGACAGGCATTGCGCTGGGCATGCATGTAATGCTGACCACAGATGAGGGCAGCCGGTATGGGAAGGAATTGTGGGAACTTCACAGTCGATATGCGGATTATATCAGACAGCATGCCGTAAACTGCAGGAGGAGCGGACAGGAAAATACAGGGCGCAGAAAATATCACGCAAAAAAGAAGCGCATGGAAGAAGGCATGCACAGTCATATCAACGGGGAACTGAACCGATTTCTGGAAGAGATAAGGCCCGGTACGGTGTACATGGCGGTACCGGGAGTGTTTCCGGCAGGGAGGGACAAGCGTCATAACAACAGCGTGACACTATGGCAGAGGGGCTATATCCGCAGAAGGCTGGAGATGAAATGCAGGGAACGGGGTGTCCGGTTTGTGGAAGTATCCGGCAGGAACATAGCAGTTACATGCAGCCGGTGCGGCGGCAGGGGAGAGCGACGGGACGGGTTGTTCACCTGCAAGGCATGCGGATATTGCACCGATGAGAAGGCCAACAGCGCGGGGAATGCCCTGTGGCGCGGGCTGGAAATGGAAAGAAAACAGGGAAAGGCAGGGAGCGGGGAGTGAGTTGCGCCCGGCCATCCGTACACCAGCCGGGGCCTGACGCCCCAGACGGTGGAAGAAAATGAGGTCATACGAACAGCCGCCCGGATAAACAACGGGTCTGAAACGGGGTTTTACCGGAAGGGATACCAGAGAGGTATGCGGGAAGGACCGGGCGGCATGTTCCTGATATAGAAAAAACAGACGGCATTGGGAGGCGGCAGGCCGGTGGGCCGGCGCGGATTGGGTATGCCATGACCCTGTGAACATGCAGCTTACGGGAATGAAGGCCGTATGACGTAGCGGGGAGCGAAGCGGGAAATCCCGCACCATCCGTAAGAGAGGGTGGCCAATATGCCTTATTATTCAGAGTAAATGATGTAGAGAAAATATTTAGCAGGAACCGCAGCAAGAGGAAACGAGACTTAATCAAAAGAGGAGTGGAAGCAGCATGAGAAAAGCGCAGAAAAGACGGGCGGAAGCCTTCTTAAAGCTCCTTGCACAGGCTCATGAAGAGATCCGGGGCTGTATAAAGGCCGGAAAGAGAGAGACAGCCATGGGCCTTCTGGCACAGTGTCAGGAAGGGGCCGTGGAACTGGGGGGACTGATTGAGAAGACAGAAGGGGAAGGCAGCCCTGCGGTGGGGCTTTTGGAGGAATACTGCGAAACCCTGTACCAGATATATGAGGAACTGGCAGCCGGCGGGGAGGCGCATGCAGGCGCAGACTGCAAACGGCTGAAGAAATCCCTGATCCGTGTGGAAAACAGCGTGCGGAACGATACCAGGCTGCGGTATGAGATTGTGTTTCTGCCCTACAAGGCTTCCATGTGGGATTCCCTGGAGAGTGTATGGCGTGCGGCGGCAGAAGACCCGTTATGCGATGCCTATGTGGTGCCCATTCCCTACTATGACAGAAACCCGGACGGGTCGTTCGGGGCCTGCCATTATGAGGGGGATCAGCTGCCCTCTTATGTGCCCGTGACCCATTACAGCGCATATCACCTGGAGGAGCGGGAGCCGGATGTGGTGTACATCCATAACCCTTATGATGATGTGAACTATGTAACCAGCGTGGACCCGGCGTATTATTCGTGGAAGCTGAAGGAACATACACAGTGCCTTGTGTATATCCCCTATTATGCCACAGCAGGCGGGATGAGCGAGGCCCAGGCGGTATGCCCGGCCTATGACCATGTGGATTATATCGTCATCCAGGCAGAGAAATACAGACAGTTCTTTGACCCGCACATACCGGATGAAAAGTTTCTGGTGATGGGATCGCCGAAATTTGACAGCGTGATCCATAAGTGCCAGAACCCGCCGGAGCCGCCGAAGGCGTGGGCGGAGAAAATGGAAGGGAGGAAAGTATATTTTTATAATACGAGTCTGGGAGGTATGCTGGGGAACACGGAGGCATTCTTAAAGAAGATGCGGTATGTGTTTGATGTATTTAAGGGGCGTGAAGATGTCTGCCTGCTGTGGAGGCCGCATCCGTTATTGGAATCGACCTTTGCATCCATGCGGGCGGTATATAAGCCCTGGTTTGATAAACTGAAGCGGGAGTTTACAGAGGAAGACATCGGGATTTATGATGACACAGCGGATATGGAGAGTACGATAGCGCTTTCGGATGTGTATATCGGGGACAGTGGATCGAGTGTGACATCACTTTTTGGAGTGGTGGGAAAGCCATTATTTATATTAAATAATATGATTCATACATTGCCTGAAAAGGATGATTGGAGAGGCGAGCGGACAGAGATTGCATTTGGCAGCAGATACCAGGTGACAGCCAACAATCAGCTATGGTTCTCGGAAAATAATGATCATCATTACAAATTTTATATGGATTTGGAAACCGGATATTCGGCAGGCGGATATTATATGAATGCTTTCGAAATTGAAGATAAAATTTATGTGACTCCGCAGAATGCCAGACATCTTTTGATTATACAGCATAAAAAAATAAGAAGAATTAATTTTGTGTGTGATACAGTGCAAAGCGGACCGTTTTTCCAGGGTCATTGGTATAATGAAACATATATTTTTCTATTTCCTTTTCGATATTCATATATTATCAGAATTAATATAAAAACGGAAGAAATTCGATATGTGAAGAATGTCCGTTCATTTAACGTTTGTGAGACAGAATCCGGTTGGATGAATGGTGGTATCGGGATTTATAAAAACGAGCTGATTTTTGCATCACCTGTGGATAATCAGTGTTTGTTTATGGATATAGACACTTTGCAGACCAGAATTGCCACTGTTGGTTGTCAGTTCGTTTCCGGAATACAATCCTTTATACCGGATGGAGATAATCTGTGGCTAATGCCGTTGAAAGGCATGTCAATTACGAAATGGAATCCCCGGAATGGAACAGTGAAAGAATACGGAAATTTGCCGGAAGAGTTTAAATCCGTCAAATTATATCCCTGTAGAATGGAATGTAATGAAAGACCTTTTGGGAATCTGGCTATTTGCAGGGAAGGGGAAAAGGAGTTTGTTGTAATAGCTCCCTGCCAGGGAAATATGTATGTACTTTTGGATCCGGAAAGCGGGGAGATGAAAAAATGGGAGCCTCCCATGCCGCTTACGGACCAGGGGAAAAATGTCTATTATCCATCCGGAAGTATAGGGTGTTTTGTTGTTTATCCGGAGCAGGTAGGAACAGCCCAGTGTCAGATATGGCATGTAACGGAAAGGAAACTCTATGATATTAATATGATTACCAGAGAGTACAAGGAAGCGGAAGTCGGGTATGACTATTGTGATCTGATGGAACATGAGCCAGGATTTATGGAACGATCAGAATGGATGACATATTGCCTGAATGAAAATGTGTTTAATTCCCTGAAAGATTTACTGGATGACCACATTACCGGAAACACATTTGACAGAAATAAGCAGAAACAGGCTTTTATGAAAATCAATGCCAATACTGATGGCAGTTGTGGAAAGAATATTCACACTTTTATAAAAAGGAAAATCGAGTGAAAGAAATGAAGACAGACATGAAAGTCTGGGCGCACAGAGGGTGCAGCCAGCGATATCCGGAAAATACAATGCTTGCATTTGAAAAAGCCCTTGGTTTGGGAAATCTTGAAGGAATTGAGTTGGATATCCAGATGACAAAAGACAATCATCTGGTTGTTATCCATGATGAACGGGTGGACAGGACTACGGAAGGCGTAGGGTATGTAAAAGACTTTACTCTGAAAGAGTTGAAAAAATTCCATATTTATGCGGGGCAGCATAATTCACAGGAAATCCCTACAATAGAAGAGGTGATTGAACTGTTGGGAAAACGGTTAAACCCGGAAGATGAGAAAAGGATAAAGCTGAATATAGAATTAAAGAACAGCATTTATTCTTACCCTGGTATGGAAGAGAAGATTGTGGAGTTGGTGTATAAAAAAGGGATTGAGAAGGCGGTTGTTTATTCTTCGTTTTATGCATTATCGCTGGAAAGACTGAGAGAACTTGACCCGACAGCGGTACTGGGAGTCCTGGATACAAAGATTTCTGACTGCCTGTATAAGGCACAGGGGCTTGGGGCGGACGCGCTGCATCCGTTCTGGAAAAGCATGGATTTGCCGGAAGAACGGATCAAAGGGAGAACTGTCAGGGCATGGTTCGGCGGGCACCTGTTTCCGGAAAAGCCCACGGGAGGCCGACTGGATCTGGACGCATTGAGACGGAAGGGAATAACGGATGTTTTTTTGAATGAGCCGGAAATGTATTTGTGATGATTGGTTAAACGTGCAACGCGGAAGTGAAGCGAGGAAATGAAAGTGAATTTTGCGATTGTGTTGGCCGCAGGGGTGGGACAAAGAATGAGAAATGGGGGACTGCCCAAACAGTTTCTGAAGCTGATGGGGAAACCCATAATTATCTACACACTGGAAAAATTTGAAGCAAGCAGGGAAATCGACAGTATTATCGTTGTCTCCCATGGAAGCTATGTGGAATATATGCAGGAGATGATCGGATCATACCGGCTCGGTAAGGTGAGCCGTGTAATTATCGGGGGAAGCGACAGACAGGAGAGCCTGAAAAGAGGGCTGAAGGCAGCTAGGGAAGAAGGCGGGACAGAGGAAGATATTGTTGTGATACATGACGGGGTCAGGCCGTTGATTGACCTGTCCACAATCCACGAAAATATACGTGTTGCAAAGGAATATGGCTGTGCAGTCACAGTGCATCCTGTGACAGAAACGGTTGTGATTACAGAAACGGAAGAAGCTGTGGCAGAAGATTTTAAGAAAAGGACGGATACTTATTCCATGACAGCACCTCAGACATTCCAACTGGGCAGGATAACAGATGCATATGAAAAGGCCGGTCCAAAGGAAAGCAAGATACCGCTGCTGGATGCTGCCATGGTATATGCACAGGCTGGTGGGGATGTTCATTTGGTGAAGGAGCAAGGGGCAAATTTTAAAATAACAACGCCGGAAGATTATTATTATTTAAAAGCAATTTTGGAACTGGAAGAGAGTAAATTTGTATTTGGTTTATAGGGCAGAGCAATGGTAGAAAAAAGAGACATTGATATTATATTGAATAACCCCATAGACTGGGAACGGTTCAGAAACCGGACCGTTTTGGTAACGGGCGCCACGGGGCGGCTGGGGATGTATATTGTGGAAGCGCTGATAAAAGCGGATATTGACTGGAATTTGAATCTGAATATTATTGCGCATGGGAGAAGTGGAGACAAGCTGGAGCAGGTCTTCGGGAATTCCCTGCAGCTCCCCAATGTGACTGTGCTGGTACAGGATATTACAGTAGCGATTCATGTGGAGAAGGATGTCGACTGCATATTTCATACTGCTGGCGCCGCAAGTCCGAAGGATTTTACTGATCAGCCTGTGGATACATTGTGGGGACATGTACAGGGGACCAGGAATGTCCTGGAATTGGCGTTGGAGAAACGGGTGGAGAAGATTGTATATGTATCCACAGTGGAGATTTATGGAGAGTGGCAGTCTGAGGACAGTATCCGCGAGGAGGATATGGGGCCGTTGCACTGTAACAATGCGAGGGCATGCTATCCGGAGGCGAAGCGGTTGTGCGAGACAATGTTTGCAGCTTACGAAGCCCAGTATGGCATTCCCTATGTGGGGGTAAGATTGTGTCATACTTTCGGGCCTGGCATAACCTTGGATGATGGCAGGGCGTTTGCGCAGTTTATCAGAAATGTGCTGAACGGGGAGGATATTGTGCTGTATTCAGACGGAAGTGCGGCGAGAACCTATACCTATGTGGCAGATGCGGTCGCAGGCATGTTTCTGGCGGCTACAAAAGGAAAAAAGCACTGGTATAATATAGCGGCACCGGATAATCTGATTACTGTGCGGGAGCTGGCAGGATTGATTGCGGGACTTGATCCGGAGAAAAAGGTAAAGGTTTGTTATGACGGGGCTGCGGCGGGAGGATTACAGTATCTTCCGTTCAGGCTGGGGGTTATGAATGTGGACAGGATTCTGGCGCTTGGATGGCATCCGCAGGTAGGCTTGCGGGAGGCATTCCAGTATACGTTGGAATCGTTTATGCAGAGAAAATGATAAGGTATGGAACTTTGGCATGGATGAGTAAAGAACAAAAGTATGTTTTAAAAAGAATATGGAAGGCACGCATGGAAAGCATACCATTTTATCTGTGCAGGCTTTTTCGTATATGCAAAAGGAAAATCGTTTTCTGTTGCATTGAAGGTACAACAGGATATAGCTGCAATCCCAAATATATTGCGGAAGAACTGCTGCGGACGAACCAGGAGAACAAAAAAAATGAAGAAGCATTTGAGCTTGTCTGGTTAGTAAATGATATGACCCACAAATTCCCGGCAGGGATACGGGTTGTCCACAATACTCTGTGGAAGCGTGCCTACCATCTTACGACGGCGCGTGTCTGGATTGACAACAGCAGGAAGCAACTGGAGGTCAGGAAGCGGAAAGGGCAGCTCTATATCCAGACATGGCATGCGAAGCTGGGATTTAAACCGACCTGTCTTGACCGGGGAGAATCTTTTTCCAGGATTGCTTACCTGGTCAGCAAACATGATTCGGAGATGATTGATTATGTGCTGTCCAATTCAAAGTGGTATGACGATACGCTTCCGACCGGGATGCTGTATGACGGCCCTGTGCTGCGGACAGGCTCTCCCAGATGCGATATTCTCGTAAAGGCCCGGAATGACACCACATATAAAGCGAAACTGCGGGCACGAATGATGGAACTGTCCGGAATGGAATGGCAGACAGAGAAGGCGGCGCCCGTGCGGTTTCTGATGTATGCGCCTACCTTCCGGGGCGGAAGCCAGCGGACAAGGCGGGAAGTGGAGGCAGGGAGCAGCTTTTCGGCTTTCGGGAGGCTTATGGACAGTCTGAAAAAGAAGTTTGGAGGAGAGTGGATCATACTGCTCAGGCTGCATCCTCAACTGGTGGCGGGGCGGCAGGGAAGAGCCGATGCCGGCGGGAAGAATGTAGTGGATGTAAGCCGGGTGGATGATATGTATGAACTCCTGGCCGGGTGCGATGCGTTTATGACAGACTATTCCAGCGCGGCGTTTGACGCGGCAGTGATGAAAATACCAGTGTTTTTATATTGTGATGATTACCGAGCGTATGAAGCGGAGAGAGGGAGACTACTTTGGGATTTGGAGAAGCTGCCGTTTCCGCTGGCGTTGAATGAAGAAGAACTGGAAGACAGAATCCTGGGATTTCATGAAGAAGAATACCGAGCGGGGCTTCAGGAGCTGTTTGAAAGAGTGGAGATGCTGGAAGACGGAAAAGCTGCTGAGCGGGTGGCAGAGTTTTTAGGCAGAATAGGAAGGGCAGATTGAAAAATAAGGCAGTACAGGGGGATGGAAACGTGACCAGGTTAAATCAGCTTTCCGATGACAACTGGAAAGATTTGAAAGAAATAGTGGTATTTGGGTTTGGACGCCAAGGAAAGAAAATGTATACAACACTGAGCCGGGATTTCAGGATCATGGCGATTGTGGACAATTCCCCGGATAAACAGGGAATGCGTGTGGGCAAGCTGACGGTTCTGGCTTTTGAAGAGGCGCAGTCCCTGATGGCACAATACAGGGTGATTGTCACCACATCTCAATATTATTATCAGGATATCCGCAGGCAGCTGTCAATGGCAGGCCTTGAAGAAAACAGAGATTTTGTAATGTACCAGCAGTTTGTTACGGAGTGGTATTACAAATACAGGGATCGGGTTAATGTGCTGAAGACGGATATTTCCCTGACCACAATATGCAACCTCAGATGTGAGAACTGCATGCAGTTTCTGCCTTACTGGAAAAGCGGGCGGCGCGGAGAGCATCCGTTTAATGAGATTAAGAAGGATGTGGAGACGTATTTCCAGTGCATTGATTACCTGCTGGATCTGGATGTGGTGGGCGGAGAGCCGTTTTTATATAGTGAATTGAAGACATTTATCCGATATATCGGTGAGAATTACAGAGACAGGATTGGATATATCGGTTTTATTACGAATGGTACTGTGGTTCCGGATGACGAAACTTTTGAACTGATCAGGAAATATAAAATGGATATATCCATCAGTGATTATTCGGAAGATATTTCATATAATCACAGGCTTGAGGAATTGTGTGGGAAAATAAAGGAATATGGGATTTCCTATATGAGGAACCGGAATATAGACTGGTTCGATTTTGGATTTCCCAGAGAGCTGTACCATTATGAAGGGGAAGAGGCGGTAAAGCACATGCAGTGCTGCAATTCCATTGAGCATATACTGGATGACGGGAAACTGTTTTACTGCGGCCTGGAGTGGTCAGCGCAGAAAGGCGGTTTATATCCGGTTGAAGAAAAAGCATATGTGGATCTGGACAGGATTGCCAGAGGCGAAGGGGAGAGGAAAAGCATACTGGAAATGATACTGGCCAATATACCGGGTGGCTGTCTGGAATTTTGTAAGGTATGCGGAGGTTTTGGGATAGATAATAATAACCGGGTGGAGACTGCAAAACAGTTAAAATTAAAAGATAAATAGTGAGGATAAAATGAATTTTAATAAGTTAATTGAGGATGTTAAGAGGTTAAAAAAAGAAACGGATAAATTGTACATTTATGGTGCGGGATTCTATGGTAAAGATGTTTATCGTGCTTTGGATAATAATGGGATCAAGGTAGATGGATTTTTAGTTACAAAAGAGAACTCAAATAAAGAGGTATTAGGTTTACCATTAATTGAGGCAAAATCAGTTATAGAAAAAAATATTGGGATTGTAATAGGGCTTAGTGACACATATGTAGGAGAAGTCATCAATTACTTAAAGATAAATGGAATGGATATGAGCCATGTTATTAATGGTGGAAAATATATTACTGATACCGGAGGGAGGGAAGATCTTAGGGATTCTAAGGTTTTGGAAGTCTCTACAATTATGGGATGTAGCGTAAATTGCAAATATTGTCCACAGGATGTATTACTTAAAAAGTATTATGAACATGACAAAAAAAGGCAACGTATTATGACTATAGAGAACTTTGAAATAACTTTGAAGCATACACCTGAAGATTGTATTATTGATTTTTCAGGAATGACGGAACCTTTTAATAATCCAGACTGTCTTGAAATGATACGCATGGCCTGTGATGCGGGGAGAAAAGTCTATCTTTTTACGACATTAGCAGAGGTGGATGAAACAATCGTAGATGAATTAATAAAATTGCCTGTTTATTATATGACCTTGCATGTTGCAGATAGATGCGGATATGCATATATTCCAACAACAGAAATTTACTATAGGAATGTTCAAAAAGTTTTGTCTGCGAAAAAAATAGACGGAAGACCGTTTGTGGATTTTTTGAATGCGCAGACAGATCCGGATGAGAAGATTGTAGAGATTGTGAGAGACAAGTATGAAATTATGTGTTCTGTTCAAAACAGAGCAGGTAATGTAAAAGATGATGATGCTCAACACCGGGATAAAGTTATTGCCCCTGGAACGAAAATAAAATGTTGTTTCTGTGGAGATGATTTGTCCAATAGTGTTGTACTTCCGGATGGCACACTTTTAATTTGTAATATGGATTACGGAATGCAGCATGTATTAGGGAATTTATATGAAGAGGATTATGATACTGTTCGAAGTAAAGGGGAATTGCAAAGGGTACTAAAGGAGATGGACAGGGGGACAGATATGAATTTGCTTTGCAGGAGTTGTTTGCTTGCCAGAGAGGAACACTAAATGAAAATTGAACAAAAAGGGCTTGATAAAATAAAGAAAATCTATAATTTATTTGCTGATAACAAATCTAAATATATTTTTAAGAATAGATTAATGTTTAATTTGTTTGATGAGAATGAGTACATCAGAAACATTATAAAAACTAATAGAGTTGCGGCGGATTTTTTAGATAAGCTATTGAATGAAAACGATCCTGTGGTTGTATGGGGTGTTGGGATAAGGGCACATAAGTTCAGGCTGTTTTATCCCGAAGTAGAAGTAATGTGTTATATAGATTCTAATAAGCATGGGGAAACTTATAACGGAATAGAAATTATATCATTTGAAGAGTATTTAAATAGAGGATTAAATACAAAAATCGTAATTTTGCCGAGATTTTCACATAAAGAAATAGAGCATGAAATCAAGCAGGCAGGTATAAAAGAACATAATATATTAAACTTTGCAAAAATTATGGATTACTTATATGAGGTACAATATTTTGATCTGCCTCAAATAAAAGAAGTGAAGTATTTTATTGATGGAGGTGCATATGATGGGGCTGATACCTTAAAATTTGCTAAAAATTTTAGGGGGGGGGGTATCACAGATTTGGGAACCAAATAAGTGTATGATAGAGCATATTACTAAAAAATTAGAAAATCAACAGGTTGCCTATGAAATTATTAATGCAGGAATGAGCAATGAGGAATCATTTGCATTATCTTATGATAAAAAGGATGAACAAAGCGCATTTTCTCTGCAAGCTGCATTAAATGGGAATATTAAGTTAGACTATATAGACAATCATATGAAGGAAAAGGTTTCAATGATCAAGATGGACATAGAAGGATTTGAATACAGGGCACTGGTAGGAGCAAAGCAAACAATTAGCTTGTTTCAACCATATTTGGCTATTTGTGTTTATCATAAACAAGAAGATATATGGAAAATACCAGAACTTATCTATTCCATATGCCCTCGTTATAAATTTTATTTAAGGCATTATTCATTGTTCCCTAATGAAACAGTCTTATATGCTATTATTAGTTGATTGTTTATTAATATATAGTGATTTATTACATGAGAAAGTAGATAATAATATGGCAAAATTAATTGATTGTAATTTGAAATGGTTTTTGCAACATGTACACAAAAAGAGAATAATTGCTTTTTCAGCGGGTAGAAAATTTTTGAAATTTGTATCTGATTTTAAGCTGGAAAGAAGAATTGAATTTGTAATAGATAATGATGATAAAAAGCAGGGTACAGTAATTACAATTAATGATGTAAAAATAGAAATAGAAAATATTGAAAAATTACTTGAATATTCAAACAGAGATTATATCATTCTTATATCAAATTTGGCTTCTTATGCTCATATTATGCGACAGTTGAATCAATATAATAAATTGCAAAATATTGAATGCTATAGTGTAGCTTTAATGCAGGATAGATGTAAGAAAGAAGAAGTTATATATACAGGCGGGGTGCAGAAAATCCCTAAAACAATACATTATTGTTGGTTTGGTGGTAATCCAATACCAGATTATTTATGTAAATATATGGAATCCTGGAAGCGATATTGTCCTGATTATGAAATTATCAGATGGGATGAAACAAATTATAATGTTGAAAAAAATAGTTATATGAAAGAAGCATACGAGTGTAAAAAATGGGGATTTGTACCAGATTATGCAAGGCTTGATATTATCGCGGAGTGTGGAGGGATATATCTTGATACAGATGTAGAGATAATTAAATCATTTGATGACTTATTAAATGATAAATCTTTTTTTGGGTTTACAAATTATAATGAAATTAATCTAGGTTCTGGATTTGGAAGTGTTGCAGGTAATGAGTTCATATTAGAACTTAGGGATTCTTATAACGGAATACATTTTTTGGATACTAACAGGAAAATGAATTTAACATCTTGCATAGCCTATCAAGCACCTGTATTTAGAAAAATGGGATATAAATTTTGTAATCAACAGCAGAATATCAATAGTAATGTTGTATATCCTGTTGAGGTTTTTAATCCTAAAGGAGTATTGGGAATGAATAATTTATTTACGAGCAATACACATTCGATTCATCATGCGGCGAGGACATGGGAGACAGAGAAAAATAACAGGGATTACTATGAAGGAAGACAGTTGCTAAAGGATATAGAAATAGAATATGTAGAAGATTAAAATCTGATAAATGTTGTGGAAAGGAGTTGGGTATGGAAGTCATTAGTGTAATTATACCGGTGTTTAATTCAGTGCAATATTTGCAACAATGTATGGACAGTGTTGTAAATCAAACATATAAAAATTTGGAGATTATTTGTATAGATGGGGGTTCGACAGATGGATCATTGGAAGTATTGCAGAATTATGCGGATAAAGATAGCAGGATAGAAATTATCTGTAATCAAAACGATGGCTTGTCACAGGCAAGAAAAGATGGATTGGTTCGTGCAACGGGCAAGTATATCAGCCATATTGACAGTGATGATTGGCTGGATCCTACAATGTATGAAAAAATGATTTGTTTTGCAGAAAAATATGATGTAGATGCGGTAGGATGTAATTATTATGATGTGAAAGGAAAAACTATATATCCTGCGATTTGTCTGGAAGAAGAATTATTAGATAACAGTTCAGAAAATAAAATGATTTATAAAAAAATATATGATATTGATAAAACTAAAAATATTTTGAACTGGACATTTTGGACATATCTAATAAAAAAAGAAGTAATATATCCATACCAAATGAGCTTAAAAGAAAAATTAGTGTGTTGTGAAGATGTTGTATGTATTTGGTCTTTTTTGGCGGAAGCAAAAAAAATATATATATTGAATGAAAAACTTTATTACTACAGGACAAGAGTAAGAACAGCAGAGAACAGGCTTGATCCGCACTATCTTATAGATGTATTAAATGGTTATAATATACTTTTAAATAATATACGTGAAAACAAGCATAGGGAATATTTGGAAAATGTTTTTAAATATGCTTTTTTTGATATAACAATATCAGAAACTTTAAGGTTTTTTATGAAAGAAAGTGGACAGTTTCATATGTTTCCATACGAAATAGTACCCCAAAATTCAAAAATTGTTTTATATGGTGCGGGCCTTATGGGGAAATCTTATTATAAACAAATAAAAGAAAATAGTTATTGTGATCTTGTATTATGGGTAGATAAAGAATATGCAGATATATCGGATGAAATGTATCAGGTAAGCAGTCCGGATGAAATAGAAAATTGTAAATTTGATTTTATATTAATTGCTGCCAGACATATAAAAACCGCTGAGAGTATAAAAGAATATCTAATACAAAATAAGCATGTAAAAAGTGATAAAATATTACTGAAAATGCCTAAACAGTTATCAAGGTATATATAAAAGAAAAATAGAAATGGAAGGGATACAAGTGAATTATTTTATAGTTGGCGGAGCCGGATTTATAGGGAGCCATGTTGCACGGAGACTGATAAAAGAAGAAACTGATGCACATATATATATTTATGACAATTTTTCTTCAGGACATGAATATCATTTGCAGGAAATATTAAATAATAAACGGTTTCATATTATAAACGGAGATATAAAGAATTTCGATTTTTTGGTTGAATCTATGCGAAATATGGATGTTGTTTATAGTTTGGCATCTAATCCGGACATAGCAAAGGCAATTATTCAACCAGACATAGACTTTTGGGAAGGAACTTATTTAATTAATAATGTTGTCGAGTCTATACGCATAAATGGAATCAGGAGATTAATTTATGCTTCAGGAAGTGGAGTATATGGGGATGTTGGATATACAGTTACAAGCGAAGATTTTTCTCCTATGCTTCCAACATCAACATATGGAGCAAGCAAACTTGCATGTGAAGCCTTGATTTGTTCGTATTGCCATATGTTTGATATAAATGCGTCGGTTTTCCGTTTTGCAAATGTTGTTGGACCGAACCAGACACATGGTGTTGGATATGATTTTATAAAAAAATTAAGCAGAGATTGTAAATGTCTTGAAATCTTGGGAGATGGGACACAGAGTAAATCATATATCTATATTGATGATGTTATAGATGCGCTTAGAATTGTGGAAAAGAACTGTTTCAAAGGATTCGAATATTATAATGTTGCTACTATGGACTATATTACTGTTACTGAGATTGCAGATATTGTTACAAAAGCTATGCAGTTGCAAAATGTGAAATATCAATATACAGGAGGAGATCGAGGCTGGAAAGGTGATGTCCCGATAGTGCGGCTGAATTCGGATAAGATACGGAAATTGGGATGGAAGAATCATTTAACTTCGTATCAAGCTATGGAAAAAGCTGTTGTGTCAATGTTACGTTCTAATTGAAATGAAGGGAAGTATATAAAATGGCTGGACATGCAGTTATATATGGAGCTACAGGAACTGGGAAAAATTTATATAAAAAAATCGTGAACGATTATGAGATTGTATGTTTTATTGACAGGAATGAAGGACTGAAAAATACAAAGGTATTTGGGGTAGAAGTAAAAAATATAGATTCCGTAGATTTTTCGGATATAGATTTTGTTTTCATCGGTGTTTTGACCGGGTGGGAAGATGCTGTAGAACTTTTCAGTACAAAAGGAATTTCAAAAGAAAAAATAATAACTACATATGTGGATTTACCGTCAAGAGCAAGAAGAGAATGTATTGAAAAAATTGAAACAGTTTTTCGTTATAAAAATATAGTCGGTTCAGTTGCTGAGTTAGGTGTTTACCGGGGAGATTTTGCGAAAATAATAAATGAAGTTTTTATGGATAGAAAGTTGTATCTGTTTGATACTTTTGAAGGATTTCCTGAGGCAGACATTAATTACGAGAAAAAACATGGATTGTTGATTGATAAAGTTGGAAATTTGTCAGATACTTCTGTTGAATATGTTTTAAGTAAAATGCCATATAAGGATAATTGCATTGTTTGTAAAGGATATTTTCCTGATACAGCCGAAGGGATAGAAGAGAAATTTTGCTTTGTTAATATTGATACAGATTTATATAGCTCCATATTGGCAGGATTAGAGTGGTTCTGGCCGCGTATGATAACTGGAGGATACATATTTGTTCATGATTATTTTTCATTCTCCTATGCGGGTGCCAAAAAGGCGGCTGATGAATTTTCGGAAAAACATAAAGTTGGATTTATTCCGATAGGAGATGCTTTTAGTGTTGCATTTATAAAATATTGACGGAAAGGATGTGGGATATGATTTTAGCGAGGAGTCCGCTGAGAATTACTTTAGGCGGTGGTGGAACAGATCTGGCATCATATTATGAGAAGCAGAATGGATTTTTAATCTCTGCAGCGATAAATAAATATGTATATATTTTGATTAATAAAACATTTGATAAATCATTGGTATTAAAATATTCTCAATTAGAGAAAGTGTCTCAGATTGAAGATCTAAGACATCCTATTGTGAAAGAAGCGCTTAAAATGCTGAAACTTGAAAAAGAACCATTAGAAATATGTTCTATGGCGGATATTCCTGCGGGAACTGGGTTGGGTTCATCAGGCACTTTTACTACTTGTCTTCTGAAGGCTTTACATGGCTATAAAGGAGATTTTATCGGAACAAGACAACTTGCAGAAGAAGCCTGTGATATAGAGATAAACAGGCTTGGAGAACCGATTGGAAAACAGGATCAATACATATCGGCTTTCGGTGGAATTTCTTGTATGGAAATTGATAAAAGTGGATATGTGGATGTTATGCCTCTGCAAATATCCAGTGAGACTTTGTATAATTTGGAAGACAATCTAATCTTATTTTTTACAGGGTATTCTCACGCAGCCGGAAATATATTGTGTGAACAGGATAGTAAGAGTAGAGAAGATGATGATAATATGATAAAAAATCTTGATGTTGTCAAACAACTTGGATTAGACAGCAGAAAAGCTATTGAGTCCGGGAAATTAGATAAATTTGCAGATATATTAAATGAGCATTGGAAATATAAAAAACAACGTTCTTCCAAAATGTCTAATCCGCAAATTAATGAATGGTATGAATATGCGTTAAAAAATGGTGCTATTGGAGGAAAACTTATTGGGGCCGGTGGAGGTGGATTTTTGATGTTTTATACTAGAGATAAAGTAAAATTACGTCGGATTTTTAACGAATTAGGATTAGAAGAGGTACGTTTTAGATTTGAAATGGAAGGGGCAAAACTTATTTGATACCGACAGCAGATGATTTTGAAATATCAGAAATACAAATTGTAGTACTTATGGGAGGTCTTGGAACCCGGCTTGGTAAATTAAGTAAGAATACGCCTAAGGCATTGATAGATGTAAATGGAAGGGCATTTTTTGATTACCAGATAAAACTTTTAAAATCTTGGGGATTTAAAAAGTTTCTGTTTTTGGTAGGACATCATGCAAATGTTTTAGAACAGTATTATGGAAATGGGGATAACCAGGATATTAGTATTAGTTATAGTTATGATGGAAAAGAACTGCTTGGTACAGGTGGTGCGTTAAAAAAAGCAAAGAGTTTACTGGAAGACTGTTTTATGATTATGTACGGAGACTCTTTCATGGATATAGATTATTACCAGGTGGTTTATGAGTTTTTGAATAGTGTCACCTGCGGATTTGATGGTCTTATGGTCATATTTAAAAACAATAACAAACTTGACAAAAGTAATGTTATTTTTAATCCTGAAAATTCAGAAATGTTTTATGATAAATATTTAAATCTTCCTGAAATGAATTATATAGATTATGGAGTAAGTATGATGAAGAAAGAGGTGGTCTTAAATTATACTACGGAAGACAGGTTTGATTTGTCAGATATGTTTACATGGTTATGTAAAAGAAAGACATTAAGGCCATTGAGAGTAACAAAACGTTTTTACGAAGTGGGTAATATAGATTCTCTGGAAGAGTTTAGAAAATATGCTAATAATCGGTTTGACACACCACAAAAAGCAGTTTTTTTAGATCGGGACGGAGTTTTGAATAAGATTGTGTATAATGAGGATACAGAACAGTTAGACTCTCCGCTGTGTATTGAAGAATTTGAGTATATAGATGGTGTGAAAAAAGCACTAAGATCCATACAAGAAAAAGGATATCTGATTTTTATTGTAACAAATCAGCCTTCGGCAGCAAAAGGAAAAACAACTTTAACAAATCTTTATAATATAAATAATTGGGTGATGCAGGATTTATATGAAAAGAATATTGAAATAGAATCAATTAATATGTGTCCCCATCATCCGACAGGTACTAAACAAACACAACACAAAAGTCTGATAAAGAAATGCAAATGCAGAAAGCCGGAAGCAGATCTGATTATCCGGGCAGGAAATATATATAACATTCTTTGGAACAAATCATACATGATTGGTGATTCTTATACGGATATACTTGCAGGAAAAAATGCAAATGTAAAAACGGTATTTATTGGAAGTTTAAAATGCGACGTGTGTTCCAGATTGAATTATAATAAGCCGGATCTGATTGTATCATCACTTATGGAATTTGCAGAATATCTGCCTGAATGAGACGGATAAGACATGAGGGAGGAAATGAATTTGTATAAAAGTTATATTAATCAATATTTGCAGGAAACAATTGAAATTGCAACGCAAATTAACAGAGAACAGATTGATAATTGTATAAGAATATTGAAAGATATAAAAGAATGTGGAGGGCGGCTCTTTATTTTGGGTGTCGGAGGAAGTGCCGCCAATGCATCACATGCGGTGAATGATTTTAGAAAGATTGGCGGTTTGGAAACATATGCACCTACAGATAATGTATCTGAAATAACAGCAAGAACAAATGATGATGGATGGGAGACAACATTTGTTGAATGGTTGAAAACATCCCATATTGGAAAAAATGATGCGATTTTGGTTTTTTCTGTTGGTGGAGGAACTGAAACTACATCCTTAAATATTGTTAATGCATTAAAGTATGGTTGTGAAAAGAACTGTAAAATTTTATCTGTTGTGTCCAGGGACGGGGGATATTGTTATGCATGTTCGGATGCGTGTGTACTTATACCTGTTATTACAGAAGACAGGATTACGCCTCACGCGGAAGGATGGCAGGGGATAATATGGCATTTATTGGTAAATGCCATATTACAATAAGGAGAATGAAAGGATGGGATACAGAGATTTAAAGGTTGATGTATATGCAGATAGTGCAGATATTCAGGTTATGATTAATGAGTATGAAAGAGGAATTGTAAAGGGTTTTACTACGAATCCAACACTTATGAAGAAAGCCGGAATAAAAAGTTATACAAATTTTGCAAAAGAATTGATAAATAAAATTACAGATTATCCAATTTCTTTTGAAGTGTTTGCAGATGATTTTGAAACAATGAAAAAAGAGGCGAGAGAATTGGCTTCTTATGGAAAAAATGTATATGTCAAAATTCCTATTACGAATTCTGCAGGGAAATCAAGTGTTGAACTAATCAGAGAACTTTCGCTGGAAAAGATAAACCTAAATATAACGGCTGTCTTTACTTTACAGCAAGTCAAAGACGTGGTTTCAGAATTTGCTCCTCATACAAATAATATTGTTTCTGTATTTGCAGGGAGAATTGCAGATACAGGGGTCGATGCAGAAGATATTATGAAAGAAGCTGTTAAAATATGTAAGAGCAGACCGAATATAAAATGTTTGTGGGCTAGCTGCAGAGAAGTATTTAATATTATACAGGCAGACAGATGTGGAGCAGATATTATTACAGTGACAGAGGATATAATGAAAAAAATTCCGTTATTGGGAAAAGATCTTGAAGAATATTCTTTGGAAACAGTAAAAATGTTTGAACAGGACAGCAGGAAATTAGGGTTTAAAATTATTTAAAGAGGAGATGTATTATGCACAACGGCTATAATAAGAGATTTTTTAAAAGTGAAAGTAAATCAGCAAAAAAGTCATCAGCAATTGTTTTTCCGTATATTTTAAAAACTCTTCATCCTGAGTCCGTTATAGATTTTGGATGTGGTACCGGGGAGTGGCTCAGTGTTGCCAGAACTTTCCCTGGTGTTAAAAAAGTAATTGGTGTGGATGGAGAATATACGAGGGAAAGTGTAATTTTATCGGGAGAAGAGTTTATTGCAAAAGATTTAAATAAAAAAATTGATATAAATGAAAGATTTGATTTGGCTGTGAGTTTGGAAGTGGCAGAGCACTTGAAACCAGAAAGTGCAGAAATATTTGTTGAGAATTTAGTACGGCATGCAGATACAATTCTTTTCAGTGCGGCAATTCCTTATCAAGGTGGAAAATATCATATTAATGAACAATATCCAACATACTGGGAGAAACTATTTCAAAAATTTGGATATGTAATGTGTGATTGTCTAAGAAATATTTTTTGGAATATTGAGGGAGTAGATGTATGGTACAAACAAAACATATTTATTATTTGCAAGAAGGAACTGGAAGAGAAAATTATAAAAAGTTTTCACAGTGAACAATGTATACGGAATATTGTGCATCCGGAATACTGGGAATATTATAGAAAATTTCAATATATTTTTCCCTTTTCACGCGTCAAAAAAGGAGAGCGGATTGTGATATATGGAGCAAGTGAAATGGGGGAGACTTATATTAAGCAAATAAATAAAACAAAATATGCCGAAATTGTATGCTGGTGCGATGGAGCTGGAGATGTTTATCGGAACAAAGGGTTGAAGGTATACAATCCGGAAAAATTGAAAGAACTTGAATATGATAAGATTGTAATAGCAGTAAAAGAACGGGATACATATAATGAAATTATTGGTTATTTATTATCGGAAGTGGGGGGGTGCTACACGAGAGGGATATTATTTGGGAACCTCTTATAATACAGGAATAGGTGAGAGTGCATGAAAGATACAATAATTATATGGGGTGCTGGTGATATAGGAAAGCAGGCATATTATTACTATAAAAATAAAGGGTATATTAAATGCTTTATTGATAATAATACAAAACTTCAGGGAAGCAGAATTTCAGGTGTACCTGTTAAAGAACCAGATTATTTAAAAACTGTGAATGATGTAAAAATAATTCTTGCAGTCAGGAGGAGAAGAGAAGAGATTCAAAAACAGTTATTGGAACAATATCATATAACTCGTTTTATTTTATTTGACATATCAGAAGAAATAATGGAAATATGTAGAGAGAATGATCCAAAGAATGCGAAGGAAATAATTATTGAATATGAAGGTGGTTTAGGAAATCAGATGTTCCAATATGCATTTTCAAAATGTTTTATGAAAAGAGGATGCGAAGTGACAGCGGATATTTCTACTTATTATTATCCGGGAAGAAGAAAATTTGTTTTGAACAGGGTATTTGGTCAGACGGATATTTTTCCCGCGAATATTTCACTGAAATGGAACTATAAAAAAAATAATTTGGTATATTGTGAAAAAAGTATTTATGAAGAAGTAAATAAGCAAGCTCAGTTGGAATTATTAAATAATTCAGAGGGGTATTTTAGTGGATATTGGCAAAGTTATGAGTATGTCAGTCGGGTTGAACAGGAATTGAGAAAAGATTTTACATTTACATTATTAAAAGAAAAAAAATTGAAAAGTATGGAAGAGCAGATTAAAAGTGTTTGCGCAGTTTCTGTACATGTACGCAGAGGTGATTATCTTTTACGGAAATCCCAGGAAATTATGGGAGAAATTTGTACATCATTATATTATGAAAACGCGATCAGATATGTATGTGAGCACATTCCAGATGCTGTATTTTTTGTTTTTTCTGATGACGTAGAATGGTGCAGGGAAAAATTTAAGAATCTTCATGCAGTTTTTTCTGATGCATCTATATATGACCACTATGAAGACTGGTATGATATGTATTTAATGAGTTGTTGTAAACATAATATTATTGCGAACAGTACTTTTAGTTGGTGGGGAGCATGGCTTAATAAAAATACTGAAAAAATAGTGATTGCGCCTTCCCGGTGGTTGAATATATGTGACATGGTGGATATTTGCCCTAACGAATGGATTAGGTTGTAAGTAAAAATTATTTATGTATGGGGTAATGTTTAAAGGGAGGCAAACAATAAATATGAAAAACATTTTCATATGGGGAACGGGTAAAACTGCCGAGAGTCTTATAAAAAACGGATTACCTGGAGAGGTGAAAGGATATATCGAGACAGTTAGGCGCAAAGACCGGTTCTGTAATAAGAAAGTATATGAGCTTACCGAACTGTCAGAAGACTATGATGTAATAATTGTTGCAAACAACCACGGTAATGAAATCTATCAGAAAGCTGCCAGAATAAATTTTGACATGGAAAAGATGATTTTTATGTATCCGTCTTATTGTGTGGATTCCAATAAAAATACGGGTTGGATCAGAGAAATACTGGGTGAAATAAATTTTGAAATATATTGTGCTAATCATGGATTGCTTGATAAAACATTTTTCGCCCATGACAAAGAGCTTTATAATGAGCTGAATAGGCGGGATACATTTAAAATTGATGAAAGTATACTCAGACCCATGATAAAGGACCGGTATGAAAGCGGAGGTACTGTAAACAGTTATTTCTGGCAGGATTTATGGGCGGCGCAGCTTATATTTACGAATCAGCCGGAAGAGCATTATGATATCGGATCAAGACTGGACGGATTTATTTCCCATATACTGTCATTTGGAATCCCTGTCAACATGATTGATATACGTCCACTTCCAATGAAGATTGCGGGGTTACATACAATCGTTGACAATGCGACAGATATGAATCAGTTTGAAGACAGCAGCATTGCGAGTTTGTCTGCCCTTTGCTCACTCGAACACTTTGGATTGGGCAGATACGGAGATCCAATCGATCCGGAAGCCTGTTTTCGATGTTTTGATGCGATACAGAAAAAGGTGAAACGCGGCGGGAAAATATACATATCTGTACCAATCGGAAAGGAACGTCTGGAATTCAATGCGCATCGTATTTTTTGCGCAGAAACAATTAAGACTTGCTTTGACAAATGCATGTTGCTGGAATTCTCCTGTACGGCAGATGGAAGAATTGAAAGGAATGTTGAATTGAAAAAATATGATGCTGATACTTGCAACGGGGGAGATCGGTTTGGGCTGTTTTATTTTGAAAAGATTTAAATATAATGAGGAATAGATAAAATGAAAACGCTTACAATGTATTTACCGCAATTTCACAGAGTAATTGAAAATGATAACTGGTGGGGAGAAGGATTTACCGAATGGACTGCCGTCCGATCTGCATTTCCTCTTTTTGATGGACATAATCAGCCCAGGGTACCATTACACAAGAATTATTATGATTTGCTTCAGAAAGACACTATGTTATGGCAGGCGGATTTAATGAAGCGTTATGGAATTGATGGTCAGTGCATTTATCACTATTATTTTAAGGATGGGAGGAGAATACTTGAAAAACCCGCTGAAAATCTATTGAATTGGAAGGATGTTTCTATGCCATTTTGTTTTTGCTGGGCCAATGGAAGCTGGGCACGAACATGGAGTAAATTGAGTGGAAATTCATGGGCAGATAAATTTGAAAAAACAGATAACAAGGATAATGGAAATGGTATTTTACTGGAACAGAAATATGGAAGAGAAAGAGAATGGAAAGAGCATTTTGAGTATTTGTTACCCTTTTTTGAGGATGAAAGATATATCAAATTAGACGGAAAACCGGTATTTGCAATATTTGATACGGGATTAATACCCTGTATTTATCAGATGATTGATTACTGGAAAGAGTTGTCTTGTCTTGCAGGTTTTCCAGGGTTATATTTTATTGGTATGAATAGTTTGGATATGCAAAAAGGATTTGATGCTGTTTTGATGAATGCACCTCACATGTTTTGGAATCTTGAAACCGTAAGACGTAAAAACAACGTAATGAGGCCGGACTATCAGGAAACATGGGACAATATACTCAAAATGCCGCCCATAAAGGGGATGAAAACATATTTTGGAGGCGTGTCAGATTGTGATGATTCTCCGCGCAGGGGAAATAATGGAGTTTCTTTTTCAGGTTTTTCACTAGATGTTTTTAGAAATGGAATGATTGGTTTATATCGAAAAAGCAGTTATTTAAATAATGAATTCGTATTTATAAACGCATGGAACGAATGGGGAGAGGGAATGTATTTGGAGCCCGATGAGAAAAACGGATACGGATATCTGGAAGCAATTAAAACTGCCAAGGAAGTTGCATTGGATAACCGGACGAAAATTAGTTTCAGCTTCAAATCTGACAGTGAACAACAGGATGAGAGTGGATTGAAAAAAGAGGTGGAAAAGCAAAAAATGATATCCAGATGTTTTGACAAATGGATGTCTCTGCGAGAAGATGGAAAAAATATCTGTGATTATTTGTTAAAGTACGGAATAAAAACAGTAGCTGTTTATGGAATAGGAAGAATGGGGAAACATCTTTTTTTTGAGTTGGAAGACAGCGGTATTGAAGTAAGATATATTATTGACAGACGAACTGAAATGCATCATCCAAAATATCCAATAAAAGGGCCGGAGGAAAAATTAGAAGAAGTAGATGCTGTGATAATAACGCCTGTGTGGGACTTTGAACATATATATGAGAAACTGAAATATAAGATGAAAAGTAAATTTTTTTCGTTGTATGAACTGGTTGATGAAAGCTGATTTGGAGGAATGATTTTGGACAATATTGTTATTTACGGAGTTGGAAAATGTGGGAAAAACTATATTGACTCCTGCCTGGAAGCTGGTTTGGAAAATATTTTACTTACAGATTCCGATAGCAGTTTATGGAATACAGAATATAGAGGACTAAAAATAAATAATCCTGCAGAAATTTTGTGGGATAAATTCGATCTTATAATTATTGCAGTAAACGGTAAATTTTATAAAGAAATTTCATCAGAATTGAAATTGAACTATAAAATACCGGAAAAAAAGATTATATCTTATAATGAGACCGTTATTTTATCAGAAAAAGAAATTTATAATTTGGGACATCTGGATTTTAACAGGAAGTTGAATAAGCCAATGGTTGTGCCTGGAAAATATACCAGGAAACTATTGAATGCGGATTCTATGAATGATCTGGAAAGATTCTTTTTTTCAAAACCGCATAAAGTGATGAGTAAATGGGTGCATTATTTCGAATCATACGACAGATTTTTTTCCAAATACAGGGGAAAAGATATGTCAATATTGGAAATTGGAGTGTTTAAAGGAGGTTCTCTGCAAATGTGGAGAGATTACTTTAAAACTTTCGATAATAAAATTAGGATTTATGGGATTGATATTGATCCTCGATGTAAAGAGCTGGAAGATGCGGATACAAAAATCTATATAGGTTCACAGGATGACAGAAATTTTTTAAAAAAAATAAAGCAGGAAATTGGAGAGGTGGATATTTTAATTGACGATGGCGGACACAGGATGGAACAGCAGATTATAGCATTTGAAGAACTGTTTGATCTTGTTGCAGATGACGGAATTTATTTATGTGAGGATTTACATACGTCATATATGAAAGAGTTTGGAGGACAATATAAAGGTAATTCTTTTATTGAATATTCCAAAAATCTAATAGATTATTTGCATTCTCAATATTCTGAAACAAATGAGCTGGAAGTGAATAAATACTCGAAGAAAATTAAATATATAACTTATTGTGATAGTATGATTTTTATAGAAAAAAGGAGAGAATCCACTAAAAGTTTATCTGTTCAGATGTAATGGTTTCAAGACGAGATTATAATTCTGTATAGATATAAGTGAGCTGTTTGTGGGATTTAATTATGAATAAATTGCTTTCGGTTATAATAACAGTATACAATTCGGATAAATATTTGGAGATTTGTTTAAACAGTGTTTTGAATCAAACATATTGTTTCCTCGAAGTGATTTTGGTTGATGATGGATCTAATGACAGATCTGGGTTTATTTGTGATGAATTTGCAAAAAGAGATTCACGCATATATGTTTATCATACTGTAAATCAGGGATCGGTTGCAGCCCGTAACTTTGGCGTGAGTAAGGCAAAAGGGGATGTAATAACCTTTATTGACAGTGATGACTGGATTGAAACAGACATGTACCAGGAAATGATGAACATATATGAAAAATATGAGCCGGATATTATCTCTTCCGGAATTATATATGACGATGGAAGAGATTGTCATATTGAATATGATATATTTCATGGTATATATGAAAAAGAAAAAATAATGGATGAAGTAATTCCGGTTATGATGTATGATCCCGTTTCTCATAAAAGGGCAGTTACTCCGTCCGTGTGTACTAAATTGTTTAAAAAAAGTTTATGGACTGGAACCGTGAAAAATATAAATGCAGCTATCACCTATGGAGACGATGCGGCTATCACATATATTTCCATTTCCAAAGCCAATCGGATTATGTTTATGGAGAAGGTATGGTATCACTATTGCATACATGGAAATTCACAGGTGACCAGTTATGCAATAAGATCTTTTGAACAGATTCGGGAATTCCAGAGATATATGGAAACAAAATTTAAAGAATTGGGTGTATGGGAAAATACCTGGTATCAGTTAAAACAATACATATTGCTGTTTCTTCATGCTGCAATAGAAACAATCTATGATATAGATATAAATACATTCTTTTATCAGTTCCCATACGATATGGTAAGGGAGGAAAGCCGGATTGTTATTTATGGAGCCGGCAGTGTGGGAAAATCTTATTTTCACAATTTTATAAACAGAAACTATGGCATGATCGCCGGCTGGGTAGACAGAAATTTTAAAAAGATTTCCGAAGCAGGGTACAATATTCAATCTCCGGAAGAAATAAAGAATATGCAGTTTGACTATGTTGTCATAGCGCTTACAGATGCCAATAAAGCTGACTGTGTTAAAAACAGTTTGATAAATATGGGAGTTTCTATGGATAAGATCGTGTGGAAAAAACCAGTATGTATATGGGAATCATAAAATAGGAATCATTTATTTTTGAAAAATATTATGAAAACAAATATTAACAAACTAAAAATCAGCGTCATTGTAACAGTATGCAATATAGAGAATTATATAGAAAAATGTGTAGATAGCATTATCGATCAGACCTACGAGAATTTGGAGATAATTCTGGTAGATGACGGATCAACGGATTCCTCTGGCGAAATCTGTGATAAGTATATGTTAAAAGATAAACGTATACGAGTCATCCATAAGAAAAACGGAGGGCCTGTTTCTGCAAGAAATGCAGGTTTACAGATTGCAGAAGGAAAAATGATAGGTTTTCTGGATGGAGATGATTACGTAGACAGAACATTTTATGAAACACTGTTATGGGATATGATGAAAAATGATGTTGATTTTGTGCATACGGGGTTTATTTGTGAGTGTGAATCGGGCAATGAGCTGTTTTGCAGGATAAAAACAGGAAAATATGATTTAAAATCAGACATAGTGAGAAATCTTATTGGCAGCGTTATTATGGGAGATGATTCTGATATGCATATAACTCCCAGTATATGGTCTAAATTGTATAAAGCAGAATTTATTAAAAAATGCCACACTATGGTACCTGTTGAGCTTAGATTTGGAGAAGATCTGATTTGCCTGGTCATATGTCTTCTGGAAGGAAAAAGTACATATTTTCATCAAACGGCTTTATACCATTATGTAAAGCATCAGGGTTCTTTGACCGATTCCACATTTGTTTCCGGTATTGTAGGAATAGCCGGACTTTATCATGCGTTAAAAACCGTATTGATACGCTATCATCAATATGATTGTTTTCGCTGTTGTATAGAAAAGTATTCGGCTAAAATGATCCTTAATAGCATCAGGAAAATAAAAATATGTGCAGAACTTTACCCATTTTATTATGTCAGAAATCCCGCTGTTTTTATGGAAAAGCGGATTATTATCCATGGAGCGGGAACTGTGGGGAGAGACTTTTACATACATCTGAGCAGATATACATACATCCGTATTACAGGCTGGATAGATAGAGGATATCAGCGCTACCATTACGATTTTGCGGAAGTAAAACCGGTAGAACAGTTACGGAATCTGGAATTTGATATGATACTCATTGCTGTTAAGAACAGCGAAACAGCAAGTCAGATACGACAGGAACTAAAACAGAAATGGAAAATCAGGGATGAAATGATCTACTGGGAAGATCCCCGCACAATCTATGAGGATATATAAAGTCCGGCGGGATTTCGAACAAGGGATTGCATACTCACAGTAAAGAAAGCAGGAAGTTAAACGATATGGGATTGTCTGAAAAGTTTAATCAGCTTCAAAGCAAATATACGTTTCTGGAAACATATCCGAAAGCAAAACTCTATACATATATTCGGGAATCTTTGACGGGTTTTCTATCACGGTGCGCAACTCCAGCTGTCTGGTGTTATGGCAGCCATACGCGGATGCTGATGGCGGATTTTATATTCGAAATGAAGAAAGTGAAGTTTATTATCGACGGCAAATATGAACAGGCTGATGCCGGTGGTTTCTGTGTGATTCATGAAGACCGGATTTTGGAATGCGGGATAGATGGTATTGTGATTTCCTCCTATCAGTACAGAGAAGAAATCCGGGCAGCGTTAAAAGAAAAATATGCCCACATCAAATATCTGGATTTTTATGAAGAGCTAGAGAATCAGGGGATTTTGTTAAATGGCGCTTATTATACAGGGAGTCATCCCTATGCTTCCTATAAAAAAATAAACCGGATCAAACGACGTCTTCGGAACAATGAAAAAACAGAAGAATTACTTCAAAGCCTCATTCGGGAATATGTGAATATCCGGGATTTCCAGTCTGCGGCCAGGTATGCGGAAACACTGGTTCTTATGGGAGATCATCCCCTTTACAGGGAATTAAAACAGGATTTGGAAGAAATATATCAACTGGAATTATCTACCCTGTCCTCAGTATCTGCCGGCCATACCGTACTGTTTTGTATGGATGGACTGCGCAGGCAGGATGTACTGAACGGCAGTATGCCCAGGCTGAAACAATATCTGACGGAATATACGCACTTTTATACAAATGCATATTCGGTATCAACATCCACCTATGAAAGCCTGATACCAGCATATGGTGAAAACGATGATCTCCGTACAAAATATTATATATCCAATACAGTTCCGGAAAAGGATTGCAGATTTATCCGGGAGGCGGTGAATCAGGGCAGAGGTATTCACTTTTATACGGATAGTACAAAATATGTGGAATCGGACAGAATACAGGTGACAGAGCTCATTCAGACTGCCACAGAAAAAATATGGGATTTTATTATGGATGCGGATGCGGATAAAGAGGGGTTGTTTTATGTGCATGTTTTGTATGAAAGCCATTATTCTTATCCGAATCCGGATACAGAGTCTGAATTGATAGCGGACGGAACCAATATTATGTTCGATTATCTTGAACGGAACGGAGGAAGGCTCAGGACAGATTATGAACGACAGCACAGGGATACCGTTCAATATCTGGATAGGGTAATAACGCCCTTTCTGCGTGTATTGCCATGCCGCATGGTATTTTATGCGGATCATGGAAATATTCTCCTGCCTCCGGGGATGCCTCTGGATGAAATTGCAGCGGCAAATTTTTCCTGTCATGAGGATTTGATACAGATTCCAATGGCAATCCGGTCACCGGAGATGCCGGTGGTGACGGATGACAGCCTGATTTCACTGATGGATTTTAATGAAATTGTATGCTCACTTTTATATAAACAGAGATTTGAATATGAACCAAAAGATTTTATTAAAATACAACGATCCGCTATATATAATCCGGATTTTCAATATATTTATCATAAAGCGGGAAAACATCAGGAACTGAAAGCCTTTGAAACTTTTATATTTGAAAATGGTTATAAACTGACGGTATATGAGGACGGTTTTGTACGGTTATGCGACCGTTTGGATGAACCGGTTGAGGACCAGGGCAAAGCGCCTGATTTATGGAATAAAGTTTATAAACATATTACAGTGACAGACCGACCGTTACACAGTCTTCAGGAAAGCTGACATCATATTTTTGGATAAAGGAGTATGAAAAAATTGAAAATGGAGAATCAGGCCGGTTATCTGCCCCCTGACATACTGGAAGTTATCAGTGGCGCTCTGGATGTGGAGACAGGCGGGATTCGGGATATTATGGCATTAAAAAAAGGAATGACAAACAGTTCTTTCCTTTTTACCTGCAATGGGAAGAAATATATAATACGCATACCGGGGAAAGGGACGGATAAGCTGATTAACCGTCAGGAAGAGGCTGCCGTTTATCAGGCTGTTTCCGGAAGACATATCTGTGACGAGATTGTATATCTGGATTCTGAGAGAGGATATAAGATTACGGAGTTTCTGGAAGGCGCACGGGTTTGCAATCCATATGATAGAACAGATCTGATACGGTGTATGGCAAAGCTTCGGGCGTTCCATAGTCTGGAGCTGTCAGTGGCGCATGGATTTGATTTGTTTGGTCAGATACGGTTTTATGAAAGTCTGTGGGCGGGGATGGATTCTGCATATACAGATTATGCGGATACAAGAAACCGGGTTTTGGAACTGGAGAGATATATCTGTTCTCATGTTGAAAAAAAGGTGCTTTCACATATAGACGCAGTACCTGATAACTTTCTGATTGCAGGCAGTGGGGTGCGGCTGATTGACTGGGAATATGCAGGGATGCAGGATCCCCATGTTGACATAGCCATGTTCTGTATCTATTCCCTCTATACCAGGCATCAGGTGGATGATCTGATAGATTTGTATTTCCTTGAAAGATGTCCGGAAGCCATACGGATAAAAATATATGCTTATATAGCGGTCTGCGGCCTGCTGTGGAGTAACTGGTGCGAATATAAAAGGAAGCTGGGCACAGACTTTGGGGAATACGCCCTGCGGCAGTATTCTTTTGCCAGAGACTATGAAAAGATTGTCAGGGAAAAGATTCCCGGACGGAGATAAGAAGCAAATGCACAGAGCGAAGAGAGCGGTCATTCTGGCGGCAGGCGCCGGAAAACGGATGCATCCCGTTACACTGAGGATTCCCAAACCACTGGTCACGGTCAATGGTATACGAATGATTGATACGGCAATCCGGGGGTTGTGGGAAAACGGGATTCGGGAGATTTATATTGTCACGGGATACAGGAAAGAACAGTTTATGGCGCTGGAAAAAGAATATCCGGGTGTATGTCTGATAGAAAATCCTTATTATGACACCTGTAATAACATATCTTCGTTATATATGGCCAGGGAGTGTCTGGAAGATTCGTTCATACTGGATGGCGATCAAATGATTTACAATGCGGAAATCCTGCGGCCGGAATTTGAACGATCCGGTTATCATGCGGTCTGGACAGATTCCTTTACCAATGAATGGTTGCTGGATGTGGAAGATGGAGTGATAGCAGGCTGCAGCCGTACCGGTGGGAAATGCGGCTGGAGGCTGGTGAGCGTTTCCCGGTGGAATGCGGAGGATGGCAGACGTCTGAAACAACATCTGGAAACAGAATTTAAAAATCATCAGAACACTCGGATATACTGGGATGACATTCCTGTATTCTGTTATCCGGAGCAGTACAGGCTGGGCATACGGGTAATACAGCCGGATGATATGATTGAAATTGACAGTCTGGAAGAACTGGCAGAACTGGATCACTGTTATACAAGATACCTGAAGGAGGCGAAACAGGATGAGAAAAAGAGACAAGCATAACCGGATCGACTGGATGATTACGCTGGTGCCGCTTGTCCTGGTGGCTGCTCTTGGCATCCTGTTTTTCCTGAAACCAGATCAGGCCAATGAGATGCTTGCACGAATTCGTTTTTTCTTTGGGGATACGGTGGGGGTCTGTTATCTGATGATTGGATTGTCACTGTTTCTTTTATCCCTGTTTATTGCATTTTCCGGATATGGAGAGATCGTACTGGGAAAGCCGGATGAAAAACCGAAGTATTCCTTTTTTGCCTGGGGCAGTATGATGTTTACCTCCGGTCTGGCGGCGGATATCCTGTTTTACTCCTTTTCAGAATGGTCATTGTATGCTTCGGATCCACACATCGGACAACTGGGGGACATTCAGGATTGGGCAGGTGTGTTTCCTCTGTTTCACTGGAGTTTTATCCCATGGGGATTTTATCTGATATTGGCGGTTGCTTTCGGATTTATGATTCATGTGCGGGGGCGGAACAGACAGAGATATTCGGAGGCGTGCCGTCCTGTGTTGGGCAGGCTTACGGACGGGTTCTGTGGCAGGGTGATAGATTTGCTGGCCGTATTTGCCCTGGCGGCTGGTACGGCCACCACTTTCAGCGTGGCCACGCCGCTGATGTCAGAAGCGGTCAATGCGCTGTTTCATACGACGTTTGATCGTACCATGGTTACATTGGGAATTCTGTTTGTAACCTGTCTGATTTATACGGGTTCTCTGCTGCATGGATTCCGGGGAATTACATTGCTGGCGAAAGCCTGTGTGTATATGTTTTTTGGCCTGATTGCCTATGTGCTTTTTTTGAGTGGAGAGACAAAATATATCATTGAGACAGGTTTTTCATCCCTGGGCAGTATGGTGCAGAACTTTCTGGAATTGTCCACTTATACGGATCCGTTGAGAGAGACTTCTTTTCCTCAGAACTGGACGATTTATTACTGGGCTTACTGGATGGTGTGGTGTGTGGCGGCCCCCTTTTTTATCGGGAACATTTCCAGAGGTCGTACTGTGCGGCAGACGATTCTGGGCGGTTATGTATTTGGTACAGGTTCCACGCTGATCAGTTTCATTGTACTGGGGAATTATCCACTGAGCCTGCAGGTTACCGGCAGGGTAGATTTTATAGAGATATATCAGAGAGACGGGGATTTGTATGGGATGATTATTCATAGTATTAAAACATTACCCTGTGCGCCGTTTGTTTTGGCACTGCTGATACTGACGATGACTGCTTTTTATGCAACGTCCTTTGATTCCATTGCATTGACGGCATCCTGCTACAGCTATCACAGGCTTGAAGCGGATGAGACGCCTCATAAACTGATTCAGCTGCTTTGGTGTATTTTACTGATTGTGCTGCCTGCAGGGCTGGTGTTTGCGGAAAGCTCCATGAGCAGCCTGCAGTCAGTCAGCATTGTGGCAGCTTTTCCCATAGGCGCGGTGATGGTTCTGATTGTATACAGCTTTATGAAGGATGCAAAGAACTACATGGAGGAACGTCGGCATAACCAATCCTGACAGGAGAAGGGATTTGGCGATATGCCAGAACACAAAGTAATATGAAAAAAAAGATTTTGTTTATTATATGGTCATTCAGTTATGGCGGCGGCGCAGAAGCGCTGCTGACTATGATTGTAAATCATTTGGATCCGCAGAAATATGAGATTGGCATACTGGAGTATTATCATGCGGAAATAAAGAAAGAACCGATACATGAAACGATTACATATCTGGGCGCGGTTACCTTTGCGGGTGACGCAGAGGGCAGAAAGAAATATTATTACCTGCTGAATGAACCGTCCAGAATGATTTCACGGTATATTCCGCCGGATTATGATTTGTATATCGCTTTTAATTATCAGATACCCTGTTTTCTGCTGCCTCCGGGTAAACGGTGCATCGCATGGATACACAGTGATATTTATGATCTGCAAAGCCCTGCTATGGCAAAGTATCTAATGTTGCAGAATCAAGCGTTTCAAAAAGTACAGACCATTGTGTCCATCAGTGACCTGACCACAAAATCTTTACAAGAACTCTGTCCCGCACACGCAGATAAGCTGTTGGAGATTTACAACGGTGTAGATACGGAACAGATCAGAAAGAAAGCAGCGGAGCACACGGCGATTCGGTTACAACATCCGAATCTATTGTTTGTCGGAAGGCTGGAAAAGCGGAAAAATCCCATGAGGCTGGTTCATATACTGGATCTTCTTCATCAAAGGGGAAAACGTATACATTTGTATTATCTGGGACAGGGAGAATTACAGACAGAGATCAGAGAGGCTGCAGAGTGGAGGGGGCTGGGTGGGTATGTGCATTTTACAGGGTATTTGCAAAATCCATATCCGGTTATGGCACAATGCGATGTGAACTGCCTATTGTCTGAATCGGAAGGATTCAGCATGTCGCTGCTGGAAGGGACTGCGTTGGGAAAACCATTTGTTTCCTCCCGGATTGGGGGCGCCATGATTTTGTCTGCCGGAGGATCCTGCGGAACAGTGACTGAGACGGATATTCAGGCAGCAGAGGCAGTTGCTGACTGGCTGGAACGGGACAGGGATAAAATACGGGAAGACTGTGAAACATGCATCAAACGTTTTGCACTTCCGGGTTACATAAATCGGATAGAAGCACTGTTGGATACGGTACTGTCTGCGCCGATCCGTATATCTTCTTCTTATGTATATGATCCGGATGCGGAACTGGATGAACCGGCATACTATTATCAATTTCCGTCAGAGTACATACATATGGAGGAAAAAATGATTTTGTATGGGGCTGGTATCGTGGGAACGGATTACTGGCGTTTTCTGCAAAAAACACACTATTGCGAACTGGTTGCATGGGTTGACAGGGAGTATGAAACATGGCAGAAAGAAGGAAAACGTGTGTTACCAATAACCGCCGTTCAGGGAGTACAGTATGACAGGATATTAATTGCCAATGCAAATAAAAAAACGGCAGATATTATAAGAGGAGATTTGGAGCAACTGGGAGTTCCCGGAGAAAAAATTGTGTGGGTTCAACCGGATTATATTTGGTAACGAGTGTTACCAATGACAATAGAAAGGGGAAAAATGGATTGTATCAGTGTGATTGTGCCTGTTTACAAGGGAAAACAGTATATCCCCCAAATAATTGGCATGTTGGAAGAAAATATCAGCGCAGCGGACGGAAACCTGTGGGTCGAGTTGATTCTGGTCAATGACTATGCAAAAGAAGCATTGGAATTGTGTAATCTGCCGCAACACAGCAATAGGCTTTCCATAAAAATCTTTGTCAATGCGCAGAATCTGGGAATTCATGGTTCCAGGGCGCGGGGACTGCGCCATGCACGGGGAGAGTATGTGTTGTTTCTGGATCAGGATGACAGAATCAGCCGTCTATATGTTCGTGAACAGATCAGGGCAATACAAAAACGGGATGCGGTTCTGTGCAACGGCAAAAATAAAGGGGCGCTGATCTATGAAACTTTTGAGGAACAGAAAAAAGCGCTGGATATGCAGACGTATTTAAACGGGATAAACCAGATCGTATCACCAGGCCAGGTTTTGCTGAGAAAAAGTGCGATTCCGGAATTATGGACAAAAAATTGTCTGCAAAATAACGGTGCAGACGATTATTTTCTGTGGATTCTAATGCTGAAAGCTCACTGCAGGATTGGTATGAATGAGAAAATTCTGTATCTGCACACTGTAACAGGTGAGAATACATCTGATGACTGGGGACAGATGTATGCATCAAAAGAGGATATGCTTGTAGTTCTGGAAGAGCACAAAGTCCTTACAACAGAGGAAACAGGGATATTGAGAGAGCGGATTAGGGTACTCAGCGGCGACGGAGGGATACCGGAGCATATACGAAAGCCTTACAGGAGGATTGAACTATATCTTAACCTCATGGACTGTTGGATGGGCAATCTGGAAATGGGAAAATCTCCGGATCGTTATTTGCGAACCAATGGAGTAAAAACTGTGGCAGTGTATGGTCTGGGGATGCTGGGGAAACATTTGGTCAGAGAACTTGTACAGGCACAGATAGAGGTGCGCTGCATTATTGACCGTAAAAAAGCAGGGACATTTGAAGGAATTAAGATTGTGCGGCAGATGGATGAGCAGAAAGACGTGGATATGGTTATCGTAACTCCGGTCCTGGACTACAGGGAGATTAAAAGAGAATTGTGCGAACGTTGCAGCGCGGAAATTGTTTCCCTGGAAACCATATTGTATGGGATGGATGACGAACTGGATTCCTGATTGACCGGAGGTGGAATTGTGACAAAAGTTATTATATTCGGTACAGGTAAACTGTATCAGCATACGAAACAAAATTTCAGGACAGACATCCGGATTGTTGCATTCCTGGATAATAATCCGGCTCTTTGGGGCAGCGTGCTGGATGGTGTGACAATCTATGGACCTCAGGAACTTGACGGCCTTTCGTATGATTTCATTTTTTTGTTAAGCATATATGATCAGGAAATGCGAAAACAGTTGACAGAAGCAGGCATATCTGCCGGAAAGATTTTTGACCGAAACCAGATGGAGCGGCTTTGCGTCAGCAGACCGGCGTTCTGGTATGGGAAACTGCCGCAAAAGAACGGATGCAAAAAAGTATTGCTGGCTTCCCATGCACTCACCTCCACCGGCGCGCCAAACGTACTTTTTACCGCTGCCTGTGTTCTGTCTGAAAATGGTTGTCAGGTAATGGTTGTGTCACTGGAGGATGGTGTGCTGAGAAAACGATTCCAGGCTTGCGGTATCCCGGTGGTCATTATGGAAAACTGCCACTGTGATAATCCGGAGTTCAGACAACTTCTTATATGGGCAGACTGGGTACTGGTGAATACGATACGTCTTTACTATATGGCGGAGGAATGCTTGTCTTTGCAGAAAAAGGTCTTGTGGTGGATCCATGAGACGGTTGAATTTGAGTATGTGGACAGACGCCTGTTTGCCAGAGCCGGCGGGACCGGTCTGCTGTCTGTTTATGTGGTAAGTCCGCTGATCCAAAGATTGCTCTGGGAGAAATTTGGCCATGACCTGAATATAGGAGAACTTCTGTTTGGAATTCCATTGCGTGGAACCGGGGAAAAAGAAATTTTCAGTCAGAAAAAGAAGATATTTGCTCTAATCGGGGTGACTGGGAGAATCAAAGGACAGGATATTTTGATACAGGCAGTGGAACTGCTTTCAGAAGATGAAAGAAAGAGAGCGGAATTCTGGCTCGTGGGAGCAGGAGAGATGGCGGAAGAGACGTTGCGTAAGGTATCTGAGTATCCCTGCATTAAAATCTTGGGTGAGATCGAACATCGGAAGATACCTGAACTGTATAGCAGGATAGATGCGGTGGTTTGCTGTTCACGCCAGGAGTCTATGTCTGTGGTAGTGGCGGAAGGATGTATGTATAAAAAACTGGTTCTTGTCTCTGATGCTGCCGGAATTGCCGAATATGTGACGGATGGCGAGGACGGGTTGATTTTTGAAAGCGAAAATGTCTCTCAGCTTGCATTTCTGATAAGCTGGGTACTTGCCCATGAAGAGCAGGCAAAACGGATGGGGAATATGGCCCGGAACATTTATGAACGGAATTTTACAATGGAAGTGTTTCAGAAACATTTATTAGAAGCAATGAAGGGACTGGACGATTGACATGAGAATTTCCATTATAACAGTATGTCTGAACAGCAGAGAAACCATCGAACGGACGATTCAGAGCGTGATTGGCCAGCAGTATGATGATCTGGAATATATCATGATTGACGGCGGCTCAACAGACGGGACGGTTCATATCATTGAAGCATACAGGGATGCCATATCCATCTGTATCAGTGAACCGGACGAGGGCATCTATGACGCCATGAACAAAGGATTGCAGTATGCATCAGGCGACGTAGTGGCTTTTCTGAACAGCGATGACTGGTATGTTCCGGAAGCGGAGGTGTTTAAACGGGTCAGGGAATACTTTAGCGGCAGTGATGCGGATATTGTCAGCGGTAATATCTATACGTTTGAGAATGGAAGCCGGCATATATTTCCGCGAAACCCAATTACGGAAGAAAATATTTTTTACGATGTTGTCTGCCCTCATCCTGCTCTTTTTGTAAAAAGGGAACTATATGGAAAATGGGGCGGCTTTGATACATCTTATAAAATAGCAGCGGATACCAAATGGATTATCAACGCCTGTATGAAGGGGGCGGATATTTTGTGCGTGGAGGATTGTTTCACATATTTTGGCGGCGGCGGGATCAGTACAACGATGCGGTATGAGGCGTTGCAAGAACACTATGCCGCTTCCCTGTCGTGTGCCCGGAACAGTTGCCTGAAAGGTATCAGAAAGAGGATAGATGATTTTTTTACTGTCAGGCTAAAGGCCATGAAAAGAGAGAAATGTCTGGAATCCGCTTTACAGGACCATCCGGAAGAAACAAGGGCGCTGTTTGACTGTCAGAGGGGATATTATATCTGGGGCGCGGGCGCCAGAGGCGCAGAATGTCTGAACATATTGGAAAAGCTGGATATTCCGGTAATAGGGGTGATTGATTCCAATCAGGAACTGAAAACGCTCGGAAGCTATAATGTATTGAAGCCGGAGGATGCAGACAGGCGTATTTCTGTCTGCATCACGCCTGTGAGGTATGAAGAAGAGATAAAAGCCCACCTGAGAGCGTGGGGAATGGATGCGGGGCAATTTTTTACATATACCGATATGCTGGAAAAGATTGTGGCTGCAGGGGCAGTGTATAGCGGATGTGTGCAGAACGGGGAGACCCTGCAAAAGGAGTAAAGGAATGATTCAAAATATACAGTATTTTATGGATAATTACGCATTCCTTGGGGGTGCGGCACATACGTTGCTCCGTCAGGCCGTTTTAATGAAACAGACGGGGAAAACCGTGCATATCGCCGTTTCGGAATACGGACTGGAAGCGGTCTGCGAAGAGTATATGCATCTATGCCGGGCAGCGGATATTCCGGTCAGCAAACTGGATTTCTCCGTATCCAGCCAGCCGGAAGGGACGGATATCCTGGCGGTTTTGGAAAGCTATGAGAACATCAGGGATTTTTTGAAGCTGCAAAAGCCGGATATCGTACATTCCCTGCAGTTGAATCCCACTGTGGAACTGGCGTGCAGAGAACTTGCCATTCCCCATGTGATGAATATTTATCAGGCGCTGCCAGAATTTTTCAGGTTGCCTTATCCGGATATTTATCCCCATTTTCACATATGTGATTCGCTTATGTATGCCGCATTTTGGCGCCGGTATCTTGGCACAGAGTCGTGGTGCGTCAGAACCCTTGCCGGGACGGGGATAAGAAAGAAATGTATGCCGGATTATAATCATCTCCGCATCGTATGTGTGGGATTGTTGTGTGAACGGAAAAATCAGATAGAAGTGATCAGAGGATTTGAATTGGCTGTCAGGAAAGGACTGCGCGGAACATTGCAGCTGTGGGGGCATATAAACCGGGAATACGGCGATAGGTGTGCTCAATATATAGCAGAGCAGCACCTGGAAGAATCCGTTGCAATCATGGGGTTTTCGGAGGACATGGAATCTGTGTACCAAAATTGTGATGCGCTGATCTGTGGCAGCTTGAGTGAATCTTATCCCAATGTGATATCGGAAGCCATGGCGGCGGATGTGGCTGTCATCAGTACGCCAGTAGCAGGCGTGCCGGAACTGGTTCGGGATTGGGAAAACGGGTATCTGTGCACCGGGTTCTGCGGGGAGGATATAGCTGAAAAACTCCTTAGGTTTTCCGAAGATGTGAAAAAAGGAATGATATCCCGGATATTGGACAATGGGTATAGAACCTGGGAAGAAAACCATTCGCCAAAGGCGGTGGCCCGGAGTCTGGAGGCGGCCTATCGGGATATTGTAAGCGGATATGGTCTGACCAGCAGAACTGTTTATACAATACAGGACGTAAAAAGTGAAATGGCATGGTTTGTGGAATGTGTTTTGAAGCTCCCGGAAGAATTTGCTCATGGATATTTTATAAAGACAAACCTCTGGAAAATATATGCTGTGCTCTGCAGCCTCAGAGAAATGATAAAAACGCAACGTAAGAAATGTTTTATATGGGGAACCGGCAAATACGGGCACCTGTATGGAGAAATCCTGCATTTGTTTGCTCCGGATATGAAAATTTCCGGATTTACGGATTCCCATAGAACCGGCAGATTTGAGGGGTATGAAATTGTTTCCCCGGAGACTGTGCTGGAAAGTGGGGAAAATGTAATTCTGATTGGGGTGAAAGCCTGTCAGGAGATTATGGAAACGTTGAATACACAGGGACTAATATATGGAAGGGATTATTTTACGTTTGAACAGATGCCGTGGTGACAGGCATTGCTTTCGTACAGGAAAGGAATCTTATGAAAAACTGTTATGTGGAAAGTGTGATTTATGAAATTGCCAAAGAACTGAAAAGACTGACAAAGGAATCTGTTATTACAGCGGACAAGAAACTGGTTTTGTACGGACTGGACACCTATTCTTTTGCTATGCGGACTGTTCTTGCCAATCTCGGATTTCGGACGGACAGCTATGTGACGGATGATGCGGAAGCATTGCTCAGTTACCAAAGACATATAAAATCCATCAGGGCCCGTTATCTGAATTCCGGGCGAGACCTAATCGGGATATATTCCCTGGAGGAAAGGCTGGCAATACCTGACGAAGCCATAGTGGTACTCAGCGGTTGCGCAGACTGTCCGGAGGGAAAAATAGAGGGGCTGGGTTATGAGAAAAACCGGCGTTTCTTTCAGGTTTATAACTGGCGGCAGGACGGGTTCATGGACTTTGTCCGTGGAAAGGAACGAGTGACTTTACAGGAGATTCAAAACAGAGAGAAGGACATGTTGTACCAGATTGATCGGTTTTGTCTGGAAAGAGGGCTGCGGTATTGGGTATGTGGGGGAACACTGCTGGGAACCATGCGGCATAGGGGATTTATTCCATGGGATGATGATATTGATATATTTATGCCCTGGAAGGACTATCAGATTTTTGTGCAAGCGTTTTTGTGTAATCCGCCGTATGGATTGCTGATACCGGATAAAATTGACAGAAAAATTTATTATGACTTATTTGTAAAAATGGTTGATGAACGGATTGTGGTGCGGGAAAACCTTGGATTTATAAGAAAAATCCATCCGTTGTCAGTTGATATTTTCCCGTTGATCGGGATGCCGGAAAAGGCAGAAGAGCGACAGTTCTTTTTTTCGGAGTATGCCGAACTGGAAAAACGGATATGGGAAGATTTCTATGCCTGTGATGGGGACGTTGGCGTTTACAACACATGGTATCCACGGCAGAAAGCATTTCTTTCAAAATATGACTTTGATACATCCGCCTATGTGGGGGTTCTGGGGACGGCTTATGGTGTAAGGGACTGTACCAAAAAACATGTATACAATGCCACTCTTAGGATGCCGTTTGAGGACATTGAAGTAAACGTTCCCTGCGGTTATCAGGAATATCTGGAAAATCTGTATGGAACAGATTGGATGGAGCTGCCGGAAGAAGGAAACAGGGTTTCTCATCATCATATGGAGGCGTACCGGCTGTAAGAAAGGGGGAGGAGGAGTATGCCAAAGATTTCGGTGATTGTGCCAGTTTATAATGTGGAGAAATTTCTGCCCCGGTGCGTGGAAAGCATCCTTATGCAGACACTGGATGACCTGGAAATTATCTGTATAGATGACGGTTCCACGGATGAAAGCGGCAGAATACTGGATGGGTATGCCGTACAGGATGAGCGGCTGCGGGTGATTCATCAGGAGAACAGAGGATATGGCGCTGCCATGAACGCCGGACTTGCTATGGCGGAAGGCGAATACATCGGTATCGTGGAGAGCGACGACTGTATACTGCCAGAGATGTACCAGACATTGTATCAGGCGGCTGTTGAAGACGATCTGGAACTGGTGAAATCCGATGCTTTTTATTGGATAGAATCTGTAGGATATATGAGAAAAATTCATGATGACCGGCTTGAACGTTATTATGACCGGGTTTTGTGTGATGCGGACAGGAATCGTTTTTTTGATTTTTACATGAATATTTGGACGGGAATCTATAAAAGGGAGTATTTGGAACTGTATGGTATACGGTTTCACGAAAGTCCCGGTGCTTCCTATCAGGATAACGGGTTCTGGATTCAGTCTCTCCTATATTGTCGAAAGGCGAAATGGCTCAGTGATGCATTTTATCTGTACAGACAGGATAATCCGGCGGCTTCGGTAAGAGATCAGAGCAAAAGCATGGTCATGACAAGGGAATATGAATTTCTGGAACGGATCTTGCGCGACAGAGGGGACTGGCAGGGACTTCCCTATTGCTGCTATTACAGGATGTACAGACACAGAGGAACTTTTTTGCGGATTGAAGACGGGCAAAAGCGGCTGTTTTGTGAGCAGATTCGGAAAGATTTTGCAGTTTATAAAGGGTATGTCAGGGGAAGTGGATTCCTGGAGGACTGGCTGTATCAGGTGGCGACAGACCCTGGCCGGCTCTGCGAGGACGTGATTGGAAAAAAGCAGGAGATCAGGAGCCGGCTTTCAGGAAGGATCATTGTCTATGGCGCGGGCAGAAGGGGAGATGCCATATTCCGGATTCTGTATGGCGCAGGGTATTATGACAGGCTTTGCTGCTTTGCCGTTTCGCAGAGATGCACGGATGAATCCTTAAATGGGAAGCCGGTTTTGAATATCGAAGATGCCGTCCGCACCTATCCGGATGCAGCAATTATTGTAGCGGTTACAAGGGGAAGCGGCATGTACCGGCAGATGACGGATATGCTGGCAGGACTGGGTGTATTCCGGTATGTAGACGGTACGGATATGGAAGAACACTTTTATAAACCGTAAAATATACCGGACGGTGCGGATTGCGGGTATCAAGGGGGATTACAGTATGAATGTGGCAATGATTATAGCCGGAGGCAGGGGCGCCCGTATGAATCAGGATATACCGAAACAGTTTTTAAATATCTGTGATAAGCCGGTTATCATTTATACATTACAGGCATTCCAGGCACATCCGGAAATTGATGCCATTCTGGCAGTGTGCATAGACGGGTGGCAGGAGATGTTAAAGGCATATGCCCATCAGTTTAATATTACAAAGCTGAAATGGGTGGTCACAGGTGGAGAGAACGGGCAGGAATCCATACATAACGGGTTGGCTGAACTGGAAAAATACTGCCATGAAACGGACCTGGTGCTGGTCCATGACGGTATCAGACCCAACGTTTCCCAGGAGATAATATCCGGTTGTATTGCGGAGTGCAGACTGCACGGTTCGGCAATAACCGTGATACCCTGTGTGGAGGCAATGCTGTTGCGAAAAGAAGATTCCGGGAAATCGGGAGAACTGATTCGAAGAGAATTGCTGGCAAGGACACAGACACCTCAGGCGTTTCCGCTGGGGAAACTGCTGTGGGCCCATCAGGAAGCGCAGCGGCGTGGGATTAACGGTTCTACCGCCTCCTGTACACTGCTGGTGGAACTGGGGGAAGAAGTTTATTTCTGTCCGGGTTCGGAGAAAAATATTAAGATTACCACAACGGAAGATATGGAAATATTTAAGGCGTTATTGATGGCTAAAAAAGACGAATGGTTGAAATAATATGTATTTAAAAAGTGAAGTATACAGAAACGATCTGGAACAGGCAATCCGGGGAACTGTAGATTTTGAAAAACTGTTTCATAAACGGATACTGGTTACCGGCGCTACGGGCATGATTGGTTCGTTTATTACGGATATGCTGTTACATGCAAACCGGACGGCAGGCGCAGGTGTGGAAGTGTATGCGCTGGCACGGAGCAGGGAACAGTTGATGTTACGTTTTTGTTCCTCTCAAAGTGAAAAAAATTTGCGGTTTCGGATACAGGATGTGACGGAGCCGTTGCAGGCAGACATTTGTGCGGATTATATCATACATGCGGCGGGAGACGGATTTCCGGCCGCTTTCCGGAAACATCCGGTGGAAACCATGACACCTGCGCTGCTGGGTACCTGCCAGCTGCTTCAATATGCGAGGGAACATCCGGTAGAAAAATTTCTGTATATATCCAGCGGTGAGGTGTACGGGAAGAGTTCGGGAACAGACCATGCTTTCCATGAGGAAGAAGGCGGCTTGTTGGACAGCATGGATGTGCGAAACTGTTATCCGGTGTCGAAACGCTGTGGGGAGGCATTGTGTGCTTCTTTTGCCGCCCAGTATCATGTGCCTGCGGCGGTGGTCCGGCTCAGCCATGTGTATGGGGCATGTACGTCTGCCCATGATAACCGGGCGGTGGGACAGTTTCTGCAAAATGCTGCTGCCGGAAAAGAGATTGTCCTGCATAGCGCCGGGAAACAACTGCGGAGTTATACCTATGTGGCCGACTGTGCTTCGGGCATTCTCACAGCGTTGCTCGACGGCGTTTCCGGAGAAGCATACAATGTGGCAAATAAAGATTCAATTCTTACAATTGCGGAGTTTGCCGCTCTTTTATCGGAGACGGCCAAGGTGGGGTGCATCAGGAAAATACCGGATGAAACAGAGGAAAAGGAACATACGCCCATTGAGTATGCAGTATTGGATGCTTCCAGACTGGAACGTCTGGGCTGGAGCGGGCAGTATAATCCGGATAAGGGAATCAAACATATGTTGGAAATAAGAAAGACGGTGGGGGAGATATGGAAACAGACAAAATAATAGAAGATTTGCCCAAAGCTCTGATTGCCTGGTATGATTTTGGACCGGATACGAAAGTGCTTTTTATTTCCGGCGGCAGACCGGAATGTGATGTGCTGCCGGAAGCACTTGAAAAAAAGAATGTCCGATTGAAAAGAGCGGCCCTTTCTGCTTTGGATGGTCCGGAAACGGGATTGGATGGAGAACTTTTTGATTATATAGTGGGTGTTGGTATTTTGGAGCGGAGCTCCGGACCGGAACAACTGTTGTCAACTTTAAAAAGGCTGTTAAATGATACGGGGAAATTGTTGATCGGTGCGGAGAACCGGCTTGCCATTCGTTATTTCTGTGGAGATAAGGATTTCTTTTCCGGCCACGTGCTGGATGGAATAGATAATTATGAGAAAATCGGAGAACACAGAATCCGGATGAATGGTGGCAGGGCATATTCCAGGGCAGAATTGGAAAGGATGCTGGCGTGGGCCGGATTTTTAAAATACAAAATATACGCAGTCATGCCGGAACTGATACGGCCTCAAATTTTGCTGGCAGAGGGATATATGCCAAACGAGTCCATGGATGTACGAATATTTCCGCAGTATAAAAGTCCGGGCACAATTTTCCTGGAAGAAGAGCGTCTGTATAAAACACTTCTGGAAAATCGGATGTTTCATCCCATGGCCAATGGATTTATGATGGAATGTACGGTTGGTGGCACATTGTCGGACGCGGATCAGATTACGGTACAGGGGGACCGCCGCCGCACGGAGGCTATGGCGACTCTTATAAAAAGCGGAGCATGGGTGGAGAAAAAGGCATTGTACCCGGAAGGCAGGCAGAAGATACAGGTTTTGCTGGATAATACAGAATATTTACGCAGGCATAAAGTGCCTGTGACAAAGGCCTGTGCGGAATTGGATACATATAAAATGCCCTATATAGACGGAACGATTGCAACAGAGTATTTCAGAGAACTGCTGAGACGGGATAAAGATGCTTTTATTGGCGAAATTGAAGTATTCAGACAGATGATCCTGGATTCTTCCGAGCATGTCCCTTATGAAGAAGTGAACTGGCAGCAGTTTGATCCGTGGTGGAAAAACCGGAAAAAAGATGATCCGGATATTGATTTGTGGAAACAGAGGGCTTTTGGCAGCGAGGAGGAACAAAGGGATATCGGTGTTATTTTAAAGCGGGGATATGTAGATCTGGTTTCCATTAACTGTTTCCATACGGAGCAAGGATTTGTTTTCTTTGATCAGGAATTTTTCCTGGAAAATCTTCCGGCCAATGTGATCCTGATCCGTACTATTGATTTCATATACAGGGATCATCCGGAACTGGATCTGGTATATGCGAAGGAAGAGCTGTTAAAACGTTTCCGGCTCTTCAGACATCAGGATATCTGGAGAGCAACAGGGAATAAGTTTTTGACAGAACTGAGAAATGAAAAGGAACTTTCCGGGTACCACAGGCTGCACAGACGGGAATGGAAGACAGTCTTTGCCAACAGATTCCGGATGGATTACAGCCAGGAAGCATACGAGCGGCTGTTTACCAATATTTTCAAAGGAACGGGCGGCAAAAAGATTTATCTGTTCGGTTCCGGTAATTATGCCAGAGAATTTATAACACAATTTGGCAGGTATTATGAGATTGCAGGTATTGTAGATAATCAGGAAAGCAGGTGGGGAGAGACATTGTTGGGGGTGAAAATATATAACCCAACTGTTCTGCAGGGAATAAAAGACCCATTGAAAGTCTTTGTTTGTATTAAATATTATGGAGATGTCCTTTCTCAGCTGGATGCCATGGATATTCAGGACATTTCTGTCTATGATCCGCGGGTTGATTATGAGAGACCGCTGAAAGTGCCTTGTCAGGAAGTGGGCAGGAAGCCTGGTAAATATCATATCGGGTATGTGGCGGGTGTGTTTGACTTGTTTCATATCGGACATTTGAATATCTTCAGGCGGGCAAAAGAGCAATGCGATTATCTGATTGTGGGAATTGTGTCGGATGAGCAGGTAATAAAAAGCAAGAAAACCCGCCCTTATATCCCTTTTGAAGAACGGCTGGCCATCGTACAGGCGTGCCGCTATGTGGACGAAGCGGTTATGATACCTCCCGACAGACCTAATACGGAAGACGCTTTTTATATGTATCATTTTGATGCTCAGTTTTCAGGAAGCGATTATGCGGACAATCCGGACTGGCAGGCGAGGAAGATTTTTTTACGGCAGCACGGTTCGGATATGGTCTTTCTGCCCTATACGGAAACGACCAGTTCCACGGAAATCAAAGAACAGATCAGCCGCAGGATTTTCAAAGACGCATAAGGTGGTATGTAAATAAGGGCAAGGAAGGAGCGGGGCTATGGAAGCGATTCCATCTATTTATGAAACAGTAAGTACACTTAGACCATGGCAGGGAATGGGAGATTTGGCTGCTGCGGGATTTAAACGGCTTTTACTGGATTTTTCCATGTTTACGTCGGCGGAACTGATCCGGCAAAAGAAACACAGGCCGGAACTGGTTCGGGAGTTGTACCGGGAGTTTTTCAGTACGGCCAAGAAATTTAAAATGGAATTTCCCATCGCAAAACTGCCGTTTTTCAGCCATTTTTCCTGTATGGAAGACTTGCATCCTCTCATTTTGCAGCTCAGTCTGGATTGCCTTGCGGCCTGCGAAACAGCGGGGTGCGGGCAGATTATTGTACAGCCGCTGTTTGTCGGATTGGAGCATGACAGGGTATGGGAGGAAAACAGAAAGTATTATCTGGCGCTCAGTGAGGCGTGCAGGCTGGCTGATACAAAACTTCTGTTAACGAATCAATATGCTGTCCATAACCGCCGTTTTAAACGCGGCGTCTGCTCGGATGGCAGGACGGCTGCCCAGTGGGTGGATGATTTAAACTGTCTTGCAGGTATGGAGCGGTTTGGATTCTGTATGGATACCGGATATTGCAACCTGTGCGCCCAGGATATGCAGGCGTTTATTCTGGGGCTGGGGGCGCGCCTGCAGGCTGTCATCTTGACAGAAAATGACGGGCAGCATGATATGCGGCGTCTTCCGTTTACAGGCGGCTGGGGACAAAGCCATGATACAGACTGGCTGGGGGTGATCCGGGGATTGCGGCAGTCAGGATTTGACGGCTGCCTGATTCTGGATATGGTGCATACCATACAGTCTTTTTCACCGCTGCTGCGTCCCCACATACTGTCCCTGTGCAAAGCAGTAGCCGACTATTTCCTCCTGCAGGCAAACCTGGAAAATACCCTGAAAAAATACAGATCCATCGCCCTGTTCGGCGCAGGCAATATGTGCCGCAACTATATGAAATGTTATGGTGCTATATACCCGCCCCTGTTTACCTGTGACAACAATCAGGCTCTGTGGGGCACATCCTTCTGCGGCCTGGAGGTAAAAAGCCCGGAGGCGTTGAAAGACCTGCCGGATGACTGCGGCGTATTTATCTGCAATCTGTATTACCGTGAAATCGAAGCGCAGCTACGCGCAATGGGCGTGAAGCATATCGAATACTTCAATGATGAATATATGTCTTCCTATTATTTTGACAGATTTCACAGGGATGAGCCGGGACAGTTTGTTTCTCCATAACTTTGCGTTATAACAGATATTCTCCGTATGCATACATTGACAGGAAAAATTTTTGTTGCTAGAATGGGTAAATGAGAGGTGGTCTGTTTCACAGCGGCCACAGACAGGCATAGAAAAGAAAAAGAGGAAGTGGATTATGCATAAGAAAGTATTTCAGCTTCTGGTTGATAACACTTCAGGTGTTTTAAGCCGTATTTCAGGTCTTTTCTCAAGGCGGGGGTATAATATTGAGAGTATTACTGCCGGTGTGACCGCAGATCCCAGATTTACCCGGATTACCATAGTGGCAAGCGGCGACGATGAGATTCTGGATCAGATTGAGAAACAGGTTGAGAAACTGGTGGATGTCCGGGACATCCGCGAACTGAAGCCGGCAAACAGCGTCTACAGGGAACTGGCGTTGATTAAAGTGGCGGCCACAGCAGCACAGAGAGAGGGCGTAATCAGCGTAACCGATATTTTCCGCGCTAAAATTATTGATGTATGCGCGGAGAGCCTTACCATTGAACTGACAGGAGATCAGGCAAAGATAGAAGCGTTTTTAAGTCTTCTGGAAGGTTATGAGATTCTGGAGCTTGCCCGGACAGGAATTGCAGGCCTGGGGCGTGGTGTGGAAAATGTAGTGTATTTTTAGGACGGGATCTGTTCTCATCCTGTGAAAGAAAGCAAAATGACGGAGGAAAAGAAAATGGCAAATATTTACTATCAGGAAGACTGCAACCTTTCTTTGCTGGAAGGTAAAACAATCGCAATTATCGGCTATGGCAGTCAGGGACATGCCCACGCGCTGAATCTGAAAGAGTCCGGCTGCAATGTCATCATCGGCCTGTATGAAGGCTCTAAATCATGGAACAGGGCACAGGAGCAGGGATTTGAGGTGTTCACGGCTGCGGAAGCGGCAAAGCGCGCGGACATCATTATGATTCTGATCAATGATGAAAAACAGGCGGCTCTTTATACACATGATATTGCACCCAATCTGGAAGAGGGCAATATGCTGATGTTTGCTCATGGATTCAATATCCATTTCGGCTGTATCGTGCCGCCGGCCAATGTGGATGTTACCATGATTGCGCCCAAAGGACCGGGCCATACGGTGAGAAGCGAATACCAGGAAGGGAAAGGTGTTCCCTGTCTGATCGCGGTAGAGCAGGACTATACAGGTAAGGCAAAAGATCTGGCGCTGGCATATGCGCTGGGAATCGGAGGTGCCAGAGCAGGCGTTCTGGAGACAACATTCCGTACAGAGACGGAGACAGACCTCTTTGGTGAGCAGGCAGTGTTGTGTGGCGGCGTCTGTGCACTGATGCAGGCAGGCTTTGAGACATTGGTGGAAGCAGGCTACGATCCCAGGAATGCATATTTTGAATGCATTCACGAGATGAAACTGATTGTGGATCTGATTTACCAGTCCGGTTTTTCCGGTATGCGGTATTCCATTTCCAACACGGCGGAATATGGTGACTATGTCACAGGCCCCAAAATTATTACGGAAGAAACCAAAAAGGCAATGAAGAAGATCCTGTCCGATATTCAGGACGGCACTTTTGCAAAAGAATTCCTGCTGGATATGTCCGATGCCGGAAAACAGGTACATTTCCGCGCTATGCGGAAGCTGGCCGGCGAACATCCGTCTGAGGTAATCGGCGAGGAAATCAGGAAACTGTATAGCTGGAGTGATGAGGATAAGCTGATTAACAACTAATCGTATATAACAATGGCAGAATCGCAGAAAAGAACCGATAACGTCCAGGGACAAAGAAAATCCCTCCGGTGATCGGTTCTTTTCACATATAGCAATCGAATATCTGAGAAAGCAGTGATTTTTGGACACATCTGTCACGGCCGGATATGATAAAAATCCAGAATACCGTCCATTCCCGCGTACATATTTTCAAACAACAGATCCACAATGACCAGGGCGGCCATAGCCTCCACCACCACCACGGCTCTGGGAACAATCACGGGGTCATGGCGTCCCCTGATTTCCAGGGTGATGGGTTCTCCCTTTGCATTGACGGTTTCCTGCTGCCGGAAAATGGAAGGGGTGGGTTTTATATAGGCGCGCAGCACAATGGGTGATCCGTCGCTCATGCCACCCAGGATCCCTCCTGCATGGTTGGTTTTTTTTGTAATTTTTCCGTTGGAAATGACAAATGCGTCATTATTTTCCGATCCTTTTGCCGCGGCGGCCTGAAAGCCGTCTCCGATTTCCACAGCTTTCACTGCGCCGATGGAGAAGAGTGCCTTGCCCAGACAGGCGTCCAGCTTATCGAATACGGTCTCTCCGATGCCTGCCGGCATGCCTTCAATACGGCATTCGATGATGCCGCCTGCGGAATCCTTTTCTTCCATACAGGTTTTCAGATAGGCTTCGGCCTTTGCGCTGGCGTCGTAGTCAGGCATGGCGGTGGGGGTATTGCGGATGGCTTCCATATGAAATTGTGTATCGTCCACACGGACGGGGCCAATGGCTTTTGTGTAAGCGCACAGGGTGATGCCCATTGTGCGCAGCAGTTTTGCGGCAATGGCACCGCCGGCCACCCGTCCCACCGTTTCCCTGCCGGAAGAGCGTCCGCCGCCCCGGTAATCCCGAAATCCATATTTCCGGTCAAAGGTATAATCGGCATGGCCAGGACGGTAACAGGACGCAATATCACTGTAATCTCTGGATTTCTGGGAGGTATTTTCCACCATCAGAGAGATGGGGGTGCCGGTGGTGACTCCCTCAAATACCCCGGAAAGGATCCGGACTCTGTCCGCTTCCTTCCGGGGTGTGGAAATACCGGTCTGTCCGGGTTTGCGCCTGTCCATCCAGGGCTGGATATCCTCTTCTGATAGAGCCAGCCCTGCCGGACAGCCGTCAATGACTACGCCCAGCGCGGGCCCATGGGATTCGCCCCATGTTGTGATTCTGAAACATTTTCCGAAGATTGAACCTGCCATAATTTCCTCCCTCTGTCCGTATACGTGGCACAGATATGATTCTTGCGAATAAAAAGTTTCCAAAGGTGCTTTTATCACAAAGCGTACTTTCGACGGTTGTCTTATCCGTATCAGTATATAAAATATTGCAGGGTTTCACAAGTGCCTGGCGGGAAATAAAATGTGAAAAAGGGATTGAGTATTCTGTACGTTCTGTGTTAAGATAGTCCAATATGAGAGTCGTAACAATGAGGAAACAGTATGAAACATCCAACAAAAGAAAAGCCGGATCCGGGAACTGAAAAAAAGCATATGAAATGGGTTTTGCAGCCTTTTTTTATGGCAGCCCTTGTTTATAACAGACTGCTGGATGCTCTGGAAGCCAATGGGAAGCGGTATGCCAGCCTTTTTGCCATATTCCTTTTTTTTGTTCTCAGCAGCAGTTTTTCGTTTCCTGTTTTTGAGGATATGGAACCGACCGGCCTGGCAGGTGAGTCTGCGCCCCGGGACAGAACCGCTTTCATCGAGGAGAAAGAAGCGGCAGTGCAGGTTTCCGCACAGGAAACTTTGCCGGCGGCGGAGGCTGTACTGGATGATGCCGATGTGATGGACGGTTATGAGGATATAGAACTGGAGCATATGGAAGATGTGGACAAATACACATCGGACGAAATTCTGGAGGAAAATGACGGTGCGCCACAAGAGGCGGCTGCGCCGGAGCGGGTTTCCGCGGAAGATGTGGTGTTTGACAGGGATGACTGGCGTCTTCTGCTGATCAACAAACAGCATCCGATTCCGGAAGATTATACCTTTGAACTGGGAACGATCAAAGGGTCCATGGAGTGTGACGTGCGGATTATTGATGATCTGCTGGCCATGCTGCAGGCGGCCAAAAGCGACGGCATCAATCTGGTCATCTGTTCTCCCTATCGTGACCTGAACCGGCAGAAGGTTCTGTTTGAACGAAAAGTCAAGGCATACATGGATAAGGGTATGAGCTATATCGATGCCTATAAGGTTTCTTCCCAGGCGGTGACTGTACCGGGCGCCAGTGAGCATCAGATCGGACTGGCGCTGGATATTGTGTGCAGTACCTATTATAATCTGAATGAAGGCTATGGAGAAACACAGGCCGGGCAATGGCTGGAGGCGCACAGTTATGAATATGGATTTACGCTGCGCTATCCGAAAGGGAAAGAATACATAACCGGTATTGAATATGAGCCGTGGCATTTCCGCTATGTGGGAAAAGAGGCGGCAGGTGTAATGAAAGAGAAAGGAATCTGTCTGGAAGAATTGATAGACAGTTTACAGCGTACATGAAACAGGCAAATTATCATCTCCTCAGGCAGGAAGGCCGTGCCAGACGAGGGGAACTGCATACGGTACACGGTGTGATCCAGACGCCGGTATTTATGAATGTGGGGACAGTGGCGGCTATCAAAGGCGCTGTTTCCACGGAAGATCTGGAACAGATCGGGACCCAGGTGGAACTCTCCAATACGTATCATCTGCATGTGCGTCCGGGAGATACACTCATCCGGCAACTGGGCGGTCTGCACAAATTTATGTCATGGAACAGGCCCATTCTGACCGATTCCGGCGGGTTTCAGGTGTTTTCACTGGCGGGGCTGCGCAGGATCAAAGAAGAAGGGGTGTATTTTAATTCTCATATTGACGGCCGAAAGATTTTTATGGGGCCGGAGGAAAGTATGAGGATTCAGTCTAACCTGGCCTCTACCATAGCTATGGCTTTTGACGAGTGCCCTTCCAGCCGTGCTGACAGAGACTATGTACAGGCATCTGTGGATCGGACGACCCGCTGGCTTGTGCGGTGTAAGGATGAAATGGCCCGGCTGAATGCTCTGGAAGATACCCTGAACAGAAATCAGCTCCTCTTCGGCATTAATCAGGGCGCCGTATTTGCGGATATTCGAATTGAACATGCGCGGCGGATCGCAGAACTGGAACTGGACGGCTATGCCATTGGCGGACTGGCGGTGGGAGAGACTCATGAAGAGATGTATTTTATATTGGAAGAAACCGTTCCATATCTGCCCGTGGACAAGCCGGTTTATCTGATGGGTGTGGGGACACCTGCCAATATACTGGAGGGTGTGGAACGAGGGGTGGATTTCTTTGACTGTGTGTATCCGTCACGGAACGGACGGCACGGACATGTGTATACAGACAGGGGAAAGCTCAATCTGTTTAACGCATGTTATGAAAAGGATGCCCGCCCCATTGAGGAAGGCTGTGAGTGCCCGGCCTGCAGACGATATTCCAGGGCCTATATCCGGCATTTGCTCAAGGCGAAGGAAATGCTGGGGATGCGTCTGTGCGTGCTGCATAATCTTTCTTTTTATAACAGGATGATGGCGGAAATCCGGGAAGCATTGGATGAAGGGCGCTTTGCCGCCTATAAAAAGGCAAAACTGGACGGTATGGAACAGGGCAGGTAGGTTGTTTTTCAGAAAAGACTTGCCTAATTGTCCGTTTTTGGGTATGATATTCGTTAGATTGTAATTGATTCAGGAGGAAAAGGAATGGGAATATTATTAACGGCGCCTGGCGCTGAAGGCCAGGGAATGGTTTTGGTAGTATATATTATCGTGATTGCGGCATTTTGCTATTTTATGATGATCCGCCCCCAGAAGAAAGAGCAGAAGCGTGTGGGTGCGATGCTGTCCACGTTGGAAATCGGTGACAGTATCCTGACAACCAGCGGTTTCTATGGCATTATTATTGATATTACAGACGATACGGTCATCGTAGAGTTCGGTAATAATAAGAACTGCCGCATTCCCATGCAGAAAACAGCAATCGCGCAGGTTGAAAAGGCATTTGAAAAATAGCGGACAGGGCGTACCGACGGCTGACCGGAAAAGAGCTTTGGATAGATATGGGTCCGGAGCTTTTTTATTTCACAGGAAAGTGTGCGAAGCGCACTTTTGTTCTTTCATAGGAAAGTGCGTCCTATGAAACAAAAGGGATGCGCAGCTTCGCGCGCGGAACAAAAGCTGCGCTTTCCGGAAAGTTTGGACGCGAGAGTGTGCGAAGCGCACTTTTGTTATCGGCTTTAGCCGGTTGAGTGCGGCGGAGTTTTTCGTGTTCCGAAAAACGGAGACGTGCGAAACAGAAAACCACCTGCTATGCGGGTGGTGTAGCAAGTGCTTATAGCACAAAAA
>CAJUSK010000035.1 GCA_910589075.1 uncultured Lachnospiraceae bacterium
ACAATAATGGACTGGCAGAAGGAAGTGTGAACAAGCTGAAAGTTGTCAAAAGGATCATGTATGGCCGCAACAGTTTTGAGTTGCTGAAAGGGAAAGTGTTGCGGCTTGAATTAAAACGCAAAATCAACTAACTTTGGAAAGGTTCAAAAAGTCCTTTACAAAACGTCACTGGGGATGCACAACTGTATGCGGTGTTTCTCTGAAAAAGGCAGGAAGGTGTATAAAGGGGAAAGAAACGTGAAAAACGAATCAAAGTGCCATTACTACAACTGATGCAAGATATGACGTTGACAAACGTGAAAACATCGTATATATTGCATGTATTGGGAAGAAGGCATTGTGCAAAAGACGCAAACATTTTCCGGGAGGTAAAAATGGAAAAAATTAAAAAAGGTATACACAGAATATGCGAGGTGTTGGAACTGCTTGCTGCCGGGCTGGTATTGATTGGAATTTTGTTTTCGGCATTCAGCCTGTTGCGTCAGGGGCAGACATTTCAGCAGCTTCTGCAGGATACTTCCGGATTTATACATTATCTGGAACAGGTGCTGATGCTTGTGATTGGCATTGAGTTTTTACAGATGTTATGCCGTCCCAATGCGGACAATGTGATGGAAATTTTGATTTTCCTTGTGGCGCGTCATATGATTGTAGGTACGACCACAACGTTTGAAGATTTTGTTTCGGTTATCAGTGTGTCACTTCTGTGTGTACTGCGCAGATATCTGCATAATTTAAAGATAAAAGAAGACAAAGCGTCAGATGAAACACAGGATTGTTAGGTTGTAAATGATTATAAAGCGTCAGATGTGATAGGTTGTGGACTGCAGATGCGCATTTCCGTAAAACGCTGTATTTTAGCGGAAATGCGCATCTGCTAAAATACAACATATGGGGCTGTATATGGGGATTACATGCTATCGGGAAGGCGATTACCTGATTCCCGACCTCAAACGTTCGGATACAACGGAATATCAGATCGGAACGTATGGGAAAATGAGGCAGCGGTTTTTGAAGGAGAATCACGAGGGCATTTACACAAACCTACGTTTCACCCAAATTCAACAGGTCGCTTTTATGGTTCATAATCAGATCATACATCCATTGATAGATGGACTGTTCATGAACGCTTATCCATTTGTCTATTTTATCCGTTTCATCGAACCATTCTTCCGGATAGTCATAGTTTTCCTGATATTTTTCATTTGCATAATCGTGTATGCCACACGCATAAACAGATGCCATTTCTTCTTCATGATTTGTTCTCAGATAAGACAACACCCGTTCAAATTTTCCTGTTTGGAATGATCCGCTCTCATAATATTGCCACACTCCGCATCGTACACTCATTCCCTGCCAGTTGTTTATTTCCATATACATAAAGGCAATATCCGGAATATCCATAAAGGGCGTGTACATGAATCTGTCATAAAACAGCATAAAAAACTGACCATCATATTCCCAAAACATTTCAGGGCCTGATGATTCGGCGGAAGCGATCAATTTATAAATCCCATCGTAAGTCATATTCCATCTCCACACACTGCAATATACCTTCACTGCATTACTTATTCTGATGCCGGTTGTTACAAAACTTTGTTCAGATAAGAGACAAATAATTTTCTATATCATTTCTTGTATGAAAAATGTAAATGGTTTTCTCCTGTTTGTATTTTGCAATCAGTTCATAGACTGCCGGCATTTCATTTTTGGGGAAGTCCAGTATCCACTGTCTGAATTCTTCATCAAATTCTGTCTCTGTCCATGGAAAATCTTCACGAGGTTTTCCGATACGTGATGCCGCCGCTGTAAGGCATTCGTCAACTGGCAAATCCAATAAAAAAACAGTATCGCAGGACGCAAACCGCATTTCAAGTGTTCTGCCATAGTTTCCGTCAATAATCCATTTATCTCCCGAAACAATCGTTTTTAACCGGGCATCAAATGCATCCCTGCTGATCGTAGTTTTGTCTGGCTTATGCCATAGCATATCCAGATGGTATAACGGCAGGCCTGTTTTATCTTTCAGATTTCTGGAAAACGTACTTTTCCCCGCACCGGGGCAGCCGATAACGATTGCTTTATAAAACATAGGTTTTCTGCTCCTTGGAATCATTGTTCTTATTTTATCGCGGCGGGTTTCAGACGTCAATGTGTGATAGGTAAAAGTCTGACAATCTAACCGGCATAAGGGTGTCTGAAACCGTATGAAAAATCTGTTAAATGGAAGATTCCATTGTCATGGGCTTAATGTTATAATGAAATAAACATTTGGATGGGAGTGGGGGCAATATGGTTCTACTGATCGCAGGTGCGTCACATACGGGGAAAACTGCATTGGCACAAAAGATGCTTGAAAAATATGGATACCCCTATTTTTCCATTGATCACCTGAAAATGGGACTGATTCGAAGCGGAAATACCAGACTGACTCCAATGAGTGATGATAAAGCGTTAACAGACTGTCTGTGGCCTGTGGTCAGAGAAATGATAAAAACCGTAATCGAAAACCATCAGAATCTGATCGTTGAGGGCTGTTATATTCCCTTTGACTGGGCAAAGGATTTTGAGGAAACATATCTTGCGCACATAAAATATCGCTGTCTGGTCATGAGTAAATCTTATATACAGGATCATTTCCGGGAAATACAGGCATATGCCAGCGTTATAGAAACCAGGCTGGATGACTCGGAGTGTACAATGGAATCTTTGCTCCGAGATCATGGGGAAACGTTAAACATGTGCCGGCAATATGGTCTGGAGTACACCCTGATTGACAGTGCCTGGCCGGAAGATGTTGGGATTGAATAAACTGCCCGGCGGTATAACGGGGCGTTTTACGACCGGGCACTGGCAGTATAACAAAGCGTTTTGCGTCCGGGCACTGACAGGGGAAGAATTGGAACTTGCAAAACAGACCGGATTGTGCTATGCTGAATACAGATAAGGATTTTTAGACGGAAGGGGACAGAGTTATGAATATTCCGGAGTTGTCAATGGCGCTTTCACAGACAAAAGCATTACGGGATGTGGGTGTGGCGGTACTTAGCAAGGCGATGGACACAGCGCTTGAACAGGGAAGCGCGATGGCGTCGATGATTGATTCTTCCGCAATGGAACTCTCAGTCAATCCGGATATAGGCGCGAATATTGATATCAGCTTATAGGAACGGAGACAGGTTTTACCTGTGGTAAAAGATAGAATAAAATAGTAATCTTCAGGGTCGGGTTCATTTCCCAACCGGTGGTACAGCCCACGAGCCGTAAGGCATGATTCGGTGCAATTCCGAAGCCGACAGTAAAGTCTGGATGGAAGAAGATAAGATGGCAATGCAGCAATGGACTTTGTTGCATGGTACAGTGTGCAGACTCTGAAATGGAAACATTTCGGAGTTTTTTATTCATGACAATAGGTTTGCTGGCGAAGCCGGCAATCTATTGTTTCATAGAAAATTTGCAAAGCGGGTTTTCTATGACTGTATCAAAGGTTTCTGCTGAAAATGATAGAAAAGGCCAGGAGAACGTGTACTGGCGGCGCAGCAGAGACAGTATTGCCAGGTATTTGAAACGGCTTCTGAAGGATTAGTGGAAGCTGTTTTTTATGTCAACAGAAGCGATGGAACGTTTATTTTTTGTTGTGCCGGATACAGGAAAGCCGGATGAAGAAAGGCAAAAATGTGTGAAGCGTATGTTTGTTTGGGAGGCAGACTATGACAAAGGCAGAAGATATGTTTTATATGGAACGGGCTCTTTCCCTGGCAGAAAAGGGAGCAGGCAGGGTGAATCCCAATCCTCTGGTGGGGGCGGTGGTTGTCAGGGATGGATCAATCATCGGTGAGGGCTGGCATGAGCGGTTTGGCGGGCTTCATGCGGAGCGAAATGCGCTGGCTGCCTGTCATGAGGGGGCGGAAGGAGGGACGCTCTATGTCACATTGGAACCTTGCTGCCACCATGGCAAGACACCGCCCTGTACGGAGGCCATTCTGGCTCATAAGATCAGCCGGGTGGTAATCGGTTCTCCTGATCCCAATCCGCTTGTGTCGGGAGAAGGCGTCCGGATATTGCGGGAAGCGGGGATTGCGGTTACGGAAGGGGTACTGCGGGACCGGTGTGATGCATTGAACCGCATTTTTTTCCACTATATACAAAACGGGACGCCCTATGTAACCATGAAATATGCCATGACGATGGATGGGCGTACGGCTACCCGGGCCGGGCATTCCAAATGGATTACGTCCAGCCCGGCCAGAATACGGGTGCATGAGGACCGCAATCGGCACATGGCGATTATGACGGGAACGGGCACTGTACTGGCAGATGATCCCATGCTGAACTGCAGGGTACCCGGCGGCAGGTCGCCTGTGCGGCTGATCTGTGATACACGTCTGCAAACGCCTCTTACGGCCCGTGTGGTGGAGACTGCCGGGGAAATCCCCACCTGGTTTCTGACCTGCGTCAGCGATGTGTCCCTGCAGGCGCCTTATCTGGAAAAGGGATGCCGGATACTGGAAATACCGGAAAGAAAAGGGCATGTGGATTTGCAGGCGGCGATGGAGATACTGGGGCGGGAAGGCATTGACAGTATCTATCTGGAAGGAGGCAGTGCGCTGAACGGTTCTGCCCTGGAGTCGGATATTGTGCAGGCGCTTCATTGCTATATTGCGCCCCGGCTGTTTGGCGGCGTGGCCAGCAGGGGCCCGATAGGCGGTCAGGGGGTGGAGTTTCCCACACAGGCCAAAGCTTTACAGATTACATCGGTACGGTTTTATGGGGACGATATTTTAATAGAGAGTATACGCAGCAGAGACGGAGAGGATGTGAATGGGTGTTTACAGGGATTATAGAAGAGATTGGCACTATACGGAGTGTGCGGAAGGGAAACACATCGGGGAGTTTGACCATTGAAGCCGGAGAAATCCTGTCAGGTGTGAAAATCGGTGACAGTATTGCGGTAAACGGCATCTGCCTTACGGTTACCGGTCTGGAGGGCAGCGGATTTACCGTGGATGTGATGCATGAGACATTCGACCGGAGCAACGGGGCTATGTTTCAGGCGGGGATGCGGGTGAATCTGGAGCGGGCCATGGCGGCTGACGGACGTTTTGGCGGCCATATTGTGTCGGGACATATCGACGGCGTGGGGCGGGTGAAGCGTACATGGAAGGATGAAAATGCCGTCTGGTATGAAATTTCTGCCCCGGCAGGTATACTGCGTTATATTGTGGAAAAGGGTTCCATAGCTGTGGACGGAATCAGTCTGACGGTGGCAAAGGCAGGGACAGACAGCTTCCAGGTGTCGGTCATTCCCCATACACGGAATATGACAACACTGTCGGAAAAAAAACGGGGAGATATGCTGAACCTGGAGAATGACTGCATCGGTAAATATGTGGAAAAACTGTTGGAAACCGGAAGGGGGAAGCCGGGTATCAGTGCGGACTTTCTGGCGGAAAACGGATTTTTATAAAGCGGATGACGGAATATGGAAGGAGAGGGAAATGGAAGGATTTGGAACGGTTGAACAGGCGCTGGAAGAACTGCGCAGAGGCCATATCATTATGGTGACAGACGATGAAAACAGGGAGAACGAAGGGGATTTTATCTGTGCGGCCCAGTTCGCAGATTGTGCCAATGTGAACTTTATGGCAGTTCATGGAAAAGGTCTGATTTGTATGCCCATGAGTGGAGAGTATTGTGACAGATTGATGCTTCCCCAGATGACTGAACGGAATATGGATAACCATGAAACGGCATTTACCGTTTCCATAGACCATGTGGATACCACTACAGGCATTTCCGCAGAGGAACGGAGTATGACGGCGCTGCGCTGTGTCGCAGAGGACGCAAGGCCGGAAGAATTCCGGCGTCCGGGGCATATGTTTCCGCTGCGGGCAAGGGAGCGGGGCGTGCTGGAGCGTCCGGGACATACAGAAGCTACTGTGGATCTGATGCGGTTGGCCGGATTAAAGGAATGCGGTCTGTGTTGTGAAATTATGGCTCAGGACGGAACTATGATGCGGACACCGGAGCTGCTTGCGCTGGCAAAAGAGCACGGACTGGTCTGTATAACTATCCAGGCATTGCAGTCATATCGCAAACGCAGGGAAAAACTGGTGAGCAGAGAGGCCGTGACAGCCCTTCCCACCAAATACGGAGATTTTACCGCATACGCTTATGTAAATCTGCTCAACGGAGAGCACCATGTGGCGCTTGTAAAAGGGGAAATCGGTGATGGGCAGGGACTGTTATGCCGGGTACATTCGGAATGCCTGACAGGAGACGCTTTTGGCTCCGCCAGATGCGACTGCGGGCAGCAGTTGGAGGCGGCGATGCAGCAGATAGAGGCAGAAGGCAGGGGCATCCTGCTGTATATGCGTCAGGAAGGCCGCGGAATCGGTCTTGTCAATAAACTGAAAGCCTATGCATTGCAGGACCAGGGGATGGATACACTGGAAGCCAATCTGGCCCTGGGATTTGCAGGAGACGAGCGGGAATATTATATTGGAGCGCAGATTCTGCGGGATTTGGGGGCTAAGTCTCTTCGCCTGCTGACCAATAATCCGGATAAACTGTATGAGTTGTCCGATTATGGCATGGAGATTCAGGAGCGGGTGCCCATACAGATAGAGGCGGGTAAATATAACCGGTTTTATCTGCGTACCAAACAGTTGAAAATGGGGCATATGGTAGATTATGAAGCGGGTTAAACCATCAAAAGTCAGGATGGTAACCATCATACAATCAGGAAACATTTTAAAGAAAATCGGAGGACAGGGATATGAGAGTAGCAGAAGGAAAAATGACAGGCAGAGGCATGAAAGTGGGCATCGTTGCCGCAAGGTTTAATGAGTTTATCACTTCCAGACTGTTGGGCGGCGCGCTGGATGTGCTGCGCAGGCATGAGGTGGCGGATGAAGATATTGTAACTGCCTGGGTGCCGGGTGCATTTGAGATTCCGGTGATTGCCAGAAAGATGGCGGAGAGCGGCAAATACGACGCCATTATCTGTCTGGGCGCTGTGATCAGGGGGGCCACTTCCCATTATGACTATGTGTGCAATGAAGTATCCAAAGGCATCGCACATGTATCTCTTGAGGCGGGTGTTCCTGTTATGTTTGGTGTGCTTACAACGGAAAATATCGAGCAGGCCATTGAACGGGCAGGAACGAAGGCAGGAAATAAAGGTGCAGAATGTGCGGCTGGCGCTATAGAAATGGTAAACCTGATCCGGGAATTGGAGAAATGAAATGCCCCTCTGTAAGCAATGGGGGTAACATGATATTGAATACGGCACAGCCGGATCTGCTCCCGGTCTGTGCCGTTTGTTTATGACAACAGAACATTTTCAAAGCGTACTTTCTATTGTCTGTATCTATTATGAATGTTCCAGCAGCTCTGCTTCAATTTCTTCACAATAAATGGAAACAGCGTCGTTTTCAAAATCATAGATATGAAAATGATTGCAGGATTCCAGACCGCTTCCGGTCAGATTGCGGATATTCAGTCCAACGATGTCTTCCGTTACCCGGATGGTAAATTCTCCGCTGATATGTTTTAGCAACAGCCGTATTTTATAAGTTTCTGAATCGTTTGATAGAATCAGTTCGGCATTGTATCTGGTATCCCAGTTTTCATAATCAAATATCTCTTTGTATTCAAATTTCAGTATATGTCCAAAACAAAACCAGTTCTGATATTCTCTGGGGAGTTTTTCCAGTAAAGCATCCATCCCCATAATGCCGTTATTCTGTTCCAAAATGATGTTCCTCCCTTTCTGTTTTTTTCTCATTATACACCTGACAATGGGTTCTGTCATCTGTAAACACATAAAAGATTCTGATGATGGCATCAACTGTGCTGCAATCCTGTCTATGCCTGTGAATGCCGGTATTTACAGCTTATAGGTGTGAATTACAATGAAACAGCAGGTTTTTGTACTACTCATAAAAATGGTCAAAAAATAGTGAAAAGAGATTGACAACAATAGACTACTGTGATAGTCTGAAAGTGGATAGACTATCGCAGTAGTATAAAATGTGTGCACATGAGAGCATCCAAGAAAGGAAGAGATAACATGAGAAGAAATCATATACGAATTGCAGGGATCGCTCTGGCGATGCTTTGTATGGCCGGGATGACTTCAGCCTGTGGAGCGGATTCTGCACAGGCGCAGGAAAACACAACGATGGCTGTGGAAGATCAAGAGACGAAAGCCGGGGAGACAAAGCTGCCGGAGGCGGACATGGGCGGACAAGAGGATGAGACACCCGATGAGACAACAGAAGAAACGGAGGAAACACAAGAAGGGCCTGGGGCTGATGTATTGTCGGACCCTACATTGGGCGGTATCTGGGAAACGTATACCGTGGAAGAGTATGAAGAAATGCTGGAAAACGTAAAAAAACATGCGGATACAGACGATCTGGGCAATATGGAAGCGATATTGGAAAAGCTGAAGGCGGACAACGGAAAAGGTGAATATGTGGTGTATAAGGGAGCGTTTGAAGAATCCTATGAAGAAAACGGTTACTTTGTAGTCGGCGCATTCAATCCCATAATTGTCATGAATCCCTGGGAAGAATACGAGCTGGCCGGGATTGAACTCACTGCTGAAAACTACAAACAGGAAATAGAGGTGACCACCAAAACGCTGGATAAGGCCATTTCCAAAGGCATGCTGACAGAGGAAGAGAAAGAAATCATTCTGGCTAAGATGGATGACAATCTGAAGAAATTGAAATGAGCATGTCCTGCTGTCGTACCTGCCTGACTGAGTGGGAAAGGTTGTTGACAATAAAAGACTATTGTGATAGTCTGGTACAAACAGACGATCATGATAGTATAATACATGAGTGGGAAAGGCGCGTATACAGTATGGAAGAAAAATTATTTGATTCGGAAAGAAAGGTGATGGAAGTGATATGGGAAGCAGGCGATATACCTGCCAGAGAGATTGCCTTAAAGCTCCATGAAAAGACCGGCTGGAACAAAAACACCACCTACACCGTAATTAAAAAGTGCATTCAGAAGGGATGGATAGACCGGCTGGAACCCGGCTTTGTGTGCAGGGCCAGAATTTCCAGGGAGCAGGCGCAGAGGCATGATACGGAAGAATTTGTGAACCGGGTGTTTGGCGGTTCCCTTCCGCTTCTGTTTTCGGCTCTTCTTTCCGGAAAAAAGATGTCAAAAGACGAAATTGCGCACTTAAAGGAAATGATTGACAGGATGGAGTGAGCGTGATGGATATATTACAGATGAGCTTGCATGGCTCTTTGTTGATTCTTCTGATCATTCCCATGCGGCTTGTTTTCAGGAGCAGACTGCCGGGGCATGTCCTGAGCCTGCTGTGGGGAATTGCAGGCTGCAGGCTGCTGATACCGGAGGATATGATTTTGTCCGCCAGGGAGGGGCTTCACCGCCTGCTGGAGCTGTTACAGCCGTTTCGGTTCAGTGATGTGATCAATGCAGGCAGCATAAGCGGCCATGAAACGGATGGGATTTTTTTCCCCAATATACCGGCTGGATTGTATATTTCCGGCGGTGGGGAGATAAAAGACGGTTCCATTTTGCCGTTTGTCTGGCTGGCGGGTGTGGTGTGCTTTGCCTTGTATTTTACGGCGGCCTACATGCACTGTCTCCATATATGCAGAGTGTCGCTGCCCTGGGAAGGGATTCCGGAAAAATGGCAGGGCAGGAAACAGTTCCTCTGCCCCAGAGTGCCTGTCCGTATCTCGGACAGAATCCATTCGCCCATGACCTTCGGAATCCTGCGGCCTGTGATTTTACTGCCGGTGGAAACGGATCGGATGGCGGGAGAAGGGCTGGATTATATACTGGAACATGAAATGGCACATGTGAGACGGTGGGACAGTGTCCGCAAAATTTTCCTGGCGGTTGTGTTGTCCGTCCACTGGTTCAATCCGTCGGTATGGGGAATGTACCTGCTGGCCAACAGAGACATTGAACTGGCCTGTGATGACCAGGTATTGCGCCGGGCGGATACGAAACGACGGGCAGCCTATGCCAGAGTGCTCGTGGACTGGGCCTGTGCAGGAGCGGAAGGCAGTCTTCTTGCTTCTCATTTCGTCCGTAATTTTATGGAAGAAAGGATTGTGAATATTATGAAATATAAAAAACTGACAATTACAGGAATCGCTTTATCGGCTGTGATGCTTTCCGGCGCCATGACGGTATTTGCCATGACGCCTGTACAGGAACCAAGTGTGCCCGAACAGGCTGTGAGTACAATGATTACCGGACATAAAGGGACGGGCGCGGCTTCGGTATATGGCGGAGAAATGACGGATACACAGCTGCCGGATACGGAGGAAAGCAGAAAGGCATTCCCCAGTTATGTGGAAGATCCCACACTGGGCGGTATTTTTGAAACCTATACGGTGGAAGAGTTCGAAGCGGAACTGGAGCTTGTTAAAAAATATGCGGACGGAGATGACGGGACCGGCTCCGGTCACAGAGCAATGGAAGAGGCACTGGAAAAACTCAGGGCGGACGATGGAAAAGGTGAGTATGTTATCTATAAAAGTGCATTTGAAAAAAGCTGGGAAGAGGATGGTTACTTCGTTCATAGGGGATTTAACCCGCTGATCGTGATGGCGCCGGAACTGGAATACCAAAACGGCAGAGTGCCGCTCACTGCAGAGCGCTATGAAAAAGACATTGAAAACACGGTAAAAGTACTGGATGAAGCGGTTGCAGACGGGCAGTTGACGCCGGAAAACCGGGACATTATTCTGGCAAAAATGCAGGATAATCTGGCGAAACTGAAAGGACAGCTCTGAAACGGTCAGGGAAAGGCTTCAGGTAACCGGGAATGACATATGGGGAGCGGCAGCCGCAGAGGGCTGCCGCTCTTTTTCGTATGGATATACTACAGATCCAATCTTTTTCTGCAAATCCCTGTAAAAAACAGTCCGTATCGTGTATACTATATTCCATGGCTGCATTTCAAGCATACGAAATGAAAAGAACACATGTCGATAAAATTATGATAAAATTGTCAGATAAAGAAAAGAAAGGAAACAGATATGCGGATTGGAACAGGATATGATGTACACAGGCTGGTGGAAGGAAGGAAGCTGATTCTGGGCGGCGTGGATATTCCATACGAAAAAGGTCTGCTGGGACATTCGGATGCGGATGTGCTGGTTCATGCCGTGATGGATGCCCTGTTGGGTGCAGCGGCTTTGGGGGATATCGGGAAACATTTCCCGGATACGGACGAACGCTACCAGGGGATTTCCAGCATTGTTTTGCTGGAGAAGGTCGGCATGCTGCTGGGGGAGAACTGTTTTTTTATAGAAAATATTGATGCCACCATCATTGCCCAGGCGCCAAAGGTGGGGCCTTATATAGAAGAGATGCGGAAAAATATTGCCGGGGCGCTGGGGCTTTTAAACGGACAGGTCAGTGTGAAAGCCACTACGGAAGAGGGGCTTGGATTTACGGGTGAGGGACAGGGCATTTCAGCCCAGGCAGTTTGCCTTTTGTCCAGCCCTTCTCAATTTTATGACATAGATGTCACAAATGGTGAAAGCGGAAAACGGTGTGGAGGCTGTTGCAAAATGGGAGAAGCCCCGGAAGGAGAGCCGGAGAACGAAGCAGTATGGAACAGGTAGGAAAGTTGACCACCCAGGAAGCCCTGGCTGCCAGAGACATGTGGTCGGAAATATTTTACGAGGATTCGGAACAATTCACCGGATACTATTTTGCCGAAAAGATGAAGGATAACCGGGGCTATGGCGTGAAGCTGGACAAACGGTTGTGTGCCATGCTCTTTCTGACGCCGTATACAGGGCGGATTCTGTCACCTGACGAGAAGGGCAGCCGATTCAGGGATATACCTCTTTTTTATATCGTAGGTGTGGGAACGAAAACAGAATACCGTCACCGTGGCTATATGGACCGGCTGCTGCGGGCTTCCCTGGAGGATTTGCATAAAGAGGCTGTGCCCTTTGCCTTTCTGATGCCGGCAGACCCGGCCATTTACAGGCCTTATCAGTTCCGGTATATTTATGAACGACCTGTTTTTTCTATCCGGCACAGTCGGGAAATATCCGCCAGAGTGCTGCGGCCCGGGGAAGAAGGGGAGTTGGCAGCCTTTGCCACGGACATTCTGGAGTCACGTTATCAGTTTTTTTTAAAACGGGATGCCGCATATTACCGTCGGCAGCAAAAGGAGAGCCGGGCACAAAACGGAGATATATGGGTCTGGAAAGAGTCCGGGGAACTGGCAGGTTTTTATCTGTTGGCCAGAGAGGGGGGGACAGAAGAAATACAGGAAGCGCTTGTCACCGATCGGTTTGCACAGAGGGAACCCCTTTCTGTTTCGGAAGAAACCCGCCCCGTGATCATGGCCCGGCTGACCTGTGTGCAGGCCATGCTTTCTCTGATGCGCCTGAGGGAAGGCGAACCTGTCCGTGTCTGTTTCCGGCTGTCCGACCCTCTGATTGACGCCCACAATGGAACTTTTCTCTGGACAGTGGGGGAAAAAGAAAGTACAATAGCTTTGGCGGCGGAGGAAGGCGATGCTCAGGTTTCTGCGGAAATCGGTGATCTGACGGAATTTTTGTTCGGCAGAAAGGACTGCCGTACCTGTTTTCTGCCTGTGGACGGCGGGCTTTGCAGCGAGGCTGCATATGAAGGGTTGTCCCGGATCATGCCGTTGTCCCGGCTGTTTATCAATGAAATCGTATAAAGACGGGGATGTTTTGTCAAAATGTCGTCACCTGCATAGTTTATAGCAGGGGGCGGTTGCCTGAGATTGTAAGCGGGGAGAGGTCAGTATGGGATTTATTAAACGGGTTCGGGATGAGATACGCATTATCAGAGAGAGGGACCCGGCAATCCACTCGTCTATGGAAGTATTTTTATATCCGAGTTTTAAGGTGATGCTGCATTATCGGATTGCCCATAAATTATACAAAAGCGGACATTATTTTCTGGCCAGATGGATTTCACAGCGGGGTGTGCGTAAGACGGGCATAGAGATCCATCCGGGCGCGGAAATCGGAGAAGGGTTTTTTATCGATCATGGCAATGGCGTGATCATCGGAGAGACGACGATGATCGGCAACAATGTGACACTCTATCAGGGAGTGACGCTGGGCGGGACCGGCAAGGAGCACGGCAAACGCCATCCGACCATTGAAGATAATGTGATGATCAGTGCAGGCGCCAAAATATTGGGTTCCTTCACCATTGGGGCCAACTCCAAAATCGGTGCGGGGAGCGTGGTATTAAAAGCCGTACCACCCAATTCCACCGTGGTAGGCGTGCCGGGCCGGGTGGTGAAACGGAACAATACATCATACCCCAGAGAGGAAATGAACCATACCGATCTGCCTGATCCGGTCAGGGAAGATATTCAGAATCTTCAGGAATCCAACAGCGTTTTGACCAACCGTCTTTTGGAACTGGAGAAGCAGATGCGATTGCTGCAGAAAGGGACTGCCGGGGGAAAACCGGTTGAGAGGAGATGCGACGATGAAGATTTATAATACGCTTTCAGGGAAAAAGGAAGAGTTTGTGTCTGTTGAGCCGGGCAAAGTGCGGATGTATGTATGCGGGCCTACCGTATACAATCTCATCCATATCGGAAACGCCCGCCCCATGATTGTGTTTGATACGGTGCGCCGGTATATGGAGTACAAAGGCTATGAAGTCCTTTTTGTATCCAATTTTACGGACGTGGACGATAAAATTATTAAAAAGGCTGTGGAAGAAGGGGTGGAGGCATCCGTTATTTCAATGCGTTATATCAAAGAATGCAAGAAAGATATGGCAGGCATGAATGTTCGTCCCGCCACGGCCCATCCTCTGGCAACGGAAGAGATTGCCGGGATGCTGGAGATGATACAGACTTTGCTGGATAAAAACCATGCCTATGTGGCAAAGGACGGTACGGTGTATTTCCGCACCAGAAGTTTTGCGGAATACGGAAAACTTTCTCATAAAAATCTGGATGACCTGCGCAGCGGCGGGCGTTCCCTGCTGGTATCCGGGGAGGATCAGAAAGAAGATGCGCTGGATTTTGTCCTCTGGAAACCCAAGAAGGAAGGAGAACCCTACTGGGAGTCCGACTGGTGCCAGGGGCGTCCGGGGTGGCATATTGAGTGCTCGGTGATGAGCAAGAAATATCTGGGTGAGGAAATTGACATCCATGCGGGAGGCGAGGATCTGGTTTTCCCCCACCATGAAAACGAAATTGCCCAGTCGGAGGCTGCCAATGGCAAGACATTTGCCAGATACTGGATGCACAATGGCTTCCTGAATATTGACAGCGGCAACAATGTATATCAGAAGATGTCCAAATCTGCGGGGAATTTCTTCACGGTACGGGACATTGCAGAGAAGTATGATCTGCAGGTATTGAGATTTTTCATGTTGTCGGCCCATTACCGCAGTCCGCTGAACTTCAGTGCAGAGTTGATGGAAGCGGCGGGAAACGGGCTGGAGCGGATCATTACCTGTGTGGAAAATCTGAAATTCCTGTCCGGCAGCGCCGGGGAAGCGCCGGTGCCGGAGGAAGAGGCCCTGTCCCGGGAGGCCGGAGGATTCCGGGCGAAATTTGAAGAGGCCATGGATGATGACTTTAATACGGCGGATGCCATAGCGGCCGTATTTGAACTGGTGAAGTTTGCCAATACCCATGCTTCGGGCGCATCCTCCAGGACATTTCTGGAAAAACTGTTGTCCGAGATACGGGCGCTTTCGGATATTCTGGGCCTGATTGTGGAGAAACAGAAAGAAATACTGGATGAGGATATTGAGGCTATGATTGCAGAACGGCAGGCGGCGAGAAAGGCAAAAGATTTTGCAAAAGCGGATGCCATCCGCAGTGCATTGCTGGAGAAGGGCATTCTGCTGGAAGATACGCGGGAAGGCGTGAAATGGAAACGGGCGTAAGCGTGCTGGAACAGGTACAGACTGCCTTTGGCTGTGCCGGGCCGGATGTGCGCACCTATTCGCCTCTGGCGCTTGCCTATATGGGAGATGCAGTATATGATCTGATTATCCGCACCATTGTGGTGGAACAGGGAAATAAGGCGGCGAATCTGCTGCACCGGGGAACGGTACGGTATGTCAACGCGGGGGCACAGGCCTCCGTCATTACATCCCTGCAGGAGCTTCTCACAGAGGAAGAGGAAGCCGTTTACCGGCGGGGCAGGAATGCAAAGTCCCATACGATGGCGAAACATGCCACAGTTGAGGAGTACAGAAAAGCTACGGGGCTGGAAGCGCTGATCGGCCATCTCTATCTGTCGGGCCGGTTTGACCGGATTCTGGAACTGGTCAGAGCAGGGCTGGAGCGGACAGGCCTGCTCAGGACGGATGCAGATGCAGGCTGTCCGGCGCGCGGAAAGGAAAGAACCCATGGAGACTGAATCACTTACAATCGAGGGACGGAATGCGGTGATCGAAGCATACCGTTCCGGGAGAACCATAGACAAGCTGTATATTTTGGAAAACTGTCATGACGGGCCGGTGATGACGGTGAAACGGGAAGCGAAAAAACAGAACACCCCTGTAAAATATGTAACAAAAGAACGACTGGACCAGCTCTCCCAGACAGGGAAGCATCAGGGTGTGATTGCCTGTGCGGCGGCGTATGCGTATGCGGAAGTGGAAGAGATTCTCAGCCGGGCGCGGGAGGCTGGCGAACCGCCGTTTATCATCCTGCTGGATAACATTGAGGATCCGCACAATCTGGGCGCCATTATCCGGACGGCCAATCTGGCGGGGGCCCATGGTGTGATTATTCCCAGGAACAGGGCAGTGGGGCTGACGGCCACTGTAGCCAGAACATCCGCAGGGGCGCTGAATTATACGCCGGTGGCCAGAGTGACCAATCTGGGCAGAACCATAGAAGACCTGAAAAAAGAAGGACTCTGGTTTGTCTGTGCGGATATGGAAGGGACTGTGCTGTATGACCTGGATCTCAGGGGACCCATAGGCCTGGTCATTGGCAGCGAAGGCGAAGGTGTGGGCCGTATGGTGCGGGAAAAATGCGATTTTGCCGCCTCCATTCCCATGAAAGGCAAGATTGATTCCCTGAATGCTTCTGTGGCAGCCGGGGTGCTGGCATATGAAATTGTGCGCCAGAGGATGGGATAGAGACGATTTCTGAAAGATCCGGGAAACAGGAAATGTGGCAGAGGGTATGTGGATGGAAAAAGCATATACCGGAATCAGCGACGAAGAACTGATTGTACGTCTTCGTGACGGTGAGATGGGTATTACCGAATTTTTGATGGAAAAATATAAAAATCTGGTGCGGAGCAAGGCCAAGTCCATGTATATCCTGGGAGCGGACAGTGAAGATCTGATTCAGGAGGGCATGATCGGCCTGTTTAAGGCGTTGCGGGATTATGACATCGGCAGAGACGCCAGTTTCCTGACCTTTGCGGATTTATGTGTATCCCGGCAGATGTACACGGCGGTACAGGCTTCCCGGCGTAAAAAGCATTTTCCACTGAATACATATATTTCGCTGTATAGTGATGTGACAGAAAAGGGAGAGGGCGGTGGCGAAGAGACAGAACTGGTGAATGTTCTCTCTTCCCTGTCTGATAAAAGCCCGGAAGAAGAGTGGATAGACCGGGAAAATCTGGAACTTTTAGAGAAAACCATAGAAAAAGAACTGAGCGGCTTTGAAAAACAGGTGCTGGATTTGTACATTACCGGAATGGGCTATGCGCAGATTGCAAAAGTGCTGGGCAGGGACGGGAAATCTACGGATAACGCTTTGCAGCGAATCAAGAGCAAACTGCGCAGGACCATTGGCGAAAGCATTTAGTGTACTGACACATTTGTATCTGACTGCCCGGAAAAAGAATACCTGCAAAGAATGTAAAATAGGATTGACAAAATGTGGTTTATGGAGTATTCTAATATAGGCGTTGTTGCCAGGGCAATTCTTGCCGGCAGCAATAATTTCATAACTAAGCTGCTATAGCACAGTCGGTAGTGCGCAACATTGGTAGTGTTGAGGTCACCGGTTCGATTCCGGTTAGCAGCTTTTGAATGGTTGAAAAGAAAGGCTTTTCAGGGAGAACACTCTTTGAAATGCCTTTATTTTTCATTCATGACAATAGGTTTGCTGGCGAAGCCTGCAATCTATTGTTCATGACAATAGAAAGTTCGCAAAGGGCGCTTTCTATTGTTAGATAATCGAAGCGTATCCTGTGGCCCTGAACCAATGCAGATCTTTCCCAAATGAACGGTAAATCTGTTATGGCATCGTTTATGGGTGCAGCCTGTGGACAACGGGCTTGCGGCGGACAGAGCAGGAAAATGAAGGATTTCACTTTTACAGATAAAGATTTTGCTGAGGATACAAATATTTTATAATCAGCAAGAAAGAGGAATTTACGCAAACAGAGGTTTCTTTTATGTGGGGGATATGGCTCGACAGCAAAGCTTTGGAAGTTGGATTATTCCAGGCAGTTGTTCAATACAAGACAGACAATGGTAAAGCCTTCGTTAGACTGCCTAAAGCGAAGTATGGGCTGGAGATAGAAAGAATCAGGGAGTTGCCGGTGCCTCCCCGGTTTGTTTATGGGGAACAGGTTTCGCCTTGCAACCATCCGGATATGACAGGCGTAATTGTAGGGATTCGCTGGCATTTCAAGCGTAATTGCTGTTTTTACACCATCAGCGTCAATGGGAAAAAGAGAAGTAAACGATACTTTGATGAGGATTTGATTTCCAGGGTATAAATTCTGGTTTAAAGAATTGCCAGGTGAGTGTAAGTTCAGTCATCACATGTAAATATATGCATTCTGCTTCAAATTTTAATCAGTAGGGACACTTTTCCGAAAAGGGAATATCAAAATAACAATGAAAAGGCGCATGGGACAGGAAAATTGTAAACCATGTGCCTTTTTTGCGCCATACAGCAGCAACATGATAGACGATATTCAGACACTGCGTCACAGGGCAGACACAGGCCTTGTTTACAACAGAAGATTGAAAACACAAGGCCATTTTCCATCATTTACCGGTGGAATTTTTTAAAGTCCCGTGATAGTATTATTTGCGTAACAATTATGTAATAAATTTGTAACATTTAAGGAGGAAACCAATGAAAAAACATGTAATATTATCTATAGCTATGGCATCCGCAGTGATTGCAGGGAGCGTTCCCATGACTTCTCAGGCGGCAAACATAAAAGCCGTACGGCTGCAGACGGGGAATTTTTGTGAGAATGAGCAGGCAGGAACATACAGTCCTATTTACAGTGGCAAAGATTTGCAGAAATTATTGAAAGAACTGGGCGTTACAGAAAATGGCTGCTTTAACATAACCCTGCCGGGCACCTCGTCCCCGGAAATACCGGAGGGTCCGGATTCCGGCATCCAGACGCCTGTAGGGCCGGATACACAGAAGCCGGAACAGGATGGGACGGAGGATAGCGTGCTGTCCCAGGCGGCACAGGTAGCGGAGCTGGTAAATGCGGAGCGGGCAAAAGCGGGGCTTCCGGCATTGCAGTTGCAGACAGATCTGACCCGTGCGGCCAATGTACGGGCCAGAGAAATTAAACAGAAGTTTTCCCATACGAGACCTGACGGCTCGAACTTCAGCAGCGTATTGGCCGAACAGGGAATTTCGTACCGCATGAGTGGTGAAAACATTGCCTATGGACAGTCCTCGCCCCAGGCGGTTATGGAAGGCTGGATGAACAGCAGCGGGCATCGTGCCAATATTCTGAACAGAAATTTTAAAAATATTGGTGTGGGACTGTATCAGGATGAGCGGGGTGTGAACCACTGGGTGCAGTTGTTTACCTGATGGGACAGAAGGGAAATACCCGGACATCCTAAAAGAACCCGGATAAAATAGCGGCAGCTTTATTGCCGTGGGCGGGTGTTGGGGATCAGACAAAGAACAATAGATTGCAGGTTTCGCCAGCAAACCTATTGTCATGAATAATAGACAGCACGCTTTGCGCACTTTCTGTTGTCATGCATAAAGTAAGAGACGGCGTTTTTCATTCCTGTTGTGAGGAGGAGTGAAAAACGCCGTCTTTGTTTATGACACTGGAAAGTGCGCAAATGTGTTGTCTATTGTTTATGGAAAGTAGATATAAAACAAAGGATGTGCAACGTTCCCTGGGTATTTAGAATTCATTTCCGGGAAATCTGGGAATGCCGTCCAGTCCGGGCTTCAGCTCTTCATCTGAGGGAACATAGTCTTTCATTTCTTTGTTATTGTATTTCTCATAAGCCAGCATATCGAAGTACCCTGTACCGGTGAGTCCGAATACGATGGTTTTTTCTTCGCCGGTTTCTTTGCACTTGAGGGCTTCGTCGATGGCCACACGGATTGCATGGCTGCTCTCCGGCGCCGGGAGTATGCCTTCCACCCGTGCGAACTGGACAGCCGCGTCAAATACGGCAGTTTGTTCCACACTGACTGCCTCCATTATACCGTCATGGTAGAGCTGCGAAAGAACGGGGCTCATGCCATGGTAGCGCAGGCCGCCTGCATGGTTGGCTGAGGGGATAAAGCCGCTTCCCAATGTGTACATTTTGGCCAGAGGGCAGACCTTTCCGGTATCGCAGAAATCATAGGCGAATACACCCCGTGTAAAGCTGGGGCAGGATGCGGGTTCCACGGCAATGATCCGATAATTTCTTTCACCCCGGATCATTTCCCCTGCAAAAGGAGAGATCAGGCCGCCCAGGTTGGAGCCGCCGCCGGCGCATCCGATAATAATATCGGGAACGATTTCGTACTTGTCAAGGGCGGTTTTTGTCTCCAGCCCGATGATGGTCTGATGGAGCAGCACCTGGTTGAGAACACTGCCCAGTACATAGCGGTAACCTTCCCGTGTACTCTCGGCTTCCACCGCTTCGGAAATGGCACAGCCCAGGCTTCCGGATGTGCCGGGATGCTCTGCAAGAATCTTTCTGCCGATGGCGGTGGTCATACTGGGGGAAGGGGTAACAGTTGCGCCATAGGTTTTCATAACTTCCCGGCGGAAGGGTTTCTGCTCATAGGAAACTTTTACCATATAGACCAGGCAGTCCAGGCCGAAATAGGAGCATGCCATGGACAGAGCGGTTCCCCACTGGCCGGCGCCGGTTTCCGTCGTAACGCCGGTCAGTCCCTGCTTTTTTGCGTAATAGGCCTGGGCGATGGCGGAATTGAGCTTGTGGCTTCCGCTTGTATTGTTGCCTTCAAATTTATAATAAATTTTGGCCGGCGTCTGTAATTTTTCTTCCAGACAGTATGCGCGGACCAGAGGAGAGGGACGGTACATTTTGTAGAAATCCCGTATTTCTTGTGGAATCGGGATCCATGTGTTGGTATCATCCAGCTCCTGTGCTGCCAGTTCGTCGCAGAAGACATCAGACAGCTCCTGAACCGTCATGGGCTGCAATGTGTCGGGATTGAGCAGAGGCGCCGGTTTATGTTTCATATCCCCGCGCAGGTTGTACCATGCATCGGGAATTTCGTTTTCGCTCAAATAAATTTTATAAGGGATTTTATGGTCTTTCATTTTCTTTTCCTCCTGACTTGGCTGCTGCTGTCCGGCTTTTATCGGTATGTGACTCAATCTGTGAGGCCGGAACAGTGGCATTGATTATCATGTTAGCATAGAAAAAAGGATACTGCAATTGTTTTTCCGGCTGATTTGTGTTATAACAAAAGACGGGTTTATCATTTTGAGGATGGAGAAAATAAATGAATGACAGGGTACTTTTAGATACGGATCTGAAAACAATTGGAGATATTATTGATACGCCTGCGATTCTGTTTAACGAAAAACAGGTGATCAGGCTCAATGACAGGGGCAGATTATTTCCTGTTGCGGATGCCGGGCTCAAGCGGCTTTTTTTCGCATACAGTATGTATAAAAAGGTAAAAATAAAAGAAAAGCTGCAGGGAACGGATGGTGTGCCTATGAGCATCCGTATTGCGGCGCTGCGGGTGACGTATAACGGGGAGACTTTTTTGATCGGTGAAATCCAGGAAGCCGCACCGGAAGGGAAGCTGACTGTGGGGATAGGTTCCGCCGTTTACCGGTTGATGTTAGAGATGACTCAGAAAATGGGACGGTTTTCTTCGGAGGAGGAGATCAGCCATTTTATTCTGGAATATTCACAGAAGGCAGTGAAGAATTACGGGTTCTGTTCCGTGATGTCCGTGCAGGACGGTTCTGCGGTCATTGTGGAGAAAGCAGGATATTCTGACCAGGTTTACGGAATGAAAATGCCGGTGGAAGATACCTTTCTGTATCGGGCCACAGACGGAAAATGTGACAGAATTGTCAATATCGGAAATTTGCAACCTTATGACAATGTTTACAGCAGGGAAATTCTGTCGGCAGAGGAAGACTGCCGGATATGCTCTACCATATCGGCGCCTATTTATATAGATGGCGTATTGACGGGGATGATCAATCTGGACAGCATTCAGACCAACGCCTTTGACGAAGAGGATACGGCGCTTCTTTCTCTAGTGAAAAATAATGTGGAGATTGCCCTTACAAACAGAAAACTCCACCAAAAGGCCCTGAACGCAGAACTGGATTATCTCACAGGGTGTGGAAACCGGCGTTATTTTGAAAAAACATTTTATGATGCAGACAAGAAAAACCTCTGGATTGTGCAGTTTGACATGAATAATTTAAAACCGGTTAACGACAATTACGGTCATGCATGGGGGGATCGTATTATCTGTGATTTTGCCAGGAAGCTGGATCAGTGCAGGCAAAACAAAGAAGTTATCGCCCGTATGGGAGGTGATGAGTTTGCCGGTATCTTTTATGCGGAGAGCGAGCAGGCTCTGGCAGAGCGGATGGAAGCGCTGCAGGAAACGATCAGAAAGGAACCTGTCTCCGCCCCGGGGGAGCAGATTGCATATTCGTTCAGTTATGGAATTTGCGGATATGAGTCCGGGGAATCAGAGGAGATGGTTTTAAGGAATATGATAAAATGTGCGGACGACCGGATGTACCGGTATAAGGCCGCATATAAGAAGACACATCCTTCCGTCTATAATGACAGGGATATGATGAATACGTTATAATATGGGAGAAGCGTCAGCCAGGGCAAGTGACAGTGCAGACGGACGTTCTTTCGGGTATGAAACAGATATATGCCGCTGCATAGGGCGTTATGGGGCGGCCAGGACAGGAGATGAATGCATATGACGGATATTCCGGTAAAAGATCAGATATACAGACATTTTAAAGGGAACCTGTACAGAATTGTTACTGTGGCCATTCATTCGGAAACAGGAGAGCGGATGGTGGTATACCAGGCCCTGTATGGAGATTATACGGTGTATGTGAGGGAACTTTCCATGTTTATGGGAAAAGTGGACAGAAACAGATACCCTGACGCGGACCAGGAAGAACGCTTCAAACTGTTAACGCAGATCATCGGGCAGGAATCCGGAGCCAGTCTGCAGGTGCGGACAAGCCCGGATGAACCGATCCGGATCCAGGCCGGTACGGATGAGACAGTACAGACCCCCGAAACGGACGGGGATGGGATGCCGGCACAGGCAGCAGACGATAACGGCGTGCAGAAGACCGGCGAGGATAACAGAGAAGAGGTAATGGGCGTGGGCGAAGAGAAGCCGTTGCCCGAATCAAAGGCCCAGGGTCAGGCGCCAGGTGCCGGCGAAGACAGGCCGTTGCCCGAATCAAAGGCCCAGGGCCAGGCGACAGGTGCCGATGAAGACAGGCCGTTGCCCGAATCAAAGGCCCAGGGCCAGGCGACAGGTGCCGGCGAAGACAGGCCGTTGCCCGAATCAAAGGCCGGAGACCAGGTGACAGGCGCTGACGAACAGGCGCCTGACTGGGCGGCAGGGGACAGCGTGCAAACGGCCGCAGAGAATGTGCAGGCCGCAAAAGCCGCATCGGGGGATGCGGCAGAGCATGTGGAAGAAACAAAGGAACCATCGGATGCGGTAGAGGGCGGTGAGGCAGAAGACGAAATGGCCGGGCTTGACCCTTTTCTCCTTGAATTCCTGGATGCGGACACGTACAGGGAGCGGCTGAATCTGCTGGCTGCGCTTCATGTGCGTCTGACAGACGATATGTTGAATACAATGGCGGTTTCTGTAGATGTGGAGATTGGGGACGGCGATCTGGAAACACGGTATGAGGCATTAAAAAACTGCCTTCTGACATTGGAAAAATATGAATGTAACCGTGTTCGATAACCGGTGGCAGGAGTCTGTATGGAATATAAACAGATACGAAAGGGCAGGTTTCTTTCCAGGCCCAACCGTTTTGTGGCTTATGTGGAATTTGGGGGAAAGACGGAACCGGTACATGTAAAAAATACGGGCCGGTGCAGGGAACTGTTGCAGAAGGGGGCAGAGGTTTATGTGGAAGCCTCTCAGAATCCGGCCAGAAAAACAGGTTATGATCTGGTTGCGGTTAAAAAAGGCAGCCGCCTTGTAAATATGGATTCTATGGCACCGAACCGGGCTGTGGGAGAATGGCTGGCACAGGGCGGGTTGTTCCCTTCTGTGAAAAAGATCAGGCCGGAAACGGTATATGGGAATTCACGGTTTGACTTCTATGTGGAAACAGACCGGTCTCCAAAGGGAGCCGCCACAGAAACAGAAGGCCCGGTGGAGTGTGAGCCCGGGCGAATACTGATAGAAGTGAAGGGGGTTACGCTGGAAGAGGACGGTGTGGTACTGTTTCCGGATGCGCCTTCTGAACGGGCCGTGAAACATGTGCGGGAACTGATCCGGGCAAGGGCGGAGGGCTATGAAACCTATGTCCTGTTTGTCATACAGATGACAGGCGTGTCATATTTCACACCCAATGCGGGCACCCATCCGGCGTTTTGCCAGGCGCTCAGGGATGCGGCTGGCAGCGGCGTACATATCCTTGCCTATGACTGCCATGTATGGGAACGTGGTATGGCGATCAGAAAGCCGGTGGAAGTGCGTCTGACGGATTGTATCACAACCGAAAAAACGGATACGCAAAGTGTAAGTACAAAGCAGCCGGAGCGGGGTGGTAAAGGGGAAGCGGATGAACTGCCGCTGGCAGATCTGATGAAACCATTACTGTGCTGGTATGACAAATCCCATCGCATTCTGCCATGGCGGGATCACCCCACGGCATACCGGGTATGGATTTCCGAGATTATGCTGCAACAGACGCGGGTGGCGGCGGTCATGCCTTATTATGAACGCTTTCTGGAGGCTTTGCCAGATGTGGCCCATCTGGCGGCGGTGGCGGATGAAACCCTTCTGAAGCTGTGGGAAGGACTGGGATACTATAACCGGGCCCGGAACCTGAAAAAGGCGGCGATAAAGATTATGGAAGAACATGGGGGACAGATGCCGGAGAGCTATGAGGCGCTTCTGGCTCTGCCGGGCATTGGAAGCTATACTGCAGGCGCGATTGCTTCCATTGCCTATGGGCTGCCATATCCGGCGGTGGATGGCAATGTGCTGCGTATTCTGGCCAGAGTGCGCATGGACGATGGGGATATTATGGATGAGAAGGTGCGCCAGGGTGTGAGAAAGCGTTTGCTTGAGGTGATGCCCGGGAAGCGGGCAGGTGACCTGAATCAGGCGCTGATGGAACTGGGCGCGGTGGTCTGTGTTCCGGGCGGTGTGCCCAAATGCGGGGAGTGTCCCTGGGGGATGGTGTGTCGTGCCAGGGCGGCGGGGCAGATAAATGACTATCCGAAAAAATCAGGGAAAAAGGCGCGGACTGTGGAGAAAATGACTGTTTTGATCCTACAGGATGAAAACAGGACGGCACTGCGCAAACGGCCGGAGAGCGGCTTGCTGGCCGGCATGTATGAATTTCCCTCTCTGCCGGGGCATCGGACAAAAGAAGAGACGTTGTCCTGGCTGTCAGAGAGAGGGTATCAGACGATCCATATCCGTCGGCTGGAGGATGCCAGACATATTTTTACGCATAAGGAATGGCATATGATTGGCTATGCTGTCAGAGTGGATGAACTGGAGCGGCCCTCTGCTTCTTCGGAAACCGGTTTTTTGTTTGCGGAAGCGGGGGAGAGTGAGGAAAAATATCCGATTCCGTCGGCTTTTTCCGCTTATGCAAAATATGCAGGGATACATCTTGGACATGGAAAGAAGTCTGAATGAACGCAGCTGTGACGCTTGCGGGGAAGAGTGCTCTATGTTATACTCACAGGAAACCCGCATATATGCAGTGGAGGGCTGTTGTGTATAAGTGCGGGTTCCCTGTGAGTATGGATGCACACAGAATGCAGAAAAGCAGCATTCTGGCGCGTGTACGGAGTTCGCAGCGAGTGCGAACTCCTGAATGAAGGTGTGTGTGTATGCTTGAGGGAAACCCGCATATATGCAGTGGAGGGCTGTTGTAAAATTTATAAATAGAACGATGGAGGAAAAACGATGTATTCATTGGATGAAGTAAGGAATGTGGACCCTGAAATCGCGCAGGCGATTGTGGATGAGCAGGAGCGGCAGAACAGTCATATTGAGCTGATCGCTTCGGAAAACTGGGTAAGCAAGGCGGTTATGGCGGCTATGGGAAGCCCGCTGACCAATAAGTACGCCGAAGGTTATCCGGGCAAACGGTATTATGGAGGCTGTGAATGTGTGGACGTAGTGGAGAATCTTGCCATTGAGCGGGCGAAAGAGCTGTTTGGCTGCGATTACGCCAATGTACAGCCCCATTCCGGCGCACAGGCGAATCTGGCTGTACAGTTTGCAGTCTGCGAACCGGGGGATGTGATTATGGGGATGAATCTGGACCATGGCGGACATCTGACGCATGGGAGCCCGGTGAATATTTCCGGTAAATATTTTAAAATCGTTCCTTATGGTGTCAATGACGAAGGTTTTATAGATTATGAGAAGCTGCGGGAGATCGCCCTGGAAGCCAGACCGAAAATGATCATTGCAGGCGCTTCCGCCTATGCCAGAACCATTGATTTCAAAAAATTCAGAGAAGTAGCGGATGAAGTGGGCGCGGTGCTGATGGTGGATATGGCACATATTGCCGGGCTTGTGGCAGCAGGATTACATCCCAGTCCCATGCCCTGGGCGGATGTGGTGACTACGACCACCCACAAGACGCTGCGGGGGCCCAGAGGCGGATTGATTCTGGCCAATGCAAAAGCCGCAAAGAAATATAATTTTAACAAGGCGATTTTCCCCGGTATTCAGGGCGGCCCTCTGATGCATGTAATCGCTGCAAAGGCAGTGTGCTTCAAAGAAGCTCTGTCCGATGCATTTAAGACATACCAGCAGGGGATTGTCGATAATGCACAGGCGCTTTGTAAGGGGCTGCTGGATCGTGGCATTCAGATCGTATCCGGCGGTACGGACAACCATCTGATGCTGGTGGATCTGACCGGCTTCGGGCTGACAGGCAAAGCTGTGGAAAAATTGTTGGATATGGCCCATCTTACCTGTAATAAAAATACCATTCCCAACGATCCCCAGTCTCCGTTTGTGACCAGCGGTATCCGGCTGGGAACGCCTGCCGTTACATCCAGAGGCATGAACACAGCGGATATGGATCAGATTGCGCAGGCCATTGCGCTTGTCATTCAAGGCGGGGAAGAGAATGTGCCGAAAGCGCGGGCGATCGTGGATACACTGACTGAGAAATATCCGCTGCTGTAAATACAGGGCGGCAGCCGGGGCTGCATGGAAATGGCGGCGTGAATTGAAATATACAGGTCCTGCTTGACAAAAAGAAGTAGTTTGTGGTATAAATTGATTTTAGTGGGATAATTGTATACAATTATCCCGAAACACAGATGTCAGGAGGATTAAATTATGAAAAAGAAACTTTTATCGACAGTGCTTGCCGCTGCGATGGTTTTAACCATGACTGCATGCGGAAATAATGCACAGGAGCCTGCGGCAGAGACAGGCGCCGCTGCTGAGACTGAAAGTGCAGGGGCGGAAACGGAGAGCGCGGGCACAGAGACAGAGAGCGCAGACGCTTCTGCGGATGGGAAAACCTTTATTATTGCAACCGATACCGTGTTTGCACCCTTTGAATTCAATGATGCATCCAATAACTTCGTGGGAATTGATGTGGACTTGCTGGCTGCCATTGCAGAGGACCAGGGATTTTCCTATGAGCTGCAGCCCCTTGGTTTCGACGCTGCGTTGCTGGCAGTGGAATCCGGGCAGGCAGACGGCGTGATTGCAGGTATGTCCATTACGGACGAAAGAAAAGAGAAATTTGATTTTTCCGATTCTTATTATGATGCAGGTGTCACAATGGCAGTGGCAAAAGGTTCCGATGTGGCAACCTTCGCGGATCTGTCCGGTAAAAAGGTAGCGGTTAAGACCGGTACAAACGGCGCTGCATTTGCAAAATCCATTGCGGAAGAGAACGGTTTTGAAATTGTGGAATTTTCCGATTCACCCACCATGTATCAGGACGTAATCACCGGCAATACGGTCGCATGTTTTGAAGACTATCCTGTTATGGCTTACAATATCCAGCAGGGTGCAGGCATGGAAATGCCCGGCGATGTGAACGAATCCCAGACACCTTACGGTTTTGCCGTAAAGAAGGGCGAGAATGCAGAGCTGCTTGAAATGTTCCAGGCCGGCCTTAAAAACATCAAGGACAACGGCAAATATGATGAAATCGTAGCAACTTACACGAAATAAAAAAGTTCCGTAGGTAAATGGATGACACATGCGCGCCCATCGGGTGCAGGCACGGCGGCCGCATATCGTTGGCATGCCGTGCATGTGTCATCACTTACATGCAGGACTGCCAGGAAGGATGGTTTATCAATGTCATTTTTGGGCTTAATCAGGGAAAATGGGGTATTCCTGTTGGGTGCCATGGGGAAAACGCTGGAGCTGACCCTGTTGTCGCTTATATTTGCAGCTTTTATCGGCCTGTTTTTTGGTCTTTTGAATGTATCTAAAAACAGGATTTGCAATACAATCGCCAATATTTACATAGACTGTATCCGGGGTGTGCCGCTGATCGTGCTTGCGTTCTTTGTATATTTTGGTATTCCTATGGCCATAGGCATTCGTCTGGATGCCCTGACGGCGGGCATTATTTCCCTGAGCATGAATGCCGGCGCTTATATGGCGGAAATTGTCCGGGCGGGTATCCAGTCCATTGACAAAGGGCAGATGGAGGCGGCGAGAAGCCTGGGCCTGCCTTACGGCAAGGCGATGTGCAGAGTGGTGCTGCCCCAGGCCATTCGTGTGATGATTCCTTCCATCATCAATCAGTTTATTATCACTTTAAAGGATACCTCCATACTTTCAGTCATCGGTTTTCCGGAATTGGTCAAGGCAGGACAGATTGTGATTGCGAGAAATTTTGAGACGTTTAAGATGTGGGCGATTATTGCCATCATGTATTTGATCGTTATCACGACGCTTTCAAAGACTGCAAGAGCATTGGAAAGGAAGATCTCCTATGGAAAGAACTAATAAAATCAGTGTCAAAGGCCTCAGAAAAAGTTTCGGGCATCTGGAAGTGTTGAAGGGAATGGATGTGGAGATCAGCGAGGGCGAGGTTGTATGTCTGATCGGCCCTTCCGGCTCCGGCAAGAGCACCTTTCTGCGCTGCCTCAACGCACTGGAGACAATCACTGCCGGCGGGATCATGGTCGATGGATATGACCTGACGGATAAGAAAATCAATATCAATAAAGTAAGAGAGAATATCGGTATGGTTTTCCAGCATTTTAATCTGTTTTCCAATCTGAATGTGATTCAGAATATTATGCTGGCACCGGTGGAACTCAAGAAGATGTCAAAAGAAGAAGCGCGTGCAAAAGGCATGGAGCTCCTTACCATGGTGGGTCTGGCAGAGAAAGCGGAAGTATATCCCAGTAAGCTGTCCGGCGGTCAGAAGCAGCGTGTGGCGATAGCCAGGGCTCTGGCCATGAATCCGGATATTATGTTGTTTGATGAACCTACCAGTGCTCTGGATCCGGAGATGGTGGGTGAGGTTTTGGAAGTTATGAAAAGCCTGGCCAGAGATGGCATGACAATGGTTGTGGTAACCCATGAGATGGGATTTGCAAGAGAAGTGGCCAGCCGGGTCATCTTTATGGATGAAGGCGTGATTGTGGAAGAAGGCACGCCGCAGGAAGTGCTTCTGCATCCCACCCAGCCCCGCACCATTGATTTCTTAAATAAGGTATTGTAATTTTTGTTCAGGGCCGGGCGGAACCGGTGTTGCCTGTGAGCATGAGACTGTGTGGCCGGCAGACGGAGATTTTCCGTCTGCCGGCCATTGTATATAAAGAGCAGTCCACGTTTCACCCTTGTCCATTTGCACAGTTCAGAGTATAATGAATCTATCCGGCGATTGACAGCCGGACAACGGAAAAGTGAAAAGGAGAAAAGGCAGTATGGCAAACAGATTTGTATTAAATGAAACATCTTATCATGGGGCGGGAGCGATTCAGGAGATCGCGGCAGAGGCAAAAGGCAGAGGCTTTCAGAAGGCATTTGTATGTTCTGATCCGGATCTGGTAAAATTCGGCGTTACGAAGAAGGTTCTGGATGTTCTGGAAGGTGCAGGGCTTCCCTATGAACTCTATTCCAATATCAAGCCCAACCCCACCATTGAAAACGTGCAGACCGGGGTGGAGGCATACAAGAAATCCGGGGCGGATTATCTGATTGCCATTGGCGGCGGTTCCTCCATGGATACGGCAAAGGCCATCGGCATGATTATCAACAATCCTGACTTTGCAGATGTGAGAAGCCTGGAAGGTGTGGCGCCCACTACCAATAAATCCGTACCGATTTTTGCTGTGCCCACTACAGCAGGCACGGCGGCAGAAGTGACCATTAACTATGTCATTACCGATGCGGAAAAGAACAGAAAGATGGTATGCGTGGACCCGAAAGACATACCGGTTGTGGCATTTGTGGATTCTGAGATGATGGCTTCCATGCCCAAAGGCCTTACGGCAGCTACCGGCATGGATGCTCTGACCCATGCCATCGAAGGTTACATAACGGCAGGCGCATGGGAACTGTCTGATATGTTCCACTTAAAAGCCATCGAAATCATTGCCCGTTCCCTTCGCGGCGCGGTGGATAACACACCGGAAGGCAGAGAGGACATGGCGCTTGGACAATATGTGGCAGGCATGGGCTTTTCCAATGTGGGACTTGGCATTGTTCACTCCATGGCGCATCCGCTGGGTGCACTCTATGATACACCCCATGGTGTGGCCAATGCCATTATTCTCCCCACAGTGATGGAATACAATGCCCAGGCTACCGGCGACAAATATAAATATATTGCCCAGGCTATGGGTGTGACAGGAACAGAGTCCATGACACAGGAAGAATACAGAAAAGCAGCCGTAGACGCAGTGAAGAAACTTTCCGAGGACGTGGGGATACCCAAAGATCTGAAAGAGATTGTCAAGGAAGAAGACATTCCTTTCCTCGCCCAGTCCGCCTATGACGATGCCTGCAGGCCGGGCAATCCCCGTGAGACAAGCGTGGAGGAGATTACACAGCTTTATAAGAGCCTGTTATAAACATCAGAAAACATGCATTGCGGGTTTTCCGGGATGCATGACAACAGAAAGTTCCCATGGCGTACTTTCTTCTGTTGTGAAAATGAACGGGAACGGCAGAGTGATTTGCTGTTCCCGTTTCTCCTGTATCATTGTCCTGCCTGCTTTGCAGATGGGAAAAGGCATTCTCCCTGATATAATATGTCCCATCCGGGACATGACGGAATCTACCTCTTGCCATTCTCCTCATTCTGTGATAGAATATCTCTCGTTGACAGACAACTGTCCTCATATTGCGGACAGAAAGGGGATAAGAAATGCAATGAAAGACGAAAACAGATATTTTGTGCTGAAACAGAAAGCCGTACCGGAGGTGTTGCTGAAGGTCGTGGAGGCGAAGCGGCTGCTGGATTCGGAAAGGGTAATGACTGTTCAGGAAGCCACGGACGCAGTGGGTATCAGCCGGAGTTCTTTCTATAAATATAAAGAAGATATTTTCCCCTTTCATGACAATTCCCTGGGCCGTACCGTCACATTTACCATGCAGATGGACGATGAGCCGGGACTGCTGTCAGATGTGCTCAAGATTGTGGCCCAGTTTCAGGCCAATATCCTGACCATCCACCAGAGTATACCGATCAATGGTGTGGCATCCCTGAGCATCAGCGTACAGGTTCTGCCCACGACGCAGAATATATCCGGTATGATCGAGACAATGGAAGTCCAGAAGGGCGTCCGCAATGTAAAAATACTTGCCAAGGAGTAAAAAATATGGTTTATGCAGCGATTTTAGGCTACGGTACGGTAGGAAGCGGCGTAGCGCATGTATTAAGTGAAAACAGTGAAATGATTGCCTGGAAGGCAGGAGAAGAAGTCAGTGTAAAATATATTTTGGATCTGCGGGATTTTCCGCAGGATCCCAATGCAGACAAGGTGGTTCATGATTTTCATATCATTTTGGAAGATCCCCAGGTTTCGGTGATCTGTGAGACAATGGGAGGTCTGGAGCCGGCGTATACCTTTTCCAAACAGGCCCTTTTGGCGGGAAAGAGTGTCTGCACCTCCAATAAGGAACTGGTGGCGGCCCATGGGCCGGAGCTGCTGCGCCTTGCCAGAGAACACAACTGCAATTATCTTTTTGAGGCCAGCGTAGGCGGGGGGATACCCATTATCAGGCCCATGAACTATTCTCTGACAGCGGAAGTCATTGACGGTATTACCGGTATATTAAACGGCACGACTAATTATATCCTCACCAGGATGAAACAGGATGGGGCGGATTTTGAAACGGTGCTGAAAGAAGCCCAGGAAAAAGGATATGCAGAGCGGAACCCGGAGGCGGATGTGGAAGGCCATGACGCCTGCAGGAAGATTGCCATCCTTTCGTCCCTGATGCTGGGCAAGACCGTGCGCTATGAAGATATTTACACCGAAGGGATTACGGCCATTACCAGCGCGGATTTCCTCTATGCAAAAAAACTGAACCGCACGGTGAAGCTGCTGGCGATGAGCAAGCTGCAGGAGGCCGGCTGTTTTGTGATGGTGGCGCCCTTTATGATTTCCAATGACAACCCGCTGCACGGTATTTCGGATGTATTTAATGCCGTGTTTGTACACAGCAATATGCTGGGTGATTCCATGTATTATGGCAGAGGCGCCGGCAAGCTGCCTACGGCCAGCGCAGTGGTTTCTGACGTGGTGGATTGTGCAAGGCATCAGGGCAAGACAGTTATGTGCCTGTGGGATGAGGAAGAGGTAAAACCGCTGGATTATACCCTTGCTGTCCGTAAATTTTTCGTGCGTGTGGATGGAAATGCCCTTTCAGAAGCCCAGGCCCGTGAGTTGTTTGGTGAGATTGAAGTCATAAGACTGGAAGAAAAACCGCAGGAATACGGATTTGTCACACCGCTTATGCAGGAAAAGGAATTTGAGCGGATCAGCAGTGGTGTGGAAGGGATTCTGGGCAGAATCCGTCTGGAGGACTGAATATGAAATATGTGATTGTACTGGGGGATGGGATGGCTGACGAACCCATTTCGGAGCTGGGAGGCCAGACGCCCCTTGCTTATGCCAGAACGGAAAATCTGGATGCCCTGAGCGCAGTGTCGGAGATTGGCATGGTACATACCATACCGGATGGGATGAAGCCCGGTTCGGATACGGCGAATCTGTCAGTGATGGGCTATGATCCGAAAGTCTATTATTCCGGCCGTTCTCCACTGGAGGCGTTGAGTATTGGCGTACCCATGAAGGAGACGGATGTTGCCCTTAGGTGTAATTTGGTGACCATTTCAGAACAGGAGGATATTTCCTTTGAGGAGCAGTCCATCCTTGACCACAGTGCCGGCGAGATCAGCACGGAAGAGGCGGCAGTGCTGCTGGAGGCTGTGCGCCGGGAGCTGGAAACCGAAACATATCATTTTTATGTGGGCACCAGCTACCGTCATTGCCTGATCTGGGAGCGGGGACAGGTTCTGGAACTGACACAGCCCCACGATATACCGGGACAGGTAATCGGTCCTCATCTGCCGGGGGATGGGGTGCTGTGTGAAATGATGAAAAAAAGTTATGAGATATTAAAACGGCACCCGCTGAATGAAGAACGGCGCAGACAGGGACTGCGTCCTGCCAACTGCTGCTGGTTCTGGGGTGCGGGCACAAAGCCGCTGTTATCTGACTTTCGGGAAGCGCATCAGAAAAAAGGTGTGATGATCTCCGCGGTGGATCTGTTAAAGGGGATTGCGGTGGGCGCAGGTATGGATAATATTCAGGTAGAGGGCGCCAATGGCGGACTGCATACCAATTATGAAGGCAAAGCTGCCGCCGCCGTAAAAGCGCTGACAGAGGACGGATATGATTTTGCCTATATCCATGTGGAAGCGCCGGATGAAATGGGCCATCAGGGCAGTGTGGAGAAAAAGATACAGGCCATTGAGAATATCGACACACGTGTCATAAAACCTCTGAAAGAAGGACTGGATCGTTCAGGGGAGCCATATCGCCTGTTGGTGCTCCCGGATCATCCCACGCCCATCCGTGTGAGAACCCACACCAGCGATGATGTGCCCTTTCTCCTGTATGACAGCAGGGAAGATACAGGGGCGGCCGGCAGGGAGGATCGTCCCCATTACAATGAGAAAGAAGCGGCAGAAACGGGTATCCGTGTGGAAAAAGGCCATGAATTGATCAGAAAACTTTTCTGCTGTACCACACAATAGAAAAAACGCAGACCCAGGAGGAGAAAAGTTATGATAAAAGTAGTAAAATTCGGCGGCAGTTCCCTTGCCAGCGCCAGGCAGTTTGAGAAAGTGGGGGAAATCATCCGCAGTGATGCGGAGCGGCGGTATGTGGTGCCGTCGGCGCCGGGTAAACGGCATATGCATGACACCAAAGTGACGGATATGCTCTATACATGTTATGAGCTGGCAGAACAGGGAAAGAGTTTTGGGGCACAGTTGAAACAGATTCGGCTCCGGTTTGAGGAAATCATCACCGGGCTGGATATGAGCCTGTCTCTGGAGAATGAGTTCCAGGAGATTGAAGAGCAGTTTCAGCAGAAGGCAGGCAGGGAATATGCCGCTTCCAGAGGGGAATATCTGAACGGCATTATTATGGCACAATACCTGCACTATACGTTTATAGACGCCGCGGAGGTCGTGCGGTTTGATGAAGACGGCGTATTTCTGGCGGAGGAAACGGACAGACTGCTGCGTCAGCGCCTGGAAGAAACAGAGCGGGCTGTGATTCCCGGTTTTTATGGGGCACAGGCGTCGGGATGTGTCCGGACATTTTCCAGAGGGGGATCGGATATTACCGGTTCCATTGTGGCCAGGGCGGTACATGCGGATGTGTATGAAAACTGGACGGACGTGTCCGGCTTCCTCATTGCGGATCCGCGGATTATTGACAGACCGGAAGGGATTGAAACCATTACGTATCGGGAGCTGCGGGAGCTTTCCTATATGGGCGCCACAGTGCTTCATGAGGACGCCATTTTCCCGGTGCGCAAGGAAGGGATTCCCATCAATATCCGCAACACCAATGCGCCGCAGGACAAGGGCACATGGATTGTGGAAAGCACCTGCCAGAAATCCAGATATACCATTACCGGTATTGCAGGGAAGCGGGGGTTCTGTTCTATCAATATAGAAAAAGATATGATGAATGCCGAAGTGGGTTTTGGCAGGAAGGTTTTGCAGGTATTTGAAGAAAACGGGATCTCTTTTGAACATATGCCTTCCGGAATTGACACGCTGACTGTATTTGTGCATCTGGATGAGTTTATTGACAAGGAACAGAAAGTCGTGGCCGGACTCCATCGCCTGACCAGACCGGACTCCATTGATATTGAATCTGACCTTGCGCTGATTGCGGTGGTGGGCCGGGGAATGCGCTCCACCAGAGGTACGGCGGGACGGATTTTTTCCGCACTGGCCCATGCCAATGTGAATGTGAAGATGATTGACCAGGGATCCAGTGAGTTAAATATTATTATCGGTGTGTCTGACAGCGATTTTGAGGCGGCTATAAAGGCCATTTATGATATTTTTGTTATATCGCAGCTTTGACGGACAGGGGGGATGACATGAATTATTCAGAAATCGAAGGAAAACAGTATCACTTACAGGTCGGGAAAGGGGACGTGGGCCGGTATGTCATTATGCCCGGCGATCCCAAACGGTGCGCGAAGATTGCGCAGTATTTTGACGATGCCAGGCTTGTGGCGGACAGCCGGGAATATGTGACCTATACGGGGTATCTGGACGGTGAAATGGTCAGTGTGACTTCCACCGGCATTGGCGGGCCTTCGGCAGCCATCGCCATGGAAGAACTGGTGATGTCAGGTGCGGATACTTTTATCCGCATCGGAACCTGCGGCGGTATGCAGACAGAGGTGATGAGCGGGGATGTGGTCATTGCCACCGGCGCCATCCGGATGGAAGGCACCAGCCGGGAATATGCCCCTGTGGAATATCCTGCCGTAGCGGATTATCAGCTTGTGAATGCGCTGGTTACAGGGGCAAAGACGCTGGAGCAGAGATACCATGTGGGGGTTGTACAGTGCAAGGATTCTTTTTACGGGCAGCATTCACCGGAGACAAAGCCTGTGAGCTATGAGCTGCTGCACAAGTGGGAGGCGTGGAAACGGCTGGGCTGTCTGGCTTCCGAGATGGAGTCTGCGGCGCTGTTTGTGGTGGCTGACAGCCTGCATGTGAGAGCCGGGTCCTGTTTCCTCGTAGTGGCCAATCAGGAACGGGAGAGAGAAGGACTTGCCAATCCGGTAGTCCATGACACCGATATGGCCATCCGGGTCAGTGTGGAGGCTATCCGTAATCTGATTGCTGCAGACAGGCAGCAACAATAGAAAAAGGAGAATACCATGAATCTGGATACATTATTTGAAGATAAGAAAAAGCAGGTGATATCCTTTGAAATCTTTCCGCCCAAAAAGGGGGCGGCACTCAGGGATATTGATGCCACTCTGGAAATACTCAGCAGCCTTTCCCCCGATTTTATCAGCATTACCTTTGGCGCAGGGGGCAGTGCAGTCAATAATAAGACCATAGAACTGGCAAAGAAAATCAAAGAGGTCTATCACGTGGAACCGGTGGTCCATCTGACCTGTCTGAACTATACAAGGGATGAAATCAGAGGGATGCTGGATGAACTGAAAGAGGCGGGTATTTATAACCTGCTGGCGCTGCGCGGTGACAGAAGCCCGGATTATGAGCCTAAGAAAGAGTTTCTCCATGCCAATGACCTGATCCGTTTTATCCGTGAACAGAGCGGGGATTTCCATATCTGTGCCGCATGTTATCCGGAGACCCATCCGGAAGCGGACAGCCGGGCGGCGGATCTGCATCATCTGAAGGAAAAAGTGGACAGCGGGGCAACCCATCTGATCTCCCAGCTTTTCTTTGATAACGGGGATTATTACCGCTTCCTGGAGGACGCTGCCATTGCGGGCATATGTGTGCCCATTGAAGCGGGGATTATGCCTGTCACCAACAAGGCGCAGATTGAACGGATGACTACCCTCTGCGGCGCGCATCTGCCGGAGAAATACAGACGGATCATGCATAAGTTTGAGGATAAGAAAGAAGCCCTGTTTGACGCGGGTATGGCGTATGCCATCAATCAGATCGTGGATCTGCTGACCAACGATGTGGACGGCATACACCTCTATACCATGAACAATCCGGCAGTTGCACGGCGTATCTGTGAGGGCATACAGAATCTGGTATAAGCTGCATCAGAACTGAATTTCCATTGTATGCACCACCTGCTCCGGGGTGTCTGCCATCCTTGCCACAAGGGTACAGACGCCCCGGAGGTCTTTGGGGAGCCGGAATTGGGCGTTTGTATCAAAATCCTGCAGACAGTACTGTTCCCCGTCCTGGGGTGTGATGATAATCCGGTATTCCATACCGCTCTGCCGGTTGGATGCGATATAGTATGAACGGAGATTTTCCTGCTCCCTGTAGTACAGGCCATAGAGGGCCGGGGGTGTTTCCCGCAGCTTTTCTTCATAGGATTCATAAAAACAGTGCTTTGTTTCCAGGGCGCCGCTTGTAACCGTTTCATAAAAGAACGGTGTAAACAGGCTGGCGCCTGCGTTGTTCAGGTGCCCTGCATCCCGGAAATACCTTCCGTCCTGAATGGGCAGATATTCTTCCCTGACCAGATTAAAATCATAAAATTCCAGCCCATATTCTTCGGCCAGAGATCGGATCTGCCGGACATAGCAGTCATATCCCTGGGTACTCACAAGCTGAAGATCATGGATGGGCGAGACAAAGAGTGTAAGAGGCAGATTTTTTTCCCTGCAACAGGTAATGAATTTGCGAAGCCAGTATTCGCTTGTTTCCCCCAGCGGATGTTCTTTCAGAATCACCGTTTGAAGGAAGAGATGATTTTCGTCAGGGAATTCCATGGTGGAAAAGTAGTAGCCCTGTTCCAGGTATTCGTCGTAGCCCCGTTCGCCCAGATCCAGATGATACCGGTATGTACGGTAAGTATCTTCCCGCTTTTTTGCAATGTTTGACCTGACATATTCCCAGTCATCCAGCTTTGAACGGTAGCGGATAAAGGGGATCAGTATATCCCCATACGATTCCGGTCCGCCGATGGAAAGCATGTAGGCCAGCTTGTTCAGGGAGGGCTCCATAAAATCCGTATTCTGCCAGTTTCTGTTGAAGTTTTCCGAAAGACATACAGGATCCTGGTTTTCGTTGAATGTATCTTTTGCGGAACAATCATAATACAATTCCAGATATACATGGGACAGTGTATTATCCGCTGCCGCTTCCCGCAGCAGATAATAGGAACCGTTCAGGAGCTGATTGGGACTGGAGAGATTAAAATTGTACTGTCCGTTGCGGTAATCGAGCTGGGCGGGGTTGAGATCACTGTATACATGGGAGGAACCGATATACAGATTGTCTATTTTTCCCCGGTCTTCATAATAATAGTGCCACAGCAGCCGATGGGTGGGAGATACGTCAACATAGGCGTAGTCCATGCAAAGACCGATTGCATGCACTGCCAGAAGCGCGGCCAGGATTTTGCAGCTTCGCTTCAGGATGGGACGGCAGCGAAGGATCTTCCGGCTGTTTTTTTCCAGGTACATATGCAGGTTTGCTCGTAAGTTCATTTGTAATCACCTTTAAAACTGAAAGTAGATAAACTGATTCGTATCGTATAAAGTTCCATAACATCCATAAAGCAGGATGGTAAACAACAGAATGCACCCAATACAGCATTGAAACATCCAGCCCTGTCCCAGTACCAGATCTGCCACATCTCTTCCCTGATATTTATGATAATCCACCACAAACAGCGCCAGAATGGACAGCAGCAGTATGCGCATATAATTTCTGGGGATGCCGGGTGCATACAGAGATCCGTCCAGAAGGACGGTCCAGTTGTTGATACGCAGCATATCCCTAAGGATCTGCAATGCCTTCAGAAATCCTCCGGCGCGGAAAAAGAGCCACCCGCAGGTAACAAGCAGGAAAGTAAAGCAGGTCTTATACAGGATCCTGCCAAAGGGCGGGATTTGGGCGGGCCTGTTTTTCATTTGCAGGGACTGGGGCAGAATCCGGTTCCACAGAGCCAATCGTCTCTTTGCCACTTCTTCTCTCAGATCCGCCGCGATCTGGCAGAGTGCATTGAAAATACCCCAGAAGATGAAACCGAGGGAAGCGCCGTGCCACAGTCCGCTGACTGCGAATACGGTCAGCAGGTTGCTCTCTTTCCGGATGGGTCCTTTTCTGTTTCCGCCCAGGGGGATATAGAGATAGTCCCGAAACCACCCGGACAGGGACAGATGCCATCTCTGCCAGAACTCTTTTACGCTGCGGGAAAAATAGGGGGCATTGAAATTGTCCAGCAGATGGATTCCCATCATCAGCGCAGATCCCCGTGCAATGGTGGAATATCCATGAAAATCACAGTAAATCTGTACAGAGAAAAACAGCAGGGCGATCACGATGTAAAATCCGGGCCAGGAGGCGGTGTCTCCCAACACGGTATTGACCAGAACCGCCGCTCTGTCTGCAATGACCATTTTTAAAAACAGCCCATAGAGAATGAGCAGTCCGCCTTTTTTGAGATTGGCAAATCGGAGCCTGTGGGGCGTCTGAAGCTGTGTCAGGAGATTTTGGGAGCGCTCGATAGGGCCTGCCACCAGTTGAGGGAAAAAAGATACGAACAGCGCATAGCGCAGAACATTTTTTTCCGCCTGTATATCGTTTCTGTAGATGTCAATGAGATACCCCAGTGACTGCAGGATAAAAAAAGAAATCCCCACAGGCAGCGTAATATGAAAATCGCAGGCAAGGGCGGGCAGCCGCAGCAGCGCAAAGAGTCGGTTGAGGCACTGCAGGCCAAAGGGAACGTATTTAAAAAAGGCCAGAATACCCAGATTGAACAGGATACAGAGCGTCAGAAACAGCCTGCGCAGTTTCAGGCCGGTTTCCGGGGCCAGCCTGCCGGCTTGTTCCTGTGTATGAAACCCGGACAGAAGCATCCCCGCCGTCCAGGTGGTCAGGGTACATGTAAACAGGAGCAGACTATACCAGGGATTCCATTGCATATAGAAATAATAACTTGCGGCCAGCAGCCAGATGTATCGGAATTTAAAAGGCAGCAGATAATAAAACAGGACTGTGGCAGGCAGAAACAGCACATACCGGGCAGTGTTGAACAACATAGGCAAATCCTCCTGAGAATTTATATTATTATATAATTGGAAACTTTTCAATATTATTTTATATAATTGGAAATATTTTGGGCAATATTTTTCTCATATCATAATATGTATACAGCGGGATTTGACAGATGTGATTCAGGAGTATGATATGCGGACCATTGGAAAACGGATTGTGGATTTAAGGGAAGGGCTCAATATGAAACAGAAAGATCTGGCGGAAGCCATCGGTGTGACGAAGGCCACGATGTGCAAATATGAGAATGACCGGAATATTCCCAACGCCGATGTTCTGAAAGCGCTGTCCGCAGCTCTTCATACCACGGCCGATTATCTGATCGGAAACTCTGCTGTACCCATGCCGGGGAATGATCTGTTTCTCTCCCCGGATGACAGGGAACTGGTACAGCTTGTATTGTCACTTTCCCCGGAAGACAAAATACGGATTGCGGAACGGGCTCTGACCCTCAGTGAGAAACGCAGGTAGGAAACTTTCTTGACTTTTTTTTGTGAAAGTATGATAATAAATGGCATCAGAGCATTGTACAGAACCTGAGAGGAAGGATGACGGAAATGGAAAAGAAAAACATAGACTGGGGCGAACTCGGATTCAGTTATATTCAGACAGACTGGCGTTATGTGGCGAATTATGTGAATGGCGTGTGGGAAGAGGGCGGACTGACTGCGGAGGCAGACGTGGTAATCAACGAATGCGCCGGCGTTCTGCAATATTCCCAGTCCTGTTTTGAGGGTCTGAAAGCATATACGACAGAGGATGGGCGCATTGTTACATTCCGCCCGGATCTGAACGGGCAGCGTATGGAGGATTCCTGCAAAAGACTGGAAATGCCCGTCTACCCTAAGGAGAAGTTTGTGGAAGCGGTGATTGAAACTGTCAGGGCAAATGCGGCCTATGTGCCGCCGTTTGGCAGCGGGGCCACACTGTATATCCGCCCCTGTATGTTTGCCAGCGGGCCGGTCATCGGAGTGAAGCCGGCGGATGCATTCCAGTTCCGCGTATTCACCACACCGGTGGGACCTTATTTTAAAGGCGGCGTCAAACCGCTGACCATCCGGATCAGTGATTTTGACCGTGCAGCGCCCAACGGAACCGGGCATATCAAGGCCGGACTCAATTACGCCATGAGCCTGCATGCCATTGTGGATGCCCATAACCAGGGATACGATGAAAATATGTATCTGGATGCGGCAACGCATACAAAGGTGGAAGAAACCGGCGGCGCAAATTTTATTTTCGTTACGAAGGACAACCAGGTGGTAACGCCCAAATCCGGCAGCATCCTGCCTTCCATTACAAGGCGGTCCCTGATGTATGTGGCGAAGGAATATCTGGGACTGGAAACCCAGGAGCGGGAGATCAGCCGGGAAGAGCTGACAGAGTTTGCGGAATGCGGCCTCTGCGGTACGGCGGCGGTTATCTCTCCTGTGGGGAAGATTGTGGATCATGGCCGGGAGATCTGCCTGCCCAGCGGTATGACGGATATGGGGCCTGTGACAAAGAAGCTGTATGATACATTAACAGGTATTCAGATGGGCCGTCTGGAGGCGCCTGCGGGATGGATACAGGAAATCGGATAAAGGCAGCGCATTGACACTGTGGAGAAAAGGATGCCCTTCCGGCCAGCCCCGGAGACATCCTTTCTCTGTATAGACAGAGGATGAAAGGAAAACGGAAGATGAACAGGACATATGTGATCGGTGTGGCGGGCGGGACTGCTTCGGGCAAGACAACCATCGTACAGATGATCAAGGAATACTTTGGGGACGGGATGGAACTGGTGGGACATGACTGTTATTACAAGGCCCACGATGATATGCCCTTTCAGGAGAGGGAAAAGCTCAATTATGATCATCCCGCTTCCTTTGACACGGAACGCATGATACAGGATGTGAAGGCGCTGAAGGCCGGCCGGGTGATCCAACGGCCTGTGTATGATTACAGTGCCCATAACAGGGCCAGGGATACGGTGACTGTGTATCCACGGCGGATCCTGATGCTGGAAGGGATTCTGATTCTGGAACCGGAAGCGCTCAGAGACCTGATGGACCTGAAGATCTTCGTGGATACGGATGCGGATGAACGTCTCATGCGCAGGATCACAAGGGATACGGCAGAGCGTGGCAGAAGTGTGGAATCCGTCCTGCGCCAGTATCGCACTACGGTGAAACCCATGCATGAACAGTTTGTGGAGCCATCGAAAAAGTACGCGGATCTGATTATTCCCAGAGGCGGCAGGAACACGGTGGCCATTGCGATTCTGAAAAATTATCTGAAAAAAATCTTGGATGGAGAGGAAACAGAGTGACAGGGCGAGAGATCAGGGAAGCATATCCCTTTCTGTATGAAACCCATTTGCATACCATGGAAGCCAGCGCCTGTGCCGGGAGCAGTGGAGCAGAAATGGCAAAGGCCTGCCATGAGGCGGGGTATACAGGTATATTTGTGACGGACCACAACTGGGGCGGCAATACGGCAGTGGGAAAAAGACTGGGCTGGCAGGAATTTATGGAGCGGTTTATCAGAGGGTATGAATCTGCCCGAAAGATGGGGGACCAGATCGGCCTGGATGTATTTTTCGGCTGGGAAGCGGGGTATGAGGGGACGGAATTCCTGATTTACGGCCTGGATACAGAGTGGATGATAGGCCATCCGGAGCTGCGGGATGCGACGGTGGAAGAGCAGTTTGCCCTGGTGCACCAGGGCGGCGGCATGGTGATCCATGCCCATCCGTTCCGGGAAGAATACTATATTCCCGAAATACGGTTATTTCCCGATTGGGTGGACGGTGTGGAAGGCGTCAACGCCACCCACAGCAACCGCCTGAGTCTGGCACATAATGAGGCAATGTTTGATAAACGGGCGATTGCCTATGGCCGGGAGCACGGGCTGCCGCTGACGGCAGGATCTGATATCCATACAGCGAAGCGCTTATTAGGCGGCGGCATGGCGTTTGAGCGGCGGCTGAAAGACGGAAGAGATTTTGTGGCAGCGGTGCGCGGTCAGGAACGCTATGTACTGACCAATGGGGAAGAATGGTATGACCAGAGCGGGAATCTGCTGGTCGGGAATTCAGTTTGCATTTGATTGGTATAGAATAAAAAAAGAGGTGTGGCGTATGACAAATCAGGCGGATGTAATCATTATCGGCGCAGGTCCTGGCGGCATTTTCTGCGCATATGAACTGCTGCGGCAAAAGCCGGGTCTGAAGGTGGTTATGATAGAGAAGGGACGTTCCATAGAAAAGCGGGAATGCCCCAAACGAAAGACAAAACAGTGTGTAGGCTGTAAGCCGTGTTCCATTACCACGGGCTTTGCGGGTGCAGGCGCCTTTTCCGACGGCAAACTTTCCCTGTCTCCTGATGTGGGCGGCAATCTGCCGGATATTCTGGGATACGAGGAGGCAACCGCGCTGATCCGGGAGTCGGACAGTGTCTATCTGCAGTTTGGCGCGGACACCGGTGTGTACGGACTGGAGCGGGAAGCCCAGATCCGGGAAATCAGACGGAAGGCAATCAACGCCAATCTCAAGCTGGTGGAATGCCCGATCCGGCATCTGGGGACGGAAGAAGGCTATAAAATCTATTCCCGTCTGCAAAAACATCTGGAAGAACAGGGCGTGGAACTGCATTTCCAGACGATGGTAACGGAAATCCTTGTGGAGGATGGTATTGCCACGGGGGTCAGGACAGATAGGGGCGATGTATGGTACGGCAGGGAAATCGTGGCCGCCGTAGGCAGGGAAGGCGCAGACTGGTTTAAGGGCAAATGCCTGGAAATCGGCATTGAGACAACGCCGGGCACGGTGGATGTGGGTGTGCGTGTGGAAGTGCGGGACGAAGTGATGCAGATTCTGAACGAAAATCTGTATGAGGCAAAGCTGATTTATCATACGCCCACCTTTGACGATAAAGTGCGCACTTTCTGTACCAATCCTTCCGGGGAAGTGGCGACGGAATATTATGAGGGCGGCCTTGCGGTGGTCAACGGCCATGCCTATAAATCCAGTGAATATAAGACAGATAATACCAATTTCGCCATACTGGTATCCAAAAATTTTACCAAACCTTTTACCACACCCATTGCATATGGAAGGAAAATCGCGGAACTTTCCAATATGCTCTGCGGCGGTAAAATACTGGTACAGACATTCGGGGATTTCAGAAGAGGGCGGAGGACAACGGAAGAGCGGTTGTGCCGGAACAATCTGATACCTACTTTAAAGGATGCGGTGCCAGGGGATCTGTCCCTTGTATTTCCCCACAGGATTATGGTGGATATAGAGGAGATGCTGCTGGCGCTGGATAAGGTGACGCCGGGGATTGCCTCCGAGGAAACACTGTTGTACGGTGTGGAAGTGAAATTTTATTCCAATAAGGTGGTTGTGAACAGGGATTTTGAGACAAGTATCCGGGGGCTGCGTGCCATTGGAGACGGGGCAGGCGTAACCAGAGGGCTGCAGCAGGCGTCTGCCAACGGAATCAGCGTAGCGAGAAGTATCATAAAATCCATGGAGTAACCGATATGAGAAAAAGAACAGGAGACATGCCGCTGCGGCAGCCCCAGGGGACGGGCCATGGCAGGTGTTTCCGGTATCTGCTGTGCTCTGCCGCCTGCCTGCTGCTGCTTACCGGCTGCGGGAAATCGGCGGAAGAGGTAAAGGATACGGAGAAAACAGAAGAAACGGGTGAAATCAGGGTTGTGCTTACCACCGGATTCAGCAGGGATGAGATTTTTCGGATAGAGAGCACATCCTGTTCCGTACCGGAGCTGATGGTATATCTGACCAATACCCAGAATCAGTATGAGGATATTTACGGGACGCAGATCTGGAAGAAAACGCTCAGGGGAACTACGCTGGAACAGAATGTGAAAGACACCGTACTGGCGGAACTGGCGGAAATCAAAGTGATGAATCTGTTGGCAGAAAAATATGCCGTATCGTTGACCGAACGGGAAAAGGCGCTGGCGCAGCAGGCCGGGGCGGACTATTTTTCCTCTCTGAACGAGGCGGAAATTGACGCCATGGGTGTGGACGAGAAACTCTTGACCGCCATGTATGAAGAGTATGCCATTGCGGATAAGGTCTATCAGTATATTATCAAGGATATTAACCCGGAAATCAGCGATGATGAAGCCCGGACCATTACCATTGCCCATATTCTGATCAAGACCTATGAGCTGGACGGAAGCGGGGAACGGGTGCCTTATACCGAGGCGGACAGAAGGATGGCCCGTGAAAAAGCGGAGCAGATTCTGGCGCAGATCCGGGAGGGCGAGGATTTTGACAGCCTGGTGACAAAGTACAATGAGGACAGCAGAAGCATCTATTCGTTCGGTAAGGGAGAGATGGAACTTGGTTTTGAAAAGGCCGCTTTTAATCTGGGAACAGATGAAATCAGCGATATTGTGGAAACCGAGTACGGATACCATATTATCAAATGTATCAGCACCTTTAACCGGGAAGAGACGGACGCCAATAAGGTCAAAATCGTGGAACAGCGCAGAAAAGAAGTATTCAGCCAGGAATATGATGCCTTTGCGGATTCCCTGGCCAGGAATATGAATGCGGATGTGTGGGACAATATTGCCATGATCCATGATGACAATGTATCCACCAGCAGCTTTTTCCGGACATATAACACCTATTTTAACGGTGTGTTCCGGCAGGAATAGTATCTGTGGCGCACTGCCCTCAGTCCAGCAGCAGTTCTTCCACAGTTACAAACACATATCCCTCCTGCTGCAGCCGGTCCACGATTTCCAGCGCAGCGCTGACGCTGGAGGGGTACTGGTCATGGAGGAGGATAATATCCCCCTCTTTGATTTTTCCTATGGTGTTCTGTACGATGCAGGCGGTGTCATCGGAACACCAGTCTCTGGGGTCGATAGACCACAGTACAGGGAACATGTTCAGTTCTTCTTCATATTTTTTATTCCAGGAACCGTAGGGCGGCCTTATGTATTCCGTATCTTCTCCCGTTATTTCCCGTATTACCTCATTGGTGGAAATGATTTCGTTGCGGAACTGTTCACCATTGGCGTTGGTGAGCTGTACATGATGGTAGGTATGGTTGCCAATGAGATGCCCTTCTTCCTGGATGCGCTTTACGATGTCCGGATATTTGGCCGCATTGGCGCCGGTGATGAAGAAGGTGGCCTTTACGCCCCGTTCTTTCAGGCCGTCCAGCAGTTTTTCCGTATAGCGGGGGTCCGGACCGTCATCAAAGGTCAGGGCAATACGTTTTCCTTCATATTGTTTTTCCTTATCCGGGGGCCTGTTTTGGGTTCCTTTTTTTGTTTCCGTTATATTGGTTTCCTGATACAGGATGGTTGGCATGAATTGGTTTGCATCCCAGAGCCGGATTCCGATAAGCAGTCCCGCCAGAAGCAGATCAAGAATTGCCATTCTTCCAACCCAGACCCTTACGTTCATACAGACTGCCTCTTTTCTTTGTTACTCCAGCACAGTATATGCGGAACCGGGGAGGCGGTATGACTGTTTTTTTCCTTTTTTAAATCTGTGACACTGACAGAGGTTGCGCAATGTGTTTGACTTTATATTGGAAGAAGTGTACAATAAAAATGATAATGCTCTGAAATTTTTGTGTAATAAGCCTGAAAATATCTGTGTTATGGAGCATGTTTCCGGCAGGGATCCGGTTTTATGAAGGATTTCCGTATCGGATATTACCTGCATGGCATGTCCCTGGATGGCAGCCGGGCGGGACGCGACAGGTATTATGTAAGGTATGGGGGGAGAGGTATGAAAGAGGAAAAACAGAAAAAAATGATTTCCATTAAGGTAAAGCTGTTGGGGATCATCTTGCCGGTGGTGATAGTGATTATGGTATTGCTGGTGGGGATTTCATTTATGATCTCCAGGAATATCATCAGGGGGTATTCGGAAAATCTGCTGAGTTCTTCCATTGAAAATCAGGCAGGTCAGATTGAAGCATGGCTGAATGAAAATCTGTCCGCTTTCCAGATGGCAAAGCAGACAATCGAGCAGACAGGTCCGGACCAGCAGATGCTGCAGCAAATGCTGGACGGCTATCAGGGGTTTAATGATAATTATCCGGATGGGCTGTATATTGCAGATGAGAAAGGAAACCTGACAACGGCCACAGGCGTGGAGCGGGCGGAGACAAATCCCACAGAGTCTGTCTGGTACAGGGAGGGGCTGACCCGCTGGAATATGGGATTCACGGAAGCCTATACCAATGAGGCGGGAGCGCCGGTTATCAGTGCATCAGGAATTTTAAAGGATGACTCTGGTGTGATCCGGGTGATTTCCGCGGATCTGACGCTGGAGCGGATCAGTATTATTGTAAACAGCTATATTGAAATGGACCAGGCGCGCGCCTTTTTGGTGAGCAGCCGGGACGGGTCGATTCTGGCCCACCATGAAAATAACCTGATTTCCACCCGGCTCAGTGAATCTAATGATGGTTTCCTGCGGGATATAGGTGAAAAGATTGCGCATCAGGACTTTGAGATGATGGAAATTGACGGGAATATGACTGCTTTTGCCCAGGTGCAGGGGACGGACTGGATTCTGGTTTCCTATATTCCCACGGAGATCATTTATGCGGATATCGAAGGGGTCCGAATGCTGATGACAGTGATCGGGCTGATTTCGGTGTTGATACTGGCGGTTCTGGTGGAACGGGTGGTGCATATTGTGATCCGCCCGGTGCGGGAGCTGACCGGTGTTATCACGGCTATGACCGGCGGTGATTTCACGGTTCCCGTAAGGACGAAAAGCCACGATGAAATCGGTGTTATGAGCCGGTATGTGGAAGGGTTTATTGCCACTATGCGGGAAATGATTCATTCCATACACGGGGTTTCCGGGAAGCTCAATGAGCAGGCGGGCAACAGCAATGAAGTGTCCGGGCAGATGCATGATGCTTCCATGGTACAGAGCCATTCCATGAAGGAACTCAAGACCACAGTGGAACAGCTCTCCCAGTCTGTGAATGAAATTGCGGACAATGCCACCACACTGGCTATGGTTGTGGCTGATACCAGAGAAAACGGTGTGCAGGTGGATCACCGGATGCAGGAGACGGTTACTGTCTCAAAACGTGGCAAAGAAGATATGCAGCGGGTAGGCAGCGCTATGGAGGATATTCATTCTTCCATGGAGAAGCTCCAGCAGGCAATCGACAAAGTCGGGAAGGCTTCAGAAGAAATCAACAATATTACGGCTGTCATCGGGAATATTGCAGATCAGACGGATTTGCTTTCGCTGAATGCTTCCATAGAAGCGGCGCGGGCAGGCGAAGCAGGCAAAGGCTTTGCAGTTGTGGCGATGGAGATCGGCCAGCTTGCCAAGACGAGCGCGGAGGCTGTACATAATATCGAAAAACTCATCGGGGAAATTCATCAGCTGGTAGGGGATACCATCAGGCAGACCGGTGAAAGTGTAAAAAATATCAATCAGAGCAGCAAGTCTGTGGGAGATGCGCTGAAAACCTTTGACACCATTTTTAATAACATCGAAGAGACAAACGGTCTGATTCAGGAAATGCTTCTGAAGGTAGGGCAGGTGGACGATGTGGCCACCAATGTGGCGGCCATTTCCCAGGAACAGGCTGCCAGCTCCCAGGAAATACTGGCAACTTCGGAGACAATGGTGGAGCAGGCGGATCATATTACGGACAGCAGCGAACGGGTGTCTCAGGGCGCTATGGAGCTGACGGCGTCGGCGGAAGAACTGTATGGGCAGATTGCAAGGTTTAAGACGGGAAGGGAGGCTGGACAGCGATGAAAAAAAGATGTGGCCTGACACGGCTGATGGCACTGGGCATGGCGGTATTGCTTATGTTATCGGGGGGATGCGGCAGACAGGGCGCCCTGGGGCAGAAAGAGATACGGATTTTTCTTTCGCTGAATGAGATGGATACTTTCCGTCAGACGCTGGTGGACGCCGCAACAGTGAAAGCGGAGCAGGAAGGGGCCGTGCTGGATGTGGGCGATGCCCATGGATCCATTGAAACCCAGGTGGAGCAGCTCAAACAGGCGGCTGCCCAGGGGTATGATGTGATTCTGTGCAGCGCGGTATCCACGGATACGGCGGTGCAGCTCAAGATGAGCGCCGGAGATATTCCCATTGTATTTTTTAACAGTTGTCCCGATGAAAAATATCTGGAAGCGGGCAGATATGTATATGTAGGTTCTGACGAAGCGGTGGCAGGGCAGTTCCAGGCGGAGTATGCGCTGTCAAAGCTGGCGGGCAAGCAGGAGATCAATGTGGTGCTGATTAAGGGACCCAGGGATCATTCTGCAACCATGGGCAGGACCAACGGCGTAAAACAGGCGCTGGAAGAGAGCGGAAAAACGATTCACTATGTATTTGAAGACAGTGCCAACTGGGATACAGAGCAGGCCAGGGAACTGTTCGAACTGTTTCTGCGTACCGGGGCAGAGGCGGATTGCGTGATCTGTAACAACGATGCCATGGCGTTAGGCGTACTGGAAGCAGGCCGGTCGGCGGGGTTGGATTTTTCAGATCTGCCGGTTCTGGGAGTGGATGCTACGGCAGACGGCTGCGAGGCGATTTCAGCCGGTGAAATGGCGTTTACCGTATACCAGTCCGGCAAAGGACAGGGTGAGGCCGCCGTGGAAATGGCAATCCGGCTGGCAGGAGGCGGTGATACCAAAGATATGGAAGGGATCACGGAGGATGGCCGGTATGTATGGGTGGACTTTGAAAAAGTGGATGGAAGCAATGTTTCCTCCTATGGAAAGTAAGCCTGTATATCCGGCATTGTCGTAAGCTGCGGGCGAGGTGCCTTATGATTAGATGCCTGGTTTCTGTCTGGAAAGGTCTGGAAACGCTGCCATTCCTGCAGGTTTTGCCTGCGGGAAATGGCAGCTTCTTTTATACGGCCTCTTTTATGTGCTTCTCATCTCCCCAATGCTCCGGTTTCCATTCGTTCCGCCTTTGACAGGACGATTGTGCGCTTTTACCTGAAAAACAGTAACGTATCTTGAATTTATACCGGCTCTCAGGTATACTTTTGTTACGGTTCACAGAAAAAGTCTGAGAGGTATGGAGATGGATCTATTTGAATATATGCGGGCCAATACGATGGAAAAAGAGTCGCCGCTGGCGGCCAGGCTGCGGCCCTCCACATTGGATGAGGTAGTGGGACAGAAGCATATCATCGGGAAGGACAAGTTGTTATATCGAGCCATTATGGCGGATAAGATCAGTTCGGTTATTTTTTATGGGCCGCCGGGCACGGGGAAAACCACACTGGCGAAGGTGATCGCCCAAACGACCAGCGCGGAGTTTACGCAGATCAATGCCACATCCGCAGGAAAAAAGGATATGGAGGAGGTAATCGGCAGGGCCAGGGACGCCATGGGAATGTATGGCAAAAAGACCATCCTGTTTATTGATGAAATCCATCGTTTTAACAAAGGGCAGCAGGATTATCTTCTGCCTTTTGTGGAAGACGGCACTGTGGTGCTCATCGGCGCCACAACGGAAAATCCCTATTTTGAGGTAAATGGCGCTTTGATTTCCCGTTCCATTATCTTTGAGCTAAAACCTCTGGAAAAGGAAGAAATACGGGAACTGCTGCTGCGGGCGGTTCATGACCAGGAAAAAGGGATGGGAAGCTATGGCGCGGTGATTGATGAAGAAGCCCTGGATTTTCTGGCGGACGCTGCGGGAGGGGATGCCCGTCTGGCGCTGAATGCCATAGAACTGGGCGTGATGACAACAGAGCGGTCCGGCGACGGAAAGATACATATTGATCTGGATGTTGCTTCAGAATGTATTCAGAAACGTGTGATCAAGTATGACAAGAACGGGGACAATCATTATGATACCATTTCGGCCTTTATTAAAAGTATGCGGGGGTCTGACCCGGACGCTGCGGTGTACTATCTGGCCAAAATGCTGTATGCCGGCGAAAGCGTTACGTTTATTGCAAGGCGTATGATGATCTGCGCGTCAGAAGATGTGGGCAATGCCGATCCACAGGCATTGACCGTTGCGGTCAGCGCCTCTCTTGCCGTGGAGCGAGTAGGGATGCCGGAAGCGCAGATTATACTGGCCCAGGCGGCTTCTTACATTGCCACGGCACCCAAAAGCAATGCGGCTGTCAATGCCATAGGGGATGCCATGGACACGGTAAAAAAGACAGGGAACCTGCCCGTGCCGCCTCATCTACAGGATGCCCATTACAGAGGATCGTCCAAACTGGGCCGGGGGATTGGGTATAAGTATGCCCATGAGTATCCAAATCATTATGTAAAGCAGCAGTACCTTCCTTATGAACTCAGCGGGAAGGAATTTTACAGACCTTCGGGCAATGGGTATGAGGTGAAAATCAGGGAACATATGCAGAGAATTCGCCGGGAGGCTGCAATAGGGGAAGATGTGTGACGGCCTTCGGAAATTTTGTTTCCATGTCATGACAAATGTGAGGGAAAGTGGTAATATAAAATGAATTATAAGGAAAAGCGAGGAGAGGCATTATGACGGAACATCCGGACAAACTGGATACCGGTTTCATAGAATATATATTATCTGCTTACAGGGCCAGCACAAAAGAACATTCCGGGTCCGGGGCGCAGGGAGAAGAGAAGAAATCGGAGAATGCACAGTGGCATGAACCCGGTCTGAACCATTTTATCAGTTTTATAGATGAAATGCCAGGCGGCTTTTTTATTTACCGTGCAGGTGGAACGGAAGAAATCATTTATGCAAACAGGGCGTTACTTAGGATTTTTAACTGTCATACAATGGCGGAATTCAGGGTTTTGACAGGCAATTCTTTCCGGGGGATTGTGCATCCGGATGATCTGGAAAGAGTGGAGAGCAGTATAACAACCCAGGTCGGGGACAGCAGGTACGATCTGGATTATGTGGAATATCGTATTATCCCCAGGGGTGGAGGTATCCGTTGGCTTGATGATTATGGGCATTTTGTACGGGATACGGCGTTTGGGGATGTTTTTTATGTGTTTGTGGCAGATGCCACAGAACGGAAATGCCATCAGATAGAGAATGAAAACAACCGCAATCTGGAACGGAAGCGGTATCTGGATTTGGTGGAAGGATTAAGCATTGGGTATGAGTCGATCCTGTATACGGATCTGGATACGGATACTGTGCAGGCATATCGGTTGAACGACCGTACCGGCAGACAGTTTGAAAAAGCACTCCAGACACGCAGCTACAGCAGTTTTGCCCTGGATTATGTCCATATGTGGGTACATCCGGAAGAGCGGGATTTTGTGGCAGAAGCCACCAGTCCGGAACATATCCGCATCGCATTGTCAGGCAGCAAAATGTTTCATATTAATTACCGTGTGGTCAAAGATGGCAAGACACAGTATATCCAGCTCCGCATTGTCAATGTGGGAGAGAGTGACAACGTATCCCAGATCGTTATGGGATACCAGAATATGGATGCGGAAATCATTCAGGAAATGGAGCATCAGAAGCTTCTGGAAGAAGCGCTGGAATCTGCCAGAACAGCCATTGTGGCAAAGAATGCGTTCCTCTCCAACATGTCCCATGATATACGCACGCCCATGAACGCTGTCCTTGGGTTTACCGGCCTGGCCAGAAAAAACATCCATGACAATGCCAAAGTCCTGCACTGCCTGGACCGGATTGAGTCTTCCGGTGAGCAGCTTTTGCAGCTTCTCAGCGATGTGCTGGAAATATCCAGAATCGAGTCAGGGAAAATGCATGTGGATGAAAATGAGTGCAACCTGTCCGTTATTCTGGGAGAAGTGGAGGCAGAGGCGTTTCCGCAGGCGGATGCCAAACAAATTACCCTGTCACTGGATCGCAGCCTGCTCAGGCATGAGACGGTTTACAGCGATGAGCAGAAGCTGAAACAGATACTGATGCGTCTGGTCAACAACGCGGTGAAATATACGGGGGAAGGAGGCCATGTCAGCATCAAGGCCGAGGAAACCGGCCAGGGGGATTCACCGGTCTGCCAGATTTACCGGTTTATTGTGGAGGATGACGGAATCGGTATCAGTGCCAATATGCTGCAACAGATTTTCAAACCCTTTGAGCGGGGGAAAAATACAACGCTGAGCGGTGTGCACGGAACCGGCCTGGGACTGACGATTACGAGAAGCATTGTGGATATGCTGGATGGAACCATTGATGTCGTCAGCGAGGAAGGCAAATGCAGCCGTTTCACCGTCACACTCTGTCTGCGGACAAAGAATGTGGAACAGTTGACTGCCGCTGAAAAAACAGAAAAAGGGCAAAAAACATATAAACCGGGCAAAAAACGGATTCTGGTTGTAGAGGATACGGAGATCAATCTGGAGATTATAACGGAAGTGCTGAAGGATGCAGGGTATCTTGTGGATTCTGCGGTAAACGGCAGTATTGCGCTGGAAAAGGTAAAGGATTCAAAGCCCGGCTATTATGATTTGATCCTGATGGATATCCAGATGCCGGTTATGGACGGCTATCATGCCACAAAAGCCATACGACGTCTGAAAAATCCGGCGCTGTCCAGCATTCCCATCGTCGCACTGTCCGCCAATGCCTTTGATGAGGATAAACGGAAATCCAAAGAGAGTGGTATGAATGCGCATATGGAAAAACCCATTGACACACCACAGTTGATGGAGGTCATCAGTGATATGATGGGCTGAAAAATAAAGAAAACCATGATTGCAGAAAGGAAGGAGACACATATGGAGCATAGCGAAAACAAAACAGTTACAAAAGTGTATACATATGATTATGAGGAATATGAAGAGCAGGGCAAGGGGCCGGAGACGATGGTGGAAGAAATACTGGCCGATCCGGAGCTTCCCGGCCTGCGTGAACTGATTATCGGTGACTGGGGCAATGCCTGGGAGAACGATTGCCAGGCCATTATTGATGGTATCACAGAACATGCGGATCGGTTTTCCCATATCGAAAAACTGTTTTTCGGGGATATGAATTATGAGCAGTGTGAAGTATCCTGGATTATGCAGGGAGATTACAGTAAATTGTGGTGTGCGCTGCCCGGTCTGCGTGAGCTGACCATTCAGGGCAGTACGGATCTGGTGCTGGGTGACATCTGCCATGCAGGTCTGGAGTCTCTGACAATTATATGCGGCGGCCTTCCGTCTTATGTGATTCGTTCCGTGCAGGAAGCAAAACTGCCCAATCTGAAGAAACTGATTCTTTATATCGGCAGTGATGACTATGGTTTTGACGGCAATGCGGATACCATCAGAGAGCTTCTTGAGAAAGCGGATTTCCCGCAATTATCTTATCTGGGGATTGTAGACAGTGAAATACAGGATGAAGTGACAGAAGTGGTGCTCAGCAGCAAATTTATGGGACAGATCAGCACGCTGGATTTGTCTATGGGGACTCTGACAGAGAAGGGCGGCGCACTTCTGCTTGCCCAGCTTCCCTCATGGCCCAATATCAGGAAACTGGATATCCATTATCATTATGTGCCCGAGGAAATGGTGGAGGAGCTTGAGAAGCTGCCCATGGAGGTGGATGCTTCTGAAGCCGAAGAGCCGGATGTGTATGATGGCACTGTATACTTGAATGCCATGCTGACAGAATGAGACAGATCGGCCTGTTGGGCAGTCCCGGTACAAAACGGACCTTATATTTGCAGCAGGCTTTGGAACAGGCCGGTATACAGCCGCTCTTTATGGACTGGAAGGACTTTGCGGCAATCAGGGAAACCCTTCTGAAACGGAGTGAGGGTAAACTGCTGATAAAAGTGGATCCGCCGTCCTGGGACAGCTGCCGTCTCCATAAACTGGACGATCTGGCAGCGGAATACAGACAGCGGCTTGGAGAACTGGCACAGACCGGGCGCAGTGGACGGATTACATATCTGAATCCCCCCGATATGATAGAAATGCTGCTTGATAAGCGATCGTGTAAACGGACGCTGGTCAAAGCGGGGCTGCCGGTCACAGAAGAACTTCCCGGTTTACAGGATGGGGATGGGGAAGCCGATGCGCCAAAAGGGCAGCCCGGAGTTTTGCCGGCAGCTTTTGCCGGGAAAAACGGACAATCTCATTCCATGCCCGCCTCTTCATGTCTGGCGGACAGACTGTTGGAGCGGATGCGGGCCGTCGGAATCTTCCAGGTGTTTCTCAAGCCGGTATGGGGTTCCGGGGCTGCCGGTGTGTTGGCCCTGCGCTGGCAGCCTGCCACGGGGCAGATGGTATTGTATACCTGTTCTCTGCTGCAAGGAGAGCATGACTTGGTAAACACCAAACGGCTGCGGTGTTTTCACGATCCGGCCATAATTCGTCCGCTTCTGGAGGAGATTCTCGGTCTGGGCTGTATTGTGGAACGTTGGTATGCCAAAATGGAATACCGGGGATTTTCCTGTGATCTGCGGGCGGTGGTACAGGATGGCAGGGTGGATTTTCTGGTGGCCAGGCTTTCGAAAGGGCCCATTACCAATCTCCATCTGAACAACCATCCCCTGTCGGCGGAAGAACTGAACTTGCCGGCAGGTGTTATGGATTCCGTTCATACAGTCTGTATTGATGCCATGAAGCCTTTTCCGGGGCTTCGAAGCGCCGGGATTGATCTTTTGCTGGAAAAAGGAAGCCTGCGGCCCAGAATCATAGAAATGAACGGACAGGGGGATCTGATGTACCAGGATATATATCAGAAAAATACGATTTACCGCCATCAGGCAGAAATGATGAAACGGTGGCTGCAGGAGCCGGATGCAGAACGTTTTGGCGAAACAGGAAAATGAAAAGCGGGGAGTGAAGGAAATGGAGGATCATGGAGATATGGGACGGTCTGCAGAGCGGGAAGTCCCCATGCAGATTTTTGGAGCTTCGAAAGAGCGCAGGAAGCCCTCGGTGGATATGAATGGGGTGGTGGGCGCTTCGGATATATTGTTTATCTGTCTGGACACATTGCGGTATGACATTGCCGCCGAGCAGGAGGCGGCGGGGACGACGCCTGTGTTGAATGCATATGGCCCATGGGAGAAGCGTCAGGCGCCGGGGAATTTCACGCTGCCTTCTCACCATGCCATGTTTGCAGGCTTTTTGCCCGGCTCTTTTGATGCAAAAAGTGTGGCGGACAGGGAACTGCTGTTTTTTCCAAAATCCATTGGCCTGGGAAACCGGGCGCCGGAAGGGGCGTACAGTTTTACCGGCAGTACCATTATGGAAGGGCTGGAAGCGGCGGGCTATGAAACCTGGTGTGTGGGCGGGGTGGCTTTTTTTGACAAACGCTCAGATCTGGGCAGGGTATTTCCGGGATATTTCCAGAAAAGCTACTGGAATCCATCTTTCGGCTGTCCGGTCAGGGAGAGCACGAAACATCAGGTGGACTTCATCCTGCGGAAACTGGAAAAGGCAAAAGCGCAGCATATTTTCCTGTATGTAAATGTGGACGCCATCCATTACCCCAATTATTTTTATCTGGACGGGGCAACCCATGACAGCCCTGCAAGCCACGGAGCGGCACTTAGGTATGTGGACGGAGAACTGGGCAGGCTGTTTGCGGAGTGGAAAAAACGGCGGGGCAGTACGTTTGTTATCTGCTGCTCGGATCATGGCACCTGTTATGGTGAAGACGGCTGTCAGTTTCACGGTATCAATCATCCGGTGGTCAATACCGTTCCCTATAAACACTTTTTCCTGTAATCTGCTGCGTTGGCGTGTCTGCGCAGTATGCAGTCTGTTGTTTGCTTTGCCGGATGAGCGCCGGGAAGGGGAGGGCTTTCTATGAATCCTTACATACAATATATGTACAGTTATCCGCATAAAACGGCTTACCGGGCGCTGGAAGGCGTTACGCTTGGCGCATATACATCCTGCCTTGGGGGCGGCGGGAACAGCCTGTATCTGCACATTCCCTTTTGCCAGACAAAGTGCGGCTACTGTAATCTGTTTTCCGTAGCTGGCCAGGGTGAGGATGCTGTGGAGGCCTATCTGCGGGCAGTGGAGCGGCAGAGCGGGCAGTACAGGGAAGTGCTGGAACCGGCGCAGGTTTCCTTTTCCCAGGTGATAATTGGCGGCGGGACGCCGCTGTATCTTTCAGAACGCCAGATGAGCCGCATGTTTGACGGATTCCATAAGTATTTCCGGCTGGAAGGTGCCGGGAAGACGGATCTGGTAATCGAAACCGCGCCCAATCAGACAACCGGAGAAAAAGTCCGGATACTGAAACAGGCCGGGGTCACCAGGGTCAGCATGGGAATTCAGAGTTTCTCGGACAGAGAGCTGGCTGTACTTGGCCGGAAGCATGACGGTCGGCGGGCGGCGCAGGCGCTGTCACTGCTTATGTCAGCTGATTTTCGCTGTGTGAATGTGGATCTGATCTATGGAATTCCGGGGCAGACGGTGGAGAGTCTCCTTGCTTCTGTGAAACAGGCGGTTTCTTTTCAGCCGGACGAAATTTTTCTGTATCCTTTATATGTCAAACACGGAGTCAGAATGGAACGTCAGGGTGTGGTTATGGATGGCGCACTGGCTTTTACCCTGTATCAGGCGGCGGCAGAGGTTTTGAGGGAAGCAGGTTTCCGGCAGGATTCCATGCGCCGGTTTGTCAGGGGAAGGGATACGCGGAACTGGTCGGAATGCGGATTCGGAAATTCCCTTGCACTGGGCTGCGGGGGCAGAAGTTATCTGGGCAATCTCCATTTCTGCAGCCCTTATGCCATCACGGCCAGGGATTGCCTGGCTGAGTTGTCAGGCTATGAACAGACAACGGATTATACAGAGATTACCCATGGATTTCTATTGTCGGAGGAAGAAATGCGGCGCCGGTATGTGATCCGGCATCTGCTGATACGGCCCGGCCTGTGTCTGGAAGCGTACAAGGAGCGTTTTGGCAGTCGGGCGACAGAGGATTTTCCGCTGCTGTTGCAGTGGAAAGACCGGGGCTTTGCGGAAGTGCAGGGTGCATTTTTCACGCTGACGCAGACGGGGCTGGATTTATCCGATTATCTGGGCCCGCAGTTGATTTCCCCACAAGTGGGACAGGCCATGAGAGAATGGGAGGCGTGTCATGGACAGACCCATGATTTTATACAGGGGCAGCCTGAAAAGCTGTAATTACCACTGTTCTTATTGTCCTTTTTCCAAACATCCCGTGTCGGAGCGGGAGCTTGAAAAGGACAGAGGGCAGTGGCTTTCTTTTATACGGACACTGGAGGAGAAGCACTGGGATGTGGGTGCTTTGATGGTGGTTCCCTATGGGGAGGCCATGCTGTATCGCTGGTATTGGGAAGGCCTGGCGCAGGTCAGCAGTATGCCGGGGATAGAGGCTGTGGGTATTCAGACCAATCTGAGCTTTTCCGGGGAACGGTTTCTGGATTGTTATGCCGCCGCAGGCGGACGATTTGAAAAGCTGCGGCTTTGGGCCACCTTTCATCCGGAAATGACAGATGTGTCGGAATTTGCCCGGCGCTGTGAGGTGTTTGTGAAAGCAGGGGTACAGATCTGTGCGGGTGCTGTAGGCGTACCCGAACATCTGGATCTCATCCGCCTTCTGCGGAAAAAACTGCCGGGGGCGGTTTATCTGTGGATGAACCGGATGGATGGTTTGGGCCGCGCTTATACCAGAGCGGAAGTGGAAGCCTTCCGGGCACTGGATCCGTATTTCGGGCGGGAACTGCTGCTGCCGGAGGCTGACAGTGAGAAATGTTATAATAGACTGTTTGTAGAAGGGAATGGCAGGCTGCACACCTGTAATATCAGCCCGATGTTACACGAAACCTGGGCGGACGCAGAGACATTTCCGGCGCCGGTGTGCAGGCGCAGGCGCTGCTCCTGTTATCTGGCGTATGGGGGCAGACAGGAGATTGTTAATGAGATGCTGTTTGGACCCTGGCCTCTGTTTCGTATCCCCCGGCATCCCAGGGCGGTTTTTCTGGATATAGAAGGGACATTGCTGCGGGCGGGTGAGATGGATGGGGAACTTTTGGCGGGACTGCGGATTCTGTCAGAGGAAGGTACAACGCTTTTGTTTGCCACCACCCTGCCATATGCCGCGGCTTATGAGCGCTGCCAGGAGGTATGGGGATTGTTCCGGGGCGGCATTTTTGCAGGCGGAGCACATTTGCTTTTACTGGGAGGGGCCGGCCGGGAGGGGGCGCGGGAGCATTTTTATGATCTGGAGGATTTTCGCAGGAAGTATGTGGCGGATTTGAAGCGTATGGAAGGGACCGCGAGGTGTCAGGTATTGTGTTATGAACAGGAGGGACGCTGTTATAAGATCACCCTGCTGCGCCCGGCGCGCAGGCCCTGGCAGCGGCAGGAGGCTGAAAGCCTGCTCCGGGCACTGTTCCAGGAAGAGATAGGGGAAAGCGGCGGTGACAAAACGGGCAAAGGGGACGACCCCCAGGGGATTGCTGCCATGGAGGGAGTGCGCTTGATCGTGGAGAAAAACTGTCTTCAGATTCTGCCTGCCGGAGCGGATAAAGCCGGCGGTGTCAGGGAGATGTGCCGCTGGCTGGATATTTCCCCAAAGCAGGCGTTTGCGTTCGGGGATTCCGAAGAAGATGCGGGGATGATGCAGTTGTGTAACATGTGATTGTAGAACAGTCTGTACAGGAACAGCCTATCTTGAATGCAGGTATCGCGGCGCCGGTGAGAATCATCCATGGATTTTATGGGGAAGGTTATATATATAAATTTATATTGCAGAGTTCAATTATGTGATATAATTTAGATGTTTATTATTATAGAAAGTATATACCGTTTCATGTTCGGACGGAGCTGAGTGCGTGATGTTATATGTTGGTATGGGACTCTAAACCGGATATTTGTAATGAGAGGGAAAGTGATGATTGAGAAAGTATATATACCGCCAATAAAAATACAGGGAATAAAAACAAAATTAGTACAATTAATTTCCGAAGCTGTATCCATGGATGATCATGCTGTATGGTATGAACCCTTCATGGGCTCAGGCGTTGTAGGATTTAATCTGGCGCCCGAAAATGCTGTTTTTGGAGATACAAACCCTTATATTATAGAGTTTTATAATGCAATAAAAAGAGGTGATATAAATTCTTATATTGTCCGGGAGTATTTGGAGCAAGAAGGACGATTGCTTTCTGAGATGGATGAGAGACATTACTATTATGTAAGAGACAGATTTAATGAGGATCACAATATACTGGATTTTCTTTTTTTGAACAGAAGCTGTTTTAATGGTATGATCCGGTTTAATAAAAACTACAGGTTTAATGTTCCCTATGGTCATAAGCCGCAAAGATTTTCCAAGGCTTATGTTACCAAAATTGTTAATCAGGTGAAACATTTGGAGAATCTCTTTCCAAAAAAAAATTGGGAATTTAAATGTCAATCTTTTGTGGATACCATTGGAGGCGCTACACATTTGGACTTTATATATTGTGATCCTCCATATATAGGAAGACATGTAGATTATTATGATAACTGGGGAGCGATTCGAAACTCATCGGGCGTATTTTTGAACTTATTTCGTACAATGTTTTACAAGAAATAGCAGATGAAAATGGTTTTTTACTTGTGCCTTCAAATCAACAAACTGTTTATCCGGATTTCACTTTGATGCGGGACAGTAATGATTTGGAAAAGATTGCCATAGATATTAAGACGACTTATCGTACAGTTAATAAAAAGGGAAATATTAAAAAATATGGATTTACATTAGGTTCATATGCTTCGTTTATGAGAAACGGGACTAAGAATATCATGTTCCCATATGATCATTATGCAAAACATTACATTGTAGGATTTGTTTATACGAGGAATCAGGAGGCTGGTGAGGGAAAGATATTTAACATAGATCGGATTGCACAGTTGCCGGTTCCGTATAAAGACGTAGAAGTATTTGTTCAGGAAAAATATAAAATTTCCGGAGAAAAGCCAGGAAGTGGAAATACTGAAAACATTGGATCTTATAAAACAAATAATATAAATTATCTGATTAATGGAGAGGGACCGTTTTCGGTGTTGGGGCTGCCGGTATTTGAAAAGTACTGGTCAGGGTATCCTGAATACAGATCAACTACTAAATACTATACATCATTAGAAGAATATTTCAAATTTTGCGAGGAAAACGGAGAAAATATGGATGGATTAAAGGGAAGATATTCATATTGGAAAGAAATGCATGGAGAGCAGTAAGGGGAGGGAAACCGGCATCACGGTTGCATTCGCTGCTGCTGCAATGTTTTCAAAAGGAACCCCTGTTGTGCTGTTGCATAGCAGGGGTTCTTTGACAGATAGGGTCTATTATAGCATGATTGAGGTGGAAACAGGGAACGGTGTGGTAACCGTTCTCTATTCTATTGTTCATGACAATGGATAGTTCGAGAAGCGTGCTGTCTATTGTTTCATAATGACATTATAGAAAGTTTGCAAATCGTATTTTCTATTGCTCATGATCTTGGAAGCTGCGCGTAGTTTGGCGGGTTGTTATGATTTCCTGTGTTAATCTCCTTGTATTTGCGACATAAGAAACATTATGAAACAAAAATGATAAGAAAAAACAAAATTGAAACATATTTAAAAGTTTGTGGAATAAAAACAACGAATGTCGAAGAAAATATAAGAGAAAATACAAATCGTTGGATATTTTTAATAAAAATCAGAAGATAAAATCAAATAATATAGAAAAAATGAACGCAGATAAAAGAGATGGCATGAAAATTGCTTGTTATAAAAGTATAATAGCGCTGTTGAAATAAACAAAAACACAAAGGTGGTGGAAGAATGAAGAAAATAGGATCTAAGCAGATGATTCCGCTGGCGACGGCTCTGATTGGTGTTGTGTTTGCTGTGATCGGATTTACACAACTCGGGTTTTGGGATAAAGAGCCACAACCGGGATTTTTTCCGAGCATTATTGCAATCGTGTTGGTGATTGCAAGTATTGCGGCGTTTTTTCAGACGCTGAGGGAAGAAGAACAGCCGAATTACAACAAAAATGAGTTGTTGGTCATTCTGGGCGGTTTGTCGCTGATTGCGGGGACGTTTCTGGTAGGATTGATTCCCATGGTATTTCTCTATGTGTTGTTCTGGCTGAAAGTGATAGAGAAAGGGACGCCCTGGAAAGATATCATCATCATTGAGCTCATCGTTGCGGTGATTGTTCTGGGGGTGTTTGCCGGCTGGCTGCAGGTGCAGTTCCCATGGGGAATGTTTGATATGTTGCGGTAGGAGGAGGTACATATGGAAAATTTTGCAATGCTATTTCAGGGATTTGGAACTGCTCTGACGCCCATGAATATAGGGGCGTGCCTGTTGGGGGCAGTTCTGGGACTGGTGGTGGGCGCTATGCCGGGCATCGGTTCTCTGGCCGGAGTTGCCCTCCTGCTTCCTCTGACGTATAAATTCAATCCGGCGACGGCCATCATCATGCTCGGTGCGCTGTATTATTCAAATATGTATGGCGGCGCATTCAGTGCCATTCTTTTGAATATTCCGGGAGATTCCCCGGCGGTTGTGACAACACTGGACGGATATCCGATGGCGACGAAGCGGAAACGTCCGGGACAGGCTCTGATGACGGCCAACACGGCTTCTTTTGTCGGCGGCATTATCGGTATGATCATCTTAACCTTTATGGGGCCGGGGCTTGCCAATCTGGGGCTGAAATTTGGGCCTTCCGAGATGACGGCGCTGCTCTTGATCGCCATGACGTCCATTTCATGGCTGGTGGGAGAGAATCCTGTGAAAGGTCTGGTCATCACGGCGTTTGGTATTTTGCTGGCCAGTATGGGGATGGATACACTGTCCGGCGCGCCCAGGTATGAGTTTGGCAATATGTATCTGCTGGGAGGGATTCCGTTTACGCCGTTTGTCATCGGTGCAGTGGGTTTTGCACAGGTCATCCATCTGATCAACGATCGGGATTCCGATAATGAAAAACGGGCAAAGGATGCAGGTAAGGATACGAAACTGTCTATTCGTGGTTCTGTTTTAACGGGTCATGATTTGAAGAGACTGATTCCGCCTGCCCTCAGGTCCGGTTTCCTGGGCACTTTTGTAGGTGTATTACCGGGAGCGGGTGCCACCACAGGTTCTTTCATGGGATATGCAATCCAGAAAAAATTTAAGAGTGAGGAAGAGTTGGGAACGGGTGCCATTGAGGGGATTGCGGCTTCCGAGGCGGCCAACAATGCGGCGGCAGCAGGCGCGTTTGCACCGCTCCTTGCACTGGGCATTCCCGGTTCTGGGACAGGTGCGGTGCTTCTGGGCGGATTGATGATGTGGGGACTTTCTCCAGGGCCGCTCCTGTTTGAAAATGAACCGGAATTTTGCTGGGGGCTCATCGCGTCTTTGTTTATGGCAAATCTGTTTACATTAATCGTGGCAGTATGTGTGATCCCGTTTCTGATTAAGATTTTGTCCGTGCCGGTTAAATATATGATACCGATTATCACGGTAGTTTGCGTGGTGGGAGCGTACAGCACGAGTAACTCTATGTATGGGGTAATTGTCATGTTTATTTCCGGCGTGGCGGGATATCTGCTGAGCAAAAATAATTTTCCCTCTGCTCCGATGCTTTTGTCCTTCGTGCTTGCCCCGATTCTGGAGGATAATATGCGTAAGGCATTTATTATTTCGGGAGGCAGCCTCAATATCTTCTTTAACCGGCCGATTACCTGTGTGCTGATGCTTATTTTCCTGGGCATCGTAGGTTTCTCGATTGTAAGACCGATTTTGATGAAAAAGGCTGAAAAATAATCCGCTGTGGATAGAGAATGAACAGGCGGCTGGTAATATGTTAATCAAATGATAGGAGGAATCGTATATGAAAAAGAGAAGTTTTACAATGTTGTTAGCCGGTGTAATGGCGCTTTCCATGACAGTGGCCGGGTGCGGGAAGCAGGCCGACGGAGGTCCCTTTACTCCGACGAAAAATATTAACTGGACCGTGACATCCAGTGCGGGCGGCGGATCTGATATTTTTACGCGTATGATTGCCGATGTCATGAAAAATGAAGATTTGGTAAACGGACAGACGGTGGTAGTGACAAATAAAACAGACGGTGCAGGCGAGGTAGGACGCAACGAAGTGGCTACCTTGAAAAAAGATGCGGATTATCAGCTTTTAACGTTTAACAGCGGCGACCTTATGCCGATGGTACAGAATACCAAGAATCGTTCTTCCAATTTCCGGATTCTGGCGATTATGGCAGTGGACAAACAGCTTTTGTTCAAGGGTGAGAGCACATCCTATGATACATTTGAGGATGTTATTGCAGCCTGCCAGGCGGGGACAAAGGTTGTCATCGGCGGCTCAAAGGGCGACGACATTGCTACATATCAGGCGTTGCTGGCAGAACTCGGTATCGGTGAAGATGTGCTTACGTATATTACCTATGATTCTACCGGAGACGCGATTACGGCGGCTTTGGGCGGACATGTGGAACTTGTTATTTCCAAGCCTGCTGCGGCTTCCGAGTATGTGGAGGCGGGATCGCTGATTCCGGTACTGGCTCTGGCGAACGAGCGATATACAGGCAATCTGGCAGATGCTCCGACGCTGAGCGAGATCGGTGATTATGAGAATGTGGAAGTCCCTGTATGGCGTGGCGTGGCAGGTCCTGCGTCGATGAGCGATGAGGCGGTTGCATTCTGGAGTGATGTGCTGGGCAAGGTTGCCGAGACGAGTCAGTGGAAGGATGAGTATATTGAGGCCAACAAACTGATTGCCGAATATAAGGACAGTGCTGCGGCAACGGAATATGTGACACAGTATGAAGCGGATTATATGAAAGCGAACGGAATCCAGTAGACTGTGATGTGAATCTTTGCCGGCAAAGCGTGAATTCCCTGCTTTGCCGGCATTGTATGTATGACAATAGAAAGTTTGCATGGCATGTCTTTTTGATGTCCATGACATGTATCTCTTTCACGGGCCGGATTTCCCTAAAACAACATCTCTGTGAGGTATTTATATACCTCCTGATTTTTCTCCTGCCAGTTATCACAAATGCTCACAGCCATTTCCTCCAGCGGGACCGTTAGCTGGAGGCTGATCAGTTTGCTGCCATTTTCGGTTGCGGTTACTTCTGCCACAAATTCGCCTTTTGCCGATTTCCGGTAACCGGCCTGAACGGATACTTCATTGCGCAGCTCCAGCGCGTGGCTCTGGAGGTACTGATCCACCTCTTCCTTAATCCCGTGGTGGATGCGGCTTCCAAAAAAGGCGAGCGTTTCCCTGCCTTCGTCAGTGATCATCAGATAGGTTCTGTTGCGCAGGGAGTTTGTGGTGATCAGGTTCTCCTCCTCGAGTTCTGCAATCGCCTGCTGGAGCGTGAGAAAATCCGTGTATGCTTTTTCCAGGATAAAGTCGCTGATTTGTGCTCTGGTCAGTGGAAAGGTGACTCTGTCCAGCATATATAAAACAATGAGTTTATAAATGGTAAAAGATTTCTGTGTCATAGGTTTCCTTTCCGCGTTTGCAGACTGCTTTGTAACGCTTTTCCCTGCCATATATTTCTGACACGCATGTCATAATGGATACGGTTCAGTACAGTTCTTTTGTGCAGGCTCCATTTGGGCGCCAGCAGCAATTTTCGCGGCCCATCCCCCGTGAGACGGTGGATGACGATTTCAGGTGAGAGGCGTTCCAACGCGCCTGTAACTGTGTGTATATATTCCTCCTGTTCCATGACCCGGAATTTGCCACAGAGATAATCGCCGGCCAGATCCGTATCCTGCAAAACATGTAAAAGCTGCAGCTTTACACCAAAGACGGGCAGCGTATTCATATAAGAAACGGTTTCATACATCTGCTTTTCTGTCTCGCCCGGCAATCCCAAAATGATATGAACGATAACGGGTATTTGCCGCAAAGCCAGTGCGGTTACCGCATTTGTAAAGCAGGAGAGCGGGTAGCCTCTGCGGATATAGTCCGCCGTCTGCTGGTGTATGGTCTGGAGTCCCAGTTCGACCCAGATAAATTTGTCCGGCCAGGATTGTTTTAACGAAAGGAGCAGATTCAGCACATCTTCCGGCAGGCAGTCGGGGCGGGTGGCAATGGAAATGCCTGCAATTTCAGGATCTTCCAGCGCTTGTGTATACAGTGCTTCCAGGCGGGATACCGGTGCATAGGTATTGGTGTATGCCTGGAAATAGGCGATGAAACGTGTTCCCGTCTGTTTATCTCCAAAAAGGGAAAGCCCCTGGCGAATTTGTTGGGAGATAGTCAATCCCGCTGCTTTTACAGCAAAATCACCACTGCCGCCGTTACAGAATATGCAGCCCCGGCTGTCCAGGGTCCCGTCTCTGTTGGGGCAGGTCATGCCGGCATGCAGTGCAATCTTATATAACTTTTCATGAAATACATTCTGACAGTAAGCATGAAATGAATAATATGGCTTATCCAGCCAGAACGAAGGATATTGACGGGAAGAATTCTGCATAATGGCATCCTTTTTTGATGAAGCTGCATATCGGAGTCAGCAGGTATTGGGCAGCGGTTGCCTTCGTCAGGCATGAATATTGGATTTCACCGCTTCGGCAACTACCTGGGCCACTTCCGGACGGAAGGCTTCCGGCAGGATATTGGTATCACTCAACTCATCTTCCGGCACCAGTCCGGCGATGGCGTGGGCGGCAGCCAGTTTCATCTCTTCCGTTATCCGGGTTGCCCGGCCTTCCAGCGCGCCTTTGAAAATACCCGGAAATGCCACCACATTGTTGACCTGATTGGGGAAATCGGAGCGGCCTGTGCCCACAATCCGGACACCGGCGGCTTTTGCCACATCCGGCATAATTTCAGGCACCGGATTTGCCATGGCGAAGAGGACGGCGTCTTTTTTCATGGAAGCAGCCATTTCCTGTGTGACAATTCCGGGCGCGGATACGCCGATGAAAATATCTGCTTCCTGCATGGCATCTGCCAGCGTTCCGGTGAGCTGGCCGGGATTTGTCAGCTGTACCATCTCACTTTGCATAAAATTGAGATGTTCACTGTTTTTAGAAAGGATTCCGGTTTTGTCGCAGAGGATCACATTGGTAAAGCCGTATGTCAACAGCAGTTTTGTTATGGCAATGCCTGCGCTTCCGGCGCCGTTTACAACGACTTTACAGTGTTCTTTCTGCTTGTGGACCACTTTGAGAGCGTTGATAATACCTGCCAGTACAACAATGGCTGTGCCATGCTGGTCGTCATGGAAAACCGGAATATCCAGGAGGGTTTTCAGCCGTTCCTCGATTTCAAAACAGCGTGGCGCGCTGATATCTTCCAGATTGATGCCGCCGAAGGCGGGAGCTATATTGACAATGGTGCGGATAATTTCTTCCGTATCCTGTGTATCCAGGCAGATGGGAACTGCATTGACATTGCCGAATTCCTTGAACAGAACCGCTTTTCCCTCCATGACGGGCATGGCGGCATAGGGGCCGATATTACCCAGCCCAAGGACGGCGCTGCCATCGGATATGACGGCAATGGTATTGGCCTTGATGGTATATTGATAAGCAGCCTCTTTGTCTTTGGCAATGACCTTGCAGGGTTCGGCTACGCCGGGGGTATAGGCCAGGGACAGGGCTTCTCTGGATTTGACAGGGGTTTTGGAAACTGTTTCCAGTTTGCCGTTCCATTCTTTGTGAAGCTGTAACGCTTTTTCGTTGGTAGTCATACTGTTTCCTCTTTTCCTGAATAATCGTTGGTTTGCATAATGCGCTTCCTATTATATAATAATTTGAATCTTTTTGCAAAATATGTTTGCATTCCCATGAAAGTTATGTATAATATAGCTATTGGTTATTGCTAAAGCATAAACCGGCAATCAGAACTGCGCATTTGCTGTGTTGCTATGTGCATAAACTGACTGAACACCCATCTTTATGCGTATGGTGCATATCGACCTGTATGGGCGTTTGGAAACTTTGATGTTTTCGGATAGCTTCATGTACATTCGTACAACAATCCCACTGGACAACAGAGAAATGATCACATAATTGTATAATAAGGGAGGATAAGGCAAATGAGAGAAAAATATGAGTCCTTGGCTTTGACTGATTTAAAAGCAATCGCAAAGTCAAGGGGAATAAAGGGTACTTCTACGATGAAGAAGGCGGAGGTCGTGGAAGCTATGTTGAAGATGGACAGCCAGGAGAGCCAGAAGGCTGTTGCAGAGGGGGCGGCTGTACAGGGCGAAGAGAGCGGAAGGCCGGCGGGGGCGGAAAAGCCTGCGCAGGCAGAGAAAGCAGAGCGGACTGAGCAGCCGGAGAAACAGGCAGAGAAATCGGAACGGGCGGAAAAGCAGACCGAACGGACTGAGCGGTCAGAGCGACAGGCAGAGAAGCCGGAACGGACAGAGCGATTGGAGCGACAGGCAGAGAAGCCTGAACGGACAGAGCGGCCGGAGCGGCAGACAGAGAAACCGGAACGGACAGAGCGGCCGGAGCGGCAGACAGAGAAACCGGAACGGACAGAGCGGCCGGAACGGCCGGAGAGGCAGTCAGACAAAGCGGATCGGGGAGAGCGGACCGAGCGGGAGCGGGCGGAAAATGAGAAATCGCTGGCAGATCTGGACAGCGGTGAGATTGCCAACGGTATTTTGGAAGTGATGCCTGACGGGTACGGGTTTATCCGCTGTGAGAATTATCTGCCGGGAGAAAACGATGTGTATGTGGCCCCCAGCCAGATCCGGCGTTTCGGGTTGAAAACAGGCGATATTGTGGAAGGCAATACAAGGGTTAAAACACAGGCTGAGAAGTTCAGCGCATTGCTTTTTGTAAAAAAAATCAACGGATATGTTCCGGAGGTGGCTTCCCGCCGTCGTAACTTTGAAGATATGACACCGATTTTCCCTGATAAGCGGCTGCGTATGGAGACGCCCGGCGCCAGTATTGCCATGCGTATTATGGATCTGATGAGCCCGGTGGGAAAGGGCCAGAGGGGGATGATCGTATCACCGCCCAAGGCCGGTAAGACTACATTGCTGAAAGAAGTGGCTAAATCCATTAAGAAGAACAGCCCGGAGATGCATCTGATTATTCTTCTGATCGATGAGCGCCCTGAAGAAGTGACGGACATCAGAGAGGCCATCGAGGGCCCGAATGTGGAAGTGATCTATTCAACCTTTGATGAGCTGCCGGAACATCATAAGCGGGTGTCGGAGATGGTAATCGAGCGTGCAAAACGACTTGTGGAACATGGCAGGGATGTAACGATTCTGCTGGACAGCATTACACGCCTGACGAGGGCGTATAATCTGGTTGTTCCTCCCAGTGGCAGGACACTTTCCGGCGGTCTGGATCCGGCGGCGCTGCATATGCCCAAGCGTTTTTTTGGCGCGGCAAGAAATATGCGTGAAGGGGGCAGTCTGACCATATTGGCGACGGCTTTGGTGGAAACCGGCAGTAAAATGGACGATGTGGTGTACGAAGAATTTAAGGGCACCGGCAATATGGAAATGGTTCTGGACAGAAAACTCTCCGAACGACGCGTATTTCCGGCCATTGATATCCCCAAGTCCGGCACGAGAAGAGAAGATCTGTTGCTGAATCGTGAAGAGCTGGAAGCCATCAATATTATGCGGAAAGCATTAAATTCATTAAAACCGGAAGAGGCCGTGGACAAAATACTGGACATGTTTTCCAGGACCAGAACCAATATGGAATTTGTGAACATGGTTAAGAAAATTAAATTCTTTTAAAAAGCCTTGCAAGCATATGAAAACTGTGCTACAATGATTAAGCTGTCTGTGGAAGTTATACAGACAAGGTATAAGAGCATTCAGGGAATTGATTACAATAGAGAGGTGAAAACGATGAAACAGGGAATCCATCCGGAGTACTATCAGGCAACCGTAACATGCAACTGTGGAAACACATTTGTAACAGGTTCTACAAAACCTGAAATCCATGTAGAAGTTTGTTCCAAATGCCATTCCTTCTATACGGGTCAGCAGAAGGCTGCAAGAGCGGCAGGACGTATTGACAAGTTCAATAAGAAGTATGGCGTAGAAAGCAAATAACGGTATGAAAAAGGTTGAGGTTTTTAATCTCAACCTTATTTTTAATCAGAGGTTCCTTTATGAGAAAAAAAGGCAGATCCTGCGGTATCGGCGGACAGGCGGTACTGGAAGGCGTCATGATGAAAAATAAAGATGTATATGCCGTATCAGTGAGGAAGCCGGACGGGCAGATTGTGACTGATACGGAAGAGTTTGGGGGCGTCATGAAAGGCAGCATATTGAAGAGGCTGCCTTTTGTCAGAGGCGTTTTCAATTTTGTGGATTCCATGATTCTGGGAATGCGCACCCTGAACTGGTCTGTTTCCTTCTATGAGGATGAGGAGGAAGCGGAGAGAGAAAAGCCGTCCCTGTTTCAGAAGCTGTTTGGCGATAAAGCTGACAGTGTGGTAATGGGGATTACAACTGCGTTTTCCATGGTGCTGGCGGTGCTGATTTTTATGATGCTGCCCTATTTTATTTCCGGTTTTTTAAGCGGGTATATAAGAAATGAGTCTTTGACAGTTATTATTGAAGGTCTGATCCGGATTCTGATTTTTCTTCTGTATGTAACGGGTATTTCGGCTATGAAGGATATACACAGACTGTATCAGTATCACGGAGCGGAGCATAAATGTATCAACTGTATTGAAAGAGGACGTCCGCTGACGGTGAAAAATGTCATGCGCTGTTCCAGGCAGCACAGGCGCTGCGGTACCAGCTTTCTGTTGTTTGTTATGTTCGTCAGTGTGGTGCTGTTTTTCTTTATCCGGGTGGAAAATTCGCTGTATCGAATGGGGCTTCGTATTTTGTTGATTCCGGTCATTGCAGGGATTTCTTATGAGATAATCCGCCTGGCAGGCAACAGCAATCACATTCTGATCAGGCTCCTTTCTGCGCCGGGCATGTGGCTCCAGAAACTGACGACGAAAGAACCGGATGAGGATATGGTGGAGGTGGCCATTGCTTCTGTGGAAGCCATATTTGACTGGAAAGCCTATCTGAAAGACACGTTCGGATATGTGGTGGATGATGCGGATACGGACAATGTGAAGACGGATAAGCGTGAATGGGAAGAGCCTATTGTTGAAGAAAGCGGTGAATGGGAGGACGAATCCGCTGAAGAAAACGGTGAGGAAGCTGCTACCGGTGCCGGCAGCGATCTGTATGGAGAAGCAGCGGTATATGTGGGAAATGACTTGTATGGGGAGCCTGTTGCGGAAATGGGAAATGACCTGTATGAGGAAGCCGGCGCAGATATGGGAAACGACTTGTATGGGGAACCTGTTGCGGAAATGGGAAATGACCCGTATGAGGAAGCCGGCGCAGATGTAGGAAACGACTCGTATGGGGAAGTGGCCGCAGGTGTTGATAATGACTTGTATGAGGAAGCAGAGGCGGATGTAGGAGACAACTTGTACAGGGAAGCGGTTTCAGATGTTGATAGTGACTTGTATGAGGAAGAAGTCGTAGATGAAGGGAGCGGCCTGTATGGGGAAGCGGCCGTAGATGAAGGCAACGGCCTGTATGAGGAAGCGGCTGTAGATGCAGAAGAGAACCTGTACGGGGAAGCGGCTCCAGATGAAGGAAGCGGCCCATACGAGGAAGCAACCCCGGATGCAGGGAACAGCCCGTGCGCGGAGTCTGTTGCCATTAGCAGTGTTCGGCAGGAAGCGTATACTGCTGTGAGCAATGCCCCAAACGAGGAACCTGCCGTCGGCGCAGACACGCAATGGGCAGAACCCACGGCGGAACAGGGCGATTCGTGTGAAAAGCCTTTTGTCATCAGGGGTGTCCGGTGTGAGGAACCTGCTGCCGTCACGGATGTTCGATGGGACGATCCCGATTCCGCAGACGATGATCAGTGGGAGGAATCGTTTGTGGAGCATGGCATGCAGTATGAAAACGCCGCGAAGGTTGAAGCTGTTTCACAGAGTGGCCATATCGTTGAAGAATACAGACCGGATGAAGAGGAAGCGATGAACGCTTTCTGGATGGAAGAGAATGAACTGGACGGATTCCAGTGGATGGATGGGGATTTGCCGCCGGACACGGATCCGAAACAGGATGCGGGGCAGGGGAAGGGATGAAATATCAGGATTTGTACCGGTGGGGCTTTCAGTGTCTGGAACAGGCAGGGATAGAAGAGAGTTCCCTGGACGCGCGGATTCTTCTTGAATCTGTGTGCAATACTGACAGAAATACATTGCTGGCACATGGTGACAGAGAAGTAGAAGCGAAGCAGGAGGAAATGTATCGGGGCCGGATTGATCAGCGGGCAAAGCATATCCCTGTACAACATTTGACAGGCGAACAGGAGTTTATGGGGCTGGTTTTTCGGGTCAGTGCAGATGTGCTGATTCCCAGACAGGATACGGAAATACTGGTGGAGGAAGCCATGCGTGAGCTGCATGACGGTATGCGTATATTGGATATGTGTACCGGCAGCGGCTGTATTTTACTGAGTTTGCTTCACTATTCCAATCACTGTACCGGAACCGGGACAGATATTTCTCCGAAAGCGCTGGAAATAGCGAAAAATAATGCCGCTTCTCTTTCACTGGAAGCTGAATTTCTGGAAAGTGACCTTTTTACAGGGCTGGATATGGGTGTGAAATTTGATATGCTTGTATCCAATCCTCCATATATCCCTTCGGCCGTGATTCCCGGTCTGATGGAAGAGGTGCGTGAGCATGAGCCTCTCTGTGCGCTGGACGGGAAGGAAGACGGGTTATATTTTTACAGAAGGATCAGCAGTGAAGCAAAGCCCTTTTTGTTCAGGGGCTCCTTTGTCTTTCTGGAAATCGGTTATGATCAGGGGCAGGCTGTGACACGGATTCTGTCAGAGGCAGGGTATCAGGAAATAGAAGTGATCAAAGATTTTGCAGGACATGACAGAGTGGTAAAAGGGATTTATATGCCACGGGAACAGTGTGAAGATACAGAGTAGGCATCGGAGGAAAACAGATGTTTGATAAGCTGGAAGATCTGGTGAGCAGATTTGAAGAGATTATGAAAGAGCTGAACGAGCCTGATGTGGCAAACAATCAGGATCGTTTTCGCAGGTTGATGAAGGAACAGAGCAATTTAACGCCGATTGTGGAGGCTTATAAAGAATATAAAAAATGCAGGCAGGATATGGAGGACTCTCTTGCCATGCTGGAAGAAGAAAATGAAGAAGAAATGCGGGAGATGCTGAAAGAGGAACTGGCGGACGCAAAGAAGGGCGTTTTGGAGCTGGAACAGAAGCTGAAGATTCTCCTGCTGCCCAGGGATCCCAATGATGACAAAAATGTGATTGTGGAAATACGCGCCGGAGCAGGCGGGGACGAGGCGGCTCTTTTTGCGGCAGAGGTTTACCGTATGTATGTGCACTATGCAGAAGGCAGGCGCTGGAAAGTAGAGAATGTGGAGTCAGAAGAAATCGGCATAGGTGGCATGAAAAGCGTAACATTTATGATTACGGGCGCCGGGGCCTATTCCGTAATGAAATATGAGAGTGGTGTACATCGGGTGCAGCGTGTGCCGGAGACGGAATCGGGTGGACGCATTCATACATCCACCATTACCGTAGCCGTCATGCCGGAAGCGGAAGAAGTGGATGTACAGATTGATGAGAAAGATATCCGTATAGATGTAATGCGTGCCTCCGGCAACGGCGGACAGTGTGTAAATACCACTGATTCCGCAGTACGTCTGACCCATTATCCCACAGGGATTGTGGTATACAGTCAGACAGAAAAATCCCAGTTACAGAACAAGGCCAAGGCATTTGCGCTGTTGCGTGCCAAACTATATGATATTGAGTGCCAGAAAGCCCATGATGCAGAGGCAGAGGCCAGACGAAGCCAGATCGGTACGGGGGACCGCTCGGAAAAGATCCGTACGTATAATTTCCCCCAGGGGCGTGTTACTGACCACAGAATTAATCTGACACTGTATAAACTGGATAAGATTATAAACGGAGATATTCAGGAAATTATTGATGCCTGCATAGCGGCGGATCAGGCCCGCAAGTTGTGCATCTTAAATCAGGGAGCCTGAAAGCGTGCTTTTGCGGTGCTTTGGGCGTTCGTAATAGGTTACCTTTTTGCGATTGATTGGAAGAAAACCGGTTCATTTATTTGAGAAATAATGAGCCGGTTTTTTGCGTTACAGGGAAGTATTTCTCATCCGGCTGCCGGATGTGTAAGGCAGGCCCAGGGGGGGAGATCTGATCATGTTTCGAAGAGGGGGAATGATTCAACGGATAGTGGTTGACAAGCGTTTATCGTAAATTTTATAATATTTATAACATAAGTAAATGGCTGGATATGTGGCTTTATATATCACATAGAACAGCTAAGTGAGCAGGGGGTAACATTGAAATGAAAAGCATTCGAATCAAAATCAACTTATGCATGATTCTGACTGTTTTGGTTGGACTGGTTGCATCAGGCGCTTCAAGTATCGCGCTAAATTACAACAATACCATGTCCACCGTGGAGCAGATGATGAGCCAGACGGCAGTGCAGGCAGCGGGACGTGCACAACAGGAACTGGAGGTTTATAAGAATGTTGTCATGGAAGTAGGGTGTATTCCGCAGTTGTCTGACCCGGAAGTGCCGGTGGAAGAAAAACAGGCCATTATTGATGGGCGTGTTTCCATGCATGATTTTCAGAGGGGTAACATTGTCGGTGCGGACGGCATCAGTATTTTTGACGGAAATGATTATTCGGACCGTGAATATGTGCGTCAGGCCATGGAGGGAAATACTTTTGTGTCGGAGCCGTTAATCAGCAAGATTACGGGGGAATTGTCCATTATGGTAGCGGCGCCTTTATATTCTGAGGGAGACCAGACAAAACCCATTGTGGGTGTGGTATATTTTGTCCCGCATGAGACTTTTCTGAACGAGATTGTATCGGCTATTCAGGTGGGGGAAAACAGCAGGGCCTATATGATTAATAAGTCCGGTGACACCATTGCCGACATCACGCTGGATACGATTACGGTTCAAAATATAGAAACGGAGGCGCAGAGTGATCCTTCGCTGCAGGAACTGGCGGCGATTCATGCCCAAATGCGTCAGGGCAAAAACGGATTTGGCAGTTATACAAGCGGAGAAAATAAGATGTTCGCGGCGTACGCGCCTGTTCTGGATACGGACGGCTGGAGCATTGCAGTGACAGCGCCGCAGATCAATTATCTGGCGTCTACGCGGGATGTAATGGTGATCAATATTATTGTGATTATAATTACCATATGTATTTCCGTTGTTGTAGCCCTGCTTCTGGCTATCAATATCGGTAAACCTATGAAGGCTTGCGTGAATCGGATGAAGCTGCTTGTGGAAGGGGATTTGGAGACACCCATGCCAAAGATTACCAACAAGGACGAAACAGGTATGCTTGTCAGATCCACAGAAGCCCTGGTGACGGGGCTGCGTACCGTCATAAACGATATCAGCTATTTACTCAATGAGATGGCAAACCAGAATCTGGATGTCCATACAAAGCATGAAGAAGTATATGTGGGCAGCTTTCAGAATATTTTGCATTCCATGCGCAATATGAAAGTTGAACTCAATGACGCCATGCGTCAGGTGAACCATTCTGCGGAGGAGGTGGCGAATGCCAGCAGCCAGTTATCCTCAAGCGCGCAGACACTGAGCCAGGGCACTACACAGCAGGCCGGCTCGGTACAGGAACTGGCAGCGCGGATCAGTGTGATTTCCGAGGAGGTGAAAAGTACGGCCAGCGGGGCGCTGGAGGTCAGAAGACAGACACATCAGGCCGGCGAGGAAGTTCATCTGTGTAACCAGGAGATGCAGAATCTGGTAGAGGCTATGGAGAAGATTCGAAGGAGCTCCGAGGAGATTGAAAAAATTCTCAAAACAATAGATGATATTGCGTTCCAGACCAATATACTGGCCCTGAACGCGGCAGTGGAGGCTGCCAGGGCCGGCAGTGCAGGGAAAGGATTTGCGGTTGTTGCGGAGGAGGTTCGGAATTTGGCCGGAAAATCTGCACAGGCAGCCCAGAATACATCGGAGCTTATTGCAAATTCTACAGAAGCAGTACATAGGGGCACGGAAATTGCTCAAAATACGGCCAATGTTTTATTGGGTGTGGTAAACAGCATTCAGTCTATGGTGGATGCGATAGACCAGATTGCAGTCGTATCCAATGAACAGTCAGAGTCGGTTGGGCAGGTGTCCGAAGGCATCAATCAGATTTCGGAGGTTGTACAGAATAACAGCGCTACTGCTGAGGAAGGTGCTGCCGCCAGTGAACAGCTTTCTGCGGAGGCTGCCTGCCTGAAAGAGCTGGTGGGGCAGTTTACCCTTGCCTGAGAGCGTGTGTCATAAGACAGGAACAGATAAGAGCACCTGTGTGTAGAGGTGTGTATCTCATGATAGGATAGTAGAAATCGGCTCATTTGAGGGAAAAAATGAGCCGATTTTTTGTTCATGACAATAGGTTTGCTGGCGAAGTCTGCAATCTATTGTTTATGTCAATAGAAAGTCCGCAAAGCGTGCTTTCTATATATTTTTGACAGAAAATTGCAAATCTATGTAAGATTTTGGCTGTGGGAAACGGAATATAGAGTGAAAGGAGAGAAACGGACATGAAAGCAACAGAAAAAAATTTTATATCCCTGATCCGGCAGCAAAGGGAGGAAGGCATTCTGTATGTTATGAAAACATATGGAGGATTGCTGCAATCTATAGTGAGAAAGCGGTTGTCGGCATTTCCGGACCGTATGGAAGAATGTATGAATGATATTTTCTGGGGAATCTGGCAAAACATAGATAGTTTTGATGAAAGCAGGGGGAGTTTTGTGAACTGGGCTGCCGGTGTGGCCCGTCTGGAGGCGATTGATGCACTGAGAAAGCTACAGAGGGAGTATGTGGGAATCTCACTGGACGAAGTGGAAATTTCACAGGAAGACGAAGCCCTGACAAGGGTCGTGGAGCGTGAACTGTCCAGTGAAACGGAAGAACTGTTAAATTTTCTTTCGCCAAGGGACAGGGAGCTTTTTCAAAGGATCTTCATGGATCAGGAAGAGCCGGAGGAAGCGGGTGCGGCCATGGGAATCAGCAGAAACAATGTCTATGTGCGGCTTTCACGCGGCAAAAAGAAATTACGTGGCGCTATAAAAGGGCGGAAAGGAGTCAGATTATGAACAGAAATGCATATAAACTAGCCAACAGTTTACATATGGGTTCAGAAATCAGAGGTATGGATGACAGAACCGGATTGAGTGAAAAAGAATTCAGCAAGTATCGGAAAGCGTTTCGTAAAAAAGCCAGGGCAAATACCCGCAAACCCTATATCAGATATATGGCGGCAGCATGTATGGCAGCGACGCTGTTGGGGAGCGCAGTATTCAGCGGTGATGTACATGCAGCGATTGAGCATATAAGCTGGAGTATCAGCAGCGCGCTGGGGCTTCCCGGTTCGCTGGAAAAATACCGTGAGGTGGTGAATTCATCCGTACATGACCAGGGATATGTTTTTACCCTGCAGGAAGTGGTAGCCACAGAGGAAAAACTGGTGATCAATTATACAGTGGCAAGAGAGGATGGTCTGTCGCTGGGAGAAATACCGCCTGTTCCGGACGGCATGCTGTATATCAATGGAAGAGCCATCCGTGGAGCCGCATCCGGCGGCAGTGTGTTTCTGGACGAAGCACAGACAATTCTGGGTGTGGATATGTCCTATCAAATTCAGGGGATTGATATGGCGGCGGAAAATACGTATCAGATCAAATTCAGCAATGTAGGTATGGGAATCGACGTAAAAGGAAAATGGGAGTTTCAGTTTGTCGCGGACGCTACGGAACTGCTTGCAGATACGCGCAGGATACCGGTAGAGAAAACGATCGAGATCCAGGATGGGATGACAGTCACACTCAAAGAGCTTTCCATGAATGAGCTGGAACAACGGATTTCCTATTCCATGCAGGGAACGTCTGATTATATTTTGCAGGTGATTGCCGAAGACGACAGAGGACATCAGGTGGAATTCTCAACCAGCGTATTTTATGGAGATATAGGTGAGGGACATATGATCAATCAGGAAATATTGTATGACGGACGGATAGATGAAAATGCGGATACGGTTAAATTGACAGTGTATGTGCATAAACTGCCGGAGGAAAGCGGAAAAATGGGTGACGATTATCAGCAGATCGGAGAAGCCTTTGAACTGAATCTCAGATAAATACTTATCTACAAGACGGGTGGAGAAAAGGAGACTTATCCGGTAAATTCTTCACCCGTTTCCGCATCGTTTGTGTTATACTACTATCGTCATCTCGCCAGACAATGAAAAGGGTATCCCAGTGGAAGCCTGCCTGGACAGCGACAAATACACAGGGCTTTGTCTGAGCGAGCGTATGGATGCAGGGTGTTGATTATACAACAGGATACGGGAGGAAAAAATGGATTTATCAAAATTTCAGTGGACGAGAGAACCGGAACGCTGCAGAATACAGGATGGTGTCGTTGAGGTGGTCACAAAACCGCATACGGATCTGTGGCAGAGAACCTACTATCATTTTCAGAATGACAATGCGCCTGTATGGCAGATGGAGACAGAGGAACAGTACTTCAGCTTTGTGGTAAAAACAGAGTTTCAGGAGAGTCATCACAGATTTGACCAGTGTGGTATCGTCTTGTACCTGGACAGTGAGAACTGGCTGAAAGGTTCCATCGAGTATGAAAACGATACCTACCAGCATCTGGGAAGTGTTGTGACCAATCAGGGATATTCGGACTGGGCCACAACAGAGATCGACGCTTCCGTAAAATCCATGTGGTATCGTCTCAGCAGGAGGGAAGACGATTATCGCATTGAATGTTCTGAGGATGGCAGCAGCTTTCATCAAATGCGCATCTGCCACATGCATCATGGAAAGGGACGCGTGCGGTTCGGTATCTATGCGTGCTCTCCGGAAGATTCTTCCTTTAAGGCAGTGTTTTCCCATATGCAGATGATGGAGTGTCAGTGGAAGCGTCATGATGGGCAGCAGCCGGATTGAGACTGCTTTGGAGGAAAAACTGGTGGATACAAATAACAATAGATAGTTCGCAAAGCGTGCTATCTATTGTTTGCGCTTATGCAAAGAATCCTTTTGCATCAACACAACCGTCTCCACATGCCCGGTTCCCGAAAACAGATCCACGCAGGTGACCCTTTTCACAACATACCCGCTTGCAAGGAATACTTCCAGATCTCTGGCCAGGCTGGTGGGTTTGCAGGAGATATAGAGGATTCCGTCCACTCCGTAGGCGATGATTTTTTTCAGGGCTTTGGGATGGATACCGTCTCTTGGGGGATCGAGTATGATGAAATCCGGTTTTTCTTCTACCGTGTCCAGAACTTTCAGCACGTCTCCGGCCAGGAAGGTGCAGTTTTCCAGACCGTTTAACGCTGCATTTTTCCGGGCTGCCCATACTGCTTCTTCCACGATTTCCACACCGATTACCTGTCTGGCTACCGGGGACATGATCTGCGCGATGGTGCCTGTGCCGCTGTAGAGATCAAACAGTATGCCGTCCCGGGCGCCGGCTCCGGCTCCGGCAGATCCGATGAAATCTCTGGCGGTTTCGTACAATACTTCCGCGCCCGGACTGTTGGTCTGGAAAAAAGAGAACGGGGAAATTTTAAATTTCAGTCCCAGCAGTTCTTCGTAAAAATATTCTTTTCCATATAATATGACAGTGTTGTCACATTTTACCGCGTCGGCAGCGGAATCATTTTCAATATGCAGGATACCTGTGATGGTTCCCTCCAGTGAGAGGGAGAGCAGCATATCTTTGAAGGTTGTGAGATCATGGGTTTCCTGGGTTGTCGTTATCAGGGCCAGGAGAATTTCTCCCGTATGCCGCCCTTTTCTGACGAGCAGATGCCGCAGATAGCCGGTATGTCGCAGCCTGTGATAAAAAGAGATGTTTCTTTCACGGAAATACGCTAACACGGCAGGCAGGATTTTGCGATAGTCGCCATCCACAATCTGGCATTCGGATACGGTGACAATGTCATAAAAGCTGCCTTTTTTATGCATACCCAGTTCCAGAGGCCCATCTTTCATGCCGTCTCCAAAAGAGAACTCCATTTTGTTCCGGTAGCCATATATCTGGGGATTGGGACGGATGGGTTCCCATGTACAGGGGATGTCCTGCTTTGCAAGGATGGGGCAAAGCAGTGATTTTACCTGGGATTCTTTGAGAGCGAGCTGGGCAGCATAGGGCAGTGTCATACAACTGCAGCCGCCGCATATTCCAAAATGAGGGCAGCAGCTTGGTATTTCATTGGCTGCCGGTTCCAGAACTTCCAGGAGCCGTCCCTGTGCCTGTCCGTTTCGTTTTTTAGTGACCACAAAGGAAATTTTCTGGCCGGGCAGTCCGTTTTTGACAATGCAGACACTGCCGTCCTCACACTGCACCACCGCTTTGTTGGGAAATTTTACTTCTGTTACAGTTCCACTGAGTTGTTCACCTTTTTTCATATACACTCCTGCCTGCAGATTTGAACGTTTTTTCGACCTTCCAGTACTATACAACAATTCTTTCTGTCTGGCAATGACGGCAGAAAAAAATATCTCTTTAATGTTTCCATATTTTATAAAAATGTTATTGCATTTTGGAGACAGAATCTATAATATGGAAGGTACAGGCGGTGTATGAGCCTGAATTATTCTAATGACGTTGAGGTGTGGTAAGATGAATCAGGTAAAGAAGAGAAAAATCAGGCATCTTGGCAGTAAAGTCAATGGTCTGGTGATGTGTCTCCTGGCAGTCAGTATTGCTGCCGTTGTAGGTGTCTGCGTGTCTATGTTCTACAGCCTTGCGCTGCGTATGCTGCAGGATCGGTGCGTAAACGGAACCAATATGCTGGCACATGAACTGGAAAAGTATGACAGCACCGGGGATAAAACGCCGATGCTGGACGAATTGAAGGAGCATATGCGTTGTGAATTTACGATTTTCAATGGGGATATGCGGGCTTATACAACCATCCAGCAGAACGGGGAGCGCGTTGTGGGAACGCCGTTGTCGCCTGAACTGGCAGAGATTGTGCTGGAACAGGGACAGAGCTATGTAGGAAAGGCGGAGATACTCGGCGTGGAGCATCTTTGCTCTTACGTGCCTGTAAAAGATGAAAACGGGCAGATCACCGGCCTGATTTTTGCAGGTATTTCCATGCAGGATGTTTCTGAGCAGGTGAATCTGACAATGGCTTTGTCCTGTGTGGCCGGTGTTATTATGGTACTTATCAGTGTTATTATTATGTCTGTATTTATCAGGCATTCTGTTTCCGGTCCTCTTGGCCGTCTGACAGAACTGGCCCGGACTATGGAAGAAGGAAATCTGGGACTGCGGGATAACAGGAATATGACAGTCAATATCCGTTCCAATGATGAGATCGGTTATCTGGCTGAGATTTTCGGGCAGACGATACATCGCCTGAGAGGATACATAGGAGAGATTTCCGGGATACTGGAGGCTATTTCCGAAGGAAATCTGACCATGGAGACGAGACAGGAATATGTGGGGGATTTTACGTCCATTGAGTCCTCTTTAAACGATATACTGGATAAACTGAATACGACCATGTCGCAGATCGTGGATAGTTCCGCCCATGTTTCCAACGGTTCGGAGCAGATGGCCATGGGGGCGCAGGATCTGAGCCAGGGTGCGGTAGAGCAGGCCAGCGCCATAGAGGAAGTGGAGAGCAGTATCGAGGAGATTTCCGGACATGTATCGGAAACAGCGGAAAATGCCCATAAAGCCACCGAGCTGGTTGCCAGCGTAGGCGGGCAGATTCTGGAGAGTAACCAGAAGATGCAGGAAATGATCAAAGCGATGGAGGAAATCAACGCGAACTCCGGTGAGATCGAGAAGATAATCAAAACCATTGAAAATATTGCGTTCCAGACGAATATCCTTGCGCTGAACGCAGCCGTGGAAGCGGCCAGGGCCGGCGAAGCGGGTAAGGGCTTTGCGGTTGTGGCAGAGGAGGTGCGTGATCTGGCAGGAAAGAGTTCAGAGGCGTCACAGTCTACGGCAGAGCTGATTGAGCGTTCCATTGCTTCGGTGAAACAGGGAACGGAGATTGCCAATGAGACGGCGGCCCGTCTGGAAGGTGTTGTGACAGGAGCCAATGAAGTGGTGGAGATGACCAATGGGATTGCCGATGCCGCCCGTGTTCAGGCCAATGCCGTGGCACAGGTACAGGAGCAGGTCAGCCAGATATCCGGCGTGGTACAGACCAATTCGGCTACGGCTCAGGAGAGCGCTGCTACCAGCCAGGAACTGAGTGCACAGGCAGGATTGTTGAAAAACCTGACCAGCATGTTCCGGGTCAAGAGGAGTTAACAGTTTATCCCGCCTCCTGCGGCGTTGCAAATCTGATGCTTCGCTGCCGGAGGCGGGGTTTTTATCTTTGTATGGGAAATGAGTGAATGGTTGCATCCGGTATGATCTGTCCGCAGAAAGGAGAACATATGAAAACTTATAAACGCATTTTTACCATTGTAATAGACTCGCTGGGGGTGGGAGCACTGCCAGACGCGGCGGAGTATGGAGATCAGGGTGTCGATACTCTGGGACATATTGCCGACTTTGTGGATACTTTTTCCATACCCAATCTGCAGAAGCTGGGTATGGCCAATCTGCATCCTCTGAAACAGGTGCTGCCGGCGGAAAAACCGCTGGGGTATTTTATGAAACTGCGGGAGGCAAGCAGGGGAAAAGACACGATGACGGGCCATTGGGAGATGATGGGCCTGCATATTACGAAACCGTTTCAGACATTTACGGAAACGGGCTTTCCCAAAGAGCTGCTGGATGAACTGTCCGCCAGGACGGGCAGGGTTATCATCGGCAATAAGAGTGCCAGCGGTACGGAAATACTGGATGAACTGGCGGAAGAGGAGATTGCCACCGGCCATATGATCGTGTATACGTCTGCGGATTCGGTGCTGCAGATATGCGGTAATGAAGATACCTTCGGACTGGAAGAGCTGTACAGGTGTTGTGAGATTGCGCGGGAAATTACCATGAAAGACGAATGGAAGGTGGGGCGTGTCATAGCAAGGCCTTATGTGGGAAAGAAGAAAGGCGAATTTACGCGTACCAGTAACCGGCATGATTATGCGCTGAAACCTTTTGGGCCCACGGCTCTGAATGCGCTGAAAGACGGCGGGCTTTCGGTTCTGTCTGTGGGGAAAATTTATGATATTTTTGACGGGGAAGGTCTGACAGAATCCAATAAGTCCAAAAGTTCCGTGCATGGTATGGAACAGACCATTGAGATTGCCGGACGGGATTTCACAGGGCTGTGTTATGTAAATCTGGTGGATTTTGATGCGTTGTGGGGCCATCGCAGGGATGTGACGGGATATGCACAGGAACTGGAACGCTTTGACGAAAAATTGGGTGAGCTGCTTTTGCATCTGCGGGAGGATGATCTGTTGCTGATTACAGCGGACCATGGCAATGATCCCACCCATACGGGTACCGATCATACAAGGGAGATGGTACCGCTGCTTGCCTGGTCACCGTCTATGGAGGGCGGCGGCCGTCTGGAAGATGCAGATACCTTTGCCGTAATCGGCGCTACCATTGCGGAGAATTTCGGACTTTCCATGCCGGAGGGGACCATTGGCCATTCCATCCTGGATCAGCTGATTTAGTGGTGAGGGGAACGATATAGGTACTGATATGAAGGAGAAAAAGAGTTCCGTATGAAGGTAAGGGTAAGAATCAGGATACTGCTGTTGGCCGCCGGTGCCATGCTGCTGTTGTCGGGTTGTGGCATAGGGAAAAAGCAGGAGAATATTGATCAGGGGATGGAAGCCATCGCGCAGCTTGACTATGAAGGCGCGCTGGCCTGTTTTGAAAAAGCGCTGGTGGAAGGCGAGGATGAAGAACTGCTGTACCGGGGACAGGGTATTGCATGCATTGGACTGTCCAGGTATGAGGACGCCGCGGCTGCGCTGGAAAAAGCACTGAGCTTTTGCAACGGCCATATTGGCAGTCTGGAGTTTGACATCAATTATTATCTGGCTTTGGCTTATTATAAAAACGGCGACAGAGACAGGGCGATACAGGTCTATGATGCCATACTGGCCCTGCGGAAAGATGAGAAGACGGCTTATTGTCTGCGGGGGGCGCTGGAACTGGAGAAAGATGAATATGACAAGGCGGATGCGGATTTTCAGAAGGCCATAGAACTGGATAAAAAAGATTATGACTGTCTGCTGGATATTTATATCAGTATGGATAAAAATGGTTATAAAGAAGCCGGTGTGGAATATCTGCAGAAAGCGCTGACCGAGGGTGGCGACGGAATATCTGATTATGACCGGGGACGTCTGTATTATTTCCTGGAAGACTATGAGAATGCCCGGAACTGTCTGGAAAAGGCCCGGGACACGGGGACTGCGGAGTCGGTTCTGTTTCTGGGCAGGACGTATGAAGCACTTGGGGACTTTAATTATGCATCCAGCGTCTATGCAGGGTATCTGGAAGATCATCCGGACAGCCCGCAGGTGCAGAACCAGTTGGGAATGTGCAAGATGCAAATGGGCGAATATGAAGCGGCCCTGACTGCGTTCCAGGCCGGGCTGGCCTGTGAAGATACCACATATATGCAGACGCTCAAGTATAATGAAATCGCAGCCTGCGAAAAGCTGGCACAGTTTGGCAAGGCAGCCGAGCTGATGAGAAGCTATCTGGAACTGTATCCGGATGATGCAAAGGCAAAGCGGGAGTATGAATTCCTGAAAACCAGGTAACGGGATTTTCCTAAATTTTTCTTAATTTTAACAGTTTCCACATCAGATTTATATGGGAAACATTGACAGGCATTTTTTTGTCTGTTATTGTGATACATAGACAAAGAAACGGGCCATATGCAGGGTCCAGCCAATTGCAGGAGGAGTAGAAATGAAGTTCGGTTTGAAAAAATGGTTGTCGGCAATGTGTGTCATGGGATTGTTTCTGGCATTTGGACTGACGGCATCGGCGGGAAGCCAGCCCACTATTTCGGTGACAGAGAATGTAGTGTCAGTTACCCATGATGACAGCAGCCGAAAAGTAAAAGTCAATGTAAAGGAATGGAAAGGCTCCAAAGCATATGTGGTTAAGTATGCAGTGGATGATCCCAGTGTTGCGAAGGTGGAACTGAGCAGCCAGAAGTCAGACTCTTTCCAGTTGAAGATTAAGGCGAAAGGGACTGGTAATACAGTGGTAAAAGTATGGCTGGAGGGTTACAGCAGAAGCTGCCAGTATATTGTTGTAAATTCTGTTTATTATCAGAGAGAGTCTGAAGCCGGCTATTCTGTAAGACATTATGGATATATGACCGGTACGCAGGGCGAGGCGGCTACCATTGATGATTACGAGATTAAGAATGTGGACGGAGAAGATCGTCTGTATGTATACTTTACATTAAAAGACAAAGGACAGGGAGACGGAAGCAAGGTTACATTCACTGCAAAATGTGAAGAGGATGACGGTGATCCCACCGGCAATGTACAGGCTGTGGCCACCGGTATGGCAGAAGGCGGAAGCGGTTATAAGATCTATTTCAAGATTCCGAATAAGACGGCTGCGATTAAACTGGTAAATGATGATCTGTAAGAGAAAAAATACAGCGGCGGGGTATTGATCCTGCCGCTTTTTTCAGGAGGAAATGATGATACGAAAACTGATTGCAGGAATTGAGAAAACCGACGCACCCATTGTGGTGGGACTGGATCCCATGCTTTCCTTTATCCCGGAACATATCAGGAACAGGGCATATGAAGAGCACGGGGAAACATTAAAAGGCGCCGGAGAGGCTATCTGGGAGTATAACCGGGGGATTGTGGATGCAGTGTGTGACCTGGTGCCGGCAGTGAAGCCTCAGATTGCCATGTATGAGCAGTTTGGAATTGAAGGTCTGATAGCCTTCGAGCGGACAGTGCGGTATTGCCGGGACAAGGGGCTGGTGGTTATCGGTGACATCAAACGGGGTGACATCGGTTCCACTTCAGCGGCTTATGCAGCGGGGCATCTGGGAACGGTACAGGTAGGTACACATGTGTACAGAGGGTTTGATGAAGATTTTGTTACCGTGAATCCGTATCTGGGTTCAGACGGGGTGAAACCTTTTATTCGGGTATGTCAGGAAGAAAATAAAGGGCTGTTTATTCTTGTCAAAACTTCCAATCCCAGCAGCGGAGAATTCCAGGATCGACAAGTGGATGGCAGACCGTTGTATGAGCTGGTGGGAGAGCAGGTAGCCATATGGGGAGAGGACTGTATGGGCAGTGAGTCATACAGCAATATCGGCGCTGTCGTTGGCGCAACTTATCCGGAAATGGGGAAAACGCTGCGGAGGATTATGCCCAGGGCCTATATTCTTGTGCCCGGTTATGGCGCCCAGGGTGGCAAGGGAGCGGATCTGGTACACTTTTTTAATGAAGACGGCCTGGGTGCGGTGATCAATTCTTCCAGGGGGATTATTGCTGCATGGCAGCAGGAAAAATACGCTTCATTTGGCGGTTCATGCTATGCCGATGCATCCAGGGCCGCAGTACTGGAAATGAAAGAAGATATTGGGGCTGCACTGGCATCGAAGAAGCGCCTGTATTAGCCCGGACTGAATAAAGCGGCATGTGTGGACTGTCGCGTGCGTTTAAAGCTGTTGTATGAAGAGAATCCTGCCGGACGGGATTCTTTTTTATTCATGACAATAGGTTTGCTGGCGAAGCCTGCAATCTATTGTTCATGACAATAGAGAATTCGCAAAGCGTGCTTTCTATGGTTGTTTTATGGCCCGTCATTTGAAAAAACGGAACTGCATTGCGCTTATGAGGAATACCGTTTATAATAAAATAGATGTGGAAGGATGTGTCAGAAGATATGGGTTTCAGACGCATAGAAGAGAGGGGTTGAAGCAGAATGATGGAGACATACAATGATTTTAGCTGGTTGAAGAATTATCTTGCTCCGGATGAACAGGTAGTGTGGCGGGGAAAACCGATGGAGGGAAAGATCTTTTCAAGAAATGATATTTTTATGATACCGTTCAGCATCCTGTGGGGCGGATTTGCCATATTCTGGGAGTTCTCCGTGCTCCTGATGCCGACGCCGTTTTTCTTTAAACTGTGGGGGATTCCGTTTGTCCTTGTAGGGCTTTATATGATGGCAGGTCGTTTCTTTGTACAGGAATACAGGAAGAAGAGAACCTATTACGCCATTACTGACAAACGGATATTGCAGTTGCAGGGGAACAAACTCAGTGTGCTGGAGAGGAGACAGTTGCCGGAAATGCATATGACTGTTGATAAAGACGGATCGGGAACCATTGCTTTTGACCGGTACGGGAGAGGACGGTTCCGGTATATGTGGGCAGGCGGTCTGTTTGCAGATGCCTCCGGTCAGTCCGGTCAGGTGGATCCTTTACTGGAAAATATTCCCAATGTGAATCAGGTATATCAGATACTGTCCGGTCAGATACAGGAATTACATTCACCGGGCGTTACATGGAATACAATGCGCTGAAAAGAGAGGGAGGCAGGACATGCGGCAGTATGAAACATCACATTTGATCAAGGCGGAGGACTTGAATCACCATGGCACTTTGTTTGCGGCACGGGCAGCCGCCTGGTTTGTGGAAGCGGCCTTTGTGGCGGCAGGTTGTGCCTGCAATACAAGCGCGGGAATTGTATGCCGGAATCTGCACAATCTGTCCTTTCAAAAGCCGGTACAGAAAGGCGCCATACTTCGACTCCAGGCCAGAGTGGCGGCTGTGGGACAAAGCAGTTTCATGGTTGTGGTCAGAGGGACGGATGCGCTGACAGAGGAACTTTATGTAGAGGGGGCCGTTACCTTTGTAACCATTGACAGTGAAACAGGCAGCAGACGGCCCCATCAGATTGTTTTGGATGAGGCGGAGGATGAACAGGAAACGGAACAGCGCATGCGCGCCAATCAGTTGAAAGAGCAGGCCATGGGTAAACCCATGCATATGAAAAAATAAAAGAGAAAGGGAATGAGACAATGGGAGCATTATTTCTGTGGTATCCAAAATGTAGTACTTGTCAAAAAGCGAAAAAATGGCTGGATGGGCAAGGCATTGATTACGAGGCAAGAGATATAAAAGAGGATCATCCAAGTGAAGCGGAGCTGACAGCCTGGTATCAGCGCAGCGGGCTGGAACTCAAGCGTTTTTTCAATACCAGTGGACTGTTATACAAATCTATGCAGTTAAAGGACAAATTGCCACAGATGTCAGAGGAAGAAAAGCTGGCCCTGCTTGCCACAGATGGTATGCTGGTGAAGCGTCCCCTGCTGATCCTGGAAGATCAGGTGCTGGTGGGATTTAAAGAAGCGGCCTATCAGGAACTGATCAAGTAGGCGGGCAGGGATATGAAAAAACCAATCTGGACAGGGATATGCGGCGTATGCGCGGCAGTTTTGCTTTTGGCGGGGGTGGGCACAGGCCTGCTTCCCGGTCAGCCGAAAGAGAACGGGACGGCTGTGGAAGCAGAGGCTGTCCCCTCGGATCATCAGACGGATTCTGAGGCGTCGGTTGTAAAGATACATTTTATTGATGTGGGTCAGGGGGACGCCACACTGATACAGTGTGGAGAGCATGCCATGTTGATTGATGCCGGAGACAATGACAAGGGTACGGCGGTGCAGCTATATCTGACAAAGCAGGGTGTAAAAAAGCTGGATTATCTGATTCTGACCCACCCGGATGCGGATCATATCGGAGGCGCAGACGTGGTCATCACCAAGTTTGCCATTGACAGGATATTTATGGCAGATTTTGAAAAGGACAATCAAACGTACCGGGAAGTCACGGATGCCCTGGCTTCTAAGAAACTCAAGTGGACAACACCCAGTCCGGGAACTGTCTATTCTTTGGGGACGGCGGAGTTTACCATTCTGGCGCCCAATGATACATATGAAGATCCCAACAATGCATCCATTGCATTGTTGCTGCAAAACGGAGATACGGGATTTTTGTTCACAGGAGATGGGGAAGAGGAAGCGGAAGAAGATATTCTTGCCAACGGTTTGTGCGTGGAAGCGGATGTATACAAGGCTGGCCACCATGGAAGCGATACTGCATCCTGTGAAGCGTTTTTGGAGGCAGCAGATCCGGATTATGCGGTGATCAGTTGTGGGGAAGGCAATTCATACGGACATCCCCATGCGGCTGTGCTGAACAGCCTGCGCGCTATGGGGATACAGGTGTTTCGCACCGATGAACAGGGAAGTATTATTGCGGAATCGGACGGGACGAAGATTACCTGGAATTGTGCCCCTTCCGAAACCTGGCAGACAGGAGAACGCACAGGTTCGGGAGCCCAAAGGAAAGCAGAAAAGCAGGACAAGCAGACAAAAGGTAACTATACAGGAAATAAAAACAATGGAAAACTGCATCGTTCCACCTGTGAACAACTGCCCAACGAGGAAAACAGGGTTGTTTTTGAGACAAAGCAGGAGGCAATAGATGCGGGATATGATGATCCATGCGGATTATGTGAACCGTAGAAAGGGTGAAAATCGGAATGGACAGGGAAAGATTGGAGAGGGCGCGCCAGTTTGCAGCCGCCCTCTGTCATTACGGAGAACAGGATGAGGCATTTCTGGCGGATTTCTGGTCAGCTCTGGAGCAGGAGACGGATATACTGGAAGAATTCTGCCAGTATATGGACCATCGGGAATTTGCCTGTGGGGTTTCTGTGCAGGGATATACGGTGATTGATATTATGATATGGCAGATTGACCATTTCAAAGCCAGGATGGACCACCGCGATCCCGGAATGGGGGGAAACGGCGATAAAATGTTGTTAATGGCTTTTGATACCTTATTAAAAATGAAGAAGGAGCCGGATCGTTATGTGCGGATGATGCAGGGTGAAACGGGCACAGATTATCCGGAAAAATATTGATATGAAACAGAAAAAATTTACACGTGGACAGGAACGGTACGAACAACAAAAGCAGGATGGAAACCATAAAAAAGCAGACAGGACACAGGCGAACGATCAGAAAAGCAGTTCCCTGTGTCCTGCTTTGGGTAAATGCGGCGGCTGCCATCTGATCAATCTGCCTTATGGAGAACAGTTGAAGCAGAAACAGAAAAATACACAGAAATTGTTGGCTTCTTTTGGGAAACTGGAACCGATTATCGGAATGGATCATCCGTTTCATTATCGGAACAAAGTCAGTGCGGCTTTTTCCAGGGACCGGAAAGGGAACATTATTTCCGGTATTTATGAAGAGGGGACGCACCGGGTTGTGCCGGTGGATCATTGCCTGCTGGAAAATGAAACTGCGGACAGGATAATTGTTACCATACGTGGCCTGCTTCGTTCCTTTAAGATTAAGGTTTATGATGAGGACAGTGGTTATGGTCTGCTGCGGCATGTCCTTGTGCGGACAGCACATGCCACCGGGGAAATCATGGTGGTGTTGATTACGGCTTCACCGGTATTTCCATCTAAAAATAATTTTGTAAAGGTGCTGCGTGACTGTCATCCGGAGATAACAACTGTTATTCAAAATATAAATGGCAGGCATACCAGTATGGTTCTGGGAGAAAAGGAGCATATTCTGTATGGCAAAGGTTATATCGAAGACATTCTCTGCGGGAAACGGTTTCGCATCTCGCCCCGTTCTTTTTATCAGGTAAATTCTGTTCAGACGGAAAAGTTGTATGAGCTGGCGCTGGAGTATGGGGACTGTACGGGGAGGGAGCGGGTGCTGGATGCATATTGCGGAGCGGGCACCATCGGTATCCTTGCAGCAGACAGGGCAGAGAAGGTAATCGGCGTGGAACTGAACAGAGATGCAGTCAGAGACGCCGTGTTCAATGCAAAGCAAAACGGCCTGAAGAATATTTCTTTTTATCATAAGGACGCGGGAGAATTTATGTGTCAGCTTGCGGCGTGCGAGGAGCACATGGATGTGGTCTTTATGGACCCGCCCAGGGCTGGAAGTGACAGGGCTTTTCTCGATGCACTGTGTACACTGCGCCCGGATCGTATTGTTTATATTTCCTGCAATCCGGAGACATTGAAACGGGATTTGGAGATTCTGACCAGAAAGTGGTACCGGGTGGAACGGATGCGTGGGGTGGATATGTTTCCGGGGACTGGGCATGTGGAGACTGTTGTAATGCTTTCCCACAAAAAAACCGACAGCGTAATCAACGTAAAAGTCGAGTTTGGCGAGGGTGAGGGCAAAGTACCGCTTGATAATATCGCTAAGAGAGCCGCAGCATATAAGCCAAAAGAGCGTGTTACATACAAGATGATTAAGGAGTACATAGAAGCGAAATATGGCTTCAAAGTACATACTGCATATATCGCAGAGGTAAAAAGGGAGTTAGGATTGCCGATGTATGATGCCCCCAATGCGGTAGAGGAATTGAAACAGCCGAGGAAACACCCAACACCAGAAAAAGTTGAAGCAATCAAAGATGCTTTGAAGCATTTTGAGGTCATCTAAAATTATGGGCGTATCATTAGAAATAATGGTACGCTCGGACTGTCAAAAAAGGTCAGCAAAAGCTGGCTTTTTTTGATATAATAAAATCAGAGGTGAGAACATGCTGATAAAAGAAAAGTCGGAAAGAAATACACTGGAAATGGTCAGCCTCGAAGGGCTTGTTCCGCAGGATCATCTG
>CAJUSK010000036.1 GCA_910589075.1 uncultured Lachnospiraceae bacterium
ATTTATTCCAGATGGAAAAGTCTGCTGAAATCAGCCAGCAGATGACGGGGATGTTGAGAAACGGCACTTTTTCAAAATATATGGTGATACCGGTACAGACACAGGGCTATTTTGTGGCGATGGAGGTCGGGAAACTTGCATTTTCTTCAGGCATTGGCTTTTTAGCAACTGTTCTGTGGTTTTGTTTGTTCCGGATTCCTATTGTACATACAGTCAATTTGAAGATATTGCTATGCGGAATTATCATGGTTGTTTTAGGTCTGCTGTTTATGGCTCAGCTCAATTATTTCCTTGGGATTTTAACTTTAAAATTTGAGGAAATCAGTACCTTTCTCATGATAAAGGATAATTTATCAGCAGTTGTGACAGGAGCGGTGATTCCCCTTGCACTTTTGCCGGAATGGATGATAGCCAGCATGAGATTTCTGCCGTTCTATTATGTCACATATCTCCCAAGTATGCTGTTTATAGGAAGATGTGAGGATGAAGCAGTGACAGGCTTATTTGTTTTAAGTATATGGTGCATTTTCTTTATTGTTTTCAATCAAGTAACTTATGAACATTATCGAATTAAATATGACGGAGCAGGAATATGAAAGATAATTTTAAATTTTTGACAGAATTAATGAAATTAAGGCTATCCCATATCATGACATTCCGGTTGGGATTCTTTGGACCGTTTTTTATTGACACCAGTTATTTTCTGGTTCAGCTTTTTGCCTTTGAGGCAATTTACGGGCATGTGGATAAAATTCGTGGATGGGGGCATGGAGAAATCCTTGTTTTTGTAGGAACATTTTCCCTGATCAATGCCCTTAACATGACAATTTACTTTTTTGGAGTGATTTCCATACCTGAAAAAATACAAACAGGTGAACTGGATTTGTATCTGACCAAACCGGTAAATCCGCTATTGCGAATTACTTTTGAAAAAATAAATCCAGGTTCCATACCGCTATTGGCTTTCAGTGCATGTATTATTGCGTATGGGGTGAAAGAAATAGACATGGTTTTTTCATGGTCTCATATTATTAAATATCTGTTTCTGGTTTTTATGATGACGATACTGTATTACGATATGGAACTCTTGATACGATGCTTTGCTTTTTTTGTTTTCTCTGTAAACAATTTAACGAAAATTGAGGAAACAGCGATTGACTTGTGTTTGAAAATACCAGGGATTGCTTTTTATGGAATTTATAAGTTTATTTTTTATTGTGTATTGCCATATGGAATCATTGCAACGTTGCCGACACAAGCATTTATAGGGGCACTGTCAGTAAAGGGTCTGTTGTTTGGAGTAGTAATTGTGTGTATTTTTACTTTTTTTGCATTATCATTTTGGTCATATGGAGTACACAGATATGAGAGTGCAAGCAGTTAATTATTTTTGGTAATAGGAGGGTTAAAATGGTTCAGGCAGATAAAGTATTGGAATTTGATAAGATGAAAGAGAAGTGGATTGAACTGGCACTTACAGAGTGGGCAAAAGAAAAGATTAAGGACACCGTTCCCAGCATGTCAGAGAATGAATTGATAGCAAGGCAAAGGGAGACAAGTGAAGCCAGAGAACTATTGGAGAAAAGCAGAAATCCGCCGTTGGTTTCTTTAAGTGGGATTAGAGAATGCATCCAAAAGGCTGCTAAAGGAGATTGTTTATCCATTTCACAGCTTGAAGATATGGAAAAATCCCTTGTTGCTGTAATGCGGTTAAAGAAGTATCTAAGCCGTTGTAAACAATGGGAAATATCGCTGGCATATTATGATGAGAAGCTGGATTGTCTGGATAATCTGAAAGATACCATTAGTATGCAGATTAGAAATGGCAGGATAGATGATAATGCTTCCAAAGATTTAAAATCCTTGCGGGATGATATTGAACGGAATGAAAAATGCATGCGGGAGAAAGTAGATGCAGTTATACGGGCGAATAAGGAAAGCCTGTCTGATCATTTCAGTACTCTGAGAAATGGGCATATTTGTATTCCTGTTAAAAAAGAATATAAATATAAAATAAAAGGTAATGTGATTGATAAATCCTCAACGGGAGGTACCTTATTTATAGAACCAAGTTCTGTGGGGAAATATTATGAGACATTGCAGCTTCTACGGATACATGAAGAAAATGAAGAATATAGGATACTCTATTCTCTTTCTGCGATGGTGGCCGATTATGAGGAGATTTTGGAACAAAATATCAGTATGATAGAAAAACTGGATTTTATTTTTTCAAAAGGAAAACTGAGTTTAGAATATGATGGAGTAGAACCAAAAATTAATACGCAACGATATATCCGAATAGAAGATGGACGACATCCCCTTATGGCTCCGTCAGAGTGCGTGCCGCTGCAATTTCAGATAGGGAAGAGTTTTGATGGCGTAGTTATTACAGGGCCTAATACGGGCGGTAAGACAGTTACAATTAAGACAGTTGCATTAAATTGTATGATGGCACAATGCGGTTTACACGTGGCATGTAAAAAAGCGGAAATTTGTATGAACAGTAATTTTCTGTGTGATATAGGTGACGGGCAAAATATATCAGAGAATCTTTCTACATTTTCAGCACATATTGTGAATGTATTAGAAATATTAAAAAAAGTTAACAGAGACAGCCTTGTAGTTATGGATGAGCTTGGTTCCGGCACAGACCCAACAGAAGGCATGGGAATTGCCATTGCAATATTGGAAGAATTACAAAAGAGTGGAGGATTATTTCTCGTTACGACACATTATCCAGAGGTAAAACAATATGCAGATAAAAAAGCCAGGATTGAGAATGCGAGGATGACCTTTGATAAGGAAAGTCTGCAACCTCTTTATCAATTAGTTATTGGAGAAGCTGGGGAAAGCTGTGCTTTCTACATAGCCGGGAAAATGGGAATGCCAGAAGAGATGTTAAAAACGGCAATGAAGGCGGCTTACGGAAAGGAGGAAATATCGGAAAATCTGAAACAAGTGGTTTCTAAAAATCATTTAGAAAAGAGGAGGGTATCTGGTATTCAAAAAAGGAAAAGAAGGAATGAGGCAGCACAAAAAACTCTGGAATTTCAACTGGGAGACAGTGTTCTTGTATATCCAGATAAAAAGATTGGCATTGTCTGCAAGACAGCCAATGAAAAAGGAGTTTTGAGAGTACAGATGGCGGATAAAAAAATTTGGGTTAACCGAAAAAGAATGAAACTCCATGTGGCTACGGAGAAATTATATCCTGATGATTATGATTTTTCTATTATTTTTGACAGCGTAAAAAATAGAAAGCTGCGGCACCAAATGGACAGAGGAAAGATGATAGAAGAACAAATTACTATTGATGAATAGATAACTCAAACTTTGCATTTGAATAAGCGCAGATGCACCTGGCGAGTAGGCGAAATCTATGCGCAATTCCCTTTCCGGGAAAAAATGCAGCCGGACTTGAAAAATCCGGCTGTTGGTGTAAAATTGAAGTATATAAATCCTTATATCATTACACAAAAATTATACTTTGAACGAGAAAGGATACCAACTAAATTTTGATCCTTTTTCTATCCGTTAGCCGTATTCTTGAAACCTTCGCCCATTAGTAATGTTTTGGAAAATGGATTTCCGTGATTAATAACTCTTTTCACTTGACACTGATTCACCGTTAATTTTGCCCTAACCTAGCATTGGCGAACCATACGCTCCACGAAGTTATGCGGGTTTCAGCGATTTTCACGCGGGAAAAGTAAAAAAGTTTGTGACATTAACTTGACATACGCGGGATATGGGGCGCTGTGTGTGGAAAATGGTCTGTCGGGGTAAAATTAAGTAGATTTTTTTGGGGGGGGGGTAACAAGCACTTTGTTTTATGGTGTATGGTGTCGAATAAAGTGCTTATTATGCATTGATTTTAAGGAAATGGTTTCAGAAGGAAAGCAATTCGATGAGAGTGGTTGCGTAAGCCATATATTTTAGATATAATTGATTAGACAAGCTGTAGTAAACGATATAATCGGCAATAAAGCAGGCCGGCAGGAAGGAATCATAAAATTGTTATGAAAACATTATTCGATATTCTACCGGCTGATTTTTTTAAGCCGCTGACAAGTAAATACAGGCAGGAATATGCAGATTGCATTATGAGGCTTTTCAACGCCTTCAAACCGGAAATCTCCTATGGAGTGAACCGGGACATCGTAATCAAAGAATTGACGGACTATTTCGAAGCTGATGATACGGAGATGAGTTTTGATGATGAAGTCTATGTATCCGATGCAAGGGAGAAGGCAAACGGAGTCATAGCCACACTGAAGAAGTGCGGCTGGATAGAATACGAGCAGGAGACGAATCACCAGATTTATGTGATTTTGCGTGAATATACGATTCCCGTAATCGATAGTATGAATCGCATCGTTCGGGAGGAAGAGGCGGAGTATCAGGGAATTATCTCGCAGATTCATGCGAGTTTACAGAACGGGGAATTGTATGGTAAACCTTATGAATTGATCATTAAGGGTGTACAGGAGAATACAGAACGTCTTTTATCAGAGTTAAAGAAGTTGAACGCCAGCATCAAGCGGCACATGGATCAACAGACGAATGATATGGACGCGGAAGAAATCTTAGATCACTTCTTTGCGTATCACAAGAATATTGGATCAAAGGCGTATCTGAGAATGAAGACCAGCGAGAACGTTTCCTATTTTCGGACAGTGATCATAGAGCGGATTGGGAAAATCATGGAAAGCGCAGAGATCATGGATCGGGCGGTGGCGGGTTACATGGAGGTGGAGGAGACTGAGGATCAGGAGAAGGCATATGATGAGGTAATCTCCATGCTGATTGGCATTAAGTCCTCTTTCTATCGTTTAGATGATATCATAGATGAGATTGACAGAAAGCATGCACGATATATGCGCAGTGCGGTGATGAGGGCGCGGTTTTTGCTGGCGACTGGCAATCATCTGGAAGGGAAACTGTCTAAAATCATAGAGTTTTATGTGCAGAAGCTAAACAGCGGAGAGGAAGAATCCTTTGCAGGGTTGTTTTCCCTGTATCCGCAAAATTATATTTCACCGGAATCGATTCAGACAATTCCGGTCATTAAGAAAGTGGATACAATCAGCGGATTTTCTCAGCAGGCTCAGATGAGTGAGGCGGACAGGCTGTTCTATAAAGAAGCGCTAAGGAGAAAGAACCTAAGTCGTTTTTCACGCAAGAATATCAATGAATTTGTTCTAAATTTATTAGGAGACAGGGATAAGATGCCAGTTACAGAGGTGCCGGTGGAATCCGTCAGGGATTTGATTCGGATCATTTATATCAGCATCTATTCCGGTAACCGGTCCAATCATTATGAAATCAGACGAAGCGGTAAACAAGTGGAGATACAGGGATATTCGCTGCCGTATTTTGATATTGTGAAAAAGCGATAGAGACATCGTATATTTAAAACCTGCTCTCTCTTGTGTTGATTTGAAACAGTGCTGAGTAAATGTGTCAGCACACTGGTTTTGGACGAAACGAAGGAGGAATCGTACATGAAATATACATTGGACTGTGACATGCAGGATGGATTGGTTTTCATAGATGAAAGCTATCTGTCAGAATTGAATGATGACGAGCTGTTATATGAGATGGATATCTTACTTGATTCATCTGGGCAATCCGAATTGATTTTTGATTTTCCCGATGAGGACTGGGACATCGTAAGGCAGCGGGAAACAGAACGAATCCGGGAATTTTTCGGACAGGGAAAAATGATTGTCTGGCTTTTAGAGTGTGTTGTCAAGGAATGTGAGCTTACAAAAAGCGCCGAAATTACAGCCCCGTGCAAGTGGCTGCACCTTCCTGCGGGCAAATTGTTAGCGGTTACAGCAAGCGAGTTGATTCAATGTCTTGCCTATCCGGAATTGGAAATGGAAAAGGTTTTTGAGCTGTCGCTTGAACCCGGGTGGTATGCAATCCAAAACGAAGGAGTCGATAACATTATGTATTGCAAGAAGCAGCCGCCTGAGTCTATTCCGTCAAACATTCAAGAAATATGTTAGCGTTTAGCATCGCAGGGTGCGCACCGTTCAAATACACCATGAATCAATCAAATTTTATAGACCGAATGCGTATGCATTTCCCGTTTTGGAAACAAGCGTCATAAATACAAATGGAAATTGGAACATATTTGAGATGATTTGAACACAAGTCTGCAAATATATTTTCATGAAAGTATAAAGGATACACATATGTTTGAAGAATTGATAGAATCTGCCGCACAGAAAGAGAGATTTCGTGTCGCAGCAAACAAACTGTTAAATCAGTGTTTTCTGCTGCGGAAGCGGGAAGACACGAAGAAAGAATATGTTTTCGTAAGGCAGAATCGGGAATTGTTCATTCCGTTTTTTGACCTGCTGGGGTACGATCTGAAAATAAACGAGGATCAGGGCGTAATCGGCATTGTGAACCAGTTCGGGACGGGGAGGCTGGCACTTGGCAAATATGAGAGTATCTTTCTGTTGATTCTCCGGATTCTGTATGTGGAAAAGCGTAAGGAACTGGGGACTTTCACAGAGGAAGTGACGGTTCTCATGGAAGAGGTCAGAGAGAAATATGCAATGCTTAAAATCAAGGCGAAACCGATGCTGGATAAAGGGAATGAGCGGCATATGGCCAGTTTGTTTCGCAGATATAACCTGATTCGGAATCTGGACAGTGACGTCAGCCAGCCGGATGCCCGAATCGTTATCTACCCATCAATTCTTATGGCGGTGACGGTGGAGGATATTAATGAGTATTATACGATGACGGAACAGAAAATGCGGGAGTATTCCGGAGGGAACGCAGATGGAGATTCAGAAGAAACATATGACCAGAGTGCAGTTGATTAACTGGCACTACTTTGAGAATGAGAGAATTTCCTTTCATGGATCGACATTGATCAGTGGAGAAAATACCGCCGGGAAATCCACCATCTTAGATGCCATACAGCTGGTACTGACAACGAACACACGCAGGTTCAACGTGGCGGCCAATGAGAAAGGAAAGAGGGATTTAAGGGGATATGTCCGCTGTAAGATTGGCAATGTGGGTGAGGCATATCTTCGAAAGGGAGCAGTGCCGGCCAATGTGGCGTTGGAATTTTATGAGGAGAAGGGCGACCGTTATTTTGTGCTGGGTGTGCATATGCTTTCCAGAGATGAAGAGAGTCCTGTCATAACCAGGTGGTATATAGAGGAATGCAGGTTGGAAGATCTTTCTTTCATGGCAGGAGAGCGTGCCGCACTGGCGGAGGAATTTCGGGCAAAGAATAAGAAGATTTCATATATAGATCAGAAACATGCGGCACAGGATCGGTTTAAACGACGTCTTGGAAATTTAGATGATAAATTTTTTGACATTATTCCAAAATCTCTGGCTTTTAAGCCAATGGACAATGTGAAAGAGTTTATCAATAAATTTGTTTTGTCAGAAGAGCGGGTGGATGTGGCTTCGCTGCGGGAGAATATAGAGACACTGAGTGAGTTGGAGCATATATTGGATCGTTCCAGGAGGCAGCAGTGCGCATTGGAGAAAATTCTTGGAAGGTATGATGAGATAGAAGAGAAGGACAGAAGTATCCTTGTCAATGATATTCTGCTGAAAATTGCCAATCGGGATGCCGTGAGCCTGGACGTGGAGAATCTGGAAAAAAAGATCCGGATGAAAAGTCAGTCTGTGGAGTCTAACCGCGGATTTCTGGAAGAAATGGGGAAGCAGCTCCGGGATCTGGAGAATCAGATTCTGGCGATTCGTGTAGATATAGAAGCGACGCATTCCAATGCTCTTTTGCAGCAGGCCAGAAGCCGGATAGAGAAACTGGAAGGGGAAGTCCGCCAGAAGAGGGAAGGCGAAAAGAAGCTGCAGGAGCAGGTTCGTCTTTTGATGAATTATCTGAGGGATCTGGAAAAACTGGATTATAAGCCGGTGAAGCGTACACAGGCAGAACAGATAGGAGAGCCGGCGGATCAGGAGGAGAAGGCGAAGACGGTTGAGCGGTTGGAGGCTTTCGCCGCAAAGGAACAAAATGAAATTCAGAAAACCTGGGCGATCCTGATTACAGATATGGACAGGATTTCCGGGGAAATAAATGATTGCCAGGAACGCCTGAAGAAGCTGGAAAAGAGAGTGCTTCCTTATCCGGAATATGCGAAGAAACTGAAAGAAATGGTGGAGAAGGAGTTTGTACGTAAAGGGATTCCTTCTCCGGTCTATTTCCTTTCGGAATTGTTGGAAATCACGGATGTGAAGTGGAGCAGTGCCATAGAGGGATATCTCAACACGCAGAAATTCTATCTGGTTGTGGAGCCGGAACATTATCATGCAGCGTTGGAGGTTTATGATAAAAACCGTAAGAACATACATACCGCAGGTATCATTAACAGCCGTAAACTTCCCATGGAGAAGGAGGCGGAGCAGGATTCTCTCGCCTATGTGGTGAAAAGTGATAACCGATATGCCAGGGCATATGCGAATTATATACTGGGCAGAGTGAAGCGCTGCACAGATGTCTGTGAACTGGAACAGTATTCCATTGCCATCACACCCCAGTGCATGCTCTATCAGGGATATGTAGTCAGACATTTGCATCCAAGAGACTACGAGAATCCCTTTATCGGACAGTATGCTTACCGGACGCAGATAGAGAATGTGAAGAAAGAGATTGCGGAAAAGACGCGCAGGCGGAGCGAACTCAGGCAGGAAATCCAACTGTACACGGCGGTTTTGGAAAGTGCGAAAAAAGTAAATCTGGGTATCATGAAGTTGTACCTTTATGTGCCGGAAAGCCTGCGTAGTCTGCAGGAACAGATGGTATCAGCGAAGACAGAGCTGAAAGAAGCGGAGAGCGACCCCACGCTGATTGAACTGAATCTGAAACTGGATGCTAAAAAGCAAGAGCTTGGCGTAAAAGAAGCAGAGAAAGACAGTATCAACAGAGAAAATATGCGTCTGGAGAATCAGATCGATACACATAGAAATGAGTTGCAGGAAAGAAAAAAGGAATATGACATCCTGCGGACAGAATTGGAAGAGCAGGCGGACAGGGATGGGGCAGCCTGCAAAGAGGCGGATGACAAGTACAGACAGAATCGAAAGAGCAAGAGCGCACAGGTCATTGCAGTGAATTTTGCACCGCAGAGATCACAGCTTCTGCGTGAGCGGGAGGAACTGCTGGACGGCAAGACGGGTTTGAAAGAGCTGCAGATGAGATTCAATCAGGAGTTCGCGCTTGATTTTGTGACGGGGCTTGCAAATATTTCGGAATATCGGGAGGCTTTGCAGAAGCTAAAGAGTGTGGAAATCGTGCGATATGAGGAAAAACTCAAGCTTGCCAGGGAGGATTGCGAACAGATTTTCCGAAGTGATTTTCTCTCCAGGATGAAAGAGAATATTGAGAGCGCAAGAAATGAGTTTCGTAGCTTGAACAAGGCGTTGGACAGCATTTATTACGGAGACGACAGCTATCGGTTTAAGATCAGCTTTGACAAGAACAAGGAGGGGCTGTACAGGATGATTACCTCAGAGAACAATTACGAAGGTATCAATCTGTGGACCAGCGCTTTCGAGGAAGAATACAGGGAGGAAATGGCCGACCTTTTTGACAAGCTGATGGCGAAGGACGATAACGGGCAGAAGATTGTGGAGGAATACACAGATTATCGTTCTTATCTGGATTATGATATCGAAATTCATAAGCGGGACGGTTCGATGCAGCGCTTTTCCGACATTTATGGGGAAAAAAGCGGCAGTGAGACGCAGGTGCCTTATTATGTGGCAATCGCCGCTTCTTTTTATCAGTTATATCGGTACGGGAACAGTATAAGAATCATGCTGCTGGATGAGGCCTTTGATAAAATGGATGATGAGCGCATTCGGTCCATGATGGAGTTTTTCAACGGATTAGGGTTGCAGGTTATTCTGGCGACACCGCCGGCGAAGATTGAGGTGATCGGTGAGCAGGTTGGAACGGTTCTGACTGCGATTCGTGTGGGGCAGAACAGTATTGTGGAGGAGTATGATTTGTGATGGACAGGCAGCAGAGGGAAGTGTTGGAGTGCCTTTTGGATTCCTATGAAAGGAGCCGGACATTCCGGGGAGACAATCAGGTAAGCCAGACATTTTCCGTGAGTGTCGGGAAGCTTTTCCCCGAATATAATGACGATGCGGAGTATGATTATTTCTGTCAGATTAATGAGTCGATGGAAGCGTTGTGTGCCCAGGGGTTGGTGACACTGGCGTATTGGAAAAAGGGTGTGCTGAAGAAGATCACACTCAATCCTGAGCGGCTGGATGTCTGCTATGAAATGCTGGGAAGGATGCCCAGAAGACGGGAGCAGGAAGAACTTGTGCGCATATGGGATGCTCTCTGTCAGGGTGATGAGTCGCGTGGGCAGAACGAATGTGGTCAGGAGCGGCGCCTTCCGTTGGTTAAGTATATTACGGCGCAACGGCTCAGGGTTGAAAAAAATCTGAATGTAGAGTATTACAATCATGATCTGGAAGAATATCGTGAACTGCTTTTGGCAGTAAAAGCGGTTCTGGAGAATCAGGAGGAGATATTTATTCGCAGGCTTTCCGTGCAGCTGTTCCATGATTCCAAGAGAATGGAGCAGCTAAAGGACAGGGTAGAGACTTTGCTGTATCAGTATGGAGCGTATCAGGAGGATGGCTTTGTGCTGGAGGAATGCGGAATCGTCCAAACGCCGACTTATGTGATGATGAAAGGAAACGGGAGTATAAGGATCGGAAGAAAACGCAGATCAAGTGAGAAGGAGCGGATTGACAGAGCAGTAAAATTTGATGGAGAGACAGAGACTGACATAGAAATGGGGGCGGAAAGGAAAACAGGCTCAGACGAGCAGGAGATTGATTTGTCCCTGATAGAAGGTGATATTGCGCTGTCTACAGAATCGGTCAGGAGCCTGAAAGCTGTTACGGTCATGGGAAAGCGTGTGGTAACGGTGGAGAATCTTACCAGTTTTCATGATTATTCGGTGGCGGATGATTTTGTTGTTTATCTGGGAGGATTCCATAATAAGGTAAAAAGAGATTTCCTCTTATATCTATATCAACAAAATCCCGGGAAAGAGTACCGACATTTCGGAGATATTGACGCAGGAGGCTTTTATATTCTGGAGCATTTGAAGAAAGAGACAGGGATTCCGTTTCGGTCACTGTATATGGATACGAAGACACTTCAGAGATATTGCGGGGACACAAAGCCATTGACTGAAAATGACAGAAAACGACTCCTCCAATTAAAGGGGGAGTTAACAGAGCGGATGCAGCATGAAGAAACAGAGGATTATAGAGGCGTCATTTCGTACATGCTCGATGAGAACTGTAAGCTGGAACAGGAAGCCGTGCATTTGTGGGATTGAGATTTTTCATATAGTAAAACAATTCAGGAATAAGCAGAAGTGCATACTATTTGTGTATGGTTAAATGATGAATTATAGCCTGCCCCCAGGAATGTAATTATAAGCATAAGCAAAACATCAGCACGCAGAATTGAGGAAGAATAAATAAAAACTGAATATAACGCAGATGCGGCGTTTCTCTATTCCATAACCGGGAGAACAGGGACGCCGCTTTTTTATGCTCTTATGCCACATGGCAGAGAAGAAAAGAACTTTGCTATATATGACTTTGCTGTTGCTGATAACAGAATAAAATCCAACACAGACAAATATAACAAAAGATTGGATTCATTTGAGTGTAAACGGCAGGGAAAAAATATATGAAACGGATGTGAGCCGTGTATCGGTTAACAGACATAAATATACTAACAGAGTTGCAATGTATCTGTAATTTATCTGTTGGATTGAAAAGATCAGACGGTTATGTTAAAGTCATAGAAACACTATATGTGGCCTTCGCATGGAAAAAGAATCTGTAAACCGTCTGAAAAAACAAACAGTAAACAGACGGGATGCGTATGAAAATAATTGAAATCAGGATAAAGACCAAAAGACAAACAATATAGAAATTATAGGCATCAGGGGAGCAGGGAGGTATTGCATTAGAAATTTTAATATCAGGTTACCACAGGCTGTTTGCTTTACATGAGGAGGACTCTGAAATAATAGGAAGAGAATTCTGTGAAAAACTGTGTTCAGGGAAAAAGATACAGAACAGGATCTTCTCATTGTGGAAGAATTACAGAAAATATTAAAGGAAAAGTTGGGAAGAAAAGGTATTGTTTTAGAAATCAATCTAGAGCGAAATATCAGCAGAGAGGCGGCATTGCACTGGATTGATCAGATCAGGAGAAACGGATTGGACAGTTCATTTATCCATCGACGCGAGTCGGACGAATTGCTGGTGAAAAAACTTGGTGAATTGATTGAAAGTATGTAGATGGATAAACAGTATTGGCTTTGAAAGGAAAAGAAATATCAAGTCCACAACCTCTGCAACGCCGTAAAATTGTCTCATCCAAACGACTTTTATTCATGACAATCGCAAGTTCGCAAAGCATGTTTTCGATTGTTGTTATTACAAAACCAGATCACAAAGGAGCACTTATGCCATTTCAATATACATGGGACGAAATTGAACAACACGTCACCGTCTGTACCCAATGCCCGCTCAGCCGGACCAGAAAACGGCCGGTGATGGGGCGTGGAAGTCATCAGGCGGATATTATGCTCATTGCCGAAGCACCCGGAGGGCAGGAAGATGCGCAGGGGATTCCCTTTGTAGGACGTTCCGGGGAAATACTGGACAATCTTTTGCGGGATTGTGGACTCGGCAGAGAGGAAATTTATATTACAAACATTGTAAAATGTCGGCCGCCGGGCAATCGGGACCCGGAGGATGGGGAAAAAGAAGCCTGTTTTCCCTATCTGAAATATGAGACATTTTTACTCAGGCCCCAAATCATTGTCTGTCTCGGCCGTATTGCCGCGCAGCGGATTATTTCACCGGATTTTAAAATTACCAGACAGCATGGCACGTGGACATATCGGAAAAACTGCGCGCTGACTGCCACCTATCATCCTTCGGCAATTTTGCGGGATGCTTCCAAATATGAGGCTGTCAGGGCGGACTTCTGCGAGGTCGTGAAAAAACGGATTGCATACAACCGGCAATGAATAATGGAAAGCACGGATTGCATACAACCGGCAATGAACAATGGAAAGCACCCTTTGCAAACTTTCTCTTGTCATAAATATAAATAAAAACAGAGAACAATTCCCGGATACGCTGCGGTGTCTTCTGTGGCGCTCTCTCTGCCAATAAAAAATAAAGAGTCACAAATATAATGCACACGTTATTCAATCAGTATCGAATAACGTGTGCATTATATATTTCGCTATCTCATTTCTGCTCCCGGCCCAACCGTTGTTTCAGTGCTTTGACTGTATCCAGCAGGTAGAGCTGTTCATTTTCGGAGAGTTCTTTTGCAACTTCATAAAGTTCTGACAGTATCCGTGCGCTCTGGGAAGCCTGGCCGGTATCCTCCATTTCCCCGTTGCCGTCTGTCAGCCAATCCTTATTGATTTTAAGGGTCTGGCAGATTGCGTTGATGACAATGGCCTGTGCCCCGGTTTTATTTTTCTCCAGATTGAATATGACGCCACGGGATACGCCAATTGTCCTAGCAAGAGAATCCTGGGTATAGCCATTTTTTTTGCGAGCATAGCATAATCTCTCGCCTAAAGTATTCATTTTATCACCTCGAAGAAAGTATACCCGATTTAATATTCATTGTCAATGCACAAATTCATTGATAATGAAAAAATAAATGTAAATATTCATTGAAAAAGAAATTATTTTGTGCTAAAATTCATTTACAAGGCAAATGAAAGGGGAGAATTGCATTGACAATGAAGACTGATGGGGTGGGGCAGGCAAAGATTCTGGATGAAATCATTAACAACGCAACAGGGCTTCCTTTAGAGAGTCAGGATCTGCTGTTGATGATGGCCAAAGCCATGCGGTATACCCGTGACTGTATCTACAGAACAGAATGTCACAGGACAGTTTCTCAGTCTCCGCAATCAGGCAGACAGCAGAATGGAGGAAAATATTTTTGAGAAGTACAGGCTGGCAGAGGAAATCAGAGGACAGAAGGAAAGCGTGGAGTGTGGAGAAAACAGGAAATGTTGAACATATTGTATCAGTTCAATGAGGAATATGCACCGTATGCCGTGGTGTCGGTCTGTTCATTGCTGGAAAATAACAAAGATGTTGATACCGTTCATTTGTATGCTCTTCTGGATAACGTGCAACAGTCCAGTCGGGAAAGGCTGTATAAACAGGTGAAAAAATACGGAGCCGGGCTGACTCTTATAGATGCCGCACCGATTGTTGAAAAACTCAAGGAACTGGGTGTGAACGATTATCGTGGGTCTTATGCAACCAATTTGAAACTTTTCTTGTCAGATTTTATTTCGGATACGGTGGATCGCATCCTGTACATAGACTGCGATACTCTGATTGCAGGAAATCTTGCAGAAACGATGAGGATGGATATGGGGGGTATGCCCGTTGCCATGGTGCTGGATTCTATGTGTGTATCTCATAAACGTGCGCTGGGATTCAGGGAAAACGAGAACTATTTCAATGCGGGGATTATCTTATTTGATGTGAAAAGATGGAAAGAACAGAAGTGTACAGAACAGATTGTTACCCATCTTCAGACAGAGCGCAGTGTGTATATGGCGCCTGACCAGGACATTCTCAATCTTGTCCTCAGAGATTCCATTGCGGTGTTACAACCCCGATACAATATGCAGCCGCTTCATTTTGTATACAATTTTAAGTTATATAAGAAATACTGGTATCAGTCCAATTATTATTCGGAGAGGGAGATAGGGGAATCTATGAACGATTTAAAGATTATCCATTTCTTCCGTTATCTGGGGCAGTTTCCCTGGCATCAGAATGCGCTTCATCCCCATACGGATGCGTTTGACTGCTATCTGACGCGGTCCGAATGGTCGGACTATAGAAAAAAGCCCACCCCAAATAACGATCTTGTTTTTAAGGCAGAGAGATGGCTGTACAAAGTACTGCCGCAGAAACTGTTTTTGCCGTTGTTTAAGATGGCACATGAGATGCTTCTGGCAAGGGCGGACAGGGCTTCTCTGAAGAATCTGAAATCTTCGAGGGTATAGGCATGGGCAGTGACGGAAACCGTATCTGTATTTATACAGTGACACATAAGCTGTGCCACATACCGTCCTCTGATCCCATGTATCAGGTTCTGCTGGTGGGAAAACAGTTGCAGGGTACGCCCGCCGGATGGATCAGGGACAGTATGGGCGATTCCATATCTGACAGGAACAGCAGGTATAACGAACTGACAGGGTTGTATTGGATATGGAAAAATGCACCCTATGACATTGTGGGCTTATGCCATTACAGAAGATTTTTTGCTACATACAAGGGCAAGATAAGGAATCTTGTATCCGGGGAAATATCCGGGCTGATTGATGAAGCGTATATTCTGAAACAGTTGCGCAGATATGACATCATCCTGCACAACAAAACCTTTTTTAAAGAAGGCAATCAAAAGCAGCTATGTTTGAAAAAAGGGATGCGCCTGGAAACAGACAATAAAATTCCCGTGGAAATACTGGATCTGGTTGAACGGATATTCAGGCAGATCTATCCCTCGGAGTTTGATGTGTACAAGCGTGTTATGAACGGCCACAGTGCTCATCTTTTAAATATGATGATCGCTGAAAAGGATGTGGTTGACCGATATTGCCAGTGGCTGTTTGCGCTGTTGTTCAGGATAGAGATATGCCTGGATGAAATGTATCCTGGCCGTGAACTGCCCCGGCTGATGGGTCTGATTGCAGAGCGGCTTCTCGATGTATGGGTGACGGGGAGAAATTTAAAGGTGAAGGAGTGCTTTACGGTCAATACAGAGCGGATAGACAGAAGCTGGATTGCACGTTAAAACAGATAAAAATGGATATTTATAAAGATATAAAAAGATACCTGCATTATTTACTATATGCCACAAAATCCCAACTCAAAACAGAAGTGGCCAATTCTTATTTGAACTGGTTCTGGTGGATTCTGGAGCCCCTTATGGACATGGTCGTATATACGGTCGTATTTGGCTGGTTTTTCAAGTCGCAGATAGAATGTTTTCCGGCATTTGTATTTATTGGTATTACCATCTGGGGATTTTTTTCTAAAAGCCTGAACCAAAGTACAAAACTGATCAAAAACAATGCGGCAATCGTGAGTAAAGTGTATATTCCCAAACATATTTTACTCATAAAAAATCTGGCGGTGAATGGATTTAAGATGCTGATATCATTTGGGGTGACAGCTGTCATTTTTCTGATTTACAGAATTCCCGTGAATGTATGTCTGCTGTATGTCATTCCGGTGATCGTGGAACTGTTTTTGCTGACATATGGGATCGGCTGTTTTTTTATGCATTTCGGTGTGTATGTTGACGATCTGGCATATATCGTATCTATTTTATTAAATTTGATGATGTTTGCATCGGGAATATTTTACTCCATAGAAGAAAAAGCGCCCGAACCTGTGAATCAGATTTTGCTGTATTGCAATCCGGTGGCTTTTATGATCCAGTCCATGCGCAATGCAACCATGTACAGACTGGGAATTCATAAACCGGTTCTGCTTGTGTGGCTGCTTATATCGGGTGTGCTGGCAGCCCTGGGAACAAGGTTAATTTATAAAAATGAAAACAGCTATGTAAAGGTAATCTGATGAGCGATATTGCATTGGAAGTACACAATCTGTGCGTTGATTATAAATCCTTCAGGTCTACTTCCATACAAAATAATTTATTTAAGAAAAAAGAAAAGACGGATCTGGTGCATGCCGTTTCCGATGTATCCTTCTGCGTTGCCAGAGGAGAGATTGTAGGAATTGTGGGTAAAAATGGCAGTGGAAAATCCACTATGCTGAAAGCAATCGGGGGGATATTCAAACCGGATAAAGGGACCATTGACAGGAGGGGGAATACCGTTTCCCTGCTTTCCATCGGCGTGGGATTTGAGATGAATCTGTCCGGCAGGGAGAATGTTCTGTTGTCGGGCATGCTTCTGGGATTTAAAGAACGCTTTATCCGGGAGAAGCTGGAAGAGATTATACAGTTTTCCGAACTGGGGGAATTTATTGATTATCCTGTCAGAACCTATTCCAGCGGTATGTACTCCAAACTGGCCTTTGCCATTACGTCCTCACTGGATACGGATATTTTGCTGGTGGACGAGGTTCTCAGTGTTGGGGACGAACATTTCCGGCAGAAGAGTTCTGCCAGGATGAAAGAATTGATTTCAGACGAACAGAGAACTGTGCTCATTGTATCCCATGATATGCATACATTGGGGGAACTTTGTAACAGGATTATATGGATGCATGACGGCCGATGCATTGCAGACGGAAAAACGGAGACGGTAATTGAACAATATCGTCGTTTTATGACGACGGGAGAGATTGAGAGAATTGTGTGATGAAAGTTGTGATTCTTGCAGGCGGATATGGTACACGAATCAGTGAAGAGAGCCTATTGAAACCCAAACCAATGATTGAAATCGGGGGTAAGCCAATTCTATGGCATATTATGAAAGGCTACTCCGCCCATGGATTCCATGAATTTATTATCTGCTGTGGATATAAGCAGCATATGATTAAGGAATGGTTTGCGGATTATTACCTGTATAACAGTGATGTGACATTTGATTTCAGCAACGGTAACAGCATGACAGTCCATAATAACGTATCCGAACCCTGGCAGGTAACACTGGTTGATACCGGTCTTGATACAATGACCGGCGGGCGGATTAAGAGAATTGAGCGGTATGTGGGCAATGAAACATGCATGCTGACCTATGGGGATACGGTCAGCAATGTGGATTACAAAAAACTGTTAAGCCATCATCAAACGACCGGCAGATATGTGACGCTGACGGCAACCAGACTCAGTCAGCGTTTCGGAATTCTCAAGCTGGGCAAAAATTATGAAATCGAGAGTTTCCGGGAAAAAAGTTCTGACGATGAGAGTTCCATCAACGGCGGGTTCATGGTACTTGAGCCGGAAGTATTTTCTTATATCCAGGATGATTCCACCGTATTTGAAAAAGACGTTCTGGAAAAACTGTCAGCGTCCAGACAGCTTACCGCTTATCATCACGACGGTTTTTGGCAGTGTATGGATACAAAACGGGAAAAAGATAAATTGGAAGCCCTGTGGAACAGTGGGGAGGCGCCATGGAAAATCTGGTAAATAAAGGTTTGACAGAGAAAACAGGAGGAAACGATATGAGCCTGTGGAACAGTGAAGAAGAAGCGAGAGAAACGATCAAAGACCTGGTAATCCGGTATTATCATGATTTCAAAGAAGCCTCAGAGGAATTTAAACCGGGCAGGCGGATTTCCTATGCATCCAGAGTTTTTGATGAAAAAGAAATGTGTGCTTTGACAGATGCGATGCTGGATTTCTGGCTGACCTCCGGCAGATTTACCCGGCAGTTTGAAACGGAATTTGCCACATGGATGGGCGTGAAATATGCCAATGTTGTCAACAGCGGTTCCTCTGCCAACCTGATTGCGTTTATGGCGTTAACGGCGCCTGAACTGGGTGAGCGGCAAATTCAAAGGGGTGATGAGGTCATCACCGTTGCATGTGCTTTTCCCACCACGGTGACTCCGATCATTCAGTACGGGGCAGTACCCGTATTTGTGGATGTGACCATTCCGCAATATAACATAGATGTGGCTGCGCTGGAAGAAGCATATTCTGAAAAAACAAAGGCAGTGATGCTTGCCCATACCCTGGGCAATCCGTTTGACTTAAAAGCGGTAAAAGATTTTTGCGATACCCATGGTTTATGGCTGATCGAGGATAATTGTGACGCCCTTGGCTCTACATATGAAATCAATGGGGTCAGAAAATATACGGGCGCCTGGGGGGATATTGGAACCAGCAGTTTTTATCCGCCCCACCACTTAACCATGGGAGAAGGCGGCTGTGTCTACACAAATCATCCGCTGCTGGACAGGCTGGTGAAAAGTTATCGGGACTGGGGAAGGGACTGCGTATGTCCTTCAGGAACAGACAATCTGTGTGGTCACAGATTTGACGGTCAGTTTGGCATGCTTCCACAGGGATATGACCATAAATATGTTTACAGCCATTTCGGTTATAACCTGAAAGCAACGGATATGCAGACTGCAATCGGCTGTGAACAATTAAAGAAATTTCCGGATTTTATCAGGAAAAGAAAACATAACTGGGAGGGGCTTTACAAAAGGCTGAACGCCGGCAATGCCGGAGAAAAGCTGATTCTTCCCGGGAAGGCGCAGCACAGTGATCCCTCCTGGTTTGGATTTGCGGTAACGGTGCGGGAAGATTCCGGGCTGGACAGAAATAAGCTGACCAGATATATGGAAGACCACAATATTCAGACAAGGCTGTTGTTTTCAGGCAATCTGGTAAAGCATCCCTGCTTTGACCAGATGCGGGAAACAAAGGAATATCGGGTCGTTGGAGATTTGGCCAATACGGATTACATAATGCATCACACTTTTTGGATCGGAGTCTATCCGGGCATGACAGATGAAATGACCGACTATATGGCAGAGGTGCTCATCGAAGCAGTGCAGGCGGGTGTTTCCGCGGATGGCTGAGGGAAAGAACCTTTTTGGGGAGAGTAAAAATAAAAGCGGTGCATATGAATATCGTGTGATCGCGGTTGTGGTTACACATAACAGACTTGAAAAAGTAAAGCTGTGTATTGAAGCTGTCTTAAAACAGACTTTTGCGGTACGCAAAATCCTGCTGGTTGATACGAACAGTGATGATGGAACCGGGGCATATCTTAAAAAGTTATCGTCGGAAAATGAGAAAATTGAAGGTATATATGTGAAAAAAAACATCGGCGGCGCCGGAGGATTTCATCTGGGGATGCGTTATGCGGTGGCCCGGTATGGAGGAGATGTATGGCTGATGGATGATGATGTGATTCCGTCTGAGGATGCATTGGAGCAGCTGATTCATGCGGGGCGGATACTTGGCGATACATTTGGTTTTCTGGCAAGCCGTGTGAAATGGACAGATGGTTCGGACTGTAAGATGAATCGGCCTTTGCCGGACAAAAGGGCCGGTATCAGGCTAAATGGAACGATTCTGCCGGTGAAAAAAGCCACTTTTGTATCTATGCTGATTCAGGCACAGGTTGTCAGACAGGTGGGGCTTCCCATGAAGGAGTTTTTCATCTGGGGAGACGATCAGGAATACTCATACAGGATCCATTTGCGCTATCCCTGTTATCTGGTGAAAACCAGTGAAGTCATACATTGTATGGAAAAAAATATTCCATCCAATATCGCCATTGATTCTGACGACCGGATATGCAGATACAGATATATGTACAGAAATGAATTTTATATTTCCAGGAAGAAGGGATTTTTTTCTGTTTTGTATTATCTGTACCGGATGATACGGGATATATTCCGGATTGTAATCCGGAGCCGGAATCATAAACTGAAAAGGCTCAGGGCAGTGCTTTGCGGGGTGATTGAGGGCAGTACATTTCATCCTTCGGTTGAATATATATGGCAGGAGTGAACTGAATGATTAAAAAATGGATGATGATTTTAAGTGTGGTTTTCTATTGTGTCACAGTAAGAGTGCTGGTGAAAAAAATCGCAAACATCAATGCCGGGCTGCGCGGTGTTCATGAAAAATCAGAACTGATGCGGCAATGGATTACAGCCGTGGAGAATGGCCGCTCAGTATACGACTATTTAAAAAGATGTGGATATGATTCTGTGGTTTTTATCTGTCCCAAAGAATGGAAACACATGCTGGACAGGAAAAATACACGGATACATGTACAGATGATCGACCAGGAAACGCTGAAACCGGGTCAGACAAATCAGGATCTTTTGCCTGGAAACGACAGGTACAAAGCAGTGATATTGGTGGATCCCGGGAATTATCGTGAACTGAGTTACAGACTATATGATCTGGCAGATGTGCCGATTCTGAATTTTGCTGATATTCTGACGATGATGAATAAGGAATCGGCGGGGTATGCATAAGGAAAGACTTACGATTGTAATATCGACCTATAACAGATGCAGCCGTCTGAAAGCCAACCTGGATAAACTGCTCTCATACAGTGAGAAGAGAATCCGGTTTCTGGTGGGAAATAATGCATCTACAGATGGCACTGCGGCGTATCTGGAAGCGCTCGTATCAGACAGACTCAGGGTTATCCATGGAACAGAGAACAATGGATTTGAGAATTTCTGGCTTTTGGCTTTTGCAGTTTCCACAGAGTACTTTCTCTTTTTAAATGACAGGGATTCCATGGATGAAAAAAATCTGACTGAAATCTGTGATCTGCTCGAAGCAATAAAGCCATGTGAAATCATTTCCTGTGAAAGGGGATTTTGGAAGGGCGGTTATCTGAATCCCGCAGCGTTTACAGACCCCTTCTTCTTTTCGAGGCATCCGGGCACCCTTATATATGCAGCGGCGTATTGCAAATGTTATCTGAGCAGGGAACAGGTGTTGCATTACATTCAGAGGCAAAAACAGAATCTTTTTAATATTTATCTGGATTGTACATTACTTGGCAATCTCAGAAGGGGATATGCCTATAAAAAGTATCTGATCTCTCAGCCCAAAGACAGAGATATGATGAAACAGGAGAGAAAGGATTATTATGGGTGCAGCTATATTACGCCGGAATACCGGCTGCATGAGTTTGATGACTGGGCAGAAGAATTGGGCAAAGAACACAGGCGTGGGATTGAGAACATCTTTCTGAGCATGATAAAAAATGCATTGTTTACTTTGACATATGAATTCTATTACAGCATTCAGTCGGAGGATTTTGTGGCCCGGAATAACTGCCGGGGGTATAAAAAGAATGACTGGTATGGCAATGGAAAAAACTATATCCGGCATGTACTGAACAGTGAGATTGTAAAAGAATTAAAAATGGAAAACAAAGTAAAAAGGATTTATGCGCAAAATATATGGAGATTTTTTTTCGGCCTGGGACTGAACCGGCTGGCGGAGATAAAAAATGGATTATTTAAAAAATGGCGGGGATTTTCATAAATATGATCATATCCGTTCTGTGCGAATGTACGGAAAGCATGCCGGAAATGTCAGGTTTTCCATTGTGACCCCTACGTATCACAGGGCAGATTTGCTGGAAAAATCATTGCGTTCCGTATTAAATCAGAAAATGGTAACAGACTTTGAAATTGTGGTGGTAGACAACGATGATCAGCCGGCCGTGGAAAACGATACACTTCAGTTGATCAGGGAATTAGCGGATAGCAGGATTGTGTATTACCGGAATGAGAAGAATATAGGTATCTATGGGAATACACTGCGGGCGGCAAGACTCGCCAGAGGGAAATATGTAATCCTGCTGAATGACGATGATCTGCTCCATCCATATTATCTGTATGTGATGAATTGTTTTATACATAAATATGGATTTTATGGCGTTATGGGAACCATTCCATCCGAGTTTACAACAGAACCGGTTATTAAAGAGATTCACGGCGGAATATCCGCATTTTCCATCACACAGGAGGGATTTTTCACAGGCTGCTGTGTTACGTCTCCCGGATTTCTGTATCCGAAAGAAATACTGGAAACCATCTATAACGCACATGAAGAGCTCCTCATGGGCGATCAGATTATACAGTATAAGGCATTAAAAAAATATCAGCTGATTCTGGTAGATTATCCTCTGGCCTTTTACCGTATCGGTGTCAATGAGACGATGCGGGATGAAGTGGCGGCTGACATGATGTTTCATATGTGCAAATTGAAAAGCCAGATAAGCAGGCACCATATCATGTTATGGCTGTATATGCTCCTTTTCCGCAAAAACTGTTATCAGCAATATGTCACTTCCAGCGCGAAGTTCTGGCATAAAGAACATTTAATTCCTGTTGTTTTGCACCGGTTACACTGTAAATACAATGGAGAAAACAGTATAAAGCAGTTGGTCGCAGAAAGAATCTTTTCATATTTGCAGTACAGGTTCTCAAAAAAGAGAGATGTTTTCTACATATGACAATAGAAAGCTCGCGAAGCAAGATTTCTATCGTATATGACAATGGAAAACAGACAAAAACAAATATTACGAGGGATTAAGAATGTTTAAGAAGAAAACAGAAAAAAGTAATTTCAATGAAACTGTCCATGAGGAACACAGCCTGATTTTGGGAGTTGGCATGCCAAAGTGTGGCACAACAGCCATTGAGAACTATCTGTTACGGTCAAATGATTACTTAATGGAAAATGGATATGAATATCCCAATTTAGAATATGAATTGGTGGCCCGTGATATGGAAGTACCTCCCTGTAAAGGCATCTATGATAATGGGAACGGTGGTGTATTTATTCAGTATTACAGAAAAAATCAGCCGGCGCCCAGGGATCATATCTATGAGAATCTGTGGGAAATTATTAAGGAGAAGCTCAAATACCGGAATGTCATTCTCGTATCGGAAGATTTCTGGCAGTCAGACTGTTACAGAGTGGTAAAGGATATGAAATCTCATGTACAGGATACGAAAGTCATCTGTTATTTGCGAAGACAGGATCTGTATATAGAATCCAGTTGGAACCAGGGAATTAAGGAGGGTATATGGTCCTGGAGTTTTACACAGTATATCCATATTCTGCATATTGATGAAGAATGCGGGTATTTGAAAAAGATACAGGCTATGGAAGAGGCTCTGGGAGGAGATACTTCTGCGCTCTCAATAGGAGCATATGAAAGATCCCAACTGAAAAACGGCAGTGTAATCAATGATTTTCTGGACCGCATTCATATTCCGGGCAGGGAAGAAGAATCGGCATGGGGGAATGAAAGGAATGAGCGGCTATGTGGCGAACTGTTGGATATAAAACGGTTTATTAACAGCCTGACCAGAGACGGGGAAATACAAAAGCGATTGCTTCGTTATATAGAAATTTACATACATCAGACAGGGGACGAACGGGAATGTTATTTCAGCCCGGAACTAAGAAAAGAGATTTTGCGGCGTTTTTCGGAACAAAATGCGCAGATTGCCAGACGTTATCTGCACAGGGAAGATGGCAGATTGTTCTGTGACAGCGATACGGTGCCTTATCCTGTACACGAGGATAAGACCGTTGATCCCCGGATAGAAGAGAAACTGATAAAAATGGCGGTTACAAACCTGTTAGGAGAAATTGGCAGGAGATAAGTTTGGCGGAATAAGCAGATGAGAATATTAGTGATTGGCGGAAACGGGAATATAAGCTGGTATTGTGTTGATGAAGCACTGAGGAGGGGGCATGAGGTCTGGGAGTTAAACCGTTCGCAAACATGTATGACAAGACGGGAGATTCAGCCGGAAGTTCATAAACTCACCGCAGATATTCATGATGTTGAGAAGATAAAAAGCATTGTGGAGGGATGTGTATTTGATGTTGTAATCCATTTCATTTGTTTCCATGAGAGAGATGCCAAAGAAGCCATCGATCTGTTCAGAGCCAGAACAAAGCATTTTATGTTCATAAGCAGCGAGGCGGTTTATAAACGTGCAGGCAGAAATCTCCCCTTCAGGGAAAGCTGTGAGCTGAATGATCCCGACAGGGCAGACCCTTATGTCAGTGGAAAAATACGGGCAGAAGCGGTTTTCAGGAGGGCGTATATGGAAAGCGGCTTCCCGGTTACAATTATCAGACCGGCATACACCTATGATGTAATTGTACCTGTGTCCATTGGACATAATTGCTTTACCGCCCCGCAGAAGTTTCTGGATGGGAAACCTGCCTTGATTGCAGGCGACGGAACCAATCTGTGGGCTTTTACCCATTCGGGTGATTTTGCAAAAGCTTTGATACCGCTGGCGGAGAATCCGGATACGGCAGGAGAGACATTTCATATTGCAACAGACGAATGGCTGACCTGGAACGAAGAAATGGAACTTCTCTTTTATGCACTGGGATTGAATCAATACAGAGCGATCCATATTCCCTATGACGAGGCTCTTTTGCTGAATGATTTTCAGCCCATAGATCTGATGGCGCAAAGGATGTGGCATAACATTTATGATACCGCAAAAGTGAAAGAATATGTACCTGGATGGAAGGCGGAGATTTCGTTTGAAGAAGGGATACGCCGGACGATCGACTGGCTGCAAGAGAAACCCGTCCGCAGAAGATACAATGATCATCATGCGGCCGGACTGGACAGACTGTATAAAAAATATGAGAGGCAGGAGAAAACACCATGAAATGTCAGATATGCGGATGCAGTGAAAAAAAGAGATTGAGCAAACTCTGCTCAAACATGAAAATTATGGGCCCTTTTTTTCCGGATCAGGACAGTTCTGTAGTCTCCTGTCCCAAATGTGGCAGCGTGTATGTTGATACAGATGCCGGTCAGGCATCTTTTACAAAATATTATGCATCTGAATACAGTCAGTCATTAAGCTACTTTGAAGTATTTGGACGGGATGAGGCACAGAATTATTATGAACAAATTGAAAAAAGAATCTCCAAATATGTGCACAAGGATGGCCATATTTTAGAGATCGGAGGCGGAATCGGAGAATTATCAAAATTTCTTGCCCAAAAAGGCTATACAGATATAACCGTTATGGAGCCTTCGGAAAGATGTATCCGTCTGTGTCGGGAAAAAGGGCTGAAGACCATACAGAGTGATGGATTTGCAGGTTTGGAAGAACTTGAAAATGCCTTTGATTTTATCATCATCAACCATACTCTGGAACATATATTGGATTTTCATAAAACACTTGGAAGTGCACACCGGATGCTCAAACCCGGATGTGGTATGTATGTTGAAGTTCCGGACGCTGCAAAGTATGCGGAAACGGAGTTTGTTCCCTATTGGTTTTTTACATATGAGCACATTGTACATATGTGTCTGGAATCATTTGATAATCTTGCGCGTGTTTTTTCATACGATGTCAGGGAAAAGGAAAGTTATCTGAAATGTCACAGCTACCATGTGATGTACGGGATTCTGACCAAATCGGATAAGCAGCGGGAAGAGCCGGTGCGTCTGCGCTGTGTGGAAGAGGCGGTCAGTGGGTATATCAGAAGTTGTGAAGGGAAATTAAAGCCGGTTATGGATAAAATCCGACAGGAAAATGTTCCGCTGATTTTATGGGGTGTGGGGACTTCCACGGCGCAGTTGCTGAACGGGAATTTTGATCATTGCAATGTCGTAAAACTGGTGGACAGCAATCCTTACAGGCAGAATGTCGTATATACCGTTGCCGGAAAGAATCTGAAAATTGAAGACCCTTCTGCGATCGATACGGATGATATGATTCTCATACTGCCACTGATGTACGATGCATCTATCCGGAGACAGATCAAAGAGATGGGATTAAAAAACAGAGTACAGTCTCTGATCGAGAACTATCAGACCCGGCGCGCAGTTTCAGACAAAGAATGATCAGACCCGGCGCGCAGTCTCAGACAAAGAATGATCAGACCCGGCGCGCAGTCTCAGACAAAGAATGATCAGACCCGGCGCGCAGTTTCAGACAAAGAATGATCAGACCCGGCGCACAGTTTCTGATAAAGAAGGATAAGACACAGGAGGAAAGGCTATGACAGCAAAAGAAGGGCACAGATATTATAAAGAAAGAACGAGACTGGAAACGGTGATACCTCTGGCTGCCCCGTTTATTTTATATGTTGATCCGTCCAGCGCATGTAATCTCAAATGCAGGTTCTGTCCCTGCGGAAGGGCTCATGACGATCTCTGGACAGAGAGTAAACGCAGCAGTGTCGGGGTTATGGAGATGGACTTGTTCCGGAAAATTGTTGATGACTGCAGCGGCTTTTCGGATCCGATTAAAGTTTTGCGGCTATATAAAGAAGGGGAACCTCTGGTCAATCCGCATTTTGCAGAAATGGTTTCCTATGCCAGGCAGTCAGGACGTTTTACCGGTATTGACACCACAACAAACGGGACTCTGTTACACCCGAAATTGAACCGTGAAATCATTAAAGCAGGACTGACACGGATCCATATTTCCGTGGAGGGGCTGTGTGGAGAAGACTATGAAGAAATCTGTGGCACAAAGATAGATTTTGAGCAGTTCCGGGAGAATCTGCGCGATCTGTATGAGCACAGAGGAGATTGTCATATTTTTATAAAAACCATTGTGGAAAACTGCAGTGCGGAAGATGAAGCGGCCAAAAAGGAGAAATTTTACCGCCTGTTTGGGGATCTGTGCGATGAGATCTCTTTTGAACATATTGCACCCTGCTGGCCGGGATTTGATAAGGAATTCTATTCGGAGGAGGTCGGTGTATATGGAAATAAAATACAGGAATGTGTGGTATGCCCCAGGCTCTTTTATATTCTGACAATTAATTCTGACGGTGCGGCCACGAGATGCATTGTGGACTGGAACAGAAAAATGCTCATAGGTGATGTGCATCAGCATTCCGTGCCGGAATTGTGGAAGATGATGGATACATACAGAATCGAGCATTTAAAAGGCAATCGCCGGAAAATGACAGGTTGTGATGAATGTCTGGAAATAGAGACAGCGGCAATAGACAACATTGATGCGTACAGAGAGGAATTATTAAAACGTTTTGAGCAAAATTAAGCTATTACATATTGCCGTGCATCTTGGAGGCGGCGCCGGTAAGGCAATCGCCGGTATGATGATTTCTGCCGGGAAGGTGGCAGAGTCGGATATTGTACTGCTGGAAAATCCCCTGAATCAGACATATGTGAATCAGTTAAGAAAACAGCATAGCAAGGTGAAGGTGGAAAGAGACGCCGATACGATACGGCGGCTTATTCCGGGATATGATGTGGTCGTTATCAACTGGTGGGGACATCCGTTGATGATCAGGCTGTTGCTGGAAATGGAAGGTGTGCAGGGACGTTTTATCATCTGGAGTCATATCAATGGGTGTTCGTATCCGTATTTGCACGGGGCTTTTTTAGACCGGTTTGATAAAGTGTTGTTTACCACAGGTTATTCTCTGGACAATGCGACATGGGGAATCAAAGAGAGACAGAGAATTATGGAGAAATCAGCGGTTGTATACGGAATGGGAGATTTCCACCCCGAACAGGTTTCTCCGAAAACAACCTGTTTTGAACATTCCGGGCTGACCATCGGATACGTGGGAACATTAAACTATGCCAAACTGCATCCCCGCTTTCTGGAGTATTACAAAGAGGCCGCAAAGAAATATCCGGGTGTTCGTTTTGTTATGCTGGGAGAGCCGTCAAAGGAGGTGCGGCTTGCGATTCGCAATTCAGGGTTGGAGGAATCTTTTGAACTGCCGGGGTATGTGGACTGTGTCTGGGCGTATTATCAGAGAATGGATGTATTTGCATACCTTTTGAACGAAAGGACTTATGCCACAACAGAAAATGCGCTTGTGGAAGCCATGGCTGCGGGACTGCCGGTGATTGTTCTGAACAATCCTGTGGAACGGCATATTATACAGCATGGTGTGAACGGGCTGCTTGTAAACAATCCGGCGGAATTTGTTGATTGTATTGAATGGCTTTCGATGAATCAAAATGGCAGAGAGCTGGGCAGACGCGGCAGAAATTTCTGTATCAGCCGATATTCGGCCTCTGCCAATCTGGATGTTTTTTATTCTGCCTGTAAAGACGCCATGGCGTGCAGAGAGAGAACATATCTGTTTCGGGAAGCATTGGGCAGGAGCCCGTTTGAAGCATTTTGTATACAGGCCGGTCCGGAGGGGCAACTGTTTCAACGTATCTGCGACGGCGGGATGGAAGAAGCGGCTGAGGAGCTTAGGAGACTGCCCATTTATCTGGAAGAAGATAAGGCGTCTGTATTTCAGTTTGCAAGATACTTTCCCGAATCAGAAGAATTACAAACGATAGCGAGGTTTATAAAACAATATGAAAATTGAAGATACCAAATGTCAGGGGGTTAAGCTGATCCATTGCTTTTCCTCTCATGATGCCAGAGGCGGATTTACCAAAATCTATCATGAGCCCGATTATCTGGCAGCCGGATTGGATGTCCGTATGAGAGAATCCTATTATTCGTCGTCGGGCAGGGATGTGATCAGAGGGATGCATTTTCAGCTTCCTCCCTATGACCATGCAAAAATTGTACATGTTATAAAAGGGGAAGTGGAGGATGTGGTTTTGGATTTAAGGAAAAACAGCCAAACCTATGGACAGGCTTTTTCCTTCCTGCTGTCAGGAGATGATCCGAAAGCGCTCTATATTCCGGCCGGTTTTGCCCATGGTTTCAAAAGCATGCAGGATCATACACTGATGCTGTACCAGGTTACCAGCGCTTATGAACAGTCAAGCGACACAGGGATATTGTATGATTCGTTCGGTTATGACTGGAAAACGGCAAGTCCTGTCGTATCGGACCGGGATAAGAGTTTTATGAAATTCGAGGAGTTTGAGAGCCCGTTTTAAAGGAAAACGGTTCAATATTTGGAGGCGACATGAAGACGTTTATAGTAACCGGAGCTATGGGATTTTTGGGAAAAGCATTTGTAAACTGGCTTTTGGGTGAAGAGGAAAAAGTGATTGTCATTGTACGGGATAAGTATGCGGCCATGGATACCTGGGGCAGCCGGGTTGAAATTATAGAACGGGATCTGGCGGATGTGGGAAGTATTACAAAGCGGCATATTGGCAATCCGGACGCGGAAGGGATTTTTGTCCATTTTGCCTGGGAGGGGACAAGCGGGGATAAACGGGCCCTTGAGATGACACAGCTCAATAATATCCGCATGTCCTGCGAACTGATCAGAAGGGCAAAAGAACTGGGATGCCGGCGGTTTATCAATGCGGGTTCGATTATGGAATATGAGGCTATGAAAACCGTGTCCGCGGATGGTGAGCGTCCATCCAGGAATACCATGTATTCCATAGCGAAACTGACGGCAGATTTTATGATGAAAACAATCGCTGCGGATGTTGGCATTGACTATGTGAATATTATCATATCCAATATATACGGTCCGGGAGAGGTATCCAGACGGTTTCTGAATAATGTTGTCAGGGCATTGGTGAAAAATGAATCGTTAAAGCTGACGGAAGGTTATCAGCTATATGATTTTATTTATACGGATGATGCCATGAGAATGATTAAGGCGGTGGCAGAGCGGGGAGAACCGTTTGAATCCTACTATATCGGAAATGAAAAGCAGAGACCTCTCCGGGAGTTTGTGTTGGAAGCCAAAACCATTACGGGCAGTTCTTCTGAATTGTTATTTGGGGCAATTCCCTTTACGGGGCAGGCGCTGGATTATCAAGAGTTTGACTGTAAAAAAATCAGGAAACTGGGGGTGCTGCCCAATGTTTCCTTTGAAAAGGGCGTGCTGGAGACTGTGAAGTGGGTGAAAGCGCAATAAGATGACCTGTGGGAGATTCGGAAAAGAGAGAGGATACTGTTATGGACCATTTAGATAAACTCGAAGCAGAAGCCATTTATATCATGCGCGAGGTTGTAGCCGAATGTGAAAAACCGGTGATGCTATATTCCATAGGGAAGGATTCATCCGTTATGCTCCATCTTGCAATGAAAGCCTTTTATCCGGAAAAACCGCCGTTTCCATTTCTTCATGTCAATACCACATGGAAGTTCCATGAGATGATTGAGTTCCGGGACAGACGGGCCAGGGAACTGGGAATAGAGATGCTGGAGTATATCAATCAGGAAGGTATAGACCAGGGAATAAATCCCTTTGACCATGGCGCTGCTTATACAGATATTATGAAAACCCAGGCGCTGAAGCAGGCTCTTGACAAGTATGGTTTTACTGCGGCCTTTGGCGGCGGAAGACGTGACGAGGAAAAAAGCCGCGCCAAAGAACGGGTATTTTCTTTCAGAAATTCTGCCCATGCCTGGGATCCCAGGAATCAGCGGCCGGAAATGTGGAAATTGTACAATGCGGAAATTAAAAAGGGGGAAAGCATCAGGGTATTTCCCATCTCCAACTGGACAGAAGTTGATATATGGCAGTATATAAGACGGGAAAATATCCCCATTGTGCCATTGTACTATGCGGCGGAAAGACCGGTCGTATATAGAGATCACCATATCATCATGGCAGATGACGAGCGTATGCGTCTGAAACCGGGGGAAAAGCCTGTTATGAAGAGTGTGAGATTCAGGACACTGGGGTGTTATCCCTTATCGGGAGGTGTTGCGTCTACGGCAACAACCCTGGATGAAATTATAGAAGAAACCCTCAGCGCCATAGAGTCGGAGAGAACCAGCAGGGTGATTGACAAAGACGGCGGTGTGGCCAGCATGGAGAAGCGTAAGAAAGAGGGGTATTTCTGAATGAACGGATTGCTGAAATTTATTACATGCGGAAGTGTTGACGACGGCAAGTCCACTCTCCTGGGGCACATGTTGTATGACGCAAAACTCTTGTTTGCAGATCAGGAACAGGCGCTGGCGCTTGATGGCAAAATAGGAAGTGGGGGGGGTGAAATCGACTACTCTCTTCTGCTGGACGGACTGATGGCGGAGCGTGAGCAGGGGATTACCATTGACGTGGCTTACCGGTATTTCACCACGGAGAAACGGAGTTTTATTGCAGCCGATACGCCGGGGCATGAGGAATACACCAGGAATATGGCTGTTGGCGCTTCTTTTGCAGATCTTGCGATCATTCTTGTGGATGCATCCAAAGGGATCTTACTGCAGACCAGACGTCATGCACGGATATGTGCGCTGATGGGTATACGCCATTTTGTTTTTGCAGTGAATAAGATGGATCTGGTGCATTATGCACAGAGTGTATTTGTCTCAATTCAAAAGGAGATACGAAAACTGGCTGCTGCTCTGGAGATTCACCTTGCAAACGTCAAAGTGATACCCGTCTCGGCAACAAAAGGGGATAATATAACGTTCAAATCCTTCAATATGGTTTGGTATCAGGAGGAAACCCTGCTTTCCTTCCTTGAATGTGTGGATGTGGAAGAGACAGGCGGGGAAAGCGGATTTGTGATGCCCGTACAGCGGGTGTGCAGGCCGGATTATACCTTTCGGGGATTTGCGGGGCAGATTGAAAGCGGTACGATTACGGCAGGTGATGAGATTACCGTATTGCCCAGTCGTGAAAAGGCCGTTGTGAAACGGATTTATGTAACGGACCGGGAGAACTGCAAAGCATATGAAGGCCAGGCGGTCACCATACAGCTTGACAGGGAAATTGATATATCAAGAGGATGCGTATTGACAAGAGATACGAATTTGTCCGTGACAGGTATGTTCAATGCTTCTCTTCTGTGGATGGATGACGAAAGGCTGGTGGAGGGAAAAAGTTTTCTGATGAAGGTGGGAACCCAGAAGGTACCCGCTACGGTCATGGGCATCAAATATAAGACAGACATCAATACGGGGGAACACGTCCCTGCAAAAAATATTTATAAGAATGAGCTGGCGGTGTGTGATATAGCGCTGGGCAGAGATGTTGTATTTGATAAATTCGCTTTACATAAAGGTCTGGGCTGTTTTATACTCATTGACCGGGTTACGGACATGACTTCTGCCTGTGGCGTAATCGAGCATTCACTCAGAAGAGCCGAAAATATCGTATGGCAGAACCTGGATATCACACGGGAAATCCGGGCGGGCAAGATGGGACAGAAGCCGCTGACCGTATGGTTTACAGGGCTTTCCGGTTCCGGCAAGTCCACCCTTGCCAATGAACTTGAGAAAGTGTTGAGCGCCCAGGGCAGGTATACGATGATTCTGGATGGCGATAATGTCCGTATGGGACTCAATAAAAACCTTGGGTTTGAAGAGAAGGACCGGATTGAAAACATCCGCCGTGTGGCCGAAGCGGCCAGGCTGATGAATGATGCCGGACTGATTGTCCTGGCTTCCTTTATTTCTCCATATGAAAGTGACCGGTTAAGTGCCCGCAAAATTATCGGAGATTCCGATTTTGTGGAAATCTATGTGAGCACACCGCTGGAAGCATGCGAAAAGCGGGATGTGAAGGGATTATACAAAAAAGCCCGTAACGGAACCATTCCGGATTTTACAGGGATCACGAGTCCCTATGAAATTCCAGAGAACCCTGATGTAATCATTGATACCAGCAAATATTCTCTTGATGAGTCGGTTGAACTGATTCTGAATAAGATTGCATGTCGTATGGTGCAGGAGGCTGATTTTGGTAAATAACAGGATATGGAAAGCCTGCGCCTCTATGTTGAAAATCGGCTGTATCGGGTTCGGAGGAGGGAACGCATTAATACCGGTCATACAAAAAACGGTTGTGGAAGAAGAGAAATTGCTGACGCAGGAAGCGTATGAAGAAGATATTTTAATTGCCAGTATTACCCCCGGAGCACTTCCGGTGGAACTGGCAGGGGGATTGGGAAAACGGCTGGCAGGGCGCAAGGGAATGCTGCTGGCGGCAGGATGTATGGCATTGCCGGGCGCTTTCGTCACGGTACTTCTCACCTCCTTACTGAATGGCATACCGGATGTATTTTATGCAGATGTGGCTTTTATTACGGTTGGGGTGATGGCATATATAGCAAGGCTTCTGATGCAGTATGTGAATGGGGCGGTCAGACCCATATCTGAGAGCGGCGGAAAAAGCAGATTGCTGCAGTGTATCATGACAGCGGGTGTATTCGTCCTCACATGTGGTAACAATTTCTATAAGCTATTGAAACTTGAGAGAACGCCCTTCTTTGGCCTTTCTGCCATACATATTTTTATAATGGTATTTTTTGTCCTGTTTTTTACCAAAGGGCAAACCGGCCGGATAAAGAGTACGGTATCTGCTCTATTGTGTATTCTCTACATCCTCTGTACAGGGAAGAATGCGCTGTTTCAAAATCCGGCGGTGCTTCCTGTTGTGGAAGGCTGTATGCTATGCCTTGGTTTCCATGGATGTATCACAGGGGTACGAGGCGCAGGGAATACAACCGCTTTTTCCAAAAGAGAACTGATCAAAGATCTTGTTATGGTAGTGGCAGGTATTTTGGCTGCATGTATGGTTTCCGCAGTGATATGCAGGGAGGGATTTGCTCTTGTGGGAAGGAGTTTCCTGTCATCCATTCTGTCCTTTGGCGGTGGAGATGCGTTTCTGACAGTGGCAGATGGAATGTTTGTACAGTCCGGGATGATTGGAGAGCATGAATTTTATAGTCAGCTCGTACCGATTGTAAATATACTTCCGGGTTCGATTCTGTGTAAAACACTGAGCGGTATTGGATACCTGACGGGGCTGAATGCCACGGGAAGTATACTTGGTGGATATGTGGCTGCAATGGCAGGCTTTATTTGCAGCGTTGCAGCCAGTTGCGGAGTGTTTGCCGTTATGGGGGATTTTTATTTTGCATTCAGGGATTTTGGGGTATTCCCTGTGATCAGGATGTGGATCCGGCCGGTTGTATCAGGACTCATGCTGACGGTCATATTGTCGCTTATGCAACAGTGTGTAAAGTATGGTACAAGCCTGGGATGTGGGTATGGCCTGCTGTGTGTACTGGCGGTTGTATATTGTATCAATATTTTCATGGAAAAAAAGAATCTGAGAATGGGAATCAGAATGCTTGTATCCGTTTTATGCGCCTGTGTTTTCGGCTGGGTGATGGTGAATTTATAATATACAATACGGTTTTCGGGAAGATGGACAGAAAGGAAATGATCTGTAACAGAGGGCAGAGTTTGCAGGAACAAACTGTAGGTGGAAACTGTTCGGCGCTGAAACAGTATCGGGGAATTGATATGAACACAGAAAAACTGAGAAACTTTTATAAGGGCAAAAAAGTGCTGATCACCGGAAATACCGGATTTAAAGGAACCTGGATGACACAGGTTCTTCTGGACTGGGGCGCACGGGTCGTGGGATATTCATTCGGGCCGCCAACAGAGCCTTCCTTATTTGCAATGGCGGGACTTACAGAACAAATGACAGATTACCGGGGGGATATCCGTGATAAGGATGCTCTCCTTGCCGTATTTGAAAAAGAAAATCCTGAGATTGCAATCCATATGGCTGCCCAGCCCATTGTCAGAGAATCCTATAACAATCCTGCCGGCACCTATGAAACCAATGTTATGGGAACCGTTCATTTTCTGGATGGGGTGAGAATGTGCCCTTCTGTAAAATCGGTGGTGAATGTCACCACCGATAAAGTTTACATGAATCAGGAATGGCAATGGGGATACAGGGAAAATGAACCGCTGAACGGTTATGACCCATATTCCAACTCAAAATCCTGTTCCGAGCTTGTCACAAGCTGTTTCATACAATCCTTCTTTTCGGGCCGGGACATTGGGGTATCCACCTGCAGGGCAGGGAATGTAATCGGCGGCGGTGATTTTGCCAACGACAGAGTGATTCCGGACTGTATACGTGCGGTGGAAGCCGGGGTGGAGATGACAGTCAGAAATCCTGATTCCACAAGACCCTATCAGCATGTCCTGGAACCCATTGCAGCCTATTTGCTCATTGCCATGGAACAATATGAAACCCCCGGTCTTGCCGGGAACTATAATGTAGGGCCACAGGAGTCAGACTGTTGGAGGACAGGTGATCTGGTATCCTTATTTTGCACCGTATGGAACAGGCAGATTGCAGGCACGAAGCTGCACCGGGCTTCCTGGCGAAAGCAGAATGACGGCGGGCCTCATGAAGCAAACTTTCTGAAACTTGACTGTTCAAAATTGAAAACCACATTTGGATGGAAACCCAGGTGGAATGTGGAAACTGCCATGGATAAGATTGTGGAATGGAGCAGAGTATATTTGGAAAAAGGTGATGTGAAAGCGCGGATGGCTGAGCAGGTGAGAGAATTTTTTGGTTTGGATGGAAGCTGCAACAGAAAACCGGATGCCCTGCCAGGAAAAGAAATAAGAACGAATTGAAGATGAACAGGCTTCTGAAACGGTTGCAGATAACAGAGGTGTTTGCGTACGATGAAAAACGCCGGCAGCCGGCCATTTTAGTGATGGCCGGCTGCCGGTGAATTTTATGCTTGACAATAGAAAGTCTGCAAAGCGTGCTTTCTATATATTAAATTTTAAACTGGCTGATCAATTCATTCAATGTCTGTGCCTGGCCGGTCAGTTCGCTGGAAACGGCGGCACTTCTTTCGGCAGCAGTGGAGTTTGCCTGTATCACTTTGGAGACTTCCTTGATTCTGTTTTCCACAGAAGCAATCATATCCGACTGCTGGACGCTGGCAAGAGAGATCTCATCCATAAGCGCTTTGATGGACTGAATGCATTCGTTGATGACCTGCATTGCCGAAATAACGGCATTGGTGGATTCTGTGCCTGTTTTTATGTCACGAATCGAGCGTCCGATCAGCTCGCCCGTATTGCTGGCTGCCTCAGCCGATCTGGCTGCCAGGCTTCTGACCTCGTCTGATACGACGGAAAAGCCTTTTCCGGCAGCACCGGCATGCTTGGCTTCCACAGCGGCGTTCAGGGCGAGGATACTGGTCTGAAAGGCGATATCCTCAATGGTTTTAATAATACTGCCGATCTGGGTGGACGATCTGTCTATATTTTGGGTGGCTGTCATCAGCTGTTCCATTTTTGTATCGGCTTCGGCCGCATACCCTGTGGCTTTATCCACCAGATCGCTGGCGTTGCCGCAGCGAATTGTGCTGTTCTGGATCTGGGCAGTGATGTCTGTAATATTGGATACAAGCCCGTCGATGGATACTTTCTGTTGTGCGGTCCCCTGGGACAGTGCCTGGGCGCCGGATGAAACCTGGTTTGCGCTGCTGTTCACCTGACTGGCAATCCGGGTAATATCACGCATGACACGCATAAGATGGCTGCGGATACTGTTCAGGCTTTCAGACAACACTTTGAAATCGCCGATATAATAGGCCTGGTTTTTGGTGACATCCACAGAGATATTGCCGTCGGCCATCTCTCCCAGGATGCGGCCAATATCGTCGATTGTCTTTCGCAGACAGTCGCATACATGGTGGATGGTCTGTGCGATCATACCGATTTCATCGGTTCGGCCATAGAAGGATTCCAGTTCCCGGTCTGTGGTAAGCTCCAGTCTGCCCAGACGGCGGATGGCACGTTCCATCACCATCAGTTCCCGGCTTTCGCGGTGCAGAATCAGCAGCGTGACGAGGATAATCATGACTGTCACAACGGCACATAAAATGCCGGTTGTATTGCGCACGGTTTCCACTTCGCCATACACTTCATCCACACTGTCCCGGACCATAAAGACCCAGTTCCGGTCTTTCAGGTATTTGTATACAACCAGTTGATCCACGCCATGCTCATCCCGGTACGAGTAAGTACCTGCCTGTGTGCTGCCATCGGCTTTGATTTTGCGGATGATTTCCAGATAGCCTTTGTCCGTAGTCTGGGTGTTGATCAGCGATTCATCCGAATGGTACAGATACATCTCGTCTTCTACGTTCAGAAATACATAATCGCAGTTAGGCAGTCCCTGAATATCCAGATTTAACAATACATCCATTAAACTGTTGGCATAAACGCCGGCTCCCACAAAACCGATACATTCCTGCGCTTCATAAATGGGATAATACATGGAGAGAATCATACTTCCTGTTCCGGGAGACTTCATGATTCCCAGGTTGGTGAGCTGTGGCCGGGCCAGAATGGTATTGCGGAATTCTTCTAACGAGTCGCCGGACCGGGTGGTCATGCCGATGGCGCCTTCGGAGGTATGGGTCAGGATATAGGTGTCAGGCGTGCCGATGTACAATCCTTCAAAAATACCTTTTACAGCGGCAAAATCTTCCGTGTATTGCTGTCCTTCCCTGAGCAGGGCGGGATCCTGGGGGTTGGCAAGCAGGTCATGCACCTCGTTGCCCAGTGCAAAAGCAGTCATATATTCTTCAGCGGAGGTTACGTAGTCGTTGATGATAGAAGCCCTGGATTCCACGGCGTCAATCATTTGATTGGTAATATTGCTTTCCACCATGGAAGAAATACGTCTGGATACGATGAACCAGAGCAGCAGCATACCTGTACAGGTGATGACTGTGGTAATGATGCCAATGCGTGTGGCAAGTTTTCGATTTGTAAAAAAATTCATAAGACACCCCTCAGATAAAATTAAAACAAGATTTGACAATGAATTATGTTCAGGAAATATCCTGATTTTAGCGGAAATATTTTAACATAATGAGCACTGTTTTTCAAGTTTGAAATATGCCTGAAATGACAGCATCGGCTTTGACTTTATACAGGTGTCAGGCGTATAATAAAGACAGCGTTACACAATCATTTCATATTCAGAAAAAAGAGGAGAGGACTGACATGTTTCATTTATTTGGGGAAGATGCCCGGGATCGTGTAAGTGAATGCCAAAAGAAAAAGGATTGGGCCGGTCTGGCCAAAGCGTATTATGATATGGGGGTGGCAGCCATGGATCAAAAGGATCTGAACAGGGCTGTTTTATGGCTGCACCGGGCGGATACGATTTATAGTGCAGACGATGCTGTGTATGACAAAGTGGGGGAAGCGCTTGTGGACGACTGTTCGGATCGCATCGGTGAACTGGAGGATGCTCCATTACTGTATAATCAGGTTCCCATGGAAGTGGAGGAGTCAGCAGAGGAGTTAAGCGATCTCGCAGTCCGGGTATGGGGGCTTCTGGCCATTGCACGTCTGGTCCATCTGGGAGAGCGCCTTGGCAGGCTTCCCGGATGCGAAGTTCTTGGCAGACTGGGATGGGCCGTGGATGTTATGTTGCAGTCTTTTCAGCAGCCTGTCTCACAGGAAGACTGCGGCCGGTTGCTGGATATCTGTAATGCGCTGTATGAGCTGGGCGATTCGGAATGCTTTTATGCCGGCGGTGAGATTGAGGTGGCCGGCGGTGCACCCTTTGAGGTATTTGATCTGAACGGGATGATGGGTGTGTACCTGGAGCTGAATTGTTACCTGGATAACCATTTGCGGTTCCTGGGGGCGATTGGCCAGGAAGAAGACATGCTTGCTGCAGAGAGAGGTATGATCGGCTGTACACTGCTGCCGGATTATTATGTCCGTACCGGCTCGGACAGACCGGAGGAGGTTCCCCGGGTAAGAGCCGAACTGGCCCGTATCTGGGACGATTATAATTTTATCTGTTCTAATATCACATGGGAGCAGGTGGCACAGAAAGTGAATGCATATAAGGCTCTGGACATTCTTGCGCTGCAGTGAGTGCGTCGGAAAACAGGGCGGAGGGATACAGGCACGGCTGGATTTTCTGATTCAGCCGTGTTTTCCGTTAGGATAACAGGGAGAGCATCGGAAAGGCAGAGGGAAACAGAACGGGAAAGGAGCGGATGTATACAATATGGAGACAATGGCATATTTCACATCCATGGACAGCGCGCTGGTGTCGCTGTTTGGAAACGGAATACAGATCCGGTCAAGAAGGCGGATAAGCGGCGGGGACGTGAACGCTGCGTTTGAACTGACGCTCACAGGCGGGAAAAAGATTTTTATGAAGGCCAACGCAAAGAACAAGGAGGCATTTTTTACTGCGGAGGCCGCCGGACTGGCTGCCATTGCGCAGACCGGCACAATCGGCACGCCCCACATTCTCTGCTGTGGCACCGAAGGAGGAGAAGACGGGTATGCATTTCTTTTGATGGAACTGCTGGCGGGAAACAGCCCCGCTCCCCGCTGCTGGGAGACTTTCGGGTATGAACTGGCCGCCCTGCACCGGGCGCCGGCGGCGGAGTTTGTTCCTGGCGGGATATTTGGATTCGTCCGGGACAATTATATAGGGGCGCGGGAACAGAAAAATACACCTGCCGGGAACTGGCGGGTATTCTTCCGGGACTGCCGCCTTGCACCCCAGCTCAGGGATGGGGCAAGGTATTTTGATACAACCATGCAGAGCAAGGCATTTTGTCTGTTGGAACATGTGGAGGAACTGCTTTTGGAACCGGCGTATCCTTCTCTGTTGCATGGGGATTTGTGGTCAGGCAATGTCATCACCGGGAAGGATGGGCGGGTCTGGCTGATTGACCCTGCGGTGTATGTGGGACATGCCGAAGCGGATCTTGCCATGACAGAACTGTTCGGCGGTTTTCCGCCGGAATTTTATGCAGCCTATAAAGAAGCGGCGCCACTGGCTCCGGGATATGAACACCGCCGGGATCTGTATAACCTGTATCATCTGCTGAACCACCTGAATCTGTTCGGCAGCGCATATTATCCGGCTGTACGGAGAATTGTGGAGAGATATGTTCCGTGACGCGAAAAAGCGGGTGGGCTTCTGCTTCGGCCACAGGTGCCATGGTATTGACAGAGCCGCAGGGCGTCAATTTTCTGTCGGGACTGCTTTGGGACTGGCGGGTTGGCGGCAAATCCGGTACAATAAAAAAGTATATGCTGACGGCCGGAGTGTCTCGGTTTATTACGGGAACGGAGGAAGAACAGGAGGCAACGGTGGAGCATGTGGTGAGACTGTGTGGCGTTATGGCAGATTGTGACCGGATCATGAAACTGATTTTCACCGACTGATCCGGCTATTTGGCGATCAGTTTGACAATGTACAGGATGGCAGATGCCTTTTCCTGTGGCAGAATCCGCACACTTTCGATCAGTTCCCGCTCAAATTCAGAGGGGTACATAATATCTTCGTTTTCATTGAAGAATTCGGGCAGGGTAACGCCGAGACAGGCAAGCAGCTTTTCCAGTATGTATACAGAGGGCTGATTTTCACCCCGTTCGATTTTATGGATATAGTTTTCTGATACATCTGACTCCCTTGCGAGATAGTATACGCTGAAGCCTTTGGCGTTGCGCAGCTTTTGGAAACGTTTTGAGATATCGATCACGTTATCTGGTCCCCCTTTTTCTTTGGTAATGTATTAGGAAAGCCCCTGCTGATTTATATTATGGGTGCTGATATAATAATTGATAATATATATAAAATTGTTGAATATACAGATATATTGTTGTATTATTGGATAACACAATTTCAAAAAAGGAGTGTGAAATTCATGCAGTACCAACCGCAGGGAGAATCCATATGGGGAGTGATCAGCGCCTGTGAAGAGATCGTTCCAGGTATCTATGCCGTATGCGCGACTGATCAGAACGGTCTGGAGCATGAGGGGATTATGGCGGACAGAGATGCGTCGGTGGGATACCTGTCCGCGGAAGCCATCGGACTGGGGGAAGAAGCAGGCGAATGGCTTTGTTATGATGAACATACGAAGGACATTCCTCTGTATGAAATTCTACAGCACCGTCTGGATGATTGCAAAAAACGGGAGGCTGCCATCGTAAAACAGATGGAAGAAATCCGGCAGGACGGCAGGCTGATGCTGACAGAGTATTTCGGGGAGTATACTCCGCCGAAGGAGGCGCCGGGGGGCTGTGTGGAAGCAGTGTTTCCCGTTGCCAATGGTGTACATCTCATACGGGACCGGGACGGCCTGGCGTTTGCCGTACATGAAGCGGTGGCGGATAATTTTATGACGATGATGGCATCCGGATACGGTGTGTGCAGAGGTGAATATCTGTTCTACGCTGTGGCAGACGCTTCCTGTGCGGTGGCGCTGAACGAACTGAAAAATGTATTTGAGGAAGCGGCGGCGCTGATTGTTTCCGAGAACAGTCTGTATGCCACGCTGAACCGCTATTTTGCCGGATATACGGCACTCTACAATCTATGTGTGCCGGAGATGGAGCGGATACCGGCGGCGGATGGCCCGGCCAATCTGTATCTTGCCATACAGGTTGAGGCAATGCGGCTCAGCCGGGAGGAAAAACAGGAATAAACAATGCATGCCATTTTCCATATGTTGTATAGCGTGCACTTTGTCAAAATATAGTTGTTATTTTTTCAATTAGATAGTATAATCATATCAGACTGTAAATTTCAGACAGACCACACGGAAGTGCACCTTGACATAAGAATAGGACGCCGAATGTAAGCTGCCCGATACCAGAGAATAACAGATTATTATACGAATAAAATTTTATAATAGATTTCAGAGGGAAGGATGGGGTAAACTATGTTTGACAAAATAAAAGATATGAAAGTGGCAAAGAAACTCAAGTTCTGCTTTACGCTGGTTGTGATTATTGCCAGCATTTCCAGTATTCTGGGGCTGATTGTTCTTTTGCGCAACAATGCCAGCTACAGCAATGCGTTGGTAAACAACGGATTTTCCCAGGGACAGATCGGTATATTCAGTACATATCTGAACAAAGAGCCGTCTATTGTCAGGGAGATGATCCTTCATGAGGACGAAGGGGAACTGAAGGATGCGCAGGCAGAGCTGGATGCATTGCAGAAACAGACGGATGCGGCTCTGGCAGAAATGAAACAGACCTGTAACACAGAAGAAGAACTTAAATACATAGCCATAATCGATGAGACACTGCCGCGTTACCGCAGTATTTTCGGCGAGGTGGAGAAGCTGGCTATGGAAAATCACAACAGCGAGGCTTTTGATCTGTTGCTGGAACAGGGGAAACCTACCCTGAAAGAGCTTACCAATGCAGTGGAAGATCTGATTGACCTGAATGTAAATGTAGGCAATACTGTCAAGACCAGCCTGGCGATTCAGACTTATGTACTGGCCGGGATTATGCTGATCGTAATTATTGTTGCCGTACTGATTTCCATGCAGTTTGCCGGTTTTGTGGCAAAGCTGCTTGCAGAACCCATTGGCAGAGTAAAAGACGCATCGGCAAGGCTTGCCAGCGGAGACCTGAGTGTGGAGGTAGATCCCATGTATCCGGATGAAGTCGGCGAGATGACAGAGCATTTCAAGGATGCTACCATTACATTGCGCAGTTACATAAAAGAACTGGAACGGGTTTTAAGCGAACTGGCCGCAGGCCGGTTTGACGTAACCGCTCAGATGGATTTCCGCGGAGACTTTTATGCGTTGAATGAAGCCATTGTCAAGATTACAGACTCGCTCAGTGATACAATGAGTAAGATCGGCGAGGCTTCGGAAGAAGTTGCCCTGGGAGCCAATCAGATGGCTGAGAGCGCTCAGGCACTGGCAGAAGGCGCTACGGACCAGGCAGGCTCCGTAGAAGAGCTGACCGCTACGATTCAGAATATTACGGAAGGTGTTGTAAATAGTTCCGAGAAGGCAAACAAGTCTTATCTCGATGCGGAGAAGTTCGAAGAAGCGGCTGAAAAGAGCAATGAGGATATTAAGGACCTGAACCAGGCGATGGAGCGGATCAATGCAACTTCCAAGGAAATCGCCAATATCATCGCCGAGATTGAAGATATCGCATCTCAGACAAATCTGTTGTCCCTGAACGCATCCATTGAGGCGGCAAGGGCAGGAGAAGCAGGCAGAGGCTTTGCTGTTGTTGCGGACCAGATCGGCAAACTGGCTTCAGACAGTGCAACATCCGCAGTCAATACCAAGAAACTGATTGAAGACTCGATCAATGAGATCGAGCGTGGCAACGAGATTACACTGAAAGCCACCTCGGCAATGGAATCTGTCATCGGCGGAATCAAAATGTTGGCGGCATCTACAAAAGAAATCAGCGAATTGTCCAATTCTCAGGCGGATGCCATGAAGCAGCTTGAGATGGGTGTGGAACAGATTTCCGAAGTAATTCAGAGCAATTCCGCAGCAGCGCAGGAGACTTCCGCAACGAGCGAAGAGTTATCCGCACAGTCTGAAAATCTGGAAACACTGGTTGGAAAATTTGTTTTAAAGAGATAATAATTCCGTGTGACGGGGAATATATCATCGGGAAGTAAAAAGGTGTGAGAAAGAGGTATCTCACGGCAGTAAGCAGTGCCGTTGGGGTATCTCTTTTTTGCTTCATGACAATAGAAAGTTCGCAGTGGGTGCTTTCTATTATATACAGGGATGGAAAATCTGTAAATTGCGCTTTTTTCTGTTTTACAATTCATCCACAAAAAAGGGTACTTGTTAAGAACGGAAAATTTGGGATATAATAAAACGATAAATAAAATAAGTGGAGAAAATGTGAATCGGAAGGAACACAATGACAGAAGAAAAGAACCACATCCGGGCCGGAACAGCGGACCGGATAAAAGAGATTGAACGAAGTATTATTAAAAAATACAGAAAACCTGTCTGGTGTCGTTTTACAAAGGCAGTCAGGGAGTATGAACTGATCCGGGACGGAGACAGGATTGCGGTCTGTATTTCCGGCGGCAAGGATTCCATGCTGATGGCAAAATTGTTCCAGGAGTTAAAGCGGCATGGGCGTAATAATTTTGAGCTGGAATTTCTGCTGATGAATCCGGGATACCACAGGGTGAATCAGGAACTGATCCGGAGCAATGCAGAAATATTGGGTATACCCCTGACTGTGTTTGAAACGGATATTTTTGATGCGGTATCATCTGTGGAAAACAGTCCCTGCTATCTGTGCGCCAGAATGCGGCGGGGATATTTGTACAGCCATGCAAAGGAACTGGGCTGTAATAAGATTGCCCTGGGACATCATTATGACGATGTAATTGAGACAATTTTGATGGGTATGCTGTATGGGGGACAGATTGAGACTATGATGCCCAAGCTGTACAGCCAGAATTTTGAAGGTATGCAGCTGATACGCCCCATGTATCTCATACGGGAGGCAGATATACGGGCATGGTGCAGCTATAACAGTCTGCGTTTTATACAGTGCGCCTGCCGTTTTACGGAAAACTGCGCCGAGGGGATAAAGTATTCCAAACGGGACGAGATGAAAGGGCTCATTGCCAAGCTGCGCGGCATGAGTGATGTGATTGAACAGAATATATTCAATAGTGTGAAAAATGTCAATCTGAATAAAGTGCTGGGTTATAAAAAAGACGGAGAGACGCATTATTTTCTTGATACATATGATCTGAAAGAGGATGATTTGAAAACCGTTAAACAGCCTTGAAGATTGTTATTTTTGCAGGTTTGTGATACACTGTACGGTAAGTATAGGACTCTGAACGATATGAACAGGCACAACACATGTTGATGACAGAGGCGCTTACCGGTTGTACACTGTCCGGCCTGCATAGAAAAGAGTTGGCAATATCTGCCGATGGAGCGGTGGAAAGGGAAGTGTAAATACTGGTATGAAAGATCGAGAAAGTGAACAACATGTAACGGCAGAACAGGTCCGGCAGGTGATGGATGTACTGCATCCCTGCATGGATGATTACCTCTATGTACTGGATATCAAGCATGATTATTACAGTATTGCGCCTGGTGCGCAGAAACGTTTTCGCATGGAGAAAGCTGAGTTTTCACATGCAACGGAAAAATTCCGGGAATTTATTTACCCGGATGATTACGATATGCTGTGCAGGGATCTGGAGCAGATCGGGAAAGGACAAAAGGAGTTTCATAATCTGCAATACCGTTGGATGGATCAGGAGGGTGATCCGGTGTGGATTAATTGCAGAGGACATGTGCTCAGGGACGAGGACGGGCAGCCAGAATATCTGATTGGGTGTATCAATGAGATTGCCAGAAAGAAAAAGGCGGACAATGTAAGCGGCCTGCTGGGGGAATTCAGCTTACAGAAAGAGCTGGAAGAACGGGAAGCCGGCAGACTGAATGGGTTTCTGCTGATGATCGGGCTGGATAACTTTAAGGAAATCAATGAGAGCAAAGGGATGGAGTACGGCGATATGATACTGCGCAAGACAGCGCAGTGCATTCAGAAAGCGGTGCTGCCTGATCAGAAACTCTACCGTGTGGTGGCGGATAAATTTCTGATTGCCGATTTTCACGGGAGAAATGTGGAGGATGCCGTTATCCTGTACCAGGAGATCCGGGATGAGATCGACTGGTTTATTGAGATCAACCGTTACGAGGTTGTATATACGGTTTCCGTGGGGATTGTGGATCTGGCCCGGATCGAAGACCAGAGTTATGGGAATCTGATGATGCTGTCCGAATTTGCCATGAACGAGGCAAAAAATGGCGGCAGGAACCGATATTATATTTTTGAGGAACAGGACTATCAGGCGTTTCTCAAAAAAAGACAGTTGATCAGAATGCTGCGCCATTCGGTGAATCATGGATTTGAGGGATTTGAGGTGCATTACCAGCCGATTGTGGATATAAAGAAGCGGCGTTTGTCAAGCGCGGAGTCGTTGTTGCGTTTCTGTTCAAAGGAAATGGGATTTATATCTCCGGAGGAGTTTATTCCGCTGTTGGAAGAGAGTGGTCTGATCATCCCGGTGGGCAAATGGGTGATGCACATGGCTATGGAAGCCTGCCGTAAAATTCAGGAGATCATGCCGGATTTCCGGATTTCGGTGAATCTCTCCTATATTCAGGTACTGAAAAGTAATGTGCTGAGCGAAATATTATCCGGTGTTATGAAATATAACTTAAAGCCGGGAAGCATTATGATAGAATTGACAGAAAGCGGTTTTCTGGAATCCAATGAAAAGTTTCTGACATTCTGTGAGGGATTGAGAGATCATGGCATACTGTTGGCGCTGGATGATTTTGGTACGGGGTATTCCAATTTCCGTTATTTGTACAATCTCAGCCCGCACACGCTTAAAATAGACCGGTCGTTTACCGAAAAAGCGCTGCAGAATGAATATGAATACAACCTGTTGTATCATATGGCCGATATGACACGGAGTATACACACCAAATTCTGTATTGAGGGAATTGAAACGAGCCAGGAACTGGATAAAATCTGCGGAATCGGGCCTGACTATATACAGGGCTATTATTTCGGCAAACCCTGCCCATATGAGGAATTTAAAGAGCGTTATATCGGGAGGCCTGTCATTGTGGAGGATGTCGGGTGATCAAACTGCAAAGCCCCATTGCTGTTTATTAAGAAAAATAAAATTTTCAAAATAATACTTCTTAAATGGCCATAAAATGATATACTATAATCACCTGGTCAGGTATTCATGCAGTGTTTGCCTGACCGGCAGTTATATTACGACAGAAATGGAGGTATTATGCCATGCAAACACACAGTTATTTATGGAAACGCCGGGGCTGTGCAGTACCTGCGCTGGTTTTATGTCTGGCGTTTTTCTTTTTTTCCATATATGCATATGCGGACGAAGACTACGATGTAACCCAGGTGCAGATGCAGGGCCAGGTTACATCCGGCTCCTCTCTGAATGTCCGTTCCGGTCCTGGGACAGACTATCAAGTGATTACTACCGTGGATAATGGTATGACGCTTGTGATTACCGGTGAGGCGGAAATGGGAGGCATGACTTGGTATCAGGTGGAAGCCAATGGAAAAACAGGCTTTGTCCGGAGCGATTATGTGGAAGCTGCTCCTATTCCCCAGGGAGAGCCGGGGCAGGAAGAGATGGAGGAAGAAGTCGGAGAGCCGGAGACGGGGTATCAGGGTTTTTATGAGAAACCCATATTCAAAAAGCTGGTTTTGATTGTGGCTGTGATTCTTGCTGTTTTGACCATGCTTGTACTGACATTGAAGGGCCTGCGGAAAGACGCTGTTAGCGATGAGGATGACGGCGATGATTGCGGGGATGAAGACTTGTATGAGGACGGGGAAGCATTCGCAGACGATGCCGGGGATGATGTGTATGAAGACGGGTATGCAGAAGATGACGGCATGTATGAAAATGAAGAGGCGTACGAAGACGGGGAATATGAGGATGACGGGGGCTATGACGACGGGGAGCCTGAAGCGGTGTATGAGGATGGCGAAGCGCTTTCCACAGTAGATGACAGAGAGGGCCGCGGCCAGAAACGCCGTTTTGCGGGGCAGAGCCAGGTGGAATATGCCGGAAACCAGGGAAGGCGGGGCGACAGAAAGGCATATATCCTGCGGGAAGAGGATTATCGGGTGCAGATTGATCCCAGTTTTTTTGAAGACAGGGAACCGATTGAGCAGCCGGCTATGGTGACCGGGTATCTGGAGAAGAAACTGATCGAGGAAGCGGCCAGAGCGCATGAAGTGGAAATGCGGGATGAAGAGCTGCATCAGGCCGGAGGCGATCCCGAAGATAAACAGAAAGAACTGGACCAGGCCATGGCCAAATTAAATGAGTTACAGAAAGAAATCGAAAGATTAAAGAGTCAGACATGATGGAACGAACCATTGGTACAAAAGAACTGATAAAGCGTTTTTCCCATTATTTTCGTCCTTACCGGCAGACCCTTGTGCTGGATCTGTTATGTGCGGCACTGACGACCATCTGTGAAATTGTGCTGCCCCTTCTGATCCGGCAGATCACCAATACTGCGCTGCTGGATGTGACACTTCTGTCAGCCCGTATGATCCTGGGATCTGCCTTCCTGTATTTTATCCTGCGGATTGTGGATGCCGTTGCCAATTATTATATGGCCAATATCGGACATGTGATGGGCGCCAGGATTGAGACGGACATGCGCAGGGACGCTTATGCCCACTTACAGCAGCTTTCCAACACCTATTTTAATAATACCAAAGTGGGCCAGATTATGGGCAGGATTACTAACGACTTGTTTGACGTAACGGAATTTGCCCATCACTGTCCGGAGGAATTTTTTATCGCCGGGCTGAAAATACTGATTTCCTTTTTGATTCTGGCGGGTATCAATTTGCCGCTGACCATGTCCGTATTTTTGTTTGTACCGGTTATGACCTTCGTGTGTATGAAAATCAACCGGTATGTAAAAGCCACTTTTGCCAGACAGAGAAACCAGATCGGAGAACTCAATGCCAGAATTGAGGACAGCCTGCTGGGACAGAAGGTCGTAAAGGCATTTGCCAATGAAGAGATGGAAAATGCCAGATTTGAAGAAGGAAATCAGGAATTTCTTGAAATTAAAAAGATTTCTTACCGCATTATGGGGTATTTCAGCACCTCCACCCGAATTTTTGACGGACTGATGTATATTACCGTACTCATTATGGGTGGATTTTTTCTGATGGATGGGTATATTCTGCCTGGGGATATGGTTGCCTATGTGTTGTATGTGACCACCCTTCTTGCAACCATTCGCCGGATTATTGAGTTTACGGAACAGTTTCAACGGGGCATGACAGGAATCGAACGTTTTCTCCAGATTATGGATGCGGATATTGAGATATTTGACGAACCGGGCGCGGTGGCCCTGGAGAATCCGTCAGGAGAGATCTGTTTCCAAAATGTCAGTTTTGAATACCCGGATGACCATAATCAGGTTTTCCACAATCTGAACCTGCGTATCCAGGCAGGAGAGAAAGTGGCCATTGTGGGCCCTTCCGGCGGTGGGAAAACCACATTATGCAATCTGATCCCCCGGTTTTACGATGTGACCCGGGGAGATATTTTTCTGGACGGCAGAAATATCCGTTCTTTTACGTTGCAGAGCCTGCGCCGGAATATTGGAGTGGTGCAGCAGGATGTATATCTCTTTTCCGGTACAGTCTATGAAAACATTGCCTATGGCAGGCCGGGCGCTTCCCGTGAGGAGGTGATAGAGGCCGCAAAACGTGCCGGTGCGGATTCATTTATAAAAGGGCTGAAAGATGGGTATGATACTTATGTGGGTGAACGGGGTGTGAAGCTGTCAGGCGGACAGAAGCAGCGAATCAGTATTGCCAGAGTATTTCTGAAAAATCCTCCTGTCATTATACTGGATGAGGCTACCTCGGCGCTGGACAATGAAAGTGAGTATGCGGTGGCAAAGTCACTGGAAGAACTGGCAAAAGGCCGTACCACTTTGACCATTGCCCACCGGTTGTCCAGCATACGCAATTCCGACCGGATACTGGTGCTGACAGAAGAGGGCATTGTGGAGGAAGGAAAGCATGATGCATTGATGGCACAGAACGGGTTATACCATCATTTATATGAAATGGCCAATACATGGAAGTAAAGATTCGAAATTTGAATATCTATCAGTGGAGAAACAGTTTATGGCAAAGAATCATGTGGAAGAATTCCGTGGAGATTTAAAGGAATTTCATGAGATGACAGAGAAATTTTATGCCGGGGAAGTAACGGTTCCTCAGTATAAGTCTTTTTCCGGAGGTTTCGGGAGCTATGCACAGCGGGGCGGTGAGCGGAGTATGCTGCGGCTGCGGCTGACGGGCGGAGAAATCGACAGGGAGGATTTGCAGTTTATTGTGGATGCCATAAAGAGGCATCGAATTGACCGGGTGCATCTGACGACCTGTCAGAGTGTACAGTTTCATGATCTGACAAAAGAGACTGTGTGTCAATTAATTGAAGAAGCTTTTGACCATGGCATTATTACCAGGGGCGGCGGCGGTGATTATCCCAGAAACGTTATGTGTTCCCCGCTGTCCGGGGTGGAAGCGGGAGAATGCTTTGATGTGATGCCTTATGCAAAGGAAGCGGCAGATTATGCCCTGGGACTGATTCATACGGTCAAGCTGCCCAGAAAGCTGAAAATCTGCTTTGAAAACGGTGTCAGAAACGATACCCACGCCACATTCCGGGATATGGGCTTTATCGCATGTAAAGACGGAACCTTCCTTGTCTATGTGGCCGGCGGCCTGGGCAGTAACCCTAAGATGGGCGTGCAGGTAGCCGAAGGCGTGGAGCCGTCCCGGATATTATATTATATCCGGTCTATGGTGGACATGTTCACTGAATATGGGGAATATGAGAAGCGGGCTGCCTCCAGAAGCAGGTATCTTCAGAATACCCTTGGCGTGGATGGCATCCGGAATGTGTTTGCAGAGAAACTGGCCCACAATCTGGCACAGGGCGGACTGGACATCCAGGCGGCGACGGAGGAGATTACGAAAACAGGCGATGGGACAATCCATGACTCACGGGTAATCCCACAGAAACAGGACGGACTCTATGCAGTGGCATATCATCCCTGTGGAGGAAATGTATCGACGGATTTCTTTGACAGGCTCCTGGGTGTGATCCGTCGTATGGAGGCAGTCCGGGTACGTATCACCCCGGATGAGGGAATGTATATTATCAATCTGACGGCGAAGGAGGCAAAAGCGGTACTGCAAGTCACAGACGACGGCGCACAGACATTGTTTGAACGCTCCGTTGCCTGTATCGGTGCGGCAACCTGTCAGGTGGGGATCGGCAAATCCCAGGAACTGCTGGCTGCCTGCCTTAACAGAGTGAAACAGGAGAACTTTGCGGACGGCGTGTTGCCGCAGATTCATATTTCCGGATGCCCCTCTTCCTGTTCCGCCCATCAGATCGGAACCATCGGCATGCGGGGCGGCAAAAAGCCCACGCCGGAGGGACCTAAGTTTTCCTTTGCAGTCTATGAGGGTGGCTGTCCGGCTTTTGGGGAAGAACAGTTTGGCACGGATCTGGCCAATATACTGGAAGAAGACATACCGGAATTTCTGGTGACATTGGGACGGGCCGTGGCAGAGAAAGGTATGACCTATGAGCAGTTTCGGGCAAACTACCCCGAACGCGTCAGAGAAATAGCAGGGCAGTTTGGGTAAGCGGGAAATGACACTGCCGTGGCAGATTTTACAAAAGCTCCGTTGTTGTTTGACGGGGCTTTTATGTTTCTATTTTTTTAAAAAGTCACAGAAGTTTTTCAACTCCCGTTTTCTCTCATCGTCCAGGCAGTGAAACTCCACATTCCGGACGGCACCCTCCAGTGCGTACAGGTGTACCAGGCAAATCTGTGGGTACAGTTGTTTCAGTTTTAAAAATGCCTGTTCGGCTCCTGTCTCAGCCAGTTTTTCGGATGAATCTATTCCAACAGATGCCAGTTTTCTTGCCATTTCTTTTCCAATATTTGTCATGGATGTCAGTTCAGCCATATAATGCGGTTTCCTTTCCGTTATAGTCAGTTATGTGTCCTGTGGATGATTTTACCACAGGACACAATTTTTTCACAGTTTAAACAAAAAATGGAAACATTTTTCAGGTAAACTTCAATCTGTCCCAAATATTCGTTTATCCTATCTTTAAAAATCCGGAGGTTTTCATGAAAAAAAGAGGTATTCTGGTTTGTGCAATTCTGTTTTTCGTTTGTGTGGCCGGAGGCATAGGGTATGTCGCTCTGTGTAACCAAAACAGCCGTCTGCCCCAGGAAGCGGACGGACCGCCTGTCCGGCCGGAACCGGAGGAGGGCGTGGTTGTCTCCACAGGAGTTACTTCCATGGGAATGGCAGAAATTGAATTGGATCTGGATTTCCTGGAGACGGAACTGGTGGTGGAGGAAGTGTATGTATCCTCTTCGGATCAGGTGACAAAGGGGATGAAAATTTTAAAGATTACAGACAATTCACTGGAGGAAGCACTGCGGGAACTGGAACGTGCCAAAATGGACGCTTCTCTTGCATACAGGCAGGGGGTTATTACATACGAAACAGAGTGTCTGGAAGCGGGGAATACAAGGAAGAAAAGCCGGATTGCTTCTGAATATGCACAGACTGTTTATGAAGATACCATAGCAAAAGCAGAAGCAGAAGTGGCAAAAGCACAGCGGGAAGCAACGCAGGCACAGGAACTGGAAGAGGAATACACGGCTGCCCTGGAGGATGGCTTTTATGAGACTGAATATGAAGTGGAGGAGAAGAAAGCCGCCTATGAGAAAAATGTGGCGCTGTTTTTTGAAAAACTGGATGCATATGGCTATGAACTGGATGACGATGGAGATGATGATCCCAACACCTTTGAGATTGTGAAAAAAGGCAAAGGATCCGGCGGAGGGAACCCGGACAATGACGGGGAGACTACCGTATTACAGCTTCTGAAAAACGAGTATCAGGAGAATAAGGAAGAATATGACCAGGCACTCAAAGACTGTGAGGCTGCTACGGAAAAGGCCAGAGCGGGAATTGCGCAGGCCAGGGACCAGGTACAGGCATCGTTGCTGAATTTGCAGGAGGCACAGATTTCTCTGGAGAAAACCAGAGTGTCCGCCCAGGCAGACTATGATGAAAGTATTATCCATGGAGAAAAGGCCCAGGCGGTTTATGAGACAAAGGTGAAAAGTCTGCGTGAGACACTGGATGGGCTGGCGGATGCGCAGGAGGAAGCAGAAGAACGATATGAGCAGTTTGTGGAAGTACTGGGAGACGGATTTATCAAGGCAGAGAGTGACGGTACGATTCTGATGATACGGGCGAGGGAACATACAACCCTTGCGGTGGACGGCGTTCTGCTGGCATACAGCGACGGGGAGCAAATCCAGGTGACGGCTTCTGTGGACCAGGCCGATATTGCCCGGATTGCGGTGGGCGATGTGGGCGCCATTGCGGTGGAAGGGTATGATACATGTACCGGTGTGGTTGTGCAGATAGACCCGGTTTCTGCCTCGGAAGGCAGGGCATCCGTGAGCTACAATGTCATTCTGGAGCCTGAAGACAGCAGCCTGCCTGCCAATCTGTCGGCGACTGTTGTTTTCAAAATGACGGGCGAGGAATATGACCGTAAGTATGGCGCGTGGAAAAAAGGAGAGGAAGAATGAAAAAACCGGCAAACAGGAATCGGAAGACGGCATATGCTGTGTGTGGACTGATTCTGACGGCAGTCTGCCTGTTCCGGTTTTTCGCATACGGACAGGAGGAACCGGAAGAGACGGTTGTCTATAAAGAAGAAACCGTACAGTCTGGTGATCTGGTACAGGGGATCACGGAAAGGGGCAGTCTGGTGCTTCAGACCACTGACCAGGTGTATGATGTGCATATTGAAGAGGAAGATACTGAGGATGAGGAAGACGAAGATGAAAGCGGGCGGTATCTGAAAGTTGAAGCGGTTTATGTAAAACAAGGGCAAAGGATACATACAGGAGATCCGATTTTGAAAGTGACCCAGGACAGTATCCGCTCTGTGCGCAGGTATCTTGAGTCTGAACGGGCCAATGCAGAAATTCTGCTGGAAGAATTGGAAAATACATATGAAGTGGAGCAGGTAAAAGCTGAAAATAACCGCCGCAAAAGCCTGACAGACCAGACCTTTGCAGAGACTGTATATATGGTGGATATGGCGCAGATTGAGACTGATCTGGCTCTGCTGGAAGATTCTGTGGCCGTACTGGAACAGGAAATCCGGCAGATCGAGACTGATCTGGAGGACGGCTGGGAAGCCTATGCAGATCTGAAAAAAAGCTATGAAACATATAAAAAGCGGTATGAAGAATGGGATCCGGACAATCTGTATACATATATTCCCCTGCGCACAGAATATCTGGAGAGTAAGAAGCGCTATGAGGACGAGACCGAAAAACGTCTGGAGCAACGGGAAACCATGGCGGATAAGCAGGAAGAAGCAGATAAAAAGCAGAAAGAGATAGAAAGACTGCAAAAGCAGGCTGACAGCCGGCAGATGGAAGCCAGGCAGGCTTATGAAACCGCCGCGCTGGACGGCGACATGGCGCAGGAAATCTATGCATATTCCTTACAGGAACAGGAGCAGGACATAAAAACGGCCAGAGAGGATCTGGAATCACTGAACAGGAAACTGGCGGATTTTCATGCGTTTGTGGGAGACGACGGTGTGGTGTATGCCGGGGAAGACGGGTTGGTTACACAGGTGTATTATGAGGCCGGGGATACGCTGCGTGAAGACAGCGCTCTCATTACCTATGCAGGAGAACATGCCTGTGTACTTTCTGTAGATGTGACAGAGGAAGATATTTCGTCTGTGAAGGTGGGAAATGATGTGGAGATTGTATTTACAGCCTGTCCGGAAACAACATATACTGGCAAGGTGGAAGAAATTGTCAGTACGGAGCCTTCACCGAATACGGCTATGGTAAGTTATCCTGTTACAGTCCGTGTGGAAGGGGATACTGCAAAGCTGTATGGCGGTATGACCGGGGATGTGACCTTTGTCACAGGCCAGGTTACAGAGGTTTTGTATGTATCACGAAAAGCTGTCTTAAAAGAAAACGACGCTTCGTTTGTGCTGATGCGGGATGCGGATGGGGGCATCGTGCGCAGAGCGGTGGAAACGGGCTTTTCAGACGGTGTACATGTGCAGATTGTGAGCGGCCTGTCCGAAGGAGACACAGTGTGCATTGAAACCAAAATGGAGGCAGGGGAAGAGACGGGAGTACAGGAAACAAGTCCGGGAGGTCAGAAATGAAAACATGGGTGCATACACATAAAAAGGTATCCATCACACTGGCACTGTTTTTTGCCATGGTTGTGATTGCCACAGGCTGGGGAATCTTTCTGGCGGCTTTTACGAAGGAGGCGGAAGCTGTTTACCGGGAGGAAAGGGTACAATACGGACCGTTGTCCGTGGGCATTACAAAAGAAGGGGTTGTGTCGGTGGGGACGGTGGAACAGGGATTTTCACTGGATCTTAGCGCCTATACAAACGAGAGTGATTCTGACAATTTCAGGGGATGGATGGGCGGTGGAATGCCGGGAATGCAAAATGGAGACAGTCATGAAAGCGGAAGCCGGAGCCTGGAAGTGGAAGAAGTCTTTATCACGGTGGGACAACGGATTGAACAGGGCGCCCCGCTTTTAAAACTGACAGAGGAAAGTGTGGAAGATATCCGTTCAGAGCTGGTGTCCGATGAGGAATCTGCCCGGTTGGAATATGATAACCTGCTTCTGGATCAGCGCAAAGCCGTCAGGGAGGCTTCCTGGGAACGTGAGCAGAATCTGGTCTATGGGAACGGGGCAGCAGCGGAGTATGAGGAAACCATGTATCAACTGCAGCAGGCCATGGAGGAGGCGCAGGAATCCCTGAAAGAGGCAGAGGATACGCTGGCAGAGTATCAGGCCGATCTGGAAGCGGTACGAAGCGACTACGAAGAAGCAGTCAGCTATCTGAAAGAAGCCACGGCTGCGGTGGAAAGTGAAACGGATACCTACTGGTATCTGAAAAATGAGGAATCCAGGGAACTGGCAAAACGGACGGTGGAAGAGGAAGAAGCGCAGACAGAGCAGTTGGAAGATCAGATATGGGAAGCGCAGCAGGAAATCATTCTCCTGAGGGCGGCCTGCCACGAGGCGGAACTGGCATATCAAAACGGTGAGGCGGATGCATTGGCCCGCTATGACAAATTGCTCTATCAGTCGCAGCAGGCAGAGGAAGTATATGCGATTGCCACAGATTTGATTACTTATCAGGTACAGGTGGCAAAAGAGGATTATGAAACAGCGGTATCAAAGCTGCAAACCTTTGATGCAGAAATCGTAGACGGTGTGGTGTCAGCAGAGTATGAAGGGGTGATTACAGCCGTTGACATACAGGCGGGGGATACCATGCAGAGTGATACGGTGATTGCCACTTTGAACAATTATGAGGATGTTCTGGTTTCTGTGGATGTGGAGTCCGGATATATGGACTCCGTTGCGGTGGGGGATTCTGTGCGGCTGACGTTCCCGGCTTTTCCGGAAGAGTTGTTTGACGGCGTGGTATCACATATCGGTGAGGCATTTATGGATGGAAATACCGCATACCGGACCGTGGAAATTTCTGTGGAGGGAGATGTATCCGGTTTGTATGGCGGTATGTCCGGGGAAGCGACGTTTATAACCCGACAGTCAGAGGAAACACTGTATGTGCCGCGCAATGCGGTTATCCGTGAAGAAGACGGCTCGTTTGTGAACATGCGGGATGCAGAGGGAAATATCGTACGCCGGGAAGTTGTCACCGGTTTTTCCGACGGCACCTGTGTGGAAATTCAGGAAGGCCTGCAGGAAGGGGATACCGTGTCGATTGAGAGCAAGAGGAGCGGGGAATGAGACTTGGGGAAATATTGCGGCTTGTATGGCTGAATCTGGCACAGAACAAGTCCAGGGTTCTATTGACATCCATCGGCATTATAGCCGGTTCTGCTACGATTATGCTGGTTCTGGCAATCGGGAAGGGCGGACAGATGGAGGTGGCGGAGCAGTTTAAAAATCTGAATGCAGGCGCCATTGATATTACCTGCGCTGGAGACACCAAAGTGGAAGGGACGGGCAGCAGCCGGGGTGGCTCTCCCCTAAATCCCGGCAGCCCGGGCGGCGGGGCGCCATTGGGAGGAGGAAATAACAACCGGCTTGGAGGCGGTATGGCAGGACGTGGCCTTGGCAGTCCGGGCGGTGGTCCGCCTGGATTTGGACCGGATTTTGCATCCGGCATGGAGACGGTGTCCCTGGACGAAGAGGATATGGAGGAGATTCTCACCTGTGTGCCGGCGCTCGGCGACGGAACCATTTCCTTTTCGGCAAAGGCAGATGTGGAAGGCGGCAGCCTGGACGAAAGCGTTTCTTTTACCATAGCGGGCGTGAAAGCCAATTATGCACAGATCAGCAATCTGGATCTGGCAATCGGGGAATTTCTTGCAGAAGAAAATGAAGAAAAAAAGGAAAAAATCTGTGTACTGGGTAAAGGTGCCGCGGGAGAGATTTTCGGCAGCAGTTATGACGCATTTAACAGTACGGTTTACATTGACAGCCGGCCTTATGTGGTGGCCGGCGTCCTCGAAGAAATGGGAACGGTGGCTTCCGGTATCAGCCCGGATGAGACGATTTTTATTCCTTATGCAACAGGTATTAAATATATCACGGGAACGGACGTCAGTCCCACGATTACGGTGATTGCAAAGGACGTGGCGCAGGTGCCCGGGATGATGGGTGATATTGAAAACGTGCTGCTTGAGCGTTATCCCGATACGAAATTTACACTGTCGGATGCAGGGACAAAAATGGAAGCCGCGTCCCGGTCCAATGAAACATTACAGATGTTATTGATTGCGATGGCCACCATTGTATTTGTAATCGGCGGCATTGGCATTATGAATGTGCTCTTTGTATCAGTCAAAGAGCGAACCGGAGAAATCGGTGTCCTGAAGGCAATCGGATGCAGCAGAAAAGATATTCTGACAGAATTTTTGCTGGAAGCCTCCGGCATCAGTCTGGTGGGTGCAGTGCTGGGCGTGCTGCTGGGACTGTGCATAACACCCGTCATTGAACGGTTTTCCATCCGGGTGGAATTGTCGCTGACGGGTATGGTGCTGTCGCTTGTGTTTGGGGTTCTGACCGGCAGCCTGTTTGGCTTTTATCCGGCATTCAGAGCGTCCAGGCTGATTCCGGTTGCGGCATTGAATCATACATAACGAAAAGGAAAGCCGGAAAACGGGATGATGGAAATGGCAGGGAGAATGATGGAAGAAGCACTGATTAAAATTATAAATCTGAATAAGGGATATCGGCTGGGAGAAGAAAAGGTGCCGGTGCTCAGGGATATTTGTTTTACGGTACAGCGCGGGGAATATGTGGCCATACTGGGGCCTTCCGGATCCGGTAAGACGACCCTGATGAATGTAATGGGCTGTATGGACAGTCTGGATACAGGGGAATATTATTTGAATGGATTTCCGATCCATACAATGAAGGCGGAAGAACTCACCCAGGTACGCAATCGGGAAATCGGCTTTATTTTTCAGAATTATCAGTTGATTCCCACATACAATGTGTTGCAGAATATTATCATGCCCCTTCTGATACGGGGAATGGGACATCGGGAAGCAGAAGAAAAGTGCATGGAAACCATTCGGCTTCTGGGCATTTCCCATCGTCTGGAGCATCGGCCCTCGGAGCTTTCCGGAGGACAGAAGCAGCGGGTGTCCATTGCCAGGGCACTGGTGGGGGAACCTGCGCTGCTGCTGGCAGATGAACCTACAGGGGCGCTGGATTATACAAGCGGACAGGAGGTTTTAAAGTTATTTGGGGCGCTGCATGATATGGGCCATACCATTGTTATGATCACACATGATTTGAATGTGGCAAAGGCGGCAGGGCGGATTGTCCATATCATAGACGGTGTCTTGTCTGAAGCGGATGCCTCTCCTTAGCGCTGCATGAGAAATAATCTGTGAATCCGCGTAAAAGCCTTGTGGAAACAGGGCTTTTTTGTTATTCTATAAAAAAGTTTCTGATACCGGGACATTGGATTGTCTGCCGGGAAAGGTCGAAAGTCACACACAGGAGGAAGCAAATGAAGCTGCTGGAAGACAGAATACGCAGGGATGGCAGAGTAAAAGCCGGCAATGTACTCAAGGTGGACAGTTTTCTGAATCATCAACTGGATATAGATCTGTACAATGAGATGGGAAAGGAATTCAGACGGCTGTTTCCGAGTGACAATATCACAAAACTGTTGACGATTGAGGCATCGGGGATTGGAATTGCCTGTATTGCGGCGCAGTATTTTCATGTTCCCGTGGTTTTTGCAAAGAAGTCCCAGAGCATCAACCTGGACGGCTCAGTGTATGCGGCCAGGGTGCAGTCATTTACCCATGGAAGGATATATGATGTCATCGTATCTGAGAAGTTTTTGTCCCCGGCGGATCATGTGCTCATACTGGATGATTTTCTTGCAAACGGTTGTGCCGTATCGGGGTTGATTGAACTGGTGGAAAGCGCCGGAGCCAGTATTGAAGGTGTGGGGATCGCCGTGGAAAAGGGGTTCCAGGAGGGCGGCAGGCTCTTGCGGGAGAAGGGTATCCGGGTGGAGTCTCTGGCCATTGTGGAATCCATGGATGCGGATACGGGAGAAATACGCTTCAGGAGATAATATGCGCAGAAAGGAAAACATAGACAAAAAACTCATCGAAAGTTTTAAGGAACTGGCAAAGCGGATACCCATCGAAAAGATTACCATTCAGGAGATAGCAGAAGGGGCAGGCGTGATCCGGCCTACGTTTTACAATCATTTTCAGGACAAATACCAGCTTCTGGAATATATTTTTAAATCGGAAGTGATTATGCCGGTCAAGCCCCTGATACAAAACGATATGCTGGACGACGCGGTGGTGTTGATTTTTGTGAGGATGCTGGAGGACAAAGAGTTTTATGGAAGGGTCTATCGCCTGCAGGGACAGAATTCTTTTGAGAGCATTGTCAAAGACAGCCTGTATGAAATCTTACTGGATTTTATCAGGGAATATTCTCAGGATAAAGTTTCAAGGTATAAATTATTGTCCCATGAAACGCTGGCCAGATATTATTCGGAATTTCTGGGATTTATATTTATTGTATGGATACGGGACGGGATGATTGTGTCGCCCCGGGAGATGCGGGACCTTTTTAATTATATCAAAGATCATTCACTCTATGAAATCATAAGAGAAATGGAATAAGCTGTGGGAACCTGAAAAGTCCCAGGAAAAACAGGAGGAAAAAAGATGAATTTATTTGACAAAGTGGAAAAGACATTCAACGAGACAGGACAGGGAATCAGCCGGAAGGCGAAAGAACTGGTGGAAGTGACCCGCCTGAAAAATATGCTCCATACCTGCGAAGAGGTGATGGACCAGAAATATCGTGAAATCGGCAGGGCATATTTTGAAAGCCACAGGGACGAGGAAGACGGGGAATATGCAGAGCAGTGCAAGGCCATACTGGATGCCCGGAAGGGTGCGGAAGCGCTGAGAGAACAGATTAAAAATGTGGGAAAAGTATAACAATTCCCGATACGCGTCGCAGGTGCCGTGCCTGTTATGAATGAAAATATGAATGAAAACGGCCATGGTTGATCGCTTTGATACAGCCATGGCCGTTTTTCCATACAATGGAAAGCCGGCAAAGGGTGTTTCCATTGTATGGATGACAAACATCAGTGATACAGGGGATTCCCTGTTACAGTCACAGATGCAATCGTTGGAAATCTGCCCTACTGCGCCGGCACATCTGCGGGAGGAACAGCCGGGTCAGGCGGCTGTACGGCATCCGGTATCGGGATTTGTAAACCGGGAATGCCCGGAATACTGGGTATCTGGCTGCCATCCGGTGCAGTGGGAAGTCCCAGCGGATTGGTGATGGTTTCAGGCAGGACAATTCCGTTTTGCTGTGCATTGATTATCAGTTCCTGCCGTTGCTGCTCAATGATTAGATCCACACCAGGCTGCAGCATAAATTCCGCATTGTGCGGGCATTTTTCTATATTGGCATTTTGCAGCGGATCTTCACCGGTCTGCAGCGGGTCAGTGGCAGGATCAGCGGCGGACTGTGTTTTCCGGCTGATGCCCGCGCCTTCCAGACGTTCCGGCAGCAGGGTCAGTGTTCCGGCCATGCTGAAGGGGCAGTTGTCTGCGGCAGGCTTCATGCTGTAGGCACATACCATACCGGAGTAGTGTACATCGCAGCTCTCTGACGGCACGGTACCTTCCGCAAAGTATTCGCTTTTGACAGAGCCGTCGCACAGGCCTGATACGGGCAGCCGGCCGGACTGGCTGCAGACGGTGGCACTGACAATGCCTGCAGGACGGTTGAAGGACTGGTTGGGCAGTTCTTCGTGAATTTTGGACATAACGGCCCGCCAGAGTATTTTTGCCAGATTTTTCTCGGCAGAACCGGACAATTTGGCGTTGTTGTCATAACCTGCCCAGGTGGTGGCGGTATAATAAGGCGTATAGCCTGCGAACCAGACATCGTTATAATCAGACGTGGTTCCTGTTTTGCCTGCGATAGCCATATTGCCAAAGTTGACAGAGCCGCCTGTACCGGAAGTGACAACGTCTTCCATGGCATCAGTCAGCAGAAAGGCGGTGGTTTCTTTGATTACCCGGTGGCTTTCCGGTTTGGTGTTGTCCAGGATGACTTTTCCGTCGTGGTCAACCACTTTGGTGTAGAGGGTTGGTTTATAGTAGGTTCCGCCGTTTGCTATGGTGGCATAAGCGGCGTTCAGTTCTTTGTTGGTCACGCCCATGGTGATGCCGCCCAGTGCGAGAGACTGCTGGATGTCTGAAAATACCTTGCCGTTCACTTCATACCGGTCTTTCAGTGTTGTAAACCCAAAATTGATCAGATAATCATAGCCGAGCTGGGGCGTAATCTGTGTCAGTGTCTTTACCGCAATGATGTTCAGGGAATCTTTGATGCCTTCCCGCAGAGAACACAGCCCGCGATAACCGGAACTGTACCAGTTGGAAACGGGACGTCCGTCTGCATATGCGTAAGGGGCATCGTTCTGTACATCCCCCAGAGTGAGCCCTGCGCTGTCCAGAGCCGGTGCATAAGTGGACACCACCTTGAAGGTGGAACCGGGCTGCCGGGCTGTATCCGTGGCACGGTTCAGGGTACGGCTTGCTTCTTTGGCACCTCTGCCGCCGACCATGGCAACCACATATCCTGTATTCTGATCTTCTACGGTAATGGAAACCTCCGGCTGGGGCGTAAGGAAAACCCGTTCTCCGATTTCCTCATCCCCGGCACTCATAACAGCGTTCTTGTAGATTTCAATGGCTTCATAGGCTTCTTCCTGGGAAGCATATAACAGGTTAAAGGATTTATTTTCCTGCTGGAAATGGGCTTTGAACATCTCCGTGCTGTGATTTTCCGTTTCACCATTCGCTTTTTTGACGGAAAGCTCATAGTTCAGATACCATTTGGTTTCTGCCGGGAAATTATCCGGATTGGAAAAGGCTTCGTCACAGATGGCCTGGATTTTGCTGTCTTGTGTGGTATAGATACTCAGGCCGCCGCTGTAAAGCAGATTATAGGCCTGGGTCTCATTGTAGCCGGCCACATTGACAAGATCTTCCAGAATATCTTTTGTCAGTGCATCCACAAAATATGTATACACGGAATCATCTTCAGATTCTTCATTGACAGTCTGGATACGGGCATACACATCGTCTTCGATGGCTTCATCATATTCTTCCTGGGTGATATACCCCTGCTCCAGCATATTGGTCAGCACTTTTTTCTTCCGTTTCTCATTTTCTTCCGGATGGGAGATGGGATTATACCGGGAAGGATTCTGGGTAATGCCTGCAATCACGGCGCATTCCGACAACTTCAGTTCATAGACCGGCTTGCCGAAATACCGCAGGGAAGCAGCCTGGACGCCCAGGGTATTCTGGCCCAGGTTGATGGTATTCATGTAGTTTTCCAGTATTTTGTCCTTATCCATGATTTTTTCCAGTTCCAGAGCGAGGTACTGTTCCTGGATTTTCCGCTTGATACTCTGGATGGTTGTCTCATGTGTCCAGCCTTCGAATACGTTGTTTTTCAGAAGCTGCTGGGTGATAGTACTGGCGCCCTGGGACAGATCTCTTTCCTTGATGGCGATCATACCGGCACGGATAATGCCCTTGATATCAATGCCATTGTGTTCATAAAAACGGGCATCTTCAATGGCTACAAAAGCGTGGGCCAGATCTTCGGGAATCTGTTCCATGGTAACGGGGATTCGGTTGGAATCCGCAGCCACCAGTTGTTCCAGTTCATGCCCCTCAGAATCGTATACAAAGGTGGTAAATCCTTTGGGTGACACATCAATATGGGAAATATCGGGTGCGGAACTTAAAATGCCTTTAAAAACACCGATACCGGCACTGATGCCAATCACCGCTATGGCGATGATACTGGTCAGAATGGCTTTTGTTATAAGAAGGGTAAGTTTACGTCCCAGCTTCACCGAAGTGGAGTGCAGGGCTTTTTTCTTTTTTCGTATTCCTTTTTTTCCATAATTCATGAAAATGCCTCCTGAATTGAAACGTGGATTCATGGTATAAAGAATGACTAACGTCCATTATAACAAAGTATGAGCGGTAAGTCAAAATGATTGGGTTTGTCTGTGCCCGGCGGGCGGGGGATTGCTTTTCTTCAGGTATGCTATGTATACGGCCTGCAAGGCGGTGGTGATAGACAAATTGTTTACCGTTTCAGATGTTTTTATACTTGCGGGAGCGGCGGGGGCGTCAGGAAAAGCGGGGGTAGTGTAAAAAACTTTGCACAATTCCATGAAACCTGTTATGCTTACAGTAATCCCTCACGGAACGGCAAGCGTTGCAACGGACCTGTGGGGCGATTGTAAAAAGATGTATAGAGCATGTGTAGAACATTTTGAATATATATGCGGAGTTTGCAGTGACTGTGCGTCCCGGGTGGATGTTGTGTGGGGACGGTTGTTGTTTCCGGCGGAGGTATGGGATATGGAAAAAGAGAGGCAGGAGGGGGTTTACCGGGTGATCCGGGAGACGGCATATGGGGAGATTGCAGAGAAAAAATCCCGGTTTCTTGCCGCTTTGACGCCGGTGGAATCGGAAGAGGAGGCGCTTGCCTTCGTTGACTGCGTCCGCAGGAAATATTATGATGCAAGACATAACTGCTATGCATATCTGCTGCGGGATCCGGAGTTGGAGCGCTGGAGTGATGACGGCGAGCCTGGCGGGACGGCGGGGCGGCCTATGCTGGAAGTGCTGCGGGGCGCAGGGCTGACCAATGCGGCGGTGGTGGTGACCCGCTATTTTGGCGGTACGTTGCTGGGTACGGGAGGCCTTGTGAGAGCTTATACCCAGGCAGTGCAACAGGCCCTTGCCGATTGCCGGATTGTCACCATGCGCCGCGGAAACCGGTATACGGTGACAGCGGATTACGGGCTGACGGGAAAACTGCAATATCTGTTTGCTGTCCGCCGGATGAAGGTGGAGGAAACGGTTTATACTGAACAGGTGCAGTTTTGCATTCTGGCGCCGGAGGAGACAGAGGGAAAACTGGAAAAAGAACTTACGGATATAACTGGCGGAAAGGCAAGGGTGGAACTGCTGGGAGAGGCCTGGTATGAGGTGGAAGTGTAACCCGGATGCCCCGGACGCGGACAGGCTGTGAGAAGGAAGCGAGAGTGAAGGCAGGTGCTGTGGTATGGATGAACTGACAGAGAACATGGAAGAATTAAAGGAATTGCTGAAAACCAGGCAATATACCAGGCTAAGACAGAGTCTGGCGGAAGTAAACGATGCAGATATTGCGGCGTTTATTGAAAGCCTGGATGAGGCGGAATTGCTGAAGGTGTTCCGGATACTGCCAAAATCCAGCGCTGCCGATGTGTTTTCCTATCTGGAAGTGGAAAATCAGCAGTTTATTATTACGGCACTGTCCGACAAAGAGGCCGCCGGTATCATTGATAACCTGATGGCAGATGATGCAACGGACTTGCTGGAGGAAATGCCCGCCAACATTGTCAAAAAGCTGCTGGCCAATGCCAGCCCGGAAACAAGACGGGATATCAACCATCTTCTCCGGTATCCCGAAGACAGTGCCGGAAGCATTATGACAGTGGAATATGTGGATTTGAAAGAGGATATTACTGTACAGGATGCCATAGAAAGAATCCGTAAGGTGGGGGTGGACAGCGAGACGATCAATATCTGCTATGTACTGGACAAAAAGCGGACTCTGGTGGGGACGGTGGCGCTGCGGTATCTTCTGCTCAGCCAGCCCGATGCGGTGATCGGGGATATTATGCATGAAAATGTGATTTCACTGCATACTCTTATGGACCAGGAAGAAGTGGCCCGGCAGTTTCAGAAGTACGATTTTACTTCCATGCCGGTAACGGATAATGAGAACCGTCTTGTGGGCATTGTCACCGTGGACGATGTGATGGATATTCTGCTGGAAGAGGCTACGGAAGATATTGAAAAAATGGCCGCTATTGTGCCCTCTGACAAGCCGTATATGAAAACCGGTGTGTTTGAAACGTTTAAAAAGAGAATTCCGTGGCTGCTGTTGCTGATGATTTCCGCTACGTTTACAGGCAGGATTATTACCTCCTTTGAGGATGCTTTGGGCAAGTGTGTGGTTTTGACCGCTTTTATCCCCATGCTGATGGATACAGGGGGAAATGCGGGCGGACAGGCCAGCGTTACGATTATCCGCGGCCTTTCTCTGAATGAGATTGCATTCCGGGATATGGGACGGGTTGTCTGGAAAGAGAGCCGTGTATCGCTGCTCTGTGGTGTGGTTCTGGCGGCCGGTAATTTTGTCAAGCTGCTGTTTCTGGACCGGGTTGGACTGCAGGTGGCGCTGGTGGTCTGCCTCACACTGGTGGTGACAGTGTTCATCGCCAAACTGGTGGGATGCAGCCTGCCCATGTTTGCCAGAAAAGTGGGATTTGATCCGGCGGTGATGGCCAGCCCGTTTATCACAACCATTGTGGATGCCATTTCACTGATGGTATATTTTCAGATTGCGGCCAGTCTGCTGGGACTGTAGACAATGGCAGCATATGGAAACCGGGAAAGGAAACAGGGAAAGGAAACAGAATGGAACAGAAACTGATTTCATGGAATGTAAATGGACTGCGTGCCTGTGAAAGCAAAGGCTTTTCAGAATTTGTCCGGGCGCAGCAGCCGGATGTCATATGTGTGCAGGAGACAAAGCTGCAGGCGGGCCAGATCGCGCTTCCCCTGTCTGACTATCATCAATACTGGAACTATGCGGAGAAGAAGGGATATTCCGGCACAGCCATCCTGACCAGAGAGAAGCCGCTGAAAGTATTTAACGGAATCGGCGTTTCTGACCATGACCGGGAAGGCCGGGTGTTGACGGCAGAATACAAAGATTATTATCTGGTAACGGTGTATACGCCCAATTCTCAGAGGGAGCTTGCGCGGCTTGCCTACCGGATGGAGTGGGAAGATGCGTTTCTTAAATACCTCAAGGGGCTGGAAACCAGGAAGCCGGTTATATGCTGCGGCGATATGAATGTGGCCCATCAGGAGATAGATTTGAAGAATCCCGGAACCAACCATAAAAATGCCGGGTTTACGGATGAAGAGAGAGAAAAGTTTGGACGCCTGCTGGACAGCGGCTTTGTGGATACATTTCGCCTTTTTTATCCGGATAAGGAAGGGGCCTATACCTGGTGGTCGTACCGTTTTCATGCCAGGGAAAAGAACGCAGGCTGGCGTATAGACTATTTTCTGGCTTCCGGGGCGCTCAGAGAGAGATTGAAGGATGCGCTGATTTATACGGATGTAACAGGCTCGGACCACTGCCCGGTAGGGTTAGTGCTGGAATGAGAAGTATCATCTCCTGCGCATTTTCATCGAAATTCCCAACGCCGTTAAATACGTCGCACAATACAGCAGGGACAGACCCAATAGAATCAGATACCGGCGGCGCAGGCCGTGGATGTAACTTTCTGCTGTGAGATGTGCCTCCACTGTAATATACGTTCCCGATTCCGGACTGGACAGTACACGGCGAAGAACAGGCTTTTTTTCAGAAACTGTCTTTTCGCCTGCGCTTTTGGAAGGCACCTCGTCCTTCCATTCGTAACCGCTGTAGCTTTCTGTCCGGTAATAAACCTTATAAATGGTTTTTACCGGGTTCATCCGCCTGTTTCTGCCGGTGGCAGTGTTTTTGACCTGTATGGGGAGTACCCTGTAGGGAAGGAATGTGTAAACGCCCTGGTCCTGATAGCTTTCCGGCTGGGGCAAAGAAATCAGATACCAGACTGACAGTGCGCAAAACAACAGCGCTGCGCCAAACAGTGTGGTAAAGAAACCTGTCCCGGCCCGTTTTACTTTTCCATACATGTGCATTCTCCCATCTGCCGCCTTTGGCCGCTCTTTCTTATACTCCATTATACGTTTCAAACAGGAAAAATGCTACCGAAATGTAATTTTATCCATATAATTGCAAGAATGGTTTTACTTATGGCAAAGGTTTGTGTATAATATACAGGGCAGATGAAAGGAATAAAGCGGGTCCCTGCCCTGTGACCGTAAGAACGGGATGACTTCAGCACATTGCCCGCGGGAATCAATCAGTTTTGAGAGGAGCTGTAACATATGGTAAAAGCAGTTGTAGGAGCAAACTGGGGAGATGAGGGAAAAGGCAAGATCACAGATACGCTTGCAAAGGAATCGGACATTATCGTGCGGTTCCAGGGCGGTGCCAACGCAGGACATACCATTGTAAATAACTATGGAAAATTTGCGTTGCATACATTGCCGTCGGGCGTATTTTATAATCATACAACCAGTATTATCGGAAACGGTGTGGCGTTGAATATACCGGTTCTGATTGAGGAAATTCAGTCTGTTACGGACAGAGGGGTTCCGGCCCCCAGGATTTTGGTGTCGGATCGGGCACAGATTGTCATGCCCTATCATATTTTGCTGGATCAGTGTGAGGAAGAACGGCTGGGCGGTAAGTCCTTTGGCTCTACCAAATCGGGGATTGCGCCTTTCTATTCCGATAAGTATGCGAAGATTGGTTTTCAGGTCAGTGAGCTGTTTGAGGAGACACTGCTGCGTGAAAAGGCAGTGAGGGTATGTGAAATAAAAAATGTCCTGTTGACTCATCTGTATCACAAGCCGGCACTTGATCCGGAAGAACTGCTTGATACTTTGCACACATACAGGGAAATGATTGCACCGTATGTATGTGATGTTTCCCTGTATCTGGATCAGGCCATACGGGATGGGAAAACGATTTTGCTGGAAGGTCAGCTTGGAACATTGAAAGATCCGGATCATGGTATTTACCCCATGGTGACGTCTTCTTCCACACTGGCGGCTTACGGCGCCATTGGCGCGGGTATTCCCCCTTATGAGATCAGCCAGGTGATTACCGTATGTAAGGCATATTCTTCTGCGGTGGGTGCAGGTGCATTTGTATCGGAAATATTCGGCAGTGAGGCGGACGAACTGCGCAGAAGAGGCGGAGACGGCGGAGAATTCGGCGCGACAACCGGGCGTCCCAGAAGAATGGGATGGTTTGACTGTGTGGCATCCAAATATGGCTGCCGCCTGCAGGGTACGACGGATGTGGCCTTTACGGTGCTGGATGTACTGGGCTATCTGGATGAAATTCCCGTTTGCGTGGGATATGAGATAGACGGCGCTGTTACAACAGATTTTCCGGTGACGGCAAAGCTGGAACAGGCGAAACCGGTTCTCAGGGCGCTGCCGGGTTGGAAAGAGGATATCCGCGGCATCCGGAAGTATGAGGAACTTCCGGAAAACTGCAGAAACTACGTGGAATTTATTGAAGAACAGATCGGCTATCCGATTACCATGGTGAGCAATGGCCCCGGACGGGATGATATTATCTACAGAGAGAGTTCCCTCAGAAAATAAAGAGACAGATGACAGTCCCCGTTTGGGTTGAATCAGGAAAACAGAACACAGGCAGCACTGCAGAAGGATTTTTGCAGTGCTGTTTTTGTATTTGATTGGCATACCTTTTTACATAGGAACAATAGATTGCAGGCTTCACCAGCAAACCTGTTGTCATGAACAATAGATTGCAGGCTTCACCAGCAAACCTATTGTCATGAACAATAGATTGCAGGCTTCGCCAGCAAACCTGTTGTCATAAACAATAGAAAGCACGCTTTGCGAACTTTCCATAGCCATGAGTAAAACAAATGTCAACTATATTTGCAAAAAGGTTGACAATCAAATGTTAACAAAATATACTAAAGAGGTTAACAAATATACAGACGGACAGTCAGATAAACAGGAAGGAGACAAACCTATGGAACAAAAGACAAAACAGGGGATCAGGCAGAAGATTGCCACAAGGGATATGGCTATGTGTGCACTGTTCACAGTCCTGATTACAGCGGGGGCGTTTATTAAGATTCCGGTGCCGGTCGTACCGTTTACACTGCAGTTTTTATTCACGATGATGGCCGGGCTTTTGCTTGGAGGACGGCTGGGAGCCTGCAGTGTGGCATTGTACGGGGTGCTGGGGTTGATTGGGCTGCCTGTGTTTGCGGAAGGAGGCGGTATATATTATCTGCTGAAACCCAGTTTTGGTTACATCATTGGTTTTGGAATTGCCAGCTATGTCACCGGGCGTATGGTGGAACGGCTGGAAAAAATCAGCTTTGGAAAGGTGCTGGCGGCCAATTTGCTGGGTCTGGCAATCGTATACGGAGCAGGTATGTCCTATTATTATGTGATCTGTAACTATGTGATCAACAGCCCCATTGGACTGGGGGCGTTGTTCCTGTATTGTTTCCTGCTGGCGGTGCCGGGGGATATTTGTCTGTGCTTTTTGGCGGCGGAACTGACCAGGCGGCTGAAACCGGCGCTGGAACGTATGGGATAATCAGGCGGTGAGGAAAACGGGGAAATGGAAATGAGTAAAAGTTTATTTATTACCGGCACCGGTACGGATGTGGGGAAAACTTATGTAGCCGGGCTGTTTTTGAAAAAATTGCGGGAAGCAGGGCTGCAGGCTGCTTATTATAAGGCGGCCATGAGCGGCAACGAAGTGGGAACGGACAACAGGCCGATACCGGAGGACGCCCTGTATGTAAAACATATTTCCGGTGTGGAGCAATCTCTGAAAACCATGTGCCCTTATGTGTATCAGGCGGCTGTTTCTCCCCATCTGGCCTCACGGCTGGAGGGGAACCCGGTACGGATGGAGACTGTAAAGCGCGGATATGCGTGGCTGGCTGAACGCTATGGGTATATCACAGTTGAGGGAAGCGGCGGTATCGCTTGTCCCATCTCCTTTGACGGGGAACTGATCTGGATGGAGGATGTGATCAAGGCATTGTCTCCGGTCTGCCTGATTGTGGCGGATGCGGGACTGGGAACCATCAACGCTGTGACGCTGACTGCGGAATATATGAAAAACCATGGGATCGAGGCGGCAGGCATTGTGCTGAACCGTTTCCGTCCCGGCGATGTGATGGAAGAGGACAATAAGCGTATGTGCGAGTACATCACCCATCTGCCGGTGCTTGCCTGTGTGCCGGAAGGATGTACGGATTTGCCCATGAAAACAAAGGATGTGCTTTCCCTGTACCGGGGGCAAGAGAAATGACGGTTTACAGGGCAAGAGGACATGAAAATAAAGGACATGCCTTCCCTGTACCGGGAAGCGAAAAAGGAGAATTGCGATGATCTGGTATCCATATGAACAGATGAAAACCATGCAGGAACCTTATCATATTGTGGATGCAAAAGGGGTATGGCTGTATACGGAACAGGGCAGGATGATTGATTCTGTTTCTTCCTGGTGGAGTGTGATACATGGCTATAAACATCCGGCGCTCACAGAGGCCATTGTCAGGCAGGCAAGGCAGTTTTCTCATGTGATGCTGGGCGGGCTGACCCATGAACCTGTGCGGCGGCTGTCGGAGAAACTGGAGCAATGGCTGCCGGGGGATCTGAATTATTGTTTCTTTTCCGATTCCGGCAGTGTGGCGGTGGAAGTGGCGTTGAAAATGGCGCTTCAATATTATGTAAACAGGAAAGAGACGAAGCGGACAAAGATTCTGTCTCTGACCCATGCGTATCACGGGGATACCTTTAAGACTATGGAAGCAGGAGACGATGCAGATTATCATTTCATACTGGAGGCTTATGGGGAGAAACAGGATGTGATCCATATCCCCACAGAGATTGCGGCATTGGAAGACGCTTTTGCCCGTTATCACAGCAGTTTGAACTGCATGATTGTGGAGCCCCTTCTGCAGGGTGCCGGCGGTATGCGGATGTATGATGTCGCCTTTCTGAAACGGGCGCGTCAGCTATGTGATGCTTATGATGTGCTGCTGATTTTTGATGAAGTGGCCACCGGTTTTGGGCGGACGGGAAACCGGTTCGTGGCGGATCTGGTATTGCCGGATATACTGGTGCTTGGCAAGGCGCTGACAGGCGGCTATATCGGCCATGCAGTAACCGTGGCAAACCAGAAAGTGTATGCGGGGTTTTACAGCGATGAGGCGGACCGGGCGCTGATGCACGGCCCTACCTTTATGGGGAACGCGCTGGCCTGCAGTGCGGCGCTTGCGTCCATAGATTTGTTTGAAACAGAAGGGTATATGGATAAAATTGCGAAGATTGCAGAGATTACCCGGCGGGAAATGGCAGATTTTTCCGATCCGCGCATAGGGGAGGTGCGGATGATGGGAGGCTGCGTCTGTGTGGAAGTAAAAGATGCCGAAACCCTCAGAGGCTATCAGCAGTTTGCCAGGGAACGGGGCGTATTTGCCCGCCCGTTCCTGAAGTATCTGTATGCAATGGTGCCATATATTATCAGGGAAGAAGAACTGGTTTGTGTCCTGGATTGTATGAAAGATTGGTTTCGGCGTTAAGTTCTGCGCGGATACCTTATGACTTTGGCAAAGTCTGTACAATGGGCAGGAGTTCCTGTAGTGTCCGGATGGTATGGTCAATGCGGGTTGTGTCCGGGGCCGGCAGATTGCGGGGATTGTACCAGCAGCAGGCAATACCCGCCTGATTACCGCCCAGCATATCACTTGTGAGGGAGTCGCCTACGATGACGGCTTCCTCTTTTTGAAAGCCGGGAATCTTTCGGAAACAGATGTCAAAAAATTCCGGCGCCGGCTTTTCGTAGCCCAGTTCTTCTGAAATGAAAACGCCGTCCATGACTTCCATGAGATGGCCCAGTCTTAACCGGCTTCGCTGTGTGGAGGCCACGCCGTTTGTCACAATATATTGCCGGTGGGTTTGATGAAGCCGGGTACAGAGTGCCAGGGCATCCTCCAGATAAAAACAGACACCGGCCAGATTGTTCTGATACGTATCGCGGAATTGTGCCGCGTCCACACCGGTAATTCCTGCCGCTTCAAAAAAGCTGATAAACCGCTGGCTCAACAGTGCCTCCCTTGTGAGCTCGCCCCGTTCCAGTCGTTTCCAGAAGGCCAGATTGATCTCGGAATAGAGGGCCAGCAGGGCGTCGGTGGGCGTTAAGCCTGCACTGCGCATGGAAGCGTTAAACGCATGTTTTTCCGTTGCTGTAAAATCCAGCAGTGTATTGTCCAGATCCCATAAGATGGTAGTGTACATAAAAAGTCCCCCGATTTGATTTGGATGAAGTGGTTTCTGTCTGATAGTTTAGCAGATATGAAAAGCGCCTGCAAGGTTTGACAGGGTATGGGAACTGTTGTATGCTTAGAAAAGTATGCGATGGCAGGAGGAAAACCAATGATAAAAAACATAGTATTTGATATCGGGAATGTACTGACGTATTATACATGGGAGTCTCATATCCACAGCTTCGGGTTCTCAGAAGCAGTCCGGGAGCGGGTGATCCGTGCCACGGTCAAGAGTGAGGCGTGGAACGAATTCGACAGAGGGGTGCTGAATGATGAAGAGGTAATCGGACTTCTGGTGCAGAATGATCCCGGTGTGGAGAAGGAAATCCGCCGGATGATGGAGAATGTGGGCGGTCTGGTAAGCAAAGCGGATTATGCCATTCCCTGGATACAGGAACTCAAGGGAAAGGGGTACCATGTGTATTATCTGTCCAATTTTTCTTTCAAGGCGGAAAAAGAATGCAGCCATGCCCTGGATTTTATGCCATATATGGACGGAGGCATCCTATCCTGCAAAGAGAAGCTGATCAAGCCACAGCCGGAGATCTATGCGCGGCTTCTGGAAATCTATGATCTGATTGCGGACGAATGTGTATTCCTGGATGATTTGGACGTAAATGTCCGGGCTGCAAAGGCTGCCGGGCTGCATGGGATTCTTTTTACCACAAGGGAAGCGGCTCTCCGGGAGCTTGCGGAGCTTGGAGTAAAATAGGTTTTCCTGTTTTTCGTAACATTTCTCAGATTCTTCATGACATTTCTGCAAATTATCCGTGAAATCATCCGATATATGATAAAGATACAGGTGAGAGGGGAATCCGTCCGGGATTCTCCCTGCCTGTGGTTTTCAGGATTGCCTTTTGGGGCGGGGATATTAGGAATATGAGGTGAAAGTTTGGAGATAGCTATCTGTGACGATGAAAAAGAAATCCGGGAACAGTTAAAAAGGCTGGTGGAGGAACGAAGACCCGATGTATCTTTGACATGCTATGCGTCGGGCGAGGCGCTGCTGGACGCCGGGAAACGGTTTGATATGGTTTTTCTGGATATCCGCATGGATGGAAAAGACGGCATTGAGACAGCCAGGATATTACGGAAAGCAGACGAGGATCTGCTGCTGATTTTTATAACGGGGCTGAAGGAGTATGTGTTTGATGCATTTGATGTGGGCGCTTTTCATTATCTGCTGAAACCCATTTCCGGGGAGAAATTTGCCCAGGTCTTTGAAGCGGCAGCCCGTAAGGTGGAAAAAAAGCATAAGCAGGAGACTTTTCTCATCAGAAACCGAAACAGGAATGTGTTGCTTAGGAAAGACCATATTCTCTATGTGGAAAGCAGGATGCGGAAGGCCGAAATCCACACATGCCGGGGAAATTATGAAATCTATGGGACGATGCAGGCCCTGGAAAAACAGCTGGGTGTGAATTTCTATCGCTGTCACAGAGGATATCTGGTCAATCTGGCCCATGTTCTGGAGTATACCACGGACAGCATTACTCTGACAGACGGGATGAAGATATTTCTTTCCAGAGAGAAGTACAACGCTTTTGTCAGGGCGTATATGCGCTATCTGCAGAACGGAGGCATTTCCTATGTATAATGGTCTGCTTACACTGACAGAGCTGCTTTCCATTGTTTTGCAGGGTTGGATTCTGTCTTATTTCACAGGTCAGTTTATGCAGGACGGGCAGGAACGATGGCGGGGCTGCCGGTATTTTATGTGGGCTGCCTGGATTCTGGGCAAGGTTGCCTTTCGGATATGGACGCCCGGTATCAATGACGGGCTGCGTCCGCTGTGGAAACTGGTCGTTTTGTATTGTTTGCTGCTTCTCTCTTTTTCTCTTCTGTATCGTGGGTCGGTGGGTTACCGGCTGTATCTGTCTGTTGTTTTTATGGCTTTTCACGAAATCAGTTTCTTCCTTGCATATATGATTATCGTTTGGGGAAATTCTATATTTGATCTGTATCTCTGGTATTTTCTCAGAGCGGATGGGCCTGTTATTTCGGACAAATGTTTTCTGTTTCTCATGCAGGCAACGGAATTCCTGCTGCTGGCACTGGAATACGCCGTGTTTACGCTGCTGTTTTTTCTGTGTGTACGCAGGTTTGTAAAGAAATACAGGGAAAAGGATTCTGACATGGGCGGGATGGAGCTGTTGTTTTTGGGCGTACCGGCCATGACGGGAGTGCTGATCTGCGTATTGCTGCGCATCATTGTTGTGACAGTCAAAGACGGTATTCCTGAATTGCTGTATGACAATTATCCGCTCCTGACGGTGATTGTGCCGGTCATTCTGCTGTTGTGTCTGAAATCCATCCTGTGCAGTGTGGGGCTTTGGCAGGATATGATTGTGCTGAACCGGGAGAAGGGCAGCAGGATGGTGATGGAACAGCAGGTCAGAAGTATGCAGGAACATATGCAGGAAATGAACCGCACATATGCCCATATTCGGGGCATGAAACACGATATGAAAAATCAGCTGGCAGTTATGCATGAACTGGTGCGGCAGCGTGGTGACGGAGAGGAAAAACAACAGGAACTGACCGACTGGATGGGCGTTCTGGAACGGACCATGGACAGTCTGGAGCCGGCATTTAAAACGGGAAATATGGTGGCGGATGCCGTTTTGCATATGAAATTTCATGAGGCGGCGGAGAAGATACCAAAACTGACAATGGATGCAGACGGACTCATTTTTCCAAAGGGGCTGCAGATTGATAACTATGACATGACTGTCATTTTATGTAATGCTCTGGACAATGCCCTGGAAGCATGCGGCAGGCTGCCGGCAGAAGACGAAAAGTGGATTCGTATTTTTTCTTTTCAAAGAGGCAGGCTGTTTTTCCTGCAAGTGGAGAACAGTTTTAACGGTTGTATTTTGTGCAGGAATGGGCGGGAATTTCCGGCTACAAATAAGGAAGATCGGAAAATGCACGGAATCGGCTTTTTGAATATGCAGGCGTCGGCGGAAAAATATTGCGGCGGTGTGGACTGGCGAACAGAGGGAAAAACGTTTGTTCTGAGCATAATGCTGAAATCACAGAATGATTTGGACAAAGTTGTATAAAGCTCTTGTACTTTTTTTCCAGTATGTTAGAGTATAGGCAGGGACATAATGTATAGGAGGATATGAATTATGCAAATTATCAAAGCGAAAGATTATGATCACATGAGCCGTATGGCGGCCAATGTAATTGCCGCACAGGTTATACTGAAGCCGGACTGTGTGCTGGGACTGGCAACAGGTTCCACACCCATTGGCACATATGAAGAGCTTGTGCGCAGGTATAACAACGGCGATCTGGATTTTTCGGCAGTTACCAGCGTTAACCTGGATGAGTATAAGGGGCTGTCTCCGGAAAATGATCAGAGCTATCGGTATTTTATGAACGACCATCTGTTTAAACATGTGAATATCAGACAGGACAGCACCTATGTACCCAACGGCCTGGAGCCGGACAGTGCGGCAGCCTGCGCAGCATACGATGAAATTATCCGTCAGGCAGGCGGCATTGATTTGCAGCTTCTGGGACTGGGACATAACGGTCATATTGGTTTCAATGAACCGTCAGATGTGTTTGAAACAGATACACATTGCGTAGATCTGACCCAGAGCACCATCGATGCCAATGCACGTTTCTTTGCCTCCATGGACGAGGTTCCGAGACAGGCGTATACCATGGGTATCGGTACGATTATGCGCGCAAAGAAGATTTTGCTTGTTGTAAGCGGCAAAGCCAAAGCACAGATCGTAAGAGATGCTTTCTTTGGTCCCTGCACACCGCAGGTTCCGGCTTCCGTTCTGCAGTTACACAAGGATGTGATCCTGGTAGGAGATGAAGAGGCTTTGTCTTTGATTCCGTAAGAAAGTCAATGGAACTGTAAGCAATTTTTCAGGATATAAAAAGTGGGTGCCGCTCAATCATCTAATTTGATGATTTTGCGACACCCCCTTTTATATCCTGATGGTATCCGTCAGATGGAAGTTTGTAAAATGGACTTACTTTCTTCCGCAGCATTTTTTATATTTTTTGCCGCTGCCGCAGGGGCAGGGATCGTTTGGATAGACTTTGGCATCCTTTACAATGGTAGTAGAGGATTTCTGTTCTTTATACAGAGCTTTTCTGGTTGCTTCGTCGAAGATATCGTTCCATGCTTCCAGTTCATACAACCAGTCTGCTCCGGCGCCTACCATATTCTTATAAAGAAGCTCTTTCTCAAATCCCAGATTGACCTGTGTGTCCTCCTCCATCTCTTCGATGGGATTTGCTTCTTTCAGACTGTCGTTGATACCGTCCAGAAATCCGGTCATGGTCATGATGTCTACATGATACTTTTCCGCCAGTTCCCTGACGGTGCCTGTTACCACTTCATCGGGATTTTTCAGGAGCTCTGCATAGATTTCCTTTTCTTTTTGGAAATATGCAGCCCATAATCTCTGAAGGTCTCCTTTGTTTGCTTTTTCGTCGTATGCTTTGTCTCTCCACTGTTGTAATAATGCCATAGCTTTTTCCCCTTTATATTGATGATTTGTCCTGTTTATGCTGACTGCCACAGTTCGCGGTCAATTTTGTTTCTGACAATAGAAAGTCTGAAAAGCGTATTTTCTATTGCTTTTTTGTATGATACCCAGCCATAAAACGACGGCTGCATGCGCATACATGCGCTTTTTCATTATATAACAAATCAACTGACCTGTCCATATGGGAAGAAACAGCAGTTTTTATTTTTTTATTAAATTTTTTTCAGATTCCTGTATAGGAAATAAAATATGGGGTCATACTATGATTAATCAAATGGACCCCCTCCTTTGATTAAACTTTTACAAAAGATACAAAATACTTATCCTCCCCTAAATAAGCCTCCGGGACTGCAATTATGCGGTTTCGGGGGTTTTTGTATGGAGAATCGCAAATTCCCGAATAATACGGAAATGGATGAGAGATACTAAAGGGAAAACAGGAAAAGGAGAGTGGAACTATGGCACAGTTAGACTGCGGTGTGGAAAACTGCGTATATAACAAGTGTAAAAGTTGCTGCAAAGGGGATATTACCGTAGGCGGCAAGCATGCGGAGAGCAGGGGCGATACATGCTGTGAGAGCTTTTCCGGCAAACGTGCGGGGGATTCTTATATAAGCGCCCTGGAACATCCCTGCCATACCATCAGCATTGATTGTGAAGCGTGCGACTGCATGTATAACAAAAATTATAAATGTCATGCAGAACATGTGGATATTTCCGGAAAAGGTGCATGTGAGTGCGGACAGACATCCTGCAATACCTTCAGAAAGCAATCGTAAGATGATCAAGGCAGCCCTTCCATTGAGTGGGAGGGCTGCCTGTTTTGATTCATGACAATAGAAGACACGCGAAGCGTGGATTCTATTGTTCATGACGATAGAAAGTTTGCAAAGCGTGTTTTTTACCGTCACAACAACATATTTGTTTTGTACAAAGATTGAAAAACATTTGACATCCATTGGAAGATATGATATTTTAGTAAAGTATGATACAGAACAACCAAGCAGAGTATCCACTCTCACCCTGCGGCAATCAGGCTTCAGGCGTCAGCGTTCTGCTACAGAGATACCAGGATGGTATATATGTACAGAGTTTTGCAGTGGATAGTTATGCTATCCACTTTTTTTGCATAGGGGGTAACAATTATTAGTGATTTAATGGTGAACGAACAGATTAGGGACAGAGAAGTACGTGTCATTGGTGAAGCCGGTGAACAGTTGGGGATTATGTCTTCCAGAGAGGCTATGAGAATTGCCGAAGAGGCAGGATTGGATCTGGTGAAGATTGCGCCAACAGCGAAGCCGCCGGTATGTAAAATCGTGGATTATGGGAAGTTCCGATATGAGCAGACCCGCAAGGAAAAGGAAGCGAAGAAGAAACAGCGGATTATTGAAGTGAAGGAGATCCGTCTGTCTCCCAATATTGATAAAAATGATTTGAATACAAAAGTAAACGCAGCCAGAAAGTTTCTGTCAAAAGGGGATAAGGTCAAGATCACCCTGCGTTTCCGCGGACGGGAGATGGCGCATATGGCAAACAGCAAACATATTCTGGACGACATTGCACAGAACCTTGCAGATATCGCCGTAATCGAGAAGGCGCCCAAAGTGGAAGGCAGAAGCATGACGATGTTTTTAACTGAAAAGCGTTAATTCGTGCAGTTAAAATAGAGTTAACTACAGATTGAATGACAGGAGGAATGTAGCGATGCCAAAAATGAAGACAAGCAGAGCAGCAGCAAAACGTTTTAAAGTAACCGGAACAGGTAAATTAAAAAGAGCAAAAGCGTATAAGAGTCATATCTTAACAAAAAAATCTGCTAAGAGAAAGAGAAATCTGAGAAAAACAACAACAACCGATGCAACCAATGTTAAGAATATGAAGAAGATTTTACCATATTTATAAATGGCAAGGAGGGTATGAGACATGGCAAGAGTTAAAGGCGGTTTAAATGCAAAAAAGAAACATAAAAGAGTTTTAAAGCTGGCCAAAGGTTATAGAGGAGCAAGATCAAAACAGTACAGAGTGGCAAAACAGTCCGTTATGAGGGCGCTCGCATCTTCCTATGCAGGCAGAAAAGAGAGAAAGCGTCAGTTCAGACAGCTCTGGATTGCGCGTATCAATGCGGCTGCACGGTTGAATGGTTTATCTTACAGCAGGTTTATGTATGGCCTGAAGCTGGCGGAGATTGATATTAACAGAAAGATGCTGGCTGAAATGGCTGTCAATGATGCGGAAGGTTTCGCAAAGCTGGCAGAAATTGCAAAAGGCAAAGTAGCATAAAGAATGCCATATCATTACGAAACAATTCATATAGCCGATGGGTTCACTGTACAATGTGTGAGGTGAATCCGCCGGCTGTTTTTTACGACAATAGGTTTGCTGGCAAAGCCTGCAATCTATTGTTCATAACAATAGAAACAAATCTGTATGAAAAACCTTATATAAGAAAAAAAGAGGATCAGGCGGGAAAACTGTAATACTTCAGTTTCCCGCCTGATTCTCTTTTATGACAATTCTCCTGGATGATGAATGTCACAGGCTGTTGTCAGGGAGTGCCACCGGTTCCGGGAGGTGTCGGTGTAGGAGTGGTTCCGCCTCCGGGAGGTGTCGGTGCAGGGGTAGTTCCGCCGCCTGTGGCAGGGATTTCTTCCGTTCTGCCTGATTTGGTTCCGCAGACACTGCATTCTTCCACCTTGAGGCCGGGCGTAGTGTTTGTCGCTTCTGTTTCTGTCCTCCAGTAGTAGGTGTGTCCCAATGCGTCAATGGTGCTGAGTTTCCAATATCCACAGGTGGTACAGGTACGTCTTCTGGATCCGGTTTCCGTACAGGTAGGCTTTCTGAGGATGATACCTCTTGAGTCGTCCCAGGTATGTGTATGCACTTCCGGCAGTTTTGACAGTTTCTGTGTTAAGGCAATCTCACCGCAACGTGCACAATATTGAACCTGTTCGCCTTCTTCGGTGGTGGTAGCCGGTTTGGTAGTCACCCATTCTCCTTTGGGCTTGTGTCCCAGTGCTTCCGGTTTTGCTTCGGTACGTGTATCGCCGCAGGAACAAGTCGAAGTGGTAGTGCCGGGCTCCGTACAGGTAGGCTGGACGGTTACAACAGAATTATAGCTGTGCGTATGGCTGGTACCGGAATTGTTACCCGAATTCGAGCCGCCGGAATTGTTACCCGAATTCGAGCCGCCGGAATTATTGCCTGAATTCGAACCGCCGGAATTGCTGCCTGAATTCGAACCGCCTGGCAGCTTCGCAATGCTTCTTGTCTGCTGTTCGCCGCATTTCTTGCAGGTTCGGGTTCTGACGCCTGCTGCGGTGGTTGTGGGCTCTGTGGTGGTGGACCAGGAACTCCACTGGTGGTCATAATGCAGAGATTCAGAAGAAATAACCGCATCACAGAGATTGCAGACTGTTTCTATGGTGCCATCATTCGCGCAGTTGCCGTCGCTGCGTACAGTCCTTCTGCTGGGATGATTGGTGGCGGGGATGCTGGTCTTAAACGTGCTGCCACAAATGGTACATGTATAAGTTTTCTCGCCTTTTTCTGTGCAGGAGGCTTCGGATGTAATCTCATAAGTGTAGGTGTGTCTGTGGTCGTCATCGGTGTCTTTTTTCTTGCTGTCCTTGCTGCTTGAATCGCTGGAAGCGGTCAGCATGGGGATTGTCTCTTCCTCCAGGGATCTGCCACAGAGCGTACAGGACTTCTGGCGCAGACCGGTCTGGGTGGTGGTGGCTGAACGCACGGTGATCCATTCGCCTTTATTATGCTCCAGGGCGGGAAGGGAATCCACATAAAAATCGCCGCAGTAACACTCGTATTTTACTTCTCCCTGTTCCGTGCAGGAAGCAGGGCGGAGCACTGTGCTTGTGTAAGTATGCTCATGGCCGTTTTCCGGGGTAAATGTGTCGGAGGCGGTGCCGCCGTTTGAAACCGGAACCATCGTGGGGTCTGTGACGCCGTCTGTTTCGGTTTCATTCCCCGTGCCCGCAGCGTCTGAACTGTCTGTTTCCGCTGCTGTTTCCGTTTCCGTACCGGATTGAGTCTCTTCTATGGCAGCCGTTTCGTCTTCCGGCGGTTTGACAGTATTGTAATATACCACAACCCCGGTACCGATGACTGCAATGATGCCAAGTGCAATCAGGACGCTTTGAACGCCTTTCAATAATGTACCCATATATATTTCATCTCCTTATATTACTATTACACAATATTTCGGCAAAAAATGCAATCATTTAATTAAAATTTAAGAGAAAAATAATTGCAGTAAAAGTGGAAACAGGATAAAATCAAAATACTATGAAATATATCGGATTATTTATTAAAAAACTGTTGCGTTATCTGCTCAAACCCCTTTCTTTTTTGCCTGCCATTGTGGTGATGTATCTGATTTTCAGCTTTTCATCCCAGGACGGGGTCTCTTCCGCGAGACTGAGCCGTATGGTCAGTGAGAAGGTCGTGGTCACCGCGGACCAGGTGCTGGAAAAGGGGTGGAGCGCTGAGCAGATTGCAGCGTATACGGAACAGATTCACTACTATGTGAGAAAGACTGCTCATGTGACAGAATACTTTGTGCTTGCGGTGACAGTGGCGTTTCCCCTGTATGTATATGGTATCAGGGGCCTCTGGCTGGTGCTGCTGGCGGGGGTATTCTGCGTTTCTTTTGCAGGTCTGGACGAATACCATCAGTCTTTTGTGGCGGGCAGAGGGCCTTCTGCACGGGATGTGGCGGTGGACAGCATTGGCATACTGCCCGGCATTCTGTTGGTTCGTATTGTGGGATTTATCGGGAGGAAAACCATATTCAGGCCATTGGCACTCCATAAGAAATAACAAAGCAAATACAAAGGAGGACACATGCAAAAAGAAGATATACGGATACGGCATGTGATTGTACATATACTGGATTCCACGGTGGGGCTGCCCGTACTGTCGGATCAGGAAATCGAATTCGGTTCAGATTTTGCAGAGTTTTTGCGGGATCATATTTTCCGTATTGTAGCCGGGGATGACAGCAGGGACTGTGCGTTTTACAAGGAGCAGTCGGAGATTTACCGTATGCTGTCGGCTTACCGGGAAGAGGACTTTGTAACGTTCAGCAGACAGGCGGCGGAATTGTTGTATGAGATTATGAACAGCAATATTGAGATACCTCCGGCGGATCTGGCGGTTGTGCGTTTCCGGGCGGGCGAGGGAGAATACATGGCGCTGCTCAAAATGAATTTCCGGGATTCCTATACCCATCGGACCCTGCCCCTTGAGAATGGCAATTTTAATGAGATAATACGCTACAAGGCAACGCTGCCTGCACAGTCCCAGCGGCTGCAGGAGGCTGCGGTGATCAGCCTGCAGGATTTCTCCGTGCGGCTGATCGAGAAAAAATATGAGATCAACGGAGAAAAGACCAATTACTTTTCCTGGCTGTTCTTAAAATGCAGCAGCCATTTGTCCCATAAGGCCAAGCTGGATATTGTTACCAGGACAGTGGCGAATATCCAGAAGGAAAATTACGAAGAATATGAGCAGTATGAAGAGCATATGCGGGCCAAGAGTATCATTTCGGAGGAGATTGCAGAAAACGGCGGATTTGTGGTGGAAGCCATTGCAGACCGGATTTTCGGGGATGAACCAAAGCTCAGGGAGCGTTTTCAGGAGAAAATGGAACAATATGATATGGCCAAAGAAGAAGTCATGCCAAAGAATGACACGACTGTCAGAAAATATCAGACCCAGCATCTCTTTACCGATACCGGAATCGAACTGAAAATTCCCATGGACCAGTATAAAGACAGCGGGAGAGTGGAATTTATAACAGAGCCCGACGGAAGCATTTCCGTATTGCTGAAACGGATCGGTCATATTCAGGCGAAATTTTAAGGAGCTGTATGGGGAATATCATCGACTACATCAGAGAGTATGGTACATATTCATTGTTGGAACGGCCTTTTTCCGATGAGGACAGCCTGGTAATTGCACAGTTTTCCTATTTGAAACTGGAAAGGGTGCTCATGGAGAACGGGGAAGGACACAGCGGTGTAACTGTCGGTGCGATCCGTCACAGAGACAGATTTGAAGAACTGTTCGCGGATACGCGTTTTGCAGAGGATAATTATGCCCTGTTTGAAGCGATGCGCACAAGCCGCCGTTTTCAGACAATGCAGGTTGCGGATTGTGCATATCGGCTTGACAGGACGGAGCCGTCGCAGTTTTTTGCCTGTACCTGCCTTTTGGAAGACGGCTCTGTCTGTATTGTTTTCCGGGGAACGGACGAAACATTGGCAGGCTGGAAAGAAGACTGCTATCTGTCATCCAGAGCGCCGGTTACAAGTCAGAAACTGAGCGCGGCCTATTTGGACAGAGCTGCCGGGCGGTGGGAAGGGACCCTGCTGGTGGGAGGACATTCCAAAGGCGGCAATCTGGCCGTATATGGGGCCATGCACTGTCAGGCGCAGGTCCGGCAGCGGATCAGGCAGATTTACAGCCTGGACGGGCCGGGGGTTCTGCCCTGCCACCGGGATGCTGTGACTTACCCGGAGATTCGCGGGCGCATTCGGAAAATTGTACCGCATTCCTCTCTGGTGGGGATGTTGTTTGAGGATTCCGGAACCTATACGGTGGTGGAGAGCAATACATTTGGGCTGTTGCAGCACAATCCCTTTTCCTGGATTGTCCGGGACGGAAGATTTGTGACAGTGCGGGACATTTACAGAGGGAGAAAGGCGGCTGTGGAAGTGCTGAACCGCTGGATTGAGACGATGGGCCTGGCGGAGCAGGAAGCGTTGACAAAGGAGCTGTTTGCCATACTGGATGCCGCAGAAGTGGAAACGCTGTTGGATTTTTCGGGCAACTGGGCACAGACAGCCAGACGGATGGCCAGGGCATTGCGGGACACGGACGGGCAAATGGCCGGGGAACTGCGCCGGGCCTGGGGGCTGCTGCTGGCTGCGGGCAAAGAGGTGGCCGGGGCGCACAGAGGCACACAGACGGACGATGGATGTACCGGGGAAAACCATAAAATGGAATAGAAGTTTCCGGGTGGCAATAAAATAAAAGAAAACATCCGTCAGGAGACATTATTTGGATATTTCACTGGAAAACCGGGAAATTGCCGGTGGACTGCACGCGCAGACCCCGGTAGCGGATCTGCATCTGGATCTGCCCGGCGAACTGTTGTTCAGGCACAGATGCGGTGTATACAATATCATTCGAACCGCGTATCTGCCTCTCTGGAAAAAAGCAGGCATCGCGCTGGTGGGCGCCTCAGTATATGTGGAGGATACCTGTCTGCCGGAGAATGGCCTGCGGAATGCGCTGTTACAGATTCTGGCGCTGAAAGAAGAATTGCGGGATCTGGAAGGGGAAGTGCACCTGATTCGCTGCCGGGCGGATCTGGACCGGGCATATGCCGGAGAATCCATAGGGATTTTGCTGTATCTGGAAGGGCTGGATTTTCTTGGCGTGGATACGGGACTGCTGGAACTGTTGTCAGAGCTGGGCGTTATGGGCGCTTCGCTTGCCTGGAGCAGGCAGAATCTGTTGGCTTACGGCTGCTGCCGGGCCGCAAAACATTACGAAATACGCGGGAAACTTACGGAAGAAGGCATACGTGCCATAGGGACAATGGAGAAACTGCATATGTTCCTGGATATCAGCCATCTCAATGACGAAGGGACGGAAGAAGTGCTGACAGAAGCGGAGATTCCTATCCTGGCCACGCATTCCAATGCGCGGGCAGTTTATTTTCACTATCGGAATCTGACAGACGGGCAGATTGATCTGCTTTCCGACAGGGGCGGTATCATCGGTCTGAACGGCTGCAGCCTGCTGGTTGGAGCGGATCGGGGCGGCGGCCTGGAACTTCTCACAAGGCATGGCATGTATCTGACGGAACGTGCGGGTGCAGAACATGTCTGTCTTGGGCTGGATCTTTGCCGCAGGTATGAGCTGGCAAGAAGGGAACTGGGAGAGGAAGCGGATGCGGGCTGGGATATATTGACCGGTTACGGGGAGCTTGCGCTGCTTACGGCTGCTTTTCTGGAAGCCGGTATGAGCCAGGAAAAACTAAGAAAACTGCTGGGATTGAATGCGTTTGCTTTTCTGCGCAGGATATTACCATAGGATAAGGGGCGGCCATGAATCTTGTGGAATACGCATATGAGACTGCACGGCGTTATTATACGTCCGAAACCTTTGAGCATGCGGTGCGGGTTGCAGGATATATCAGGGAAAATCCCATGATTTCAGCCGGGATACAGGAGGATTGCTTTGCGCTGGCGCTGATGCATGATCTGCTGGAAGATACGGAATATAAAGAGGATGCAGGTATTGTGGGGACACGCATTACAAAATGCCTTTCCATACTGACCAGGCCGGAGGGTATGGATTATATTCCGTATATACAGCATATCCGTGCCTGTGCCGGCGACTGGCCGGAAGCCTGGTGGGTGAAACTGGCCGACATAAAGGACCATCTGGCACAGACGGATACTTTGACGGAGCGGCTGCGGGATAAGTATGTCGGGGCGCTGCCATATCTCTTATGACGGGGATCTGTTGTCCTCTGCAAGTCACAGGGCTTCGGCGCTTGTTCTGGTTGGCGGACTGTGGTATAAGAGAACACTTCGAAAGCCAGAGCTTATGACAGATGTATAAATACAAATGGAGAAGGGGGAAGGAACAATGAAAAAGAATGGGCTGTGTAACATGGTGGCGCTGTTGTCCGGCGCTGTGTTATTTTCCGTGGCTTCTGTACCGGGACAGGTGGCTCAGGCGGAGGAGATTACGGCGGCTTCCAGGGCTGTTACGGCTTACTCGGAGGATTATACCATGGGCAGTGTGTCGGCACTCTGTAATGGGGAGACTTTCCAGAACGGCATCTATGCGGCGGACAGTGACAGTATTGCGGTGTCGGCCGTTCCCAACAGCGGTTATTCCTTTGCCTATTTTACGGATAATGGGGTGATTGTTTCCAAAAGCGCTTATTATGTATTCTGTCCCGGATTTTATGACCATACGGTTGTGGCCCATTTTGTAAAGCGGGGAGATCATGATGAGGATGATGTGCCACGGGTGAACTGGTCCAACAGTGCCTGTGTCTTTGCACCGGGATATAAGATAGATGCCGTCAGCATTACAACCAGCCAGGTCGTACAGGGCAGACAGTGCCGGGAGGCTTTTGACAGCGTGCGGGAAGACTATCAATATATTGGCATGTATAATATTTCTTTTGCACATGCCGGCAAACCGGTGGATAAGCTGGATCATTCCGTGCAGCTTTTGTTTGACATTCCGGCTCAGTACCAGAAAAGCGGCAGGCAGTTTAGGATGTTGCGGGTCTGGCAAGGGCAGCCGGCTGCTCTGGAAAACATGGATGAGCGGGGAAATAAGGTGCAATTTGAGACAGATTGTACAGGGGCTTATGCGCTGGTTTACAGGGATTAGCCACCGATTAATCAGGCGCCGGAGAAATTTGTCAATTTTTTTAAAATAAAGTATTGACTTTCATCCCATAAGGTGATAGTATACTACTTGCGGCACGACATGCGGGAGTGCTGGAATTGGCAGACAGGCAAGACTAAGGATCTTGTGCCCGTATAGGCGTGTGGGTTCAAGTCCCATCTCCCGCACGGTGAGCAGGAATGGCGGAATTGGCAGACGCGCACGGTTCAGGTCCGTGTGAGCATTGCGCTCATGAGGGTTCAAGTCCCTTTTCCTGCACTGGATAGATATGATCATCCGAGTCCCGTTTTCGAACGGGTACGGTTTCGGATTTTCGCTATATCTTCAGTGCTAAAGTAGAAGCGGCGGTATCTTTACGATACTGCCGCTTTTGTCATGCTTAAATTTTTAAAATGATCTGTCAACAGACAGCGGTCACAATTCTTCGTCATTTATTGCAATGACAGTACCTCTCTGGCATGCTTCCAGACATAAACTTCTCGCAACAAGGCCGGTGGTGATATGTACTTTGCCGGATGCAATCTCTTCATCAGACAGCTTTTCCGGGCTTACTGCATATAATCCATAATGCATTTCCACCAGACCGAACAAGTCATCCATGACATATGTGGTGAAATCCGGCGGTGTATTCAGCACATGAGACATGTTTTCAAGCGCTTCCTGCTTGAGCTGTTCCGGATTGCCGGAATATTCATCTGACAATGCCGCAATTACATGATCACCGATTAATGCAAAACATCTTCTGTTATTATAATAATATCTGAAATGTCTGATGGTATGTTCTTCTGTTTCGGTCAGTTCTCTCTGTACATAGTTGTGTATTTGCATGGAAGATACCTCCTGTCTTGTAGGGTTGTCCTTTCAGGACTTTTTTTGTTTCATAGGAAGGTGCGTCCTATGAAACAAAAGGGATGCGCAGCTTCGCGCGCGGAACAAAAGCTGCGCTTTCCGGAAAATTTGGACGCGGGAGTGTGCGAAGCGCACTTTTGTTTTTTCATAGGAAGGTGCGTCCTATGAAACAAAAGGGATGCGCAGCTTCGCGCGCGGAACAAAAGCTGCGCCTTCCGGAAAATTTGGACGCGGGAGTGTGCGAAGCGCACTTTTGTTATCGGCTTTAGCCGGTTGAGTGCGGCGGAGTTTTTCGTGTTCCGAAAAACGGAGACGTGCGAAACAGAAAACCACCTGCTATGCGGGTGGTGTAGCAAGTGCTTATAGCACAAAAAT